>CAWGNM010000016.1:0-25635 GCA_963823935.1 uncultured Acidobacteriota bacterium
TGCCACTTATTGCTCTTGGTGCGCTTAACGTTGATGGCGAAATTGTCGTCGATGAAGAAGACGACCATCTGGCCGTCTTCGCTCCGGGCGCGAGATTTTAATCGCAGCAGTTCATCCACCACGCTTTGATTGCTGCGAAAGCGAATGGAATCGCCGAAAAAGCCGGTTACGGTGCAGAACTCGCAGCCATAAGGACAGCCTCGCCCGGACTCCACCGGAATAATCCGGAAGGTCGCCCAGCCGCCGCCGACGCGCCGAAGCAGCGGAGCCATGGGCTTGGGAACGATGTTGAACTGGTCAAGATCCATGGACTCCCAGGGAATCGACGGATAGGACTGCAACGAGGGGTTTTCGCTCCTGCCCAAACTCATCGGTGGGTTTGTAGACTTCCCGGAGTTGGCCACGCGCCGCATCGGCAACGATCTGGGGCCACGTTTCATCGGCTTCCCCTAGGGCGACAGCGTCGGCGTGCCGAGGCCCGCCGTTACGTCCCAGCGCCTCGTCCGGCTCTTCGGTGACATGCGGGCCGCCCATCACCACCGGAAAACCGGCGGCGCGAACCGCGTCGGCCATCTGGTAAGCTTTGGCAACCATTCGGGTCATGGCGCCGATCCCCACTAGCCCGATCTTTTTCTCCCGAATAAACTGAGTATGGCCGCCTCCTCCATAGGCCGCGCGTTGCCGTCGATCAAAAATACATTGTGACCCGGGGGTGTGAGAGTTTTCAGCAGGAACATCCAAAGATGCGGCATGAAGTTCCGCGTCACCCCATTGTCAGGGCTATACAGGGAAATTTCTGATGAGGACTCTTCTCCTATCCGCACGTACGTGGGACACCGATTTTGCGCTTTGCGCGGGACATTCCCGAATTTAGGGTTCGCGTCGTTCGCTATAAAAGTGTCTCTTATTAGGACAGTCGAAACCCGGCTTCACTCGAAAATAAAAACCCCGTCCGGCCCAGGGACCGAACGGGGCTCATACGCCGGGGGTCTCGGCTCGCGCAGTATCGCTGCGAAGAGATTAAGTGAACCTTAATAGTGATATTCCGAGAACAGCGGTGTTCTCAGACACGGACTCCCAGATGACGAGGAGCGCCCGTTCGGGAGTTATCGCGCTGGCGATGCACCCGTGAGCGGCTACCCTTTTGGCTTGGGCGGATCGTAGCGCCGGTTGCCCCAGCTCACCGGGTGGGTGTCGCCGCGGTGACAGGTATAGCAAGTCACCTCCTGGTTCCCCAATGGGTAGACCGCGGCGGAGCGCGGGCTCAGGCGGGCGTGCATTCACGGTGGCCGGCCGTGCTCCACGCTTCGCGGCCAAGCGGCGCGCGGCAGGCGGCCACGGCCACGCGGCGCGGGCCCCACGGCGGCGGCGATTGATTTGCTGCACAACTCCACACTTAACGTCAGCCTTCGGATTCCTCACCAGCTCCATCTGAAAAATTTCGTGGGCGCCGTGATCGCCGGCTTTTCGCTTCCCCATTGCAGGTGATGCAATCGGTATCGTGATATCCGTCGGGAAAGGCTCCGCCGCTGCTCGGGAAACTGGTATCGATCAGCCGTCCCATGGCGATCATCTTGCGCGCCATCTCCTTCTTCGGATTGGTATCGGCGGCGAAATCGCCTTGCACGTGGCAGTAGGTGCACTGCACCCCTAGCGCCTCATTGAACATTTGCATGATGAAGGGAAGGTCGGACTTGGGGCCGAGGAGTTTCAGGTTCTTGGCAGCGGCTGCCGGAGCCCCGCCGCGGCCGCCCTGTTGCTGAGCGAACAGAGGCGCGGACACAAACATTCCTGCACGAGGGCAAGCAGGCTACCGGCCAAAGCCAAAGCGCTGATCGAGCGTGCTCGGTTCATCTTTCCTCCGTCTCCGTCAAAAAGACTTCCCGGATATTCGCCAGCATGGCGCTGGGATGGCTCCCCCGCTTCCACAATTCAAACAGCGGAGGGCGGCCTTGCCCCCACGCAGAATCCGGGAGAGATCATACTCAGGAATAATGGATCTGTCATTTAGAGCTTAATGGCTGGCGGCTGGCAGTCGGGCGGCTTAGCGGGAGTGTGCGTTGTGAAACTAATTAGCTGCGGAAACACAGCGGTTACCTCTTTGTAAATTTGTGGGCAATTTAGTACGCCGGTACCAGTTTCAGTCCCCATATCGGTCGAGAGAATAGAGGCTCTGTTCCGCTCTGAAACTGGCTGGACGCTAGCAGACGCGGACCGGACAAACGCGCTTGTTTGCAAGGCCTTAGGGCCCTCGAAAAGCCCTCGTACGATCTGCCGCAGAGCCGTGCGGGCGGCACCGGTGCAGGAGACTGAATGAAGGCTCCCGATCGCTTTTCCAGCTCGCAGTTCCCGGCCGGTATGCATATACGCCCCGAACCATTGATTCGGGTTTCGGAAATCATCTCGGCGCTGTCGTATGCCCTGGACCTGACCGAGGGCCGGCCCATGGGCCATTCCGTGCGCGCTTGCATGATCGGAATGCGGCTGGCCGCGCAGACTGGACTTCCCGCGAACGAGCAAGCGGACCTGTACTATGCCCTGCTCCTCAAAGATGCCGGCTGCAGCAGCAACTCCTCCCGGCTGTTCCATATCCTGAACGCGGACGATATTCGCGCCAAGCGCGACGTCAAAACGACAGACTGGACGCGCGTGGGCTGGGAAAGCCTGCACTACGCGCTGACCCACGTCGCTACCGGCGTGCCCTTCCTGCAGCGCATGCAGAGGCTTTTCCAGGTCGCGGCCACGCAGCAGCAGGATTCCTGCGATCTGGTGAAGATCCGCTGCGAACGCGGCGCCTCACATCGCCAAGCAGTTAGGATTTTCCGACAGCGGTCGCATCGGCATTCACAGATCTGGACGAGCACTGGAACGGCCGCGGATATCCGGACGGCCGCCGCGGAACGAGATTCCCGTCTTCTCCCGCATCGCCAATCTGGCGCAAACACTGGAGGTGTTCTATCACCGCTCGCGGGCCGGAAGCGGCCATCGAAGCGGCGACCGCACCGCAGCGGGCCGCTGGTTTGATCCCGACCTGGTCAAGGCCGCGGTTTCGCTGTCTCGGCAGCGGAACCTTTGGGCGGCTTGGATAGCAAAGACATCTCTCGAAAACGCTCGCGCTCGAGCCCGAGCAGCGCCGCATCACAGCCGACGAAGCCACCATCGACAACATCTGCATGGCCTTTGCCGAAATGATCGACGCCAAATCGCCCTTCACCTACCGCCATTCCACCGGCGTGGCCGATGCCGCCATGGACATCGCCCGGCGTTTGGCATGAGCGCGCGCGACATCAAGCTTCTCCGCCGCGCCGCGCTGCTGCACGACATCGGCAAGTTAAGCGTTCCCAACGCCATTCTGGAAAAGCCGGCCAAGCTGACGCACGAGGAATGGAGGGTCGTTCGCGACCATCCTTACTACACGTTCGAGATTCTGAGCCGCATTCCGGGCTTCGAGAGCTTGAGCGCCGAGGCCGCCGCGCATCACGAAAAGCTCGATGGCTCGGGCTATTGGCGCGGCTGGCGCGCGGAACAACTGTCTTCCTTCGCGCGCATTCTCGGCGTTGCCGACATTTTCGACGCGCTGCGAGCCAAGCGGCCTTACCGCGACTCGCTGCCGCTGGAGAAGGTTTTCGCGATCATGCGCGCGGATGCTCCCCGAGCGATGGACGTGCCGTGTCTCGAGGCGCTCATCGCCTCAAAGACCGATTCGGACGACGCTCCTTTTTGCCCCACGGAAACCTAGCCAAATAACTCAACTATTCGAAAAGGAGCAATCATACAATGAAGTTGCGTCCTCAATTGCGCTTTGTCCTGATTGTGCTCGCGCTCATCGCGCCTTCGGCGTTTGCGCAAAGCTTTTACTGGAACACCGCCAGCGCCCGTTCCACCGCTCTCGGCGGCGTGTACGTACCGTCATCGTCCGATCCGTTGGACGCGCTGGCCACGAACCCTGCCGGGCTGACGTCTCTGAGCGCCCCATCGGTTGACTTGAGCGTCAGCGTCATCAGCCGCGCGGGTCGTTCAGCAACTCAGTCAACACCGACGCGCAGCTCAGCAAGACTCCCGGCGTGCTGCCCTATGGCGCGTTCGGCATGCCCATTCGCCACTCGCGCTTCAGCTTTGGCGTCGGGCTTCTTGCCCGACCTGATGTCGGTCGCCGACTGGCACTACGTCGACGCGCCCGGAACCGCGGGAGCCACCTACGGATTGCAGCAACAGAAATCCGCGATCCTCGCGGGGCGCTTCGTCGCCGGGTTCGGCTTCGCGCTCAACAAGAAAATTTCCTTGGGCGCGACCATCGGCGCGGACTACAACTCGAACACTCTGATGCGCCGTACATCTTCCAGAGCCAGCCGCGAGTTGCAAGGCCTCAAGACTCTGTTGAATCTGCACACAGCCGGATATGGCAGGAACGGGAGCGTCGGCGCGCTGATTCGGCCGAGCCGAGCGTGGAATTTGGGGTCGCCTGGAAGTCCAGCACGGTCATCGTCAGCCACGGCTCTGCCTACGGAGACGCCTACGCGCAATTCGCAGCGCTCGTACCTGGCCGGCGACCCGTCCAATTTCACCTATAACGCGCAGGTGCGCAACGTCCTGCCGCAATCGGCGCTGGGCAGCATAGCGTGGTACGGCATTCCGCGCTGGGTGCTTGCCTTCCAGACGGATTGGGTGAACTGGGGCAACGCCTTTGTCAACCTGCCGGTCATCGCTCACAGATGGCACCAACGCGACGATCAACAGCGTGGTCAACTCAACGACACTGCAGTCGACGGCATCCCGCTGAACTGGAAAGACCAGTATTCGTTCCACGTCGGCGGCGAGCGGATGCTGACCGAACGCATGTCGCTGCGCGTTCGGTTACGCCCACGCGAACAATCCGGTTCCCGGTTCCACGCTCTCGCCCTTACAGCGGCCATCATGTCCAATCAGATCTCCACCGGCCTGTCCTATCAGCCGGGAAGTCCAGCGTCGAGGCCGCCTACACCTTCGATCCGACGGCGCAAGCACAGGTGAGCAGAGCGCCCTTCTGGCAGGCGAATACAACAACAGCACCGTGCGCATCGGCGCTCAATCCATAACGCTGAACTACTCGTTGCGCTTCTAGCCGTTGCGGTTCTAGGCCGTTGCGTTTGTGGCGGGCTGAGCCGGAAGTCCGGCTGCGGCCGGCCATCGCTCGCGGCGCTCTTAGGCTGAGACAGCTCAGCCCTGGAGCGCCGCATTTTCGTAAATAGGCCGCGCGCGCCAAACCCCTAAAGCCACGTTGCGAAAACGCGGCTTCTCAGGACTGGGATCGTTCGCCCTCCGCTGACTCAGAGCCGCCGGACAGAGCTATACTCCAACCGCATGTACGCGCCCACGTGGCACATCGAGGAGGAATCATGCAGAAACACAGACGCTCCGCGGTTTTTGCCGTCGCGCTCGCCGCTATTGCCGTCGTCATTATCGCCGCCTGGGCGCCCAGATCGACCCGCGCGCAGCAGCAGGCCCAGGGCGTGGAGCGGAAGATACTTCGGCGCCAGGATCTCTCCATCCCGGGATGGGAGGCGGTGATGATCCAGACCACCGTGCAACCCGGCGGAACCGAAGGATGGCACACCCATCCCGGCACGCTTATGGAATACGTACTCCAGGGCCCCTGGACGATGGAGCGGCGGGGCAAGCCGACGGCCACCTACCAGACCGGCGAAACCTTCTCGATCGTGGAAGGAGAGGTGCACCAAGCGACGAATCCCGGGAAGACCGCCGTCAAAGGGCTGGCCATACTGATCGTCGACAAGAGCAAGCCGATGACAACCCAGGTGCAGTAGCCCCCCAGCGTTTCCCGAGAGTGGCATTTGCGTCACCGATCGGGAGCGGGGCGCGGCGACGCATTGCCTGCGCATCGGATTGGAAAACGGGCTGATGCCGCGCCGGTTTACGCGCTCTGCTTCATCTGGTAATGCAGGTAAAGGTGGTCTCCTGCCTTCTTGGCGCTGAGGAGTTTCCACCAGGGAGCCGTGGCGGGAAAGAACTCGACGTTCGCGGTGAGGCTCGGCCTCGGGTGCGCTGGGACCCTGCCGGCAATCTGAGGTGCCATGGTTAGAAAAAGTTCGTCGACAAATCCGTTGGCGAGAAAATCGCCAAAAAGCGTGGGACCGCCTTCGTGAAGAATCAATCCCACGCCGAACTCTTCGCCGAGGAGCTTAAGAATCGCGGAAGGAGGCACGCGTCCCTCTGCCGTTGAGGGCGCCCTCACGTCCACTAAGGCGAGCGCCTGCGATCCGCTCTGCGCCAGCTTCTGCTTGCCCTGCTCGGTCGTGATGATGAGAACGCGCGCTCCCGGCGTATGAAACACAGCGCTCGCGAGATCCAGCCTTCCCGATCCGCTGACAATCACAACCAGCGGATGCTCCGTTTTCTTGAGCACCTCCTGGCGGTAGTTTCGATATAGATCTTTAGCTGGGGGATAGACAAATTCAGGGAGCCACAAGGCCTTAGGGCCGGCGGCCTGAACCGTTGCTGAACCCACCATTACGGCATCCACGGACGCGCGGAGCAGCCCCATGATGAACCGATCTCCCTCATTCGAGCCGCTGATCCGATCGCCTCCCGACTGACCCGGCAAGTTAAAGCTCACCACTCCATCGAGTGTGGAGACGAAGTTTGCGACCAAATACGGACGGCCGTCCGGGGCAGCCGGAAAATAGAGATCTCCATCGTATTGGGCGCGAAGGCCGTCGGGCAGTATCGGTTCCCTTGGGGACGGCTCAGCCGCGTCCCTTCGGGACGGCTCAGTTGCGAACAGTGTGCGGGTAAGCTCCATCGCTCTCTATTCCCGATTCGAGCTGTGTCGTGGGGCTTTTCCTTTTCTTCCACTTCGATCCGTTTGCTCTTTCACACTACCGCATCGCTTTGAACTCTTGCAAAATAACGGTCATCCGCCAGCGATACCCGATCGTGCTTCGGAAATTCTTTCCGAACGAACCAGACTGTCCAAGGATTCGGTATATCTCTCCTATGACATGCGTCACACAGAGGCGTGACCCATCTCGCTGCAAGCAAGCGGGCCTATGGTTCAAGGTGAAAGTCGAAGCAGGCCCAGGCCCGCGGCAGCCGGGAGCGACGATCGGAATCCCGGTAGGAGAAGATTATGAGCGCGCGCAATTCGGTAGGTTGGATGGGAATGGTTGCACTCCTGGCTGGTGGATTCTTTGGTGGGGCGTTCACGGTGAAGGCTGCGGATCATCCGAATTCTGAACCAGTCTGGAAGGTCCTCTTGGATGCAAGGACCATGGCTTTCCAGTTGAAGGACGACGCTCAGACCATGAAGGGTTTCGCGCGAATGAACGTGAGTTGGCAAGCTCATGCCAATGCAATCAACCAAATCCACGAAGACGTTACTGCCCTTGCGCGGCAAGTTGCCAAGCTTGAGGCCGCGAGAAATTACGCTTCACCTACGGAGCAGTCGGTGATCGATACCATCGAACCGTACATGGACGGAATATCTGTGTATACGGAAGCAATGATCCAAAACCTGGACAGACACCCAGATCGCCTGGGCACGGCGGAATACCTGGATCGTCTCGATGCCAACGTCGCCTATGTTGCCGACCTGGCAGGCACCATTGCGGATTTCGTGGATTATGGAACGAAGGATCCCGTTTGCGACTAGGGGCAGGTTACGACACCTTACCGACTCGTTCATAAGACATACAGGTGGGAAGGCTCGGAGGAGAATACAGGCCTTCCCACCGAAGCATACCTGGCGAAGCCTTCGCGCCTGCCTCGGTGGAATCCGGGGTCAGGCGACGATGGTGCCGGTTTCGGCCGTGTCGTAGCCGGCGACGGCTTCCAGTTTGCGGCGCAGGGTGGCGCGTTGCAAAACATCCAGCAGCGCCTGGGCCTCGGGAGTTTCCAGGGTGCGCTTGCGCATGACCAGATCGTATCGCTCGCTCTCGAGGGGGGTGAAGGCGAGATTGAAGGTCTGCGCCGCCGAGCGCGTGGCCAGGCAACAGTCGGCCTGGCCGGAGGCCACCGAATAGGCGGCGGCCAGATGGCCGCGCACCTCGCGTTCGTAGCCCTCGACTTTGCTGGCGGGCACGCCGGCATCCTTGAGCAAGCGATCGAGCAATGCCCTGCTGCCGGAACCGAGTTCGCGATTCACGAAGCGCACGCCTCGCTTGGCGAGGTCTTGCACGCGGCGCACGCCCTTGGGATTGCCCTTGGCCACCACCAACCCCTCTTCCCAGCGCGCGAACGTCACCACCGTGAAGTCGCCATCCTTGAATTCACGCCGGATGTAAGGCAGGTTGAACTCGCCGGTGCGATCGTCCTTCAGATGCGAGCCCGCGACGTGAACCTTCCCCGCGCGCAGCCAATCGAGCGCCAGCTTGCTCGAAGCCGCCGCGGAGACAACTTCAACACCGCTGCTCTGCTCGACCATGTGGACCAGCAGGCTGGACGCCGGATCGCAGCCCGCCAGCACCAAACGCTTTTCCGAAAGAGCCGTCGCGCGAGGGAATCAACACATCGGCTTTGCTGCGGCGCTGCTCGAGATGCGCGATTACGCCATCGGCCTCGGGCAGGTAATACGGCGCGGCGCTGACGGGAACGCTAACCCATTTCGATCCGACTTTGCCGACGCGGACCGGATCTCCCTTTTCGGGCGTGTGCGCGGAGAGGACTTCGGAGGCGATGGTGTCCGGCGCCGCCTGCGCTTCCGTGGCGAGGGAAAAAAGCTGCTCGACGGATACCTCCAGCTCGCGCGCCAAACCTAAAGCCAATTCCGTATTGGGGGTGTAACTGCCGGCCTCGATCGCATAGATGGTTTGGCGGCTAACACCCACGCGACGAGCCAGATCGGCGGCGCCGATTCCCCGGCTGCGGCGCACGGCGGGCAATTGATTTTTTATGCGACTGGACATGGAGGTTGGCGACTGGGAAGAGCGGGCCGCCGGAATAGTCTAACAGAGACTGAGACGCTCATACACGACGCCGCCAAGAGGCGGTGGGTCAGTTTTAGTTTTGACCTTGGTGTTCCGCAGGCTGGCATTTTTGGCTTTTGCAGGGAGTTGGCAATTCTTCTTTTTTAAAGTTAGAAAAAGACGGAGAATAGGGCGATTGCACTAACGATTCCCTTCACCGATTCATCACACTGGTTAGGAATGTTCTCGAGGCGAATCATGAAACGACAAAAGAGCGGTTTCATCCGGAATCTGGCGATGTTGATCGTGTTCGCTGGCGCGGTGTGCGCGGTGCTTGAGGCTCAGAACGGTTCGTTCCACAACGCTCCTGCCTCGGCCAAGGAAGCGAAGAACCCTTTTGCCGGGGAGAATCGCGCCGCTGAAATCGGCGGGCAAATCTACGCGGTGAACTGCGCCAAATGCCACGGCCCGCAAGGACAGGGCACGGGGAATATTCCCGCGTTGAAAGAGGGGCCGGCGCAGGAGGCCAGCGAGGGAGAACTTTTCTGGTTCGTGACGCAAGGCGATGCGGCCAATGGCATGCCTGCCTGGTCCTCATTGTCGGACCAGGGGCGCTGGCAGATTGTCGCCTACATGAAGGCGGGCCTGCCGGCCATTCCCAGGGGCGTCAACTCGCCCGAACTGGACGCTGGCATTTCCAGCGCACCGGCGCCCAAGGCTCCATTTACGGATTTCCGCCATGAAGCGCCGGGAACCGTTCGCAAGATCACCGTTCAGGATCTGCCCGCGCCGTTTACCACGGAATCCGCGGGGAATGCGCCCAAACTCGTTAACCGTCCTCCAAACGCGTGGCCGAAAGCTCCCGCTGGATTCAAGGTGGATCTCTACGCGACCGGGCTGCACACGCCTCGCCTGATTCGCATGGCCCCCAATGGCGATTATTTCGTGGCCGAGAGCGATGCCGGGGATATCAGAGTGTTCCGCGGCATCAGCGGCGAGTCCAAGCCCGAGCAGGTGGAAGTTTTCGCCAGCGGCCTGAACCGGCCTTACGGCATTGCGTTCTATCCGCCGGGAGCCAATCCGCAGTGGGTCTACATCGGGAACACGGATTCGGTGGTGCGGTTTCCCTATCAGAACGGCGATTTGAAGGCGCGCGGCCCGGCGGAGCACCTGGCGAGCCTGCCCTCCGGCGGCGGCCACTGGACCCGCAGCATCGAGTTCTCGCCGGACGGCAAGACATGTTCGTCGCCGTGGCTCCGCCTCCAACGTGGACGATCCCGACGTGTCGCCGGCCGAAAAGAATCGCGCCGACATCCTGGAATTCACTCCGGACGGCTCGGGAATGCGCATCTACGCTTCCGGCATCCGCAATGCCGGAGGAGGACTGGCAGTCGATCCTCAGACCGGCGAGCTGTGGTGTTCGGTGAACGAGCGCGACGGCCTGGGCGACAATCTGGTTCCCGACTACATCACGCACGTTCAAGAGGGCGGCTTCTACGGCTGGCCCTGGTGGTATATGGGCGGCCATCAGGACCCGCGGCATGAGGGAAAACATCCCGAGCTGAAATCGAAAGTGATCACGCCGGACGTGATCTTGCAGCCGCACAACGCTTCGCTGCAATTGGCTTTCTACACCGGCAAGCAGTTCCCCGCCGAATACCGGGACGACATCTTCGCCTCCGAGCATGGCTCCTGGAACAAGTCGGTGCGGACGGGCTACGAATTGATTCGCGTGCCGCTGCATCAAAGCGGGCACGCCAGCGGCGAGTACGAAGATTTCCTTACCGGATTCGTGCTGGACGACGGCAGCGTGTGGGGCCGGCCGGTGGGCGTGGCCGTGGCGCAAGATGGCTCGCTGCTGGTGAGCGACGACGGCTCGAACTCGATCTGGCGGGTCAGCTACAGCGGCAAATAATTCTGCGATTGTCGGTTAGAAGCTTCTCAGGGCGAGACCAAGGCCTCAGGTCTCCCGACACAGACTCGTCGGGCGACCTGAGCTACAGGAACGGGCGATAGTCGCGCTGACTACGAGCGCTCCCGGCTATTCGTCTTGCGGCACTGGTTCGCCGGCATTGGCTGGCACCTTCACCGGGTCGGTATGGAACTCGATCGCTGTCGGCGCCCGATTCTAGCCGGGTGACTACCCGCCAGTTCACTTCGTCGGTCTTCGGATAATCCAAGCGGAAATGCGCGCCACGGCTTTCGGTGCGCCGTAACGCGGCGGTGGCGAGAATCCGGCCCAGCAAGGCCAGGTTTCGCACCGAGAGCGCGCTTTCCAGCTCGTTGCCGCGCTCCTTATCGGAGGCGCGGGCCTTATCGTCCAGGCGCATCACCTGCGCGTCTTCTCGCTCGATGCGCTCGTATTCCGCGAGCGCCTCCTGGAGCGTTTTCTCTTCGCGGATGGGACCCAGTTTATTGTGCGCGAGCATGCGGCACGCCGTGCGCACGTCGGACTGCAACGGACCCCGGTCGCGGCGCATCAGGTCCGCAAGCCAGGCGCTCTCCTCTTTGGGAATGGCGTCGTCCGCAATCGCCGGCAGATTGGCGCGAGCCTCTTTTACCAGCGCCGACGCGCGCCGCCCGGCGCGCCGGCCGAAGACGAGCGAACTCGACAACGCCGAACCGCCAATGCGGTTGCCGCCATGAATCCCGCCCGCCGTTTCGCCCGCGGCGAAAAGGCCTTCCACCGGAGTTTTGCCGTCGATATCGATCTTGAGCCCGCCGAGCCAAGTGTGGCTGCCAGGCGCTACCTCCAGCGGCACCTTGGCGATGTCGATGCCCTGGTGCAGGCAGGTCTTGTAGACATACGGAATCATCTTCTGGATCACTTCCAGCGGAACCTTGGTGGCGTCCATGAAGATTCCGCCGGTGGAGGTGGCGCGCCCGGCGTGAATCTCCTGGGCCATCGCCAGAATGACTTCGGAGCGCGTGGACTTTTCGGCGGTCTCGGGAAAGTAGCGCTTCAGGAACTCCTCGCCATTCTGATTGCGGAATACGGCGCCGGCGTTGATGAAGCCGGTGGGGTGCGGGGCGAAGCCAAACAGCTCGCGCGGCGAGGTACACATGGCCTGGAAGTCGATCATCTCGATGCCCAGCAGCGGGACGCCGGCGCGAAAGCCCAAGACGTAGCCATCGCCGGTGACCTGCGGCGGATTGTCGTTCACGTAGAAGAGGCCGCTGCCGCCGCCGGTGCAAAGGATCGTCTGCTGGGCGGAGTAGATGGCCAGCGCGCCGTTCTGGTAATCGACGCCCCAGGCGCCCACCACGCGGCCATCGCGCTGGATGAGATCCATGATGGCGGTGATCGAATGCTTGTCGATGCGGGCGTCGGCGCGCAATTTTTTCGACAACACCTTGGTCATCATGTTGCCGGTGAAGTCGTAGTTATGGACCGCGCGCGGGCGCGAGTGGCTGGGGAACATCTTGAGGTCCAGCTCGCCGTCGGGGCGGCGGACGAAGTCGGCGCCCCAGGATTCCAGGTCGCGGACCACTTGAACGATGTCGTAGACCCAGACGCGGGTGAGGTCCGGGTCGATCAGTTCGCCGCCGTATTTCAGGATGTCCTGGAGATGCAGTTCGGGGCTATCGTCCTTGCCCATGGCGGCTGCGAATCCGCCGCGGGCGACGGTGGTCGTGCCGCTGGTGGCGCGGCCCTTGGTTACCTGGATGACAGGCACGCCGGCGTCGGCGCATTCGAAAGCGGCCATGGTGCCGGCCGCGCCACCGCCGACGATGAGCACGTCGGTGCTATAGCGAACGATGGGAATCTCGGTTTGATTTGTGCTGGGCAATTTTGTCATCGGGTTGAAGTTGGCACTTTGGCGATTTTGGCGATTTCGACAAACGCGTTCACGCAAGCTTCGGCAAACCTGGGATCGTTGATGTGCAGCGGAAATACTTCGAGCGGGATTTCCGGCTTGAGGCCCGCCCTGAGGGTGTCCGTGAACGCCTGGTATTCCTCCGGGCGCCGCCACGGGCCGCGGTCGTTGCCGGCGAGATCCCTGGCGCGGAGCTTGGTGTGTTCGCTGAAGCCTTCGTACGGAATCAGCACGCGGACCGGCCCTTTCGCGGCGTTGAGGCGCTCCGCGATGAGGATGCCAAGCTTCTCGAACTCCTCGGCGTTGGTGCGCATCAGCAGATTCTGCGCGTTGTAACGGAAGAACTCGCGGTCCCGATAGCGCTCGGGCAGCACCTGGCCGGCCCAGAAGTTCACGTGGTCGATCGCTCCGGGAACGATCACCTGCGGCAAGCCGGCGGCGCCCGCGGCCGTCAGCCGGTCCTTTCCGGCGGAATAGACGCCGTCGGCCACCAGATCGGCAAGCTCGTGGGTGGTGACGTCGACGACGCCGGCCAGATCGCCCGTGGACGCCAGCCGCTCGAGCGACCTGCCGCCGACGCCCGAGGCGTGAAACTGAATGACCTCGTAGTCCAAGGCCTCGAGGCGCTGGCTCACGTGGTCGACGCAGGCCGCCGTGCCTCCGAACGAGGAGACCGCGATCAGCGGCGCATAGCGCGTCTTCGATTCCCGGCGAGCGGCCCAGTTTTTGGCTTCCATGGCGATGGCCCAGGCGGCGTTTTCCATCACCACCTTGGTGACCCGATTGAGCGAGACGTCCCCAATCGAGGGATACATGCAGATGTCGCTCTCGGCAATGCACCATTGCACCGCCGCGGTGCCGGCGACGGCGCTGATCATGATCTTGGGCACCAGATACGGCAGGGCGCGGAGAATCGAGCAGACCAGATCGGTGCCGTTGGCGCCGCCCAGGCCGATGGCCCCCGAGACTTCGCCTTTGCTCACCCTATCGAGCAGAATGCGCGTGCCACCTTCGATCATCACGGCGGCGGCTTCCTGGCGGCTGCGCGCGTTGAGGCCCAGCCAATCGACACCGGCGGCCTCGGCAACTTGCGCGCCGGTGAGATCGGCGCCCGGCACGCCATGCGCCTTCATGGAAAGGTCCATGATCCACGGGCAGGGCCCCGGCACGGGCCAGCACTCCGGCCACAAACTGGGCCTCCTTGCTCTTGGTGTTCATGGTGGCGAGCACGGCGACGGTCGGATTGGATGCGCTCAACGAATCTCCCAGGACATCTCTTTGCGCCGAACGATTTCAGCTCCAGCGATCTTGCAGACGTGTATACATAACATGGTGCTGTATAAGGGACAACCTGAGAGTATGATCCGGGCAACAAGTTAGACGCGACAACATAGGCCGCCTGGTACATTTTGAGGATACACGATGGTGGGCGCGAGCAAGAACTTTGGGCTGTGAAAAGCGGCCCCTGTAGCCGCTCCCATGTTCGAGGCAGGCGCCTTTCAGGCAAGCTCAATCCAAAGGGCTTTACGGCTCCGCGCTGGCGATGCGCTTTTCGCCACAGGCGTCGATTCTTCAGGCCTCATGTGGCGCGTACCGGGTATCTCGTTTAACGGCTGAAATATCTGCCGAATCGCCCAGAGGTCCTCTCATGCGCTACGCTCCAGTGCTTACGGATGCGCTCCTTTTATTGTCTGCATTTGCATGCGCACAATCCACACCGCAGCAGCAATCATCGGTCTCCTCGTCTAGTCGGCCCGCCACGCCCCAACCCGACCCCGAGCCTCATGGCGCCACGATTCTGAATCCTCGAAACGGCGCGGTTGTTCGTCCAGGCGAAATTCTTCATATTGACGCTGTTCTGGATGCAGGCATTCCTCCTCTGCGGGCAGGGGTCATCGGCGAACTTGGCATTGCGAATGAGATTCGCGATGCCGCTCCTTATTCCTTTACCATCAGCATTCCGGAGGACGGCGATATTGGGGTTCACACTTTCCACTTGGCAGGCGCTCGACCCGGCCAAAATTGGGATGAGCTAGCCAGCGTCGACGTCGACGTGGAAGAACCCGATTTGCCGGTCGAGCTTTGCGGATCAGACGGCAGCTCCTTTCCGGCCGGCAGTAATCGCTTTCCTTTGTCGTTCTTGGGGTTGGGCAGGGAGAACAGAATTTCGGTACTGGGGAAATTTCCCGATGGCAAAGATGTCGACATTACGAAGTCCACCCATTTAACCTCCGAATCTGAAAATCCTGCCGTCGTTCGCGCTTACGAAGAAGGCTCAATCACCTCAATGGGCCTTGGCGAAACTGCTGTCGTCTACACCTACACGTTGGGCGGGCAGGCAAAACAGCTTACGGTGCATGTCCGAGTCGAAGCCTCCAGACTTGGCCTCGTTGCCAACCCAAGCGCCTTCGATTTCGGCGATCAGCCCGTCGGAACCGTTATCTCTCGTAGAATCGTGATCGAGAATACCCGGAACGAACCCGTCAAAATTTACGAACTATCTGGCTCCGAGATAGAAGATCAAAACTGCACCCACACCACTCTCCTTGCTGGTGGCTCCTGCACCATCACGATTCGTTTCACGCCCTTCGAACGCGGTCCTTTCCACGGCGACCTCGAGGTGACCACTGGCGACGGCGACTTGGCGATACCTTTTGCAGGCACAGGAAATTAAGAAAACGGCGTGAGGAGCGCGTCGTACGCTGGTGTATACCTACCTCTGCAATCCCATAGTTCGTTCCCTGGAGGCGATCAATGAGCGAGGGCCGAAAGATGGCGGCGAAAATGGATCTGAATCACCTTCACCTGCACGTGAAGAATCTGGATCGCGCCAAGCGCTTCTACGAATCCTACTTCGGCTTCCGGGAGCACTTCCGGGTGAGCAATATTTTGTTTCTGAGGAACTCGAGCGGCTTCGATCTGGCGCTGGTCCCCGACCGGGCGCCGGGCTCGTTTCCGGAATGGTTTCACTTCGGATTTCGCCTGGACAGCGAGAACGCCGTGCGGAAACTGCATGGCCGCATGACCTCCGGAGGAGTCGAGGTTGGAGAGATCGAGGAGTACGACGGCTATGTAACCTTCGACTGCGAGGACGCCGATGGCTATGCCATCGAAGTCTATTGGTCGTAGCCGACGCCCCGGGACGCCCGCGGACTACAGTTTGAACTGGGTGAGCTTATAGAAGTGCCGGGCGCGCGCATCGATTTCTCGCCGCGTGAGGTTCCGAATGCGCTCCAACCCAAACTTCTCCACGGCGAAACTGCCCATCACCGACCCATAGACCATGGCCCGGCGCATCACGCCGTCGTTCAGTTGCCGTGCGCTCGAAAGGTAGCCCATGAAGCCACCTGCGAAGCTATCGCCCGCGCCGGTGGGGTCGTGGACTTCCTCGAGCGGAAACGCCGGCACGGAAAAGATGCCGCGGTCGTGGACCATCATGGCGCCGTGTTCGCCGCGCTTGACCACCAATGCCTCGGGGCCGAGCTTGAAGATATGCCGCGCCGCGCGCAGCAGGTTGTGCTCGTTGGTGAGCTGCGCGCCTCGGCGTCGTTGATCATCAGGATGTGCGTGTGCGCCAGAATCTTGCGCAGTTCGGCGGGCGTCTTCTCGATCCAATAGTTCATGGTGTCGAGCGCCACCATGCGCGGCTTTCCCTGGATCTGTGTGAGCACGGAATGCTGCAGCGTGGGATCGATATTCGCGAGGAAGACGTGCTTGGACGACCGGAAGGCGTCCGGCAGCTTGGGCTTGAAGGTGGCGAAGACGTTCAGTTCCGTCGCCAAGGTCACGCGCTCGTTGGGATCGGCGCCGTAGCGCCCGGCCCAGAAAAAAGTTTTCCCCGGGGCGTGCTCGAGGCCGGAGATATCGATGCGGCGGCCCTTGAAGACGGCGGCGTCGGTTTTCGTGAAGTCGTCGCCGACCACGCCGACCAGATTCACGTGCGTGAAGTAGCTGGCCGCCACGGAAAAATAGTCGCCGCGCCGCCCAGCATGCGTTCCACCTTGCCGAACGGCGTCTCCAGCGCATCGAACGCCACCGAACCCACCACAAGAAGTGACATCAACGTCCCCCTTTGTCTTTATTCACGGCGCGATATGATAGCGCCTCCGCGTCATCGTGCAACGATATCCACCTCTGCGGAAGCGGCCGCCGCACGCAATTTAGCATCCATGGTTGCTAAGGGAACCGCGAATCGCACGGCAAGGGCGAGATATGCCGCATCGTAGTTCGTGAGTCCATGGGCACGCGCGAATCGGGGCAATTCCAGAATCTCGGAAGGCGTTCGCTGTGCAGCATCGATCGGAAGCTTCTTTAGAATGGAGAGGAACCCTTCCATTTGCTCGAAGGAGATTCGCGTGCGGCGCAGTGCCATGAGGAGGCCGTTGCCGACTTCATAAAACCACAGGATGGGAACCAGAGCGCGCTTTTCGGAGAGGCTGGCGAGGACCGCTAAGCTGTATTTCCGGTCCGCTTCATCTTTTCAAACCATTGGAGTGTGAGGGAGGCGTCCAGGACGAAATCATTCACAGACGGCGACCTTCGTGGACCAGTTCCTTCACGGAGACACCTTCCAGGCGCACGCGATTTTTCTCCGCAAAAGCCATCATCTCGCGCACAGCTTCGCGCTCAGCGGCAGTAGGCCCACCGGAACCTGTGAGAGCCTCTTTCTCGCGCAACGCGCGCAGAGCCTCGCCAACCACTTCCTCGATGGTGCGAAAGTGGCCGGATTCCAGCTCTTCCTTCACAATCTTTTCCTGCTCGGGCGTCAAGCGAATGTTCATTGTCGCAGCTCTCGCAAATTCAAAGCACCATGATATCAACATCGCCTACCGGCCGTGAACCGCGCTGACGGCGTGTGTTGCCGGTCAGGAGATGTATTTTCCGATGATGGCTGCCAGCCGGCGGCGGCCGCCGCCGGAATCAGTTTTCGGATCGGTGAGTATGGCGTGCGCCAGCGCCTGGCCGCAGTGGCAGGTGCTTTCCGCGGGCATCTGGCGCACCGCGGCGCGCAAAACGGTCTGACGCATTCTCGGAATTGCGGTTCAAATTCGCAATGATTTCGGCAAGCGTCACCGAACTGTGATCCGGATGCCAGCAGTCGTAATCGGTGATCATGGCCACCGTCGCGTAGCAAAGCTCGGCCTCGCGCGCGAGCTTGGCTTCGGTCACGTTGGTCATGCCGATCACATCGAAGCGCAACTGCCGGTTTACATGCGCTTCGGCGAGCGTCGAAAATTGCGGACCCTCGATGCAGACGTACGTGCCGCCGCGATGAGCCTTCACGCCCGCTGCGTCGCAGGCATCGCCCAGCACGTCGCCTAATTGCGCGCAGGTCGGGCTTGTCAAAGCCCACATGAGCCACGATTCCGCCGCCGAAAAACGTGGAAATGCGGAGGCGCGTGCGGTCGAAAAACTGGTCGGGGATCAAAAATTCCAGCGGCGGCAAATCCTCGCGCAGGGATCCGACCGCGCTGACCGAAATGACGCGCTCGCACACCCAGCAACTTCATGGCGTACAGGTTGGCGCGGTAATTGATCTCCGACGGCAGGATGCGATGCCCTCGCCCGTGCCGCGCCAGGAACGCCACGCGCCGCCCTTCGAGCGTGCCGACCACGAACGCGTCGGAAGGCTCGCCGAACGGCGTCTTGACGCGAACCTCGCGCGCGCGCTCGAGGCCCGGCATGGAATAGAGCCCGCTTCCGCCGATGATTCCGATCTCCGCCTGACCTTTGCCGGGCTTCGCCGCGCCCGCCTTTTTCGTTGGCATCCAGTTCTCCTCGATCCCCGAAATTCTCACCGCGCTCTGGCGCGCTTTAATCCACTGCGACTGGCTCCGCGACGACCTTGCCGTCCCGTTCGCGCAGCCGTGCCGCCGGACGTCCCGGGTCGTGCGCAGAAAATCGCCAGCCAGTCACCGCGCACAATCTCCGGAATCCACTTTCGCTTATTCTCCAGCGTATCCATGGGATAAAGATCGAAGCCCATGATCCAGGGCAGCGGCAAGATGCGCCGTCGTGGGCACCAGATCGGCCAGGAAGCATGGCCGTCTGGCCGCCGCCGGTGAGCCGCACGCACATCATGTCGCGGTTGTGCCCGGGCAGCGAACAACTGCACGCCCGGGGCGATCTTCGCTCGTCCTGCCTTCGATCAGCGGCCACTGCCCCGTCTTGGCCATGGGCTCGAAATTTTCCGGGAAGTAGCTGGCGCGGTCGCGCTCGGTGGGGTGACGCGCATGCTCGAGTTCGCCCCGCTGCACGTATATAGCGCGGCGTTCGGAAACGTGGGCGCCGGCTTCGCCGTCGATCGATCCGCGTGTTCCAGCCGCAGTGGTCGAAATGCAGGTGCGTGTTCACCACGATGTCGATCTGCTCGCGGCCTCACGCCGCGCGCGGCCAGGTGCTCGGGCAGGCGCGTCGCCCTCGAACGCGTAAATCTCGCGGCGCTTGGCGTCCAATTTGTCGCCCGCGCCGGTCTCCACCAGAATCAGCTTTCCGCCGCGCGGATCAGCAGCGAATTCATGCGCAGAGCGGATGCGATTGCGATCGTCCGGCAGGCGCCACGCGTTCCCACATCGGCGTGGGAATGACGCCGAACATCGCGCCGCCGTCGAGGCCGAAACGTGCCGTCATTCAAAATGTGGAATTCGAGGTCGCCGAGCTTCATCGTTTCTCATTTCACCAGAGGGCCCTTGGCGCGTCGCGCTACGCGTCATTTCAGAGTCCCGCGCGCGCCAACAATTCGCGCACGGCATCGTACGGGTTCTTTCGCCGCTCCGCCACTTCTCCGGCCAAGGCGTCCAGCGCGCGCTTGCCGTCTTCGCCGCTCAGCGCCCGCGCCAGCAGATGCTCTTCGAGCAGCACGACCAGGCGCTGCTTCCAATGCTCGACGTGCTGGCGCGCCGCTCGCCGCTGCGATTCGATCTGGCGCGAAATCGCTCAATGGTCTCGGCCAGGGCCGCGACGCCGATGCCCTCGGTGGCCGTGGTGCGAACGACCGGCGGCTGCCATTCGCGCCGCCGCTCGAGCGGGCGCCAGATGCAGCATCGCTTCGAGCTGCTGCTCCAGCCGGTCGGCGCCTTCGCGCTCGGCTTTATTCAGCACAAAAATATCGGCGACCTCCATCAGGCCGGCCTTCATGCTTCTGCACATCGTCGCCCAAGCCGGGCACCAGCAGCACCAGCGTGCAATCGGCCAGGCGCACGATGTCGATCTCGTCCTGGCCCACGCCCACCGTTTCGATCAGGACGATCTGCTTGCCTGCGGCATCCAGCAGCAGCGCGACATCCGCCGTGGCCCGCGCCAGGCCGCCAAGAAAACCGCGCGTGGCCATGGAGCGAATGAAGATGCCCGCGTCGCGCGGCATGCCCCTGCATGCGGATGCGGTCGCCCAGAATCGCGCCGCCCGTGTACGGACTGCGTGGGGTCCACGGCGATGATGCCCACCGTCTTTCCCTGCGCGCGATAGTGCGCCGCCAGCCGGTCGACCAAGCGTGCTCTTGCCCGTGCCCGGCGCGCCGGTAACGCCGATCACAAAGCCTTGCCCGGTGGCGGGAAAAGCGCTGCAGCAGATCCTCGGCCCGCGGATCGTGATTTTCGATGGCGGTGATGGCGCGCGAAATCGCGCGCGTATCGCCCGCGCGCACCTGCGCCGCCCACTGGGTGATGTTCTCGGCCACCGATGGTGTCCTAGTTTGCCTACTTGTTATCATCTATGGTGGCATAGGCTATGCAGGATTTAGATGTCTCCAGAGGGACCGTCTTTCCTGGAAAGGTCAGTATGTTGCAAACCCGGGTCCAGTGGGGATTCCCAGCGGCGTCATCGTAATTAAATTGCCCGTGCATTTCGATGTAAATCTCCCCTTTAGTAAATCGATCATTGAGCGCAGAGTCCCAAGTTATCTTAATTGGGCTGCTGACGGTTCCCCTCAGCAAGGGTGAATTGATCGAGGGTAATCGGGTCATTTAGGAAAATTTCAGGCATTGCAAACGCCATCCCCAGCGGCCTGGATTCTCCGGCTTAACTCCATCGGCCCTCAGCTGTTCTGGCGTTCGGAAGTCTATGGGGAATTGGTCTCAACATACCTGATCACGACCTGCCCGCTTATGTGCTTGGCTGGAGTCTTTCCGCTGTTATTGATGGTGAGAGGCCAAGTGAAATAGGCACTGAATGTTGGTTGTACGGGAACAAAATTTTATCGCCAGCCAAGCTGCTTTGATCTATGCGCATTTCATAAAGTCTCGGAACTATAGATACACGCCTGAATCACACCGATACCGGCTATTACTACGGTAAATAAGGCCATAATTCTGTTGGCAGTCCACCAACCAGATAAAGTCAGTAGCATAGATCCGCTATCTTTGCGAGTTTTAGGGTGCTTCGGTGTATGGACGCTAGCTTCTCCCTTATCTTTGTGTTCGGGGCTGGTTTCTTGGAGGCGTCATAAGTACCTCCTGGATGCGCTTTGCGCCTTGCTCGGAGGGTTGGTTTTTGCACTTTTGCGGCGCTTCTTGGACATAATTGTTTTTTCAAATGCAGAATAGGACACTACCCCGCCGCGGCAAGATTTTGATTCTACCGCCCAATGCCGAAGAATGAGTGGCCGCATGTGGGTCCCCGGAACGGCGTTAGCGTATCCTTTATATGTGTTACACCGTAACCAACATCCTCGCGAATGACTGACCGGACATGATTCGCTCCGCCTTTATCGCACTCACGCTCACCGTCGTCACGATTTGCGTGGGCTTGCCGCTGCTCGTCTACGCCATGATCAGCGGCAACGCCAATCCGCTCTACCGCGCCGGCGTCGCGGTACGGTATGGACTTGCCGCGTGGCCGGGATGCGCACGCGCATCGAGGGCCTCGAAAATATTCCGCGCGGGAGCCTGCCTCTTCGCCGCCAACCACACCAGCAATGCCGACGGGCCCGCCATCGTCGGCGCGGTTCCGCGGCGCATCGCCATCCTGGCCAAGAAATCGCTCTTCGCCATTCCCATCGTGGGCCCGGCGTTTCGCATCGCGCATTTCGTTCCCGTCGATCGCAGCAATGCCGAACGCGCCCTCGCCGCCATCGACGAAGCGGTCATGCACATGCAAAACGGCCTGTCTTTTTTGATCTATCCCGAAGGCACCCGCAGCCCGGACGGCCGCCTGCGCCCGTTTCGCCACGGCGCTTTCGTGCTGGCCATCAAGGCCGGCGTCCCCGTGGTGCCGGTCGCGTGCAGCGGAGCCCATCGCGTCCTGGCGAAGAAGTCTTATCGCGTTCGCCCCGGCGAAGTCCTGGTGCGCTTCTGTCCGCCGATCGACCCGGCGGCCTACTCGCTCGACCGCCGAGGCGAGCTCGCCGAACGCGTCCACGACGCGCTCGCCGCCGGTCTCCCCCGACCAGCAGCCCGCCGCCGCGCCCGCAGGCCTTCGCGCCCGCTGATTCATTTCACATTTCGGCGATGTCCTGCGCTGCACCAGGGTGAAGCTCAAATCCCTGATCTCTCATTTCGGGGTGTTATTTCGGGGAGCGCCGCTTGGCAAGTTTACTTTCGCGACGGCGCAAATCTTTAAAGAAAGCCTCACCGTCAATCGGCTTGACGCGGCCGCTCTTGATCTCATCGTAGCGGCTATCCAGGATGCTGCGTAGGTCCGCTACTTCCGTCAGATATGCGGCCATGGCGTCTTCAACAAGTTCGTCGGTTTGACGGCCGCTCTTGGAAGCCAGTTCGTTCAGGCGCGATTCCGTCTCGGGTTTGAGTCGTATTTCCATTCCGTTAGTCTAGGTTCTCTCGGCGCGCACGGCAACGGCCGGCGCGGGACGAGGCTCGCACAGGCCTGCGTCTCGCAAGCCGCTTCCGCAGTTCATCCAGCGTGGGGCGGTCCACGACGTGCCGTAGCTCTCGGAGCAGGTAGTCCGAGAGAGACATGCCTTCCAGCGCCGCGCGCGCCTTCAGCTTGCGATGCAAGTGGACGAATTCGGATATTAACTATAAGGCATACGATCAGCATGCTTATATCTGGAACATATGTCAAATCGAGGTTATTTGCGCTGCTAGTCACCGAGTAATGCCACACCGCGGGGTTGGATAAGTGAGGGACGCAGCCCCTTGCGGCCCATTCTGATGGCGAACCCTTTCTGTTCGATTAAATCGGCGGCGTCCAGGTAATTTTTACCAAGCTAGCATTTCAAGGTCATCCACCTCTCACTGTTGATCTACCAGTTGACAACCTCCGCCGTCAGGCACAGGTTCCTTGAATCATCATGGTTGTTTCTTTACGGATGATTTTGATAGGCATAAATCTCAATAGTGTTGGATAGCGGTTACTCGTGTCCTTTTCCAGGTTCCCATTTGCGCTTTCAGCTTGGCGACTTCGGCTTCCAGTTGGCGCACGGTTTTCGCCGGATCCGGGACGCGGCTGATGGCCGCCGCATTCTTCAGCCATTGGCGGTGCTCCACCACGGGCGAGCCCGAGTACAGCGCGCCGGGCGGCACGTCGTTGGGCACGCCGCTTTGCGGCGTGATCATGGCGCCGTCGCCAACGGTGAGGTGCCCGGAGCAGCCGACCTGCCCGCCGAGGATGCAGTTGTTGCCCACGCGCGTGGTGCCGGCCAGGCCCGCCTGCCCGCAGAGCAGCGTGTTTTCGCCCACGGAGCCGCCGTGGCCGATCAGCACCAGATCGTCGATCTTCGCGCCGCGCGGATGCGCGTCTCGCCGACCGTGGCGCGGTCCACGCAGGAGTTGGCCTGAATTTCCACGTCGTCCTCAGAACGACGATTCCGGCCTGCAGCATCTTGCGCCAGCGGCCGTCGGGCTGTTTGGCGAAGCCGAAGCCGTCGCCGCCGATGACCACGCCGTTCTGCAAGAGCACGCGGTCGCCGATGCGGCAGCCTTCGCGCACGACGACGTGCGCGTGCAGCAAAGAAGTCGTCGCCGATCTGCGCGCCCGGGTAGATGGTCACAAAGCTGTGCAGCACGGCGTTGCGCCCGATCGCCGCGCCTTCGTCCACGAAGCAGTAGGGCCCGATGTGCGCGCCCTGCGCCGATCGTGCGCCGTCGCGGCGATCACCGCCGTCGGGTGGAACGCCCGGCGCGTAGCGCGGCGGCTGCATGAAAGAACGCCATGGCGCGGCGCGAAATCGAAATACGGATCGGCCGAGCGCAGCACGGCGAGCGGCGGCAAGCCCGCGTCGCGCTCGACGGCCAGATGCGGCGCCAGGATGACGGCCGACGCGCGCGTCGTCGCGACGAGCGGCGGTAGCGCGGATTGGAGAGGAACGTCAGGTCGCCGGCTCGGCGCCTCGATGCCCGCGACGCGCGGATCTCGACTGGCCGTCGCCTTCCACTTTGCAGCCCAGCTTCTGTGCCAGCTCTCCCAGTCTCATCCGGTGCTCCCGCGCGGTGCTTCCGCGCTCCAATTCCAGCGCAACACTTTACAACATGGGCCACCCCGCTGCCGCCCTCTGCCCGCGAAAACGCTACCTCGAAGGCAAAGGCGGGCGGCCAGCCTGAACCCCACCCGAGAGGGACGTTTGTCCGGACTTGGCCGCCGGAACTTCGCGTCCCCGTTAGCATCTGCTCTGGTGGCAAATTTCTTGCGCGCGGCGCCATGGTGAGCATACGATGCGCGAGTCAGAGGTTTAAGTCGGAAGTTCCAGTCGGAGTCCAGTCGGAGTTCCAGTCGGAGCCCAAGTCGGAGTTCACATTCAGGAGGTAGAGATGAAGCCCTCGCCGGTGGTTATTGGCTTTACCCGGCACGCGCGGTTGCGATCGTCGCAACTGCTTTCCTTTTCGCCGCCTTTGCGCCGCCCGTTTCCGCGCAATTCGGACTCCCGCACCTGCCCGGCACAAAAAAGAAGAACGCTCCGCCACCGGACACGTCGGCGCCTCCCGCGCCGCCCAACATGCCGAAGCGCGCCCCGCACCGCGTCCACCGCGCCGCAGCCTGCCGCAAGCGCGCCGGGTGTGCCGATGGCTGCGGACAATCCGATCATGGCCGCCTACCTGCTCCTGCAGCAGCAGGGCGCGTATCACACGGTTTTGAACATGGCGTCGAACAGCGCGCAATTCGCCAGGATGCAATCGTCAGGCATGGGCATCACCAGCATGGAAATGTGGGTGAAGGGCGACGTGCACAAGAACACCATTCGCCTGAAGATTCCGGCCACCGATCCGCTGGGCAAGGGAATGGTGGACGACTGGGAGGCGACCGGCGTGGTGCAAGGCGGCCAGGGCGCGCACATCATGTACTCGCCGACCGCGACCCCGCGCATCAACGCGGAAAATGACGCCTCCACGGCGCAACAACTGGCCATGATGGACGCCATGTTTGCGCAATCTGCTTTGAAAAACGCTTTGGGCGGTCCGATCAGCTGGGCCACGTCCGGCGTGGACATGGGAGCCAACGCGATGAGCCACGTCATGGCGGCCAAGATGCTGAAGAAGGCTAAGGATACGATGTCGTGGCAGTGCCAGCCGCTCGATCCGGCCGTGGTGGCCAGCGCCCGGGCGACACCCGACCTCACCGACCTGAAGCCCCTGGGCGACGACACCATCAACGGAGTGGCCGTGACGAAATACGAGTTCTACGCGCACACCAACGGCAAGACGAACGGTCCGGTTCGCCTGTCCATTGCCAAAGGCACGGGCTTGCCGGCGCGCTTGGAGATGAGCGATCCCGGCATGCAGAACAGCATGACGATGGACTATGACACCACGACGCCGGTGAACATCGATCTGCCGGACTGCATGACCAAGAACTGATTTTTCGTCTGGTTCGACTCGACCCCGCAGAGGCGACTCAAGTCGTGGAGTGGCGCTGGGCGTAGAAACGCTGAACTCAGCGGGAACCAAGCTGCCACTCCACCCTCACCCTCGAAATCGCTTTTCCCGGAGTTGTACGGCATGACCGAGGCAGGCCCCCTGTACACCAG
>CAWGNM010000017.1:0-5259 GCA_963823935.1 uncultured Acidobacteriota bacterium
GCCATGGTCGCCGCGGAATTGGGTCGTGGCGCAGGTTGATTTTCACAGGCATTCCGCCACTTCTTCCAACTGCGGTGGACTCGAATCGCGCCAAAGCACAGCCTGCAAATCGTGAAGCACGCCCCGCCTATGATCGGCATCTGCGAACGCTGCAACTCTCAATTCAGGGCCAGTAGTGGGGCAAGATGATTTTTACGGCTTCTGGCGTTTTATCACTGTCGCAGTCGTTGCACCGCTGGGAGATAGCGGAATACGTCTCGGAAGCCTTCGTAATCCTCGCATGTGCCGGGGAGCTTGTTGCCGATCTGGGGGAAGGCTGCCTCGGAAAGGAGCGCAAGAAACACCTAGAAAGGCGCTCAACAATACTTCTCGTGGCAGCATTGTCTATTTCGCTTATTTGCCTCGTGCGTACCAATGAGCTATCGGGCGTTGTTATCGGATCGCTCGGGGATAAGGCAGAAGAAGCCGACACAAAAGCTAAAGAGGCTATCGCCGACTCATCAACTGCGCTTTCGCAAGGCAAGGACGCACTGTCTAAAGCCGGCGCGGCAGAAGCATATCTTGGCAAAGCAGAAGCCGAAGCTAAAGGTGCCCAAACAGCATCGTCAAACGCTCTAATCATAGCAGGGCAGGCACGCAAAGAGGCAGACTCGTTTGAAGCAGACATTAAGTCTGCTAAGAAACAGGCCGACGAAGCGGAATCACATCTTGCGGAAGCGACGAAGAGCGCAAAAATACTGACAGCTGAATTGGAACGACTAACAACCCCTAGGAGACTTTCACATTCCGCGCCGGTGGCGGCCCCGCTCAAGACGTTCAGCGGAACGGAATATGTATTTATCGGCACTTGTGGAGACCAAGAGTGCTTCGATCTAGTGTCAGAGATTAACGAGCTATTGGAGTTAGCCGGGTGGAAAAGGATAAAGGGGCTGCCGATGCGCATTGGCATCCCGCAATTCCGGATCCACGGCGACAAAGACTTTGCGGTTGATCTCAGTGTATCCACAGGAATCGGCATATCGGTTGAGACTCCGACCGGGTTCGAATCCATCAAAGGCCTTCCCGACGACCAACTGGCAGAGCATATTCGTGCGGCCATTGCCTTGAACCAAGTGCTTGCCTCAAATGTTTCGCCCTCGGAAAACACCGGCCGGTCAGTAAGTGTAGATCGTGGGGCTTCCATGACGGTGCGGATAGATGTTGGCAGGAAGCCACTGTAAGCCATTGTGCCAAGAAATAGGGTCAACGAAAGTGTGCCGATTCTCCCGGTTACCGATCTCGCCTGTCGACGCGGAAAGGCACCACCACCCACGGGCGCAACGTATTGCATCCGCTTCGCCAAACGCGCTAGCATAGTCGGCCATGGCGCGAAGGCTCATCGCCGTCCTTGCAATTTTGGGCTTGGCCCTGACGATCCTACCGGGCGTCCCCAATCTCGCCTCTGCGGCCCCAGACTGTTGCAAGGGAATGATGTGCCCCATGCATCAGGCTGGATCTCGCCCCATGTCCTGCGACACCGATAAGGATTACGGCTCCGAGCTAAAGTGCTGCCCCGCGCAACCGGTCAGCCATTACACGGTCACCATCGTATTCGTGCTGTTCGCTCCCACCACGTTGCAACGCGCTCCCTCGAGCGAACCGGCAATCGCATTCCTGCCGCATCTCTCCCCGGACGTATTCCCCCGCGTTGACTCGCCTCCGCCCCGTCTGCCCCTGAGCGCGTAGCAAAAGCCAAACCCATAATTCTCGTTCTTCCGCCTCTGCTCGAGGCGCGTTCTGGCTTGGCCAAGGGGGGCCTATGAGAGCCATAAGATTCGTTATTGCGGCTTTCTGTCTTTTCGCAGTGGTTGCGCTTCATGCCACGATTTTCGGCCGGGTACTGGGCGTCGTGCACGATGCCCAGCATCTGCCTATTTCCGGCGCCACGGTTACGCTCAAAGCTCAGGATTCCGACTGGACGCAAATTCAAAAATCGAATGACAACGGGGAGTTCGAATTCAACGCCGTTCCCATCGGCAACTACTCGGTCACGGTGGCTGTCGATGGCTTCCAGCAACAGCAGCAAACCCTCCTGGTCAAGTCCGAAACGAGCCCGGTGCTTCATTTCGAGTTGGCTCCGGCCGGTGTCACGGAGAAGACCGTTGTCAGGGGGGAAGCGGTCGAGGCGCCCACCCAAAGCGTTACGCCCACCACTACGGTGAGCCGCCAGGATATCGAGCTCACGCCCGGCGCCGATCAAACCAACAATCTCTCCCTCATTACCGACTACGTGCCGGGAGCCTACATGGTTCACGACATGCTCCACATCCGCGGCGGCCACCAGTACAGCTGGCTCATCGACGGCGTCCCCGTGCCCAATACCAATATCGCCAGCAATCTGGGGCCGCAGGTGGACCCCAAGGACCTGGACTACGTCGAAGTGCAGCGCGGCAGTTACGATGCCGACTACGGAGACCGCACCTACGGCGTCTTCAATGCCGTCCCACGCACCGGCTTCGAGCGCGACCGCGAATGCGACCTCATTCTCAGCTACGGCAATTTCTACCAATCCAACGACCAGATCAATTGCGGCGGCCACAGCCAGCGCCTCGCGTACTACGGCAGCGTGAACGGTAATCGAAGCGATCTCGGCCTGGAAACGCCGGTGGCCCAGATCGTTCACGACGCCGATAACGGTTACGGAGGATTCGGCTCGCTCATCTTCAATGCCGACCCTAAAAACCAATTGCGCCTGGTCGGTTCTCTGCGCCGCGATTACTACCAGATGCCCGTTTCCCCAATCGATGTGGCCAACGGCGTGATCCAAAACGACGCCCAGCACGAGGCCGACGGTTATCTCAACTTTTCCTGGGTTCGCACCTTCAGCCATAGCGGACTGCTCACCGTTTCGCCCTTCTATCATTTCAACAGCGCGAATTACGATAGCTCTCCGGACGATTTCCCCAACGCCATCACCGACGACCATGCGTCGAACTACGTCGGCGCCCAGACCACCGTCGGCGCCACTGTGGCTTGCAACACCCTGCAAGCGGGCTTTTACGGCTTTTGGCAGCACGATAACCAACTCTTCGGCGTGCTCTTCAACGATGGCTCCAATCTGCCCATCTCCGATCGCGAGATCGTGAGCGGGAACGTGGAAGCTCTTTTCGTCGAGGATAAGTTCGCCCTAACGCCGTGGCTCACCTTCTCGGGGGGCGTTCGCCAAACCCACTTTTCCGGCGCCGGCGTTACCGAAAACCCTACCAGCCCGCGTATCGGGGCTGCCCTCCGCATTCCCGTCATCAATTGGGTCTTCCGAGGGTTTTACGGCCAGTTCTATCAATCGCCTCCGCTGGTCACGGTCACTGGCCCGTTGCTCGGTCTCATCAATACTCCCAGCGATCTGGCGAACCCGCAGCAATTCATTCCCCTGATGGGCGAGCGGGACACCGAATATCAGTTCGGCGTGGATATCCCCTACAAGGGATGGACTTGGGACGTGGATACTTTCCATACGCAAAGTTATAACTTTTTGGATCACGGCAACGTGAACTACGACTTCGACGACAACGTCATCACCACCAACATTTTTCTTCCTCTCACCACTCAGGACGCGCTGATCCGCGGCTGGGAGCTGACGCTGCGTTCCCCTCGAATCTGGCGAAGAGCGCAGGTGCACCTCGCCTACTCCAATCAGATCGCGGAATTCATGGGTGTGGTCACAGGCGGCCTGACGAGTTTCCTACCCCCGCAAGTCGGTTACGCGCCGCTCGACCACGACCAGCGCAACACGCTCAATACCGGATTCGACGTGACGCTTCCATCGAGGGCCTACATCTCCGGGAACGTGTACTACGGTTCCGGATTTCACAACGGCCAAGCTCCGCCCGATTACCTTCCCGCCCACACCACCGTTGATCTCTCCGTCGGCAAATCCTTCGGTGAGCGCTTCTCGGCTTCCATTAACGCCCTGAACGTCGCCAATAGCCATCTGCTCATCGATAACAGCTTCACCTTTGGCGGATTGCACTTCAATAATCCCCGCGAGGTATACGCCGAGCTGCGCTACCGCTTTCACTACTGATTGCTTTCCGCTCCTTTGTAGCTCAGGTCGGCCGGCGATGTGTGCCGGCAGACCTGAGGCCTTTGGTTTGCACGACCGCGGTCGCCGATTTGTTCCCTCGGCGCTGCCCCCAGCGCTGTCATCCCGGGGCCCGCTCTGCGGGCCGAGGGATCTGCTTTTCGTTCCCGGGATGGCTGCTGGTCTGATTTGCGAGTTAATACCGGCGCCTGTTTTGTTGTGCTGCAGGCGGGTGAGCCGGCAGGTCGCCGACTTCCTGTGGGTGCGGCAGTTGCAAATCGAAGCTGGCGTTGTCTTTCTCCAGCTTCACCTGGATGGCAAAGGCGGCGCCGATATCGTCCACCACCCAGTCCGAAGTAGCCAACGCCTCGGCGGGCCGGTCGGAGAGGCTCCAGAGAATTTCGTCCTTCTTGCGCTCCACCTTTGCGGGATCGAGGTCGAAGATCCGATGATCGTGGCTCTCCACCAATAAGAAGCGGCTTCCCAGTTGCACGATTAAGGGATCGTTCTTCTTGCCTGTCCGGTAAACCTCCCACTCTTTCGGTGGAGCGTCGTTGACGCGCAGCAGCGCCTCGTCGATCGGCTTCCAGGAGAGCGGCTTGTCTTTTGCCAAAGCGCTGCATCCGGAAACACAGAGCCATCCGGAGACACAAAGGAAGGCAAGAGAGAACCAAATCGCTGACGTGCCTTTTGTTATTCGGCGCATCATTTCCCGTCAGCCCTTCCGATCCATTGCTTCATCTGGGAATCTTCACAACCGATTCCGCAAAAGGGGAATCGGAGCATGTTGGTCTGGATTGTAGTCCGTTTTCTCGCCCCGATTCCACACGGCCCGATCCTGCGACGTTTGGTTACGCTTGGCGGTTGCGTCGTGGGCAACCTGGACGGGCCTGGGGGAATCTCTCAAGCTGGCCTTACAACCGAATTCTGTACCCCTTTGCGCCACCCTTGTGGGCTAGCCCATGGACCAGATTTATCGCCAGATCGAAGCGGAGTTGCGCAGCCAATACAGTCTAGGCTATACGCCGGATCCGAATACCGAGACCGGATATCACAAGCTGCACCTTACGGCCAAACAGAAAGACATGGTCGTGCAAGCTCGCCAAGGCTATTACCTGAACCGCTGACGTCCGGATCGTCTCACGCCGTTCCCGCGAGCCGCGCCGTCTTAGAACCCGAACGTCGCCTGCAGGTAAATC
>CAWGNM010000018.1:0-398945 GCA_963823935.1 uncultured Acidobacteriota bacterium
AGCAGGAACTCGTGCGGCCTACTGTTCGTATCCGGTAATCGCTGTAGCGAGCCTAGCCTGTGGAAAAATCTGTTGTGCAGAATTGGAAAGGCGGGTGCGACTGTTCCGCTCAAGTCCTTCCATCGATCCGTTCGTTTTGCCAGGTTTCTGGAGTTGGCAGGTGCGACTTGTGCGAGCGAATGCCGATCAGGATCGGGGAGGTATAGCCAACGGCGGATTCGCATGGTAGTGTACGCCCTGCTTATCCGACTATTGTCCTGCGGATTGCGCATCCCCGCGTGCGCACCCGGGAAAACAATCGAACATTCAAAACCCACGAAAGAAACCGTCATGAGAAAAATCGCTGACTTCTGGGGCATTACGCTCGGGCTCGGCCTCACGGCCGCAATTGTGGGTTCCCTGATCCGAGGTCCGCCTCTCAACGCAAGCAGGGCTCAGCCTCAGGTTTCCACCGTCGATGCGGTTAACTCCTTGGCTCGTCCTATTTTTGTGGAAGATGTGGACAATCCGGCACGCCAAGCATTCTCCGTGAATATATGCACTTCGGCCGGAAGTCCGCTGACCTGCGGCGGCATCCCACAAACGTTTGCTGCTCCTGCCACCGGACACACTGTAATTGAGCAGGTTTCCGGAGTCTGCGGGACGAATGGCCAACCTAGCTTTTTCGTCCGACTCAACTCTACCGTAGGCGGAAGTGGCAACGCGGTGACCGTCTTGAACCAGGTTCCGAACGCCCCATTCGGAACTCTGGTTCCAGCCACGTTGACGCGAATTTATCCCGATCCGGGAACGCCGACGCAAGTTGGATTTCCGGAATTTGCGTCCGACGGCACCGGCAACGCCGCTTGCACGGTGACGCTGATTGGCTACACGATCAGACCTTAGGGCATATTGCCTTGCGCAGATCTTGGCTTTTGGCGCTTCCAGATTGTCTTAGCTTTTGCTTGCGCCTTTAGGACGCACAACGACTTGCGCTCGGCCTCATTTTGAAGCTTACGGCAATCTCGCCTGACCGGGGATTTTTGTAACCAAGTTGAGTGAGAGAGAATTCGCATGGTAAGGCAATCCCCGGTCAGGTTACGTCCGCGAACAGCGTAACTCGGTTCCGAATCTTATTAGCCCGCACAAGAGCGAGCGCACGAAATCGAGGGTTGCGGTGAGGCGGACATCCAAGCATTGCGAAAAGCTAACTCCTGAAAAGCGTTTTTCGAGAGTTGGCGTGAAACTCCAGAGCGGGGAATGCTAACTGTTACGTTGAATGATACCCGGTGGCCATTCACTTCAGGGTTTGCTGAAATAGCAACTTCATCCCTAGAACTAGCCGACCTGGGCATCATTCCTGCGTATTCTTGCTGAGGAGCGGCAAGCCAGCGCTCCAGACAAAGCCTTGAGCAAGATCTTCGAAGCCCTGAAGCGGGCCGAATTGGCCAGCGCAAAGAACGGCGATGAAGGCAACACACGGCAGTTGGAGCGCCGGCGAACGCCCCGCGTCCGCGTCCATATTCCGCTCCTCGTCTACGGCTACAAGGGTAAAAGCCCGTTTCATGAAGACGCCTGCACCGTTGAGGTCAATACTCACGGTGGATTGATCTCCCTGCAGACTTCGCTTCTGCCCCGCCAGAAATTGCTGATGGTGAACAAAGGAAACGAAAGCAAACAGCACTGCACGGTCCTGTCCGTAAGAGTCCGGCAGGAGTGTTTTGACGTTGCATTTGAATTTCTCAATCCGGAGCCGCAGTTCTGGCATGGGCAAGATTTAGAAACTGGCGACGCCGTTCCCTTCGAGCATTAGCCTTTGCACTGCAACACTCGCAAATCGCGTTTTCGGCAGGTGGCCTAAGGCTGAAATGGCAGTCTCCGAGATCATCGTTTATCGGGAGTTGGGTCCGCTGAGACCCTGAGCTACAGGTGATTGCTCTATCTATTCGCCAGTAACGCATGGACCTGTAGGGTTCGGCCCGTTCAAGACAGGCGCTTTCGAATCGATTCAACCCCGAGCCCAGCGCTTACTCTATTAAGTAACTTTCTCTTTGACGTAAATCGATTGCACACTCGCTGATTTGGCTACCGTTAGGAATTGCGAATAAATCGTTGAGGCCGTTCAACAAAGGCCCTAATGCTCCCCTTAACTTGATTTGGCCCCTCAAATGCTCGCTCCCTTGGAAGCGTCACCAGGCAGGGGGGACAGATGAAAACTCCAGTCCGCAGTTTCTTGGTCGTCGGGATCTTAGGCTTCGGGCTCGCACTTTTTCTGCCTTCCCACGCTTACGCAGACGGCATAACCTTCACCGGGCCTACGAGCGCAACCTTCACCGAGGATGGGGCCACCCATCAACTCTGGTATACATTGACGAACGACTCGGGCGCGACTCTGACTGGACTACATGAAGGTGCGACAGGTATAAGCGAATCCGGCGATGCCAGCGAACTGTCTTCTTTTGGAGGTAATAACGGCACGTGCGATGTATCCCTTGCAAATGATAGCAGTTGCATGTTTGAACTAGATTTCGAAGCCGATAACGGTACGGGTGAAGTTGACGGGGATTCTCTTACATTAACAGAAACAATTCTCGCCGGTTGGACAGGGGGCTCCTTAGGTGTAACAACCGTAGTGACGGTTGATGACCAGCCCATCCCCGCGCCAGAGCCCTCCTCGCTGGTGCTTTTGGCCGCGGGCCTGCTCGGTATGGGGATTTTTTGGAAAGGTCTGCGGCTGGCCTCTGGACAGCTAAAAAAATCCAAGACCGTCATCCAGTTGGTGCGGGAAGACTATCCCCTGCGGCAACACAGTTTTGCGAAGCTCTGGACGCGAGAGAGTGATGGCCGGGTCGTAATAAACCAGCTACGTGATAAAAGCTCACCCAAGTGAGCGCGTCATCAGGACCTCGCCGTTCGCGAGATAAAAATCGAATAGCTCCTGAGAAGTCACCTTCTCGTCGGTTGGGCTACTGGTGCCCGGTCCGGGCTGCAAGCCGCTTATCTAAGCTGTGCCAGCCAGACCGTGTGGTAGCCGCAGGTTGGATCTTCGACGAGATGCGCCACAACATCGAACACGGGAGGCGAAAACACGGCCGGGCAGAAACAGGATCAGTGCGCAGCATTCTCGACTGCCGGAATTCGCTCTCAAGAGCCAAGCCGCGAAAAGTCGGTTTCTCGGGAACTGGAATTTGGAAACTCGAAAAACTCCGCTGGCGGCCTTCGCCGGCAATACGGCTACCCGTTCGTTACACGAAAAACGTTGATCGATCCGCCCGGCGTCAGATCGAAATGCGGATACTTTGCTTGCATCGCTTTGAATGCCCCCTCTTTTTCCGCCGGATCGGTGACGAACAGAAGAACTTCCGGATACAAATTGTTTCCGATTTTCAAGCGCACATGGGGATCGCGCGCCACGTCCCGGTTCCACATCCGGCCGCCAGGATAAGGAGCAACTCCCTTCGGGACGCGGGAATTTAGATACAGATGGCCCTGGTAAGTGGCGCAGTCGATTCTCACCGAATGAGGAATGAGAAACCAGGTGTTCGTCTCAATTTCGATCGTGTCGTACTTGTCTGTGAAGGACCAATCTGTGACGGGCGTGGTCACAAGATTTCCCTTGAGCCACAGTCCAGCCCGCCGATCCTTCGCGGCTTTCGGATCATTGGGATCAAGGCCCGTGAAACGCAGGACCACGAGCGCGACAAACAGGACGATGACTATGGCTCCAACGATCTTCAACAGTATCTTCAAGGCTTTCCTCCCCGCCGCCAGGTGAAACACGTCACACCCGAACCGCACTCGGAATGCTGCGCGCGCGCGGAGCTATAGCGGCTCGCTATTCTGCTCGGCGGCGGAAGCCTACCATAACGGAAACCGCGCGCGCCTGAAATCCCACATTCGGCAAATGTCTTCATCCGATCTCAACAAGTTAGCGGCGCGCTTATCACCGGCCGAGCTTGACATCGAAAGCGCCAACGGCGTATTAAGTCCGCTGCGGACCACTCTTGTTTCCCGATTCGTCGTCGTGGAAACTGCTCGGTGAGCGTTAAGCTTCCTGCATCTTGAGGGATCGTTTTCAACTTTGGCGGCAAGCGGCAGTCGCTTTGTCGGAGAGCCGAAAGGGGCAATGAAAATGCGAGCGAAGCGACGCTTCGGCTGTGAGGTCGGAACTGCTGCAATCGTATGCGCGGCTTTGTGCATGGCCTTCGCGCCCGTTTTCGCGCCGGCCTTTGCGCAAACTTCCCCGGCGCAAAAAGAAGGCGCGTCTGGAGTGCAATCCAACCTATTCACCGACGTGGTGCATGCAGAGCCACCCGGCGGACCGGCGCCGCGCATGGCCGATGGCCATCCCGACCTATCCGGAGTCTGGTTTCCGAACGGCGCTGGAATCGACATAGAACTCGCCGAACATGTGGACCCCGATGCCAGGCGCCTGTTCGATCCCAAGGCGACCCCGGAGGAAAAGCCTTCCCTGCAGCCTGCGGTAATCGCCAAAATCAAATCGTTGGGTGATGCGCTGCGCGTGCAGGGCGGGCCGAAGTGTGAGCCGGAAGGCGTTCCCGGCATGTTCCTGATGTCGCCGCCGCGTCCTTGGCCCATACAACTGGTGCAAACGCCCGGGCAGCTGGTGCAGTTGGTGGAATTCCTCAACAACTTTCGCGTGGTGCCCACCGATGGCCGTCCCCACGAGAAAAATCCGGACCCTACGTTCAACGGCGACGCGGTGGGCCATTGGGAAGGAGATACGCTGGTCATCGACGTAATCGGGCTGGATGAAAAAAGCAGGGCCTTTCTGGGGACCGGATCGGAATTTCTTCACAGCGACGAGGAGCATGTGATCGAGCGCCTGAGCCGTCCTTCGATGAATTACCTGATCTACCAGGTCACGATCGAGGATCCCAAAGCGCTCACGAAACCCTGGACCTCGGCGCCTCGCCGTTGGTCGCTCTCACTCGATCATGAGCCCTTGCAAGAATACTATTGCCTGGGAAGCGCCCCAGCGGCCGGGGCACCATAAAGCCGGCAAGAAATCCCACCCCCTGCCAAGCCGCCCTTCGTGGAAGCGGCCGCTCGGAAAGCCGTTTCTCAGGACTTACGCAAGCCCGGGAACTGAATGTACGAACCTATCCTCAATGCGTGGCCAGTGGATGCGATGGATGATTGTGATACCCTCTTCCAACTTTCTGCCGAGAGTTGAAATGTCCTCAACTAATCAGGTGCCTGCTGATCGTTGAGTGCATCGGTGATGCGCTTGAACAGGTCTTCCGTATCATTATGGATAACACCGGTGTGCCCCGCGATCGACACGGTGCAGGAACTTCCTCCAGACGATCTGCTGAGTGAGAATGTCAACATCCGTGCTCCGGTAGAACCGCTGCCCGTCGCAAGCGATCCAGTCTGATCCTCAGCATTCCAGCTGAGCACCTCGTAATGTTCTTTGAAGGCGGTCTTCGCAGCCTGCCAGACCACTGAGCAGGGAGCCGGATACTCCTTCGTGGCCGGCTTCGGCTTGGCTGAGATGTTCACAGTGGCGGTCAACAGGAACAGGAGGGCTAGAGTTTTTAGCATTTTCATAAAGCCTCCTTGAACACTGCAATTGTAGTTCCGGCGGAGCTTGGCCTGTGGTGATCTGTGATGCATCCCGTGGTGTCGTACCGCACAGAAAATGACCAACTCGCCGTTGAAGACGGCAGGAGCTACCTCCTGATAAGTCCTGTCTCGGAATCTGGCCCGGCCTGAAATCCCAGTGTACGAGAAGGCCGTTTCTCGGGACTTGGCCGCCACAACGCTACAATATTGTCGCAGCAGCCTGCTCTAGCGGCAGATTTCGTTGTGTACAGGGTGGAAGAAGCGTAGGACGCGCGAGTCTGACGGCCAAATCGGATAGCTGTTGAAGAGGAAGGTATGCTCATGCGAAAACTCTTGTTCCTGATTTGCGTTCTGGGAATGCCTTTCGCTTCGTGGGCCCAAAGGAATCCGGCGTCCTGGGAAAACCTGAACATGCTTCAAACGGGGGAAAAGATTCAAGTGGTTGAAATGAACTCGAAGAAAGTCTCCGGGACGTTCTTAAATGTTTCCGATGCAGCGATCTCGTTGCAAGTGAATACGAGCCAGGAGATGGTCCAGAGGCAAGACGTTCGCAGCGTGAAGCTCAGGAAACACCAGCATCGTTTGCGCAACACGCTCCTCGGGGCTGCGATTGGCTTTGGTGCCGGAGCCGGAATAGGCGCTGCGACTTACCACCATACAGCGCAACCCTGTCCCCCCACCACCGGTTTTGACGTTTGTCTCAATGGCCTTGGCGATTCGAGAGGCTTACACGCCGCGTTCGGTGCGGTGATCGGCTTGGCAGGCGGCATAGTCGTCGGAGCCGTGTGGCCCAGCCACAAAACGATTTACCGCGTAAAGTCGCAGTGAGTCGCGTTCTCGGAAACTGGCCGCACCAAATCCCAGTATCCGAGAACGGCGTCTTTCAGGCACTGGCCTGTTCGACTACCCGCCCAACACGAATATGACACTGATGCTCGTATCCACTTCCACGGGCTGATCGTTGAGAAGCGTCGGCTGATAGCGCCACTGCTTCACGGCATCGAATGCCGCCTGTATGAGCAAGGGATGGCCGGAGATCACCTGCAACTCATTCACGTGACCATCCTTGCCGATGATTGCATGCAGCACTACGGTTCCCTGGATACGGGCTTGGTGTGCCAGAGCAGGATAAATGGGCTGGGGCTGAGAAATGAGTTTCGCCGCCTGAACCTGTCCGCCCAGCTTGATACGAGTGGTGATGCTTGAGGAATTGGAACGAGTAGGTGGAGGAGCCACGGGACTTGCTGTAAGTGCTAAGTCGTGGAATAGATCCAAGCCGAGCAGTTGGCCGGTAGTAGCCGAGGGAAAGTCCGGGGGGAGCTCATCTTCGGTAATCACTGCGATGGTTTTGGGGATTACAGTCGGCGCATGCAGAATATTGTGGTCCAGGAGCCGTACACGCCTCACCGATTTCTCAAGCTTTGCGTCGGGAGGAACTGGCGACGGCTGCGGCGGGGCCGGGGCGATGAGAAGTGTGCTTAGGATCGCCTTCGGCAATGCTTGTGTGTAGATGAGTGGGATCGAAATCAGGACAATCAGCCACGCTGACTGAAAGACCGCGGAGATCATAACGGCCCAGCCTTTGTTCGTCTTTTTCCTAGATACAACGGATTCCACCAAGTCATTGAACATAGGTATTCTCCTGCAGGCGAATCACTCGTTCGCCCACCCTCAGTTCATTTGAATGACATTTCGTTGATGGTGCCGCTTGCTAAGGAATTAGACACCGGGCGGGTTGACTTGTTCCCGGCCCGAGATTTGCAGTGCCTGATCATGTGGCTCAGGATGAAACGCCAGTCTCCGAGAACACCGTTTCTCGGTAGCTGGCATACCCGAAGGTGCACCCGTAAAGCACCGCGTCGCCGCGCTCGCGCGGGAAACGTGAATCCCATTCCGAGAAGAGTCACAAAAAGGCGTGACGTGAGTCACAGCCTCTCCTTTCGGTCTGGGCGCAACCTAGCGACTGGGCGATTTGCAGTTGGTGAGTCCGAGTAGGAGGACATGATGGGCGTTATGCCAAGTTCGCTAGCAATTCTGCTGATGTTGTGGGGCACAGTGACCGCGGTGCTCATTATATTGGTGATTTACGGAAACACGCTGGACAGCCACGAAGACGAAGAGATCTATATCAACAAGAAAGGAGAAGAATTGATGGGCGGCGAACAGAAAGTCCTGGTCGCCAAGATGGAGCGGCTGAAGAAGCTGATCTTTTCGCTGGCAATAGTTTCCGGAATCCTGCTGCTGACTAGTGCGACGATTTGGGTGTATATCGGCCTAGCGCGCGGGTGAACCCAATACGGCGAGGGCAGCGCCTACTTGAAGAGAAGAACGCACGCAACTAGATACAGCCCTGCGATATAGGTTATCTTCACTTAACCCGGGCTCCCCTTTTATCCCGAAACTGGTGCCGTGAACGGCGCGATCACTGATCACGCGGCTATCGGGTGACTGGCCGTTTCGGGGCAGGGCCCTGCACCCTTTAGGTAAGCAGCCCACAAGGCGCATCTGGCGGCTTTGGTAGCTTTTGGCAGCTCATGCAGCGGATCTAGGACGTCAAAGGCCCCTTCGTCGAGCGCTTTGGCGCATTGGTTGAAGTCAAAGTTGCTGGCTACGAGAACGATCACAAAGCTTGGATCATACTGACTCGCAATGTCGGCCAGGCGTCGCCACGATCCGTCGCGCAAAACGGGGATTGTAAAAATCACCTGAAACTGACCGGACGTTGCAGATTCACAACCTGCTGTCATACTCGTGGCGCACTTCGATACGAAACCCGCTGCCCGGAGGGCAAGGTTCAGCCGTTCCGTAATAGACTCATCGTCACAGACAATCAGAATACGAGCCTGGTCAGAGGCTTTTGATTCGAAACTGGAACGGGCGCTGATCTTGCTATTTGCTTGTTGGCGTTGCGCTCTCAGCCGCATGGCGTGCCCCCTTTCCTTTGTCCGACAAGTGACTTTGTGAACCCACAATACTGCTCAACTCCGTCTGGCCATGTGATGCCCGTCACGTGGCTTTCACAATTGTGCACAACCAGATAACCGATAGCCCGCTGCGTCAGATACTTGCTTTCGCCAAGTCCCGTGAAGTCACCTTCTCGTCATGTGGGAAACCTCGATTCCCAGTTGATGAGAAGACCGTTCATCGGGCCTAACCCTTGAAAGTTGGGTAGTATGGTCCTCCGTGCCGATTGCCAGGCAGGGACGAACAGGAACGAAGGCGAAGTGCCCTTGCGGATGAAATACCGGCGGCGCTCTTCGGGCGGCCGCGCCGGCGTTGGCATTGCAGGCGGGATGAGGAACAAATGAATCGAAGGGATTTTGTGCGGCTTGGATGCGCCACCGTGATCGCGGCGGGGGCATGCAAGCTGCGGCCCGCCTGGGCGCAGCCGCTAACACCTCGGCCAGTCCCATCGCCGCCACAGCGCCCGATGGCGGCGCTGCTCGAACCGAACGCCACCGACGGCGCGACGGATTTCACCTTGCAGATCGCGCCCATGACGGTCGAGCTGGCTCCTCAGGTGGTGATCAGCACCATCGGCTACAGCAACAAGGTTCCCGGTCCCTTGCTGCGGGTGCGAGAGGGCCAGCGCGTCGCCGTAGAGGTCGTGAACGACACGGATGTTCCGGAATACGTGCATTGGCACGGGTTGCTCATACCCTCCGACGTGGATGGAGCCGAGGAAGAAGGCACGCCCCCGGTACCCCGCATGGCCGCCGGCGCTATCGATTCATCGCTAAACCGGCGGGTTCGCGCTGGTACCACTCGCACACCGACGGCGATGATGGATCTGCATCGCGGCGCCTACACCGGCCAGTTCGGATTTCTCATGATCGATTCGGCCAACGACCCCGGAGGCTACGACCAGGAGGTCTTTCTGGCGCTGCGTGAATGGCAGCCTTATCTGACCACGGTGGACCCGGACGAGGAGCAGCCGGATCCCACTGCTCCGATGCCCGAAAAGCCGGCCAAGCCAGACCCGCGTCCCGACGGGCTCGAAGTCAGCGCCCCTCTCTACTCGATTAACGACAAAGTGCTGGGCGCGGGGGAGCCCCTCCGCGTGCGGCCAGGCCAGCGCATCCTGATGCACCTGCTCAATGCCAGCGCTTCGCAAATTCATCGCGTGGCTTTGCCCGGCCACAAGTTTCAGGTGATCGCTCTCGACGGCAATCCTGTGCCCGCGCCTCAGCTGGTCGGCGTGATTGAGATCGCCCCCGGTGAGCGGGTGGACGCGATCGTGGAGATGAATGAGCCGGGCGTTTGGATTTTAGGCGAGGTGCGCGATGTCGCGCGGCAATCCGGCATGGGCATCGTGGTGGAGTACGCCAATCAGCAGCAGCAGCGCGCGATTTGGCTTCCGCCTCCGAACGCGCGCTGGGACTATACGCAATCTTCGGCAAGCCCGCTCTTCATCCCGCGCCAGACCAGACCGTCGACATGGTCTTCGAAAAAGTGCCGGGCGGGCCCCATGGGATCAATCACTGGCTCGTCAATGGCAAGGAATATCCGCACGAACGGGAATTCGTTTTCCGGCAGGGAGGCCGCTACCGGCTGGTGTTTCACAATCGCAGTGACGACAGCCATCCGGTGCATATCCACCGGCACCTGTTCGAGCTTGTCGAGATCAACGGCAAGCCGACCAGCTGGCATCATGAAGGACACGGTGATCGTTCCCGAATTTGGACGCGCCGCCGTGGATCTGGTGGCCGACCAGCCGGGCCTCACGCTGTTTCACTGCCATATCCAGCAGCACATGGACTTTGGTTTCAAGGCGCTGTTTCGCTACGCTTAAGCGCACGGCAGCGATTTCGCGAAGCCAACGGTTGTGCCTCCGAGCATTCCGTTTTGCCGATGGTCTATAAGCCCCCCCAATCATCCGTGTTACGGCTTTTTCACATATCCGACATACACGCGGAAATATTGAGGGGATAAATTCCCCCGTTTTGCAACCATCCAACCGCAAGTCCAAACGGGAGGAAAGGCATGAAGATGATCGGGGGAAGGTTTCGAGCGGTCGTGCTCATGGGAGCGGCGGCCTCGTTGCTGGCATTAGCGGCCGGGGCCAAGGCACAGGACCGAAACTCGAACGACAATGCTCGGCACGACGACGATTCGTGGCACTTCGACAATTCGTGGTTGAACGGCAATTCAGCGCCGAACGACAATCCCTGGCCGTACAACAAGCTGGAGCGGCCTCCCGTGCTGGCGGTGGTTGGCGACGTCGCCTGCCAGCCAGGCGAGACGGAGCCCAGTGGTGAGAAGGCGGGGGAAAACTGCGTCGGGGACACCGCCCAGAATCTGTTCGCATCCCAGGCGGCCACTGCCAAGCAGATTGAGAATATGAAGCCCGACATCCTCGCGCTCGTCGGAGATGAGCAATACCAGGTAGGCCAATATTCGGACTTTGAGAACTCGTACGAATTGACGTATGGCGCTTTCAAATTGATTACCCGGCCTGCGCCTGGCAACCATGAGTTTTATGTCGAGCACGGCGCGGTCGGCGTTGCCGGCTACGGCTACTTCTCCTACTTCAACGGCGTCCAGCACAATGCCGATGGATCCATAATGACGGCTACGATCGCCAACAACCCCGACACCGGCGGTACCTTCACCCAACCCGTGCCGTATGCGGATGGACAGGCGGGGCACTTCGAGGAAACGGGCGGACTCGGAAACACAGTACCGGCGGGGGGCCCCGTGGGGGTCGGAGATGGCTGGTATTCCTATAATCTGGGCGCGTGGCATCTGATCTCGCTGAATATCGAGTGCGAGACACAGCCGGGCAGCTGCTCGGACACAGGCTCCTGGCTTGCCGCCGAACTCGAATGGCTGAAAAAGGATCTCGCGGAGAATCATTCCGCGTGCACAGCCGCCTACTGGCACCAGCCCACGTTCAGCGCTGCCAACGGCCTCGGCGAAGAGGGCATCACCGCTCAGGCATTTTGGCAACTGCTCTACCAGTACGGAGCCGACCTGGTGCTGAACGGACACGACCACCTCTATGCCCGCTACCGCCCCCTGGACCCCTCCGGGAAGTCCGATCCAAGGAAGGGCATACGCGAATTCATCGTGGGTACCGGCGGCGAGACGCTCGATGCGGTCGCCACAACCGGCACAGCCTCCGATCCTAGCGGCAACAATAACTTCAACTCAGAGAATCTCGAGGCATCAAGCGGGCAGTTCTGGGGCGTGATGGGCCTGACGCTCAATCCGAACGGCTACGCGTGGGATTTCGAGTCGGCACTGAAGGATCCTGCACAGACAACCGGTGGGCCTGCTTACAAGGACACGGGCGTCGGCGTCTGCCACGGCCCGGTCAACCGGTAGTAGTTGCCTGTTGTCTTCGCCAGATTAGTTGACCCTTCCCCACCCTTCGCGAACGCCGCGGAGGGTGGGGAATTTTCATTTTGGCTTGCCCCTCCCGGTGACGATCGAGGATCCCAAAGCGCTCACGAAACCGTGGACTTCGGCGCCTCGCCGTTGGACGCTCTCACTCGATCATGAGCCCCTGCAAGAATACTATTCTGGGAAGCAAAGGGGCTGGGACACCATAAAGCCGGCGGGAAATCCCGAACCCTGACAACTCGCCTTTCGGGAAAGAAGCCGCTCGGAAAGCCAGTTGCCGAGCACACCGTTTCTCAGGACCTATGGCTGCTCATCTAGAAGCCGAGAAGCAAGCCTCCTGCGGTCTACTGAGCGCGGAAATGAAAGCCGGCAGGTTCGCTTGGCGACAAATTTGTCAGGAGTTCGACGAGGCGCTCCTCGAAAGCATCAATGTCGTTGCCAAGTTCCTGCGTGGCGCCGGTGTAAACAAGCCGGCCTTTGGCAATCACGGTGATCTGGCTGCAGAGGCTCCGGATTTCCTGCGCGTCGTGGCTGCTGAGAAACGTGGTCACGTTCTCTGGCCGCGAGGCGTCGCAAAAGGTTCCACATGTCGCGTTTGGCCGGCAAATCCAGGCCGCGGGTCGGTTCGTCGAGGAAGAGAACCTTCGGGCCACCCATGAGCGCCCGCGCGATCTCGACCCTGCGCTTCATTCCCGTGCTGTAGGTGCCGATCAACTTATGACGAAACTTGGGCTCAAGGCCTACGTCGTCCAGGATGCGCTCGACCTCCTCATCCCCATTCGGCAGACGGCGAATGCGAGCGAAGTAGGAAAGGTACTCGCGAGCTGTCCAACCCGATTGGCTCTCGCTGGTCTCGTCGCTGACAAGTCCTATCAGCCGCCGCACGGCTAGCGGCTCCTTCATCACGTCATGACCCCAAAGCCTGGCGGTGCCTTCCGTGGGCGGGAGGAGCGTCGTAAGGATGCGAATGGTTGTAGTCTTCCCGGCGCCGTTCAGGCCGAGAAAACCGTAGACGTATCCTTTGGGGATCTGCAGGGTAACGCGGTCGAGCGCGACGAAGTCACCGAAGCGCCGCGTGAGTCCGACGGTCTCGACGGCATAGTCGTTTGGCGCGCTCATTTGGTTTGCCTCTGGCGCCTGAAGGCTGCGCCAAAACAGATGAGCGGCAGAATCACGGAGGCGATTCCCATTTCGTAGATTGCGTTTCCTACCTGAGCATCTACGGCAGCGCGTGCGCTGAACGTTCGTGGTCGGGTGTCTCCCGAAACGGAATAACTAGCGGTGACGCGCAAGGGATAGCGGTCGCCGCCGATGTCCCACGGTTTGGTCGGAGTCAACGTGACGGGGACACGTGCAATCCATCCGTTGAGGACGCGGTGACCGTCGGAAGCAGCGGGGCCGAAATCCGGCAGATAGGTGCGGGTCTCGAGAGCTTCGGGCGCTGGAGCGAGCGCAGACGGATCGGCGGCCGCAATCAATCCGCTTTCGCCGGTAACCTGAATGTGGAGGTCGGAGACTCGCTGCGTGGCATCGACCGGAAGCAGAAGCAAAAGGTCCCGCCGCGAGGGCTCGTCGGTCGCAAGCGGCGGCCATTCATCACGATTGAGAATCGTGCTGCAACACCGCGCGGTGGGTTGGCCGCCGGGCGAGGTCAAAGCAAGGCTGCTGCCCACGCGCGCGAATAGTCCCTGAATCGCCGGAGCGTTGGTTCGTGGAGGAGCCGGGGAATCGTAGTTCGTATCGGCGACGGCAACGGGCACGAGGACAAGGGCGGCAATCGCGAACGCGATGATCCAGCGCTGGGCAGCGCTTGCCTCCCAGGTCTCCACACCCTGCGCCCGCAGAAACACCCACACGGCCAGCACAAGTGCGCCGACAACCACAATGCCCAGGCTGATCCAGGTGCGCGTTCTGGTGGCAGGGATGCTTGCAGCGACGAGCGTGAAACCAAGGGCGTTCTTGAGCAGCACTGCGGGGCTCGCCAGCGTGAGATGGCCGGTTCGCGTCGCGCCGTTGGCCTGCGCGACCAGTAGCTCCTGGAGCGGCGTAAATCCGGCATAGGCGAGAAGCACTCCCATGCCCGTGGCCGCCGGCGCGGCGATGCTTTCGCCGATGAACAGTACGCCAATGAGCGTGCCTATCGCGACGCTAATGAAGAGCAGGCCGGGGGCCCAGATCAGGAGCCGCTTCAGGAGCAGAGGCACGCCCACGTGATGGATATAGACCAGCATCATGGGTACAAGCGCGACGTAATAGGCGGCGGCAAGCGTTAGAACCACGAGGACCTTGGCCATCAACCAGTCGCGGCGCTCCACGGGAGCCGTGAATACGCTTTCGACGAAACGGTTAGCCCGGGGGCTGGCGAGGGCAACCGCCGCGAGCGGAATGAACGTCAGCGGCACCAGGAAGTAGGCGATGATGCCATAGCCGTCGAGCCAAGTATCCTGCGTGCCGACGGTGGCGACGCCGCCGACGAGCAGAAGGAGAACACCCGCGCCGAGCCATGCGAAACGTCCGCGCATCATGGCTTTCATTTCTTCGATGTAGAGGGTAACGAGCGGAATCTCCATCGGCTCACCTCGTTCAGAGCGAAAGCAACGAATCTGTCGATTTGAACAACGAGATCGTAAATTACATTGAGAGATCTAGCGCAACCACCGATTTTGACCTAACCCGAAAGAATTTTAGGAATGTGCGGCTTAAGTTGAACTTAATCTGCTTGCAGGCAGAGTTCGATGCAATGAGACCCCGGTAAAGTGGACCCCGTTCGGTACCATCTGCCGGACGGGGTTTCTATTTACACCTCAGGCCAGTCGGATGCCGATGACAGAGAATCGGGTGTAGCGAAGCCTCGTTCCAAACTCCAGGGTGGTGTTGCAACGACCCTTTGAGATCACCCACCTTATCGTCATGGGATTTCGGAATCTGGGGTACCAAGGACTGATTCGCAGGCGTCCAGTGGGACCCAAATCCAAGTTCTGCCAGTTCGGATGTCAGAGGATCGGGGAATCGTTCGCTGCGGTCACTTCGCCGCCGCCGCAGGTCCGCGTCTTCCCCACACAAGAGAAAGCGGCCAAGACGAAGGCGCCCTAAGGCCGGCAGGAGATCCCAAACCCTGACAAGCCGCGGTTCGTGAAAGTGACCGCTCGGAAAGCCATCTGGCGGGAACACCGTTTATCAAGACTTGGCATTACATGCGCGACGTTGAGAAAAATCGGACTGCCCAGCTACGTTCTCAAAAGGCCCATCGAGATCAATTCCTTTCGATCTCGAATCCGATAGAGCTTATCGACAGGTAGAACCGCGACGATGCCGTCACCCGGTGTCCCAGTATGGGCAGCGTCCATGACGACATCAACAACCTGCTGCGTGTGCTCCTCGTCGATGAAAATGTCGATCCGAGCGGAAGCGAACGTTCCACCCGGCGCTACAAGGACGTCAGCATATTCGCCGAAGCCCTTCGTGGTAGTGACCGTGATACCCGCGACACCGAAACCCTTGAGGCGGCGCTCCACCGTTTCCCGCATGTCTGCGCGAATGATTGCCGAAATCTGCTTGAGTGGCATCAATCCTCCCTATTCCATTATGGCTTGGCGGCCAGCAGTTTCCCCAAGCTTCTGGCTAGTGGCCTGCATCACGCTGACGAGAATTCGGCGATTCCTACGGGGCGAGCGAGCCTACGTAAGCGGCGATGGCGATCATGTCGTCTTCGGACAAATCCGCCACCGGGGCTCTCATCAGCGAGACGGCGTCTCCTCCGCGGGTCCAGTGTTGAATGTCATACAGCTGGCGGAAGATATAGATCGGCTGAAGGCCGGCGATGCGCGGCACGTCGCCCATCGCGATTCCCTTTGAGCGACTCTCCGTGGCAGGAGGTGCATGCCACGGTCTTGCCCGGGCCTCCCATGAGGACCAACTGCTTGCCCCGCGCAAGACTTCCTGGCGGAACGTAAGCGATGGTCCCGGAGCCATGCGTATCGCGAGCCATGATTCGCTCCGGATCTTCCGGCAGAACGATGATGCGATGCCCCAGCGGTTCCTCGCCTCCGGCGGGAAGAGGAAGCCGCATGCCCCCCTGGGCCACGTAGCTCTTCGGCACCATCTCCGCTTCGACCACCTTGATGTAGGGGAAGGGCTTGAGCGAGGCGAAATATTCCGCGGTCTGCCGCACGTCCTCGTCCGACATGGCCTTGGCGATCTGATCCATGATGCCGCCGGTCCTGCGGGCGCCGCTCTTCATCTCGTCCAACTGGCGCATGATGTAGGTCGCGGTGAAGCCGGCGACGATGGCGGATTCCGGGTGGCCCATTCCATTGGGCAGATGGCAGGAGTCGCAGGCGCGCACGTCGCCCTGGCCCTTGGCGACGACGCCCGGCATGGCGGGATGGTCTTCGGGGAACCAATCCGGGGGACTCATGAGGTCGTCCACCTGCTTCGCGGTATAGCTCTTGCTGCTGCCCGCCACCTTTACCGGGGTATTAGGATCCTCGCGCGGAGGTTGCACCTTATCCGCCACAGGAAAAGCCCAGCCGGGCGGCAGCGCGGGGGCTTGTTGCTGCGGGGCTGCCTGCATCACAGGGACGAGCATCAAGCTGGCAAATAAGGCGTAAAGCAGAAGCTTCATTCAGTCCTCCCGAAACGATCTCAGTGCGCGCTGGCGGCTGGACCCGACCCCTGAATCTGCCGATTCAGGTTCGCGAGGCGCGCTTTGCGACTTCAATGATTGCTGCGCAAACATACGTGGGCCGCCCTCGCGTGTCAATCGGAGCTGAAGCCGAAGCGGTACAATATCTAAATTGGGCGCCTTGCGTGAGTGAGACGGTCCTGCAGCCGAGTGCGAGGCTTGACGCCGGATGCCTCAATGCGATAGTCTCTCCGAGTACAAAAGGAGGGATTCGAGATGCCGAGTCGATTGCAGGTGGCGCTCGTAACCGTTTTGGCGAGCTTGGCTCTTTCGTCCGCACTGCTGGCGCAAACGGATGCTCGCCCTGCCGCTCAGGGAGCGGCGGCCAGCGCGCCGAGCGCGGGCTCCGCACGACCTTACTGGAGTGTGGAACGCGCTGCGCAGCCCGTACGATTTTTCCTCGTTCGCCAAGGGAGACCCGCCGATGACGGCCTGGGGCGAAGAACAGTTCAAAGCCGCCAAGCCTTCGCAGGGACCGCGAGGCGTGCTCCTCAGCCAAACCAACGACCAGGTCTACAAGTGCTTTCCGCCGGGCATGCCCTACATCTACCTGCAGGTCTTCCCTTTTCAAATCGTGCAGACGCCCACGGAAGTGATCGAGCTTTTTGAATACGATCATTTTGTGCGTCACATTTACACCAACGGCCGCAAGCACCCGGACGACCTGACGCCGACCTACGACGGCGACTCCATCGGCCACTGGGAAGGAGACACGCTGGTGGTGGATACCGTGGGCCTGAACGGGAAGATTTGGCTGGATCGCGTGGGCCATCCCGAAAGCGATGAGATACACATCACCGAGCGCATCCGCCGCGTGGACCAGAAGACCTTGCAGATCGATTTTACCTTTGACGATCCCAAGGCTTATCCCAAGCCTTGGAACGCGACGCTGCGATATGGGCTGCATCCCACCTGGGAGATCATCGAGCACATCTGCGAGGAAAACCAAAGTTTTGAGGGCTTCGAGAAATAGGGATGGAAGCTGTGCCGGTTTCTCTGACGCTCCTCACGCCACACTCGGCGCAAGCACTTAGCGTTGTTTTTTCACACTGAGAACTCGGGCCGCAGCGCGTTGACGGAATGGCGTCAGGCGCGGCGGTGGACGCGTTCGCCACGGCGAGCGGCGTTGTATACTCGCGCCTTGCCTCGATCGCGCAAATCAAATTCTCGCGAGGGTTCTCCGCACGGCCCCGGCGGCGCCGTTGAAAAGCCTCCGGCGCTGGCGCCTGGAGCGCTGGTGCGCGTGGTCTCCACGGCCAGCCCCGCCGATCGCGCAGCGCTCGGCCGCGGCCTGGCCGAACTGGATCGGCTGGGCTATCGCCCGCGCGTGGGCGCGGCGATGCGCCCCGACGGATACTTCGCCGGCTCGCTGGCGCGGCGCAAGGCCGAGCTGGAATCGGCGCTTGCCGATCCCGACGTGAGCGCGGTGATTTGCGCGCGCGGCGGGTACGGCACGGCCACGCTGCTGGATCAGCTGCGATTGCCGCGCGGGCTGCGGCCCAAGCTCCTAGTCGGCCATAGCGACGTCACCATATTGCAGGCGTATCTTTGGACAAAGCTGCGCTGGACTTCGCTGCACGGCCCGATGGTCGCGGCCGGATGGGACCACGGCGCGGGGAACGCCTCGGGATACGATCTCAACTCATTTCTCGACGCCTCGGGAGGCAAGCGCAAATCGTGGACGGTTGCGCTCGCTGGCGAGCCGCTCTCGCGCGGCGAAGCCTCCGGCCTGCTGCTGGGCGGCTGCATCACGCTCGTCGAAACCACGCTGGGCACGCCGTGGGAGTTCGACACGCGCGGCGCGATCCTCTTTCTCGAGGATCGCGGGGTGAAGCCCTATCATCTGGATCGCATGCTCGTGCATCTCATGCAAGCGGGGAAATTTCGCGGCGTGCGCGGTATTCTCCTCGGAGATTTCCCGGATTGCGAGACGCCAGCGGGAAGCACGGTTTCCGTGCGCGACGTTTGCCGGCGCATCCTAACGCCGCTGCGCGTGCCGATCGTCTTTGGCGCGCCGTTCGGGCATACCACGCGGCCCATGCTGACGCTGCCGATGGGCGTGCGCGCGCGGCTGCACGCGGCCGGCGAAGGCCGGCTGGAAATCCTCGAACCAGCGGTGCGAGCGGAATGAGCAGTTCAGTAGCGGCACGAGAACCTTCTAAAGTTGTGGTGTGGTTCGTGCGAGTAGTAGCGATTGCCGGATTATTCTTTTGGTTTGGCTTTCTTTCTCTCTGGATGCAGTATGCCTATAGCCGCCCTACATCCACGCAGCCTGACCTAGGCCGACTGTTCACATTGGACACTCACGGTCACGTTGTTTATCTCACTCGCAACGAGGTAGTGCTTCTTCATTCCTTGGAGAGATTGGAATGGGGCTGGTAGTGGTTGCACTTGTTGTCGGACTAGTTGCCAAGCACCAATTACAACGGGGAGGTTAGACACGTTGTGCCCCATACGCCAGTTCTGCGTGTGGGGACGGACGGCACATGATTGACCGGGACATCGAATCCATCTACCTGATCGGCATTGGCGGCGCGGCCATGGCGCCGCTGGCGGGGATGCTGGCCGAACGCGGCTACCGCGTGAGCGGATCGGATACGGGCGTCTACCCGCCGGCATCGACGCTGCTTGAAAAATTGGGCATTCGCTGGAACAACGGCTTCGCCGAAGCGAACCTCGCGCCGCGGCCGGACCTGGTGGTCATCGGCAACGCCATCTCGCGCGGCAATCCTGAACTGGAGTTCGTCCTCGACAATAAAATTCCCTATCGCTCGCTTCCCGAAACCATCCAGGAGTTTTTCCTGCCGGGACACGATTCGCTGGTGGTGGCCGGCACGCACGGCAAAACCACCACTACTTCCCTGCTGGCCTGGATCTTTCAGGTGGCCGGACGCCGGCCGGATTTTCTGATCGGCGGCGTGGCGGAAAACTTCGGAAAGAGCTATGGACTCGGCGGCGGCAAGGAGTTCATCGTCGAAGGCGACGAGTACGACTCGGCGTTTTTCGACAAAGCGCCGAAGTTTCTGCACTACCGCCCCGACGATCTGATCGTCACATCCCTTGAGTTCGATCACGCCGATATTTACGCCGACCTGGCGGCCATCGAGCTGCAATTCCGGCGGCTGGTGAATCTGGTGCCGCGGCGCGGTCGCATCGTTTGCTGGGGAGAAAGCGCCACGGTGCGCGGGGTGGTGGCGAAAGCGTTTTGCCCCGTGGAGACCTACGGATTCGGCGGCGACAATTTCTGGATCGCGGGCGATCTGGAGTTCAGCTGAAGGCGCCACGCACTTTCGCGCCGCTCGCCAGGGCCAAGAACGCGCGCGCATCGAGCTGCCCATGGCGGGGCGGCACAATGTGCTGAACGCGCTCGCGGCCATCGCCATTGCCGATGGCCGCGGCATCGCGCGCGCATCGATCGAAGAGGCGCTGCGCACCTTTCGCGGCGTGGCCCGGCGCATGCAAATTCGCGGCGAAGCGGGCGGCGTCACCGTCGTGGACGATTTCGCGCATCATCCCACGGCCATTCGCGCCACCATCGAGGCGGCGCGCACGCGCTGGCCGCGGCGGCGCCTGTGGGTGGCGTTCGAGCCGCGCTCGAACACCATGCGGCGGCGCGTGTTCGAGGACGATCTCGCCGGGGCGCTCGCGATGGCCGATGGCGCCGTGCTGGGTCCGGTGAATCGCGCGCAATTGCTCTCGGAAGCGGAGCGGCTTTCGCCAGAGCGCGTGATCGAGCGCGTGCGCGCGGCTGGAAGGCGCGGCGAGGCGCTCGGTTCGGCCGGCGAAATAGCGGAATTTCTGGCCGAGGAGTCGCGCGAGGGCGATATCATATTGGTGCTCTCGAACGGCAGTTTCGACGGACTATGCGACAAGCTCCTCGCCCTGCTCTCGACGCGAACAACCGCTCCGTCGTCCCAGCGCGCGTGAACCCGCCGCGCGCCGGTAACCCCGACGGCGCTCGTTGCGGCGCGACGGCGTCCCCGCACTCACAGCTTCCAATGCCCTTCGTTGTCATTCTGAGCGGAGCGAAGAATCTCTCCTGCTCTTTCTGGTCGTCGGTTTGTGCATTTGCACTCGTCCTTGTACTCGTCGCGCCCGCGCCGGCGCGGGCCACGATTCGCTATGACGTTTCCCTCGCGCATCCTGAGCGGCACCAGTTTCACGTCACCATGACTGTGCCGGTCATGCAGGGCGCGCAAGGCAACGTGACGGTGCAAATGCCGGCGTGGAACGCGCTCTACCAGATTCGCGACTTCGGCGCGCGCGTCACCGACTTTCGCGCATCGGACGCGGCGGGCAATTCCCTGCCCGTGCGCCGTCTCGACAAGGGCACCTGGCAGATCGACACGTACTCGCGAGGCTCGGCCATCTCCGGCCTTCGCATCCAGTATGGGGTCTTCTGGGACGAGCCCGGCCCCTTCGACACGCAGCTCGATGGCGACCACGCCTTCATCAATCTGGCGATGATCCTTTGCTATGTGCCGGAGCGCCGCGGCGAGGATGACGCGGTGCATTTCACCGACGTGCCGCGGGATTGGCGCACGGCCGTCGAACTTCTGCCAGACAAAACTCGCCGGACAAGGCGCACCCGGCGGGGACGCATTCGACGCACCCAACTTTGTTGCACCCAACTACGATGCGCTCGTGGACGCGCCAGTCGAGATCGGCCAATTCGACGAGTGGACCTTCGCGGGCGGCGGGCAGGCGGCGGGACGCACGATTCGCGTGGTCTATCACGGGGAGAGTACCAATCACAACGCGCTCACGCTCATACTCTCTCAGATCGTGAACTATGAAACCGCTCTGATGGGCGGCGCGCCCTTCTCCGAGTACACTTTTTTCCTGCACGTGGGCCCGAATTACGGCGGCGGCGGAATGGAGCACGCCAACTGCACGGCCATTTCGGTGGATAGCTTCGCGCAACTGGCCAACGTGAGCGCGCACGAATTTTTCCACTTGTGGAACGTGAAGCGCATCCGGCCGCAGACGCTGGAGCCGGTGGACTACACGCGGGAGATGTATACGCGCGCGCTGTGGTTCGCCGAAGGAGTCACCAGCACCTATGCGGCTTATACGCTGGTGCGTACCGGGCTCTGGAGCCACGCGCAGTTTCTGGCCGACCTGGGCAAGCAGATCAACGAACTCGAATCGCGCCCGGCGCGCGCCTGGCAGAGCGCCGAGGAGTCCAGCCTGGACACCTGGCTCGACAAATACAGCTTGTACAACCGGCCCGAGTTCAGCATCTCGTACTACAACAAGGGCCAGTTGCTGGGCGTGGCGCTGGACATTTTGATTCGCGATGCCACCGATAATCGCGCCAGCCTCGACGACGTGATGCGGCGCATGAATCGGGAGTACGCCGAGCGCGGTCGCTATTACGACGATAGCGCCGGCGTGGAGCGCGCGGTGGAGGAAGTGGTGCGCGACGAGGCCGTGGGCGAGGCCAAACCCGGCTCGGCCCCCAACGCCGCGCCCGGCGTCGAACCCGACACCGAGGTGAATGCAGCACGCTTTGGGGGAAGCACCGATTTCGCGGATTTTTTCAAGCGCTACGTCAGCGGCACGGACGAAATGCCCTTCGCCGATCTGCTCGCGCGCGCGGGGCTCACGCTGGGGATGCTAAGCCAAAGCAAGGCGTCCGCGGTGCAAGGCGTGCCGCAGGTTTACTACGTGCAGGAAGCGCCCGGCGCGACCGAGCGCCAGCTCCGCATCCGCGACGGCCTCATGCACGGCACGACGGAAGCCGCAGCCGCCGGCAAATCCGCCGGGAGATGAACGTGGCGGGCGGACCTGCTATTTAGCCTCCGGCTCGTCGGAAAAGTAACTGTCTAGGATTAGCTCAACACCGAAGTCGGCCAGCTCTTTCAGCAATCGAGGAGAGAATGTCGGGCCGCCACAGAAGCTCGTCGAAAAATGCCCGCACCACAAGAAGACTTTGTACCGTTGCTGATATTTTCGCAGTGCTTCCTCGCGTGAAACAAATGCCGCAAAGATCGCCCGCAGGCCATCTTCAAGTGAATCCCACACAACCTTATCCTTAGTAGGTCGCACTTCATACTCCCACATCGACTCGTCCCATACGGAATTAGTCGAAAAACGGGGTTGGCCAATGACCCTGGTTTGCGTCGACTTAAGTTTCAGATTAGCTGACACCTCGGCTGCGTCTAATTCGGCGCCGCAGATCCTCAGTGCCACAGAGTAGGTGTGCATCGCGGAGTCAAAATCCTAGCACATTGAAATCTAGGGGCGTCAGTTTTGGTAACATAGCCGATACTGTCCTCAATTGCTGTAACGCGAAAGAAACGGAGTTGCGCCATGCCGAAATCATCTCGCAGAGAGTTCCTGGAAATTGCCGCCGCGAGTACCGGGCTGATGCTGAGCGGTTCGGCCAACACGACTTGGGCCGGTGAGCCTCGCGAGCTTTCTCCTAACCCGGCGCCCGGCGCGACCGCGGACGTGAATCCCTTCACCGATCCGAGCTATGCGGACGGTGCCAAGATGCGGCTCGGCGAGTTCATCAATCGCGGCGTCGATCCCGAAGTGGTGAAAGCCGTCTTCGCTCGCATGACCAGCCTCGACGCCGAACCTTGGGTCGCGGCGTGGACCAAGCTGGCCGTGCCCTACGAGCGTCAGGCCGAGGGACTCGAATCGCAGGGCAAGATGCAAGAGGCCAGCAAGGCCTACGAGAAAGCCTCCGTCTATTACAGCATCGCGAAATTTCCGGTGATCAATCATCCCGCCAAGCAGGCGGCTTACCGCAAGTGCATCGAAACGTATCTCAAGGCGGCGCGCTCGCAAGACCCGCCGATGGAGCGCGTGGCGATTCCCTTCGAGGGCCAGGAGATCATCGGCTATCTGCGCAAGCCCGCGGGCGTCACGCGTCCGCCCGTGGTGATCGCCACCGGCGGCGTGGACGTCTACAAGGAAGATCGCGACACCCGAGACATTCTGGGCATCGGCGCGGCTTCCTTTTCCATGGACATGCCGGGCGCGGGGGAATGCCCGGTGTGGAATACGCCGGACGCCGAACGGCTGTACATCACCACCATCGATTTTCTCCTTACGCGCCAGGACCTGGACGCGCGGCGGCTCGGCTTCATCGGCCGCAGCTATGCCGGATACTGGGGAGCGAAAATGGCTTACGTCGAACCCAAGCGCATTCGCGCCGCGGCGCAGCTGGGCGGGCCGATTCACTACACCTGGCAGGAAGATTGGCTGCGCGGCCGGCAAAACGAGAAGACGTACTTCTGGCCACTGCTCGATTCGATGATTTACAGCAATCACGTGAAGGATTATGCCGAACTGGTGCGCACCGCTCCGGCGCTGTCTCTCATGGAGCAAGGCTGGCTCGACAAACCGAGCGCGCCCATGATCATGATCAACGGCGAAAAAGATCCCTGGATCTCGCCGCGGGAGATTCAGCTGCTGCTCGAACACGGCGAGCCCAAGACCGCTCGGTTGATTGCCGACGGCGCGCATATGGGCCGCGGCAGCCGCGACAACGCGGGCAGCGGCCGCGCCCTCATGGACTTTTTCCGCGCCCACCTGAGCGCGTAGGCCCGCGCTGAGTTAATTTTGTTGGTGTGGGCGAAGCATCGCCCGCGGAAATGTCAGGGCAGCTTGTTTACTAGCTTGCGCGCGGCCAGCGACAGCATCAGCCGCGTCGAGCCGCTGAAAATCATGCTGATGCCCACGAGGGTTCCGATGGCCCACTCGGTGCTCACCGGCCAGGTTCTCCAAATCAGGAAGCCCAGAATCAACGTGACGATGCCGTCCAGCACCAGCCATCCGCGAGCCTGTGCCGCAGGCAGTTGAAACGCCAGAATCAGCTCCAGCACGCCTTCGACAAACAGGTAGATGGCCAGCGCCAGCGTCAACGTGAGCAGACCTGCCACCGGATGTGCCAGCAGGTATACGCCGACTCCGACGTAGAGCACGCCCAGGAGCAACTGCCAAATCATCCCGCCGATTTTTCGCAGTTCCCAGGCAAACCACAGATGCCCGACTCCTGCAAATACCAGCAGCCAGGCGACTACAAGATTGACGGCGAGCCCTGCGGCGAGCGGGAGTCCAATCGCCAGAATCCCGGCAACGATCATCAGCACGCTTATTGCAACAGCCCAGCCCGTGAAATGTTTCACTTCGGCCGTCATGGTGGAAGTGGCCATAGCTATTCCTCCATAGAAGGGTTTTGGGGTATGCGGCCAGCCTACGCTTGTGCTGGCAGCGGCGTCAACAAGCGCAGTGCTCCGCTCGCGTCGCCTTATTATTTCCCGAGGATTTGGCGGGCGATGACCAGGCGCTGGATTTCGCTGGTGCCTTCGCCGATGGTGCAGAGCTTCACGTCGCGGTAATACTTCTCCGCGGGATAATCCTTGATGAAGCCGTAGCCGCCGAAGACCTGCACGGCTTCGTTGGCCACGCGCACGGCGGTCTCGCTGGCGTAGAGCTTGGCCATGCTGGACTCCTTGGTATAACGAATCGCGCCGTTGCGTGGCGGTGGACCGATCGGCGAGCCAGGCGGCGCGGTAGACCAGGCCGCGCGAAGCGGCGATCTCCGTAGCCATGTCCGCGAGCTTGAACTGAATGGCCTCGAACTCGCCGATAGGCTTGCCGAACTGCTTGCGTTCCTGCGCGTATTTGGTGGCGGCGTCGCAGGCGCCCTGAGCCATCCCCAGCGCCAGCGCGGCGATGGAGATGCGTCCGCCATCGAGGATTTGCAGGCTGTTCACGAAGCCATCGCCCTGCTTGCCCAGCAGATTTTCCTCCGGCACCAGACAATCGGTGAACACAACTTCGGAAGTGTCGCTGGCGCGCATGCCCAGCTTGTTTTCTTTTTTGCCGGGGCGGAAGCCGGGCGTTCCCTTCTCGATGATGAAGGCGGAGATGCCGTGCGGGCCTTTGCCCTGGTCGGTGACGGCCATGGCCACGCAGACGTCGGCGTAGTGGCCGTTGGTGGTGAAGGTTTTCGCGCCGTTGAGCACCCAACCGCCGCGTGCGTGCTTCGCCATGGTGCGCGTGCCGCCGGCGTCGGAGCCGGCTTCGGGCTCGGTGAGCGACCAGCAGCCGAGTTTTTTACCCTGAGCGAGAGGCAGAACGTATTTTTCGCGCTGCGCCTCGGTGCCGAATTTGTAGATGTGGTTGGTGCAGAGCGAATTGTGCGCGGCCACGATGAGCCCGACGGAGCCATCGACGCGGGCGAGCTCCTCGATGGCGATGGCGTATTCGATATAGCCGAATCCTGCGCCGCCGTAAGTTTCCGGGAAGATGACGCCGAGCAGGCCGAGATCGGCCAGCTTGCGAATGATTTCGGAGGGAAAGTGCGAGGCTTCGTCCCACTCCATGACGTGCGGAGCGATTTCGGCTTGCGCGAAATCGCGCACGGTGCGCTGGAGCTGGTTCTGTTCGTCGGTGAAGGAGAAGTCCACGCTGGGCCTCGAAGAGCGCGCTTCGCGCTCGCAGATTAATGATCACACGGTTGGATGCGGTAAGCGAGACGCGAGGGCGAGAAGGTAAACGAAACCCAAAAGCAGATTCCTCGCTGCGCTCGGAATGACAGCATCTCGACTCACGGATTATTGCCGCGCGGGGCGTCCGGTTTCTCCGGCACGTAGGGCTCGAAGCGCGGCGCAACTGATCCGACAAAAGACGAAGTCCTCAACAGCGAACACCGGCAACCACAAAATGATCGTTGCGGCAACCAGCCAAAAGCCTCTCAGGCCGTAAATTCGACAGACCGTGCCTGTGACGGTGAGTGCGATAAGTTCCGATAGATAAAGCTGCCGCCGGGCGGGTTGCAACTGGCGAGAGCAGGTTGGGCATGTGACGAATGTTTGGCCAACGATCAGATCGGTGTTCGGGATGATCCCGCCACAAAACGGGCACCTGAATGTGGCTCGCAGTTTCACGTCAAACGCCCACCTGTTCTTGTCTACCAATTCACAAGAATGAGGGATTCTTCGACTGCGTGGCGCGACATCCCGCAGCGGGATGTAGGAAAAAGCTCACGCCACTTCGCTCAGAATGACACCATCGCCAAGTAAGCGCATCGCCATATTGGGCGTCAGCGCCACGTCACGCGGCGGAGAGGAGGGCACGGAATTCGTCCAGGGCACGGTCGATGGCGGCGCGGTCGACGTCGCAGTGCGTGACCATGCGGATGGCGTGCTTGCCTGTGGCGTTGGCGAGCACGTTGCGCTTGGCCAGCGCGGCGGAAATTTCCGCGGCGGTGCGGCCGGTGCCGCTCACGTCGAAGATGATGATGTTGGTCTGCACCTTCTTCAGATCGATGCGGATGCCCGGCAGGCGCGCGAGCGCTTCGGCGAGATAGCGCGCGTTGGCGTGGTCCTCGTGCAGGCGCGAGGGAGATTTTTCGAGCGCGACCAGGCCGGCGGCCGCGAGGACGCCGACTTGGCGCATGCCGCCGCCATAGAGTTTGCGATAGACGCGGGCGCGGTCGATAAAATCGCGCGAGCCGACGAGCATGGAGCCGACGGGCGCGCCGAGTCCTTTCGAGAAGCAGAACATGACCGAATCGAATTTGCGCGTGATCTCGGCCACGTCGCGGCGAAGATACGTGGCGGCGTTGAAGATGCGCGCGCCGTCGAGATGCACGCGCAGGCCGAGGGCGTGGGCGCGGTCGCAGATGTCGTCGCTGACTTCGGGCGGATAGACCGTGCCGCCGGCCATATTGTGCGAGCTTTCCAGGCTGATGAGCGCGGTCTGCGCGCGGAAGCCGCCCTTGGGGCGAATGAGCGGCTCGATGCGGTCCCAGGTGAGGATGCCGTCCTCGACGAAGGTGGTGCGCGGCATGCAGCCGGCCACGGCGGAGATGGAGTCCATCTCGTATTGATGGATGTGGCCGCGCTCCTCGACGATGACTTCGTCGCCGTGATGGGTCCAGGTTTTGATGGCGACGAGATTGCCCATGGAGCCGGAGGGCACGAAGAGGCCCGCTTCGCGGCCGAAGATTTCGGCGGCGCGGGCTTGCAGCTTGTTTACCGTGGGATCTTCGCCGTAGACGTCGTCGCCGACGACGGCTTCGGCCATGGCGCGACGCATCTCGGGCGTGGGGCGCGTGACGGTGTCGCTGCGAAGGTCGACGGCGGTGATGGCGGCGGGCTGGCGTTCGGGCTCGGAGATGGTTTGGGTGGCGGAGATGGGATTCATGCCAAGCTCCTTTATGGGTTGTCCGTCAGTCCAGCAGGGCGACGAAGACTTCGTTCGAGACGGCTAGGCGGGCGGGCGCCAGGCGCACGCGGCTGCCGTCGCATTCGACCAGGCCCTGAGCGCGCAACTCTTCGATGCGTTTTCCCAGCCTATTGTACTGCGCTTGTGCTGCGCCCATATTGAGCTTCGCCATATCGAGCTTCGATGGGGGCGAGGTCGATGCCATCGAGCTGGCGTAATCCCAGAAAAAGCTCTTCGTCGAGCGCCTGCTTGGGCGTGACCTCTTCGAGCTGCTCGAGGGGAAGGCGGCCGCTTTCGATGGCGGCGGCGTAGGCGGCGGGATCGTGGGCGTTGGCCCAGCGGAAATGGCCGTCGAAGGAGTGCGCGCCGGCGCCAAAGCCGAGATACGGTTCGCGGCGCCAATATTTGAGATTGTGGCGCGAACGGAAGCCGGGCAGCGCCCAATTGGAGATTTCGTAATGATCGTAGCCGGCTTGGCCCAGGCGCTCGCAAGCGAATTCGTAGGAGTCGGCCATGGCGTCGTCGGAGGGGACGGCCGCGGCGGAGTAGCGCGCGCCGCCGGCGAGCAGTTCCCTGCCGAGGCGGCTGCCTTCATCGACCTCGAAAAGATAGATGGAGATGTGCTCGGGGCGAAGGCGCAGGGCTTGGTCGAGGGAGTCGCGCCAGCTTGCGGGCGTCTGATACGGCAGGCCGGCGATGAGGTCGAGGCTGATGTTGGCGAAGCCTTCGGAGCGAAGAGAATTGATCGCGGCAGAAGATGTCTTCGCGGCGGTGCATGCGGCCGGCGGCTGTGAGTTCGGCGTCGTGGAAGGACTGCGCGCCGAGACTGATGCGATTGATGCCGGCGGCAAGCCAGGCGGCGGCCTTTGCAGGAGTGATGGTTTCCGGGTCGGCCTCGAGGGTAACTTCTGCGGTGCACGTTCCTCCAGAGCCCGTGCGGCCAGCACCGAATTGGGAACGGACGGCATCGAGGATGCGGGCGAGGTCGGCGGGATCGAAGAGGCTGGGCGTGCCGCCGCCGAGATAGATGGTGTCGGCAAGGGGACACGACGAATAAGTAAGATCCCCAGGGCCGCCAAAGGGCGGCGCGCCCTGGGCTACAAGGCCGTCAGCCGAGTGCAGGCCGGCGGCTTTATGGAGGGCGCGCCAGTTGCGGATTTCGCGATCGACGGCGCGGGCGTACGGGGCGTAGGCCGAGGGCGAAGCGACTCCGGTATGGAAGTTGCAGTAGGTGCACTTGGTCTGGCAGAAAGGCACCTGGATATAGATGCCGAGGGAATGGCCAGCAGAGTGCGGCCCGACGACATTGTTAACGCGCGAAAGCTCCTGATCTCCATGACTTTCGCGCGGAGAGTTAACGCGCGAAAGCTCCTGATGACTTTTGTTGACCGCGAAAAGCGCATCCTGTAGGTAGCCTTTTCGCGGAAGATGACTTTCGCGCGAAGGCCCCCCACCCCCCACCTTTTTTGTAAACGTTGTCATTCTAAGACACTTATATCGACATCTTGGCAAACGTTGTCATTCTAAAAGGTTTACTAAGAATCGCTTCTTGAGAGCACATATTATAGATGCTAATAGAGTTATGGCCAATTATGGTCTTCGCTCGTGCGATTAAAGACTTTGCTCGAACGTCATTCTCGTAAACGTTATCATTCCAAAGGAGTTGCCGATAGGTTTGGCCCGAGAATGTGTGGCTTTTGCGCAAGAGTATCATTCTGTGAGGGTTAGTGCTACGCTTGCCTCGTGGGGCAACGAAGGCGAGCTCGGCCCAAGCGGACGGAGTTGCGACACGAGGACACGGTGGTTCTGCGCAAAATTCGAGCATGTTCTATTTTACCGCACGAGTAAAGCAGATCGGCGCATCGTGCCAACCGGAGCCGCGAGGCTATCGACCCTCCATGGTTGTGCCGCTGTGGCGATACTCTGTTTCGAGCTTTACGTCCTTAAGTCGCTCGCGCAAGAATGCAGACAGAGAATCCCGATACTTCAGTTCGGTAGCACAGTGTTTCGGCAACCATTCTTTGGCCAACTTGGTGACGCTCTCGAACGCGGACATCGTTGCCTCCGGTTCGGCGGATTCTACACCCCAAAAATAGCAGCCAGGCCTCCTACCGCGCGAGTAAAGCGGACCGGCGGGCGATATCGCCGGAGACGCGAGGCTAAGGGCGTTTTGCTTTTTTGGGTGTAGAATGCGCAGCACTGAGGATTCTCTGATGCATTCGGCTGTGCACACAAATCACTTCTTCCGAAAGGAGAACTTCCATGCGGCTTCTGGCGCTGGTGCCCCTTTTCCTGACCCTGGTGCTGGTCGATCCAGTTCTCGTCAACAAGGCGTGGCTCAAGTTAACGTCCGCTGTCCAAGACGTACAGGACCCGGCGTATTCCCTGAGAGTGCGCATCTTGACAAGGAACGCGAGTCGAACCTCGTATAGCGCTATGCGGATGTGGGGCCGAGCCGACCTTTCCTCGACCGCAGGAACGGGATTCGATACGAGTCTACGTGCGACGAGCTTCTGATGGTGACGCACGGGGACGAGCGATACAGGCGCGCTGGAAGAAGCAAGACAAGGAACTGGAAATACTCGTCAGCAAAGAGGGACCGGCAAAGCAAACAAGTGCGTGATGAAGGCGGACCGAGCGGTTCGTCGACGAATACGAACGCGGGACGAGCGGGCCGGTGGTGACCAAGCCGATGGTGACATGAGGCTGGGAGTGCGAGTGGCGATCGGCCAATGCAGGACGCGCAGCCAAGAGTGGCTGTGCCACTGAGAAAAAGCCTGAGGAGCACCACGAAGACCAAGAGTGGCCTGTGCCACAGGCTCAAAATCAGGACGTCTAGCGGGGCTTCGGCTTGGGCTTGCCCTTCGGCTTGGCGCTTCGGATGGCCCTCTAGATTTAGCGCTGACGGCGGCGCGGATTAGATCTTTCAGGGCGGGCTCATCGATCTTGTCGGATTCGTGGATGTCGATGGCGCGGCGGACATTGCCGTCGAGGCTGGAGTTGAATAGGCCCGACGGGGTCCTTCAGCGCGGCTCCTTTGGCGAAGGTCATCTTGACCACGTTCTTGTAGGTCTCTCCGGTGCAGACGATGCCGCCGTGGGAAAAGACGGGAGTTCCCGGCGAGGTGGCCTTGGCCCACTTCCACTCTTCGACGATCTCCGGATCCGCTTCGTGTATGATTTCGCGCACTTTCGCGAGCGTCTTGCCGCGCCAGTCGCCCAGCTCCCTGATCTTCGCGTTGATTAATGCAGAAGCGTGGACTGATGCAGAGGCGGATTTCGCCGCGAGCGGGCTTTTTCATATTGGGACTCCGACTCTCATACCGAATATAGATGCGCTAAACGTGACTCCCAAGGCGAAGAGAGGAATCCGCGGCGAGCCTTGCAGACGGAAGGCCGTGCGGCTCGCCAGCAACTCGGGAATATGGGGCAAAGTTCATACCAAGAGTGGCTGTGCCACTTGATCTGCGACACCGATCTAGGACGGCGAAATGCGGTGAAATAAATCACGATCCCGATAAAGGCGATGGTAGCGAGGAGCATCGTCGCGAAAACAATTGCGGCGGGCCAGAAAACCCAAGACCACGATTCTCCTTTTCTGATGCGCTGTATGGCGTTGCGCAATGCGAACGCCGTAGCGACTCCGCCCCAGGGAACAAGAAAGAAGGCGGGCATAAAAGCATCGAGCTCGCCGGGTCCCCTGCATCCAGTCCGGTAACAGTAAATAGACGGCCACACAATCAACAGGATGTAGAGGATCGCAACGAAATACGAAATGGCGACGCCTAGCTTGCGTAACGTAAGTTCTATCCTCAAAATTTATTATCGTTCGCGCGCGCATTGCCACGTTAACACTAACGCGGCGGCTCGGCGAAGCCACGGCGGGCCCCTTCGTTGCGAGGGTGTTCGGCGCAGGGTACACTGGCCGCGCGCATGGCACGCGGGAAACTCATCGTCCTCGAAGGGATCGACGGCGCCGGGAAAGGCACGCAAGCGAATCTGCTGATTCGCGCTCTCGAAGAGCGCGGCCTGGCCGTGGCGCGATTCGGCTTTCCGCGGTATGAGTCCTCGTTTGGCCAGCTGATCGCGCGATTCCTGAACGGCGAGTTTGGGCCGCTGCCCGCCGTGGATGCGCACTTCTCCGCCCTGCTCTATGCCGGCGACCGATTCGAGGCCAAGGCCGATTTGCAGGCGGCGCTCGATTCGGGCAAAGCCGTGGTGACCGACCGCTACATCGCTTCCAATTTGGCTCACCAGGCGGCGCGCGTGGGGGCCGAAGAGCGGCCGGAGTTCATCGCCTGGCTGCGGCAACTGGAGTACGGCACCTACGGCCTGCCTGCCGAGGACGTGGTGATCTATCTGCGCGTGCCGGCCAAGGAAGGACACCGGCTGGTGGGGCTGAAGTCCACGCGCAGCTACACCAGCAGCAAACGCGATCTGCAGGAGTCCGACGTGCTGCATCTGAAGGAAGCGGCGCGCGTTTACGACGAGCTGGCGATGGCGCCTAATTGGGTGACGATCGAGTGCTTCGAGGCGCCGTCTGGGAGACATTTGTCGCCGGAGGAGATCCATCGAGCGGTGATGGAAACGGTGGATTCGCGTGTGCTCTCGCGGGCGGAGTAGGAGCACAGCCAGGAGTGGCTGTGCCACCGGGCATAGCGGCTCAAAAGAAAGAGTGCTGGAAATTGTATGGGCTTTGCGGAATTTGTCGGGAACGAGCGGATCGTGGCGGCGCTGCGCGGCATGCTGGGCGAGCGAGCGGGTGCCGCACGCCATGCTCTTTGCGGGGCCGCGCGGCGTGGGGAAATTCACGCTGGCGCGAATGTTCGCGCAAGCGGCCAATTGCGAGCGGCTGAAGGACGATTTTTGCGGCGAATGCGGTCCGTGCCGGTCGATCGCGCAGCTTCAAAACACGAGCCGCGCTCGTCGAGCAGGGGCTCGGCGAGCGCGGAGAGAGCGCCGATTCGGCCACCGTGGAGCGCGTGCCGCTTTTGCTCGCAAACGCATCCCGACGTCTGGGCCATCGTGCCCGATCCGGTGCGGCTGAGGAATCCCGTGGTGCGGCCCATCCTGCACGTCGGCCAATTGCGCGCGGTGCAGCGCGCCGCGTATTTCAAGCCGGTGGCCAAGCGCCGCGTCTTCATCATCGACGGCGCGGAGACCATGCGCTGGGACCACGCCAACATCTTCCTGAAGATCCTGGAAGAGCCGCCCGAAACGGCGACGCTGATCCTGCTGGCGACGAATGCCTACTCGCTGCTGCCCACGATTCGCTCGCGGTGCGTGCAGTTTTTCTTCAGCCCGCTGGCGCAGGAGCAGGTGGAGGAGATGCTGCGGCGGGAGCGCGCCGATCTGCCGCCGGCGCAGCGCAAGATCGCCGCGCAAATGGCCGAGGGAAGCCCGGGCGTGGCGCTGGCGTTGAATCTGGCGGAAGCCACCGAGCTGCGCCAGTCGGTCTTCCAGATTCTCTCGGCGACGATCGAGCGGCGTTCCGCGACGGAGTTGTTCGCGCAGACGGCACGGCTGGTTAAGGAGAAAAAGGTACCCTTTGAAATCGTACTGGAACTGTTCTATAGTTTCCTCACCGACCTGCTCGAACTCTCCGCAGGTTTGCGGATTCAGGCGCCCGCAATCCGGCATTCGGCAAGGAGTTCGGCAAGCTGAGCCGGCATATCGACACCGCGTGGGTTATTCGTGCCGTGGAAGCGCTCGATGAATTGAGCGCGCGCCTGCGGCGGAACATCAACCGGCAGCTTGGGCTGGACGCTATTGCCCTAGCGCTGGCGGAAGACGCCAAAAAATAACGCGCGGTGGAAATTTATCGCGTAACTAACGCGAAGACACGCTGCATCATAACCAGCGAGTCGTACCCTCCATAACGATACGAGTGGAGCACGTAATCATAGAAGGAGCAGGTGATGGTTAATCGCAAGTTATTCCGCCCCACTTTAACGGAAGTGAAAGAACCGCCGGCGCGTTCCACATCATCGGGGCCGCAGCCGCATAAGAAGCCCGCGCCGCCCGAGCAGACCCATGCGGAGAATTTTTATTGGGTGAAGCAGATGCAGGCGCACACGCCCATGACCGTCGTGCTGAATGACGGCGAGGTGTTGCGCGGCACCGTGGAATGGTACGACCGGGACTGCATCAAGCTGACCCGTTTTGGCAGCCCGAATCTGCTCATTTACAAACAGGTAATCAAGTACGTCTATAAGGACGGCGAGGAAGCTTCGTCGGGCGGAAACAACGGGCAGTAAGTTCCGTTTGGGAGCGCCCGATCGAGCCAGCGGCTAAAGCCGCCTGTTTTGCGGCGGGTGATGTCGCGGCTAAAGCCGCGACCCACAAAGCCACAGAGTTGCCACGGGTTCGAGCCGCGACCTGCAAGCCTTACAGCTGTCACTTCGAGATTAGGAGCCGAGCCGGGCGGCGGGAATTTCCGAGACTAGTTCAGGCACCTCGATGCGGATCAGCGTGCCCGCGCCGGGGCGGCTGGAGATCTGAAACCGGAAGTCAGTGCCGTAGAGCACGCGCAGCCGCTCGTGAACGTTGCTGATGCCGATGCCGTCCACGTAAATTTGCGGCATGCGCTCCTCAGGAATCCCCGCGCCATTATCCTCGACCTCGATCGCCAATCGGCCGTCAGCTTAAAGAAGTGCGAATGGTGATTTGCCCGCCTTCGAGCTTGGCCGCCAGGCCGTGCTTGATGGAGTTTTCGATGATGGGCTGCAAGAGCATGCTGGGCACGAAGGCTTCCAGCGTGTCCTGTTCCACGTCCTTGAAAATCTGCAGGTTATCGTGCCCGAAGCGGGCCACTTCGATATCCAGATAATCGTCGATAAAGTTGAGCTCCTCCTGCAGGGCCACGAACGTTTCGTGCTTGCGCAAGAGGCGGCGGAGGATATTGCCCAGCTTCAGGACCACCACGCGAGCCTGGTCAGGGTCGTAGCGAATCAGGGAAGCCACGGTGTTGAGCGTGTTGAAAAGGAAATGAGGGTTGATCTGGCTGGTGAGCGCGTCCATGCGCGCCTTGAGGAGCAATTGCTGGTGCTGCTCGAGGTTCATCTCGATGCGGGTGTTGTTCCAAATCTTGATGGGAACGGCCACGGCCATGACCGTCGCCAGCATGACCAGCAGCATGGACCACCAATTGTGCACGTCAATGAAAAAGAGCCAGGATGGGCGCACGGAGTGCCCTAGCAATTGGCGGCCGACTTCGAGGCCGATGCAACCGGCAAGCGGCAATACCTCCCAGCCGATGCTGGCGCCTCGCATCATGCGGGCCATCCACCTGGGGAAATTCAAAAACGTAAAGGGACCGAAATTCCAGATATCGTCCTTATTGGGAATGGCCTGGCGGATCAAGCCCCCTATTAATCCGGCCAGCGCCGCGACGGGAGTGGCCAGCCATTCGTGATGGAAGAAGGCGGGCAGGCTGACGATCGAGCCTCCCAGCGGCCCGACCACGCGGCCGCCCAGCAGTCCCAGGAGGAAAGAGCCCTCGACCATCAAGTCGGCGAATTGATATTGATAGGGAGGCCCGACGAGTCTCAACAAGACGCTGATGCCCAGCATCGGCGTAAGGAAGAGCAGCAGCTTTACTTTCTGATCGGAGTCGCGCGTTTCCACGTAGAGGGCGCGGCGAAAGACGGCCCAGCGCGCCAGCAGGGCGGCCATGGATGCGGCCACGCCAACCTTCAAAAGCAGCGTGAAGAGCAGGCCCTGTGTGGTGGAAAGAATGTCCATCGGGTTGCGAACCGGGGCGCTTGCCTAAGTTAGCCAATCGCCTCGGTGATGTAAAGGCTGAGCGCGTTGCTTCAAGAGGCAGATCTGTCTGTTGGGTAGCTCCGGCCAGGCGCTCCGCCCGGCCGGAGGAGAGTTCGTGATACCGGGCGCAACTCTTCGGGATGCTCGCGAAGATAAGCGATCAGATGCTGCTTCTTATCCCTTCCGCGTTTTGAGACGTCGCCGTCCGGCTGTGAGTTGCTGGGAATCAGTTCCGGCAGGCGCGCCGCCACGCGGTCGTAAACGGAGCGCCAGGTCTTCTTGACCGCGGAAAGCGAAGTATTCAACAGGCAGCTCAGTTCCTCGTCTGTTCCACCCACGAGCGCTGCGAGAAGTAATCGCTGTTCGCGCCTGCGTGAAGCCGAAGCGAGGCGGCTGATAGCGAAAAAGAGAGCTGATCCACGAGCCGAATTGCTGGAGCGCCAGCTCACGCGTGATGCCGACGATATGAGGCTCCCGAGCAAGTTGCTGAGCAAGTCGATCCCCTCGAAATCGCCATAGCGGCCATCGCGCCCGAGGAAAAGGCCGCCGGTATGCCGCTAGCGCCTCCAAGTGCACCGGGCTCTCACCCTGGATGACGATTTCCTTGAAGAGAAAACCGCGGTGATTATCGAGAAACACCTCCATGAGTTCGCTCCAAAATTCAGCCCGGTTGGAATCTTCCGCGCGAACAAAGCCTTGCCAAACTGCAAGGTTCAACCCGCCGCACGAATTCGCTTCCCGAATCTGCCTTTGAGTAAGCAGCGCAGAATCATCTCCCCGAGCCACCCGTTTTGCGAGCTCCGGCCCCATCCAGAAGAATGGCGGGGTCTTCAATTCGCGCAGGAAATCTTCGGAAAGAACCACGCTGACGCCGACTCCGAGAATCCGAGATCGCGCTCCCTCTACGACTTCTTCAATGATCGCGGTGGAGCAAAAGCCGTCTGAGGAAAGCAAGCGCAGCCAAGCGGGGCACAAATCCGAGATGGCACTCCCATACCGCGGCCCGACAATCGGGTGCGCCGCGATCATCTCCACGCAGCCGGGGACATCCTGCGCCCGCATCGGGCGATGCCTGATGCTCATGGAAGCTACTTACACACTATCTGCAAACCAATTCACTGCTCTTTTAGAGGCCTTGTTTATAGCACCTAAACACCCATACTTCCACGGATTCCAAGTTGGGAAGGGAAAACCGCGGATGCGACGCGGGTTGCGGAGTCGATGGGCGGCTGGGATGAAGAGCCGATCCAACGTGAAAAGAAGGAGCCTGCAATTGAAGACTGAGGCCCAAATCGGAAATCCCGGCTGGGGACACTTGCCCATGCCATTCTCCATCTTCTCCCGCGCTGCGCGTATGTTCTCAGCCATTTCCGAGCATCGTTCCCGGCGGGTTGCCGTGAGGAATGCGTTGCGTCTGGCAGGCCTTGCGGTGCTGGCCGTGCTGCTGCTGGCGGGCATGCCGCTTGCGGCGCAGACCGTGCAATTCACTGGCGCCCTCACCATCGTGGGCAGCGGATTCGACACCCCGCTGGCGTAGCGGTGGACGCGAGCGGGAACGTCTACGTGGCCGATGAAGCCAACGAGGCGGTGAAGGAGATTCTGGCGGCGAGCGGATACACCACGGTCAACACGCTGGAAAGCGGACTCACCGGCCCCGCCGGCGTGGCGGTGGACGGGAGTGGGAACGTCTACTTCTCCGGTTCAAGTCCCGCAGCGGTGTATGAGATTCTGGCAGTCAACGGCAGCATCCCGGCCAATCCCACCGTCAACACCCTGGCCAGCGCATTCAGCTTCTGCAGCCCCCAAGGTCTGGCGGTGGACGGGAGCGGGAACGTCTACGTCGCCGACGAATGCAACGACGCGGTGGAAGAGATTCTGGCGGCCGGCGGATATGCCATGGTCAACACCCTGGGCAGCGGATTCCTCTCACCCTTTGGGGTGGCAGTGGATCAGTACAGGAACGTATTCGTCGCCGACACCGGCAACAGGGCGGTGAAGGAGATTCTGGCGACCGGCGGATACACCACGGTCAACACCCTGGGCAGCGGATTCAGATTCCCCACCGGCGTGGCGGTGGACGGGAACGGGAACGTCTACGTCGCCGATCAAGGCCTCAACGGCGTGGAGGAGATTCTGGCGGTGAATGGCAGCATCCCGGCCACTCCCACCATCAACGCCCTGGGCAGCGGATTCAACCTCCCCACCGACGTGGCGGTGGACGAGAGCGGGAAGGTATTTGTTGCCGATACCCACAACAACGAGGTGAAGGAGATTCTGGTAGGCGGGGACTTCGGTTTCGTGAATGTGGGCAGCTCCGCTAGAAACGCGGTAACCTTCAACTTTACCTTTGGCGCAAGCGTCACGCTGGGCCCCACGGGGGTACTCACGCAGGGCGCCGCGCATCTGGATTTTACCGATGCCGGCGGCAGCACTTGCACGGCGAACACGGCCTACACCAGCGGCGAGACCTGCGGGGTGAATGTGACCTTCAAGCCAACGGTTCCGGGGCCGCGCTATGGCGCGGCTGCGCTTCAGGATACCTCCGGTAATCCGCTGGCCACCGGCTACATGCAGGGAACGGGCATCGGTCCACGGGTGAACTTCCTGCCTGGCACGCAGAGCACCCTGGGGAGCGGATTCAGCATCCCCGCCGACGTGGCCGTGGACGGGAGCGGGAACGTCTACGTCGTCGATAGCAACGAGGTGAAGGAGATTCTGGCGGTCAACGGCAGCATCCCGGCCAATCCCACCATCAAGACCCTGGGCAGCGGATTCGACTTACTCACCGGCGTGGCGGTGGACGGCAGTGGGAACGTCTTCGTCGCCGATGGTGAGAACTTCGCGGTGAAGGAGATTCTGGCGGTCAACGGCAGCATCCCGGCCAATCCCACCATCATCACCCATGGGCCTCGCCCCCCCAGCGAACCCCGCTGGCGTGGCGGTGGATCGGTACGGGAACGTATTCGTCGCCGATCCCATCAGGGAGCGTTGTGTATGAGATTCTGGCGGTCAACGGCAGCATCCCGGCCAATCCCACCATCAAAACCCTAGGCGGCGGATTCGGATTCAAGAACCCCGTCGGCGTGGCGGTGGATCAGTACGGGAACGTATTCGTCGCCGATCAAGACGCAGCGGTAGGGGTGGCGGAGATTGTGGCGCCCAACTACACCACGGTCATCATCCTGGGCAGCGGCTTCATCGACGCCTCTGGCGTGGCGGTGGACGGGAACGGGAACGTCTACGTTGCCGACAGTTTCAACGGCGCGGTGAAGGAGATTCTGGCGCTCAGCTACACGACGGTCAACACTCTGGCCAGCGGATTCGTCAACCCCTCTGGCGTGGCGGTGGACGGGAAGGGGAACGTCTACGTCGCCGATTTCGACGGCCCCGACGTGACGAAGCTGGATTTCGCCGACCCGCCGAGCCTGAGCTTCGCAACCACGGCTGAGGGCTCGACGAGCACCGACAGCCCGAAGACGGTGACGGTGGAGAACGGGGGCAATGCCACCCTGACGTTCCCGACTCCGGCTACAGGCACGATCCCGATCATTCCCAGCGGCTACAGGCTCGACTACACCACAACGTGTCCGCAACTGAGTACAAATAGCTCGCCGGGAACGCTGGATCCGGGCGACACCTGTGCGTATGCCGTGGACTTCTCTCCAATAGCGACGGGCAATTTTAGCGGCTCGCTGGTGCTGACGGATAACAACCTGAATGCGCCTTCACCGTCGTATGCAACACAAAGCATTGCGTTGAGTGGGACGGCGACTGCGGCGGTCAGCTTCGCTCTCACTAACAGCGGCAACATCAATGTGACCCTCGGGGGAAGCGGCACAACGACGATCACGGTTACGCCTGTTGGAGGCTTCACAGGCAGCTGTTGCGCTGACGGCCGTTTTCACCTTCGTCCCACCCGGAACCACGGTCGTGCCAATCCCAAGTTTCAGTCCGACCAGCGTCAGCATCACAGGCGCTTCCGCAGGGACATCGACTCTGACGATCTCCACCACGGCACCAACCAGCTCGGTACTCATCCATCCCGAACGCCTCGGAGGTCCCTGGTACGCGGCAGGCGTTGCGGCTCTGGCATGCCTCCTGCTCTTTGGCATACCGGCGCCGCGCCGTCGCTGGCGGACTGTGCTCGCAATGGTGATGCTCCTCGTGGCGCTCACCGGTGGCGTGCTCGGATGCACTAAAGGCGCAGGTACAAGCAATCCCGGCACTACGCCGGGAGGCGGTAGTGGCGGCAGCGGTGGCGGTAGCGGGGGCAACGGGGGCAGCGGGGGCACAAGCATTCTCGGTACTACGCCGGGAACCTACACCGTAACAGTGACCGGCACGTCGGGCACGATAACCCGAACGACCGTGCTCACTCTCGTGGTGACAAACTAACTAGCAGGGGCCTCAATCTCGGTGGTGGTGCAGGTCCAGGATTCCGTCGGGAACCTTGTCACCGGATCGTCGGTGCCGGTCTCGATCAGCGCGGCGCCGGGAAGTTAACCGTATGCTACGATCAACCCATGAAGTCCACGCGAGGCAACCATGGCGGGGCAAACCGCAGAGCGGCGGGCGTTCGCGTGGTGGCCAAGGCCAATTTGCCTACGCAATTCGGCCGCTTCACGATTTTAGGAATCGAGGGGCAGAAGGCCGACGAGAGCGCCGTGGCGCTGGTTCGCGGGCGGCTGAACGGCGGCACCATTCCTCTGGTGCGCATCCATTCGCAATGCCTGACCGGAGACGTTTTGGGATCGCTGCGCTGCGATTGCCGCGCGCAGCTGGAACTCTCTCTGCGCAAGATTGGCGCGGCTCGCGCGGGCGTGCTTCTTTATTTGCCTCAGGAGGGCCGCGGGATCGGGCTGATGAATAAGCTGCGCGCTTATGAGCTACAGGACGGCGGCATGGATACGGTGGAGGCCAACCAGCATCTGGGGTTTGCCGCCGATTCGCGGGATTATGGCTTTTCCGCCGCGGCGCTGCGCGCGCTGGGAGTGCGGCGGGTGCGGTTGCTCTCCAACAATCCCGACAAGGTCCAGCAACTCGAATCGAATGGGATCAAGGTGGTTGAACGCGTGCCGTGCCAGCCGCGCGGAACCGAAGCGGCGCGAGGTTATCTGCTGACCAAGTCCACGAAACTCGGCCATCTGCTCGCCGGATTCTGAAAATACTCCAACACGATGCTTTGCACGGTGCTGCTTAGCCGCCGCCGACTAGGTGGACGATTTCGAAGCGATCGCCGGGGGCTACCGGCGTGGTTTCCCACTTCGCGTGCGGAACGATCTCCAGATTTCGCTCCACGGCGAGCCGATTCGCCGTCAGACCCAGGTGGGCGACGAACTGCTTCACGTTCAGCCCCTGCGGGACTTCACGCGGCTCGCCATTGACTTCCACTGTTAGCGTCTCGCTCACGGCTGGCTTCTTCTCACAGGTCTTCTCACGGATGAGGGTCTAAAAGCGGGTCTCACGGGCGGCCTTTTTTCCGTCAGGATTTTTTGGCTTTCAACTGATAACGCAACTCGCCGGTAGCCTCGGCGGCGCGGGCGCGGATTACCAATGCCGCCAAAGCGGGCTCGGCGAGAGCCGGAAACGGAAACTGCAATGAGGCGCGCCCCTCGGCATCGGTGCGTCCAAAATGGCTTTCCGGTGCGGCCGCCCCATCTTCGATGAAGGCCTGCACCTCCACATCCGCCAGGGGCTGGCCGGCGTCCTTCGAGAGCACGGCGATATCCAGCCAAACCTTGCCGGCATCGAGCCAGGATCGCGCGTTGAGCAGCTTTACGGCGATTTCGCCGTCCTTGTGCGGGGCCGGTTTCTCGAGAGAGAGAACTCCCTCGCGCAGCGCTTCAAGGATGTCGCGGTGCTGCTTTTCGACGCGGGCGCGCAGAATGGCTTGATCGGTGAGGCCGGCGGCGGCCAAATCCTCATAGCTCGTGCTGTGCCGGTAGACGACCCGGCCGCGGTTGAGGACCAGGGTATCGATCAGATGGGAGGCGCTATGGTCCTCGGTCTGGACGTCGTAGGAGTCCTGGCCGAGCTGCGCTTTGGAGTTGAAACCGAGATTCATTTTCTGGGGCAAATTATACCTTGGAGCAGGCTCGATTGACCCCTTGGTGAAGCGTGGCTATTATAGCGTGTTACTTATGTCCGGGAACCTGGCTCAAGCATACACTCCGCTGTTGATACACCTGCTGGTGGCACTGGCGCTTGCCGGCGTGCTGCTGGCGCTATCGAGTTTGGTGGGCCAGCACCTGCCGACGCGCGAAAAGATGCAGCCCTACGAGTGCGGCATCACGCCGGTGGGGGACGCTCGCGAGCCCTTCGCCGTGAAGTTCTACCTGGTCGCTATGGTCTTTATTCTCTTCGACGTGGAGGCCGTTTTCCTTTACCCCTGGGCCTACGTCTATCGCGAGCTGCGCTGGTTCGGCTTCACCGAGATGCTGGTATACATCTTGATCCTGCTGGCGGGCTACGTTTACCTCTGGAAGAAAGGCGCGCTGGATTGGAACCCGCCTCCGGCAAGGCGGATCGCGAGACGTGACGGAAGTGACCGACAAGCCCAGCGGCGAGCAGAACCCCATCGTCCAAACCCTGCGCAAGTGGGATGAGCGGGCCATAGCCGAGGTGGTGGAGTTTCGCGGGGAGCTCACCATCGTGATCCCGCGGCGAGCAGCTGCGGCCGGCCGCCGAATACCTGCAGGCCGAGCCCGGGCTGGAATTCGAGTTTCTCTCGGACATTTCGGCGGTGGACCGATTCCCTATCGAGCCGCGTTTCGAGGTGAATTATCACCTGCTCTCCATTCCCATGCGGCAGACGGTGCGGCTGCGCGTGTGGGCGCCGGGCAGCGATCCTGTGGTGCCGACGGTCGGTTACCGGTGTGGCCCACGGCGAACTGGCACGAGCGCGAGATTTTCGATCTCTTCGGCGTGCGATTCGAAGGCCATCCGGACCTGCGCCGCATCCTGATGCCCGACGATTGGGAGGGCTATCCGCTGCGCAAGGATTATCCGGTGGAGGGCTTCCGCTGATGACCACGACCGTTCAGACCGCCGCCGGGCCAGCGCAAGACGATGGTCCTGAACATGGGGCCGCAGCATCCCTCGACGCACGGCGTGTTGCGGGTGGTGCTGGAGCTGGACGGCGAAACGGTCGATCAAGGCGCGCCCGGAGATCGGTTATCTGCATACCGGCATCGAAAAAAGCTGCGAAGCGCTCACCTACTCGCAGGCCATCACGCTGACCGACCGCATCGATTATCTGGCGCCGCTCTCGAACAATCTGGGCTACTGCCTGGCGGTCGAGAAGCTGCTGGGATTGGAAGTTCCCAAGCGCGCGCAATACATTCGCGTCCTGCTGACGGAGCTGACGCGCATCGCCTCGCACCTGGTGTGGCTGGGGACGCACGCCATGGACCTGGGCGCGACGTCGGTGATGCTCTATTGCTTCCGCGAGCGCGAGGAGATCCTGAAGATCTTCGAGATGGTCTCCGGCCAGCGGATGATGACCAGCTATTTCCGCATCGGCGGGCTGGCGCTGGAGCCGCCGCCGGGCTGGCTGGACCGGGTGCGCCGGTTCGTGGAGATGCTTCCCGCGCGCATCGACGAATACGAGGCGCTGCTCACCCACAATCGCATCTGGCGGATGCGCACGCAGGGCATCGGCGTGATCTCGAGCCGCAGGACGCCATCGCGCTGGGAGTATCCGGGCCCGTCGCTGCGCGCCGCGGGCGTGGCCTACGACGTGCGCAAGTTCTTTCCCTACTCGAGCTACGAGGAGTTCGAGTTCGACGTGCCCACGCGCACCGAAGCCGACTGCTACGCGCGGTACCTGGTGCGCGTGGCGGAGATGCGCGAAAGCCTGAAGATCGTGCGCCAGGCCATGGGCAAAGATTCCGCCGGAAGGCCCGATCAAGGCCGACGCGCCGGGCATCGTTCCGCCGCAGCGGGAGAAGATGAAGACGGAGATGGAAGCGCTGATCTACCACTTCAAGATTTTCACCGAAGGGTTTTGCGCCGCCGCCCGGCGAGGTCTACCAGCGCATCGAGTCGCCGCGCGGCGAAGCTGGGATATTTCGTGGCCAGCGACGGCTCGCCGAAGCCGTACCGCGTGAAGGTGCGCGCGCCTTCGTTCGTGAATCTGCAGGCGCTGCCGAAGCTTGCCGAAGGGCGGCCTGGTGGCGGACCTGATCGCCTGCATCGGAACGATCGACATCGTGCTGGGAGAAGTGGACCGCTGATGGAACTGCCTCCGGCCCTGGAACAGAAATTCCAGACGCTGCTCGAGCGTTATCCGCTGAAGCGCTCGGCGCTGGTGCCCATGGCGCTGTACGCGCAGGACGTTTCGGCTATCGTCAGCGACGACTTGATCGCGGAGATCGCCAAGCCGGCTGGACCTGAACACGCTGCAAGTGACCGAGACGCTGGCCTACTACTCCATGATCCGCCGCAAGCCGGCCGGGCAAATATCACGTGCAGGTGTGCACCAACGTCTCCTGCATGCTGCGCGGCGGCAATCAGGTTTACGATTTCGTGCAGAAAAAGCTGGAGATCGGCCACAAGCAAGTCACCGCCGACGGCATGTTTTCGCTGGAAGAAGTGGAGTGCATCGGCGCCTGCACCGGCGCGCCGGCGCATGCAGGTGAATTACGACTACTACGAGAACCTGACCGCGGCGCGCACCAATCAACTGCTCGACCAGCTCGACAAGGGCGCGCGGCCCGCCGACGTTCCACGCCCATCACCGGCGCGGTGCACGAGCGGCATCCCGCCGAAGTGCCGGTCATCAGCCGGCTGTTCGGCGTGCCGGATTCGCACAAACTCGACGTCTACCTGCAAAACGACGGTTACAAGGGCCTGGAGCGCGCGCTCAAGGAATTGACGCCGGAGCAGGTGGTCGACGAAGTGAAGAAATCCAATCTGCGCGGCCGCGGCGGAGCCGGCTTCCCCACCGGCATGAAGTGGAGCTTCGTGCCCAAGGAGTCCGCCAAGCCGAAGTACATTCTGTGCAACGCCGACGAGAGCGAGCCCGGCACGTGCAAGGACCGGCCGCTGATGGAACTGGCGCCGCACCAATTGATCGAGGGCATGATCATCGCCGGGCGCGCCGTGGGCGCGCATCGCGGATACATCTACATTCGCGGCGAATACCGCTACGTGCTGGACATCGTGGACGCGGCCATCGAAGAGGCCTACGCGCGCGGCTATCTGGGCAAAAACATCCTCGGCAGCGGCTTCGATTTCGATCTGTCCACGCACACCGGCGCGGGCGCCTACGAATGCGGCGAAGAATCGGCGCTGATGGAATCGCTCGAGGGCAAGCGCGGCTATCCGCGCATCCGGCCGCCCTTCCCCGCCGTGGTGGGGCTTTACGGCTCGCCGACGGTGATCAACAACGTGGAGACGCTTTCCGCGGTGCCGTCCATCCTGCATCGCGGCGGCGAATGGTATGCCGGGCTGGGCTCGGCGAAAAATGGCGGCACGCGGCTGTTCTGCATCTCGGGCCACGTCAACCGGCCGGGGATCTACGAACTGCCCATGGGCTTCAATCTCAAGCGCATGATCGAAGAAGTGGCCGGCGGAATCGCCGGACGGCAAGAAAGCTGAAGGCGGTGATTCCCGGAGGCAGCTCCTGCCCGCTGCTCAAAGCCGACGAGATCGACGTGCCGATGGATTTCGACTCGCTGGCCAAGGCCGGCTCGATGCTGGGTTCGGGCGGCGTGGTGGTGATCGACGAAGACACCTGCATGGTGGACCTGGCGCGGCGCATCATGCATTTCTACGCGCACGAATCGTGCGGCTGGTGCATTCCCTGCCGCGAAGGCACGGCCTGGCTGCGCAAGATGCTGGACCGCTTCCACGCCGGCGGCGGGCGGCGCGAAGATATTCCGCTGATCGGCGAACTGGCGAAGAATATGCTCGGCAAGACGTTTTGCCCGCTGGGCGACGCCGCGGCCATGCCCACGATCAGCATCGTCAAGAAGTGGCGCAACGAATTCGAGGAGCATCTGGCGGGCAAGTGTCCGTACCAGCCGGCCGAGGTGCTGGCCGCGGCGCACTCGGGCAACGCTCAAAACATGGCAGATACAGCCGAAATCAAATTCAAGATTGACGACCGCGAACTGAGCGTGCCGCCGGGAACGCTGGTGATCGAAGCGGCCCGGCGCGAAGGCATCGAGGTGCCTTCGTTCTGCTACTACCCGGGCCTGGCGCTGCAGGCGGCCTGCCGCATGTGCCTGGTGGAAGTGGAAAAGGCGCCCAAGCTGCAAACCGCCTGCACGCTGGTGGCGGTGAACGGCATGGTGGTGCGCACCGATACGCCGCAGGTGCACGAGGCGCGCAAGTCCATGCTGGAATTCCTGCTGACCAATCATCCCCTGGATTGCCCGGTGTGCGACAAGGGCGGCGAATGCGAACTGCAGGACATGGTGTTCCGCTACGGCGCGGACAGCAGCCGCTTTGTCGAGGAGAAGCTGCACACGCCCGAAGTGAAGTGGTCGAACCTGGTCTATTACGACGCGCCGCGCTGCATTCTGTGCTTCCGCTGCGTGCGCGTGTGCGACGAAGGCATGGACGTCAAGGCGCTGGGCGTGGGCCAGCGCGGCGCGCATTCCGTGATCATCCCAATCGCGAAGATCATCTGGAATGCGAAGAGTGCGGCATGTGCATCGACATCTGCCCGGTGGGCGCGCTCACCAGCGGCACCTATCGCTATCACACGCGCCCGTGGGAGATGCAGTATGTGCCCACGTGTGCGCGCACTGCTCCAACGGCTGCAAGACCACGCTGAGCGTGCGCAATCACGAAATTCTGCGCGCCAACAACCGCGACCTCTCCGGCTTCAACGGCGATTTCCTTTGCGTCAAGGGCCGCTTCGGATTCGACTTCACGCGGCATCCCGAGCGGCTGACGCCAGCCGCTGGTGCGCGCGCAACGGCACGCTGCAGCCGGCGACGTGGGAGGAGGCGCTGGAGCAGGCGGCGGCGCGGCTGGCCGACGTGCACAAGCAGAGCGGCGCGGACGCCATCGGCTTCTACGGCTCGAACCGCACGACCAACGAAGAAAATTATCTGCTGGGGCGCATCGCGCGCGCGTCGCATGGGCACGAACAACATCGATCACCACCGCACCGCCGATTATGCCGGGCTGATGGCGCTGGCCACCGATTTGGCCGGGAAAGCTTCGCGCGCCGAGCGAGACCGACGTGCGCAGGGTGGCGGATGTTTCGCCACCATGGGCGAACTGGCCTCGGCGCCGGCGATTTCTGCTGATCGGCAACGACGCCACCGAGCAAAATCCGCTGGTGGCCTGGCAGATTCGCGCCGCGATCCGGCACCACGGTTCGCGGCTTTACATCGTGGATTCGCGCGAGCCAGGCTCTGCGGCGCAAGGCGCGGGACTTCGTGCAGATTGCCGCGGGGCAAGAGGCGGCCGCGCTCGGGAAGCTGTCGCTCCCGGCCGACGTGCCCGCGGATGCGCAGGAGTCCGAACTGGACCGGCGGCTTCATGCGTTGCGCGACGCGCTGGCCGGCGAAAACGATCTGGTGGTGCTGTTCGGCGCGGCGATTCAAGGCTCCGCGCTCGTTCCGCTGCGCCAATTTGCGCAGGTGCGCGCCGCGGAGGGCAAGCGCACGCGGTTCATGGCGCTGGGCGACTATGCCAATTCGCGCGGCGCCGCGGACATGGGACTGCTGCCCGACCGCTTGCCGGGCTACGCGTCCGGTCGCAGACGCGCAGCGCGCGAAGCTTTACGGCCAACTCTGGGGCGCGCACGCTGCCGGAAGGCCGCGGCCTCGAGCGCGCGCCATGCTGGATGCGCGCGGTGGCGGGCAAGCTCAAAGCGCTGTACGTGGTGGGCGCGAATCCCGCGAAGATGCCTGCAACCTCGTGCGGCTCGCGAGCGTCTCGGCAAGCTCGAGCTGCTGATCGTGCAGGACCTGTATCTTTCCGAAACCGCGCGCCTGGCCGATATCGTCCTGCCGGCGCTTCCGGCATACGAAAAAGACGGCACCATGACCAATACCGCCGGCGAAATTCAACTGGTGCGCAAGGGCGGCGATTTCATGGGGCCGCGCTCGCGATTTCGACATTCTGCGCATCCTTTCGCACCAACTGGCGCGCCACGGCTTGGGCCAGCCCATCCGCCTGCGCACGCCGGACGCGGCGTTCGACGAAATTCGCCGGCAACGTTCCGGGATACGACGTCTCCTGGACCGGCCTGCTGACCGGCGCCGCCGAAGCCGACGCAGCCGACGATGGGCTCGAACGGCCATCGGCCTGCCGACGCTGCCGCCGGCGCGATCTCTTCCAACGACGATTCCCTGTTCACCAGCGGCAGCCTGACGCCGCTACTGCCGCATGATCCGATCCCTGCGCGAAGCGGAAGCGGCAACGTGAACGAACTGCATGGCGCGCAATCCGTTCTGCTGGTCTCGCTGGTCAAGGTCGCCGTGTTGATGTTTTTGTTGCTGACCGCGCTGGCCTACCTGGTGTGGTTCGAGCGCAAAGTGGCGGCGCACATTCAGGGGCGCTGGGGACCTTACCGCGTGGGCCCGCACGGCCTGTTGCAGCCGCTGGCCGACGGCGCTGAAGTTTCTGCTGAAGGAAGACATCACGCCGGCGGGCGTGGATCGCTTCGTCTATTTCCTCGCGCCGTTTCTGACCATGACGCTGGCGATCTCGGCCATCGCCTGGTTCCCGTTCGGGCCGGCGGCACGATCCGCATTTTCGGCGCAGACGACGCCGCTGGTGATCGCCAACGTCAATGTCGGCCTTCTGGTGATTTTTGCCATCACCTCGATGGGCGTTTACGGCGTGGCGCTGGCGGGCTGGTCCTCGAACAGCAAGTATTCGCTGCTGGGCGGGCTGCGCAGTTCGGCGCAGATGGTGAGCTACGAACTTTCGCTCACGCTCTCGGTGGTCGGCGTGCTGCTGCTGGCGGGGACGCTTCAACCTGAGCGAGATCATCACGCGCGCAGGGCGGCTTCAGCTGGGGCTTCCTGCCGCAATGGAACCTGTTCAGCCCGACGCTTGCCGCAGGTCCTGGGATTTTTCTGCTATTTCGTGTCCGCCGATGGCGGAGACCAATCGCGCTGCCGTTCGACCTGGCCGAAGCGGAATCCGAGACTGGTGGCCGGCTTTCACACCGAATATTCCAGCTTCAAATTCGCCATGTTCTTCCTGGGCGAGTACGCCAGCATGATCACGGTGGCCTGCCTGGCCACGATTCTGTTCTTCGGCGGCTGGCTATCGCCCTTTCCGCAGACGGCGAGCCTCTGACTGGACGCACTATCTGCCCGCGGCGTGTCTTGCGCCATCGCGGGGATGGCGCTGATCGTTCACGGCGTCCGCTACTACAACGGACTTGCGGCCGCGTCGATCTGCCCGTGTTGGGCCTGGTTCTTTGCGCGCTGGTCATTTCTCTGCGCGCGTCCCGGCGTCATCGAAGTGGATCCAGGGCCCGTTCTGGTTCCTGCTGAAGGTCTTGGTGGTGCTGTTCGTTTACGTGTGGGTGCGCTGGACGCTGCCGCGCTTCCGTTACGATCAACTGATGGCCATCGGCTGGAAGTTCCTGTTCCCCCTGGCGCTGCTGAACGTGGTGCTGACCAGCCTGGCCGTGGTGATGCGCAAATGACGCCGCAACATGGCGGTTTTTCTGGTGCTGGCGGCCGTGGCCGTGGCGGGCGCCGTGAACCTGATCGTGCAGCGCCATCCCATTCACAGCGCGCTCTCGCTGATCGTGGTGATGGTCTCGCTGGCCGGCGTGTTTTTGCTGCTGGAGGCGGAGTTCATCGCCGCGATGCAGATCATCGTCTATGCGCGGCGCGATCATGGTGCTGTTCGTCTTCGTGATCATGCTGCTGAACGCCGGCGAGGAAGAGCGCACCAACATGAGCCGCATGGCCCGCTACGTGGGCGTTCCGCTGGCGATCGTTCTGCTGGTGCGAACTGGCGTACCAGGTGGGCGCGGCGACTTCCGCGCCATGACGGCGCAGCCCGCCGCCAACGGCGCGATTCACGGACTATCCATGCTGCTGTTCCAGGATTTCGTATTTCCGTTTGAGTTGACGTCCATTTTGATCCTCATCGCCATTCTGGGCGCGCTGGTGCTGGCCCAGCGGCGCGAAGGAGCGCCCGCAAAGCGGGAGCAGCAAAACGTCAGCTGAATGCCGGTTCGCATTGGCAAAGGTAAGGAGAGAACCGTGGTCCCGATTTCCTACTACCTCGCGCTCAGCGCCGTCCTCTTTGGACTGGGCGTGATCGGCTTCGTTTTCAAGCGCAACATCATCACCATTTTCATGTCCATCGAGCTGATGCTCAACGCCGTGAATCTGGCGTTCGTCGCCTTTGCCGCGCGCCTGGGGACAGTTGCAGGGGCAGGTGTTCGTCTTCTTTGTGATCGTGGTGGCCGCGGCGGAAGCCGCCGTGGGCCTGGCCATCGTGATCGTGATTGCGCGGAACCGGCATCGCTCAACGTCGAACGCATCAATCTGCTGAAGCTCTAGCGACGGCATGTTCGATACTCGAACACCTGTGGATCATTCCCCTGCTGCCCCTGCTGGGCGCGGCGGTCAACGGCATTCTCGGCCGGCGGGCAGCCGCGCAGCACGATCAATGGCGTGGCCCTGGGCAGCACGGCCTCTCCTTCCTGGCCGCGCTCGAAGCCGTGCGCGCGAGTTCGCCGCGCTCGGCCCGGCGCAGATTCCCTGGGTGCATTCCTACTTCACCTGGATCGACGCCGGGCACTTCCGCGCCGATTTCGCGCTGCAAGTCGACCAGCTCACCGTGATCATGCTGCTGGTGGTGACCGGCGTGGGCTGGCTGATCCATCTCTACTCCACCGGCTATATGGCCGACGACGGCGGGCTACCGGCGCTTCTTCACGTACCTCAATCTGTTCATGTTCTTCATGCTGACGCTGGTGCTGGCCGCGAACTACGCCGTGCTCTTCGTGGGCTGGGAGGGCGTGGGCCTGTGCAGCTATCTGCTGGTCGGGCTTCTGGTTCCTGAAGAAGACGCGCCACGGATGCCGGCAACAAGGCGTTCTGGGTAAACCGCGTCGGCGACTTTGGCTTCGTGATCGGGCATGCTCCTGCTGTTTCGGCAGTTCGGCACGCTGGATTTCGACCCCGATCTTCCGCGGCGCGGCGGTCGCTGCCCGACGGAAACTGCGGGACACGGCGTCCTGACCGCGATCGCGCTGCTGCTGCTGGTCGGCGCCACCGGCAAGTCCGCGCAGATTCCGCTTTACGTCTGGCTGCCCGACGCCATGGAAGGCCCCACGCCGGTCAGCGCGCTGATCCACGCCGCCACCATGGTGGCGGCCGGCGTGTACATGGTGGCCCGCTCGCACGCGCTTTTCGTGCAGGCGCCCGCGGCCATGCTGGCCGTCGCCGTGGTCGGCTGCGCCACGGCTCTTTTCGCCGCCACCATCGCCCTGGTGCAGACGGACATCAAGCGAGTTCTGGCCTACTCGACCATCAGCCAGCTGGGCTACATGTTCCTGGCCTGCGGCGTGGGCGCGTTCGGCGCGGGCATCTTTCACCTGATGACCCACGCCTTCTTCAAGGCCCTGCTCTTCCTGGGCGCGGGCAGCGTGATCCACGCGATGGGCGGCGAGCAGGATATGCGCCGCATGGGCGGCCTGCGCAAAGCCATGCCGTGGACTTACGGCACGCATGCTGGCCGCGACGCTGGCGATTGCCGGCACGCCCGGGTTCTCCGGCTTCTTCAGCAAAGACGAGATTCTGCTGGCCGCGCGCTCCGGCCCTTATGCCAACCCGGTGCTCTACTGGCTGGGACCTTCACGGCGGGCCTGACCGCGTTCTACATGTTCCGGCTGCTCTTCCTGACGTTTCACGGCGCGGCCGCGCTTCGACGAGCACACGACGCACGTTCACGAATCGCCGAGCGTCATGCTGGTCCCGCTGGTGTTGCTGGCGGTTCTTTCCGTCGCGGGCGGCTGGTGGGCGGCGCCGCATCTGTTGGGCGGCGCCGAATCATTTCGATCAATTTCCTGCAGCCGGCTTTCGCGGCAGGCGAAGCCGCCAGCAGCAGCGAGCCCTATACGCGGCATTGGCAGTCTCGCTGCCGGCGCTCTTTGGCGCGCCGGTGATCGCCGGCTTGCTGGGCTTTCTGCTGGCCTGGTGGCTGTATATCCGCAGGCCGGAACTGCCGGACGCGTCTGGCGGAGATCTTTCGCGGAGCCTTACCGGCTGCTGTTGGGCAAATATTTCGTCGACGAACTCTACGCCAGCGTGATCGTGCGTCCGCTGGTGTGGCTCTCCGACGAATTTTCTGTGGCACGTGGTGGATGAGCGAGAGCATCGACGGCCTGGTGAACGGGGTGGCCCGCGAAGCGGGCGAAGCCGGCGACCGCCTGCGGCACTCGAATTCCGGCAATACCCGCACTTACGCGGCCTGGGTGATTGTGGGCGCGCTGCTGCTCACCACTTTGCTGGCCTGGATGGTGCGCTAGATGCACTCATCTTACTTGCTGACGATACTGACGTTCCTGCCGCTGGCCGGGACCGTGGCGCTGCTGCTGCTGCGCGGCGACGATCACGAGTGGATCCGGCGCGTGGCGCTGGCCGTGGCGCTGGTGGAGTTCGGCCTTTCGCTGCTGCTGCTGCGCGGCTTCGCTCTGGATTCCGCCGCATATCAGTTCGTGGAATTTCACAACTGGATTCCCTCGCCGCCGATTCATTACCACCTGGGCGTGGACGGCATCAGCCTCTTTCTTGTGCTGCTGACCACATTCCTGACGCCCATCGCCATGCTGACGTCCTGGAAATCGATTCGACGAGCGCGTGCAGCGGCTTCTTTATCACCCTGCTGGTGCTCGAGACCGGCATCATCGGCGTCTTCGTCTCCCTCGATCTTTTTCTCTTTTTCCTTTTCTGGGAGGCGATGCTGATCCCCATGTACTTCCTGATCGGCATCTGGGGGCACGAGCGCCGCATTTACGCCGCGCTGAAATTCATTATTTACACCATGCTCGGCTCGATCCTGATGCTGGTGGCCATGGTCTGGCTGTACGAAGTGAGCGGCACGCTTCGATCTGCCGCAGATCCAGGCCATGCTCCTGAGCGGCCAAGCTGACGCTTTCGCTGCGCACCGAACTGCTGCTCTTCGCCGCCTTCTTCCTGGCCTTCGCCATCAAGGTGCCGCTCTTCCCGCTGCACACCTGGCTGCCCGACGCGCACACCGAAGCGCCCACCGCCGGCTCGGTGATGCTGGCGGGCGTGCTGCTGAAGATGGGGACTTACGGCATGCTGCGCTTTTGCCTGCCGCTGTTTCCGGAAGCGGCGCACCGGTTCGCGCCTTACATCGCCGTTCTGGCCATCATCGGCATCATCTACGGCGCGCTGGTGGCGATGGTGCAGACCGATCTCAAGCGCCTGGTCGCTTATTCCTCGGTGAGCCATCTGGGATTTGTGGTGCTGGGCATTTTTGCATTCGATCCCACCGCGATTCAGGGCGCGGTGTACCAGATGCTGAACCACGGCGTTTCCACCGGCGCGCTCTTCGTGCTGGTGGGCATGCTCTACGACCGGCGGCACACGCACATGATCCGCGAATACGGCGGACTGGCCACGCCCATGCCCGTGTTCGCCGCGTTTTTCCTGTTTGTTTCGCTTTCGTCGGCGGGGCTGCCGATGCTCAACGGCTTCGTCGGCGAATTCCTGATTCTGCTGGGCACTTCTGTGCGTCACGTGAACTGGGCGGCTGCGGCAACCACCGGCATGATTCTTTCCGCCGTTTACTTGCTGTGGGCCTACCAGCGTGTTTTCTTCGGCGCGGTCACGCAGGACGAAAATCGCACCTTGCCCGACGCCGACCGGCGCGAGCGTTTCGTGCTGGTGGCCATGGCCGTGCTCATTCTGTGGATGGGCATCGGCTCGGTGAGCTTCACGCGGCGCACCGAAGCCTCCGCGCGCAATGTGTTGACGCTCATGCAGCGGCCGCAGGCCTATAACGCGCGCGCGAACGTGGCTTCCACTCCCGCCGCTCCCGCCGCGATTCCAGGGGGCGTGCGCTGATGTTTCCTCCGCGCGAAGACGTTCTGCGCCTGCTGCCGGAGATTATCCTGTGCGCTCTCCGGGATTGTGCTGATGCTGGTCGGAGCCGTTTCTCACGCCGCGCGCGGCGGACGATACTCGTTTCGCTGGCCGCGACGGGCGCGGCGCTGGCGCTGGTCGCCACGATCTATCCAGCGCTGCATCCCGGCGAGGCGTTCTCGGGGCTTGCTGCGCATCGATGGCTTCAGCGTGTTCGTGCACGTGGTGGTGGAAGCCGTGGCGTTCCTGGTAATCATCGGCTCGGCCGATTATCTGGACCGCGAACATATCCAGCACGGCGAATACTACGCGCTGGTTCTTTTTGCCACCGCGGGCATGTGCGTGATGGCCAGCGCCGCCGAATTGATGACCGCGTTCGTGGGCCTGGAGACGAGCTCCATCTCCACGTACATCCTGGCCGGCTATCGCCGCGATTCGCCGCGCTCCAACGAATCGGCCATGAAGTATTTCCTGCTGGGCTCGTTTGCCACGGCCTTTTTCCTCTATGGCATCGCGCTCACTTATGGCGCCACGGGCACCACGCAGCTGGGGCATGATGAAGCTTCCCACCACGCTGGGAGCGCGAGCATCTGCTCGATCTGGGGCTGGCGCTGATGCTGGTGGGCCTGGCGTTCAAGGTCGCCGCGGCGCCGTTTCAGCTTTGGACGCCGGACGTCTACGAAGGCGCGCCCGCTCCCGTGACGGCGCTGATGTCCTCGGGGCCCAAGGCTGCGGCGTTTGCGCTGCTGCTGCGCATTCTGGCCACGGTGGCCGCCGCCGGCACATTACTGGTTCTGGGCGCTGTGGGTCTCCGCGGTGCTGACCATGTTCCTGGGCAATCTCGCGGCGCTGGCGCAAACGAATGTCAAGCGAATGCTGGCGTACAGCTCCATCTCGCACGCCGGGTATATTCTGGTGGCGCTGGCGGCCGCGGCTGCCTCGGACCAGGTCGCGCTGGGCGTGGCCGCCGTGCTCTACTATCTGGCCGTCTACGCGCTGATGAAGCTGGGCGCGTTCATTTTGGTCTCGCAACTGGGCGGCGAATCCGAACGCCACATGGATATCGACGACTTCCGCGGACTGGCCACGCGCCAGCCGGTGGCCGCCGCTTGCTTTTCGCTGTTCCTGCTTTCGCTGCTGGGACTGCCGGTAACCGCGGGATTCCTCGGCAAGTTTTACATCTTCAATGCGGCGCTGGCCTCGCACCTGGTCTGGCTGGCCGTTCTGCTGGCCATCAATAGCGTGATCGCCTCGTTCTACTATTTGCGCGTCATCGTGGTGATGTACATGCGCGAGCCGAATCAGACTTGGCCGCCGGCGCCCATGCCCTGGGCCGTGACGTTCGTTCTCTCCGTTGCCGTCGTGGGCACCGTCTATCTTGGATTATTCCCGGGCCGCATCATGGCGCTGGCGACGCAAGCCGCCCTCTCGCTGCCAGGACGATAGTTATTGACGCTGCTCCGCCGGCAAGAGTTCACGCCTCCAGAATGACAACTGGTATTACGGGAGCCAGAGGGATTTCGAGACTATAGGCGGTGAATTTCCCGAACTGCTTTTGTCTTGAAAGGTCAGTTCAACGAGCGAATTGAGAAATGTATCATGCGAAGATTCCGATAAGATTGCACGTCCGTTTTCACAAACTCGCGGATATGAATGACGGCTCCAACCATCGCATTAAGTACTTCGCCATATGATTCGTCAGAAGACACGCCCCGTTCCCGATAACTAGCCGTCCGCACAGCCAAATCGTGCATGCTTTGCTGCCGTATCGCCAAGAAATAGCCATTCGCTACCAGGAAATGCTCAAGGGCGATAATTGAGGTGCGTTTGTTGCCATCAATAAACGCGTGCCCTGTATTAATCGCATGAAACAGAGCAGCACCTTTGTGTTCTATCGTTGGATAGATCTCCTGCTGAAAAGCTGTCTGAAACGGCCTTAAAACCGCGGACTCCAGTATCGACCTATCCCGATAACCTGAAAGCATGGGGCGTTCCGGGAAGAAGATAGGGACAAGAGCATGCAGCCGGTCCACATAAGCTGCGCTTAGACGGAAGGGATTCTTACTCGTCGGCTAGCTTTTCTAACGTGCTGTAGTATTTGGCGACCGAATACACAATGGCCGGATCGGCAGGGCAGCCCACATCGGCGAGTCTCTTCTCAACACGAGGGGTATTTTCGCGGATACTCTCTTTGAGTTCTCTAACTGCCTCTTGAACTTGTCTGGTCACGGCTAATTAACCTTACAAAAGTCTAAGTCACTCATATTCGCTTGTCAACGTGTTTACTCTATGTGCTTATGCTAAAGAGACTTAGCGGCTTTCTTGGCGACCCTTTCTTATCACCTTGCACCTAACGTCTCGCCTCTGACGCTACCGCCCTTTACCTCACCACCGAAAATGAATCGAAATTAGGCTGGATTCACTGGTGTCCGAGGGCGAGCTCGCAGGCAAGAGCGGTCTGTTAAGAAGGCGTAAAGAAAAAGCCCGCGGGACGCTGGCGCGTCCCGCGGGCCAGAAAAACGATTCTGCTTGGCTGTTATTTAACCTTGATGAAGATGATGGCAAAGGTATACAGCGCCATCGATTCGATCAGCACCAGCGCGAGAATCAGCATGTTCTGAATCACGCCGGCGGCTCCGGGATTGCGCGCCATGCCTTCCGACGCGGCGGCGGAAGCGCGCCCCTGTGCGATACCGCAGGCACCGGAAGCGATGGCCATGGCGAAGCCGGAAGTGATGGCCACCCAATTGGTGGCGTTAGCGGCTCCTCCCTGATCCCCGGCCTGAGCGAACGCGGCGGGGGCGAGCAGGCAGAACGCGAAAAGCACCAGCAGCACTACAGCGTACTTTCTCATCGTGACGACTCTCCTTGGTTATGAAGTGCCGCTCGGAGGTGGTTCCCGACATCCTCGTGCAGCCGGGCTCACGCGAGACGGCGGATGATGCCGTTATGAATGAATGGCCTGATCCTGTGCTTAGTGTCCTTCCGCAACCGCCCCGGCCAGATAGATGACCGGCAAAATCGTGAATACGAAAGCCTGCACGAACGCCACGAAGATGTGCAAAATAATAAAAGGCACCGGTGCCAGCAGCGGCACGGGCGCCAGAATGTAACCCAAAGCGTTCAGCTTACCGACGAAGACAAACAAGGCCAGCGTCAGTCCTAGAAAAATCCCATAGAGCAATTCGCTCACCATCATATTCACCCAAAGACGAACGGTGAGCGAGAGCAGCCGCGCCAGATGGCTGACCGTTTCCACCACCACCATCAGCGGCGACAGAACCAGAATCGGCCCCATGAAATGCTTGCCGTAGTGCACCGGTCCGTGCTTTTTGAGACCCGACTGATGGTAATAAAGAAACACGACGATGGCGCAGCCCAGAGGAACGGAAACCTCCGCCGTCGGCGACGCCAGCCCCGGCACCACGCTGATGAGATTGCAGAATAGGACGAAGAGCCCGATGCTGCCGATCATGGGCAGATAGTTCAGAGCGCCATGGCCGATATTATTTTCGAGCAGGTCCGCCACGCCCAGCGACATCGGATTGCGCAGCAGTAGTTCCATCACCTGCTGCGTGCCGCCGGGCCGTTCCACGGAGAGCCGCGCGCGCAGCCACAGAAAGAAGATCGCCGCCACGGCAAAGACCAGCAGTTCCATGGCGATGTGGTTGGGGATGGGATATTGCGGGTTGCTGGGCTGAATGTGCAGAGCGCTCAGCAGCGCCAAGGCCGCCTTGCCGAACGCGGCGTTGACCAGCTTGGTGATTCCCAGGATGCTTTCTTCCATCGGCCTTCCGATTCGCCCCCGAATGGCTTCCGATTGGCTACGAGCCGCTGGCGTCTTGCCGCACGCCGCTCACGAGCAATTCGTACACTAGCGCCACAACCACCGCCGCCGGCGCCGCAAAAATTCCCGCCAGCACGGGCACGGCCGGCAACCAAGAATGGGAGAGAATAACATACAGCGCTCCCAGCAGCAAAGCGAAGCGTCCAAAGAACTTAACGTAAGCGAGCACGGGCACGCGAACCTGCTCCGATCCCGCCTGCGCCGTGGCCGCCGCGCCGAGCGCCTGCACGCTGCCCTTCAGCCAGCGAAAATTGATCCAGGAGATTCCCGCACCGAGGGCCACTGCCGCGCTTCCCCGCCATCCCCAGCGCCAGCCGCCCCAGGCCGCTCCCGCGCCGCCCAGCACGAGCGTCAGCCATTCGATGCGCCGCAGCGCAGCGGTTCCAAACGGCTCATCCGCCATCTTGATTCGCTCCAGGCGGCCGCTTTCCCGTGAGCCTGCGGATCAACTCATACATGCCCCCGGCGAATCCCAGCGCGCCGAGCACCAAAGTGAAAATGGGCGAAGTGTTGAAGTGCTTGTCCAGCAGATACCCGACGCCGCCGGCGATCAGCACGCTTCCCACCAGCACGAACGGCAGATCCATCACGCTGCCAAGCTGGCGGACGAGTCCGTCCGGCTCGCGCCGGGGCGCGGGGGAACGCGAATCTGGACGATTATCGGGCAAACAGCGCTGCTGGCAGAGTTAGAGAATAGGTGGCCATGCGGATGAATGGCTCGGGATAGATGCCGGCGACCAGCGTGACGAAGCACATCACCGCCAGGGCCACCGATTGCCCCGGCGTTACGGTCGCGCGCCCCAGCTTTTCCGGCTCGCGCAGCCAGGCATGCACCACGATCCGGAAGTAGTAGTACAGCGCGGGAACGATATAGAGCGCGCCAAGAAGCGCCAGGTAATAGTGCTGGGTCTGGATGAGCGAAAGCAAAATGTAGTACTTCCCGACAAAGCCGGCCAGCGGCGGAATTCCCGCGAGCGACAGCATGAAGATCAGCAGCAGGATGGCCGACAGCTGGGACTGCGCTCGATCAGGCCGTTCAGGTCGTCGAGTTCGTCGCCGATCATGCCTTGCCGCCGCAGCACGATGAGGACGGCGAAAGCGCCGATGGTCATGAAGGCGTAGACGAAAAGATAGAAGGCGATGCCCTTCAGGCCGGTCTCGTTGCCGTCCGGCCGCTCAGCGCGGCCACCAGGCCCAGCAAAATGTAACCGACGTGCGAAATCGACGAATAGGCCAGCAGGCGCTTGACGTTGGTCTGGGTGATGGCCGCGAAATTGCCCAGGGTGAGCGAAGCGACGGCCACCACGGCGATGATCTCGATCCAGCTCACGCGCACCGGCCAGAAGGCGTAGAGGAACAGCCGCAGCAGCAGCGCGAAACTGGCGGTCTTGGACGCCACGCTGACGTACGCCGTGATCGTCGTGGGCGCGCCTTCGTAGACGTCCGGCGCCCATTGATGGAACGGCACCGCCGCCACCTTGAAGAAAAGCCCGGCCGCCACGGTGACGATCGCCAGCATCACCAGCAAATCCGTGGGCCCGCGCAGCTCCAGCGCCGTGCGCACCACGTCGAGATTGGTGCGCGGCACTTGCAGCGGCAGCCCCAGCGGCCCGCTGATCTGGGCCATGGCGCTGATGCCATAGAGCAGCGAAAAGCCGTAGGCCAGCAGGCCCGAGCTGAAGGCGCCCAGCAGCAGATATTTCACCGCCGCTTCGTTGGAGCGCTTCTGGTGGCGCAAGAAATCCGGTGAGGATGTAGAAGCTGATGGCCATGGTCTCCAGGCCGAGGAACTGCACGATCAGGTCGTAGCCGGAGGCCATGAACATCATGCCGACGGTGGCGAAAAGCAGCAGCGCGTAATATTCGCCGTGATGTTCGTCTTCGATTTGCAGGTAGCGCACCGAAAGCAGAATCACCAGCGCCGTGGCGATCAGGAAAATCATGCCGAAAAACAGGAAGAAAGGATCCACGACGATCGAGCTGTTGAATCCGCCCACGGCGTCCGGCCCCAAAGCCCGCAGCCGGTAGAGCGAAATGCCGCTGAAGATCACGCCCAGCATGGCGAAGACGGCGTTGCCGGCTTTGTCCTTCACGCCCAGCATGAAATCGAAGAGCAGGATGGCCAGGCCGAAGAGGGCGAGCTCCACCTCGGGCAGGATCAGGAAGAAGTCGTGGCGAAATGCGGCGGTATCCATGGAATTTAGCGCTTCTCCGCTGCGATCTCCGGCGTCGCGGCGATTTGCGGTGGCGGTGCCGATGGCGAACCGGCGCCCAGAATGGCGGCTGCGGCCGACATCACGCGCCCTTCGGTCTTATCTTCGCTTTGCGCTCGCCACAGCCTTGTTCCGCGCGGCGAGATTGCTCGCGCCGCTCGCATTGCCTGGCATCGCCGTTGCGACCGGCGTGACGATTGCCGCGGCGACGGGAGGCTTTTCGTTCCAGCGTTGCGCCGTGGCCGAATTGTAGTAGCCCGGATTCACCTGCTCCACGATCTGCTGCACCGGCGCATCCAGCACGGTGAAGAGCGGCTTGGGATAGATGCCGATCCAGAACGCCAGCAGCACCAGCGGAATCAGCGTGGCGTATTCGCGCAAATTCAAATCCGGCAGGTGCTCGTTCTCGGGATTGGTCACCGGACCGAACATCACCCGCTGGTAGAGCCACAAGCAGGTACGCCGCGCCCAGCACGATGCCGATCACGGCCCAGGCCGCCCAGCGCAGGCTCACCTGAAAGACGCCGCTCAGGATGGTGAACTCGCCGATGAAGCCGTTGAGCAGCGGCAGGCCCAGCGAGCTGAGCGTGGCGATCATGTAGATGGCCGCGAAGTTGGGCATGGGCGTGGAGAGCCCGCCGAACTCCGAAATCAGGCGCGTGTGCCGGCGTTCGTAGAGAACGCCGATCAGCAAGAAGAGCGCGCCGGTGGAAATTCCGTGATTGATCTGCTGGATGACGCTGCCGGAAAGGCCGTGCGGGTTCAGCGCGAAAATTCCCAGCGTGCAGAAGCCCAGGTGGCTCACCGAGCTGTAGGCGATGAGCTTCTTCATGTCCTTCTGCATCATGCAGACCAGCGCGCCGTAAATGATGCCGATGATCGAGACGACCATCAGGATCGTGACGATGTGCTGCCGCGCCGCGGCATCGGTCGGCAGCAGCGGCAGCGAGAAGCGGATGAAGCCGTACGTGCCCATCTTCAACAGAACGCCCGCCAGGATCACGGAGCCTGCCGTGGGAGCTTCGGTGTGCGCGTCGGGCAGCCAGGTGTGGAACGGAAACATCGGCACTTTGATGGCGAAGGCGAAGAAGAAGCCCCAGAAGAGGATCCGCTGGAAGTTGGTGGAGAATTGCGGCACGGTCCGCCAGCAGCGTGGGGATATCGAACGTGTACGCCGTGCCGGTCACCTCATGCGCGTGATAGTAAAGCGCCAGAATGGCCAGCAGCATCAGCACCGATCCGGCCAGGGTATAGAGGAAGAATTTGATGGCCGCATAGAGCCGGCGGTCGCTGCCCCAGACGCCGATCAGGAAGTACATCGGCACCAGCATCACTTCCCAGAACAGATAGAAGAGGAAGAAATCGAGCGACATGAAGACGCCCAGCATGCCCACCTGCAGCAGCAGGAAGAGAATGTAGTATTCCTTCTTGCGCATCTGGATGGCGCTCCAGGACGAAAGGATGGAGATGGCGCCCAGCAAGCGTGGTCAGCATGACCAGCAGGAAGCTGATGCCGTCGATTCCCAGCGAATAGTGCGCGCCGATGGAGGGAATCCAGTCGTAGCTTTCGCGGAACTGATAGCCCGGCGCGCCGATCTGGAAGCGCCAGAGCAGCGGCAGAGAAACCACCAGGCCCAGCAAGCCGAAGAGGTTGCCGACCACGCGATGCAGGTTGTCGCTTCGCGCGGGAATCAACAGCAGCACAATCGCACCGACCAGCGGCGTGAACAAGAATCACAGCTCAGGAGATGACTTTGATTGAATTCCATTCTGCTCCTCGCCTTTTTAGTGCAGCATGTGCAACGTCACGCCGGCCACGCGCAGGTAATAGCCCAGAAAGATCAGCACGCCCACCACGATCAGCAGCGCGTAATTCGAGACGCGCCCGCTCTGCATCATGCGCACCGGATAGCTGAGAATCCACACGATGCGCGCCGCCAGGTTCACCAGGCCGTCGATCATCCACTTGTCCCACACCACTCGATAGCTCGAGGCTGACGCGCGTCAGCCAGCCCGCGCCGTTCACGCCCAGGCCGTTGATCACGCCCACGGTCGAACGCTCCCAGCGCGATGCCCAAATCCTTGGCGCGGTTCACGAACATGGCGTCGTAAATCTGGTCCACGTAATACTTGTTGTAGAGCAAGCGGTAGAGCGCCGCCCGAATTTTGCCACCAGCGTGCCGGGTATGCTCGGCTTCCGCAGATAGAAATACCAAGCCAGACAGATGCCGATGAGCGCCACCAGCACCGATACGGCCATCAATTCATATTCGGTGGCGTGCGCCGCAGCTTCCGGAATCGCGGCCACCACTTCCGCTTGCTTGCGCGATCACCGGATCCAGGAATTTCGCGAAGCGATCGCTGCCGCCCAGCGCTTCCGGCCAGCCAATCCATCCGCCGACGATGGAGAGCAGCGCCAGAATCATCAGCGGCACGGTCATCGAGCGGGGCGATTCGTGAAGGTGGTGCTCCACCTCGTGCGGCACGCGCGATTCGCCGAAGAAGGTCATGAACACCAGGCGGAACATGTAGAACGCCGTCATGCCCGGCGGTGACGAAGCCGATGACCCACAGCAGCGGCCGGGCGTTGAACGAAGCCGCGCCAGAATGGCGTCCTTGCTGACGAAGCCGGCCAGCGGCGGAATTCCGGAGATGGCCACGGTGGCCACGAAGAACGTCCAGAACGTGGTGGGAATCTTGCTCCACAGCGCGCCCATCTTGCGCATGTCCTGCTCGCCGGACATGGCGTGAATCACGCTGCCGGAGCCGAGGAAGAGCAGGGCCTTGAAGAAAGCGTGGGTCATCAGGTGGAAGATGCCCGCGGTGAACGCGCCCACGCCCAGCGCCAGGAACATGTAGCCCAGCTGGCTGACCGTGGAGTACGCCAGCACGCGCTTGATGTCGTTCTGCACCAGGCCCATGGTCGCCGCGAAGATCGCCGTCACCGCGCCGACCGTGGCGACGACGCGCCAGCGCCACCGGGGCCAGCTGGAAGACCGCGATTCATGCGCGTGACCATGTACACGCCCGCGGTCACCATGGTGGCGGCGTGAATCAACGCGCTGACCGGCGTGGGGCCTTCCATGGCGTCCGGCAGCCAGACGTACAGCGGAATCTGCGCCGACTTGCCGGTGGCGCCGACGAACAGCAGCAGCGCGATGGCGGTCATCACCCCGCTGCCGACCGCGAATCCGCCCGCGCCGATCGCCGGGCCGATCTCCGTGAAGCGCAGCGTGCCGAGCGTGTCAACCAGAAGAAACAAGCCCGAGGATGAAGCCCGCGTCGCCGATGCGGTTGACGATGAACGCTTTCTTGCCCGCGTCCGAAGCCGATTTGCGCAGGAAGTAGAACCCGATCAGCAGGTAGCTGCACAGCCCCACGCCTTCCCAGCCGACGAACAGCAGCAGTAGATTATTCGCCAGCACCAGCGATCAGCATGGAGAACATGAACAGGTTCAGATAGCCGAAGAAGCGGTAGTAGCCGCCTTCGTGCGCCATGTAGCCGGTGGAGTAGACGTGAATCAGGAAGCCGACGCCGGTGACCACGCAGAGCATCACCGCCGACAGCGGGTCGAGCAGCATGCCCCACTGCGCGTTGAAGATTGACCAGGTGCCCGGACGTAATGTGCATGGCGCCGGCGGGCACCCAGTCGAACAGCACGATCTCCACGACGCGGTCGGAAGCCGGCGGCGCGATCAGCTGCACGATGGCGCCAAACGCAAACACCATCGCCAGGCCCACGCTGCCCACGCAGATGGCGTTCACGGCCTGATTCGAAAGCCGCCGCCCGATGAAAAACATGTGCGCCGCGCCCGCCAGCGGAAACAGCGGAATCAGCCAGATGTGCGCCAGAAAGAATTCAGACGGCATGGACGACTCCCCATGCAGCCGAACGCGCCGCCTTCATGCCACTCACCATTTCAGGATATCCATTTCGTCCGCCAGCACCGTCTCGCGATTGCGGAAGAACGCGATGATGATGCCCAGGCCGACGGCCGCTTCCGCCGCCGCGTCCGTGATGATAAAGATGGCGAAGATCTGCCCTTCCACCGATCCCACCAGCCGCGAAAACGCCACCAGATTGATGTTCACCGCGTTCAGAATCAGCTCGACGGACATCAGGATGATGATCACGTTGCGCCGCGTCACCACGCCCACGATGCCGATGGCCAGCATCGCCACGCTCAGAAAGAAGTAATGTCCGATCGGCACCATCGCTCAGACCCTCTTTTTGGCCATGACCACCGCTCCCACCATGGCCACCAGCAGCAAAATCGAAGCCAGCTCAAACGGCAGCATGTAGGTGTGGAACAGGGAAAAAGCCACGCGCTCGGTATTGGGCTCCAGCATCTCGGGCGGCGCGGGCGCCGTGGCGTACAGCGTTCCCCGGCTCACCAAAAGCGCCACCGCGACCTGCGCCGCCAGCACCGCGGCAGAAATCAGCGCCACGAACCATTGCCGGTTGAACTGCACCTGATGCAGCGCCACGTCCAGGTTCACCAGCATGATCACGAAAACAAACAGCACCATGATCCCGCCGGCGTACAGAATCATCTGCACGATGAAGAGAAACTCGGCGTTCAGGTCAGGAAAATTCCCGCCGTGGCCAGCAGCGCGGTCACCAGGAAAATCGCGCTCTGCACCGCGTTCCGCCGCGTCACCACCAGAATCGACGGAGACGATCGCCAGCGTGGCGAAGAAGTAAAAGATGGCCTCGTCAAGCATCCGCGGCGCCTTCCCCCTCTTCGCCGACGATCGCTGGTTCGTGCTTCTCGCCAACCGACACGAGATAAGCCGCCGCTCCCAGCGTGATGGCGATTCCCAGCGGGAAGCAAAGCACCGATTCGGCCAGCCCAACTGCCGGTGCAGCGTGAGCGCCACTGCGATGCCCACCACGTTCGCAATCGAAAGCGGCACCAGAAATTGCCAGCCCAGGCGCATCAGTTGATCGAAGCGGTAGCGCGGAAACGTGAAGCGCAGCCACATGAACACGTAGATGTACGCCGCCCACCTTGAACAAAAACCAGAAAGCGCCGTGAATTCCCGGCTTGGACGAGGCCAGAAACGAGCCGCTGGGCGCAGCCATGGGCATGATCAGCAGGCCCGCCACCACAATGCACAGCAATCCCACCGCGGCCATGAACGCTTTCTGCACCGGCACGGGCTGCTTGGGCGCGCGGTGGAAGCAGTAACCGGCCACCCACAACATCAGCAGCGGCGGAAGATAATCGAGAAAATTGAGGAAGGACGTGTTGGCAAAAGGCCGCAGCCCAGCCGCCCAGAAAGAGCGTCGTGGCGATCGACGCCACCACCACCATGTTGGTGTACTCGGCCAGGAAATAGAGCGCCCAGCGGAAGCCGCTGTATTCGGTCATGTAGCCGGCGACCAGTTCCGATTCCGCTTCCGGCATGTCGAAAGGCGCGCGGTTGGTCTCCGCGATGGAAGCGACCAGATAGATGAAAAATCCCACCGGCGCGGCGAAGATGAACCACACGCCCGTGTCCGTCTGCGCCTGCACGATGCCGCGCGTCGAAAGCGTTCCCGCCAGCAGCAGCGCGCCCACGATCGCCATTCCCGCCGAAGTCTCGTAACTCACCAGTTGCGCCGCGCTGCGCAGCGCGCCCAGCAGCGAATAGTGGCTGTTGGAAGCCCAGCCGCCCAGCACGATGCCGAAAATTCCCAGCGAGCTGATGCCCAGGATGAAGAGCAATCCGATATTCAGGTCGGCGATCAGGAAGAACGGACCAATCGGCAGCGCCGCCAGCGCCAGCATCGCCGCGGTCACGGAAATCAGCGGCGCGCCCCAGAAGACCAGCTTATCCGCGCTCTCCGGAATGATGTCTTCCTTGAGCAGCAGCTTCACCGCGTCGGCGATCGGCTGCAGCAGCCCGTGCGGCCCCACGCGCATCGGCCCCAGGCGCACCTGCATGTCCGCCATGACCTTGCGCTCGACCAGCACGATGTAGCCGGCCACCAGCGGCAGCACGGCCACGATCACCAGCGCGAAGAGCACCGGAAGAACAAAGGGCAAGAGTGCGTGAAGGTTCATCGATCTATCTTATTTGTCCACTTCTACCGGTCCACTTCCCCAAGCACAATATCCAGCGTGCCGATGATGGCCACCACGTCCGCCACCAGATGGCCGCGCATCATCTGGTCCAGCGCTTCGAGATTGATCAACGACGGCGGCCGAATGCGCACGCGATACGGCTGCGTGGTGCCGTCGCTCACGATGTAATAGCCCAACTCGCCCTTGGGCGCCTCGATGGAGTGATACACCTCGCCCGGCGGCGGCTTCAGCACCTTGCCCACTTTGCCCATGATCGGCCCCGAGGGAATATTTTCGATGGCCTGCAGGCAGATCTTGCGCGACTGCCGCATCTCTTCCAGCGCACCAGGTACCGGTCGTAGGTATCGCCGTTCTTCCCGGTGGGAATGCTGAATTCGTATTGATCGTAAGCCGCGTAGGGCATGGCCTTGCGAATGTCCCACTCCACGCCGCTGGCCCGCAGCACCGGACCGGTAACGCCCATGGCGATGGCGTCGGCCGACGCTGAGGATGCCGATGCCCTTGGTGCGGCCCACCCAGATGCGATTCTCGGTGAGCAGCGCTTCGTACTCGTCCACGCGCTTGTCGAACTCCTTGCAGAAGCGCTCGGTGTCTTTTTCCAGCTCGTCGTAGGCCTCGTATTGCAGGCCGCCGATGCGGAAGGCGTGCGTGGTCAGCCGCGCGCCGCAATACTTCTCGAAAATTTTCAGGATCTCTTCGCGCTCGCGCAGGCAGTAGAAGAGCGGCGTCAGCGCGCCGATATCCAGCGCGTGCGTGCCCAGCCAGAAAAGGTGGCTGGCGATGCGCTGCAATTCCGTGAGCATCGTGCGGATCACGCGGGCCCGCGGCGGCGCTTCCACGCCCATCAGCTTTTCCACCGCTTCGCAGTAACCCAGCCCGTTGGAGACCGCCGCCACGTAATCCATGCGGTCCACGTAGGGCGCGAACTGCTGGTAGCTGCGATGCTCGGCGATCTTTTCCACGCCGCGATGCAGGTAGCCGATCACGCACTCCGAGCTGACCACCTTCTCGCCATCCAGGCGCAGCTTCACGCGCAGCACGCCGTGCGTGGACGGATGCTGCGGCCCCATGTTGAGGATGATTTCGTCGGCGCCGAGAACGGTGGTCTCCACGTTCGTGCCGCGCCCCCCGAATTGGTCGAATGCGTCGCTCATCGCTTCTATTGGGCCGCTATTGCCCGCTCTCGATGCCCAGGTTTTCGCGCACCCAGGCTTCGTCCTGCTGCAAGATGTCGTAATCCTTCCGCAGCGGATAGCCTTGCCACTCTTCCGGCAGCAGCAGGCGCTTCAGATTGGGGTGCCCCGCGAAGACGATCCCAAACATGTCGTAGACTTCGCGTTCCAGCCAATTGGCCGTGGGCCAGACGCTCTCCACGCTCGGCACCGGCTCGTCTTCCGCCACGCTGCGCCTTGATGCGCAGGCGCTCATTCTTGGGAAAGGAGTAGAGAATCAGCACCAGGTCAAAGCGCTTCTCGCGCTTGGGCCAATCCACCGCCGTCAAATCCACCAGATAATCGAACTTCTCTTCGTCGCGCGTGTATTGCGCGATCTCCAGCAGCCGGTCGGGCGAAGTCACCAGAATGGCCTGCTTGCGATCGAGCCAGGCCTCCAGAATTGCCCCGCCGAACCGCGCCTTGTAGCGCTTCACCAGATCGTTCTCGAGCGGCACAGGCTTGGGCGGCGCTTCCTTGGGAGGAGGCGGTGGCCCCGCCGGCTTAGCTGCCGCGGGAGCAGCCGGTTTTGCCGCCGCAGGCGCGCCTGGCGCCGCGGGCGCTGCTGGCTTTGGCGGCGTCGCGCCAGCTGCCGGGGGCGCCCCTGGCGCAACCGGCGGCGCGGCAGGAGCTGCCGGCTTCGCGGGAGCCGGCGGCGCGGGCGCCGCAGGCTTCGCTTCACCGGCCGCTTGCGGCTTTTCCGGAGCGGCATCGGAAGATGCGGCCGGACTCTCGCCAGGCTTATCGGCCTGGGGCGGACGATTGGGCTGCTTTTCGTCAGAATCGTTGGTCATGAGTACCGAATGGAGCGCGAACGCTCCCCCTGAAGCGCGTTCTGGCGGATCGCAAAACCCCCGGCGCACACACGCGCCAATCCGTTCAAACGCGAACCGTAGTTTCTAACACAGCGCACAAAACAAGACAACGCTTTCCCCTAAGACAAACGCTCGCGTGCATGATTCGTTCGCGCGGCGTCCTACACGGCTCTAAAAAATTCGCCGGCGCGCAAAAAAATTCCCGGCCGCCGAATCCTGCCGGGAATGCCGTGCCCTTTATCCCTGGCTTACACCCACTCCAGCGCGCCTTTCCGGAACAGCCACACATACCCAACGATCAGTATGCCCAGGAACACGAACATGCTGGCCAGTCCGTAAACGGGCGAGAGCCGGAAGCCCTCTTCGCGCGTGGAAAACAGAACCGCCCAGGGAAACAGAAAAATCGTCTCCACGTCGAAAATCACGAAGAGAATGGCCACGATATAAAACCGCACCGAGTAGCGCCCGCGCGCGTCGCCTTCCGCCGGAATCCCGCACTCGTAGGGCTTCAGCTTCGCCCCCGTGGCCCGCGAATCGGGCCGAATGAACCGGAAAAGCACCAGGGTCACCGCGGGAAAGGCCATCGCCAGAACGGCGAAAATGAGGATCGGGATGTATTGCCTGGGCATTTACTCGCTTCTCGCGGCGAATCTCAGGAAAGCCTTTCGCCGCTCAACAAAATATCGAGCCGCACATCCTAACACAGCCCGCCCATTCACGCGATAGCGTCTGGCGAAATCGGATGCGATCCGGCGCAATAAATTTCGCGCTTATTTGAGCGAAGCCATGTCGATGACGAAGCGATACTTCACGTCGCCCTTCGACAGGCGTTCATAGGCCTGGTTGATTTGCTGAATCGGGATCATCTCGATATCCGAAGCGAGCCCGTGATCGGCGCAAAAATCCAGCATCTCCTGCGTTTCGCGGATGCCTCCGATGATCGAGCCGGCCAGCTGCCGCCGCCAGAAGAGCAAAGCGAAGGCACTGATGGGAGTGGGTTTCTCCGGCGCTCCCACAAGAGTCATCGTCCCATTGAGCTTCACGAGTTGCAGATAGGCGTTCAGATCGTGCTGGGCCGAAGCGGTGTCCAGTATGAAGTCAAAGCTGCCGGCGTGCTTCTGCATCTGCGCCGCATCCGTCGAGACCACCACTTCGTCGGCGCCGAGCCGCAGCGCCTCGGCGGTCTTCCTGGCGGAGGTGGTAAAGAGCACCACGTGAGCGCCAAAGGCCTTGGCGAATTTCAGGCCCATGTGTCCCAGGCCGCCCAGCCCCACCACGCCCACTTTTTGCCCTTTGCGGACGTTCCAGTGGCGCATCGGCGAGTACGTGGTGATCCCCGCGCAGAGCAAGGGCGCCGCGCCCGCAAGGCTCAAGCCCTTCGGCACGCGAAGCGCGAACGCTTCGTCCACCACGATGCTCTCGGAATAGCCGCCGTAGGTAACTCCCCCAAGAATCTTATCCGGGGAGTTATAGGTGAATGTGGCAGGCCCGTCGCAAAATTGCTCTTCGCCGCTCTGGCAATCGGGGCAGGTGCGGTCGGAATCCACCATGCAGCCCACGCCGGCAATGTCCCCTTCCTTGAATTTCTTCACCGCGCTGCCCGCTTTCACCACCCTGCCGACGATCTCGTGCCCCGGCACGCAGGGATACACGGTGGGCATGACGCTTTGCCATTCATTGCGCACCTGGTGCAAATCGGAATGGCACACCCCGCAATAGAGGATTTCAATCTGCACGTCCTGCGGACGGACGGCGCGGCGGCGAATGCTGAAGTCCGTCAATCCCGAACTGGCGCTCTGCGCCGCGTAGGCTTTCGCCGGGGAAGTCCCTTCCTGCACTTTCGGACGCGCAGCTTCGCTCATATCGATCTCCTCATGGGTTCCTCCTGATCCGAAGGCGCCACAGCTACTTTAGACCCGCGTTTTCGCGGAGTCTAGCGGGACTTGCGCCGCCTTCCGTGCTGGCTCGTGCCGATCCACGGCGCGCTCGCGCGTGCGGATCCGCGTGTGTTAGGATCGTCTTTCGGATAATCGAATGCAATCGTCGGAAGCCACTACCAGGAACATACGTGTCAGCGTCAAGGCCGAGTACGATGCGGGCCGCTCCAGCCCCGATCGCAACCACTGGTTCTTCCTTTATACCGTCCGCATCACAAACGAAGGATCGCACACCGTTCAACTCGTCAGCCGCCATTGGGTGATTACCGACGCCATGGGCAAGGTCCAGGAAGTTCGCGGCCCGGGCGTCGTGGGGAACCAGCCGGTTCTGGCGCCGGGGCAAAGCTTTGAGTACACCTCGGGCTGCCCGCTCACCGTGCCCTTCGGCTCCATGCACGGCACCTACCAGATGATCGACGATCGCAACGAGCACTTCGACGTCGAGATCGCGCCCTTCGTGCTCGCCGAACCGCAAACCAGAGTGAATTAGGCGCACGGCGTACGGCCTACCTTGCTTTTGGCTTATCGAAGTATGCGAATTAGGCGGAGAGCCAGTCTCCGAAAACCCGACTTATCGAGCGTTGAGCCTCTGCCTCGCGGTCCTCGCGGCTTCAAACTCCTTCGCAAGGTCGTTTTGGCCGAGGGTCCTCAGATGATCGATGAGTTCCTGAAATTCTGGATAGGCAGCGAAATTTTCTGCGTGTGCCAAGAAAGTGACCAAGTTTGCGAGCTCCGAAGCCGGAAGCTGTTGCAGAAGGAGTGCAAAGGTCTTGGTGTACTGAACTCCGTAAACTACCGTTTCATAGTGCAAATAATTCGGGGCATCTGCGTCCCAGTGTGCGTCCTTGCCCAACTGCACAACGAGACGACCGACTTCGGCTTCGTGGTTCTTCGCCAAGGAGGGGAGAACCATGATGAACTCGTGCCCGTCGTAAAGCTCGTGATCAAGATCAAACAATCCTATAAAGCTGCCGTAGTCGTGCGGAAAAGCCTTCAGATACGCTTCCTGGACCGCTGAATCGTCCGGCTTCTTGTGAAGTTCGGCTAAGGCATCAGTGAGTTTCTGTCCTTCCGGCGAAAGGACCTTTTGAGCGTTACTCCCCAACGGCAATGCTGCCACGATGAAAAGTGCAGCGATGATCGCCGTTTTCGTGGTCGCCACGTTACCTTCCGCCTCCTCTTGGGGAGCTTACTCGGCTCGTGGTGCCGAGCCAAGTCCTGACACACGGGATTACCGGATACTGGCCCATTGGCGAACCGGCCGAAAAGTCACATTCCGATCAGGACTGCGTTGCGAACGATAGGGCTTTTGGCGTCGGCTTCACCACGGGCCTTCACCACGGCTCCGGGCCCTCGTCGCTGAACGCGCCGCCGGTGGGGCCATCGTCGGGAAGAAGCGCCAGGCGCACCGGCGTTGCGGCTCCCTGCTCCACGGTTTTGGTTCCGGTGTGGCGATTCATATCCGTCGCGGTGAAGCCGGGATTCCCCGAATTCACCTTGATTCCCGTGCCTCGCAGCAAATTGGCAAAATGAATGGTGATCATGTTGAGCGCGGCTTTCGACGCGGAGTATGCGAGCAGCATGTTGCGCGTGGCCAGGGTGTTGTTGGGGTCCGCGTTGACGGTGAGCGAACCGAGCCGGCTGGACACGTTGACGATTCGCCCGCGCTTGGATTTCCGCAGCAGCGGGAGAAAAGCCTGGGTGACGCGGAAGGCGCCAAAAACGTTGGTCTCGAAGGTCTCCTGAAACGCGTCGGCGGTGAGTTCCGAGGCCGGAACCCAGTCGAGCGCGATGCCCGCGTTGTTCACGAGAATGTCCAGGCGCCCATGGCGGCGCTCCACTTCGGCCGCGGCGTTATCGACGCTGGCCTGCGAGGTCACGTCGAGCTGGATGAATTCGGCGGGAAGCCCCTGCGCCTTCATTTCAGCCACGGCCTTCTCGCCGCGTTCCCGTTCGCGCGCGCCCATTATGACCAGCACGCCCTTCGCTGCGAGCTGGCGGGAGATTTCCCTGCCGATTCCCCGGTTCGCGCCGGTCACCAACGCAATCGTCTTCGTCATAGGTCCCTCACCTTAACACCACCGGCCCGCATTTGCGCTCCTGATGCCGCGACTTACTGCCGGACGTATCTCTTCACATCCTTCAGCGCTACCTCCGCCCCATAGATCACGCCGTTGGCATCCGCCGCGACGCCCTCGGCCGCGCTTGTGCCCATGGCATTGGGATCCGTATTCGGATCGGGAATGAACGCCGTGACCGAGCCGTCCTTGGCGCTTCCGACGCGGATGCCCCTCTTCCAGGCGGCGTGATCCTTAGCCACCGAGCCGGATTCGGAATCGGCGACGTAAATCGCGTCATGGCGATCGATGGAAATCCCGCTGGGCCGGCTGAACTGCCGCCATTGATCGATGAATTTTCCGTTTTGATCGAAGATCTGGATGCGATTGTTGCCTCGGTCGGCCACGAACAGCCGCCCCTGGGAGTCAAACGCCAGCGCGTGCGGTATGTCGAACTCGCCGGGCGCCGTTCCCTTCTTGCCCCAGGTCATGAGGAACTTGCCGCCCTTCGAGAATTTCACGATGCGCGCGTTGCTCTCTCCTCCGTGTCCATCGGCGACGAAAATGTCCCCGTTCGGCGCAATGGCCACAGCCGAGGGCCGGTTGAACGTGTCATCGGTGGCGCCCGCCACTCCCGCCTTCCCGAGCGCCAGCAGGACTTTCCCCTTCGAGCTGAACTCGAAAACCTGGTGGCCCTTTCCGTCTTTCCCATCGCCATCGGTAACCCAGACGTTCCCTTCCCGATCCACCGTGATGCCGTGAGGAAAGACGAACATTCCGGCGCCGAAGCTGGTCAGGAGCTTGCCCGATGGATCGAACTCCAGAATCGGCGCAAGGTTTGAACCCACGCAGCTGTTCGCTCCGCATCTTTCCGCTACCCAGATGTGGCCCTTGCTATCCACGGTGACTCCGGCCGCCGAGCCCCACGTCCTGCCCTCCGGAAGCTTGGCCCAGTTCTCGACCGTCCGGTAAGGGTTCGGAAGCGAATTCGTGGGCTCCACTTGCTGCGCTTGCGCCTCCATACACACGCTGCCGATGGAGATCAGCAGCAGAACGGCAACCGCCGCAGCCCCCAAACTCACCCTGATTACGCCTGCGCTCCTGTGATTCGAGGAAAACATAGCCACACCTCCGCTCAATCTCGACGACTTGCCTCAGCGCTGCTGCCGTCGGGATTGCAAAAATCGTGCGCCGCCAATGGCGAAAAGAAGGACGGCCATCGCCAGCGTCGCCGGCGTCACAAACGTAAAAATCGCCGTGGGCCCGTGCATATTGATATCCACAAACTTGATCAGCAGAAAAGCCAGAAGACCAACCGACACGGCGGGAATCGGCAGATGCTTCAACTGTGCATGCCGGGCCCAGATCACGCCTCCCGTCAACGCCGCCAGCAAGCCCAATACGGTGAGCAGGAGGCTCGCGGTCTCGGCGGCACGGAGCAAAGCAAAGCTGTTCAGCTTGATGGCGATTTCATCCACCCAGCCCAGCTGCGTATAGAGAAGAATCCCCAGCCCGGCCGTCGCGACCCCGGCAAGAATCACCCATTTCGTCCATCCCGCGCTGCCCATGCGTCAATTCTATCTTTCGGAGTTCTGCCGGAGTAAGCCTTGCCGCGCACTCGCGCGCCGTCATACGCCGTCACACCGCGTCGAACATCAGCTCCTTGGCCCGCTCGGTGGCCTTCACCACCGCCTTGATCAGCGTCACGCGAACTTTGCCGTCTTCCAGCTCCATGATGCCGTCGATGGTGCAGCCGGCCGGCGTGGTCACGCCATCCTTCAGCAGCGCGGGATGATCGCCGGTCTCGAGCACGGTGCGCGCCGCGCCCTGCATGGTCTGCGCCGCGAGCAGCGTGGCCACGTCGCGCGGCAATCCCACCTTCACGCCGCCTTCGGTGAGCGACTCCAGCACAATGTACACAAAGGCCACGCCGCTGGCCGATAGCCCGGTCACCGCGTCCATGTGCTTTTCGTCCAGCACCACCACGCGCCCCACGGCCTCGAACATGGCTTTGGCCAGCTCCACGTGCGCCGCGCTGGCGTGGCTGCCGCGCGCGATGCCCGTCATCCCGACGCCGATGGCGCAGGGCGTGTTGGGCATGGCCCGCACCACGGCGACCTGGCTGGCCAGATGCTGCTCGATGAATTTCGTGGGCACCGAAGCCGCCACCGAAACCAGCACTGTCCCAGCCTTCAGTTCGCCGCGAATCTCCTGCAGCACTTCGGCCACCTGCATGGGCTTCACCGCCAGCAGCACCACATCCGCGCCGCGCACTGCCGCGGCATTGTCGCTGCCGATGCGCACGCCCAGCGCCTTGGCCAGCTTCTCGGCGCGCTCCGGGTGCCGCACCGTGGCCGTCACGTGCCCCGGCGCCACCAGCTTCTGATCCAGAAATGCGCGCAGCAGAATGCCGCCCATCTTGCCCGCGCCCAGCACCGCCAAACGTTTGTGCAAAAGAGGATTGCTCATAGGGCGAATATTCTCAGTTAGATCGCCACGCGGGTCAATCACCTATCCTACGGCCACCTATCCGATCCGGCGCGCGAATGGCGCTGCGAGCCCAACAAGCAATGGCGAGGAATGGCAAGGAATGAAGGCGATTCGCAGTAACAGCGAATCGTGCGGTGTCAGTTTACCGTGATATTGACCGACGCCGTGGTGCGGCCGAAGGCGTTGGTGGCATACAAAGTGTAGGTAGTCGACTGCGAGGGCGTAACCACCACGCTCGCGCCTCGCACCGCGCCCACGTCCGGCGAAACCATGAAATACGACGCGCCGCTCACGTTCCAGCTCAGCGTGACCGGCGTGCCCGGCGCCACCAGTTGCGCGCTCGCCGCAAAGCTCGCGATCGCTGGTGCGGCGCCCGCCGGCACATTGGAAGCCGTGTAGATCGGGCTCATCTGCACGACCTCGAAATCCGAAGCGTTCACGTTTCCCAGATTGTGCAGGTCGTCGTTGCTCCACCGATCGTCCGGCGCGCCGCTGATGTACATCGAGGAACCGTTGTCCGCCATGATCATGCCGTATTTCTTCAGAGCGTTGAGGATCACCTGGTTCGTAGCCGAAAACGAGCTCACGTCGAAGCCAGCCTTCAGCCGCAGCCGCATACCCATAGGCGCGGCCAGCGCGTTGGTCGAATTTGCCGCCCAGTGCGATGCGGGCGGAATAAACGCGGCCCGGCTTGACTGCAACGTGAACCGCAGCGCGTGCTGGATGGCTCCGGCGGCGACTTCGTCGTATCGAACTAATCCAGGAAAAATGGGCAGCCCAGCCGCGTCGGCGGAGGTCCAGGTGTAGGGGCGCTGTTCGTCGGCGGTCAGGTCCCAGACGGCGGCCGAGCCCGCATCCCACGCGCTGGCCTGCGGATCCGCGCCATAAAGTTCGTAGAGCCAGCAATTGTTATTGTCTACCACCAGGACGTGCCGGTCGCCCGATCCCGGATTCGGATCGCCTTCGATCTCGGCGCTCAAGGGTATGGGCATGGGCCCCGGATCGCTCTCATCGCCGTACGCGGTGAAGTCGATCTGCACCGGCCCCTGCTGCGCCCCCACCACCAGATACGGAATCCCGATGATCGATCCGTTGTAGAGCCCGGAGCCGAAGTCCGGATGCACGGGCACGGTCGCGCCAATGAAATTGACGATCGCGCTGGAATTCGGATCGACGGGCGCCGAGGAGATATCCTTGTTCCACGCATTGTCGGCCGGGAACGGCACGAAGCCATTGAGGCTTCCTCCCTGCCCCGTGGTCATGGCGCTGCATACCCCGCTCGGATTGCCGCCGCCCGAGCCCCGACGAGCCTCCGGAGCCGCCCGCATTGCCGCCGCCATTGCTCGAACCAGCACTCGACCCCGCGCTCGAGGAAGACGCGGAGCTATTCGTCGCTGTGCGGGTCGTGCCGCTGCAGGCGGAGATCAGCAAAGCCGCGATCATGAGCAAAGCAAATGGCCGATTCGGATTCATTGCGGCGCGGCGCTCTCCACACCACCGCACATAAGGCGTCCGGCACATCGGTCGCGCGGACGCCTTGATTCGGGGGTTTTGGGGGTTTATGCGACGGATGGAAATATGCCGCAGCGCCAGCGAATCGCCTAGCTGTACGAAGGTACAACTTAGGGATAGGGAAAGCGGGTCAGGCGGAATCGAACGGGAAAGCCGCGGCTATGGCACCGTAACCGTGACCGTTCCGACGGTCACCACGCTGCTGCCCGACTGGGCCACTACCGTCATCGGAAACGTCACGGAAGTGGCGCCCGCCGGCGTGTTTGGGCTGCCGACGGCCGTCGTGCTTGAGCCAACGGTCTGCTTGCTCACGGCGCCTCCACAGGAAACCATGGCCGCCGCCAGCGCGAAAGTCATGGTTATCGCGGCCATGGTTCGCGCAATCGCGTAGCCTCCTCGCCTCACACGCCGTGCGAACGCCGCGCCTAGCGCGGTCAGCAGCAGAATAGCAAGCCCCCAAGAGGCGAGGATGTTCCGTGCCGCCGGCGACCCGATCGGGTTGTCCGGCGCAGGACCCATCGGAAAATTATCGCGCGGACTCCGGAGCGTCATCCCGGTGGCAGGAACGTTGGTCACTTGCGCCGTGAGCGTTGAACTCATGCTGCCATTGACCGGCAAGAAGAAAGAACTCGGCGTGAACTTGCACGTCACGGCCGCGGGCGTGCTGCACGCCAGTTGGAATTGCCCGCTCACGCCGTTCGTGCCCGTCATGGTGACCGTGAAACTGGCCGTCCCGCCTACCGGAATCGTCACTGCCGCCGGCGACACTTGGCCAGCCGCCGTGCCCACGGTCTCCTGGATATTCACCGCCTGCACCTCAATCGGAGTCGTCGCCGTGATGGTGAAGGGAAAGCCGCCTGGCGGAAGCGTGGGAGGAACCGTGACCGTGATCGTCACGATCGTGCCCGCAGCCGTAGGCGTCGCCGATGCGGGATCGAACGAGCACTCCGCCCCGGCGGGCAAATTGCCGCAGCCGAGAGTCACGGTTTCGTCGAAGCCGCCCGTGGCGACAAGCGTAACCTGCGCCGTCGCCGAACCTCCCGGCATCGCCGAGAGCGACATCGGCGTCGCGCTCACGGAAAAGTCGCTGGGCGCACTTCCTTCACTCAGCATCGCGCCTTGCGCGGTCCAGGACACGAAAACGCGATTGGTCGCGTCCGTGGCAATTCCCACGCCTCCCGTGGGATTGCTTGGAATCGCGGCCGGAGCGGAAAACGAGGCGCCCTGCGCATTCGAGCGGCTGAACCAAAAGCCCGCCGGACTCCACCCGCCCAGCGCCTCCCAGGCTACGTCCGCATCCCCTGCGGCATCCACGGCCATCTGCGCCGTTGCGCCCGAACCGCAGAGCGGGCACGAGACCGTAATGATCCTCACCGGGGTCGAGAAGCTGTTCCCGCCGTCGCTCGAGCGGCTCAGGCTGAACTGAAACGTGTCCGTGGAGCGGTCCGCCGATCCCGTTCGCTGCTCCACCGATACCAGCAGATCGATATTGCCTTTGCTGTCGATGGCCATTTGCGGCGCCGTCGTCTGCGCGCCGCTGGCCGGCGGAAAAATTTGTTTCGCCGCCGAGAATCCGCCCGCCGGTCCCCCCGTCGGTCCACCCGAGCGGCTGAACCAGACCGAGCTATCGCTGGCGTCGTCCCAAACGGCATAAATATTGCCGGCGGGATCCGCCGCGAATAGCGCCGATTGGCCCATGCCTATATTCACCGGCTGCCCGGTGGCCACCGGAGTCGCAATCCATACGCTCCCGCTGTCGATATCGCACCAGCCCAGCGCCGTATTGCTCGTGCCGGGCACGGCAAAAAGGGTAACGCCGGAGACGCCTGATTTCCCGGAGGCCAAAATCGCCGGAGCGCTAAAGCTCCCGCTCGCTTGCCGTTCCGCGTGATAGATCGTGCTGGTGAGGTTCAGCGCCGTCTGGGCGGTCCAAACGATTTCGGCGACGCCGTTCTGGACCGCCAATTGCGGATTGCTTACAGCGGAGCCCACCGGGTTATTCGTAACATTGGTGGTCTGGAATGTTTTCCCGCAATCGGTCGATCGCGCGAAAAGTATATTGTTGGACTCCACCCCGAACGCATTCGCAAATGCCAAATCGATCGTGCAATCCGACTCCAGCGCCATGCGAAAGGAGTTCCCCGCCGTCACGCCCGCTTGTACCGCCGGGGCCAGCGGATGGAAAACGCCGGCATTCATCGTGCCGCGCACAAACCATAGGGCATTGCTGGAAACAGCGCTGCCCGTGTCCAGGTAGGCGATGTCGAGATCGCCCGCCGAGTCTACGATCACTTGTGGGGAAAATGCGGTCGCGTCGCCGGCGATGTTTGCCGGTGGCGTAAAGGTTTGCGCGCGCGCCGGCAGGCCGGCAAAACCCATCGCGCCGCACAGCAGCATCGCGCTCCAGAAAAGCCCTCGGCGCCAGGCGGATTTCCACTCCGAGACCATCGCTGACCGCATGGGTGTTCGCGTCATTTGGCCTGCGTGCTGTTCCGTTGCTTGGATTGAGCGAATGAGCTGGGGGTCACTGAGGAGAATCACTCAAACTGGCGCAAAACGAAATACGTGGAAACCGTCACATGGCGTGCCCTGATGCCGTATCCGCCGCGGCCTCTCCTGCGGTTCCGTCCGGAGGCGTGCCGCATGCGCGAGTGTTGCGTGCGTTGGGGTGGCAACCGAGCTTGTAGCTCAGGTCGCCCGACGAAGTGTGTCGGGAGACCTAAGGCTTTTCGGTTTGTAGCCGCACCGCTTGTGCGGTTGAGTCCGGAGGCGTGCCGCATGCGCGAGTGTCGCACGTGCTTGGGAACGAGGGATCTGCTTTGTTTTTATTGCGCAGTACTCGAAGATGAGGTCAAACAATCGAAGTTTTTCGGCGCTGCGCTAGGGCACCGTAATCGAAATGGTTTGCAGATTCGTCGAGCTCGAGTTGGCCTGCCCCTGCACCACGAGAGGAAACGTCACCGAACTTCCTCCCGTGCCTCCACCGCTGCTGGCCGCTCCCCCGCAAGAGACCATCGCCGTAGCCGCTGCCGCCAACAGCAAACTCCACGCCAGCCCGCGGGCGTATCGCCCCATTCGTGACTCCTCGTGACGCGCCGCAATCAACAGCATCACGAACACCGTGAACCCGACGGCCCACATCCGTGCTTCTTGCGCCCCGGTCGCCGGACCTGCGCCGATGGGCGCCGCCGGCCGCGGCAGTGCCGCCGAAGCTGCGGGCTTCACGGAAACGCTGACCTTCAGCGTTGCCGACGCGCTCCCATTCGCGCCCAAGCTGACGGACGCGGGCGTGAACGTGCACCTCACTCCCGCCGGCGCGCCGCCGCACTCGAGCGTCACCGATCCCGGTACCGTGTTCGTCGATTGCAGCGACATCGCAAAACTCGCCGCGCCGCCCGCACTGATCGTCGCCGACACCGGCGACACCGTGGCGCTCACCTGCGCCAGGTTGAACGGGGGAGGCGTGGTGATCCCCTGCGAATCGCCGTTGATCAGAACGTCTCCCCCGCTGCCAGCGCTCCCCAACCACACCACATACACATCGCCCTTGGCATCGGCCGCGATCTGCCCGGTATTGGCCGCGGCCGTCGGTGCGCTATCTATCGTGAATTTCTGGAACGTCTCCCCATCCGTCGAGCGAGCCAGCAGAATGTCGTAAGCAACGCCTGGATTCGCCGCGCTGGCCTGCTGCCAAATCACGTCCATCGCCCCGCTGGGCTCCGCCACAAGCTGAGCAAACCCGGTTGGCAATCCTGATGCGGGCGGCGCCGTAAGTGGCTGCTGATTCGAGAAGCTGCCGTCGGCCCCTCCGGCGGTCGACCGGCTGAAATAGACAGCTGGGGGCCCGCCGTTCTGTTGATAATCCCCGATCCACACAATGTTGATATTGCCATTGGCATCGATGGCCATCTGCGGGGTGAACGAGGATGTGCTCGAAAGATTCTGGAAGTTCTGTTCCCCGCTTTGGCCGTTGGGCGGCCCAAAACCCCCAAACGACGATCCGCCCGGATCGGCCTGATACGTCGTCACCAGATCTTGAATCGGCGTATCGTTGGTCCAAAGGAGATGAATTGTGTTGCTTGCGCCCAGGGCGATTTGCACCTTCGAGGCGCAGCCAGTTTCCTGCACGCCGCCCACCGTCAGCACGTCCGACACGGGATAGGTCTGAAAGGTTCCGCCCGAGTTGATGGACCGCGCGAATGTCATGGAGGGGCAGTTAGGATCGGCATTGGCCCACGCTGCATAGACGTACCCCCGCGGGTCGATCGCCATCCGTGGACTCTCGCTGGCCATCGCCGATGCCGTGAGCTGTACCGCGCCGGCGAAACTCGTGCCGTTCGTCGAACGCGCGAAATAGGCGCCGTTCTGTCCCCACACAATATCGACGCCGCCGCTCGGATCCACGGTCATGCGCGGCACAGGCGCGCTCTTCCCCGCCGCCATGCCCGATCCGTTGGATACATTCACGGGCTGCGAAAGCCAGCTCGTCCCGCCGCTGGCAACGCTGCTGAAAAAAATGTCGCCTCCGCCCGCCGCGTTCACCCCGGCCCAGGCCACGTAAACTCCGCCGGAATTGACGGCGATTTGCGGCTGCGCCGCCTGCGAGCCCTGAGAAGGAAGATTCGTCTTGGCCACCGTCATTGCGTCGGAAAATGTCTGGCCCCCGTCCACCGAGCGCCGGAATAAAATCGCTCCCGAGTCGAGCCACACCACGTCGATCTCCCCGCTCGGCGCCACCGCGATCGAGGGCACGACCGCATGTCCTGTATTAGAAATGTTCAGCGGAACCGGCAGAAACGTCTGCGCTTGCGATGCGGCGAACGGCAAGGCCATGGTGAACGCCAACCACGCCATTGCTTGCCAGCACCGGTATGGAAGTCGCGCCATGCTTCCGCTGTCGATAGGAAACCGGATGGAAAAGTACCCGGAAGTTCGTAGAAGAGGAATACTGCCAAGACCGGGGGCGCCTGTGGGAAGTTACATTACTTGTGGCCGAGGGGGCGCAAAAACAAATGCAACTTTCCTCCTTCGGCCGTGATCCTTATATATAGACAGGCGATATATAGACAGGCGCAACGCCCCCTTGATCCTGTCCGCAGGTCTTCGCTTTTCGCGGAGGGACCTGAAATGGCCAAGCTCACGTTTCGAAACGCCTTTTTCTTCACAGCTTTATCCTTTGCCGTTGCCTGCTTGCCCGGTACCGCTTTCGCTCAACGCGGCGGGGGTGGGCATGGAGGGGGCGGCGGTGGCGGGGGCTTCCATGGTGGCGGCGGTGGCGGCGGAGGCTTCCACGGTGGCGGCGGTGGCGGTGGCTTCCACGGGGGCGGAAGTGTCGGTTCTCGCGGCGGCTTTTCTGGAGGCGGCTTTCGCGGCGGCAGCAGCAGCGGCTTCGCAGGAGGCGGCTTTAGAAGCGGAGGCAGTTTTGGCGGCGGAGCCTATCGAGGCGCAGCCCCACCTTCGCGTACGGGTCCCAATTCGTATGCCGGTTCGCCGGCCCGTTCGCCTTTCAGTTCGCTCGGAAGATCAGGCGGGCATGGTCCTGCCTACGGCGGTTCCGCATACGGAGGTGCGCGTTCGTACGGCTCCGTTGGCCGCGGCGGTGCCGCCAACAACGCGAGGCCGGGAGCTTACTCTTCCGGAGCGCGCGCAGGCTCTCCGTATGCGAACGCTGACGGCCAATGGCACCCCTTCGGCGGGCGCTCCTTTGGCAGCTCTGGCGCCGGCCTGCGGGGCAATAGTGCGGCCTCAACGGCTCGCAGCTTTGGCAATTCGGAGGCTTCGGGACGCAACGGCAATTCCGGCGAATCTGCATGGCGCAGTTTCGGAGGCTCCGGAACGGCGAGGGCAGGCATCGCCTCGAATCGCCCCGGCGCCACGTTCGGGACTTCTACCGCTCGTATGCCCTCCAGCTTGGCCGCCTCCCGGCCAGGTTCCTTGGGCTTCGCGAGCGCTGCTGGCGGAACTTCCCGGCTCGGCCTTGGCGGCCTTAACGGCGGACGCTCAGGCCTTAACAACTTCGGCCCCAATGGCAATCGCTTCGGCTTCGGCAGCTTGGGCTTCAACAATTTCGGTGGCAACCGCTTCGGCTTTGGCGGGTTCGGCTTCAACAATTTCGGTGGCAACCGCTTCGGCTTCGGCGGCTACGGAGGGTTTGGCTTCAACAATTTTGGCGGGAACCGCTTCGGCCTCGGATGCTGCGCCTTTGGTTTTGGATTCGGCCGCCCGCGGGGCTGGGGCGGATGGGGATTCGGCTGGGGCGGCGGTTGGGATCCCTGGCTCGGCCTTGGTCTCTGGGGATGGCCGACATATGGGCCCGCATATGGATACGACCCGTGGTGGGATTGGAACGGTTTCTACGATTCCCCAAGCATCGATTACAGCGCTCCCCCTGATCCATCTGCGGAGCCTCCTTACGATCAGCCTCCGCCCGATCAGTCTCCTTACGATCAGTCTCAGCCTGATCAGTCCCCTTACGGCCAAGCCGATAATGTCCTGCCCTTTTATGCTGCTCCGCCGGCAGGCTCCTCATCTTCATCCACGCCACCCGATTCGACCGCGAACAATGGCACAGATAGCGCAGCCCCCTACGAACTGCTTTACCTCAAGACGGGCGATGTTTACACGGTCACCGACTGCTGGCTCGCCGACGGCAAACTGCATTACGTGCTGAGCGGCGGCGGAGGGGAATACTCGGTGGATGTCGGCATGATCGATTTCGAGCGCACGGTCGATGAGAATGCCAAACGCGGCATGCCCTTCACGATAAATCCCAGACCGGACAATCCGGCGTCAACGCCCAGCAACGGGTCGGCGCAAACGCCCTCGACTTCGATTTAGATTCGCAATAGGAAAATGCCGGCGACGCCCGTCGCCGTGGCGCTGGATCGCGGGTAGTTGCCTCAGTTCGCCGGATCGCTTCCCTGCGCCGATACCGCTTTGGCGCGAATCGCCTTGGCGCGCTCCTCGGCTTGCGCCGCTTCGGCGGTGTGGTTGGTCTTCAGCAGCAGCGCGGAGAAGTCGTCCAGCATCGACGCAATGGCGGGATCGTCGGCGCCCAGCACTTTTTCCTGAATCTGCAAATCGCGCTGCAAAGCCGTGGCGGCTTCCGCATAGCGCCCCTGCAAATAGAGAAGCTCGCTCAAGCCACCCAGCACCGGCGCCAGTTCCGCGCCGTTCTCTCCATAATTCTGTTCCAGGATATCGAGCGCCAGCAGATCGAGCGGTTCGGCCTTATCGTAGTGGCCCTCGGCCTCGTCGAGGCGCGCGGCATCGGCGTAGATCGTGGCTGCCAGCGGATCCCGAGCAAAATTCTGTTTGGCCAGCGCCTCGGCTCGCTTATAGATGGGCTCGGCCTCCGCGTACTTCCCTTCTCCCAGGTACACGGTACCGAGGTCGTCGAGCGTGGCCGCAAGATCGTCCTGGTCGCCGCCGCCTTTTTCGTCCGGGGCCTTTTCGTCGTTGATCGCCAGCACTCGGCGATAAAGCGGCTCAGCCTCCTCGTAGCGCTGCTGCTCGCGATAGTCTCCCGCCAGGTCCAGCAAGCTCTTGGCCACGTCGGGATCGTCGGGAGCGGACACGCGCTCGCGGATGGCTAGCGCCCGCTCATAGAGCGGTAGCGCTTCCACTTCGCGTCCTTCCAGGTCGTAGAGCACCGCCAGATTGTTGAGGCTGGTGGCCAGATCGGGATTGTCGCGGCTGAGCGATCTTTCCCGAATCGCCAGCGCTCGCTGATAGAGCGGCTCGGCCTGCTCGTACTGGCCCTGGTCCGCATAGAGCGCGCCAAGATTGTTCAGGCTCGTGGCCACTTCCGGGTTGTCCTTGTCGGAAGTCTCGCGAATCTCCAGCGCGCGCTGAAAAAGCGGTGCAGCCTCGGCGTAGTTTCCCTGCTCCTCATAAAGAACGGCCAGCTTGTTCAGGCACGCCGCCACGTTCGGCGTCGTCGCGCCGTAATTGGCTTCCGCGAAGCGCAGCAGTTCCCGCGCCGCCGAAACCGCCTCTGTAAATTTGCCTTGGTGATAAAACCCATCCACGCGCGCGTTCAGCTCATCCCAACTCCCCTGCTGCGCTCCGGCGCAAACCGCCAGACTCATAGCCAAAAGAGTCGCCGTCAGGCCGCGGGATAGTATGCGTGTGGATAACTTCACGATGGTCCTCTTACCGAATGGGTGCCTCGCGCTCAGAGTGGCGCGAGTGTTTCCAGCCTAACGTCCGCGAAAGAGGCCGGTCAATTAACTGGTCCGCAACATGTTCCAAAAGGACATACAGTGCCCAGGCCTTGGAGCCAGACGCAGAGGCAAGTACCGAAACCGAACCCTGCGTCATCCCGTATAGAATGCCAGTGACGCCGCCAGTGACACCCAGCGATGCTGAACTGGTGCGCCAGGCGCTGGCTGGATCGCAGTCGGCTTATCGCGACCTCGTGAACCGCTACGCCCGGCCCGCCGTAAACCTTGCCGCGCGCATGGTCCAGGATCGTGCGCTGGCGGAAGATCTCGCCCAAGAAGCGTTCGCGCGCGCCTTCGAGCATCTCTCCACCTACGACGAACAGCGCCGCTTCGCCAGTTGGTTCTTTCAAATCCTCCACAACGTGACCATCGATTACCTTCGGCGCAAGCGGCCTCCCGCTCTCTCCCTCGACGATCTGGAAGAGGCCGGCCATGCGGTCGCGGACGCCACGTCGATGGGAACGCCGCCGGATGCCCAGGCCGAACAGTCCGCGCTCGCCCGTGCCTTGGACGCCTGCCTGGCGCGCATTCGGCCCGAATATCGCGAAGCCGTCGTGCTGCGCTATCGCGAAGATTTATCCGTGGAGGAGATCGCGGAGGCCATGAGCCTGCCGGTCGGAACGGTAAAGACTTATCTGTTTCGGGCTCGCAAGGAGCTGGCCTCGCTTCTTTCGGCTAAGGGATGGGCGGCTCAGGGAGGGGCCGGCGTCGCTGCCCCCGCAGCGAGTAGTGCCCGAAAAACGGGCGCGGGCTGAAACCTGGAAGCCGCAAATTCCGTAGAGTAAGCGGGGGCCTTTTCCCGAGGATGGCAACACCGATGCCTGACAAACCCCACTGGCTGCAGGCCGAAGAGACCGGGCACGAGGAACTGGCCGAGAGCGCCTTCGCGAGCCTCATGGCCGAAATCCCCTCGGTCGAGCCCTCCGCCGCCTTCGTGGATCGCGCCGTGCACGCCGCCTGGCAGGCCCGCAGCCGTCGCCGCCGTGTGACGCGCCTGGCCTACATCGCGGTGGCTCTGACGATCCTCGCGGCGGGCGTTGGCTCGATCTACGAGCTTGCCGGGCCGGCGACGACTCTCGCCGCGCGCGTCGCCGTGGCCTTCTCGCACGTCCTGGTATGGCTCCTCACCTCGGCGAGCGCAGGAGCCGGGTGGTGGTCCATCGCGGAACGGGTTGGAACGGCAGTCGGCGACGCCCTTGCCTCGCCCTCCGCATCGGCCTCTATCGCTGCATTCGAAATGATCGCCTTGCTGGCCCTGTACGCGCTGCAGCGCTTGCTCGGCGAAGAGCTGCGACGACCAAGCAAGGTAGAAGAGGAAAAGGCCTGAAGAAGCCTTAATAAGCCATTGAATAAGGAAGACTACGAAAATGACGCCTTCACGACGAAAATATGCATTCATTGCTTGCGCGGGATTGTTTGCGCTCGGCGTGGCCATGCTCCTGCACGGCCAGTCCTTGGCTGATGGGCCCAATGTCGCCAGCCTGCGCCAGGAACTCCGCGCGCATTACAACATCGTCGCATTGCAGGACGAACTGGCTCTCGTCCCCATTCAGCGCAACGCCGATATCAAGATCATCGAGATTCGCGATGGAAGCGTCTCGATCAACGGCACAGCGCTCCCCGCGCGCGAGGCTCGCCAGCGCCTCGGCAAGGACGCCGACCTCATTTTCCGCGTCACTTACCTGGACCCCTCCGCGCAGCGCGATTTGGCTCGCGTGGACTCCGCCGCCCCCAGCCGGACGCGCAGGAGCGGCGCGCCTCCGCGAACGCGCCGCGGCGATATCGTTCGCATCGGCGGCAATGTCACCGTGGCACGCGGCGACGTCGTCTCCGGCGACGTCGTGGACATCGGCGGCTCGGCCGATGTCGACGGCGAAGTGACGCGAGGCGTCACCGTTGTCGGCGGCTCGCTGACTCTCGGGCCGGATGCGATTGTGCGCGAAGATGTAAACGTGATCGGCGGTACCTTGAATCGCTCACCCGGCGCTCGCATCGACGGCAAGGTCGATAACGTCGGCTTCGGCCCGAATTTCGGCGTGCGCCAACGGGCTGCGGGCCGCTTTCCCGTCCGCAATCTTTTCGCGCGTGCGGGCGGTTTCTTCGGCACTCTCCTGCGCACCACGCTGCTCATCCTATTCGGCCTGGTCGTCGTGCTCCTCGGCGGCCGCTTCATCGACGCCATCGCGGAGCGAACCGCGAGCGAGCCGCTCCGCTCCGGCTTTACCGGCTTACTGGCGGAAGTGCTCTTCGTGCCGCTCGTAGTCCTCACCGTTGTGGTTCTCGCCGTCTCCATTGTCGGCATTCCGCTGCTGCTGCTAATACCGTTCGCCGTTGCGCTGGCCGTCGTGCTCACGATTATCGGTTTCACCGGAGTGGCTTGCGTGGTCGGCCGGTTTGTAAGCGAGCGCATCGGAATCGGAAGAAGCCCTTATCTCTCAGTCGCTCTCGGCGTCCTGGTCGTCCTCGGCATCACGCTGGTTGCCAAGCTCTCTGCGCTCCTTGGCGGCGTGGTGTTCGGCGTGGTGATTGGCAGCGCGTTGGCCGTCCTCGGCTTTCTTGCCGAGTACCTCGCCTGGACCATCGGCATCGGCGCTTTGATCCTTACTTGGCTCAACCGCCGCCACCGTGGACACCCGGCCGCGCCCGCCGGCACAGTTGCCACGCCGGCTCCCTCGGGACCTGCGCCAGCCTGAGCGGCACCGTTCGTCCGCCCGGACACGATCCGGCATCGCTCACATCGTGACCGCCTGGGCTATCCCGCATCCAACCGCTAGCAAGCCACCCTCGGGAGCCTGTCCTTAAAAGGGGGCAAAATCGCCGCCAACGCATCCTCGCGTTATCGACTGCTTCTGTGGCCTGTCGTTGTTCTGCTGATCGCCGCAGCCGGCGTTCAATTTGTGCGCCCGCGCTTGACCAATTCTCCCGTCACAGCTGAACTCGCCGCGCCCGCGCAGGTGAAGCAGATCCTCAGGACCTCGTGCTACAACTGCCACTCCAACCAGACAAAGTTGTCCTGGTTCGATTGGCCGGTGCCCGCCTATTGGCTGGTCGTCAAAGATGTAAGGGAGGGACGCAGCCACCTGAATTTTTCCGAAATCGGCAGCCTGCCTGCCGCGCAGCAGAACGGATTTCTCTTCGAATCGGTAAGCCAGATCGAGCTAGGCGCGATGCCGCTTCCCGATTACAAGTTCGCTCACCCGGAGTCCGCGATCACGCCCGAGCAATTGAACATTTTGAAGGAGTACCTGGCTTCGCTTGAATCGAACGCGCCGGCCGACCCGCAGGAGATTGCCGCCGCTGACGCGCAGTACGCGGATTGGGTTCGCCAGGCCAACTCCACGCCGGCTGTCTCCCCGGCGCCCAACGGCATCGCCTTTCTGCCCGATTACAAAAATTGGCAAGCCATCAGCAGCACGGTACGTGCGGACAACAACACCCTCAGACAAATTCTCGGCAACGACGTCGCCGTGCAAGCCATCGCCGAAAACCACATCAACCCCTGGCCGGACGGCGCCGCCTTCGCCAAGATTGCTTGGTATCAAGAGGCCGGCGACAAAGGCTTGGTTCGCGCGGGAGCGTTCTTCCAGGTGGAGTTCATGATTCGCGACAGCAAGAAGTACGCGCGCACGCTCGGTTGGGGATTTGCGCGCTGGCGTGGAGCGGACCTGAAGCCCTACGGCAAGGATGCGGACTTCACGCGCGAGTGCGTGGGCTGCCATAGGCCGCTGCGCGACTCGAACTACGTTTTTACCAAACCCATCGGCGGCCAGATTGGGGGCCAACAATGAAGCTTCCGGCGCAACGAAAACGCCTTCATCTGCTGGCGCTGGTTTGCTCGCTCGGCCTCTTGGGATGCTCTGGCCGTCCATCGGCCGCCGCGCCAACCCTGAATCAAGACGCCGCCCTGCCCGGCGGTCTTCCCATGAATCCGCTGCCCTGGAGAATCATTACCTCCATGGCCGACAGAACCTCCTCGACTATGTCCACTCTCTGCGGCAACGATCTAGCCGTGGACTACGCCAGAGCGCATTCCGACCACAACTATCCGGACGGCTCAGTGCTCGCCCTCGTCACTTGGACGCAGCAGAACGATCCGCGCTGGTATGGCGCGAAGATTCCCGCTCGCGTCAGTTCCGTGGAACTCCTCACCGTGGGTGCCCTGCCGGATGGCCACGTAACCTATTCCTACCAGGAGTACGCTGGCGCGCCTTTGAAGCAGGCCTCCGCCGAGCAAACCGCGACGCCCAGCGGTCGCGCGCTATTCCTCCTGGCCCAACGCGCCGCCGTCCTGCCTTAAGCTTTTTCTCCACCGCCGCACCAAGCGCGTACCCTGGATGGACTTGTGCGTTCCTAGCAATGACTCTTAGATGTGGCCGCCCCCGGAGAGCTATTGACCGGATAGTATCCCCAAGAAACACTGGGTGGACGTCCCCATGCTCAAACTGGTCGATCTCACCCGGGAGTATGACGCCGATGGCGACGCCGCACGCCGCGTTCTGGCCGCGGATCGCTTGAACCTCGAAGTGACCGCGGGAGAAGTGTTCGGCCTGGTGGGGCCGAACGGCGCGGGCAAGTCCACGGCCCTGAAAATGATCTGTGGGTTGTTGCTGCCCACATCCGGCCGTGTGCTGGTCAACGGCGTCGACGTGGAGCGCGATCGCGAAGAGGCCCAGAAGTACATCGGCTATCTGGCGGATTTTTTCTCGCTCTACGATGAGCTCACCGTCTACCAGTATCTGGAGTATTTCGCCGGAGCCTACAAGCTCGAGCCGGCCACGATTCCCGGACGAATTTTGGAAGTAGTCACCCGCGTCGGCCTGGAAAGCAAGCGGGACGCCGCGATTGGCGGCTTGTCGCGAGGCATGAAGCAGCGCCTGGGCATCGCGCGCGCCGTGATTCACGATCCGCCGCTGCTGGTTCTGGACGAGCCCGCGGCCGGGCTCGATCCCAAAGCCCGGCACGAGCTGAAGCAGTTGCTGCGCGGCTTTCAGGAACGCGGCTGCACCATCGTGATTACCTCGCACATCCTTCCCGATCTGGAGGAGATTTGCACCTCCATCGGCATCCTCGAAAAGGGCCGCTTGATCCGCGTAGGCAAAATCGAAGAGATCCTGCAGCAGCCCGGCCAGCAGGCCGGAGCGGCGGCCGCGCCGCGCGTGGTTCGAGTACGGCTCTCCGCGCCAGGCTTCGCGCTGGACTCCTGGCTGGCCGCGAGAACCGGCGTGAGCCGCGTGACTGCATCTGGATCGGGAGCGCTATTCGAGTTCGCGGGCAGCGACGCCGATTTCACCGAACTGGTCAAAGCGCTGGTCACGGCGGGCGCGCCGCTCCTGGCCGTGGAACAGCCGAGTCTCACTCTCGAGGAAGCCTACAGCCGGATCGCCCAGGGAGAAGTGATGTGAGCGCGCTTTTCCTCAACAATCCGGAGCTGCAGCGCAACTTCCGCATCGAGTTGAGCCCCAAGCGCCTGGTCACCGCAGCAATCATCACCGGAGTCTTCGCGCTGATCGTGCTTCCCTCCCTGACGCAAAACAAACCCGCGGGCGGCTCGCGTTACATCACTCTCTATCTCATGGCCATCCTGTGGTCCCAGGGAATTACTTTGACGCTGGGCGGAGCCATCTCCTGCTGGCGCGCGGTGCGCTGCGAGCGCGAATTGAACACCTTCGATTATCAGCGGATCACGCGCCTCTCCCCGATCGAGCTGGCCATCGGCAAACTCTTCGGCGCGCCGGCGCTGGCCTATTTCGTTACGCTCTGTCTGGTTCCTCCGGCGGTCGTCTCGGCTGCCGGCTCAGGCAGCGTCGCCGTCGATTTTCTGGCGCGAAGCTACGTCTTGTTATTCACGGGAGCGCTGGTGATCCACGCCTTCGCGCTAATGATCTCCACGATCTCGGATAAGGGAGGAATGTCCAGCGGTCTCCTCCTCCTGGTGCTGCTCCAACTCGTCCCGCTCATCGGAGTGCTTTTTTCCGTGAGCCCAACCACTTCCGTACAAAACGCCGGCCGGACGAGCGCCTTGCCTTTTTATGGGATCGCCTTTCCGCCCACGCTCCTGTGGGCTTGTCTGGAATTGGGGTTCGCAGCGTGGTTGCTGCTGGCCGTGGTCCGCAATATCAAGCTCGGCCTGGAAGCGATGCAGCTCTTTAGTATTTGGGAAGGACTGGGATTCGCGGCGTATTGCAACTTCGTCTGGATCGGATTCTATCCCTGGAGGACCGCGGCCCGCGGTAATCCCACCGTCGAAAACGCCCAGCTTCTCATGGCAGTCGCCTTCTTTTATGCCGTGGGCATCGGCGTGCTGCGAAGCCGCGAACTGGTCCGGCGCGGATTGCGCGAAGCAACCGGAGCGTTATCCGGGGGGGTGCGGTGGCTGGGCCCGATCGGCTCGTTCGCGATCGCCGCGGCGTTCGCTGAAATCGTCATCGTCGTTCTTACACAGCAGTACTCCCCTTTAGGGACGGACGCAAACGCCGCTCGCAGCCTCTTTCTGGTGCTCTACTTTGCGGCCTGGATGGCGCGTGACCTCGCCTATTTGCAGTGGATGAAGATTCGGCCGGTGCGTTCCGCGCTCAGCAAGGCCTTCCTCTACCTGGGCGTTTTCTACCTGTCTACCTCGATTGTGTTCCGCAGCGCGCTGACCGCCACGAATTCGGACGCCGCATTCGCGGCCTGCCTGGTGCCGTTTCCGCTTCTGCACCAGTGGACCGAAGCGCAGTGGGACGCGGCCGGAGGAATGTGGCTGCTGGCCATGGGCGCGCAGGTTGGCGCCGCCGTGGTCTTCACCTATCTGTACTGGAGAGAGGTCGCGGGCCTGGAGAGCCGCCCGCAAGCCGCCTCCCCGGCGCGCACTGCCTGACGCTTCGAAACATGGCCGCCCGGACTTAGCAAGAAGCTTATATCCCTAGCAGCCTCTTCGCATTCCCCTTCAGGATGCGGTCGCGGTCGGCGGCCGGAAGCTTGAATTGGTCCAGGACGGCGGTGGGATACTCCACGTCCTTGGCGGCGAAGTTATCCGTGCCCACCACGATGCGGTCGGCGCCCACCATCACCATCAGGAAACGAAACGCTTCCGGATAGTAGATCAGGTAGTCGTAATGGAATCGCCGCAAGTAGTCGCGGACAGGGTGTTGAATCGTGATGTGGTTCGCCATATGAAAGAGGAAATGGTCGATGCGGCCCACAAGATAAGGGAAGGCCCCGCCCGCATGCGGCAACACCATTTGCAGATTCGGATATTTGTCCAGCGTGCCGGTATAGATCAACTTGGCCGCCAGAAAAGTGTGCTCGATGGGGGCGTCGATACAGGCGGCCATATCCGGCGGACCCACCGTCCTGCTGCCGCCGTAATTGTTGGCCACGCCATCCATCTGGTGAAAGATGATCGGCAGCTTCAGTGCTTCAATGCGCGCCAGCACCGGCGCAAACCGCGGATCGAATATGTAGTCGCGCCGTTCGATGGAGTCCGGCAGATGCACCGCCCGCACGCCGGGCTGTCCAGCCACGCGGTTCAGCTCCTTCAGCGCGAGTTCGGGATCGAGAATCGGCAGCTCCACGCCGACGACAAACCGGTCCGGATATTTCTGGTGAACTTGAATCCCCGTGTCGTTGATCACCTGCGCGAGATGCGCGCCCTGCTGCGCGGTGACCCTTTGCCACGGCATCTGCCCGGAGAGCGTCAGGCAGTGCATCAGGTCGCCATGCTCGTCCATCCACTGCCGCCGCTTGTCTAGATCGTAATTGAGCGGAAATGGATTGGCGTCAGGCTGCCCGGTAATATCGGCCAGGACTTTCGCGTAAGGCGCTGGCGACCAGTGCGAGTGCATGTCAATCGCCGCCGGCGGCCCCACTTTTCCATTCTCCGGCCGCGCCGCCCACCACGGAACGCCTTGCGATGCCGCTTGTGACGAAGCCGTTTGCGCCGGCCCACTCTGTGCAAATGTAGACCCCGCGCCCAGCGTGGTCATCGCCGTACCCAGCGTCGCAGCGCCAGCTGCACCCGCGCCCAGCTTGATGAACTCCCGTCGCCGAATCGCCGATTCTTTCGCTTTCTTTTTCATGCTGTCATCCTCTTCAACTTCAACGTTCGCGCATCCCTAATTCGTAAGTCCAGCAATACGCCTATAGTACAGCATCATCCATTCCCAATCAGGCTAGCAGACCAGCGGTTAGCTTTCCCGTTGTGGCACCCGCGACTCAACTACGAAAACTGCGCGCTTCTCTGGTTTTGCGAAACGTTGCCTGGCTCGCCACAAAATTCATGGAGCGTTCACCAGAAAACCAACGCTTAGAAATGAATTGGGATTACGGTCTCCTCGTTTTCCTGTCGTACCCGGCGGCTAGTGCGCCGGTCTCTGCGGTTCAACGTTCCAAAAGGCAACGTGGCGTACCCTCACGTCCCCCGTGAGGAAACTTGCTGAAGGAAAGGAATCACAGCATGAAAATGTTCAGATTCAAGCGATTGTTCAAAGCGATTGCTTTCGCCTGTACCATTCTGCTCTTTGCCGGTCTCGGGATTGCGCGAATCAACGGGCGGCCTGACGGCGATGATCGTGATAACGATCATGGTAAGTACCGGAATAATGACCATGATGATCGTGATAACGACCACAATAAAACGTCACAGACGCCGCCAGGCCTGTTTATCACCCCAAAAGCGCTGAAGGACGCGGTGCAGCAGGATCTGAATCCCGGTTTCGCGCTGCCGTATTTCAGCACCAATTATCCGAACTTTGTAGCGGGCGAGGCGGTGAAAGCCGTCGTCAGCCCGGATGGCAAGACCCTGGCGATACTTACAGCAGGCATGAACTCGCTGTACTTCCCTAACAACGACGACCTCACAAACCCCAATCTCGGCAAGGTCGACAAGGCCGCTTCCACGCAGTTCATATTTCTGTACGACGTTGCAGGCGCGAACAAGACGAAACCTGTCCTGAAGCAAGTCCTCCAGCAGACCAACGCCCACGTTGGTCTGGTCTGGGCGCCGAATAGCCAGACGCTGTATGCCGCGGGCGGCTGCGACGACGCAGTGTACGTCTACTCCAACGGTGGTGCCGGCTTCATGCTCAGCGCCACCATCTCGCTGAACCACATTCCCTCTCCTGGTGGGTGTGGCGCCTCTGGAAACGCCGGCAATCAAAAAGGCCTCGGTCTCTCCGTCGAGCCCAACGTGGCTGGACTGGCCATTTCCGCCGACGGTGGGACCCTTGTCGCGGCGAACAACTACAACGATTCGATCAGCATAATCAATACGGCCACCAAAGCAGTCCAAGAGCTCGATCTGCGGCCCTGGGCTTCAGGCGCCCCGAACGGCACCAAGGGCGGCACCTTCCCATACTCCGTGGTGTTGAAAGCCACCCTGGCGGGCAACATCGCCTATGTGGGCTCCGATCGCGATCGTGAAGTCGTCGTCGTCAATATCAGCACCCAAAAAGTGGTCACCCGGATCTCAACGGATGGGAACCCGAATGGCATGGCTCTGAGCGCAGATGGCTCAATGCTGTTTGTCGCGCAGGATAATCAGGATCAGGTTGCAGTGATCGACACGGCGACCAACATGATTACCCACAAGATCGATACCCGCGGCCCCGCGCAATTGGACTTCCCCCCGCACACAACCGGCGCGTCGCCTACCGCGGTGGCCGTCAATGCCGCAAAGAAAACACTCTATGCAGTGAATGCGGGGTCAAATTCGATCGCCGTGATACCGCTGACAGGCCCGTACGCCTTCAACAACGTCGGCCTCCTCCCGACCGCATATGACCCGACCGACCTCGCGTTTAGCGCCGATGGCAGCTGGATGTATATCGTCAACGGCAAGAACGATACGGGCCCGAACCCCTTGTATGGATACGGCAACATGTCCGTCATCACGTTCAAGCAGGTTGACCCTCCGGAAACCAACGCGCAGGAGTCAAACGAGCTGAACTCGAACAATCAGTATCAATTTCAACTGGAACACGCCACCTTGCTCAGCGCCGAGGTCCCCGATAGTGATGATCTGTGGAATTTGACCTCACTGGTCGCATCCAACAACGGTTACCAGCAGAAAGAGTCCGAATCAGACGAAAAAGTCATGGCGTTCCTTCATTCCAAGATCAAGCACGTCATCTATGTCGTGAAGGAAAACCGCACCTTCGATCAGATCCTCGGCGATCTGCACAATGGTTCCAACGGCGATCCTTCCCTGGCTCTGTTCGGCGAAGGCGTCACTCCCAGCTTCCATCGCATGGCCCGGAACTTCGTCACCATAGACAACTTCATGGACCCGGGAGACGGCTCGATGGATGGCTGGTCCTGGTCCATGCGCGGCCGTGTCACCAATACCGAGACGATCTCGCAGCAGGAGAACTATGCGCGCGTCAATCGCGGCCTCTCCTACGAGGGCGAAGGGCAAAACCGGAATATCCCGTCCAACCTGAATACCACGAAGGAACGCGACTTGTTCTTTGACCCAACCGGCGCAACCACGCCGTGCACCAGCGCCACTTCGTCTCTCAGCGGCGGGACCCCCAACATTTTGGCTGGGGACGGCGACCACGCCGCTACCGACGGCCCCACGGGCTATCAGCAGGGCTACATCTTCAACGCCGTCTTGAACGCCGGCGGAACCGTTCGTAACTATGGATGGATGGCCAATACCCCGGGCAAGGTTACCGACACCGGAAACCTGACCACCGGAACCCCAATCTCAGATCCTTTCAATCAAGGTAAAGTCATCCAAACGACGGCCGCCAATCAACTGATCAATGAAAACGGGTTCTACGATCCGTACTTCCGCGCTTACGATCAGTCCTACCCGGATGTCTGGCGCTTCACCGAATGGAACCGCGAATTCCAGCAATTCGTTGCTAACGGCAATCTCCCCTCGCTGGAGATGATCCGTGGGCTCAGCCACGATCACACCGGCAATTTCAGTACCAATGTAGGCGGTGTCAACACCCCGGAACTCCAGCAGGCCGATAACGATTACGCCGTCGGCCTGTTGGTCCAAGCCGTGGCCAATAGTCCCTACGCGAAAGATACGCTGATCATCATCATCGAAGATGATTCCCAGGACGGAGCGGACCACGTCGATTCGCATCGCGCCACAACGTACTTCGTTGGCCCCTATGTGAAGCAGCGTGCCGTAGTCAGCACCTTCTACAGCCAGCCCAGCGTGCTCCGCACCATCGAAGACATCTTCGGCACCGAGCACATCAATCTGAACACTTATTACGCCCGGCCCATGGCCGATGTTTTTGACGTTAAGTCGTCGGGCAAGTGGACCTTCCAGGCCGTGGCTTCAACGCTTCTGACTCCTATTCTGACCAAGCCCATCGCTCCGATCGCAAGCGGGGGAGGATTGGGACTGGATCCGAAGACGGTCGTGTTCGCCGCCGGTCCCCAATTGAAGCCAACTCACGACTCGCAGTACTGGGCGGCGAAAACCATCAACTTCGATTTTTCGGGAGAGGACCGCGTTCCGAAAGAACTCTATAACAAGATCCTTTGGGAAGGCATAAAGGGAACGGCTGCTCCGTCAGCCAAAACCCGGTTCCCAAAGGTCGCCGCCGACAATGACGACGACAACGACGGACAATAGCCCACATTCCTCGTAAATCCGTAAGGGGGCGGGAGCAATCCCGCCCCTTGGTCTTTGTCCCCGGTCGCGGTCATGGGCACGCTTTGCCGGTAACTCGGGACCGCTCGCGCTTACTTGCGTTTGCGTCTCGCCAGAGCTTTAGAAGCCTGTACAGAAATTGCCAGGAGGATGATGGTATGAGGATCCGCGGAGCACACAATACTTTGGCTAAAGCGCTCTTTTTTCTATTCATCATCCATTTCGCGCCATACCTCCACGCCCAGGTGGACCGCACCGGCTTGAACGGGACCGTAACCGATTCTTCCGGGCGGGTTGTTCCGGGAGTTCATATCACTGCCCTGCAGGACGATACCAAGTTGCTGCGCGAGACGGTTTCTTCCGCCAGCGGATACTACGACCTTGCAGAATTGCCCGTGGGAACCTACACAGTAGCCTTCTCGCTCGACGGTTTTGAGGATCTCACTTTTACCAACGTCGTTCAAACGATCGGACAAACCCGCACGCTAAACGCAACGCTCGCTGTCTCCGGAAGAACCGAGCGTATCGAGGTCTCCGGCACTACAGAGCAGCTGGATGAAACCTCCGATGCCTTGGGCGCCGCCATTGAGCCGGCACAAGTGAAGGAGCTTCCGTTAAACGGCCGCAACTGGGCCACCCTCACCGCACTCGCGCCCGGCGCGGTTGATACCGGAGGCAGCAATCAGCGCTCCATTCGATTTGCCGGCCGGGGCCGTGACGACGACAACTTCACCTATGACGGCATCGATGCCACCAACATCATTAATCAAGCCCAGCAGCCTTATGTTCGCCTGGCCATTCCGCTCGACACCATCGAGGAGTTTCGTGTCAACTCCATGCTGGCGACCCCCGAAGCGGGCGCAACCGGCGGTCCTCAACTCGCCGTCACCTCTCCTTCCGGCACCGATCAGTTCCACGGCGACCTGTTTGAATTCCTTCGGAATAACGCCTTCGACGCCCAAGTGCCCGTTCCCGTGAATACCGTGAATCCCGCGCAGCCCCCCTTTCGCTTGAATCAGTTTGGGGGTTCTTTCGGCGGTCCGATCACCACGGACAAGACCTTTTTTTTCGTCGCCTACGAGGGATACCGTCAGGTCCTCGGCCAGACCCTGCTCGGCTTTGTGCCCAGCGACTCCTTCCGCGCCCAGGTGGCTGCGCAATCGCCAGTCTTGCTGCCGATTCTCAACGCTTATCCCCGAGGGCAGAGTTTGGTCAGCCCCACCGTCGCTCAATGGATTGGCCAAGGCACTCAGAACGTGCAAGAGGATTCCGGCATGTTCCGCGTCGATCGTCGCTTCTCGGACAAAACCACGCTCTTCCTTCGCGCCAACATTGATGAAGCGCTCAGCGCCGCCCCCCTGGCCAGTTCGGGCGCATATCTCCAGGACCAACAGCAGCTCACTTCCTCTCCGGTGAACGCCGTCATCGAGGCGCTGCACATTTTCTCTCCATCGCTTCTGAACGAGCTCAAATTCGGATTTAACCGCAGCACCGCCGACACCACCAATCTCAATCAAACCGGCGCGCTTTACTCTTTTGCCGTGGCTGGCTTTACTAACCTGAACAACGACAAGGTCAGCATCGGCGCAGGAAGTTCCTTCTCCGGAATCGACAACCTCACTTGGGTGAAGGGACAGCACACGCTGAAGGCGGGAGTGGAGCTTCGCCGCGTTCAACTGAACCAGGGCAATTCAGCTAGCGGCACGGTTACTTTCGCCTCCGCGGCTGCTTTTGCGGCCGACCAAGTCAGCACCGCGACTCTTACCGGAGCCTTGCCCGTCAATGGCCTGCGCAAAATGCAATACTTCGGCTATCTGCAAGACGAATTCAAATGGCTGCCAAACCTCACCGTCAACTTCGGCGCTCGCTACAGCTTCTTCAATATCTTTCACGAGGAGTTCGGCCGCGCCAATCCTTTCGATTTCGCCACCTGCGGACCACAAGGCTTTTGCGGCGTCGGCGCCAGCTTCGGGCAACCCAATTACGGCGATTTCGATCCGCGCATCGCCATCGCCTGGTCCCCGCGTAACGGCGGGCGTACCGTGATTCGCGCGGGGTTTGGCACCTACCACGAGGACGGCCAGTTGGACGATCAGAACCTTCCCATCAGCAACGAGGTGTTCGCCTACTCCCTATCGAACAAGACGATTCCCGCTCTGAATTATCCGATTGACCCGTTTTTGGCGGACACCATCGGCATCGTCTCTCCGCGCGATGACGACCGGCTCCGCAAAGATACCCTGATCACCGAATGGGGCCTGTCCGTACAACGCGCCCTGCCGGCGGACTTTGTCGCGACTGTCTCTTACGTCGGGAGCGAAGGGGCGCATCTGCTCACTCTTTCCGAAGTGAATGGAGTGAACCCGCTTACCGGCGCTCGTCCTTACCCGGCCTTCGGGCAGGTGAGTTGGCGCGGCAACATCAGCGACAGCGACTTTCAGGCCCTTTCCATCGCGATCAAGCGCTCCTTCTCGCACGGCTTCTTGCTGGGTGCGAATTACCAGTGGGCCCATGAAATCGATGACGGGTCCAATGGCAGCGGCGACGGAGACTCCCTGGTAGCTGAAAATGTCGCCTGCCAGTCGTGTGAGCGTGCGGACGGTATTTGGGACGTGCGCCACGTATTCAATGCCAATGCGGCTTATGAACTCCCTTTCGGGCCGGGCAAACGATACGTGAATCAGCCGGGCGCGTGGCGTGATATCGCCGGCTCCTGGGAACTGACTTCGGTGGCCATAGCGCGCACCGGATTTCCCGTCAACGTTACGGTGGACCGTTCCTCCGCGAGCGTGCCCGACGGCAACACCACCGATCAGCGTCCTGATCTCGTGCCCGGAGTTTCGCTCATCCCGCCCGGTGGCCCCACGGTCAACGAATGGATCAATCCGGCGGCATTTGCCGTGCCGGCCGCGGGAACGTTCGGGGATGCTCCACGGGATGTGGCCCGTGGACCTGGCGCGTGGCAGATCGATTTTGGCGCTGTGAAGCACATTTCGCTGTCGGAGCGGGCTCGGCTCGAGTTTCGCGCCGAGATCTTCAACATTTTTAATCACCCGCAGTACGGCCAGCCGCAAGCGGATTTCTCGGCTGGGCCGGGAGTCTTCGGCAGCATCATTACGACGGTGAACACAGGCCCTGTGGGAACCGGCACGCCGCGCGAGATTCAGTTCGCGCTGCGCGCAACCTTTTAGGACCGCGCGGCGCAAACGCGACCTTGCGTGCCGCTTCAAATGGACGCCCCCGCCCCCTTCAGCGCCTGAAGAACCTGTGCTATAAGATTGCCCATCGCTTGTTGCGGAAGATTCGCCGGATTTCTCTGGGAAACGGGTGCTGTTCAGTCGCACCGCCGCAGCAATAATCAAGGAGGTCGCCGACCATGGATCCCACCAGACGCAAACTATTGGAAACCGGCGCCGCCGCCACCGCGATGGCCGCCGCGCAGCGCCTCTTTGGCCAGCAGACAGGGAAAGGAGCAGCCGCCATGTCCTTCTACGAAAAAGGTCCCGTTCGCATCCACTATGAGGAGGCCGGTTCGGGCTTCCCGCTGTTGCTGATTCCTGGCGGCGGATTGAACTCGGTGATCGCCGGCTTGGCGAATCCCTTTAACTCCATCGAGGAGTTCAAGGGCGAGTATCGCTGCATCGCCTCGGACCTGCGCAACGCCAATCCCGGCCAGTCCTCCGGTCCGCTCGATATCGATCGGCCCTGGGATTCACACACCGACGACCAGCTCGCCGTGCTGGATCATCTGGGCGTCGACAAGTTCCTGGTGATGGGCTTCTGCATCGGCGGGCCGTTCATCTGGAACCTCATCAAGCGCGTGCCCAATCGCGTGGTCGCCGCCGTGCTCGCGCAGCCCGTCGGCTTTCGCCCAGAGATGCCCACGCTGATGTACGACGGCAGCATGACCGGCTGGGGACCGGATTTGGTCAAGCGCCGGCCCGACATCACCATGGACATGATCCAGAAATATCTCAACAACATGTACCGCAACGGCAACGACTTCGTCTTTACCGTCACCCGCGATTTCGTGCGCAATTGCCAGACGCCCGTGCTGATCATGCCCGACGATATTCCGGCGCATCCCTACAAGGTCGCCATGGAGTCCGCCATGCTCGCGCCCAAAGCCGAAGTGAGCATGTTCCCGTGGAAGGAGCCCAAGGAGCGTATTCCCCTGGCCGTGCGCCAGATTCACTCGTTCCTGAAGGCGCACGGCCCCGCCTCGGCGTAGTATCCCGAACCCCGTCCGGGGCCCCCAACGCACGCCGCTCTTGCATGTGTTGCGGTGGTTAGGACCCGCTCGCAGCCCGCGCCGCTTGCTGGCTCTGCATCTGCGCCATCTGTTCCTTCATCTTCTGTTGCATCTCTTTCGGTGTGGGTTCGGCAATGTGTGTAGAGACCATCCACATGTAGCCTTCGGGATCGACCAATGTTCCGGTGCGGTCGCCCCAAAACATATCCATCACCTGTCCCTTGAGCGTAGCGCCCAGTTTTGTGGCCTTGGCCACCGCCTTGTCCACGTTTTCCGTCAGTAGATACAGAGTCGTCGGCGAGGCGCCCTGCGCCTTCGCCCCGCGCGCACCCATCTGCGGCGACTCGGGATTCAGCATCAGCGTCGTGCCGCGCAGCGTCAGCTCCGCGTGGATCGCCCTCCCGTCCGGTCCGTTCATCATGGACCGTTTGGCGAAGCCGAACGCCTTTTGATAAAAGGTGGCCGCTGCTTTCACGTCGGCTACCGTGAGCATTGCCGTTACCGCACCGTACTGTTTCTTATTGAGTGGATCGACTTTCTTGGGCATGGCACTCCTTTCGCAATACGAATCTTGGACTTGAATCGTGCTCGAGTTGGTTCATGGCAATTGCGTGGCTTACGGGGTATACCGCGCCGCTCGAAACTTCTCGCCAGCGGAGACCCAAGGTTACTGCAACCCTGAACGCCCGGTCAACGTGCCCCGCCCTTTGCAGTGCGTCCTCCCCGACGCTGTCATCCCGAGGTCGCCACGGCGACCGAGGCGTCTGACCAGGCGTCAAACCGTGGTGGCGAAGGATGAGGCCAGATGAAGCTGCCGCAGCATGGAGCGCTTTTTCTCCTGATGCGCTTGCATGCGCTTGAGAATGTCGGCCAGCACGCTGACCGTTGTGACCGCGTACGGCCCTTTGTTCAGCATGACGCACTCGGCGCGTTCCCCCATGGCGGCGTCGGTGATTTCCGAGCGCGAGGGCATGCCTTTTTTCGCCAGCGTTTCGAGCACTTGAGTCGCCCAAATCACCGGAACGTGCGCCGCTTCGCAAATCCAGAGGATCTCCTCCTGCACCTCCGCCAGGCGCTGATAGCCGCACTCCACCGCAAGATCGCCCCGGGCGATCATGACTCCGAAGGAGCGCATGCGCATGGCGGCGAGAATGAGTTTGGGCAGATTGTCGAAGCCCTTGCGAGTTTCAATCTTGAGAATCAGGCCCAGATGCTGGCCGCCCAGCTCTTCCAGGCGCTCGAGAAGCTGGCAAACGTCGGACTCCGTGCGCACGAACGAATAACCGACAAGGTCCGCGTGCTGGCACGATGAACTTCAGCGCTTCCAGGTCATCGGCGGTGAGCGCCGGGATATCGATGCGCGTCTCCGGGAGATTGATGCCTTTTTCGGCCGCCAAGTTTTTCGCCTTCCGGACGCGCTTGCGTGATTTCCACGGACACGGAATCCGAGTCTACCGAGCGGATGACGCCGCCAATTTTCCCGTCGTCAAACCAGACGGGCTCGCCAGGCTTGGCGTGATCGAGCATTTGCGGCAGCGAAACGCCAATCTGGGCCGGCGCGATAAGCTCTCCCGTCTTGCGATACGTGGCAGGCCTTCCGAGCGTGTTCTCACGGCGCAGGATGAGCGTATCGCCTGGCTTCAGAAGCAGCGTCTGCGGAAGCGCCGGAAGTTTGCCGATGCGAGTTTGCGCGCTTTTCGGAACGCCATCCGATCCTGTGATTTTGTCCGCGCTGATCGCTGCACACTTGGAGCCCTGGCATGAAATAAATCGTCTGCTTGGACTCGGCCCAGCAACTTCTGCCCACAACCTTAGACACGCGCAGCGTGCGCTGCGCTTTGCGGGCATCGCGAAGGCGGATTTTGTCGCCGGGCCGGAGTTTCTTGAGAAAGCTGGCGGAGAGTGGAACGCACGCCGTCGCCGAGACCGGGAGCCGGTTCGGGATTGTCCGTTGGAGTGAGCCAGATGCGAGCGGGAGTCACGACGCGACCGTAGACGTCTCGCTTGGGCCGGCATTTGATCACCGAGGGGCCCGGCTCGATCGGGCCGGTGCGCAGCTTGGGGCCGGCGACATCCATCAGGATGCGGCAGTTGCGGCCGGTCTCTTCCCGCGCCTTCTGTAGATTGCGGATCATGCCCAGCCATACTTCCGGATTGTCGTGGGCGCAGTTGATGCGCATGCAGTCCATGCCATTCCGGACGAGATCGCGCACCAAGCTCATAGTCCGTGGCCGCGTCGGAGGCCATCGTAACCATGATGCGAACTTTTCTGCCGGCTGGCGCAGGACCCAGGAGGGCGTCGGTGTTGGCTTCCAGCAACTCGATTCCCTCGCCCATCTCGACGCGCGGGCTCCTCGGGAGATGGCAATGAGCCGTTGTGATCACCCAGCAAAGCATTCAGCACGTGGTGCACAGTCTGCACCGCGGTCAGGACGTGACTTTCCGTGCGCCCCAGAGACGAGAGACCGAGCAAGGGCAAGCTGGGATTGCAATTGACGGATATCATGCCGGCGCAGCGCAAGATAGTGGGCGAGATTTCGCGCACTGCGGCGATGCGCTTCATGCAAGGCCAAAGGGCCTTTGAGCAGGGAAGCTTCGGACTCGAGCATGTCCGAGTAAAGCAAGGCCAGTTCGGCGGAGAGCCCTTCAAGCAGAGGCTTGCCTTCAGGCAGAGGCTTATATGAGATTTGCATTGAGTGCGAACGCCGGTACCCGAATGCAAGATACGGGAACGCGGAGCAGGGGTTTGATCCTGCGCCTTGTATGTTACACCCAGATAAAACAGGGCTCAGTAATTGGGCGGCCATCAGCGCTGCTCTTTGGGCGTGCCCATGAAGATCAGGTCGGCGATCCAGGCGGCGATCACGCCGCCGGCGAGCGGGCCGATCCAGTAGACGGCGTGGTTGCTCCAGTGATTGGCGGCGAGGGCCGGGCCGAGGGCGCGAGCCGGATTCATGGCGCCGCCGGTGAAGGGCGCTCCGAGAAACGACGCGACCGTAATGATCAGGCCGCCAGCGAATCCCGCGACGGGGCGGGGGATGCCGTATTCGTCGAGGCCGATGGCAAACATCACGAAGATCAGGAAAAACGTGGTGACGCCTTCGATCAGCATCCCGGGAAGGCGGGTGACGCCGCTGGCCAGTTCAGGCGTGCCCAGGGCGACGGCGCGCCAGGTATCTTCGGGGACAACGTAGCGCAAGAGGTAGGCGGCGAGAATGGCTCCGCCGAGTTGCGCGGCCCAATAGAGGAGCGTGTCGAAGGTGCCCAGGCGGTGCGTGACCCAATAGGCAATGGTGACGGCGGGATTGATGTGCCCGCCGGAGACGCGTCCGACGGCGGTGACCATGGCGCCGAAGGTGAGTCCATAAGCCAGGGAGATGCCCAGGAGGCCGAGGCCGGTTTCGTTGGTGTTGCGAAGGAACTGATCGGCGCAGATGGCGCCGCAACTGAACAGCACCAGCGCGAAGGTGCCGAAGAATTCGGCGAAGAGCTTCTGAATCCGGCTATAGCCCAGTCCCGGCGGGGGGATATATAAGGGCGGGTCGGGACGTGCCGAGAACGTCTTCATAGGTGCTAGCCGCACGGGCATTGGAAAAGCGGCACGGGCTTCAGGGTATCTCCTGTGGTCCGCTCCCTCCCATCCTTTTTGTAAGTGCGCATTCTAAACGACATTAAGTCCTTATTTCCGTAAGTGCGTATTCTAAAGGGGTTAGCAGTGTCGCCCGAATCGCGGGACTTTGTCAACGCGTGAAAGCTCCTGATCACCATGACTTTCGCGCGCCCCAAAGGGGCGCCCGGAGGGGTACCCCCACCTTTTTTTGCAAGAGTATAATTGCAGACGGTTTATTTTTTCCTTTTTGCAAGGATATCATTCTAAATGGCTTAGATAAACGGCCTCGCAAGCTCGTATTGTACACATTGTAAAAGGGTTCCTTCGGTTCGCGAGGTTCTCTCAGGACGAATGATCCTGGCCGGATGGTCGTTTTGTGCAAGAGTATCATTCCATGGGGCTTAGATTTAGGCATTACACAAGAGTATGAATCTAAGACGTTTATGCAATTTAACGGCGTGCAGGGCGAGGGCGGGGTGGTCCTGCAATCGGTGCCATTAGCCAACGAACGATCAGGCCTACATGCGTTGCCGCCGCTTGAGCTCGACTTTGCGAACCGCGAAAAGCGCCGCTTTACCGCCGCGAAGCTCATCCTGTTGGTAGACGTTCGCGGCGAAGAGGCAGCCTTTTCGCGGGGTGGTGGCTCTCGCCACCAAATCAGATTGCGGATCGGCGAAGTAGGGTCAGGGTTCGTTTTCGCTCGAGAGCACAGCCAAGAGTGGCTGTGCCACCCTGTTGGGACGGAGCTGCCCCGGCGGGCAGAATGTCGGCAGTTAATGTTGTAGTTGGCAAGGATGCTGGGCGCTCGCGGGTCGCCGCCCGTCCGGGCGGCTTCATCTCACAAGCTGTACGTCTATTTTACCGCGAGGGTCAACTTTGCGGGATCTGAAGGTTTAGGCCTTTCCGGTAGTTTCCGATCTCGTCTTTCGCTTCCCAGGACGCCGTTTCTGGATAACTTCCGAGTTACCGACGATCTGGAACTTGAGTGACGTGAGGGCATATATTTGGGCCTGATCTGATAGATTCTCGACCTAGGCCGTGACAGCCCTTCGAAGTGGTCGCTTGGAATCATTTTGGATATGTCATCACGGACTAGAGGCGGGAACAAATGGACCACAACAGGGATTTAATCGAAAATACAGCCTTGGAAGAATTGTCCCCGGCTGAGTATTACACAGAATGCTGCGCATATCTGGACGACTTCGTAACACAACGCCCCAAGCTTGCCGGTGCGCAGGTCAGAGAGGTCCTCGCTATTTTGATGAAAGTGCTGCTCACTGATCCGGAATCGCGTGAATTCGAAACATTGACGACGATTCAACGGCTTGTAGGGCCTTTCCTCTTCGATGATCAATCGTCCTCAGAGCCCGCGGCCAGTGTAGTGGCAGCCCTGTTTCTCTTCGGCATGGTGGGCAAGTCACTCTTTTTTCTTTCCAAACAGGCGCATTCCCATCAATTCGAAAAGGAGATTAGTCGCCTTTTGATCAGTCTTTCCGAGGTTCGGTCCAATCTCTGGCTTTTTTATACCTCGGCACGATTGGCCCAGGCAGGATTTCAGATCGAGTTTGTTGCTGAGGCCGAAGAACCAACGCCTGATTTTCTCGCGAAGCGAGGGAATATCAGGGTCTTTGTCGAGGCGAGTGCTCGCTCGCCAGTGCGGCGCGACATCACGGGTATTAAAGACATTCTATGGAACGTTTTGCGCGGCGACGCGAAATCCGGCGGCAAGCAGATAAAATTCAGGGATCCACAATTCGATCCCGGCATGATCGTCCTGGACATTTCAAACTGCGACGTGAATTCAAATGACACCGGATTGCCAACACACCTAAAGCTCCGCTCGGATGCTATTGTCGTTCAGAACGAACTCGGACGAATCTATGACATTTCTCGCGATCCCGAATTCTTTGATCTGCCGGAGAATACGGGCAACGTCGTTGAATACGCGGTTCGGTACTTTCACGACATGGTCGCAACCAATAGGTACTGCGTCCGGGCCGTGCTTGTCGGCATCTCCATGGGAGTAAAGACATTCGAGAAAGGGATTCTGGGCGCTCCTAAGGGGTCGGTAATGGTGGTCGATTCTCGCTATCCTCAACTTGCCTTACAGGAGTTGTCTTCACAAATCTATTTGATTAATACGCAATCTCCGCTGCCAATCGGTCGATCTTAGGCGGTTACACGCCTGAAAACTCTTTCTTCACCGACTTGGTGCCTCGCAAGGACCGACGCGAGCGCGTCAGGGCCAGAAATCCAGAAGGGACTGAAAGAATGGGACATCTTTGTCGTCCTTTGGAATATCTGCCACAACTCTACGACGAAATGCGTCGAAGGTTATGGAAGGGCCGTAAGGTAGAGCTTTCAAAGCGTGGGCGAGTCGGATCTCGTGAAGTGCAACGGCGTAGGTTTTTAGGGTGGCGACGCACCACGCTAGGAAAGTTTCAGGCACGAAGATTGGTCCGTTACTGTTGCGGAAATCCGCGTCCGTAAAACCGGCCGTCCCATGCGTGTACTTCGAGAGTTGTGCAAACAGTCTGCGCGCAACTCCTTTTGGAGCCTGAGTGAAGAGGGAATCTGTCACCGTCGCCTTGAGGTGCTTTTCTAAGGCGCGTACTCCGGGGTTCTTCGTTATCGTGTCGGCGGCCCAGCCAAATCCAATCCTTTCGTCCCCGCTCCGCCAGTCTGCGAAACTCTTTGCATCGGCTGAGACTGCAAGTCGCGCACCAATGGTGATCTGTTCCAGCACATTCCGAAGACAAGAGAATGCGACGCGGTAATAACCCACCAGCGCGCAAAAGGTCGCGGCTTGGAATTCATCGGCCGCGTCGCAGGCAGCCACAGCGGTCGGCGATTTCGAGGGATCGCTACTGAGTTCGTGGACGGCAAGCACAACGCGGCCCCAGATACCCCAGTATTCCCACAACTGTTCGAGTTGGGGACCATACTGATCCGAGGTTCGTATGCTGACGTCGTCGGGGAGTGAAATGATGCTCTTCCACGTGGCCTTTTGGATGAGGTTCGTTGGACCGGGATAAATTCCCGGAGCTATTGCGAAGTCGCTGTCCTCAAGCATGAGGCGGTTGGCGCGAAAGTCAGAAGCAGAAAGTGGTTTCATGGCTGACCCATTTTTCTTCATCCCATATCATGAAACTTGGCGGGTGGGGCGGGTTCGGCATTTTCTTTTGGCGCGCCGAGGCGCCGGCGGAGTATAACGTCGCGGTAACTTGCGGCGAGAGAACTGGTGGGTGCCCCATGTTTCGGTTTCTGAAACGTGGGGCCTTTCGGCCCCTTTGCTTCCATACCCAGAAATCTCAAGCGTTACTACGGTTGCGGACACCTGCATTTCATCACCTTCAGTTGTCATGGCCGGTTCGCTTTGTTGGGAACGGTGCGCGCACGCAACGTTTTTGTCCACGCTCTCAACGAAGTGCGAGCCAAGTACGGTTTTGCTTTGGTGGGCTACGTGGTGATGCCCGAACATGTTCACTTGCTCATCGGCGAGCCAAAATCCGGCGATCCCTCGACAGTGATTCACAGCCTGAAGCTGCGGGTCTCCAAGCGAATGCGCCGGCGCGCACGTGAAACGTCCGCGGGTCAACGTTGCTTTCGATTCGCGGACACGCCGGGAATCCCCCGCTTTTGGCAACCTCGGTTTTATGACTTCAACGTCTGGAGCGCCAAGAAAAGGCGCGAGAAACTAGAGTACATGCACCGCAATCCGGTGACTCGGGGACTGGTGAAGGACCCAAAAGATTGGGCGTGGAGCAGTTACGCTTCTTATTCTGGACGAGGCATGCCGCTTTTGGCGATTGATTTCGTGCACTGACTCGGAGGGATTAAACTGCCGGGCCGAAAGCCCCCACGTTTCAAACCACGAAACGTGGGGCACCCTCGCGTCTCACCGGCACGCATCTGAGTCGCCACTGGCCTGGTCAAACCTGGCCCACTCGGCGAAACCGTCTTGTCTCCAAGGGGGGACACCCTCCCAGTCGTTGACCTCGAGGAATTGAACTGCGGGGCCGAAACCCCACGTTTCAAACCGCGAAACGTGGGGCACCCTCGCGTCTCACCGGCACGTATCTGAGTCGCCGCTGGCCTGCGTCAAACCTGGCCCGCTCGGCGTGGGGCACCCCACAAGACAAAAGCAGATCCCTCGGCCTCCCCACCCCAGCACGCGCAACTTCTTTTGTGCGCGAGCATCCGCTCGCGCTGAGAGGCGCGCGCCGGGGGCCCCGGTCTCGGGCCTCGGGATGACAGCTTGGGAGCGGACGGCAAAGAGTGGGGGGCAGCCCACGAGGCCGAAGCGGTGTTGATTGCGGCGCAAATTCGGCACTCGGCCCACGGGGACGAGAAATGGTCTACGGGCGCACCCTTGGAAACCAAGGGTGCGGCACCCAGGCCAATTCACAGAAGGAGAGATTCTTCGGGCCGGGCCCTCAGAATGACAAGGTAGCAACACTCGGCAGGCGCGAGGCCGCGAGTCCGTTACGCGCTCAGCGGCGGCGAAATTGGCCCGTTACTAAGCGGCAACGCTGTACTGCCGGACGCTTGTTCGCTCCCACTCCCGATGCTAGTTTCGATGAGAACTTCCCGGGGAGTTCCGTCCCATATGGCACAGGGTATCGACGATCTGCTGCGCCGCGCTGTCGAAAAGAAGGCTTCCGACCTGCACCTGAAGGTCGGCAACCATCCCTACCTGCGCATCGACGGCATCCTGATCCCGCAGACCGACGTCAGCCGCGTCACGCCGGAAGAGATGCTGTCCATGGCCTTCAGCATGATGACCAACCGGCAGAAGCAGAAGTTCAAGGAGAACGCCGAGCTGGATATGGCCTACGGCGTGGCCGGCCTGGGCCGCTTCCGCGTCAACGTCTTCCAGCAGCGCGGCAACGTGGGCATGGTCCTGCGCGTCATTCCCACCAAAATTCGCACCATCGGACGAACTGAATCTGCCCCGGGTGATCGACAAAATCTGCGAAGAGCAGCGCGGCCTGGTGCTGGTGACGGGAACCACCGGCTCGGGCAAATCCACCACGCTGGCGGCCATGGTCGACCGCATCAATTCCACGCGCTCCGACCACGTCATCACCATCGAGGACCCCATCGAATTTCTGCATCGCGACAAGCGCAGCTTCATCAACCAGCGCGAAGTCGAAGTGGATACGGCGAACTTCTCCACCGCGCTGCGCGCCGCCTTGCGCCAGGATCCCGACGTGATTCTGGTCGGCGAAATGCGCGACCTGGAAACCATCGCCACGGCGCTGCTGGCGGCCGAAACCGGCCACCTGGTTTTCTCCACCTTGCACACTCTGGACGCCACGGAAACGATTCAGCGCATCATCGCCGTCTTTCCGCCGCCGGAGCAGAAGCAGATTCGCTTGCAGCTGGCCGCCACGCTCAAGGCCGTCGTCAGCCAGCGCCTGGTGCGCCGCGCCGACGACAAGGGCCGCGTGCCCGCCGTGGAAGTGATGATCGCCACCGCCTACATTCGCGATTGCATCATCAATCCGGACAAGACGCGCCTGATCCACGACGCCATCGCCGCCGGCACCAGCCAGTACGGCATGCAGACCTTCGACCAATCGCTCTACGACCTGTACACGCCGCGACCTCATCACCTACGAGGAAGCGCTCAGCCGCGCCTCCAATCCCGACGACTTCAAGCTGCGCGTGCAGGGCATTCGCTCCGCCGCCGACGCCGCCCGCGAGGAGATGGAGCGCGCCATGGCCGAATACGAGCACTTCGGCAGCACTAAGTTTTCCTGCGTTTTTCTCGCCGCATTCTCCGCGCGCGCCGTTGCCGATTCCGGAAAAAGCTTCTATGCCGGGTCCCCAAGACGCGCTGCACTCGCGTGTCTTGGGGTGGTATGCTGGGCCCGCCATGCGTTCCCTTCCGCGAAAACTTTCGAGCGACGCCGATCTTTACGCCGCAGCGCTTGGCGCGCTCATGCGCCGCGCGCATTCCGTCTTCGAGCTGCGCACGTATCTCGAGCGCCGCGCCGAGGAGTCCGAGGCGGTTCGCCGCGTGTTGGCTCGGCTGAAGCAGGAAAAGCTCGTCGACGATTCGCGCTACGCGCTGGACTTCGCTCGCGCCCGCGCCACTTCGCGCCGCCAGGGCGCGCACCGCATCGTCCAGGAACTCCGCAAGCGCGGAGTTCCCGATCGCGCCATCGACGACGCGATCGCGCAGGTGTTTGCCGAGATCGACGAAGCCGCCATCGTGCGCAAGGTGATCGAGCGCCGCACGCGCTCGGCGCGCGGGCGGCTCGACGCGAGCCCGCTTGACGCCAAGAAGACCGCTTCGCTCTACCGCACGCTGCTTCGCGCCGGCTTCGATGCCGGCGTGATTCGCCGCGAACTGAACGCTTTCGCGCGCAACGCGCAGCGCGAAGCTGCAGACGCCGCGCTCGCGGATGATGCCCGGGACGAAGTCGATGCCCAGGACGAAGCCCAGGATGAAAGATGATCGGCGACGTTCTCGACGTGATTGCGCTGGGACGGAAGCTGATCGAGACCATCGGCAATCTTCGCCGGGACGTGCAGTCGGCCCGCGCCGTTCAGCCCGAGCAAGAGCGCCGGTTCCGCGCACGTCGAGACTCCTGGAGAACAGGATCGGCGCGGTCGAATCGCGAGCCAAGGAGCACGACGATCGCCTGGCGGAGTTGGAGCAAAGCCTGGAAGACACGCTGCGGGCCACCGAAGCGCTCGCGCAACGCGTGAGCGCCATCTTCTGGATCGCGATTGTCGGCTGCGGCTTGGCCGTGATCGCGCTGGTCGCCTCCGCGGTGGCTCTTACTCGCACCCTGCGCTGACCAGCGGCAACGCAGCGCGCAAGGCGCGTTGCGGCCTCTGCATGCCTCTGCGATAATTCCCACTCGACGTAAACACAACTATGCTGACAGGCAACAAATTCGGCGCGCATTTCTGGACTTTTTCGCCGCCAACGGCCATCGCGTCGTGCGCAGCTCCTCGCTGGTGCCCATCGGCGATCCCACTCTGCTCTTCACCAACGCGGGGATGAACCAGTTCAAGGACGTTTTCCTCGGGCTCGAGCAGCGCGACTACAAGCGCGCGACCTCGGCGCAGAAGTGCGTGCGCGCCGGCGGCAAGCACAACGACCTGGAAAACGTCGGCTTCACCAATCGCCACCACACCTTCTTCGAGATGCTGGGGAATTTTTCCTTCGGCGATTATTTCAAGAAGGAGGCGGTCGCGTTTGCCTGGGAGCTGGTGACTTCTCCGCCGTGGGCGTTCGGCCTTCCGCTCGACAAGCTCTATTTCACGGTCTTCGGCGGCGCGGAGATCGCTCCGGGCAAGAAGCTGGGCACCGACGACGAAGCGGCCCGAGTATCTGGATCAACGTGGGCGCGCCGCGCGAGCGCGTGATCGCCGTTCCCGGCCTGAAGGAGAATTTCTGGGCCATGGGCGATACCGGCCCTTGCGGCCCGTGCAGCGAAATTCACTACGACATGGGCCCGGCGGCCTCCGACGCAGGGCCACACCGATTGCCAATTCGGCTGCGACTGCGGGCGCTACGTCGAAATCTGGAATCTGGTCTTCATGCAGTTCAACCGCGACGCCGCGGGAAACGTCACGCCGCTGCCCAAGCCTTCGATCGACACGGGCGCGGGCCTGGAGCGGCTGGCCGCGGTGCTGCAAGGCAAGATCAGCAACTTCGATACGGACCTTTTCCGGCCGCTGATCGATTTCGCCAGCAAGCTCTGCGGCAAAGCGCTACGGCAAGGCGCCGCGAGACCGACGCTTCCCTGCGCATCCTGGCCGACCACAGCCGCGCCGCGGCGTTCCTGATCGGCGACGGCGTGATGCCCTCGAACGAAGGCCGCGGCTACGTGCTGCGCAAGATCATTCGCCGCGCCGTGCGGCACGGGCGCATGCTGGGCCTGGAGCGGCCGTTCCTTTTCGAGATGGCGCAGCAAGTGGCCGAAGAGATGCGCGAGCCTTATCCCGAACTGCTGGAATCGATCGGCCGCGTGACCGGCGTGATCCGGCACGAAGAGGAGCGCTTCGCGCACACCATCGACATCGGGCCTGAGCAAGCTGGAAGAGGACCTGGCGCCGCTGCTGCGCGAAGAAGAAGCCGCGAGGCCGACGCGCTCCACTATCCCGGCGAGAAAGCCTTTCGCCTCTACGACACATTCGGCCTGCCGCTCGACTTCATCACCGATGTGCTGCGCGATCAGGGCATCGGATTCGATCCCGCGGAATTCGATCGCGCCATGGAGGAGCAGCGCGAGCGCGCCAGGGCTTCGTGGAAGGGCGCGCACAAGGAAGTGGCCAGCCCGGCCTACGCCAAGCTGGCGGAGACGTTCCGCACCGAGCCGGACTTTTACTTCGGCACGAGCGCGCGCGACTGCCGCATCGAGGCGATCGTCACGCCCAGGCGGTCTGGTTAACGAACTGCCCGCGGGCGCGGAAGGCGAAATCGTGCTCGACCGCACGCCCTTCTATGCCGAATCGGGCGGGCAGGTCGCCGACACCGGCACGCTCTGGAACAACGAACGAATCGCTGGAACTGGCCGAAGTGCGCGGCGCCTATTATCCGGTCACCGGGACTGATCGCGCATCGCGTGCTGGCCAAGGAGACGCTGCGCGTCGGCGATCGCGTGGCCGGCGAAGCCGACGCCGCGCGGCGCGAGCGCAACAAGCGCAACCACACGGCGACGCACCTGATGCACGCGGCGCTGCGCAACATTCTGGGCACGCACGTCAAGCAGGCGGGCTCGCTGGTGGCGCCGGACCGGCTGCGCTTCGACTTCTCGCATTTCGCCGCCGTGGACTCCGGCGGAACTGACGGACATCGAGCAGCAGGTGAACGAGCAGATTCGCCAGAACGCCGAGATCGACACCGACGTCACCACGCTGGACGACGCGCTGGCTTCCGGCGCGCTGGCCTTTTTCGGCGACCGCTATCCCGGAGCAGAACGTGCGCGTGGTGACCATTCCCGACCCGGCTTCGCCGCGCGGCTTCTACAGCAAGGAGCTTTGCGGCGGCACGCACGTGCGCCGCTGCGGGCGACATCGGCGTCTTCAAGATCGCCGTGGAGCAGTCGGTGGCGGCGGGAGTGCGCCGCATCGAGGCGCTCACCGGCGAAGGCGCCCTGGCCGATTACCAGCGCGCGCGGCAGTTGCTGGCGGAGCTGGCGGCGCGGCTGCACGTCGGCGAGGACGAGGTCGACGCGGCGCTGGAACGCCTGGCGCAAGCCCAAAAACAGGTCGAAAAGCAGCTCGAAGCGGCGCGGCGCAAGGCCGGCCGTCGCCAAGCTCGATACGCTGCTCGGAGCAGGTGCGCACGGTCAAGGACGTGCGCGTGCTGGCCGCGGAGATCGAAGGCGTGGACCGGGAGGGCCTGCGCGAGCTGGTGGACCCCCTGCGGCAGAAGATGGGCCCGGGCGTGTTCGTGCTGGGCGCGGTGGAAGACGGCAAGGTGGCGCTGCTCGCCAGCGTGACCAAGGACCTGACCAACCGCCTCCACGCCGGCAAGATTATCCAGGCTGTTGCCAAGGAATTAGGGGGACAAGGTGGCGGGCGGCCCGATTTGGCAGAGGCTGGCGGAAAAGACACATCCAACCTAAAAACCGCCCTGGACCGGGTTTACCCCCTGGTCGAGGGGATGCTATCCTCGGGCGAGCGCTAGAAACCTCGTCGGCCGAAGAGTACATCCGGCCGGAGGACGTCTCGTATTTCAGGCAGTAACGACTTTTTCTGCTTTCCCCGAGCGATGAAAAACTTGCCGATTACCGTTGCGCTCTTCGTGGCTGCCGGATGGCTGGCGCTGCCAGCCCATGGGCAATTGTCTTCCTACGTGGACGAGCGCGGTAATCTGGTCTACACCAACGCCGATTCCCCGGCAGCGCGCAAGGCCGCAGCCGAAAAGAATGCCGCGGCGGCGGATGCCAAGGCCAAAGCCGAGCAGGCGCCAGCTAAGCAGGCGGCCGATTCCAACGCCCTTCCCGGCGCCCTTCCCAAATCGATCAACCCGGACGTGCTGCACCAGATCGTGCAGGAGACGGCGCAAAAACACGACGTCGATCCGGCGCTGGTGAGCGCGGTGATCTCCACCGAGTCGAATTGGAACACCTCCGCTCTCTCGCGCAAAGGGGCCCAAGGGCTGATGCAACTGGTTCCCGAAACCGCGCAGAAGCTCGGCGTCTACAATGCGTGGGACCCGCAGCAGAATATCGACGGCGGCGTGCGCTATCTGCATATGCTGCTCGACCGTTACAATGGCGATCTGCCCAAGGCGCTGGCCGCGTATAATGCCGGACCGAGCGCGGTGGACCGCTGGGGCGGCGTTCCCAACTATCCCGAGACGCAAGAGTACGTGCGCAAAGTGACCCACACCTATTTCCAGCCCGGCTCCGCAAATCCATCCGGTTCGCGCGCAGGTTCCAAACCGATCTATCGGTTCGCGACGGATGACGGCCGAGTGATCTTCACGAACGAATGAGAGCGGCCAGGGCCGTTCGGCCCACTTTCCTAAACCCAAAAATCGGGTTCGGTTTAGTATCTTCCCTGTCTGGGCGTGTATCTGGGCGGGCCGGATTTCGTTTGGCCGCTTTGGAACTGGCTTCTTTCGCGCTGGCCCTCAGCTTCGCACTGATCCCTTCACTGGCCCTCGCATTCGTCCTTGTCGCCGTTCCCTCCGCGGCTGCGCAGGATGACATCGCCTCGCGGCGGGCCTCGGCCCAGGATCAATTCGAACGCGCCGAAGCGCAACGGTCCGCACTGGAAGCCAAGGCGGAACGCACGCGCTCGGTGCGCGATTACGAAGATCTTGTTTCGGCCTACCGCCGCGTCTATCTGATCACGCCCAACGCGGTGGAAGTTCCCCCAGCGATCAAGAACGTCGCCGATCTCTATCGCCGCATGGGCGAGCAGTTCGAGGCCAGCTATTTCCAGAGCGCCATCAAAACTTATGAATATCTGATTCACGACTATCCGGCGTCCAGCCTGCGCGAAGAGGCGTTATTGGCCATCGCCGAGATCCGCAAGAAAAATCTTTCTCCATCCGATCGGACCCAGCTCGACCTGGCGCAGCAGAACTACGAGGATTTCCTGGAGCAATATCCGCATTCGGCCAACGCGGCACAGGCGCGCAAGGCGCTGGCTGAAATAGCGGCGGCCAAGAAAGCACCTGCGGCGCCGCAAATGACCAGCGCGGCACGCGCGGGCAGCGCGCGCGCCGGTGGGAACAGCGGCGGGAACTGCGGGACCTGCTACGGGACCAGCAACGAGCACGGGCGCCGGAACAGGCGCACGAACCGTAGCCGGAGCCGCTCTGAGCAATGCCTCGGCGACCAGCGCCGCAATGGGAAGTGCCGCGTCGGGCGGTGCGACAACGAGCGGTGCCACTGCGAGCAGTTCTACTGCGAGCAATGTCACAACGATTAGTTCAGCAACGGGCAGCGCCGCGACCAGCGGCGGCGAGCCCGAGCAAGGCTCCGAAGTGAGCCGGGTGCGCGTCTGGAACGCGGACAACTACACGCGCATCATCATCGAGCTTGGCGGCAAAGCCAAATATCAGGCGGCGCGAATCTCCGATCCGGACCGCATCTACTTCGATATCGAAAACGCCAAGTTGAGCAGCGAGTTGCTGCACGACCCCATCGAGGTTCCTTCCGGCGGCTACTTGAAGGCAGTGCGCGTGGCGCAAAACCGCTCGGACACGGTGCGGGTGGTGCTGGATGTGGCTAAGGTAAAAGACTATTCGGTATTTGAACTCGCCGGCCCCGACCGCCTGGTGGTGGATGTGTACGGGCCGGGCACGCACGATACAGCTGCCGCAAATTCCAGCGCCAAACCCGTGGCGGATTCCGGCGCCAGTGCGAACGCCAAAGCGGCTGGGAAAGCGAGCGCAAAAGCTGCGCCCGCGGCAGCCGTGACCAGCGCGGCGCGTCCCGCGACTGCGGAAATTCGCCCGTCGCCAATTCCCACGGTCGGATTGCTGCCGATCCCGGCGAAATTCACGGCCGCATTGACGCCCATGCCGGTTTCGGCGCGCCTGAACGATTCGCCTGCAGATTCCGAATCGGTGAAGCTAATGGCGGCAAAGATTGGTCCGCCGCCCGCCGCAAAGCCGACCCGCGCGGGCGAGCGATCCCTGACGCGCGCCTTGGGATTGAAGATTGGCCGCATCGTGATCGACCCCGGCCATGGCGGCCACGATACCGGCACGATCGGCCCGACGGGCTTGATGGAAAAAGACCTTTGCCTGGAAGTGGCGCTGCGACTGGGGAAGCTGATCGAGCAGAGGCTTCCTTCCGATGAGATCGTTTATACGCGGCAGAACGACAAGTACGTTGGCCTGGAACGGCGCACGGCCATTGCCAATGAAGCCAAGGCCGATCTTTTCGTTTCCATCCACGCGAATTCCAGCGACGATGCCGGCGTGAGCGGAATCGAAACCTACTACCTGAATTTCAACGCTTCGCCTCAGGCCATGGAGGTGGCGGCGCGCGAAAACGCCACGGCCCAAAGCTCCGTGCACGACTTGCAGGATCTGGTGACCAAGATCGCCGAGAATGAAAAAGTGGAGGAGTCGCGCGACCTGGCCGCCGATATTCAGGATTCGCTGGCGGCTTCGATGCGCGTGACGAACCGCCCGGAAAAAAACCGGGGCGTGCGCAAGGCGCCTTTCGTGGTGCTGGTGGGCGCGGACATGCCCTCGGTGCTGGCGGAAATCTCCTTCATCAGCAATCCCACCGACGAGCAGTTGCTGAAGAAGCCCGAAAATCGCCAGCGCGCCGCGGAAGGCTTGTTCAGCGGAATCGAACGGTATCTCCGCAGCGTGAATAGCCTGAGCACGACAATCTCACCTTCCGCCAGCGTGGCGGCACCGCAGTAGCGCGATTCCTCTTGCAGCGGTACCATTAAAAGAAACTATTTCCGAAGGAAAAGCGGATGCAGGGGAAAAAGATCCTTTTCGTGCTGGCTACGACGTTGTTCTTTTTATGGGGCGGAGCAGGCAGCCGTCCCTTGGCGGCGCAGGCCCAGACGATCTTGCCTTCTTCTTTTGGCGCATGGACGGCTTCCGGCGCGGCAACTCAGGTGCCACCGGCGCAGATCGAACAGCTCGCCAGCGACAGCGGCCCCGTGCTGCGCGAATACGGCATCGCCTCCGGCGAGCGGCGCGATTACGCCAACGGCGACGAAGAAGCTCACCGTAACGCTCTATGGCATGGTTGACCCCAGCGCAGCGTTCGGGGCGTTCACGTTTCTACGCGATCCTGATATGGCGTCACTTGCGGCAAAAAATCCCGTGTCTTATTCAGCGACCAGCAAGAGCGGAGCTAGTAACAAGGGTGTCGCTACCGAGAAGGGCGCGGCCGGCGGGCAGGGGCGCACGCTTCTCGTGGTTGGCAATCTGGTGCTGGATGTGGCTTTCGCGAAATCCGGGATGGCGGCAGCCGACGTAAGTGCCCTGGGGCAGAGCGTGGCGGGCCGGGCGGACCGGCGGCCTTATCCGCCGATTGCCGAGTTCCTGCCGAAGGATGGGCTCGTTCCGGGCTCCGAGCGATACGTTCTGGGGCCTCTCGCGCTCTCCCGCGTATTTCCGGCCGCCGCGGCCAATCCTGCCGATTGGGCGGGGTTTGGGAGCAGCGCGGAGGCTATGGTGGGGCGTTATAAGCTCCCCGGAAAGGGTCCCGCGGGCGAAGGTGTTCTGCTGCTAATTCTTTACCCCACGCAACAGCTGGCCGCAGACCGCTATACGGCGATGGGTAAGTCTTTTGCGCTCAACGTAGATCCTGGTCTGGCGAACGGAAAGCCAGCAATGTTTGCCACCCGCTCGAGCGCCTTGATCGCCCTGCTTTCGGGCGTGGAGTCGCGTGAAACGGCGTCCGCCTTTCTGGGCCAAATCCGTTACGCTTCGCTAGTTACGTGGGACGCGCCGACGCACGACGTTACCGACCCCAGCATTTCCACCATTGTCGTCGGCGCGATTGTGGACACCGGGGCGATTATGCTGCTGGTGATGGCCGCTTCCCTGGGCTTTGGGGGATTTCGCCTCTTGGCAAAGTTCATTGCGCCGGGTAAGATCTTCGACCGCACTGCGGACGTGGAGATCCTTCAACTGGGCATCAATAGCAAGCCCGTGGAGGTGAAGGACTTCTATATGCTGCAAACACCCCGATAGACGGTCTTCGGGTTGGATGGGGACGGCGTAACCAACTGATAATATAAAGGATATTGTCCTCTCCAGTAGGGTGTTTCTGCGCTTGACGGCCCCTAAGGCCTCTTCTAGACTTTCCTTCGAGGAACGAGTTTCAAGGCCTTCCGCGCATAGGCCTGGAACTATTCTCCCCTCCGGAGAGCCCACCTTTATGGTGGGCTTTCTGTTTCTTGGCTGGGTTTGCCGCCGAACTGCCTGGCGGGAATTCTGCCCCCGATCTGAAAGGCCCCAGGGGCCCGCAACTACAGCGGCCGCCCCTGGGCTACAAGGAAGCCTCACGTCACCCCTCCTGCCACACGGGCAAAACACCAAGGATGGGAATCAGTCCTTCAGGAGTAAGGTTTCTCTCCGCTGGATTACCTTTCGGGCAAAAGCTTGCGCGGGTACTATGGCGGCAACTGGTACTCCGGCGGGAAAGTATTGCTTCCTGGTCTTCTGTTCAGGTCCAGTTTTTGCTGCGAGTTCTGATCCGAGTTTTTGGCCGCGACGGAGGTAGGGTGAAAAAGGGTTGGATCCCGCGCTTAGCCGAGGTCAATAAGGAACTTCTCCTTATTCTCTCGATTGTCGCTTCCGCCGGACTCATCAATCTGCTCATCGCGGGCCAGCGCATGGCGCTGACGGTTTACAACCTGCCGACGCTCTTTGCCGCATATTACTTCGGACGCCGCCGCGCGGTGGAGGCTTCGGTCGCCTCCATCCTGATTGTCCTGTGGCTGCACATCATGCATCCCACGATCCTGGGAAGAGCCGACGACGCGCTGCTGAGCTGGTCTGACCTGTGCATCTGGGCCGGCTTTCTGATGATATCGGCTTACGTCACGGGCACGCTCTACGAACACGGACAGAAAAGGCTGCACGAGTTGCGCGAGACGTATTACGGCGTGCTGCAGATCCTGAATCAATTCATCTCCAACGACAAATTCACCCAGAACCACTCCTACCGCGTTTCGCTCTATGCCACGCAGATCGCGGAGGAGATGGGCATGCGCGAAGATCGCCTGGAAGACGTGCGCGCCGCCGCGCTGCTGCACGACATCGGCAAACTGGATATGAGCCGGGACATTCTCTACAAGGCGGCGCGGCTGACGGCAGAGGAGATGTCGCAAATCCGCGGCCACGTGCATAAGGGAATCGAACTGCTGAGCCCGGTGGGAGGTTCGCTGCAGCGAATTTTGCCCATCGTGCTCGCGCACCACGACCGCTTCGACGGGAGCGGCTATCATCCCACCAAAGGCGAGGCGATTCCCATCGAAGCGCGGATCATCAGCGTGGCCGATGTGTATGACGCGATGGTGAGCGACCGGCCTTACCGCAAGGGCATTTCGCCGTTCGAGGCGCGGGACACGATCTCCAAGGGGGCCGGCAAGGATTTCGACCCGCGGGTGGTGCGGGCGTTCGAGGCGGCGTTCCGCAAACAGCGGCTGGAAGTTCCCGAGGTTCTCGTCTAAGCGCGGCCACTCTCGCAGTTCCCGCAGTGTCAGATATTACGGCTGCGTTACGATCAAATTACCTCCCGTTTATAAACCGGCTTTCCTTCACACCTTTTCCTGTCAGGTTTGCGCTTGCTAGATGAACCCGATTGAAATCCACAGGGCCGGTGCTCTTCCCTAGAGAGGAACGTATCGCGTGGTCAGTTTTGGAACGCGAATCACTTTGGAGGGGATCACATGGCTGAAAGCGGAGCAAGCAGACAAAGAACGGAAGAACAACAGCGGGGGAGTCAGGCACAGGGCGGTTCGAGTGAAAACCAGCGGGGCGAAGGCCAGCGGGGCGGAATCCAGAGATCGGGCGGGTATGTGCCGTCGCTCTTCGCGCTCGGCCCCAGGGATTTTTTCACCACCAGTCCTCTGGGGCTGATGCGCAGGTTCGCGGATGAAATGGACCGGGTTTTCTCGAACTTGGGCGCCTCCGGGCAGCGCAATGCAACGGGCGAAGAGCTGACGTGGATGCCGGTGGTCGAAGTTCGCGAAAACGAAAACCAGCTGATCGTAAACGCGGAACTGCCGGGCCTCACGGAGAAGGACGTCAGGGTGGAAACGACGCCGGAGGGCCTGGTGATCCAGGGCGAACGACAGCGGGAGTATTCCAGCGACGAGGGCGGCATCCAGCGCTCGGAACGAAGCTATGGCCGGTTCTGGCGGCTGATTCCACTGCCGGAGGACGCGCAAGTGGACCAGGCGAAGGCGAGCTTCGAGAATGGAGTGCTGCAGATCACCATTCCGATTCCGGAATCGCAGCAGCAGCGGCGGCAGATCCCCATCAGCAGCGGCGGAACTGGCAGCGGAAGCCAACAGAGCGGCGGTCAGCGAGCGCGCTCGGCTTCGCAGGGCAGCTGATTACTGCGGCTCTGTACTGAGGCTGTGGTCGAGTAACCTGGGATGTCTTTGGCAGAATCGAATGAGGGGCGCGTAAGCGGACGGCGCGCGCCCCGCCGTTCGATTCTCAGTTCGTGGTAGATAGAAGAATTGTCTGCATTGCGGCCAACCGTCTAAGAAGCAAGTTCCCCTCCCCGTTTGATCCAACCTCGTCGCCGGCGTGACACTTCATTGACATCACACCGGGTTCGTCGCTGCAAGTGCGCGCAGTCGGATATGCCGGTCATATATGATGGATGCGCGCGGCTGCCGACGCGGAAACCATGTCCTCTTCTTCCAGTTTTGCTGGCCGAGAATACGACGCCGTCGTCGTGGGCAGCGGGCCGAACGGGCTGGCCGCAGCGATTACGATGGCCCAGGCGGGGCGCTCCGTTTTGCTGATCGAGGCAAAAGAAACGCTGGGTGGCGGGACGCGATCGGCGGAGTTGACGCTTCCGGGCTTCCTGCACGACGTCTGTTCTTGTGTTTACCCCATGGCGGTGTGGTCGCCGTTTTTCCGGAGCCTGCCGCTCAAGGAGCGTGGGCTGGAGTGGGTTCAGCCCGCCGCGCCGCTGGCGCATCCTCTCGACGACGGCTCGGCAATAATCCTGGAGCGGTCCGTGGAAGCCACGGCGGAAAATCTCGGCGAGGATCGCGAGCGCTACGTGCGCCTGTTGTCCGCCCTGCTTTCGGCCTGGCCCAAGCTCGAATCCAGCGTGCAGAGGCCCTTCAGTTTTCCAGCTGATCCTTTGGCGGCCATGCGTTTCGGATGGACCGTGTTCCGCTCCGCGTCGAACGCCGCCCAGCACTTCTTTCGGGGCGCTCGCGCGCGAGCGCTCTTCGCCGGCCTGGCCGCGCACGCGGTGCTGCCGCTGGAGCAGGTGCCGAGCGCGGCATTCGGATTCGTGCTGCAAATCATCGCGCACGCGCAAGGGTGGCCCTTCGCGCGCGGGGGATCGCAGCAGATCGCGAGCGCTCTGGCGGCGCACCTGGCGGCGCTGGGCGGAGAGATCGTTACCGGGACGCCGATCGCCTCGATCGAGCAACTGCCGCATGCGCGCGGGATTTTGTGCGACGTAACGCCGAGGCAACTTCTGCAACTGGCGGGTTCGCGATTGCCGCAGGGGTATCGCGGCGCGCTCCAGCGCTATCGGTATGGGCCGGGCGTTTGCAAGTTCGATTGGGCGCTGGACGGACCGATTCCATGGAAGGCGGCGGAATGCGCCCGCGCGGGGACGGTTCACCTGGGCGGCACGTTCGAGGAGATCGCCGCATCGGAGCGCGACCCCTGGCAGGGAAAACATTCCGAGCGGCCTTTTGTGCTGCTGGCGCAGCCGACGCTTTTCGATCCTACCCGCGCGCCGGCGGGAAAGCACGTGGCCTGGGCGTATTGTCACGTGCCGAACGGATCGGGCGTGGATATGACCGAGGCGGTGGAAAAACAGGTCGAACGATTCGCGCCGGGATTTCGCAAGCTGATCCTGAAAAGAAGCGTGCGCGTGGCGGCCAGCCTGGAAAGCTATAATCCGAACCTGATCGGAGGCGATATCGGAGGCGGGGCGGCGGATTTGGAGCAGTTCTTGCTGCGCCCCACGCGGCGATTCTATCGCACGCCGGCGAAGGGAATTTATTTGTGCTCGTCTTCCACGCCGCCGGGGCCGGGAGTTCACGGCCTGTGCGGGCAACTCGCCGCGCGAACCGCGCTGCGAGACCTTTTCTAGGGATTTCAAGGAGCGTTGGTGCGGCCGAAAGACTTACTAGTGTGGAGCGTGGGAATCGTGATGGCGCTGATTCTGACCGTTTATGCCTGCGATTTCCTATGGTTCGAATATCGCAAGTGGACGCCGAAACCAGACGACCCTTTGGAGACGTTCACGTTTTTCTACGGCACGCGCGTCAAGAACGGCCGAATGGAAGTGTTTTACGATCAGCCGCAAAAGGCGACTTGCGTGCATGCGCTCTTTCCGCACGGGGGCTACCTGCCGTGCTGGTACCTCAGGAAATCGGATATCAAAGTTATTGAGTAGGCTATTGAGCGATGACGTCGGCTTCCGGGCTTATGTAGGGACGTACCGGCGCGGAGGAGCGGTCCAGGAGCTGGACCTCGGGACGCGACATTTGCGCTTCGATCTGGCGAAAGACTTCGGCGAGCGTGCGCTGCCGCGCGCTTTGCAATTGAACGCGGTGCACGCGCACCTCCTTGCGCAACAACCACGCCTTCCCGAAGGCTTGCCAATATTCCGCATGGCCGGCGAGCGGGCTCGCGGCCAACTTCCCTGCCAGTCCTAAGGCGTGCGAGGCGGCCTGACCGCGCGTATCCAGATGCAGCCAATGCATCAAGAGGCGGTTGCGTTCGTAGGCGGCGGAGACCCGGCGGCGCGAAACGCGCTCGCCGATGGTGGAGGAAAACTGATGCCAGATGGCGCTGCGGGGCTCGTAGCGAATCTCGAATCCCTGCTTCCAGGCGCGCAGGGAAAGCTCCACGTCCTCCCAGCCGTAGGGCGCCAGCATTTCGTTCAGTCCGCCGAGAGCGAGAAATTTGGCGCGATCGAATAGAGAGGAGCCGCCGGTGGCAAAAATTGTGACCAGCGGCTGCATCTCCGCGGAAGGCGAGGGAACAAAGAACCGCGAGTGGACGCGGAGAAAGCCGCGACGGAACGCGCCCCGTTGCCCGGCGCCGCGCAAAACGCCGGTAGCGAAATCATAGGCATTGCCGGTGGCGGCGAAGACGTTCGCATCGCGAAAGTGGGCGGCTAAGGGCGGCAGAGTGTCTGGCGCCAAGGCGACGTCATTATTTACAAGATAGACCAAGGGAAAGCGCGCGGCCTGCACGCCGCGGTTTGCCGTAGGCGCGAAGCCCTGCTGGCGCGAGCCGCCTTCGAAACGAACGCCGGGAAAATGGGTTCGCAGCCAGGATGCGCTGTCGTCGGTGCTGGCGTCGTCGGCAACGAGAATTTCCGTGGGCTGGCCGCAGGCAGCTTCAAAGGCGCGGGCCGATTGGACGACACTGGGGAGAAATTTCTCGAGCAAGGCTCGGCCATTCCAATTGGGAATAACGATGCTGAGGCCCGGCGGCGTCACTGGCTACTCATTGGCTGCTCGCGCGCCGCCCGCCGCCGCATCGCGAGCAGCAGCCTCCGCGCAGACTTGCAACGACGAGCCACCGCCCCATCGCGTGCTGGCCCATTCCCAAGGATGCAGGAAGGGTTTCCTGGCGTAATAACGCAGCCGCCCTCCGCGCGCCCCATGGAGGCGAGTCATACGATTCAGCAAACTGTGTTTCAGCGCGTGGTAATGGTCGGGGCCGGCGCGATCTTCGAGGATGTGAACACGAAAGCCGCAGGAGTCCAGGAGCCGGGTCAGGGTTGCGGGCGTGAAATGGTAGAGATGATGAGGCAGGGAGAGGTGATACCAATCCTCTCCGAAATGGCGCGCCTGATAGCCTCCGAAATTCGGCAGTGCGATCAAGACCAAGCCGCCGGGGCGAAGGACGCGGCGAGCCTCTTGCAGCTCGGCGCGCGGATCGGGGAGATGCTCGAGCGAATCCCAGAAGGTAACCACGTCGAATCTCGCCGCCGGAAAGGCGGCAGCAGCGAGCGGAACAGGCGCGACCCGGTCCGAGCCCAGCGCGCGCGCCGCCTGCTGATATGGGACCGGCATGGGCTCCACGCCATGGCGATCCCAGCGGCTGGGGTCCAAGGCGCGCAGGAAGAATCCCAATCCGCATCCGACGTCGAGGATGCGCCTGAATCGCGAAAGCGATGGAGGAAGGCGGTGCGATGGCGCTGATCGCGGCGAATCCAATCGGGATCGGCGTCTTCTATTGCGCCCCAATATTGGTCGCCGTAAAAGGACGCGAGAGCCTCGGGCGCGAGCTGAGGCTCCGTTCTTACCAAATCGCATTGAGCGCAACGCCACAGCCGGAATGGCCGGTCTCCGCCGGGAAGTGCGATTCCCTTGGTTAAGACGAGGTTCGCGTCGCGAGAGCCGCAGAGAGGGCAAGCGAGGCGCTCGACGCCGTGAGCGGCGCTCGCTTCTCCGATAGCGCTTTGCGATTTGGTCTTCATCCGCTTATTGCTTGCGTATCGCTCTTGTAAGAGCGAACTGCAGATCCCTCGGTCGCCGCGGCGACCTCGTGATGACAACGTTTCACGGCGATCATGCTCTCTACGGCGGCGAACGGTAACCCTTCGCCCATCTTCGCCATCGCTTCGCCTTGCGTTCGCCGCAGGCGCTCTACTAACCTTGTACACTCGCTCGAAGCCGCTTCTTGCGCGAGGCGGCATCGAATGCAGGAGGTTTTCCTATGGCGACATCGGTGTGGAAGGGGCATCTCACATTCGGGCTGGTTTCCATCCCCATTCGGCTGTTTGCCGCGGCGCGAACCGAGCGCATCAGCCTGAATCAACTCCATAAGGTTTGTCACTCGCGCATCCGCCAGCCGCAGTTCTGCCCCACCTGCAATCGCCAGATCGAGCGCTCCGAGATTATCAAGGGATTCGAATACGAGAAAGACCAGTATGTGCTGTTTACCGAAGAAGAGCTGGATAAGCTCGACCCGCCCTCGGCGAGAACGATGGAGATTCTGGAGTTCGTCAAGAGCGACGAGGTGGACCCGCTCTACTTCGACGCTTCCTATTACGCCACGCCGGAGGACCCCGGCAAGAAAGCCTATCATCTTCTGCTCGAGGCCATGGAGGAGTCCGGGTACGCCGCGATCGCCAAGCTCTACATGCACCAGCGCGAATATATTGTCGTGATTCGTCCTCGGGCCCACGGGCTCACGCTGCACACCATGTTTTACGCCGACGAGATTCGCAACGTCGCCGAATATGGCGAGAAAAACGGCGCGGAGCCCAAGGAGCAGGAAAAGAAGCTGGCTTTGCAATTGATCGAAAGCCTCTCGGCGCCTTTTGAGCCCAAGAAGTATCAAGACGAATACCGCGCCAGCTTGCGCTCCATGATCGAGGCCAAACTCAAGGGACAGCAGGTGGCCGTGGCGCCGCATCCGCAACTCGCGCCGGTAGTAGATTTAATGGAAGCGCTGAAGAAGAGCCTGGCCGGCAAGCAGGCCGCCGAAAGCAGACCCGCGCCCGTGGAGATGAAGACGCCCATGAAGGTGGTGCCCGACGCGACTCCGGCACGCAAGCGGGCAGGCGGCAAGCGCTCGGCCAGCTAGCCCAAGCAAGTTCGCTCCCCCCGGATTTCCTCCGCGGCGGACGAATTTCAGACTCGCCGCCTCGCATATCGACATCAAATCAATGGAACACAATCTGGCAAGGGATAGGAGCCTCAATATGGCAGACAACAAGTGGAGCACCTTCGGCGCGTTTCTGTGCGGCGCGGCGCTGGGAGCGCTGGCCGGAATCTATTTTGCCCCGAAGTCAGGCAAAGAGATGCGGGAAGATTTGAGCGACCAGTGGAACGAAGGCGCGCGGCGAGCGCGCAAGGCCAGCGATACGGTTTCGCGGCGGGCGCAGGAGATCGCCGGGCAGGTACAGCAAAGCGTCTCGGATCTGGCGGACGCGGGCGTGCGCGCGGCTCGCAAGATCAATCCTTCTTAATTTTGGATCGGAGCAGGGCTTGAGACTAGCTCGATAAAGGCTAGGGGAGCGCGAGTCTGTTTTGGCGCGGGCGACGGAATCGTCGCGTGTCACGTCGCGCGCATCGCTTGAAAAAGGGTGACAAGGGGCGAATAGGGCGATCTTCCCCGGCAGGAGCAAAGGCGGGGTCAGCTGGCCTTACGCCGCTTGCCCGGCAGGAAACGATAGCGCTCAATTTTCGCGGCGACTCCCACCCGGCCTTCCGCGATGTTTTCCGAACGCTGAACGCGCGCTTCGCAGCGGACACGCACCGGCTCGGCACGCGTGATCTCCGAGGGCAAGGTCAACAAGATTTCGACAGCCGATCCGCTCTTCAGCGAATTTTCCATCAGGAAATAGACGCCGTGCGAACTCACGTCCTTCGATTCGGTGTGGATTTCTCCGCCAGCGGAAACTCCAGGCGGACGCACCGTGACCGGCAGCTTCAGTGGATATCTTTTTCTGCTACGTCGTTCGGTAATGGCCAAGAAGCACCTCTGACGAATGCAGCCAAGCGAGGGCTGGCAACTTGCGCGGCGATTCAACAGGTTCTGCCGAACAGCCTCCCGGGCTACGGCTATAGTTCTCCCGTTGCAAAATAGATGCCGGCTTCGAGCGCGTGGGACCTGGCAAAGACCTTATATCGCGCGCGGCAAGATCCTGATATCGAGACTCGCGATTTGCGTAAGGCGCATGCAAGGGGGAAACGTTAGAGGCGCTATCGTCTGCGCAAAGCGGCACGGAAGTCCAAAAATAAAACGGGCGGGAGCCGATGCTCTCCCGCCCGTTCGCCCTGTACTGCGAACTCGGTTAGCCGATGGGTGTGCTGTTGGCGCTCGCGCCTGAACCGGTGGTGTTGGCGCGAATCACACCGGTCTGATCGGTGAAGAACATGCGCTGGCCGGTGTTGCCGGCCGAAATGGGCGTGGCCGTAATCGTGTAGCTGTCTGTGCTGCCGGCGGCATCGGCCGCGGCCGCGGTATAAACGAAGGTGTAGCCGCTCTTGGTGCCGTGCGCCAGGACGGTGTCGATCAGTTCCGCCGAAGCCGAAGTCGCTGCCGAGCTGGTTGATCCGCCCATGGCGGCCAGGGATCTCGGATAACCAGTGCCGTAGGTCGTCGTATACATGATGGCGGAGGTGTTGAGCGTCCGCAGCGAGCCAACGGCAGAGGCCTCATTGGCGGCCATCTTGGCGCGCAAAAGATTGGGGATGGCAATCGAGGCGATGATCAGAATAATCGCCACAACGATCAGCAATTCAATTAACGAGAAACCCTTCTCATTTCTTCGCATCGGCCTATTCTCCTGACGAGAGTTTTTTTGTTGAGCTTGCACACACCATGAAGAAAAGCAGCTCGGAAGCCAATCGGTTAAGTTACAGATACTTAATGAGTTAGCGTAAAATAAGGCGAAATGGGGAGCTGCTGAGTGTAAGGCGCGTGAACAGAGTTTCGGGAGATTGTGCGCGGGACGCACACCGGCGTTTCAATTAACTACGCGCGGCGCATCTGTTCTAGCGTGGTGTTCTAGCGTGGCGGAGCGCTGGCCGGAAAGGCAGCCTATAGCTCGAGGTGCAGCCGGAAAGCGGGAACCCACACCGGCCCGCGGTCGCGGTTGTAGCCGGGATCCTGCGCGTGCTGCAAATCGAAAGCGCCATAAACCCCGCGCCAAAAGTGGGCGGTATAGTAGCCCTCGAAGATATTTTCGCGGCCGTAGGTGAGGTTTCCGTCGCCCAGAAGAAAGCCAAGGCCGCCGAGCTTCAGATACTCCGCATGCTCCGGGGAGATCCCGTTGGTCACAAAAGCCAGCCCGACTTTGTCGTGATCCCGATGCCAGCTGTAGCCGCGATAATCCCCGCCCAGGGAAAAAGTGTTATCGACCTCGGTGTAAGCGAAGGACTCGTGGTGCCCGTCGTTCCATCCGGCGCGGGAAAAAAGCCGCAAAGAGCGCGTTACCTGCTGCTCGAAATTGGCGCCGAAGCCGTACTTGACGCTTCCCTGCTGGCGCGTGGCGACGATGTCGGGAGTGGGCGTTTTCCCCTCCAGGAACAAGTCGATGGCTTGCTGATAGTCGCCCATATTGGCGTGGTTGACGTAGGAGAGCAGGCGAAGCTGCGCCGGAGCTTTTAGGCCCAGACGCGGATGCAGCTCCAATTCCAAATTCTCCCCGCGCGCTCGCCTCAGGTCCGTATCCAAGACGATCCCGTTGGCAACGGTGGGCATCAGAGCTTCCGCGAAGCGCAGCGCCCAGGAGCGGTCGTCGTACTCGACCACGGCCGCATACGTATAGCCGCGCGTATCGGCGGCATAGTCCCAAGCGCCGTTGTTTACCAGCGCCCAGTTCATGAATTGCAGATGGCTGTCGCTGGCCACCGGATTCACGTCGAGAAAATCCGCCAGCGACATCTTGCCAACGCGGAATTGCAGCCGCCTTACCGGCAGGCTTTCGAGGACGCCCATGGGCCCAATGCCGCCGTCTTCGGTCTCCTTGCTCAGCGGCACCACGTAACGCAAACTCACCCGCGCGACGTAGGGCGCGATGCTCAAGGGGCTTCCTTCGCCGGGAATGCGGACGACGTCGATGTTGGTGTAGCCGGCCAGGCCCACTGAGTTGCTGATGCCTTGACCGCTGGCCTCCTCCAGATCGAAGACGGCATCGAGCGAGCGGGTGAGCCGCGCGGCAGTGTACAGCGTATAGATGCGCGAAACGGCAATCTCGGGAGTGGGCTTCAGGCTGTTCGGTCCGCTATAAAGCGCGGGAAACGCGCCGTGCCCCTGCGCGATGATATTGATCTGGCCGGAGACCCACCAGCGCGCCGTTTGCGAATGCGGGAAAATCGTTTCGGGATCTTCCGCTTCGGGCGGCGAAGTGGTTTGCGTTTGCGCTTCGGTTTGCGTTTCGGTTTGTGTTTGCGGCGGGCCGGGATCGGCATTTTGCGCGCGCAGGAGGATGGAGGACACCGCGACGATCGCCAAGAGCGCGAGAGAGCGCCCGAGAAAACGCCATCGGTTACGCGCGATGCCTAAGATCGATCATCAGTGCGTTTATCCGGAGCGTGCTTATCGTGCTTTGGCGGGGGGGGGGGGGGGGGGGGGGAGCGAGAACTCCGCGCGCTCCGAGCGCGTTCCTAGGCGCGTCCGCGCTCTGCTCTGCCGCAGCAGCGCCTGGACGCGCCGAGCGTGCCGCTGAGTGGGCTCTCGCCGCGCGCGTCCAACGCGCGCACGCACCGGGAAGCAGCAAAGAAAGCGAAGCGGGCGGCGAAAAGCGGAGGGACGCGCGCAAAGAGGACGCCGCGAAAACAACAAGGCGAGACGAAAGGGCAGAAGACGCGTTCCTGTCGGCGACGACGCTCCTTGGTACCCCGCTGAGTGGGGGAGAGGGGGGGAAGGGGACGGCGGGAAAACCGGCGAGCCCACGGTTGCTTCTTGCACGGCAAGCCCCGTGGTACCCGCGCTGGCGGGAACGCAGGGGGACGGGACGAGGCGAGCGAGCAGCGGGGAACGCGGGGGCGACGCAGGGGAGGGGCGCGAAACGCGGGCGAGCGAGAGGCCGGACAGCCGCGCCGAGCGAGGGACGGGACGGGGGCACAAAGGGGTCTTGGTGCCGAGTTTAAAGGCGTCGCCGTTCGGAAACGCCTCGATGCCTTTATCGTTACTCAGGCCAAATCCCTCCCATAACAGCGCGTCGACGTGAATCTCCCCGCCATGCCACAGCCGCACGCCGGCATAGAGGTCCGACGTAAAGGTTTCCTGAATTTCACCGTGGCTGTCCAAGCTGTTTTGGCCGGAGTACAGAGCCGGAAAGGGGGGATCGCCTTGCGGCGTTTCGGTGATTTGACCGTGGATATTCCACTTTTGAATGCGTTCAACCGACGCATCCGGGGCCCATGCGGGGCCACGTCCTGGGCCACGCGCGGTGCAGCGAACGTACGGCAAGAATCAAGAATTTAACGGAATTCCCGATTGGGAGCTCCTTAGCGCGCGCATCCTAGCTCTCGCGCATGCGGCCTACGGTTCCTTCTGCCGCACTTAGCGTGAGGGCGACAGCCCCAAGCGCGCATTAACGGAGGGTAAAAAATGAAGCTCGCAGCCGCCAATTATTCCCGGCGCCGCATCGCGTCCCGCCGAGACTTGGCGGCGCCTGGAGAGCCAAACAAACTGTGCGCACAGGGCGCGCTCCTTATGCTAGGCTACCCCACTAGGGTAGCCGCCAGAAGGTTTACGTATAGCCTACCCCTGTAGGGTAGTCAAGAATAATGTCGCATCTTTCACGAGAAGAGCTGGATCTGGTCAACCGCACCAAAAAGGTGATTGGCCAACTGGAATCGGTGGAACGCGCCCTCAACGAACATGAGCACTGCGCGGAGATACTTCACCGCCTGGCGGCCGCGCGGGGAGCGATCAACAGCCTGATGGCGGAACTGATGGAAGATCATATCCGCCACCATATGGCTCGGCACACCAAGAGCTTCGGAAGACGCCGCCGACGATCTGATCGGCATTATGCGCACTTATCTGAAGTGACTGCGGACCTGAGCTAAATCCGGGTGAGTTGAAGGACTCGCCGGAAGGATATCGCGTAAAAAAGGGCCGGCGATGGGTGCTGTCGCCGGCCTTTCACTTAGGAACGCACTCCTCTACTTCAGTTAGCCCACTTCCGGGACGTTATGAGCCAGAACATGCAATTGCCCGCTTTCCGAGAGCTGCGACTCGCGGCGAGGCGAGTAGAGGAATTGATGTCCTGTCAACCGATCGGAATAAAACCAACCGGTAAGAACCGGCGGTTGGGTCCGATTCGGTTCGCCGAACACAAGTTCGCCCCGATTGGTCGGCTCTGGGCGTGTCATAGGAATGGTCATAAACGTGGCGATCACGTGCGTGTCGTTACGACCAAGCACCTCCACCACGTTAGGATTCGTGATCGAACTGGGCAGCTTGAACCAATAGGTGCCCGCAGGAAGAATTCTGTTTCCCGGAATTTGGAATGGCTCATTGAAAGTGAACTGCGTTGCTTCGTTGGCCTCATCCGCGCGCGCACCCGGCGCGAAAGCCAGCAGCGCCGCCGCCAGGACCACCCCGAAAATGGTTCCAAGGGCTCTGCGCATACATGCCTCCTCGAGGCGCGTGCTTTTATCTTGGGCTTTGGTGTTGTTGCGGTCAGCAGCGCCTCGTTATTTTTCTTTCTTCACCTATGTATTTAGATGACGCGACGGGACCGAATGTTGGATGGGTTTCGCGCGTTAGAACCGGCGACACGCCGCCGGATTGGGAGTCACGCGATGGAATCAGCAGGAGCGAATCAGTGAGAGCGGATCAGCAGGGGCGAATCAGTTGGGCTGGGCCGCGCGCGCGTCGCGTTCCAGCTTGTCGTGCACCTCTTTGGACTCTCCCTCGCCGGTCAACAGCGTCTTCCCATTGGGGAGCGTGACCGAGGAGACGCGCCCGAGCGGCTGGCCATTCTTGACGGCAAATAGAACCACGGTGACTTGATCGCCGGCCTTGATGGCCGCCTTGCTCCAGCCAACGTTGGTGATGCTGACCGGATTCTGGGTCTCTCCGATCCAATGCACCGACTTGCCGTCGTCGCCCTTCACATCGAACTCCAGCAGGCAATGCGGATTGGACCACAGCCATTGGGTGACGGTTCCCTTCAGCGTGACCTTCTTATCGTTCTCGAAGGCGGCCGTTCCGTGATGCGCAAGGAGCGGAACGGAAATGGTCACAATTCCGATAGCGAGCGCCAAGCCTGCCGTGAGTTTGCTTCTCATTGCCATTTGCCTCCGCTTCAGGGAATAGCGTTCGGGCGCCACAGAGTGACCACATTCTAGGACGATCGGAATTGGGGCACAACCCGGCATGCGCGAGTTTGGCGCGCCTCGTATATCGACCGTCTCTTTGCCAAGAAGAATTGCGTCGCTGATGGGCAAGCGCCGCGGGCGCGTCGTTGCGGGTGTTGCCGCGGGTGATGCCACGCTAATGTTGCGGGGCCTGGCCGGCGGGGGCGCTCGCAGGATTCGCAAATCGCTTGTTGTAGTTTTCCATCTCGATCGGCGAGCAGTACTGTTCGACGATATCCCGATGCGGGTTCTCCAATTTCATGGGGAACTTGTTCATGGCTACCCAAGGTTTGGTGTACATCTTGGGATCGTCGATCGTCACCGACCATTCCAGATGGTCGCGATCCACGCGATGGAGGCGTTCCTCGACGCGGGCCCGGTCGCTGATGGGGCGTCCCGCGGTATCGAGCCACACCCGGTCTTCTCCCATGATGCCGACGGTCTGAACGACGAGCGTGGTGTCGTCCACCCATTTGCCCACCGAGTAGCCGTAATATCGCGGCTCCTTGACCTCCTTGCCGATGAGCACGCCATCATCGGTCAATTTGGGAACCGGGCGGCCGTCGGTCCAGATGATGCGCCACGCGGTTCCATACTCGTAGAGCATCGCTATTTTGTATTCGTTTTGCAGGATCTGGGTCTCCCTCAAGTTGTAAAAATCCATGCGCGGGAATCCCAGCGGCTCGCATTTGTCGCGCGGATCATTAGCGAACCCAGGCAGATTCTCATCGGCTCCAAACAGCGCGCTGATGAGACTTGTACGTTTGCAATCCGTAAGGCGTGTACGGCAACTGATGTTCCGGCTTTCCGTCATTGGGCATGGCCTTCACGCCATCGGGCTGGATCCCTTCGCTCGGACCATTAGCCGGCTCCCAGGTTCCGGAAAGATCGTGGCGCGGAACGGCGGCTGATTTTTGCTCGGGGGCTGCCCCCGCTTGCCGCGGCCGGGCGCCTGCGGCGAGCGCCGCAGAGGAGGCCAGCGCCGCCACCAGAACGATTACCAAGCGCCTCGACAGATTTAGCATTTTGGCCGCCCCTTCCCTATTCTTTATCGCCACTTTTCAACGCCGTCCTTCATCGCGACTCTTCATGGCCGCTCGGGCAGTATTACTTGCCGCAGCCCTGGCGGGCTTTCTCCAATTGCTGGAAGAGGCGCGCCGCGCCTTTGCCGTCGAGCGTGCGCATCACGTGGCCTTCGCCCTTCTCCTCGTTGAACTCCACCGTGAATCCCTGGCTGCGGAATTTCGCGGCTTGCTGCTCCTCGCTGTGCAGCCATTCCGTATCGTTTTCGCCCGCGTACATGAAAATGCAGAGCTTGGCCAGCGCGCGCATATGCTCCGGCGAATTGTCCGGGAGGAACCCGGGAAGGCCGGTTACAGACCAGAAGTATTGCGGGTAGAGAGAGGCGATGTGGAACGCGCTGAGTCCTCCATTGGAGACGCCGGCGATGTGAAATTTGTTTTGCAGAACTTTGAAATCGGCAAGCAGCTTGACGATAAATGCGGGAAAGACCCGATCGCCTTCCTCGAAGAACAAATCTCCATTGGGCGCCGCCGGAAGGATGACGATATAGCCCAAAGTTTCGGCCTGCTCGCGCCAATTGCGTTCCAAAGTAGCGTTGACCATCTCCATCGTTTGCGGGCCGCCGCCAAAGGCGAGAATCGCGGGATAGGCTTTGGCCGCGTCGTAGCCATTGGGAAGAACGACTTTATATTCCAGTTCGGTCCCGCCGATATTGGCGGATTTATCGAGCACTTCAGCGGCCAGGGGCTGCCGCGGAGCAGATCAGCGCGGCGATGAGAGCAATGATGGTGAGTGAAAATCTGAGCGATGCGGAACGGCGGGACATATTGGCGCTCCTCCTTGCCTTGGCCTTGCTTTGGCGAATGGATGATTGGGTGGGCAGATTATACGCGAATTGGCGCGTTCGGGAATCGCCTTGCATGGCGAAGGGTTGCGCGAACGGGGCGAGGCGGTCGCGACTTAGGCCGGGTTGGGGGCCGAGTTGGGCCGGGGGGCCGGGTTTGGGTACCCGGGTACCACCCGGGCAGGTACGTTCCGAGCCGAAGTACCACGCAGTTTTGTTGCTTTCGTTCTATCGCGCGGCCGGGCAGCAAAGCGGAATCCTACAATGAGCCGCGCAAAGCGCGGGTTCACGATTACAAAAGGACATATGGTCAACAGCCAGTTCGCAGAAAAGCGCGCCGATCCGCGAGTATTCGTTCTTCGCTGACGCGGAAGTGATCCTCGGCGACGGCACGTCGGTCCCCACACAGCTTGCCGAATTGAGCGCGAGAGGATGTTATATCGGCACCCTACTGCCCATTTCCACGGGAACACGCTTCCGGCTCCGCATCTGGGATGGGGTCAGGACGTGCGAACTGCAGGGGAAAGTGATGTACCTGCACTCCAGCAGCGGGTTGGGAATTTTCGGCATGGGCGTGCTGCTGGAAGAGATCACCCCCGAGGAGCGTCGAACGATCGACAGGTGGCTGTACGATGCAGACGGCAAGCGACCCGCCGGCAGTTCCATCGGCAATTCCATGGGCAATACCAAGGGCGGTTCCACGCAGCGGAACTGACGAATAGCCTCCCGGGCAGGTTTAACTAGCGCGAGGCGAACGCGTCTTCGAGGCGCGCGTCTTATCTTTGTCTTTCCTTGTTTGGGCTTTGTTTGCGCGTGGCTCCTCTAGGTACGCGGGGAAGTTTCGGGAAGGGCGGGGTGAATCACGCCATCCGCCAGCAGGGACCCGACTTCACCCGAAGGCAAGGGCCTCGCGAAGTAATATCCCTGGATGAGAGAGCATCCCCAGGCGCGAAGTTGTTCCAGTTGCTCGGCCGTCTCCACTCCCTCGGCAATAAATTCCACGTTCAATTCGCGCGCCAGCCCGATAATGGCCTTCACGATGGCCGCGTCACTGGCGTCGTGCAGCGAACCCCGCACGAAATGCTGCGACATCTTGATGCGGCTCACCGGATAGCGGCGCAGATAATCGAACGACGAGAATCCCGTCCCGAAGTCGTCGATTGCCAGGCGGATGCCCTTCTCCCTGAGCCTTTGCAGCACGTCGTTGTGTTCGAATGACGTTTCCATCAGGACGGTCTCCGTCAGTTCCAGCTCCAGGCATTCCGGCGGAAGGCCCGTCTCGCTGAGAGCGGTAGCGATGGTTTGCTCGAGTTCGAGCGGCGCCTTGAACTGGATGGCGGAGATATTCACCGACACACTGCGAGGGGCAATGCCTGCGTTGACCCATTGCTTCATCTGTCCGCATGCTTCATGGAGCACTTTCCGGCCCATGGGGATGATGAGCCCGCTATGTTCCGCGGCGCCGATAAATTCGCCGGGGCGCAACACGCCCCGATGAGGATGACGCCAGCGGACCAACGACTCCAGGCCGACGATCCGGCCCGTAGCGGCGTCCACTTGCGGCTGATAGACGAGGAAAAGCTGGTCTTCGTCCAGGGCGTCCCGCAGTTCCGCGGCCAGGGTGAAGCGCGCGCGGACTTCGGTATCCATGGAGTCGGTAAAGAACCGGAGCGTGTTTCTTCCCTCCCCCTTGGCGCGGTAGAGCGCCACCTCGGCAAAGGAGAGCAGCGACTCGGTATTCAGGGCGTCCCGCCCACACACGGCAATGCCAATGCTTACGCTAACGCGAATCAGGGTTCCGTCGATCGAGTAGGTCTGGCTCAAGACGTCCAGCAACTTGCGCGCGAGAATGCTGGCGTCCTCCGGGCCGTTGAGATCGACTTCCATGACGGCGAATTCGTCCGCTCCGAGACGCGCGACCACGTCCGTCTCGCGGATGTTCGAGCGCAGCCTTTCGCCGACAGCCCGGAGCAGCGCGTCTCCCCGGGGATGGCCCAGCGCGTCATTCACATCCTTGAAATGATCGAGATCGAGATGCAACAGGGCGAAGCCTTTTCCGCCGCGCTTCACGCGAGCGACGCCTTTCTGAACCCATTCCGCGAACGTGGTGCGGTTAAACAGGCCGGTGAGCGGATCGAATCGCGCCATGGCCAGGATTTGCTTTTCGGCGCGCTTGCGCTCGGTAATGTCGCGCGCGATGGCGATGGCAAAGCGTTCCGTGCCCATTTGCATCGGCGCAAGGGAAAGTTCGATGGGGACTTCGGTGCCGTCTTTTCTTAGCGCCTCCATCTGCAGCATCCGTCCCGGCGGCGAAGCGCCGTCCGCGGCGCCCGGGTACTCGAACTGCGTCTGGTCCTTCTCCCCATAGCGGGGCGAGGCCAGCCATTCGTCCAGTTTCCGGCCCAGCGCCTCCTCGGCGGAGGAGCCGAAGATGCGGGCGGCGGAGCCGTTCCAAAAGGTGATCAGCCCCTGAGCATCGATCATGATAATGGCGTCCTGCGCGGCTTCGGCGAGCGTGCGAAATTTGTCTTCGCAGCCGCGCAGCGATTCCTCGTTTTTCTTTCGTTCCGTGATGTCCATGACGAGGCCCTTGACCTCTTCAGATTTCCGCGGGCGGTCGATCATGCATGAAAGACGTCATGATCCTGCTTCCTTGCGGAGCGCATCGGGCGGAGCGGCTTCCTCTCCTGAGAGCGCGTTCTCGCGTGAGCGCTTCCGGAAAAGATTTCACAGCTGGGCAATTTCAATCTTCAGGAGGTCGCCCGCGGCCGTGCTGCTTTTGGCGATGGCATTCGCGGGAAGCTCCAGGACGCTTTGCGCCTGAAAATTTGGCCAGACCACGGAATAGGGGCGCACGCCCGCGCACACTTTCACCACGGTGGCATTCCGGCTCAGCATTACGACGTCAATCGGGAAACGCATGCCGATGGTATGAATCGCGTTGCTGGGGAAAAGCCACAGAGCGCAGCCGGGATCGAGAGCGCGCCTGCCCAACAGGCCCACCAGACGCTTTCGAAGGCAATCCGCGATCTCCGCGCGCGAAGCTAACAGCGTGCCTTTGGTGCTGTTCACGATGCGCAAATACCCTTGCATCATTGCGGGCACTGGGCCTCATTTCGCCGGCGAATTCGGGGCGGCCTGCTGGAGCTGCTTATTGCCGGGAATGCCAGGATCGTATTTCTTGATATCCAGCGGCGGCACCACCAGCGCCGGAGTGGCGGTCATCTGTGCGCCGGTGCCGATGGGATCGACGATGCGCGGCGTCACCAAAACCACCAGCTCGCTTTTGGACTTCTGGATGGACCGCGATTGGAAGAGTTTGCCCAGAATCGGAATATCCCCAATGCCCGGAATCTTGCTGAGCTGCGCGGTGTCCTGTTCGTTCAGCAGGCCGGCGATGGCAAACGACTGCCCGTCTCTCAGCTCGACTTCCGTCTCGGCGCGGCGCGTGGCGATGGCCGGGACAGTGAATCCGGAGATGGTGACGCGTTGGTGAAGTCCAGGCTGCTGACCTCCGGAGCCACCTGCAAGCGAACCGTATTGTCGTCGCCAATGGTGCCGTTGAAATCCAGGCGCACTCCGAAAGGCCGGAACTGTATGGTGACCACTCCCAGGTTCTGGCCGCCCTGAACCACCGGAAAAGGAAACTCGCCGCCGGCGAGAAAACTGGCTTTGGAACCGCTGAGAGCCAGCAGATTCGGCTCGGCCAGAATCTGCAGCACGGAATTTTCCTGCAGAGCCTTGATGACCGTGCCGAAATTGATGCTGGGGTTGAAAATGAAAATATTGAGCAGGTCCGAAAGGCCAAAATTGCCGCTGGCGCTCGCTGGAACGCCCGCAGTGCCGCCGGTGATCTGCACGGGGGAGCCGCCCGCTCCCGTGATGGGACCGTACTGCTGCGTGGAAAGCGTGCCGAGCGTGTTTCCCGCGCCGGTGCTGAGAAAATTGAAGCCGATCTGGTCGAGGCGGGTGCGGTCCACCTCCGCCACTTTCACTTCCAGAAGAATCTGCCGTTGATGGCTGGATTGCTGGGCCAGGGAATCGACCACGTCCTTGGAGTAAACTCCCGCCATCTTCACCAGTTCATCTTCGGCGTGCTGGCTGGGCACGCGGCCCGTCAGAATCAGGCGATCGCCATCCGCCTCCACCTCGACCGAACGGCCGGGGTAAGACTGATCGATCGCGGTGCGCAGGCTGGCGACGTCCAAATCCACGGTGACGTCCATCATGCGGGACGTTCCCGATTCATCCCATAGAATCAGGCTGCTCGTGCCCGGCGCCTTGGCCTCCACCACCACTTCGTTTCGGTCCGTGGCCAGCGCGTCAATCACAGCCGGATTGCTCAGCAAAACTCGCTTCAGCCGCGTCTCGAGGTGAATCACCACGGACTTGCCGGCGAGGATGTGCAATGGCGCGGCGGCCAGCGGCACGGCTTGCTGTGCGCCGCTCACCGCGGGAACACCCAGGACGCATGCCAGCGCGAGCACGAGCCCGTTCCGATGGAACGGCCGGCTCATGTTTGCGCGAATTCCATTGGCCTCATCGCCACAACGCCGTGGAAACAGAGAGAAAAACGAAGAGCGCTCCACTGGCGATCGCCAGCGTGTAGGGGAGATGAACCGAACGTCCGGCTTGCTCTCCGGCCGGCTCCAAGGGCCGAAGGCCGGCGGCAAGATGGAAGCGAATCGTTCGCGCCATTTTCGAGAGCGCCTCGCCGGTTCGCTTGCGAAGAGCCAGGTAGCCAAGCGCCCAAAGGCCGCCGGCAATGGCCGTGGCCAGAATAAAAACCACCGCGTGCCCGATCCCCAGCCACGCGCTTACCGCGGCCATGAGCTTCACGTCGCCTCCGCCGATGCCGCGCACGAGAAAGGGAATAAAAAGAACTCCGCCTCCCAAGAGCGCGCCGGCCAACGCCGTTTCCAAGCCGGCCCCTCCCGCAAGGCAGGTACGAACGCCAAATCCGGCGATCAGTCCCCCGCCCGTCAGCCAGTTGGGGACCCTCGCGGTCCTCAGATCGAACGTCATGGCCAGGATCGATAGGAACAGCGCACCCAAGGCAAAGCTTGATTCCACCAACCCTCCAGGAATCCCGGCAGCCCGCTCAATGTCTCTCAACTCCGCTCTCTCGCTCTACTCCACTCTTCAACTCGCCTTAGGGAGCGGGAGCAAGCTCGCGAGCGTTTCTGCCCGAAGGTTCAAATTGCACTTGTGAGTCCATTCGGCCCGGCCGCGCGATTGAAAATGAAACAGCTGAAACTGCTGGAATTAACTTTCGCGAAGGCTTTTCGGGCCAAAAAGCGGGTCGCCGAAGGCAGTGCTCGGACCAGTTCTGAACTGGGCAATATCCGATATGGGAATGTTCGCGGCGAGTTTATGGAGAAGCACGTCCGCCAGCCGCATCAATTCCCTGCTGCCTTGGCGGACGTCGCGGCGCAAGGGACGCCATTGCGCAGCATGAAGGCGAAGTACGAATTGGCTCCGCTCATGAGCGTGGCGCAACGGTGGTAGTGGCCAAGAATGTAGTCCGCCACCGGATCGACCGCAATCGAAGCCAGCGGCGTGTTGGGCCAGGAGGTGGCAATTTTGTCATAAAACGAAGGCTCGAAAAGCACTACGTCTGTTCGGCTCTCCTCGAGTTCGCCAATGGCCTCCTGGTCCTGCGCGCGGGTGTGCATGCCGGGCTGGAGATATTCGTAGCGCGTGGCGCTGAAGGTGGCCGTGAGGTAGTAGCCCAGCGGAAAGTAGGGATAGACGAAAATTCTTTCGCCGGCGGGAACATGCGCCTGCGTATATCCAATCACCTCGTCGGGCCAGGAAAGCCGCACCAGGCCTCGGCGCGTTTCGATTACCGACCGTGCGTTGCGGTTGGCGATCAGGAGCGCCATGCCCGTCGCCGTGAAGGTCACAACGACGCCGAGAACCAGGATCGGCCTCATCGCGCGCACGATTCCTCCGCCGATGTCGCCGGCGTCGAGGACCCAGGCCAGCACCAGATACAGAATGGGCACGAGGTAGGCGAAGTGAATGACGTTGTTGCGCACAAACATCACCGAGAGCATGGCCCCGGCGATGCTGGAACCGGTAACCATGTAATAAGCAGCGCGGTCCGGGGCCAACGATCCGCGGCGCGCGCGAATCGTCCAGTAACCGAGAAGCACCAATCCGACGATAGGCAGTGCCGGAAGCAGGAAGCCAGGGCTGACCGCCAGAATAACCAGAAAGATGTCGAATGGACGGGACGTCCCGAAGAGGCCCGCCCGCGATTCGTCGGACCAGTCCGTGTATCCGTAGGGCACGTTATTGGTTACCGAATAGTGATGGAGCGCCCAGCTCCAGTCTGCGAACATGGCGCCCGCCGCGTGATGGCCGGCGAAATAGACGAGCGTGAGGGCCAGCGGCCAAGCGAAGCCGGCGGCAAGTGCGAGAGCGTGCGCCCGCGAAAACCGCAAAGGGCGTACCACCCAGGCGATCAAGATGAACGCAAGCAGCAGCCCCAGCACGAAGCCCGCGCCTTTGGACTGCTCGAAAAGGAACGTCAACGAGCCAAACGTTCCGGCTCCGAACGCCCATCGCGCTTGCCGCGTCTGCGCCAGCAAGACCGAACAATAGACCGCAAGACACAGCCAGAACGTGCTGTCCCAATTGTGCAGGACCACAAACCGCCAGGACACAGAGGTTACCAGCGTGAGATAGGCAATCAGCAAAGCCGCCCAGCGCGACGAGACGCGACGCGCCACGAAGTACGCAAATGCCGTGAATACGCCGCCGTAAAGCACCAGGGTCGACCGCGCCACCATCAGCGAATTGCCGAATAGTTTGAAGAGAAGGGCCAGCAGGTAGTAGGAACCCGGCGTCAGGAACGAGAAAAAATCGCGGTAGAGCACCTCCCCGCGCAAAATGCGCTCCGCGCCTTGCAGGACGATGCCCTCGTCCGGATCGAGCAGCATAAACCGGCGAAAGGCGCACAGGTACAGGCAGGCCAGGACAAAGAGACCGGCTGCGATCCAGCGCTCGGAAGCAATCTTTTCGGGAAAGAGAAGCGTGGCCCCGCTGGCAGGGCTGGCGCGACTGGCACCATTGCCACAACCTCGCGCTATTTGCTTCTGTGGCGCAGGCGTCACGGAGATGTCGCGGGCTCTCGCCAGATCCGGAGGGCGTTAACATTGCCGCGCAGGACGGCGCGTTGCACGCCGCGCTCGACGTGTTGCCCGCAGGCGCTTCCACTCGTTCGAAAAGGCGCTCACTTGTCCGCTGAAGACCACCTTCCATCGCGCATCGTGCCGTAAAGCGTAGGTCAGCGCTTCATCCGGCGGAAAGAGCACGTAGCGAATCTGGTATTTGTCGAGGATCGGGAAGGGTCTTTCGGGTCGAGCAGATCCAGATAATCTTTCAAAACGCCGGCGTACTCGAAGATGTCCACGCGGCTGTCGATGAAGTCCCGAAATTGCGGGTCCCTCCAGCCCAGATAGCCGCCCCACAAGTAGTAATTCAAGACGTGGTCCGACGCCGCGAGCGAAGAAAGGCACGGCAGAACTTCCGACGGATATTCGCGATCCACCGACTGCCAAAGCTGTTTGCCGGTCGGGAAAGTCCAGGCCATGAATGCCAAGGTTCCGGCTATAACCAGCGCGTTCCATGCGGGACGATCCGACTCCGGCCGGTAACGCGGCAGGAAGGCGAGGAAGTCAGCGACGAGCGGCGCAGCGAGGATGCCCGCGAGGAAAAGAAAGCGCACGTAAGTAAGCCCGGCGTACACACCGAGAAAGGCCAATCCCACTTCGTAGAGCTGCCAGCGTCCGCGGCCGAAAAGAGCGGCGAGCAGTAGCATCACGAGGAAAAGCAAAGCGATTTTGCCGCGCGCATCGTGGAAATCGACCGAGCTCCACTCGGCCACGTGAGCAATATTGAGCTTCTGATGGAAGGCCATATCCAGCGGATACAACACCAGCCGATAGCCGTACGGGTTGGCGAAGAGCGCCGCGATCGATGCGGCCAGGCAGCCGCCCAGCCGCCGCAGTTGCGCGGCGGACCAGCGCGTCGCCTCTACGCGCCCCACGTTCCCTCCACCAAGCCGCCGGCAATGAAGATCGTCAGGACCATCAGGCCGAACGCCCACGAACCGTGGGTATTGATCCACGCGCAGAAGAGCGCCGGCACAAGCCACAATCGCCATCCGCCACGCGAGCGAAAATCCTCCAGCAGAAAAAGCAGCGCCAGCAGATAGATGTATCCGAAAAGAAGTGTCCGCGGGCCGAAGGACTGATCCCAGCAGAACTGCCAGATAACAGGCCAGGGCTGCGGCCTTGATATTTCCGCTCTTGCGCCAGCAAAGATAGAGCACGCCGCCGAAAATCAGCTCCAGAATCAGGATCGAGATGAGTTTGATTCCCAGCAAGCCGAAGGCCCGCCAGGCGAAATAGTAAGGAAGTTCACCCAGCCATTCATGGTTCATCCCCGAGTTTCCGAAGACCGTGTACGAGTACATGTCCACGCGCGGCCACTTGGCTTGGCGCAACAGATAGTCCGCGTTTCGCAGGTGCCACCAGATATCGGGATCGGCCAGCCCCTTGCGCGCCAGGGCGAAGACGGAAGCGGCCACCAGTGCCGTTAGCGCCGCTGGAAACGAGAAGATGCGTGTGGCGAGCGAAGGCTCGGCACGCGCGACAACCCGGTGGCTCGGGACGGATCACGATTTGGGAGGCTCCGAAGCCGAGTCGGGTGCACGTTCTCGGCCACGGCGTCCTGACATCAGCTTGCTAACGGAGTAATGAATCCCAGCGGTTAAATCTCAACGATCGTGCCTTCATAAATAACAAAAGGGGAATTCAGAGCCCGCGAAGAGACTCCAGCCAGTGTCACTTTGAATCACGGATCGCCGAATCTTCCCGGAATGGGAGCGCCTCATCGCTCAGCGGAAGAGCAACCACCAGAATGACCGTTGGAATGAAAACCCTTTGCCACCATCGATGCGCCCACAAGCTTGGCATTCCGATTGCCGCTATGGAGGCGAGATACGGAGTAGCGAATCGAGGCGAATCGGGACGATGTCAATGTCGAGACAATGTCAATGTAAGAAGCTGGCGAGCAAATCGCGCGGGCAGGCGCAGATCGAATTTGTTTTGAGCATTCTCTTCGTAATGTTGTTCACCTTCGGAATGCTGGAGATGGTTCTGCTCGTGTACACCTATAACGTGCTGGCGGACTCCGCCAAAGAGGGCGTTCGCTACGCCATCGTTCACGGCACCGATAGCGCCGCTTGCAACAATCCGGGCGGCGGCGGGGTGAGCTGTAGACAGCTCTGGCGCGACGTAACGGCGACGGTGCAGCAATACGCGCAGTACTCCTTCCACTCGACCTCCTCCATGACGATTGCGGTCACCTATCCGGACTCTTCCAGCGCTCCTCCCAGCCGCGTTCAGGTCCACATCAGTTACCCGTATCAGCCTTTCTTTGGGTTGGGATGGCCGACGGTTACCGTGAACGCGGCGGCAGCCGGCCGCATCACGTTTTGAGCCGTCTTCTGCAGGAAGGCGACCCGCGGAGGGCTCCGCAGTTCTTCATCACACTCTCCGAACAATCCAAACGATCAAACAGATCACCAATATCGTGCCAAGCAGTCCATATCCAAACATCGTTGACCTCCTCACTTTTAATAATCGCTAAGCGTAGGCCTTTTCAGATATCGATCCGATGGTTCTTATTCCTTACCCAAGTCCGGTGCAAATTCGTCATGCAGCTCAGCCGTTTGTGCGATTTCCTTTTGGACCCTCTTCGTTTCCGCACGGCCTTCGGCTTGTAAGTAGGAATCGTTCACAAGTTCTTCCGCCTTCTCTTTTACCGTTCCTTTCAAGCCGTGAAACGTGCTCTTTTCATCTCTTGTACTTGGCTTCATCGATCGTCCCCCGGGCGCCTCTATTCTCTTCGGTGCATTGTCATGATAGGGGAATCGAAAACGCATATGTGTCTGGATCGGCACAGATACGCATATGCATGGCAAGACGGCTGCGGCCCGCCATGTCCTCAAGACTGGGTGGGCACAAATTGGGCACAGCGAAGAAAACGTGATTCCAGCGAATGAGAAGCCAGGCAGATAACTCAGTGATAAGATCGTAGAAACAAGCGGCGCACCCGTAACTCAACTGGATAGAGTATCAGCCTTCGAAGCTGAGAGTTGGGGGTTCGAATCCCTCCGGGTGCGCCACAAATCTCCGAGTCAATGCCCAAATCCCTTAAAACATTCCGCTACGCAGTCGCATCCGTATGGCAACACGCCCTGCACAAGGCCATCGCGACGCAACGGCCGATGCTCCAGTCGACCTCAGTTCGACGCAGCCGGAGATGACCCAATTCAACACGGCGTTTGGCACCCTTCAAAGCGGCAAACCAATTCCGCCAGCCGATCCCACCGGCTCGGTGATTTCAGTTTGCGCCAAAATGGCTGCCGAATTCGTCTGGGCCGAAATTAGCGGAAATAAGGCCAGAGCGGACGAGCTTCAAGACGAAATTCGCAACAGCGATTGCGACCCTCTCTGGTCGTCGGCTCTGGCTGCCTACCTCGCCTGGAAAGACACGCTGAAGCCGGTTCCCTACCAAACCTATAAGAATTTGAGCGACTACATGATTCGCTCCCCGATAAGGGCGAGCTGGTCATCGGTCTGATCGCCGACTGGGGCACCGGGCTCGATGACGCGAAATGGCTGCTTTCGGAAGTCATGAAAAAATCTCCCGACGTGCTCATTCATCTTGGTGACATCTACTATGCGGGAATGTCCGATGAGGTCCGGGACAATTTTTCTGACCATCGTCAATGCCAATGTGCCCGGCATCCCGATCTACACACTCTCCGGCAACCACGATATGTATTCGGGCGGCGCGCCATGATTGGCTGCTAACGCAGCTCAATGCGGTCCCCTCGCTCCAACTCTATCGGCAGCAGGCCAGCTTTTTCTGCCTGAGGAACGCGAACTGGCAAATACTCGCCATGGATACGGGGCTGCACGATTCCGATCCCACGACGGTGAATACGAATGTCACCTATCTGGAGGATTCCGAGGCCGCTTGGCATGTGGACAAGTTGCAAAACAATGGAGGCCGGCGAACGATCGTTCTTTCGCATCACCAGCTGTTTACGGCTTTCGGCGACGGAATCGGGCGGGGAGCTTCAGGAAAAGCCTTGGCCTATAACCCGAAACTGTATGCGATCTTTGAAAAATACATGGGCCAAATCGCTCTGTGGCTTTGGGGCCACGAGCACAATTTTGAAGCTTTCAGCCCCTACATCGGCTTGAATAAAGGGCGCTGCATCGGCGCCTCGGCAATCCCCGTCCTCGAGCCGCAAAACCCCTACGGACTTATCGTCGGCCCCGATCTCCAAGGCCAAGCCGGCCTTCCCACCCTGATTTCGGGCGTAGGACAACTCAGCCTGAACAAGGATAAGGAGTACTATCACGGCTACGCGATTATGACCTTGGGTACTCCCGGTACGGGCGCGCCGCCTTCGAGAATCGACTACTACGAAGTCGATTCGACAATCACGCCGAGAGCGAGTTGATGTTCGGCGAACTGATTGCCTAGAAAGACGGCGCCAGCCCGGCGAACACCGCGAGCCCCAACCGGCGCTTGACAGAAATAAGGTGAACAGCGTATATGCTTAGGCAACAGGCATTTTTGTGTTCAGACTGAGTGGTCAAACTGGCGCGAGCCTGAATCTATTTCCAAATCATTACCGGAGGAACGTCTCAATGAGGTCTAAGCTTCCCGCTTTTGCGATCGTAATTTGTGCTTTGGTCTCGGCTGCTCCCGCCTTTGCGCACCATGGATTCGCCGTCGAGTTCGACGGAAGCAAGTGCTTGAATCTCAAGGGCACCCTCACGGGTATCGATTGGGAGAACCCGCACGCATACTTTCATATGGATGTGAAGGACCCCCAGGGCAATGTGCAGGCCTGGAGCCTGGAAATGATCACCCCCAACGCTCTCAAGAGGAACGGCACCACCCGCCAGGATTTCACGAATAATGTCGGCAAACCCATCGACGCAAGAGCTTGCCCGACCAAGGCCGGGGGCACGCAGTACAGAGGCTCGGCGGAGTTCCTCGCCCTGCCGGATGGACAGATTCGTATCGTTGGGCAGTTGGTTGAAAAGCTGACGCCGGAGCAATTTCACTTCTAACCATCGTGTCGGAAGCACGGTATGAGCCGGCGAAGTTGAAAAGGGAGAAATTGGAAATGACTCGAATGAAGTCGTTGTTGCACTATTGCATTGGAAGTGCGGTAGTCCTATTGGCGGCTCTATGCCTAGTTCCTACATCCGCATTGGGCCAGGCACGCGAGGTGCCGGGCGGTGGTGGTAGTTACGTGCCGGGACCAGAGCAAAAAAAGCCTCCGGCACCGATTGTCGGCGGCTTTCAAAACGTGCATCCCATCCCGACGGGCGGGCCCGCACCCCGCATGTCTGACGGGCATGTGGACCTGACCGGACGTTGGTATCCAAACGCCGCGGGAAGAATGCTGCAGTTTGCTTATCCGCTGGACCTCTCTGCGCTAAGGCAATTCGATCCCAAGGCCACGCCGGAAGGCCCGCCCGTCTTCAAGCCCGGCATGGAAGCAAAATACAAGAGGCCGGTCCCGTATGGAGATTGCGACCAGGCCGGCACTCCCAGCACGGTATTGGAGCAGGACTCTCAGCATGCCCCCATGGAGCTGATCGGCAGCCCACAAAGGCTGGTGATGCTTTTTGAATACCCGCTGGACGTGCGCATGGTCTACTTCAATCGCGAGCATCCCAAGGATCCCGATCCCACCTTCAACGGCGACACTACCGCTCATTGGGAGGGGGATACGCTGGTTCTGGATGTCACCGCCATCGACGAGAGAATGAGGAATTTCGGCGGCGAAGGGTCAGGCGGATGGTTCCACAGCGATCAGCAGCACGTCGTGGAACGCATTACCCGTACCTCGAAAAACTACCTCACCTACCAAATCACCATCGATGATCCCGTGGTGCTCGCCAAGCCGTGGAAGTCCGCGGCTCGCACCTGGACCACAGCGCAGGACCCCCACGACGAATGGGGAGAGGTTTTCTGCACGCTGAACCAGGAGCCGGAGGAGTACAAGAAGATCACGGAACAGAAGGCCAAGACGGGCGGCAAGTAGGCCCGACGAACCCAAAGGGCGGACGGCGAGCCGGGCTGGCTCGCCGTTCCGCGCAGGGGGTTTGTGCGCCAAGGGCGCGATCGTCTGAAATAACCTGCGATTCGAGATGCCCGGATCAAGCATATATTGGGCATCTATCGGGCATATAATGTCGAAGGCGCTGGCGAGGCCCCGTAGCTCAATGGATAGAGCATCGGATTTCTAATCCGAGGGTTGTGGGTTCGAGTCCCTCCGGGGTCGCCACAGTTATCTTCGAAGGAACGAATTGCGGGGATTTATGTCCAAGCCTTTAATGCCATTCCTTGCCTTTGCTCTTCTTTCCGTGTCCGCCGCGCTCGCCGGCCAGCAAGCCAGCCCCTCCAAGCCGGACTCGAACTCCAAGCCTGCAAAGCAAACGAGCGAAGCCTACTCCACCACCACGGCCGCCAAAGCGCAATTCATGCGCGAGAGCGGCTACCGAAATGGCCGGCCCGGATATGTGGTTGCGTACAGGAAGGCGCTCGCCTGCGGTGGGGCCTCCGACGACATCTCCAACATGGAGTGGCTGACCGTCGCCGAGGCCAAAGCTAAAGACAAGGCCGACCGCAGCAAACCTTGTAAGTGATCGCCAAGGCGCCGCAGCCACGGAACGAGCTCATCTTCGTTTTACTGACTTACTTCCCGATTGCTCATTGACCTCGCAGGGAAACCTGCGGGAAGTAGAGTCCCCTGCGTTCCCGCTTCCACCAATCGCCCGTCGTCCGGCGCTCGGCGAAGTTCGTGAATTGATAGCTATAGAGCGCTGCCCTCAGGTAGCGCGGCGGCGCGGCGGCGAAGGGATTACTCGCGAGCAGCGCGGTCACTTCCGGACTTCCTTGCAGCAGGCGAATCATGAAACTCTCGAACCAGGGGTTCTGCTGATAATTGGAGAGCGCCGCGAACCACATCTGCCAATCCAGCCGCGGCTGGTAGGGCGCCACCCAAGGCAGGCGCCGCGCAACGTTGCCCGGCTTGTACTTGAATTCGTAAGCCAGCCAGGTCTGGCCATCGTTGCTGCCCTCCACCACGATCTCGTCGCGCGCCGTGGTCATGACGGCGAAGAGGCCATAGCTATTGGAAAGCTCGAAGGGCGCCTGCCAATTCACGAGTTCGCGGGCAAAGGCCGGCACGGCCCCGCCCTGGCCGAACGTCCCCAGCATTTCGCTGCCGCTGATGATTAGGATCACCACCGCCAGCGCCGCTCTGATTACTTTTCCAGCCTGAGCGAGCGGAGATGTGCGCCTTCCCGCGCCAGCACCTTCCGCCGCGCGCGCCGCAGTCAAATCGCTTTCCGCAAAATAGCCGGCCAGCCGCCTCGGCAGCCAGCGGCGCAAAAACGCATCGTCGAGAAGCAGAACGCAGAGGAAGATCGTCAGGAGGTTAAAGAAGCAATAGTTGCCGGTCAGGGCGATCAGGAGTTGCAAACCCGCGATCAATGCCGCTCCCAGCCGCCTGAATCTTCGCGGGGTAAAAATCAGAAAAGGGACGCCGAGTTCCAGCGCGAATACGCCCACCACGCTGGCCTGCTGAAACCACGCAGGCAATTGGGCCGCATACCACGCGACCGGCGTGGGCAGGGGCTGCGTCCAGTAGTGGTATTCGAGAGCTGTCAAGTTGCGCCAGGCTACGTCGCCGCTCAGAAGTTTTACGGCGCCCGAGAGAAACATGAGCCGGAAGAGAAGCCAGCGCCCCAGCCATAACACCGTGGTCGAAACAAAAGAGTTGCCCGAGTTAAGCGACCGCCAGGGCGGCTCGAGCAGGCGCCACGGAGCCAGAAAAATTGCCAGAAAACCGATCTCCAGGAGCAGAATGTCCCACTGGAACGAGAGAAACTCCTGCCCCACCGTAACCAGCGACAGATAGAAGACCCACGCCAGCGCCAGAGCCGGGCCCGTCACCACTCCGAGGACCACCAGCAGCCCGGCCAACACTCCGGCGCCGCACAGGAACTTGAGCCCGGCATCGCTCGAGCCGATCGAGTTAATCCAGGCCAGCGTCGGGAAAAGATGGTAGGCGTCCGCGCCATAAGTGCGTTGCGCGCCCTGTAGAAAATTGGCGACCGGAAGAATTCCGTGCGCGCCCACCAAACCGGCTATTTGCCCCCACAGCGAGACAAAGGCGATCAGGTAGACGAGCCCGAGCAGTCGAAGAAAAAACCAGCGGCTTAGAACGTAGGATGGAGGCTCTGGGTCGCGGCCCCAGCCGAGCCGCATAATCCACGAGAAAAATCCCCGATGGCGCTCGACCAGCCGGTATATCGCTTCGCTAGCGAATTGCGCCCCGGGCACCCGGCGGTAGACGCCCAGCATCCAGCCGCGCTCCGGCGCGTACGCCAAAGTGCGAAACACAGCCTCCGCCCCGCCATAAACCTCGCCCTTCGGGGTCACCAACTGCACCGAGCGCTTCCAGGATTCTTTGGCGATCTGCGGAAAGCGAGCAGCCTCTTGCTGCGCGGGAGCAAAATCCACCCGGCCGCGCGTCGCGGCCCGCCAGCGCGCCACCCAAAATCGGCAAAATCCGCAGTCGCCGTCAAAAAGCAGCAGCGGACGTTCCGGCCACCTCTCGGCGCCCGGATTCTTCTCAACAGCGGCCATGAAGTAGGTTTATCTCCGACGCCATTATGGGGAGCGTTCTCGCCTCTTAGAGCCTAGATGTTAACGCTGGTCTTAAGATTTCGCTTGTGGCACGCTGTACTGTAAACTCTCGCGAAGCGGCGCTGACCGCCGCCTTACACCCTGGAGGATTACTGATGAGTTTTCAGCTCACGAGCAAGGATCTCAAGGACGGGCAAAGAATGCCCGAAGCTCAGGTGTTCAATGGAATGGGCTACTCGGGAGGAAATCGTTCTCCGCATCTGGCCTGGGAAGGCGCTCCGTCAGGCACCCAGAGCTTCGTAGTCACTTGTTACGATCCCGACGCTCCCACCGGCTCCGGCTGGTGGCACTGGGTGGTGATCAATATTCCCGCCTCCACGAAGGAACTCCCCGCGGATGCCGGCAGCGGAAAGGGTTTGCCCGCCGGGGCTCTGCAGACGCGCGTGGATTTCGGCAAGCCCGGATATGGCGGCGCGGCGCCCCCGCCGGGTCCTGTGCACCACTACATTTTCACGGTGCACGCGCTCAAAGTCCCTCGGCTGGACCTGGATGAACAGGTGAGCCCGGCGATGATCGGCTACATGGTGCACATGAATAGCCTCGGGAAAGCGTCGCTTACCGTCACCTACGGCAAACAGTAGCGGCATCGGGCCAAAAACGTATCGTTCCGAATGGCGGGCCGAATGGCGGGCCGAAATGGCGGGGAAATGACTTTACGAGACCGCTTGCTTCACCATCCCCAAAGCCTCTGGCTGCGCAGGGCGCTCTTCCAGGTCCACCTTTGGGTTGGACTGGTCCTGGCCCTCTACGTCCTCATGATGTGCGCTACCGGAACCATCCTCATCTACCGCCGCTCCCTTTCCACGATCCTCTCCGTCAGGCCCCATATCGTCGCCACTGGGCCTCGGCTCACATCCGACGAACTTCAGCAGATCGCCGAGCGAAGTCATCCCGGTTACCAGGCGGATCAGGTCCTTTTCGGCAGGAGAATAACCGACCCAGCGAAAGTTTCACTGGAGCGCGGGTCGAAAAAGATAGACCGGCTATTCGACCCTTACACCGGCAGCGACTTGGGCGCTGCTTTGACACCCGGCTTTCGCGCGCTTTTGTGGATGGTCGATCTGCACGACAACCTGCTCGCGGGAACGATCGGGCAAAGGCTGAATGGCGTGGGCGGGATTCTTGTCACCATGCTTTGCATTTCCGGCCTGGTCATCTGGTGGCCGGGAACCGGTAAATGGCAGCGCAACCTGGTCGTAAATTGGAAGGCTAATCCTCAACGTCTCAATTGGTCGTTGCACACCTCTCTGGGCTTTTGGTCCCTGGCCTTCATTCTCATGTGGGGAATCTCGGGAATCTATCTGGGCCTGCCCGCTCCGTTCAATGCCGTCGTCGACTACCTCGACGGTCCGGAGACCCGGCAACTCCGCTGGGGTGACAATGTCCTGGCCTGGCTGGCCCGCTTGCACTTCGGCAGGTTTCCCTCGCTCACGCTGGAGATTACTTGGACTGTTTTTGGACTGATTCCCGTGGTTCTGCTGATCACCGGAGCGCTGATGTGGTGGAATCGCGTGCTCGGACCGTGGTATCGAGCCAACCTGGCGGGAAAGAAAGGTGTTCCAGAAACTTGGGCCGAGCGTCCCGAGAGTTCAGCGGCGGTTTACAGCTCTCGCCGCACATCCGCTTCCTGAGTGAGTGCCGCTTAGACCGCTTTCTTTTCATTCTCCAACGATTTGTCCCCCGCAGCGGCGGGCGCAGTGGCGGGCGCAGTGGCCGACTGCGGCTGCTCCAGAGCGTCGACGCCGGCGAATAACCCGCCCAGATCGCGCTGCTGTAGGGCGCGAATTTTGTCGCGCAGCCCCGCAGCCCTCTCGAACTCGAATTTCTTCGCCGCCTCGCGCATCTGCGTCTCGAGTTGCGCGATCACCTGCCGCAGTTCGTCCTGGCTGTGAATCTTCTCCGGCAGCAGGTCCTCGGTGGGCACGGTAATGTAGTCCGCTTCCACGATCGCGGCCAGCTTCATGTCCACGCTCTTGATGATGCTCTGCGGCGTGATGTGGTGCTCTTCGTTGTAGGCCAGCTGCTTGGCCCGCCGCCGGTTGGTCTCGTCAATCGCCTGCTTCATCGAACCGGTCATCACGTCCGCGTAGAGGATGGCCCGTCCGCTGATGTGCCGCGCGCAGCGTCCCATGGTCTGGATCAATGCCGTGGCGCTGCGCAGGTAGCCTTCCTTGTCCGCGTCCAGAATCGCCACCAGAGACACCTCCGGCAAGTCCAGCCCTTCGCGCAGCAGGTTGATGCCGATCAGCGCGTCGAACTCCCCGCGCCGCAGATCGCGCAGAATGCGCACCCGCTCCAGCGTCTCGATCTCCGAGTGCAGATAACGGCAGCGCACCCCCACTTCGGCAAAATATTCCGCCAGATCCTCGGACATGCGCTTGGTCAGCGTGGTGACCAGCACCCGCTCGTTCTTTTCCGCCCGCTTTCTGATCTCCTCCAGCAGGTCGTCCACTTGTCCCTTCACCGGCCGCACTTCCACTTCCGGATCGATCAGCCCGGTCGGTCGGATCACCTGCTCCACAATCACCCCGGCCGAACGCGTCAGCTCGTACGGCCCCGGCGTCGCGGACACATAGATCACCTGGTTGGTGCGGTGCTCGAACTCCTCGAAATTGAGCGGGCGATTATCGAGCGCCGACGGCATGCGAAAGCCGAAGTCCACCAAGGTCTGCTTCCGCGAGCGGTCGCCATGGTACATCCCGCGCACTTGGGGAATCGTCTGGTGCGATTCGTCGACAAACAGCAAGTAATCCTGCGGTACGTAATCGAGCAGCGTGGGCGGAGCTTCCCCGGGAAGCCGGCCGGACATGTGCCGCGAATAGTTCTCGATGCCGTGGCAATATCCGATGGTGCGCATCATCTCCACGTCGAACATCGTTCGCTGCCACACGCGCTGCGCTTCGATGTATTTGCCCTGCTTCTCGAGCTCCGGCTTCCACCACGCCAGCTCTTCCAGGATGCCACGAATGGCGCGCTCCTTCTGTTCGGCGGGCAAGACGTAGTGCGACTTGGGGTAAATCGGCAGACGGGTGAGCGGCTCGCCCCGAATTTCCCCCGTCAAGGCATCGATGGCCCGCAGGCGGTCGATCTGATCCCCCCACATCTCGATGCGAAACGCATGGTCCTCGTAAGGAGGATGTATCTCGATCATGTCCCCGCGCACCCGGAAAGTGCCCCTGCGCAGGTCCTCCCCGCGTTCGTATTGAATCTCCACGAAGCGGCGCAGCAGCGCCTCGCGGGAACTCTTCTGCCCCGCCTCCAGCATCACCAGCATGCCGTAGTAGGCTTCCGGCGAACCCAAGCCGTAAATGCAGGAGACCGAAGCAACGATCACCACGTCGCGCCGCTCGAAAAGCGAGCGCGTTGCGCTCATGCGCAGTTTGTCCAGCTCGTCGTTGATCGTGGACTCTTTTTCGATGTAAGTGTCCGAAGCCGGTATGTACGCCTCCGGCTGGTAGTAGTCGTAGTAGCTGACAAAATACTCGACCGCGTTTTTGGGAAAGAAGTTGCGAAATTCGTGGAAGAGCTGCGCAGCCAGGGTCTTGTTGTGCGCCAGCACCAGCGCCGGGCGGCCCATCTGCTCGATGATTTTGGCCATCGTGAAGGTCTTGCCGGAACCGGTCACGCCCAGCAGCACTTGATGCTTCTCGCCGCCCTCCACGCCGCGCACCAGTTCCCGAATAGCTTCAGGCTGGTCGCCGCGGGGCTCGTAATCGCTGGCCAGACGAAAACTTTGAACGTCGATCATGATGGAGTGCTCAGTCCCGAATTTTGCCGCGTGCTTAAACCTTTAATTATACCGCACCACGATTGGGCGCCGCTCAACGACCCGCCTAGCGAGGACCGTCGCCCTCCGCCGGCAGAAGCTCCACGCGGGAATGCGTCTCGATGTTTCCCGCGTACCGGATGGATGCTCCCTCAGCGTTCGTCACCGTGAAATCGATTTTCTGCGAGCTGTCTTGCGTGACACTCACAGCCACATGCGTTTCGAGGGAGACGTAGCTGAGGCTTTCGCCCGAGCCCGTCCACGTGCCCGCCGTGTGCAGTCCGTTGCGGCGATAATCGTCGGGCGTGGGATCGTGCAGTTGCTTTCGAGGAAGGACGGATTGGCGCGTGAGGATAACGGCGCACGATTCCTTCGACGCGGCGGCGCTGGTATCCGTGGGGCGGCAAGATTCGTTGCGCAGGTAGGTGGAATTGCTTCGCCAAACCATTTCCGCCAGAGGCATGGAAACCGCGGGCTGAGCCGAGTTCCAGCTTTGCCCGATGGCCACGCCCCCGGGAGCCAGGGCCGGCGAGGACACCTGCAGCATCCATTGCTCGGCGGCCTGGCGGACCTGGTCGTTCTCAAACACGTTGTCGAGTCCATGCACTTCCGAAACGTGTCCGTCCGTCCCGACGGTGAATTCGATGGCCCGCCCATCCAGCTGCGCATACCGTGCTTCGATCTCGTCGGATTGCGGATCGGGGCTGTCGCTCTTTACGCTGGCAGCGGAATGTTCGTAGGTAGTACGAATGCGCAGGGGTGCGGCCAAGGGAGCCGCCGGAGGGGCCGCCACTGGGGCCGCCGCTGGAGTCGCCGGTGAAGCGGGGCGACGTGCCGCTTGGCCTCCGCCGTCCGATTTTCCCGTGGCCGGCTTCGGGGACGGTGGAGGCGGAGCCGCGGGCGTCTGCGCCAGTTCGCCAAGCACTTCCAATTTCACCGTGGCGTCCCAGGTGACGGCCACTCGCGAGGGGCCTTCCGGATCCGAAATCGCGCCCGTGGGTTTCGTGTCTGTAATCGTTTGCAGCTGGATTTGATACACCAGCACTTCCCCAGGAACCAGCTTGGGCCGCAGGTCCACGTGCGGTGCTGCGGAAGGCTTTCCGGATTGAGCGGCTTGAGGCGCCGCAAGAGCCATCGGCGCATACGCCAGGGCCACAGCTGAAAGCAGGCAGAAGTAAGCGGCGGGACGCGAGCGAATCGTCAAAAGCGAACGTGAGTGCAGTTTCATTTGCGGACTACCGTCATCTGGCATCATCTGGCGGCATCTGGCCTTAGATGCCAGGAGACGAAATCGTGATGGCTTCAGCGACGGCCCGCGCGCTCCGCCGTTCGATTCCCGGCGGTAACCTGCTCCTCGCGGATTACCTGCGGCTCATCGAGCGTGCCGCCGATGATCCAGGCGTCGTCGGCGCCCGCGGACTCCTCCACCGGACCGGGACGCTCGACCCGGGAGAACGATCGCACCTGCAGGTTGAGATGGCGCCCGAAATCGACGTCGCCGACAATTTCCAGTTGCCTCTGCCGATCCGAAAGCAGCAAGGGATCGACGTGCACGTGGCCGTCTTCCACGCGGAAGCTCACCGAACTGGTCCTGAACTGGCCGCTGGGCGCTGTGCGAACCGCTGCCTCGTCCGCGCCGGAAAGCACATTCAGCGGATCGATTGTCGCGTCCTGAATGTGCAAAAAGCCTTCTCCTTCGAGCGAAGAGAGCAGAGCCTGCCGGCCAATGCCGTGCGCGGCAAATTCCAATTCACCCGAAGCGATTCCTCCGAGGCCGCTCTTCAGCACGCTCAATCCGGCTAGCGCCGATAGGTCCGTGCGATCCACTTGGCCTCGGAAGTTGTATTGCACGTCCGTTCCCATCTGGACCCGAAATTCGCCGCTCACCCGGCCTCCGTACAGATCGGCTTCGGCGTGGCGAAGAGTCAGGCCGCCATCTTTTACTTCAGCGGTCGCGTCCACCCTTTCCAGGCGCAAGGGCTCGAGATCCAGCTCGTGCAGGTACACGTGGCCATGAGCGTTGATCCGGGCAAGCGCCGCTTGCGCTTCCGGCGCCAGTCCCGCGGAGCCGCCGAAGGGCAACATGCGATAAAAAAGACCGCGGCGGTTTTGGCCCAACTCCCGGCCGATATCCTCGCGCTCCAGCCGATCCGCGGATAGATCGAAAATCCAGCCCGAATCCGCCCCCTTCTTCTCCAGCGTTCCCTTCCATTCCGCGCCCAAGGCTCGCGCGCCGGCGATTTCCACTCGCCGTTCGCCGCGAGAAAACTCCACGTTCGCCGCCGCAATCGATATCGGTATGTTTACCGCGTCGTTCGACAAATGCAGATCGCGAAAATCGAGCGATCCGCGAAACGCGCTTGCGCCAGGCCGCAGCGCTCCCGTAGCCGTGAACTGCAGCGACACAGGCCCCTCCACATTCCAGCCGGACCCGTATCGCCAGCCTGCCGCGGCAAGCGCCGTGCGCAAGTCCTGGGATCGCTTGGTCTGGCCGGCAATGGTCAGCTGGTAGGGCCACGCGCGCAACCCTTCACCGCCGCGAAGAGGTCCCCACGCGCCCTCAATATGGAAAACTCCCTCCGGAACTGCTTCTGACGCCACCCGGCTCCGGCCTCGATTTGGTTCGGCGGAAAAGAGACGCACGGAAACCGGCGCGAGCACCAGCGACGAACTGCTCCACACCGCCTGTACCGGCCCAATCAGAAGCGGCCCCAGCCTGCCGGCGTCACTCCGGACGGCCGCAACGGAAGTTTTAAGCTTGAAATCTTCCACGCGCAAAGGCCAGCCCGCGAACTTCCCTTCCACGCCGGCGGTTCCGTCGATACTCAGGTCCTCGGCCAAGCCGGAGGAAAATGCGTGGACCCAGGCGATCACATCCGAAAAATCCAACTGCGATAGCTGCAAATCCAGCTCGGGTTGAAATCCGTGAGGCCAGCCGATATTCGCTTCGCCCGCCAGAGTCGAACGCGGCGCTTCGATCACCCAATGCGCCACTTCCAATTGCGGGTCGCCGGGACGCCACGCTGCCGCGAATTTCAAGTTCACACCCGGATTGTCGTCCCGCCCGGCCAGATCCCATCGATGGACGCCCTGCACGCGAACTGTTCCATCAATCTTCCAAGGGCTCGCCCCGCCATCATTGCTTGGATCGTACTTGGGTCGATTCGCGCGGCCAGTTCCGCGTCCAGCAGGCCCCGCAGTCCGTAATCGGTTCCGCGCGCCAGCCGCGCGGCGTCCGCCAAAGACGCGCTGTCCCAGCTCAAGTTAAGGCTCGCCGGCTGCAACCGCGCCGACGCCCCGCCAACCGTTCCTCGCAGGCGCAATGTGCCGGATCGCTGCAAGACCACCGCGGCGCGCATGGGATGAGCCTCGAGGTCGAGGGCCCACCGCCCGGAGCTTTGCAGATTCAGGTAGCCGGTTACGTCCACCAGCGCAAACGGAAGCTTGTCCGCGCCGCGCTTGAAATTGATCCGTCCCCCGCCGATCTCAATCTGCGAAACGCGTTCCTGCCCGCCCGAAGAGCGCGGCGAGGGCGGCAAATCCTGCTTGATCGAGGGCGGAAGCCACGTCTCGTAATTCCAGGTGCCATCGGCGGAGCGCACCAGATTCAAGCTCGGGCCGCTGAGGAAGAGCCGGTTGAACTCCAATCGCCCTCGCAGCAAGGCCGCCCATCGCATGCTGGCCGTGAGTTGCTCGGCGCGGAGGAAATATTCCTGGCCAAAGTGCGGGTCCTCGCCCACCGTAACGGAGTCCGCTTCCAATTGGGGACCGCCCCAAATGGCGAACTTAAACCGGCCCACTTCCACAGGCCGTCCAAACGCCGCCGCCAGCCGGGTTTCCAGCGATCGGCGCAGCCAGCCGCCTTCCAGAGCCAGCGAAATGCACCAGCTCGCGGCAATCACGCAGAAGACGGCCACGGCCACCCAGCGAACGAGGCGCGTGCGTAACATGGTAGGAGATTTTCGCAGATCGGAACCGCGAAGCAAAGCTGCCGTTATCAGTGGACCGTCCGGAACATGCGGTTCCAGCGAGTCCGCGTAGGCAGTTCAAAGAGCGTCTTCACCACATCCACCAGGCCGCCCCCGAAGGATCGTTCGTTGTACTCGTCTTCGGAGCTTTGAATGGACCAATAGATCACCACCGGCCCGCCCATGATCGCGTCACGGCTGACAAAGCCCCAGTAGCGGCTGTCCCAGCTATGGTCGCGATTATCTCCCATGGCGAAGTAATTGCCCGGGGGCACCACGATCTCGCCGTTCTTCACGTATTGGGAGATCTGGTCGGCCCACTCCGGCTGCATGCTGGAAATCAACTCATCGTGGCTGGCAGGAGGGAAATTGTAGAGGAAAGGATCGTAGGGAGCCGCGGAGTCGTGGTAGGCATAGGGCTCAGTGAGCAGCTCCCCATTGCGATACACCTTCTGGTCCACGATTTTTATGCGATCTCCGGGAACCCCGATGACGCGCTTGACGTAGTGCGGATGGTCCTGAAACGGGAATTTGAAGACGATCACGTCGCCCCGCCGCACCGCCCGATACGGCAGCAGCTTTTCGTACCAGGCGTCCCGGCCGCCAAATATGAACTTATTTACCAGCAGATGGTCGCCCACCAGCAGGGTCGGCTCCATCGATTGCGAGGGAATCTTGAAGGCCTGCACGACGAAAGTCGTGCCAAAAAGCGCCAGGATTACGGTCACCAGCAGCGATTCGATATACTCGCGCACCGACGTGTGGTGCGCTTGTTCCTCGACTCGGGCGGCTTGGGTCCCGTGCTCCGCGACTGGCGCTACTTGGCTCATCTTCAGACTAGATTACTCCACTTTGTCCTTTTCCGCTCGCAGCTGTTCCAGCGCCTGCTCCGCCGCGGATTGCTCCGCTTCTTTCTTATTGGAACCCACTCCGGTGGCGGTTACAAGCCCGGCCACGCCCACCTCGATCCAGAACGTCTTCTGATGATCCGGGCCGGCTTCGCGGACCACGCTATATCGGGCCGGCGGAAGAGCTCGGGCTTGCAGAAACTCCTGCAGCGCGGATTTGTTGTCGGATAACTCGAGGCGCGTTCCTTGCGCCTCGATGGCCGTCTCCAGCAGCGCTCGCTTCACGAATTCGCGCGCCGCCGGCAGGCCTGCATCGAGATAAACCGCGGCGATCAGCGCCTCCAGGGCGTCGGAGAGCAAAGCCGGCTTTTCACGGCCTCCGGTATTCTCCTCGCCTTTGCCCAGCCGCAGGTAATTGCCTAGATTCAATCGCCTGGCCGCCGCGCAAAGCGAACTGGCATTCACCAGCCGCGCACGGCTCTTGGACAGCTGCCCCTCGCTCCAGTCCGTGAACGTCTCGATGAGATGTTCGCTGACGATCATCCCCAGAACGGCGTCGCCCAGGTACTCCAGTTGCTCGTTATCGGCAGGACCTTGCGAACTGGTTCCTTCGGACACGGCGGAACGGTGGGTGAGCGCCCGAACCAGAAGCTCCGGCTGGCGGAAGCGATGGCCGATGGTCTGCTCGAGTTCCTCCAGCCGATTTTCACGCATCGAGCGCCAGGGCTACTTGGGCGCCTCCAGGCTATTCTCCGACTTCTTCTTGGCCTCATCAAGGCCGGCCTTGCACTGCGCTTGGAAGGGACCCGCGGCCGCGCACTTTGTGAATGAGGCGATCGCGTCCGTAAAGTGGCTGGTCGCCTGGTTGGAAACTCCTAGCAGATAGAAATCCACGGGATCGGGAGTTTCAGACAACTCCACCGACTGATTCAGGTCGGCAATGGCGTCGTCGTATTTAGCCGTCTTCACTTCAGCCACCCCCAGCCCGTCATGGCACATGGCCAATTTCTCGTTCTTGGCCTTGGTGAACGCGGCGTCGTCCATCTCCGCCGGCTTCGGTATGGTGGTGAGCAGTTGAATGGCGTGTTTGGCGTAGCCTTCGGCCTCCGTTAACTCCTTTGGCCCATCCGCCGTCTGCCCGGTCACGCGCCGCGGAATGGCCCACGCCAACAGCGGAAGCACGTCCACGTTGTCGGGATTGATCTCCAGCGCCTTTTCGCCGGCTGTCACCATCTTGTCCGGCTGGTTGGTATTGAGGTAAGCCGTAGTCAGCGTGGAATACACCGCCCCGGTGTAGATGCTCATGGGGTACTTGGCAAGAAACCCTTCCCCCAGCTCGATCACCTTCATCGGATCGCCGTTGCGCGCGTCGTAAAACGCCTTGTACGCCTTGGCTTCATCCTTACCCACCGCCTGCCCGCCCGCGGGCTGGCCCGGTTTCTCTTGATCGAGGGAATTGTTGCTTCCCTTCTTATCTTTTTTGTTCTGGTTGCTGTCGTTCTGAGCCCATCCAATCGATGCCAAAGACATGACCAGCAGTACGAGTGCGATTGCTTTTCCCAAATGCCTCATTACCCCTTCTCCTTCCCTGCCTGAATTTCCGAAGCACCCTAACATAGGTCTCCGGCGCCTGCTCCATGTTTTAATCCCACTCCATCACTGCGGCGAGGGACTCCTTGCCGCGGGCTTGTAGGCTTGCTCGATACCCTTCTGAGCGGCCGACCGTGCGCTCTCCGACGCATTCTCGACGCCCAGAGCGGCACGGTACTCCCCAACAGCCTGTTCTCGATCATCTGCCAAATCGTGCATCCGGCCAAGATAAATATGCGACCAGGCTAAAACAGTAGGATCGGGCCGCATTTCCGGAGACGCCGCATTGGCCGCGGTCACCACCTGCTGGAAGAGCTCCATGGCGTGTTCCGCGTCACCTTGCAATACCGACGCGACCGCCAAGCCATAGAGAGCGCGCGGCTGCCCCGGAGACTTGGCCAGAATCTTTTCGAAGGCTTCTGCTGCCGCTGCCGAGTCCTCGCGGCCAATCATGCGCTCCGCGGAACTCAGCTCCGCGTCCAAACTGGAAACCGGCGCGCCTGGGACCCCTTTTCCCGCCCCTCGGCTCTCGGCAACCTCGTCGGCCTCGCCCCCTTCGGACTCGGGCGTAAATGTGACCGTCTTCAATCGCTGCTGTTCCCTGAGAGTGTCGATCGAAGCCACCAGATCGGGAAAATAAAGACTCATGCTCGGTTCGGAGGCCTCGAATTTCGAGAGCGCTTGCAGCAACGGCCGGATGAGCACGTAACCATTGCCTTCCGCCGCGTTTACAATCTCGGTGAGTTGCGCCTGCGGAATCTTCCGCACCCGGTATTCCACCGCTCGCACCAGGCATTCCGTAAAAAACGACGTCAGATCGAGTCTATATTCAAAGGGCAGATTCGGAGCCCGGTCCGCCAGTACCAGGAGAGGCTCCTCCTTGAGAAGCTTATCGTGATACGTAATCGGCAACGGGTCCAGCATGTAGTGCAGGAAAGCGTGGCGAATCCTGTCTACGGGAACCGAAGCGGGATTCACGACCACGACGTACAAGTCGCCGATATTCCGCACGTTCGTTTCGCCCCCCACCATCGGCTCCACGTAGACTCTGAACTTCCGCGCGCCCGGATGAAGGATCTCCCGAAGGTATCCCGTAGAGGCGAAGACGATCTGCGCCAGCGGCTCACGCATGTTCGCGGCCGCGCGATCGTAAGCGGGCTCAAACTCGCTCCAAACCTGTTCGATTTGCGCTTCCTTATAAAACGCCGCCAGCACCGGGCTAAAACCGTCCAGCGCAACCACGTCGGGCGGCAATTGCCCGCCCCCCGGGATACTCGGCCGGAAGTCGGGAGCCGGCCCGGCCACCAAGGCGAACGTCAGAAAGCGGGAAAGGGTAGCGCTGGAATCGCCAAAGGCGTGCTGCCGGTAGTAAGCGCGCATCGCTTCCGTGGCGGGTCCATGGAGCGCGCGCAAACGCGTCTGCAACTGCGCCAGTTCCGGAATATCGCTAACGCCCTCCGCTTCGAATCCCGAGGCGATGAGCGCGCACATGGTCGCAAAGAGCTGCGGATTGGCCTCCGCCGCCACCGGCCCGGCCTGCGTCGCTTTGCGCGGAAGCCGTTGCGGCAGGCCAGAAAATAGCCCCCAAAATAAGGCCCAGCGAAAGAAATACCGTCCCGATCGAGATCAGTCGGGTCGATGGCGGACGATAGCGGAACCTCGCGGGGATAGAGACCTCGTGACGCCAGTCTTAATTTCTTATGCTTCTGCGTACCGCTGACGGCCAGATCCACCTCTAACCATTCAGCAACACCGGCGCATTCGCGTGCTTCCAATTTACAAGGCGAGTTGCGTAAGGTCAAGAATGAGACCTTGCAACCGAACGTCACCGTATCACATCTGGAAGTACGAACTTAGGACCATTGGGGGACCGAGGTACTTTGCGTATCATCCTGGCTTCAGCGCTCGTCGCGCTCTTAGTGACACCGGTATTATCTGCACAAGACGCTGATTCATCTTCGGCGCCGCCTATATCGCTCCAATCGGCCACAGCTCCTGATCCCAGCGCGTTGCAGGGTGACAACCCGCCCCAGGATTCCACCGCGCCCAGCAGTCAAAGTCAAAATAGTCCGCAACCGGACCAGAGGTCCCAGCAAAATCCGGTCCCGCCGCCCCAGCCGAAGCGAATCCTCGGCCTGATGCCCAATTTCCGCGCCGTCAGCGCCGGCGTGACGCCGCCGCCCCCCACCCCAAGGCAAAATCTTATCGTCGCCACCAGAAACAGCTTCGATTATTCCGCCTTCGTCTTTGTGGGCATCACTTCCCTTTTGGCCGAGGCCGATAACGCTCACGCTCAGCTCGGCAAAGGAATCGCTGGATTCGGCAGATACTACTGGCGTGGATACGCCGACAAGACCGACGGCAACTATTGGGTGATCTTCGTGCTGCCCACGATCTTGCATCAGGACGAACGCTACTATGCGCTGGGTCGCGGCGGCGTCTGGAAGCGGCTGGTCTATTCCTCTTCGCGCATCCTGATCACGCCCAGCTATCACGGCCACAACAGCTTCAACGTGTCGGAAATCCTGGGCCGGGCCATTTCGCAAGGCATCTCCGTCACCTATTATCCCAGCCAGACTCGAACTCCCGGCGCGCTCGCCGGCAAATACGGTTATGCCCTCGGGAGGGACGCGCTCACCAACATGTTCCGCGAATTCTGGCCGGACATCGCCGTGCACGTCCTCCACCGCCATCCCTGAGCCGCCGTTTGGCTGTCGTGGGTCGAATTAAATGGGGCGCCTGCCGATCAGCGACAGAAACTCCTCGCGCGTTTGCAGGTTCTCGCGAAACGCCCCCAGCATCGCGCTGGTTACCGCCTCGGTGCGATGCTTCTCCACGCCGCGCATCACCATGCATAAGTGGCGCGCCTCGATCACCACTCCCACCCCGATCGGCTGAATGCATTTCTGAATGGCTTGCGCAATCTGGTTGGTCAGCCGCTCCTGTATCTGCAAGCGGCGCGCGAACATGTTGACCAGGCGAGGAATCTTCGAAAGGCCCACCACGCGCTTGTTGGGAAGATACGCGACGTGGCACTTGCCGAAGAACGGCAGAATGTGGTGCTCGCACAAACTGAAAAAGTCGATATCTTTCACCACCACCATCTGGTCGTAACAAACGTCGAACATCGCCCCGTTCAAGACTTTTTCCGGATCCTGGCGATAGCCGCTGGTCAGGTAACGCAGCGCCCGTTCAAAACGTTCCGGCGTGTGCCGCAGGCCGTCCCGGTTGGGATCCTCGCCGATCTGCGCGAGCATGGCGCGCACCAGGTCCGCGATCGCTTCTCCCTTGGGCTCCTGAAGCTCCTCGCTCAGTTCGAGCTCTTCGGTCTTTTTCGGCAATTCACTCATCTTCATCCCCATTCCGCCGGCCGGCATACTCGAAGCTGTTGCGGCCAGTCTCCTCCAGCCGGATACGAACCAAACGCGCCCCGGGGAACTTCTTCAAGCGCTCAAAAATCTCGATGCAGAAATTTTCCGTGGTGGGCACGCGCTCCCGAAAAGCCTCCGAATCCATGTTCAAGTAAGTATGGTCGAATGGCTCGATCACTTCCTGCCGGACGTATCGGTCCAGATCGTCCAGGTTCGCCACCATTCCCGTGGCAGTATCTACCGGACCTGTTACCGTGACCTCCACGAAGTAGTTATGCCCGTGGCCGTAGGGATTATTGCACTTGCCGTACAGCCGGCGATTTTCGGCTTCATCCAATTTCGGATTGTGCAACCGGTGCGAGGCCGCCAGCGCGTACCGCCGCGTGAGCTCCACTCTCATGGCTGCCCGTTCCCGTAGCAATCGACGTAAAGGTCCGGCGACTCCCAAAGCCGCACCCGCACCAGATGGCCTTTGCTGATCTTGGGCTCCAGCAGCTTCCAGATCAGCGCGGCGATATTCTCGCAGGTGGGAATCTGGCCCGCCAATTCCGGCACTTCGTAATTCAAGAAGCGGTGATCCATGCGCTCCATGATCTCCCGCTCCAGAATCTCCTTCAGCTCCTTCAAATCCAGCACCATGCCCGTCTCCGGATCGGTCTCTCCCCCCACGGTAACCTCGAGCACGTAATTGTGGCCATGGCCGTTGGGGTTATTGCATTTGCCGAAGACCCGGCGGTTCTCCTCCTCGGAGAAAGCGGGATTGTGGTAGCGGTGCGCCGCGGAAAATTCGATCTTGCGTGTCAGATAGACCATCGGCTCATGACCTGCGAACCGGAGCGGCTACGGCATATTCGCGCCCCTTCCAGGCAATCTTTCCTCTCGCGTAACCCCAATCCGACGCCAGCAAAGCGCCGCAATAAAGGCCCGCGCCAACTAAGTAGTATAGGACGCCGGAGAGCGGGAATCGATTCTTGCGCAGCAGCGCGGCGTAGCTCGCGTGCCTGCCCGCCAGGAGCAGAAAACCGAGCGCCCCGAACACCAGATTCGCGGGGGTAAGCAGCAGGCAAAGCAGCGGAATCCACGGCATCACCGACAAAAGTTCGCGGGTCACGCGCTGGCCGGACCAGGCGATCAGGGGCAGCAGATTTTTCGACCAGCCCTCCCACATGTCGCCAAACGTCGAGTACATGCGCACGCGGCAAATCTGATCGCCCGGCGCGAAGCGCAAGCGAATGCCGGCGGATTTCGCGAGGCGAGCCAGCGCCACGTCCTCCAGCACCTCCTCGCGCACCGCCTCATGGCCGCCGATTTTGTCGTAAGCGCCGCGCTGAATCAGCAGGTATTGGCCGTTGGCCGCCGCCGCGGGCGATTCGGGATCGTTTACCGCCGCAAATGAATAAAGTTGCGAAAGGCGGCAGAAAACAAAAGGAATCACGGCTCGCTCCCACCAGGTGTGCATCTCTTGTCCCGGCGAATACGAGACCAGCGCCGCTCCCGACGATTCGGCGTCGGCCAGGGCCCGCGCCGTCGAGCCGGGCAGATGCACCGCATCCGCGTCCGTGAATAGCAGCCAATCGCATGCAGCCTTCCCGGCGCCCAGCCATGCGGCGTGGTTCTTGCCCACCCAGCCCGCAGGCAAAGGCCCGGCATCGACCACGCGCAACTTCGGCTCGCTCGGCGGCCAGGCGCCGCAAGATCTCGCCCGTACCGTCGCTCGATTGGTCGTTCACCACGATAATCTCGCGGATCTCGGGCTGTTCCGCGAGCGATGCCACCGAACGGCCGATGGTGCGCTCTTCGTTCCGCGCCGGCACGATGGCGGAGACGCAGGTAACGGGATTCATGATGACAGGAGATTCATGATGGCAGGGGCGGCCGGATTCGCGCGGAAGCGAGCGGCGAGTTATTATAAACAGCGCAGCGCCCAGTCATGGAACAAAAGACCATGGAACAAAACTCATGAAACAAAAAATCCTTGGCGCTCTAGGGCTGGCAGGCGCATTGGCGGTTCTCTACGTTTTTGCCATGCCCAGCTATCGCCAGGGTGAACCCAGCGTGGCCGGACGTCGCGCGCCCGACTTTACGATCGACAGCGATGGACGCCACTTCCACCTCGCCGATCTTCGCGGCAAGGTCGTCGTGCTGGATTTCTGGGCTTCCTGGTGCCCGCCCTGCGTAGAGGAAGCGCCCTCGCTGAACGCGCTTCAGCAGCGCATCTCCGGCCAAGGCGGCACGGTCGTGGGGATCAGCCAGGACGACGACCCCTCCGCATATCAGAAATTCCTCAACGACCATCAGGTCAACTTTCCCACCTATCGCGACAAAAGTGCCGTCAATCCCGCTATCGGCAACATTGCCAAGGATTACGGCACCCTGATGCTTCCAGAGGTCTACCTCATCAGCCGCGACGGCCGTATCGCCCGCAAAATCGTCGGCCAGCAGGATTGGACCAGCCCCGAATTGAGCGCGGCGATTGACACCCTGCTTCGCTCGAATTAGCAAGATCGAGCGCCCCTCGGTCCTCGTTCCACAAAAAATTCAAAGCGGCGCCTTCCGCAGCCGCAGCGCGTTGGTAATCACCGAGACCGAACTGAAGCTCATCGCCGCGCTGGCAATCATCGGGCTCAACAGCAACCCGAACAGCGGATAAAGCGCGCCTCCCGCAATCGGCACGCCCAGCGCGTTGTACACAAAAGCAAAAAACAGGTTCTGCCGAATGTTCCGCATGGTTCGCCGGCTCAGCCTCCTGGCCCGCACGATCCCCCGCAGATCGCCCCGCACCAGCGTCACTCCGGCGCTCTGCATCGCGATATCCGTGCCCGTGCCCATGGCGATGCCCACGTTTGCTTGCGCCAGCGCCGGCGCGTCGTTCACTCCGTCCCCGGCCATGGCCACCATGTGCCCCTCGCTTTGCAGGCGCTTGATCGCCTCGGCCTTGCGGTCGGGCAAAACTTCGGCCTCCACCCGATCGATTCCCAGCTTGCGGGCCACGGCTTCGGCCGTGGTGCGGTTATCGCCCGTGAGCATCACCACGCGCAGGCCTTCGGCGCGAATATCCCGCAGCGCTTCCGGCGCGGAAGCCTTGATCGGATCGGACACCGCGATCCATCCCGCCGCCCGGCCGTCGACGCCGAGAAACACCACCGCCTGTCCCTCGCGGCGCATCTCTTCGGCTTCGCCGGCGAGATTGCCCAAATCGATCCCCAGCTCCCGAAATAACGTGGCATTCCCCAGGGCCGCGTCATGTCCCGCAATCTTGCCGCTCAAGCCGCGCCCCGCCAGCGACCGAAACGCGCCAGGCTCCGCTAGAGCAATCTTCTGATCTTCCGCCGCTTTGACGATTGCGCCCGCGAGAGGATGTTCGCTGGGACGTTCCAGGCTCGCCGCGATCTGCAACAATTGCTCTTCGCTGGTTACCGGGCCTCCTTCGAGGACTTTCACCGACGTTACCCGCGGCTTCCCTTCCGTCAAGGTGCCCGTCTTGTCGATCACCAGCGTGTCTACCTTCTCCAGGATTTCCAGGGCCTCGGCATTCTTGATCAGCACTCCCGCGTGCGCGCCGCGCCCCACGCCAACCATGATGGCCATGGGCGTGGCCAGTCCCAAGGCGCAAGGGCACGCGACAATCAGCACCGCCACCGCATTCACCAGCGCGTAAGCCAGCCGAGGTTGCGGTCCCAGAAGCGACCAGGCGATGAGCGTCACCACGGCGGCCAATAACACCGCGGGAACGAAATAGGCGGCCACCGTGTCGGCCAGGCGCTGGATCGGCGCGCGGCTGCGCTGCGCTTCGCCGACGATCCTCACGATTTGCGCCAGCAGCGTCTCCGAGCCCACGCGCTCGGCGCGCATGATGAAGCTCCCCGATCCGTTCAGCGTGCCGCCCGTGACGGAGTCGCCCTCGTGCTTTTCCACCGGCAGCGGCTCGCCCGTGATCGTCGATTCGTCCACCGCGCTGCCGCCCTGCAAGATCACGCCGTCCACCGGCACCCGCTCGCCCGGCCGCACACGCAGCCGGTCGCCATGCGCCACCTCGCCCAGCGGCACGTCTGCTCTCTTCCCCATTTGCCGCGATGCGCCGCGCCATCTTGGGAGAAAGGCCCAGCATGGCTCGGATCGCGTTCGAGGTTCGCCGCCGCGCCCGCAGCTCCAGAACTTGCCCCAACAACACCAATGCAGTGATCACCGCCGCCGCTTCGAAATAGACGGCGACCTCGCCGTTGGGCCCGCGAAACGCCTCCGGAAAAATTCCCGGCGCAACGGTCGCGACCACGCTGTAGAGGTATGCCGCGCTCGTGCCCATGGCGATCAGCGTGAACATATTCAGCCGCAGCGTAACGATCGATTTCCAGCCGCGCACGAAAAAGGGCCAGCCGCCCCACAGAACCACCGGCGTGGCCAGCGCCAGTTCCAGCCCAATTGCGCGAACGGAATGACCACTCTCGCAACGGGGCAAAGCCGGCCATTTCCCCCATCGCAATCAGCAGCAGCGGCAAAGTGAACGCACAGCTCGCCCAGAATCGCCGGGTCATATCCTGCAACTCTTCGCTGGGCTCCTCTTCCGCCGAGAATGTGCGCGGCTCCAGCGCCATGCCGCAAATCGGACACGCCCCGGGCGCCCGCGTCACGATTTCCGGATGCATGGGACACGTGTACTCGCCGCCCGCCGCCGCGGCGCTCCCTTGCGGCACACTCGAAGCTGCAGGAGCCTGAACCGGCCGCGAAGCCGGTGCGGGCGAAATGACGGTCAAGCTCGGGCCCGCGGGCGCGGGCCGAGGCTGCAGATATTTTTCCGGCGCCGCTTCAAATTTTGTCGCGCATCCCGCGCAACAAAAAAAATAAGTTCGGCCGCCATGCTCGAACTTGGCGCGAGCCGACGCAGGATCCACCTGCATCCCGCAAACGGGGTCTTTCTCCATCATTTTCTGCTGCGTCTTTTGTTCAGCCATCTTCCCGCCGCATTCAACCCGCCCCCACCAACCGCCGCATCCCAACTCTCTTATCGCCAAGCTTTATAGATGACCCCACTATAAGCTCGGCTTCACCCCGACGGGCGCGAAGTTTTCCATTAGGGAAAACCCACAGTCGGTTCGGCCCCCGCGTTGCTATAATCCAGCTATGACCTTGGTGGAAGTAACCTACGAACTGCAAGGGCCCCTGCGCCCCGAACAACTCCGCGCTCTCGGCCAATTCGCCAACACCTATGGCTTGCGGCGCTTCCAAATCAACGAGCAGCTCAATCAGCTTGTCGTTCGAGTACGATGCGTCGCGCCTGAAGGAGACCGAGGTCGCTCACGTCCTGCGCATGGCCCGCATACCAGTCCAGCGACGCGTCTAGCCGCAGCCCAGTCGAGTCGTTCCAGCGCCAACTCCCCTCTCCGACATAAGTCTTTAACAATCCATGAGTTAACGAGCGACATCGATTACCGCCGCAAGTGACGCCCGTCACAGCAGCCGCCTCCTCGCGCCGCTAAGCTATGCCTGTAAAGCTCAGTGAAAGAGCCGCTTAGCCAAAGGAAGGGCCGTGAAGGGAATTCTAAAGCTCGCCTACAAGCTCCTGGTGAACGATAAATCGAAGTTCACGGCGCTGCTCGTTGGCATTACCTTCGCCGTCTTTCTAATCATGTTTATCACCTCCATGTTCATCGGCGTCTTGAACCACGCCTCCGCCACGGTTGTGAACATCGGAGCGCCGATGTGGGTGATGGACTCGTCGGTGCAAGCAATCATCAGCTCCGTCGGAATGCCGGATTACGTCTTGGACGCAGTCCGCAGCATCCCCGGCGTGGAATATGCGGTGCCTCTGTATTCCGGCGGCGCTCTGGTCAAACTGCCGGATGGGACCTACCAGGGCGTCACCGTGGTCGGCCTCGACGATACCAGCCTGTTTGGCCGGCCGATGCTCGAGCAGGGCAATATCTCGGACATCTACGCCGAGAACGGCTTCATCGTGGTCGACGACGCCGAGTACGAAAAGTTGGAATACCCGCATGTGGGCTCGGAGTTCGAACTCAATGACCACCGCGGCGTCATCGTAGGGATCGCCAAAGTAACCGTCTCCGGCCTCTTCGGAACGCCGACGCTCTATACCACTTACGAGCGGGCCATCCAGTACATTCCCAATCCGCGCTATACGATCTCCTACGTTCTGGTACGGCCCAAAACCCCGGCCGACATACCAAGGATCAAGCAACAGGTCGCCGCCCTGGGCTACCTGGCGCTCACCAAAAGCGAATTCATGACCAAGAACGCCAACTTCTTTGTGTTCCAGACCGGCGGGGGAACCAACATCCTGATCATGGCCTTAATCAGTTTTGTTGTCGGGCTTTCCATCTCCGGCCAGACCTTCTACACCTTCATTCTGGAAAACCTGGAAAGGTTCGGCGCCCTGAAAGCCATCGGCACCACCAATGGCGAACTGGTGAAGATGATCCTGTTCCAGGCCGGTTTCACAGCCTTGACGGGCTACGGCCTCGGAGTGGGCGCTTGCACGCTGCTGATCTATCTGGCCAAGCTGCGGCTGCCGAGCTATGCGGCCATGATCACCTACCCGAGTCTCCTGCTCTCGCTCGGAATGGTAGTGATCATCGCGGGCGTTTCCAGCTACGTCGGCGTTCGAAGGGTTCTGCAGATCGAGCCCTTCGATATCTTCCGAGGATGACATGCCGCGTGTAGCCATCAAAGCGACCGGACTCGAAAAGTGGTTTGGCGAAGGCGAAGCCAAAACGGTGGCGCTCCGCGATGTGAATCTGGAAACTGCATCTTCGGAGAAATGGTCTACATCGTGGGCCCCTCGGGAAGCGGCAAGACAACTTTGTTGAGCGTTCTTTCGGGAATCCTCAGACCCAATGCCGGCAACGTCCAGGTGGAAGGAACGGATATCTGGAGCCTTGCCAGCGATCAACTCGCCGAGTTCCGACGCAACAAGATCGGCTTCGTTTTTCAGGACTATCACCTTTTCCCCAGGCTAACGACCGCTGAGAACGTCGCCATTCCTCTCATTCTGAAGCAGCAGAATTGGGATCGATCCATCGTGGAAGCCATCAAGTACCTGGAGGTCGTAGGCCTGAAGAATCGCGCCGAACTGCCGCCCGTGAAGCTCAGCGGCGGAGAGCAGCAGCGCGTGGCCATCGCCAGAGCCATGGTCTCGCAGCCGGACATACTCATCATGGACGAGCCCACCGCTTCGCTCGACGGCGATACCGGGCGCGCCGTGGTCAGCTTCGTGCACCAGAATCTTCTCAACGAAAATCGCTGCATCGTCGTGGTCACTCACGACGACAGAATTTATGAATTTGCCAGTCGAATTTTGCAGATGGAAGACGGCCGCCTGATCGGCGTCAAGGATGGCGCGGTCGCGGCAGGAAAAGGGTGAAACCATGAGGTATAAACTGCTCTTCTCGCTCGCACTTCTCGGCATCATCGCAGGTTGCGTTGCCGGCTATCTATTCAGCATCGAAAAACCGGCTGAGCCACCGGTATTCACTCCCGCTTCGAATCCCTACGCCCAGGGCATCTACGCCGAGGGCATCGTCGAAAGCGACCAGTCCAGCGGCGAGAACATCAACGTCTATCCGGAAGTTCCCGGAACGGTGAAGCAGATTCTCGTCACCGAAGGCCAGGCCGTGCACCGCGGCGACCCGCTGGTGCTGATTGACGATTCGGTTCAGAGGGCCACCACCGAACAGCTGCAATCCCAGGCCGAGGCCGCCGCTGTCGCTTCTCGACGAACTCAAGGCCCAGCCCAGGCAGGAGAATCTCGACGTCGCCGAGGCCCAGGTCAAAGCCGCCCAGGCCATGCTCAAGACTACCGACGATGCGCTGGAAAAGCAGCAAACCGCCTACGCCATGAACACCAGGTCCATCAGTAAGGATGCCTTCGATAGCGCCATAAACGCCTCCGCCGTGGCCAAGGCCAATCTCGCGGTGGCCAAGCGGCAATACGATCTGATGAAAGCGGGCGCCTGGATCTACGACATTAAGAATCAGGAGCGGCAATACAACGCGCTGCAAAAGTCCTATCTGTCATCGAGCGCCCTGCTCTCCAAGTACACCCTCCGCGCGCCCGGCGACGGCACCGTCCTCACCATCAATCCCGCCGTGGGAAGCTTTGTCTCCCCCAGGGCTCTTACGATAGCTATACCCAAGGCATGCTGCCGATGCTCATCTTGGGCGGTCCCAGGATGGCCCTCAATGTTCGCTGCTACGTCGACGAGATCCTGCTGCCCCGGCTGCCTGCCGCTTCCCGGATGAAGGCGCAAATGTCCGTCCGCGGCTCCAGCGCCAAGCTCAATCTTGAATTCGTCCGAACCCAGCCGATCGTCTCCCCCAAGATCGAGCTTTCCAACCAGCGCAACGAACGAGTCGACGTGCGGGTCCTGCCCGTAATTTTCCGCATCGAGAAGCCGGACAACGTTAATCTCTATCCCGGCGAACTCGTGGACGTCTACATCTCTACCGGGGATTGATAGGATTGGCCGCGCATATTTGAATAGGAGTTTGTAGTTTAGGTCGCGCCTTTCGCAGGCGAGACCTGAGGCTTTTGCCCCGTGCCTTGCCGCTAACCGCGCCCCGCCCGCGCAACCGTTGTCGGAGATTCTACGCTCGCTTCCGCGTCATGGTCACGATTGGACTTGAGCGCGAAGCGGCAGGCCTCTTGCCGCGGGCAGCGGCGTGCCCGGTCATGCCTTGCGGTGCTTGAAGAATTCCACTTGGCGGAGCCGCCTCTTCGCTTCCTCCAGCGTCCGGTAAGGACCGCCGAGATTCCTTCCCTTGCTCGACAACACTTGATAGCCTTCCTTCACTTTCACGATCATGAGCGCCTCCTCATGGATCATAATCAAGCGTACTGCAACGTCCGTCGAGAGGATGTGAGCTGGATCACTCGCTCATGCGACCAAAGCCATTTCAGCGGCACCCATGGGACTGTAAATTCTCTCAAGTGTGTGGAATGATCTCCGCTGCCCATCCGGCGGCGCCGAGGACACCATGAAGATCTTGCTGGCCATCGATGGATCGAAGTTCTCTGAATGGGCCGTGCAGGCGGTGATGGCCCAGACCAAACCCAACCATGCCGACGTGCGCGTCCTGCATGTCGTCGAGCCGATTCCTGAATACGCGGACGGTCTCGCTTGGGGATATGGCTTGCAATCGGCCAGCGTATTGGAGGAAGAAAGCGAGCAAGCTCAGGGATTAGTGGCCAAGGCCGCTCGAGAATTGCGCGACGCGGGATTCCAGGTGGAAACGGCCGTTGAGGTGGGAGATGCTAAGGCCGTCATCGTCGATGCTGCCGCGAATTGGCCCGCCGATTTGATCGTGCTCGGGTCGCATGGACGAAAAGGACTGGAGCGCTTCTTGATGGGCAGCGTCTCGGAAGCCGTTGCGCGCCACGCACCTTGCTCGGTGCAGATCGTGCGCAGCCCACCGCGCGCTTGAACGAATAGCGCGGTGGCGGTTTCAAATCTTGTGTGCTTCTCTCCGCCACCGGGCCATTCAAGCAGCATCCGGGCTTATTTGCCCTTTGCCTTTGCAGCCTTCTTGGTGGCTTTCTTCTTCGCCATGGTGTCTCCTTTCTCGCGAGTCACTTCTGCTCCTCCAGCGGTGCGTGCTCGCTACACTGCCCACAAATCATTTTTATTTCCCAAACATTTCCCGATCTGTGGTCCTCATCACCGCCGTGCCCGACGATTCTCGCACAACTCTTCCCAGGAAGTTATCGAATGTTGAATGAATCTTCATTCGAATACGCCGGCGTCCGCACTCGCCTCAGCTGCCGGCATTCGCGCTCCGGCTCTTTGGCCGGCCCAGCCAACCTGCAATTCCGCCCGCTCCCTTCAATGCCTCGGCGGCTCCATTGCTCACCACATGAATCTGTAATCCCTGTCTTCGTGTCAATTCGGGAAGCATCTCCTCGAACGTGATATCGCGTCGTTCGCCGCCACAAACAGCACACATCGAACTCCCTGAACGATCCGTCCGGCCGCACTGCATGCATCGATGCAGCACAGGGTTCAGTCCCCGCGCCACCACCAGGGTGCGCACTTTTCCTCCTTGCAGTTGCGCCAGCGTTTTGTCCACACCGGCCACCGTCGCGCCTTCCCCGCTGGTTACGGCCGCTATCAACTCTGCCTCATGCTTGCGTTCCCAGGCCTCGATGTGCGGCTCCAAATGCTTCACCATCTCCGGCAGGGTCAGGTGCGCGAGGTCCTGATCGAACGCCACGATGGATTGCTTCATGTTCTTCGGCAGTTTTCTCTCCACCGTCTTGATCAGCCGGTCGGGCCCGCATAGGAATAAAGCCGTGAGGCCCTTCTCCGCATAAAAAACCGCCGCCTCGTGCGCCGTTTCAATGCAAAAATGCGCGTAGCTGTTATCCACGCGCTTCTCGAACGTGTCGCGCTGCGTGCCGTAGGTCCTTTGGCTTTGCTTCATTGCAGTCACGTGCCCAATATCTTTCTGCTTCCACTCGGAGGCGTCTACCTCGAATTTCTTCTCTTTGTGCGGAGTCAATTCGCCAAACCAATATTGAAAGAACTTCGCGCCAGTATGGTCCACCACCAGCACGCCATGCGTCTTGTGCTCCCCCATAATCCAGAGCAGTTGTCCTAGCGCCGGCTTGCCCCAGTGAATTTCGTTCTTTACTTCAAACTGCAGGGGAATCGTCTCCCATCCGGAAGTTCCCGCGAAAATCACCAGGCTTCGCTCGTGCGGCACGCGGTCGCGAAGATACTCCTCCACGCGATTCAACTGCTTCAGGAACGCCTCTTGCTCCTCCGCGGGCAGGCCATTCGCAACCGCCCGGCCCTCGGTTTTCAGCCAAGCCACGCCTGCGGGCGCCAAGGAATGTTGGGACGCCTCGCTGGGGTTCGCATAGATGTACGCCGTAAGTAGCGGAGGAGCCATCCGAGACAGCGTGTCCAATCGATCCATCGTCACCATAATCGCCTTCTTTCTCAACGGAACGTCCTCAAGAAACGTTCCTGCCGCCAACTCGCGCTCAGCTCGACACTGGGCAGCGGGTCGATCACTGGGCATCGCCCAATCCTGCCATCGCCAATACTGTCATCAATCAAACTAAATCGCAGTGATCGCTGTCACGGTCGTATCGGCGGGGCTCCTCCCGGATTCGTTCCGCAAAACATGACAAAACCATTACAAAAATAAGATGATCGCCCAAGCCCCGCGATCACAACTCCTTGCGATACGACGTGCCACCCTTGTAGCTCGGGTCTCGCCCGCGCCTTTCGCGGGCGAGACCCGAGCCTTGCCCCGCGTCCTGCCGTTGGCCGTGCAAACCCAGTGGCACAGCCACTCTTGGCTGTGATGGAGCTCGGTAAGACAGCGGCAGTTCATTTATCGGAGAAAATCGGAAAGTTGTCTTGCTTGTCATGCAGGCTGAAGTACATTCGCGGGAAGCGACAACGTCACCACGGCGCCGCCTCCCAGACGATCAGAAACGCTCGTGGCACCACCGTGTGCTTGTATCACCGCGGCCACGAAGGCTAGTCCGAGCCCATGGCCTGGCGAGCCCTTACCCTTCGCGAACCGCTCAAATGCGCGACCAGCTATTTCAGGCTCAAACCCTGGACCATTATCCTCAACAACTAACTCTGCGATTCCATGTTGTGACCCGCAATCGGATAGCTATTTTGCGTCCAATAGGCAAATGAGTTAGTTCGTTCTCAAGCAGATTTTCTACCACACGAGTCATCAGCGAAAGGTCAGCATGCACTATAACGCCGCGCTCAACGTCAAGAACCAGCTCATGATGCCTCTCAGCCATGGCCGGTTGATACACATCCACAAGTTGTTTGACGACGTCCGAGAAGTCAACCTTGCTGCGATCCAGGTGAAGCGCCCCGCCTTGGGCTTCAGCAAGGTCGAGGTCGTGTTTAGCAGATACAAGAGCCGATCCAGACCTTCGATGGCTCCGCCAACGTCATCACGCCAGTTGGCGTTAGGCTCCTTACACAACGCGGATTCGAGCGTTCCACGAATCGAGGTAACCGGTCCCTTCATGTCGTGCGCAACCGCATCTGTGACAGAGCGGAGCTGGCTCACAGAGGACTGAATCCGATCCAACATAAGATTGAAAGTCTTCGCTAGGCGCGAAATCTCATCCGATCTCGATGGCTCAGGCAAACGCTTGCCTAGTTCCTCGCTCCCGATTCCCCCAACAGTTTCCGTAATGTTTTCGACGCGAACAAGAGTACGGCGGGCACTCATGTATGAGATTAGAAAGCCCATCAAAGCCGTACCCCCCCAAAGCAATAAGAAAATACCCGTCAAATCATGCAGCAGATACAGGGCGCCGCGCTCAGAAAGCCCGAGATAGATGATTCCGCCGGTATCGCCTACGCTTTGCGAAACCACTCGGAATAGTATCGGCGAGCTGTCTACTTTTATGGAACGCGGCGTGCCTTCAACAAACTTCTGCCCCCGAATTGCCCCGAGAAAATCATCCATTGACCCTGGCCCAACCCACAAGCGGGGTTGATTGGCGTTCGGGTATTCCTCCAGAAAAAACACGGAGTTTAGATTCTGGCCGCGAGAGTTCCGTTCATCGGGCAATTCGTGAGTCGCAAGCTCTGCCACTTCTCCAAGCACTCTCTTGTACAAGCGATCTTGCGGAGTATCCAAAGCGACGTGGGCAAGAACTCCTGCTTCGCCACTGAGCCATGCGTCGCCGCGCTCTCGAATATTCCGGGAAACAAGAATGTACAGAATCGAGAACGCCAGGGCCGTTCCCAGTGCAAAAGCCAGAGTTGTCCAAATAGCGATGCGTGAAGCCGCACTTGGCCGCAAGATTTTAGACATGTTTGAGCACGTATCCAACGCCGCGTATCGTGTGGATAAGCGGTTCCGAAGCATCTTCGTCCACTTTACTCCGCAAGCGATAAATGTGAACGTCAACTACGTTCGTTGCGGGATCGATTCGCATGCGCCACACTTCATCCAAAATCATGCTACGAGTTACCACGCGGCCGGCATTGCGGCAAAGGTATTCCAGGAGCGAGAACTCCTGTGGCGTGAGCTGCAGAACACGGCTGCCCCGGCGCGCTTCGTGGCGCACCAGGTCAAGCTCCAAATCAGCGGTTTGCAACCGCACGGGCTCACTGTGCGGAACAGACGATCGGCGCAGAAGATTTCTGAGTCTTGCCAGCAGCTCTGCAATGGCGAATGGCTTCGTAAGATAGTCGTCTCCGCCCTGCTCCAATCCGTGTACTCGCTCGTCTACTGAACGCCGGGCCGACAAGATCAATACGGGAGCGGAAACGCCTTGGGCGCGACAACGGGCGATCAACTCAAGTCCGTCGAGATCCGGAAGACCCAGGTCGATAACGAGGGCATCGTGAGGGTTCTCTAAGGCCATCGCTTCTCCGGCTTTTGCATTTGCGGCCGCGTCTACCTGATAACCCGCTTCCGACAATGCCCGTTTCACAAACTCCAGAATGTGCCGATCATCTTCGACCAGCAACAATCGCATTAGAAGCCTCCGACAGTCTGAGACATGGGATGCACGCGTCGCCTCAAATGTTAGCCGCTTTACGGAGATGACGAAGCGATTTCCTTAAGATGACGATTTGTTCATCTTCCCGTGTTCCGAGCCAATTGCAAGGCGCTTTCCTTTAGTATCTTGCTGCTTCGCGGACCACCGAAAATGCCAACTGGAAATGCAAATCATACGGGGATCGGGGACGCCAAGGATTACCGTTTGTCTCACCCCGTTGTTTCGCAATCGGCGCCCTCATGGTTTTGAGTTTACTTTCCGTTCTCGCCGCGTTGCCTTCAATCGCTCTTGCCCAAACGGATGAAATCCAAGTTTATGACGCTGAGATCGAGGAAGTGGGCGTATTTAATGTCATGGTGCATAGTAATTTTACGCCTATCGGGCGCAAGACCCCCGATTTCCCTGGGGGCATCATTCCCAACGACTCGGTTAACGGTGCCGTCGAATGGGCTTACGGCGTGGCTCCGTGGTTTGAGCAGGGGCTTTATTTTCCGGTGTACACCGCCTACTCCCAAGGCCGCGGCGGGTCGCTGAACGGCTTCAAGATACGAGAACTGTTCGTGCGCCCGCACGCCCACGACCACGATTCTTCTACGGTGTAAATTTCGAGTTCAGCGTCAATTACAGCTATTGGGAGTCCAAAAGGTTTACCTCCGAAGTGCGGCCCATCGTGGGCGTGCATTTACATCCGATCGATTTCGTCTTCAACCCGATTGTAGACACCGACTACACGGGCGGTTTTGGGAACCTCGAATTCGTTCCAGCGGCGCGGCTCGCCTACAACCTCAACGACAAATGGGCGGTGGCCGTCGAGGAGTATGCCGATTTCGGGCCCCTGCGCCACTTCCTTCCAGTGAACGACGAGTTTCACGAGGTTTGGGCGGTCCTGGATCACAACAACAAGTACATGAATATAGAAACGGGCGTTGGAGTTGGCGTGACGGACGGGGCCGACAAGTTGACCTTCAAGCTGATGCTGTCGCGCGACCTCAACGCCCCCAAACAGAACCCGGCGGCGCAACCAGGCGGTCAGAAGTGATCCACAGAAGCATGGGCCTTTAGCGTTGATCTATCTTTCGCGAACTTGATTCAGAGGCGAGCCAATCAGATGATGAAAGTAATCCATCCAAGAGTTGTGGCACTGATTTCCTACTGTCTGCTCACGGTTGCATTTTCGTCCTCCGCGCAAAGCAGTGACGTTACGAAAGCGGCAACGTTCGCCAATGCGCCCGTGACGCCTTCGATCAGCGAGCCGAAGCCTTCGCCAGATGCGAACTCTTCGGCTGCCGAATCTCCGGGTGAGGTTCTAGCCGGCTCCTCTTCGTCAGCTCCTGATCAAACTGCTTCTAACCTGGTTGAGCGGAGCAGACGCAAGCAAATTCGCAGGGGAATACGCAAAATCAGGCGCCGCCTTCCAATAATCCGCAGGCGCCAACGCTCGAAGATTTAGGCCTTTCCCCGTCGCAGACTCAGGCCGACGTTCAGCTCCAGGCCAGGCTCGACAAGCGCTCGCACATGCTGAAGATTCATCAGCGGCTCGGCCTGATCGCGACGATTCCGTTGATCGCCACCGTCGCCACGTCGTTCGGAGCCGGCGGCAGGGATACGAGTACGAGCGCTCGTTGGGCGCATCTGGCATTGGGTTCAGCCACCGGGGACCTATATTTCACCAGTGCCTATTTTGCGATCTTTGCTCCCAGGATTCCGGGGACGCAACCTCGCGGCCAAATTCGCGTCCACAAAGCCCTCGCGTGGATTCATGGTCCGGGCATGATCCTAACCCCAATACTCGGGGCTATGGCCTTCGATGAAAAGAGTAAGGGCGAAAAAGTTCACGGGATCGCCAGCGCACACGGGGCCGTTGCCGTTGTGACGGCGGGTGCATACGTGGCCGCAATTTTGTCCGTATCGGTCAGGTTCTAAGCGGTAATTTCCGAAGGACTAGCGAACCAATGAATGTACGGGTACTTACCCTTTTTCTTGTTTTTCGCGCTTCCCGCACTAGCCCAAACGGACCAGCAATGGGTGCTCGATCAAAGCACTCTGACCTATCACGTTTCGCATCCGCTACACAGGAGCGAAGGCGTGAGCCACGCAGCGAAAGGCAAGGGCGTATGCCACGAAGGTCAATGCGAGTTTCTGATTGCAGTGCCGGTGAAGTCATTCGACTCGGGCGATAGCAACCGCGATCTGCACATGCTGCAAGCGGTGCGCGGAGCTGAATTTCCGCTGGTCACGGTGCGCACGCGGCTGCCAGAGAATCGCTCTCTCGGGGACGATCCATGCCGATCTCGAAATTCAGTTCTCCGGCCAGACCGCCGACTTCAAGCAGGTGCCTCTTCAATTGGCGAAGGATGGCGACAAAATCCACATCACCGGGACGATCCCGGCCACACTCTCGGATTTCAAAATTGATCCTCCGTCGCTATTAGCTATTCCCGTCAAGAACGAAATACCGATAGGAGTCGAAATGACCTGGCACGAGGGGAAGTGATCCCGCCGACCGCTTGAGTCTATTGGAATACTACTAACGAAAAGAGATTCCCGTACAGGAGGCTATTCGACCGGGCCTCAACATAACGAGGGGATGACGAGATGCGCGTTCAATCACCCAGGGTCCAACTCATACTGTTCGGCTCTGTTCTAGCATTGGTGGTCGGTCCGATCACATTTGGACAGTTTTCGTGGATGAAATCCGAAGCGGCAACCACTAAGGGAACAACTCTTGCACAATCGAAGCCTGTAGCTAAAACCGATGCCGGTGACGCGAAGCAAAATGCGCTAATTGCCGAAGGCAAAAAGCGGTTCCAAGCGTACAAGTGTTATGACTGCCACGGACAAAATGGTGAAGGAACCGACGATGCTCCAAGTCTTACCCACTCGAAGCTGACGGCCGAACAGGTGTCCAAATTCCTGGTGAAGCCCAGCACCGACGCGCAAAACAAAGGCATGCCCGACATACCGGTTGACAGCCCGGACCACAAGCCGTTAGTGGCTTATGTTATGAGCCTTAGGGCCAAATAAGTGCCGAATCGTGCAAAAATACACCTCATTAGACCGAAGCTTCCACGCTTGATTGAGAGAATGGTTTTGGGGCAAGGCTCTGGGACTATAATGCGGCGCGATTGTCGTTGGTCTGTTCCCTATCCCACCGAAGGAGAATTTTCTGACATGGCAAAGCCCAATTGTTTCGGAAGTGCGGCCCTGTTACTTCTGGGAGCGATGTTGGGTGGTTGGTTCGTTGCGGCATGGGAGCACTCCACTGCCGTGGCGCAACAAAATCCGCCAGTGACTCAAGCGACGCTGGTAGCGGACGTGACCCACCTCAGAGATATTACGCCGCCGAATTCTCACCCCATGGTTGATGTGGCAATGTTCGCCGCCAACCTTTGGTTTGCAGGCGATAAGAAGAATTGGCCTCTGGCCAATTACTACCTAGGCGAGATGCGCAACCGCATGCGATGGGAGGTACGGGTGAATCCCTCTCCTAAGGGAGCCGACGGCAATCCGGTGGATATGGCGAATATCTTTGACGGCATTGACAAGGGCAGCTTGACCAAGCTGAAGACGATTATCGACATGAAGGATAGTAAGGAGTTTGCCGGGCAATACAAAATGTTGCTTGAGGATTGCTATTCGTGCCACAAAACGGCTAACCGACCATATCTGCGCCCGCAAGTTCCGACGACCGGCGCCCAGCCGATCGTGAACCTCGACCCCTCAGCCACGTGGCCGCAATAGAGGAAGATTGAAAGCCCATCGCTGTAACGCGCTGGTTCAAGGAGTTTCGCGCATGGCAATCTGAAGTCCGAAACAATCGAAACGTGAATGTCGAAGGTATCGAGATAACCGTGAAATACAATCGCTATGGCCATTCGTGCGTTCTCGCCTTTCCACCGGTGCTCTACGAGGACTTCTGTTGATCCTGTGTTCAGCCGTTCTCACGTCCGCTCAGAGTGTACCGTTGACCTCTTCGGCTGAAACGCCACCTTCCCGGCCAGCTTCGCAGTCGCGAAGCGGAAGCGATTCCTCTGAACCACCCAGCGGCGGAACCCACGCACCCCCGGAACCGGCTCAGTCAGATGGACAGCAAATGCCATCGACCGATGTCGCACGACCCTGTGATTCCCACGGCGAGCAGACTAAGCGCATCTTTTGGGTAATTCCCAATTACCGGGCGGTAAGCGCCGACACGCATCTCCCAGCGCTAAGAGTCAAACAGAAGTTTTGGCTCGCCACGCAGGATAGCTTTGATTACTCGGCGTTCATTCTCGCCGGGCTACTGGCGGGCTATAGCCAAGCCACGAATGCGAGTCCTGAGTTTGATGACGGAGCAGCAGCTTCCGCCCGCTATTACTGGCATTCGTTTGCGGATGAGGCTGTCGGAAACTACTTTACTGAAGCCATTGTGCCTTCCCTCACGCGTGAAGACCCGCGCTACTACACCTTGGGACGGCTTCATGGAGGGTTCTTCCGCCGCGCAGGTTATGCGGTCACTCGGCTTGTCATCACCAGATCTGATTCGGGCGGTACGATGTTTAATTTCTCAGAAATCGTTGGCAATGGGCTGGGAGCCGGGGCTTCGGATTTGTATTATCCCAGCCAGGAACGCACCATGGGCCAAACAGGAGCGAAGTGGGCCACGCAAATCGGCATAGACGGTATAGCAAACCTCTTGAAGGAGTTTTGGCCAGATATTCGCATGAAGGTCAGCCACAAACCGCAGCCCGAACCGACAAATCCCTAAAGTTTCCTTCGTCGAGGAATTAAGACAAGGAAGCCGGGCGGGGAGGTGCCCCGCCTCGGTTGATGATCTCATCCTGACGACGCTAGACTCACCCTAGGCGTGAGATCGACCCGCATGATCGTCAGCTTCCGAAGCAACGCATTCAATACCTCCTCGCCTGAAAAGCATTTCGTCAGCGTTCGTGCTTTCGGGAGTGACCTGGCCAATTGGCTGATACACGAACTGGCACGGCGCGATGCCGCTGTCGAGCCCATGATTAGTCACAAGGATGTCGGATGGATCGTTCGGTTCAACTTCCGCGGAGCAACCTATGATCTTTTGATTCTGTACCAAGGTTCAGCTTGGCTAGGTTTGCTGGAACGCAGGCGAGGAATCCTGGCTCGCATCTTTCACGCTCAGCCGAAGAACGTGGAATTTGACGCCTTGAGGCTCATCGACGAAGTGCTGTCATCGTCCGACCTGATTTCCGATGTGCGCTGGCACTACGACGAATCCGGCTCCCTTTGACGTCCTCATGAGAGCGGTAATCGCACGCTTGAACGGCAGGATAGCAACGACAACTGTACCCTTCGCATCCGACCTGATTTCCAAAGTGCCGCCCAGATCTGTTATACGTTCCCGCATCCCGGCGAAACCCACATCACCACCGCCTGACTCCAATTCCGGCAGCCGCTCGAGCGGTATACCTCTGCCTGCATCCCGCACTTCAACCAGGACACGCTTCCCCTCATAACGTATAGTTATCGCCGCCGTGGCGCTCTTAGAGTGACGATGAATATTCGTCAGTCCCTCCTGCACGATTCTAAAACACGTGAGTTCCATGCCACCCGCAAGTCGGCCAAAATCCGGCGAAATCTCCAAATCGACTTGGATGTTGCTATCGGCTGAAAATCCATCCACGTAATGGCGAAGTGCGGATGCGAGACCCAATTCCTCGAGCAAGGGGGGATGCAGCAGATACGACATCGTGCGCAAGTGGTCGCATATGCCCTCGGCAAATTCGCAAGTTTTTAAGATCCGCTTCGCAAGTTCCGGGCTCTTTTTTCTAACTTCGCCCCCAATGGCAGCGAGGTCCAGGTCTAGCGCCGCCAGGTCCTGCCCCGCGCTTTCGTGCAACTCGCGTGCGACACGCCACCGTACTTCATCTTCCGATCGGATCAGGCTTGCCGATAATTGATGGAGATTCTTGTTGGCCGCCTTGAGTTCGGCTGTGCGCTCCTGCACCAGCCGTTCCAATTCGAGACGCGCCTTGGCCAGCGTGGTGAGATCGCGGCTCACACCTGCGATTCCGATCAGGACTCCAGCTTCGTCGAAAATCGGGGAGTCCGTCACGGATGCCGTAAAATGAGTTCCATCTCTATGCCTCACCGTGAACTCTCCCTCCCAACTTTTTCCTGCATGGAGAGAAGCGATAATGTCTGCGGCAGACTGCGGGTTATCCATCGGAACGGTGATGTCCAGGATGTTACGGCCAATGACTTCTTCCGCTCGCCATCCGTAAAGTTCTTCCGCAAACGGATTCCAGTAAACAATCGTCCCATCGGGACGGGTGGCAATAATGGCCGCCTTTACGGCAGTAAGTATCCTTGCCTGGAAATGAATTTGATCGTCCGGTCCCCGGGGAGTGTGGGCAATGTCAATCGCCACTTTATGCTCCAGCGATGTTCTTTGTCGGCGGATGAGCCCAACGCAGCGTGTTAACTACTGGAGATTGACGCAGGTGAGAGGGGTGCATTCCGGTTCCGGCCGTCTCCGGCCGGCGCGTGGGGTCATCCATCCTAGCTTCCCTCTCAGAGGCAGGTGGGACGTTCTGCATCCGGAGTCGAGTAAGCCCCTTCCCCCTCACTCGGCTCTTTCCACATAACGTCGACTTGGAATGCACCCGCACGGGATACTGCAAACACCCGACCATTCGCTTTTCGATCGAAAGTCATGCCAAGTCCTTTAGATTCTGCATATTTTCTCCACCGAACAAAACGCCCCCACGAGCTCGAACCCAAAACGGAACCCGCGTACTGAGCCAAATCCCAGGCCGGGAACGAGACCCCGCTTGACGACGGAGATGAGGGCAAAAAACGAGGGCCAAAACCAGCTTTAAGGCCAGGATGAAGCCCAGCGGGAACTAGTACACCTAGCTGGCCGATACCATTCAAACTGGCCCATCTGCCCTATCCCTGTTCGCCCCTTCCTGAATCAATTCTTATGCATGCGAACTCGTCTCCATCTTCTTCGCGCGCTGCCCGCAGCTCTCCTCCTGGTTTGTTTCGTTTGCACGCCGGGCTGGCCGGACACCCACGACTCCGATTATCCCGCTCGCACTTATCCAGCCTTCACGCCCGCACCCGCATGCGGCGGCGGCGCAATCGCACACGACTCGATGTGGGGCACGACGTCCGCGGGAACCTCGAGCGGTTCCGCATGTCCGCGCGCGTCGCAAACTGCAAAGCCTGAACTCTTTCTGCCGCGCCCCTCATCGCGTCCTACTTTCTCCCGCAAGACCAATCGAACCGAACGCGCCAGCCTGTAACTCGCCACGATTCCGATTGCCGCCAACGCCTCAGCGAGCATATGATGGAGGTGCCGCCGCAATGAGCAGTGGCGCGCGTCGGGACGGAATCTAAATCACCTAACATAGGCGGTATCTCGCACATGAAAGCGCTTCTCGTGTATCCGGAGTGGCCAGACACGTACTGGAGTTTCAAGCACGCTCTGCCATTCGAAGGCAAACGGTCGGTTTTTCCTCCGCTGGGCCTGTTGACGGTCGCTTCCATGCTTCCGAAAACCTGGGAACAGCGCCTGGTGGACATCAATATTCGCCCGGTCACCGATGCGGATCTGAAGTGGGCCGACGTGGTGATGATCAGCGCCATGCTGGTGCAAAAGGACGGCATGCTGCGAACCTTGGCCCGCTGCCGCGAACGCGGGCTGCGCACCGTGGTGGGAGGGCCGATCAGCAGTTGCATGACGGATTTGGCGCTGTATGCGGACCACGTCGTCGTGGGCGAAGCGGAGGAGTTGGTCGCGGGACTCGCGGCCGATCTGGAACAAGGAACCGCCAAGCCGCTGTATCAAGCGCGCGGAACTGCCCGGACTGATCACCACGCCGCTTCCGAAACTCGACCTGATCAATGCCGAAATACTACAGCGCCATGGCCATCCAGTATTCGCGCGGCTGCCCTTTCAATTGCGAATTCTGCGACATCATCGAGATCTACGGCCGCAAGCCGCGCACCAAATCGCCCGAGCAAGTGGTGGCCGAACTCGACCAGCTCTATGCGCGCAAATGGCGCGGCCCGATTTTCATCGTGGACGACAACTTCATCGGCAACAAGCGCAAGGTGAAGGAGCTTCTGCCGGTGATGGCGGAATGGAACGCTCGGCACGGCCGGCCGTTCACTTTCTACACCGAGGCCTCCGTGAATCTGGCCGACGACGAGGAACTGCTGCAGATGATGCAGGACGCCAGCTTCGACCGCGTCTTCCTGGGAATCGAAACGCCGGCCGAGGAGAGCCTCAAGGAAGCGCAGAAGATGCAGAACACGCGGCGCAGCCTGCTGGATAGCGTCCGGCGCATCCAGCGCTACGGCATGGAAGTGATGGCCGGGTTCATCGTGGGATTCGACAACGATCCCGAGGATATTTTTGCCCGGCAAGTCGATTTCATCCAGGAAAGCGCGATTCCGCTGGCCATGGTTGGCCTGCTGCAAGCCAATTCCGGGCACGCAACTCTATCGCCGCCTGCAAAAAGAAGGCCGCATCGTCGGCGACGGCAACGGGAACAATCTCGATTTCCGGTTGAATTTTCATGCCGCGGATGGACCCGCAGCGCCTGCTGGAGGGTTACCGATCCATCCTGCAGCACATCTACCGTCCCGACATTTATTACGCGCGAGTGCGCAAATTTCTGGCTCAATACCAGCCACACACGAGCTACAGGCGGCTGACCTCTCCGATTGTCAGGCTCTGGCCCGATCCATTCTCAAGCAGGGAATTTTCAGCCGCCACGCTTTCTCGTATTGGCGGCTTTTCATGGCGGCCAGCACGCGTTACCGGCAATCCTTCGGCTCTGCGATTCGCCTGGCGATCATGGGTTACCATTTCCAGAAGCTCACGGAAATCAGCCTTGAACCGCGAGTAAATCGCAGCGCAGCGGCATATTACCGAATGAATTGGCCGTCGCGGCCTACGAGCAAACACTCCCGTCTGCCCGCGGAGAATTCTCGCAGCCCGCGCCAAATTCGGTTCATTGTCGTTCCCATGCCCGCGGATCGCCTCGGAGCCATTCCCATTTTCGCCGCTTCGTTTTTCCCTCATCGCCGCGATCGCCGGAGGTATCGCCTTCGCCCGGCGCCAGAAACAGATTGGCCTCCAGGCCGTGCTGCTTGGTGTAAAGATCGAAATAGCGTCCGCCCAGCGCGTAGAGCGATTCGTGCGTGCCGCGTTCGATAATCCTGCCCGCCTCCACCACCAGAATCTGGTCGGCCCGGCGGATAGTGGAGAGCCGGTGCGCGATCACGAAGGTGGTCCGCCCCTGCATCAGGTAGGACGAGCCCCTCCTGGATCAGCGCCTCGGACTCGGAATCCAGGCTGGAGGTGGCTTCGTCGAGGATCAGGATTCGCGGATCGGCCAGAATGGCCCGCGCGATCGAGATGCGTTGCCGCTGCCCGCCGGAGAGCTTCACGCCGCGCTCGCCGACAACGGTGTCGTAGCCTTCCGGAAACGCTTCCGCGAATTCATCCACGCGCGCGATGCGGCAGGCGGCCAGATCACGTCCTCTTGCGTCGCCTCGGGCCGCGAGAAGGTCACGTTTTCGCGGATCGTGCCGTCGAAAAGAAATGTCTCCTGCAGCACCACGCCCAAGCTGCGTCCGATAGCTATCCAGCCGCACCGTCGAGAGATCGATGCCATCCACCAGCACGCGGCCCGACGGTCGGCGTGTAAAACGCCGCGATCAAGCCGATGATCGTCGACTTCCCCGCCCCGGAGGGCCCGACCAGCGCCGTCACGGTGCCCGGCTGCGCGACGAAAGCTCACGTCGTGCAGCACCGGCTTGCCCTCGGTGTAGGCGAAGTCCACGTCTTCAAACACGACTTCGCCGCGAATCTTCGCCGATCGAGACGGTGCGCCGCGGATCGGCGTCTTCGGGCTTTTCCGCCAGAATGTCGCTCGTGCGTTCGAGCCCGGCCATGCCTTCGGTCAGTTGCGTGCCGATGCTCACGATCTGAGACACCGGCGCGACCAGCATCGCCAGGAAGGCGACATAGGTCAGGAAGGTGCCCAGGGTCATCGTGCCGGCAAGGATCCGCGTGGCGCCGAGGTACATGATCAGCGCGCTGACCAGCGCCAAGCAGCACGGTCGCGGAAAGACTCATCACCGACGTCGCCGTGAGCGTCTTCAGGATATTGTCGAGCAGCCGCTGCACGCCCCCGGCGAACACGCGCTCTTCGCGCTCCTCCGCGTGGTAGCCCTTCACCACGCGGACGCCGCCAAGCGATTCCGTCAGCCGGCCGGTCACCTCCGCGTTGAGCTTTGACCGCGCGCGAAAGATCGGGCGGATCGGTGCCAATGGCTTTGTTCAAGCGCCAAGGCGAAAGCCACCAGGATCGCCGAAGGCCACTGCCGTCATGAACACACTGATGCGCAGCAGCACGATCAGCGCGAACAACGGCGGTCATCATGCTGCCCGCAAAATCCACCAGGCCCGTGCCGATCAGATTGCGCAGGCCTTCCACGTCGCTCATGATCCGCGAGACCAGCGCGCCGGTCTTATTCGCATCGTGAAAAGCGACCGGCAGCCGGCCGATGTGCGCCTGCACTTGTTTGCGCAGGTCGGCGATCATGCGCTGCGCCGCTTTGGAGAGAAGTTGCGTCAGCGTGAAGGAAGTGATTCCCTGCACCGCCGTTGCCGCCCAGATCGCCAGCGCCAGAGGCACCAGCAGGCGCACCTGATGCTTGCCCACCACGTTATCGACCAGGAACTTCGTGGATGCCGGCAGGACCAGCCCCGCCAGCCGATTGATGGCCATCAGACCGAGGCCAAACAGCAGAAGCCATCGTGCGGCCGGACGAAACGGCCAAGCCTCATTCAGCAGATGAATCAGTCCCGCTGTCTTGCCCTTGGTCGGAGTGCTGGCGCCGGCGGCCCAGGCTTGCGCCCGCGCCTCGGTTGCGTCCTCCGCCCCCGGCGTTCAAATAGCGGTTCGGCGGCGCCGATTTTAGTGATCGATGGCATTTCATTATTGTCTTACATCTCGAAGCGAAATGCCCACGAGTCTGACGATGATTCAACCCACGCTGCGTGGCGCACCGAAAACTCCTTGTAGACTGAAACGAGAGCAGCGTCGCGGCACTCCTTCCGAACCGAGCTTCCGATTTCATCGCGACTCGCAAGCCGAAGCGAGTCCCTCGCGCCGGATCCCTCGCCAGGAATCTCCCCCGGGCGACTCCGGCAACTGCCTTGCTTTTGCAACAACAACCTTAGGTATCCCCGATAGGAGTTAAAATGCACAAATGTCCACACCTATTGCTGGAATCGGTCTGCTCAAGCGCATCGATGATTTTGACAGCTTTAGCGCGGTGCGTAGCATTTCTGAGGGCTCCATCTCGGAGCAGGTAATTGCCGCCGTACGAGGGCTGGACGAAAAGACCGAACTGGAGCTGTACCTACGAATTATTCTTCACGACCCTAACGAGACTCCTCACGGTCCCGCAGAAATAGCTGACATCTTCACGCATAAACTATCCATACAAAAGCTGACCGGCATGGCAGCCTTCATCCTTAAGGGACGAGCCTTCCCTACAGGTTAGACCGAAAGATGTGGCGCACCAGATATATAGGCTCGAGAAAATTACGGGACTTGCGATCGCCATCTTCGCGGCGCCTGGCACCATCCTGGATGGTGCGAAGGAACAGTTTGTGTCGACCGCTCTGCGCCTTGGCTGCAACTACGCGATTTTAGATGCGGTGGACCTAGGTCGGCTGTTCGTCGCGTATGGGTTCTTATGTCCGAGGGACGCACGCAAAGTCATTTCCGGAAGATGTAGTTGCGGTTACTCTCCAGCCAAACGCCTACTAAACATCTTCCCCCAAAAAGACGCGCTCGAGGCATTAGCCCGAGCCCATTCGCGCCGGGGAATCAGCGGGGCTTATTGTCTTACCGCCAGGGAGCGGTAAGACCAGAATCGCCGCAGAAGACGCCTTCAAAACCAACGCTCAGCACGTCCTTTATCTGGCGCACACGGCAGAGATTCTGGTACGTTGCCCAATCCGAATTTGAGGCGGTCTTTGGAACCGCAAATATCAAGCGGCATAGCTCTCGCGCCGGCCTCTCGACCCCCTATCGCGTGAATATCCCCACGATCCAGCTTTTCTCCAGGCATCTGAATGAAGTTTAGCCTCGACCCCTACGATTATGTCGTAATCGACGAGTTCCATCACGCTGCGGCTCCGTCCTACCGAAAACTGCTAGAGAACGCTAGTCCGCGCTTTCTGCTTGGTTTAACCGCAACGCCGTTTCGTGGCGATCGCCAAGACATCTATCAACTATGTGCTGGAAACGTCGTAGACAAACTTTGAGCTCCGCGACGGAATCGACTCCAGGGATTTTGAGCCCATACCATTATTTCGGCTGTTTCGATGATACATCGATTATTCGCAGATCAGCCGTACAAATGGTCGTTATAACATCCGTGATTTGGAGTGGGCGCTGTAATCCCGAAGCGCGACCATGCGATCATTCAGAAATGGAGGGAGAAAGCACACGGAAAAGCAACAATTGCGTTCTGTTGCACCCACGAGCTGCGCGTCGTGTAGCAAAAAGCTTTAACAAATCCGGGGTTCCGGCAGGAGTCTACATCTCCGAGACGACGGCTGACGAGAGACAAGAACTGCTGGGCAAGCTTGCGAACGGTGACATACACGTGCTCTGCACCGTAGACGTTTTCAATGAGGGGGCCGACCTTCCCTTCGTCGAGTGCTTGCTCTTTCTTAGGCCTACCGAATCGAAAAGGATCTTCTACCAGCAACTCGGTCGGGGACTGAGGCAATACTCAGGCAAGACGTACTGTACGGTTATCGATTTCATTGGTAATTTTCATAATGCTTACAAGATCGTGGAGTACCAGAATCTTTTGCCTTTCGAGGAGAGTGATTTAATTCCCGCCTTCAGGTATGCCCGGACTCGGAAAGACATTCTAAACCTTCCTCTCAATTGTGAAGTGCATTTTGAGGAGAAAGTTATCAAGGTGTTTGCAGACCAGGCTCTGGACCCGAGGTACGCCACCCGGCATAACATCGGTCGCATCATGCTCTACGAGTACGACCGACTTCGAGGGCACCTCGGCCAAACCCATCCAAGCGAGAAGTTGATCGTTACCTATTCTCGGCGGCCCTTTTTTGTACGGTCTTTGGCAGCTGGGCAGCATTTGAAACACTGATTAGCTCAACTGACGTTTGAATGCCGGGGTATGCTGGTCAGTCTTCGTTTTGAGCCTATCCCTTCCGCCTTTTCCACAGCCCGTTCCATCTTCTCAACACCAGTACCATTGATGCCGGTTTACCTCCCCGATAACATTGCATATGACTACCGCACAACAAACACTCAACGGCCCCGTCCCTCCGCCTCCTTGTTCCGCTGCCCATATCGATCCGCTCCTGAACGAGGATTACGCTAAGGCTCTCACACCGGCGCCCGAACCTCCGCGCTGTCGCTTTCTCTCTTCCGACAAGCGCCAATGCCGCATGCTCCGCGCCGATCATCATCCCGATTTTTGCCTCTTCCATGCCGCTCGCCAGGAGGAAATCTTCGCCCTTCTTCCCGAGCGCGAATTTGCCTTGGCCCCCGAACTCGAAGCTCTCGCCGCCGACCTCACCACCGCCACCGGAGTGAACCGCGCCCTCGGCCAGGTCTTTCGCCTTCTCGCGAAAAATCACATCACGCGCAAGGACGCTGTCGCCTTCGGCTATATCGCCCAGCTTCTGCTCCAAACCGTTCCCGGCGTCCGCGCCGAAGCCATCTCCGCCTTCGGCCAAAAGCCTGGCAGGAGAATCTGAAGGTCCGCCTGGGACCGGAAGATTCGGCGGCGAAAAGTCTACCCTCCCGCCGCGAACGTCTACCCACCAGGACGAGCTTCGCGGCGATCGCAAAGTCGAGCTTTCGCCGCTTAGCAAAGTCCTTTGCAGTCAACCCTCACGCCGCAACCTGACCCGCCTGCTGCCAAGGCCGCCGCTCCCATTTGCCCGCGCCGCCCTCGCCGCGCAGCATCGCCGAGCGCACCGTCGCATCCCAAGCTTCCAGCGGAGGATCCCCCAGTAGCCGGACCGATCCCTGAGAAACCGTCGCCGCGAGATACCACTTCCAGCAAGTGGCGCCGACTCCGCGCCGCCGCAAACGCATCCGCGACCAGCGCATTCTCTAGACCGCAACCGCGATCCCTAGGATCGTCGTCTCGAGATGACGAACGGGAGTCGAGGAAGTCGCCGCAACGCACGCGAAGCGCTTCGCCCAGAACTACGTCGATCTCTTGAATCGCTCCGTCGATCTTCTCGACGGCAAATTCGACGCCTCGCCCGAAAGCCAACGCGAAGCGCGCCGCCTTCTGAACGATCTCGAGCGCCTCACGCCGACACGCGTAAGTGCTGCAGAATGCGCACTTCCGCAAACGCACCCGCAACCCGAGCAGAATGCGCACTTACAAAATCATTCGACTTAAAGTTCTTTAGAATGCGCACTTACAAAAAAAGACCAGGGGGACACACGCAACATGGAGGGCGACGCAATAATGCGGTGGGGCGAGGGCCTTGTAGCCCAGGGCGCGCTCACGCTGTTTGTGAGTGGCCCTGGGGCTTTTCGTCGCGTCTTACACGCGATTGCCGATCGCAACGGGTATGGAAAAAATGCCGTTCGGTTACGCCTGTTTCTACTGGCCGGCAGGGCCGCCAGGACCACCGCGCCAGCCGGGACCGCCGCCAGGACCACCACGGAACCCTGGACCGCCGCCGGCTGCCGGGCCGAGCGCCTTATATTTGGCCAAGTGGTCGGGGCTCAGGGATTGGGCGATACCAATGTTGAGCGAAGCGCGATTCGCCGTCATTTGGCCGGTGATGGTGCCAATTTGGGTGGAGGCGGATTGAATTCCGGCGGTGTCGTTATTCTTCTCGGCAGTACGCAGGGCCTGCTCCGCCGTTCGCATGCTGGACATCAACGGCTGGTTGGCGGTGGCGTTTTTCGTAAAGAGGTCGGTGAGCGCAGCCTGCTCGCCGGGAGTGAGATCGAGCAGCGTGGTCAATCGCTTCACTCTCATCTGCACCATTGTGGCGAGGTCGCGCTGGTGATTGCCGCGAAAGCCGCCTGGATTTTGGGCAAACAGAGGGGCAGCCGCAAAAATGAAAAGCAAGGCGGTGGCCGGGATCGCTTTTCTCATGATGAAGGTCCTCCTCGAAACACACTTACTGGACGTTCTTCCTATAACGGAGGTTTCCGCGAATCGAATACGTTGCTCATTATCATCTCTTTATTCGCCAGATTTCAAGGCGGAGTCCGGCGCGGCGACCGGGGCAGTAACCCTGCAACCTATTGGTGGCGAAGCGATGCGGTTGCAGTTGCCAGCCGCAGAATCAAGTGCCAAGAGTATGGGGAGGTGCGGTCTGCGCGTTATGAACGAGATCGGCACAAGAGCCGAAGCTGGCACCAAATGTCCTGTTTAGAAACGGGTAAACTAAACGCGGTTTCTCTCATTCTTGCAATCACCCTAGGACCCCATGACCACCACAACAGAAACGAAACCCGCCGCGGCCGGCGTTCCCACCGCGCAGCTCATCGCCGCCATGATCAAGGGCCGCGAGCACATCAGCGACCTGATTTTCTCTCCCGGCCACGCGCCGCAGATCGAAAGCAGCGGCCAGCTGGTGGAATTGAGATTTCAGGGCCTGGAGCGGCTGACGCCCGAACATACCCGCCAAATCGCCAACGACCTGATGGGGACGCACACGTACGCGCGGGAGAAGCTGGAGAAAGAGGGCTCGACGGACCTTTCCTACGCCATCCCGTCTTTGTGCCGATTTCGCGTGAACATTTTCCGCCAGCGCGGGACCCACGCCATCGTCATGCGCGTGATTCCCAACGTCATTCCCAACTTTGACGACCTCAAGCTTCCGCCGCAGCTGGCGGAAGTGGTGCATCTGCGCAACGGCATCGTGCTGGTCACCGGGCCCACCGGGTCCGGCAAATCATCCACGCTGGCGGCGATCATCGATCGCGCCAACAGCGAGCGCGCCATCCATATCCTGAGCATCGAAGACCCCATCGAGTTTTGCCACAATCACAAGAAGGCCACCATTCATCAGCGCGAGCTGTATAGCGATACGCCCACCTTCGCTTTGGCCCTGCGCGCCGCTCTGCGCCAGGCGCCGAAAATTATCTTCGTGGGCGAAATGCGCGATAAGGAAACGATCGAAATCGCGCTGGAAGCGGCCGAAACCGGCCATCTGGTTCTCTCCACCTTGCACACCATCGACGCTTCCAAGACCGTCGAGCGCATCGTGGGCGTCTTTCCGCTATCGGACCAGCAAGCCATCCGCAACCGCTTGGCGCGGGCTTTCCGCTTCATCATCTCGCAGCGCCTGCTGCCCAAGCGCGAAGGCAAGGGCCGCGTGGCCGTGCTGGAAATTCTGAAGTCCACCATGCGCACCCGCGAATACATTGAAAAAGGCGAAGGCGAAGGCAAGAGCCTGGTGGACGCCATGACCGACGGCAGCCAGGAAGGCATGCAACATTTCGACGGCGAACTGGAAAGGCTGATTCGCGCGGGATTGGTGGAACTGGAAACGGGCCTGAGTTACGCGAGCAATGCCGGCAACCTGCGGCTTTGCCTGGTGGATTACATCGACGAGCAAGCCGCGGCGGCGGCGGCGGCCGCAGAGGCAGCCGCAGAAACCGCAGCTGCCAACGAACCGGCGGCGGAGAACGTCGGCACAGCTTCCTAAAAGCTCAGAGCGAGCTTTTCGGCGGCAGTTGCACTTCTTCGGCCCGCTTGTCGTCGCGCAATCCGAGAAAGACGGGCTGGCGCAATTTGCGGTCCGCAGTCCATTCCTGAAAGGCAATCTGCGCCACCAGTTTGGGCCGCAGATAGGTGACGCCCTTCTCCCGCGGCGGGTCGGCGAAGGAAGGCGTGGAGCGGACCAGCGGCTTGAATTTGGCGTAGAGCGAGGCCAGCGTATCGCCGGTGAATCCGGTTCCCACTTTTCCCACGTAGCGCAGCTCGCCATTTTCATACGCGCCCAGAGCAGCGCGCCAAAGTGATGGCGCGAGCCTTCGGGCTGGGTGAAGCCGGCAATGACCATCTCTTCTTCCTGATGCACCTTGACCTTCAGCCATTTGGACGAGCGGCCTTCGACGTAAGGAGAAGAGAGATCCTTGGCCACCAGGCCTTCGTATCCTCGCTTCCGAGCGATCTTGAATGCTTCCAGACCGTTCTCGGCCAAGCGGCGCGAGATCATCAGTCCTTTAATTGCGCCGATGGCGGACTCCGCGGCGGGGCGACGGATGCGAAGCGGTTCGCGGCGCAGGTCGCGTCCGGAGGCGTAAAGGCAGTCGAAGACGGCGTAAACAGCTGCGGCGGCGCCGTTTTGCAGGAGCTGAAAGCGCGAGACGCCTTCCTTATCGAAAGCCACCACTTCGCCATCGAGCAGAACCGTGCGGGCGCGAATTTGCGCGACGGCGCGAGCCACCGACGCGTAGGTCGCGGTGCGGTCGTTGGCGTTGCGGGAAAGCAGCGTTACGCGATCGCCTTCTTTATAGGCCAGGATTCGGTAGCCGTCATACTTTTCCTCGTAGGTCCATCCGGGCGTGTGGAAAGGTTTGCGAACCAAAGCAGCCAGCATCGGCTTGACGCGGAATGGGATTCGATCCTTGCCGGAAGGCATCAGGCACCGTCAGGAGCTACTGGGCATCGTTCAAGAATGCGGGCACAAACACGGGCGAAAATACGGGCAAAGACATGCGCGAGGTGCTGGGGCAGCGGGCGTCATTTGGCGCGAATTCGTGTTCGAGCGGAGCGCCGCGCGGGCGCGGAGGTTCGCTTGGCTCTCGGCGGCTTGAGCAAATCCGGAGGATCAGCCTCAGCCGCTTTCTCCGCATCTCCTCCAGCCTCTCGCGCGATCTCCGCCATCAGGCGCCCAGTAAGCGCCGAGCGCGGCCCTTCGACTGTGATGTCCTTGGTGGACGCAAAACGGTCGCGGTGCTTGATGAGCAGCCAGGAGGCTCGCTTGGAGCCGCCAAATCCTCGCGTGCGCACCAGAACCCAGGAGCCCTTCAGCTTGTCGCCGTGCAGCGTGAACTTCAGGTCGCCTTTTTTAAGCGCCGCATCGGCGTCGGGCGACTCGGGCGTCCAGGTGCCATGGTCCCAAACCATAACCGTTCCGCCGCCATACTCGCCCTCGGGAATGATGCCCTCGAAGTTGCCGTATTCGAGGGGATGATCCTCGACTTGCATGGCCAGACGCTTGACCGATGGATCGAGCGAGGGCCCTTTGGGCACGGCCCAGGAGAGCAGCACGCCATTCCACTCCAGGCGAAAATCGTAATGCAGGTGCGAGGCCTGGTGCTTTTGAATGACGTAGAGAAGATCTTTGGCCGGAGTGGGCGAGATTCGGCGTCTCCTGATGGTTCAGGGGTGACGTCGAAGCGCCTTTTCTTTCGATATTCCTTGAGGCTCATGTGCCGTCGGCTCATTTGAATCGGTCGCGCCAACTATAGAACCACACGATACGTTTCTATCCAACTATACGATGCAGACTTCACGCGCTTCGTCCGACGGAATCAGCACCGCCTCGCCGCTGATAGCGTCGTTCTTCAGTTGGTTCAGCGCCCGATTGGCTTCGCGCAACGGGAAGAGCTGCACGCGGGTATGAATGGGAATTTCGGCGGCGATGCGCAAAAACTCCCGGCCATCCTCACGCGTGTTGTTGGCGACGCTGCGAATCACCCGCTCCTGATAGAGCCAGTTATAGTCGAGGGGCGGAATTGGGCTCATATGGATGCCGCCGAGCGCCAGAGTTCCGCCTTTGCGCAGCGCTTTGAGCGCGGCGGGAACAATCTCTCCGGCCGGCGCGAAAATGATGGCGGCGTCCAGCTTGACGGGCGGCTCGGCCACGGTGCCGCCAGCCCACAAAGCTCCCAGCTCCAGCGCCAGCCGCTGGTGGCGCTCGTCCCGCGTGGATATATAAACATCCGCGCCCCAATATCGCGCGACCTGGATGGCCACGTGGCCGGCCGCGCCAAAACCGTATATCCCCAATTTGCCGCCCTTTTTGATTCCAGAAAGCCGCAGCGAACGGAATCCGATAATTCCCGCGCAGAGCAAGGGCGCGGCTTGCTCGTCGGCAAAGCTCTCAGGAATGGGATAGACAAAATCCTCGGGAGCGACTGCGTACTCGGCGTAGCCGCCGTCCACGGTGTAGCCCGTGAAGGTAGGATGGTCACACAGGTTTTCGGCGCCGGCGCGGCAGTATTCGCAGACGCCATCGGTGCTATGCAGCCAGGCGATGCCGACGCGCGCGCCCTTGGCGAAACGCTTGGCATCGGGTCCATTCTCCTCGACCACACCAACGATCTGATGGCCCGGTATGATCGGCGACTTGCGCGGGGGCAATTCGCCCTCCACGACGTGCAAATCCGTGCGGCAGACGCCGCAGGCGCGAACGCGGACCAGAATCTCGCCCCGAGCCGGGCGCGGCGCGGCAACGTCTGTGAAATCGAGCGGATTGGTCTCGACGCGGGCGGGAGTACGAAGCAAGCAGGCTTTCATGGCATTCTCACTGCGCGGATTATGGACCTTTTTATCCTTGGGCCGTTATCGAATGTGTGGGGTGTGGCGCCCTATCGTCGAACGATTGCCGAACGATTGTCGGGTGCACGAATTTCGCCTTCAATTGACTTCGATGCCGCGCAGCCAAACATTGTTACGCAAGAGGTTATGTCCGGGGACACGCTCCGGGTTAGGCAAGGGGTCACGCCGGAGTTCACGCCGGGACTTCCCTGCCGAGTGGCTGCGAGAATTGCGCACACTCGGAGCGGCACCGGTCGCGGGTCTCAAGGAAATACCTACGAATTGGACTTATCGAGCGCGAGCCAGATTATCTCCATGCAAGGCGCGGAACTCGATAGGGCCGATCGGAAGAAAGCCGGGACTTCTGGTTCGCTTTCCGGCGGGTCCGGATCGCCACGCAGAGCGCCAGGCCATTCTGCAATTCCCGCCGAAGCCGCACGCAAAATCCCGAGCGAAGAACAAGCAAAGCGCCGGACTGCGTTGAGAGCAGTTAATTCTTGACCCCCGGCTCAGGCGGTGATATCACCTGATCACTACCGAGGTCTCAACTAGGGAGGGACGATGCGTTCTCCACGTTGGGAATCGGTGTGTATCGGTGTGAAGAAAACTGGACGGTTGGTGTGTTCAGTTTTAGCCCTGCTGTTGATTTCTCTTCCTCTGTTTTCACAATCGAGCCAAGGCACAATCCAAGGCGGAGTGTTTGACCAGACGGGCGGCGCCATTGCAGGCGCCATGGTGACCGTCACCGACGTAGCCCGCGGCCTCACACGAAACTTGACTGCGGACAATGCCGGGCAGTATGTGGCCGCCAGCTTAAACCCCGGCACATTTACGGTACGCGCGGAAGCGAAAGGCTTTCGAGCCGTGGAGCACACGGGCGTATTGGTGCAGGTAGGGCAAAACATCCGCATTGACCTCACGCTGCAACCCGGAGAACAAACCCAGGCCATCACCGTGACCAGCGAGCTTCCGGCCATTGATACCACGGACGCGACGCTGGGCGGAACGGTGAGCAATGAATCGATTAATTCCCTTGCCCCTAAATGGCCGTAATTTCGAGCGATTGCTGCAACTGCGCCCAGGGGTGGTTACGCCGATAGGATCCGGCACCGGCAGCGAAAGCACTAACGGCATGCGCACCGGAGCGGACCTCACAATGATCGAAGGTCTCTCGCAAATGTCTCCCAGCACCGGCGCGAGCGTTTTAAACGCTACCTACCGCACCGGAGACGCATCCTCGCTTTTGCCTATCGATGCCATTCAGGAATTCAATACCGAGCAGAATCCCAAGGCGGAATACGGATGGGAGCCCGGCTCGGTGATCAACGTGGGAGTGAAATCGGGCACGAACAGCATACACGGCACCGCCTACGCATTCGGGCGCGATGCCCAGTCCACCGATGCCGCGAACTATTTTTCGAATCCGACATTTCCGGGCGCCACGCCGGCAACCCTCGAGCAATTCGGCGCGACGGCGGGAGGCCCGATTATCAAGGATAAAATCTTCTGGTTTGCGGGATACGAGGGCCTTAGGACAACGCTTGGAGATGTCGCCCTGGATACCATCCCGACGTCCGTTGCCGGCGCCGGTGTCGGCGTAAGCATGGTGGATACCTGCAATGCGCTGAACCCTACACATTTGGCGAACGGCGCTGTGGGTAATCCGATCAGTGCACTGAGCGCGCAGCTGGCGGGCCTGAACACGGCCACCTGTACTGTAGCGCCCTCTTCTCCTACAACCGAGAATCTATTCCCGTACCTCCCAAGCGCTACATCCGACCTTTTCGCACCCGGCTTGATTACCACCGGGCCGCTGAACAATGGATTCATTAAAGGCGATTACGTCATCAATCAAAAGAACCATGTGAGTGGCATGGTTTACATCTCCCGGGCCGACCAAATGGTTACCTACGCGGCGGGCCAATTGGAACCGCAGTGGAGAGGCGCGGTTCCTACTGATGCCAAGATGTTCAACGGATCGTGGACGTGGACTCCGAGTTCAACCTGGGTGAATGACTTCCGAGGCGGGGTGGCAGTGCTTCACAATCAGACCACATCCGGGGACGTGGGCATGATTCCGGCCAACCCCTGGCCGACCGGCTATGGCTTTAATACGGGCGTGACCAATCCGCTGTATGGCGGCCTGCCGGAGATCGATATCTCCGCCTTCAACGGCTATCTGGGCGCCGGCAAGCGGACAGGGGTTCGCGGGCCGGAAGGCACAGAAGATTTCGTGGATAGCGTGTCACATCTGCGCGGCAATCACGCCTTCAAGTTTGGCTTCGAATTTATGAACAGCATCTATGACAACAATAACTACAACCAGGCGAACGGCGAGGTTAAGTTCAAAACATTGCAAACTTTTCTCACCGGCACGCTGACGAGTGGAAAGATTTTCATTGGTAATCCCGACCTGATCGTGCGGCTGCACTCCTTCGCGGGCTTTTTCCAGGATGATTGGCGCCTGACCACAAGAATCACTTTGAACCTTGGCTTGCGCTACGAGTACAATCAGCCGCCCACAGAACGCTCCAACTACATCGGCAATTTCAATCCCAATGTCACGGGGAACACGCCCGCGCTCGAACAAGCCGGTCCAGGCACAGCCTTCGGACCTCTCTATAAGGGCGATCACAAGGACTTCTCTCCCCGTGTCGGTTTCGCGTGGGACGTACAGGGTAATGGCAAAACCGTAGTTCGCGCCGCAGCCAGCGTCCTCGATAGTATGTTCATCGCTTCGGAGCTGACTAACTTCACTCCTTTTGGCGCGAACTTCCCAAGCCTCGGCGTCAACAATAGCGCCACGGCAATAAATGCCCACTCCCCGGCATTGTTCGGCTTGAAAGCCGGCCAAATCAATTGGAGCATCGCAGGGCCGGTATTCCCCGGCAACGTGTCCCAAACGATCGGCGGCGCCACGTATTCAGGCCTCACATGCACGGCGGCTGCGCCGTGTCCCACGGCAGCGGTGGACCCCAACTTCCGAACGCCGTATGTGGCCTCCTGGAATCTGGACATCCAGCGAGCGATCACCAATAACCTCACGATGGATGTCGCTTACGTTGGCAACCATGGGTTTGCCCTGGGAAGCGAGGCGGATATCAACCAGCCTGCAATCGGCGCGGGCTGGGACTCGAGCGCGGTCACGGCCTGCCTAAACAGCGCGGCGAAGGGATACAACAATTGCGCTCCCGATGCCGCCGCGGAGGTCGGGCCTTACAGCAGCCAATTTCCGTATCTTTCCCAGATCGCCCAGCTCGCCAATCGCGACTTTTCCAATTACAACGCGCTTCAAGTCACGGTTAACGAACGCACCTCCCATGGACTTTCATTCCTAGCCGGCTATACCTATTCTCATGCGCTGGATGAGGAGTCCTCATCGAGCATCAGCCAGGGGGTTTTCCCGCAGGATGTATACAATCCTCGGCTGGACTACGGAAGCACGAATAACGACATCCGGCACCGCTTCACGCTTTCACCGACCTATGCGATCCCGGGGATGAAGAGTCCCGGACAAATGCTGCAAGGCTGGTCAGTCAGCGGCATCCTAACCATGCAGGGCGGGCTTCCCTGGTACCCTGTCGATGGCTCGGATGACCTGACGGGGACCGGCGAGGTGAGCGCCAGTGCCGCCGGCATTCAGACGTGGAACTACACTGGACCAACCTCTGCATTCACCTCTGGTCCTCAGAGCATCCCGTTCTTCGCGGGGGCCACGAACCCGGCCTGCGTGACGGCTGCGGAAGCGCCCTACTCCGGCAATCCCACACTGACACAACTGGCGCTCGCTTCGCTTACAAACTTGGGCTGCTACGTGCAAGGCGGCGGGATTCTGACCCCTCCGGCGTACGGCGCCATCGGCAACGCAAGCAGGAACTTGTTCCGCAGTCCCGCTTATTACAACGTGGACTTTTCGGTGAGCAAGCTCTGGAGTTTCAAGGAGCGGTTCAGCGCTCAGTTCCGAGTGGAGTTCTTTAATCTCTTTAACCGCGCGGATTTTTCGATTCCCGGCAGCGGCGGAACGCAGGGCGCCGGCGGCATCGATCCAACGGGTGGACTGTTCGGTTGTTCCTGCCTCACTCCCGATAACGCCAACCCCGTACTCGGCTCGGGCGGTCCGCGCCACATCCAGTTCGGGTTGAAGCTGACCTACTAATCACAATTGCAGCTGCTCGTTCCAGAGAGCATTTAAAGAGAAAGGGACCGGGTGATCCGGTCCCTTTCTCTTTTGTTTTTCTATTTCGCCACGGGCGCCCGGGGCGGCTCTTAGATTTCGGTATTCGTCAAGAAGGGAAATCTGCGCGCCGCGCGGCGCGAGCGCGCCCTCAAAACGTATACTTGAGGGCCAGCTGCATCAACCTGGGTGGCGCCGCGTTCGCCACCTGGCCGAAGAGGGCGCTATCCACATTGCCGTTCACGGCCGCGGGACCGAAAAACTGGGTGTGATTGAAAATGTTGAAAGTTTCCAGGCGGAATTGCAGCACCTTGGACTCCTTGATTCGGAAATCCCGCAACAGGGCCAAATCCGTGTTGAACATTCCAGGTCCGGAAAAGTAACGGCGCGGAGCGTTCCCGACCGTGCCCAAGGCGTTGTCGGTGAAAGACGCCGGATTGAAATAGAGCAGACCATTGCGCGGATTGGAATTGATGTCCAGAGAGGCTCCCGTGTAGTCCGGCAGGTCCAGGAAGCGGTTGTTGACGCCATTGGGGCTGCTTCCCTGGAGGGAGTTATCGCCGCTGGTGCTCAGCGTAACCGGAAAACCGGTACTGACGCGGGTGATGCCGGAAAGCTCCCATCCTTGCAACACGTCGCGAGCCCAACCGCGACGCGCCAGGAGTTCCAGGGGCAGGCGGTAGTCGTAGGTGGCCACAAAATCGTGCGTCAGGTTCCAGGCGGAGATGGCGCGGGTGAGCTCGAAATTAAACGGGTCGAGCGCGTCGGCCATGGAAGAAGATTGATCGATGGACTTGCTATAGGTGTAAGCGAGTGAATACGTCAGGCGCTTGGCCGAACTTTTCAGGCTGACCTGAAGCGCGTTGTAGCTGGAGTTTCCGATAGTCCCCGAATAATCATCATTGCCATAGAAATTGCCGGGCACGGCACTGTTGATGAGGCTGGTGTTCAATCCAACGCGGGTGCCTTGAAGAGCCGTGCCCGCCGGGTAGGTGACGCCGTTAAACTTAAAAGGCGCGGCCAAGTCAAATTCGTTGTTTTCGTCGCCGGGGCCACACGATTGACCGGCCTGAAGAATGCCCGGTTGATTCAATGCCATGCACAGAGCCGGAATGCCGGGGTTGGCGGAATATACTTCGATGAGGTGATGAGCTTCTGAGCCGACATAGCTCAGACTCAAAACCGTTTGTCCGGGCAATTGGCGCTCGATGGAGAAGAAGTAGTTCTCGGTATAGGGATAGGTGTTCCACGGCGGAGGCGCCGTCATTCCCGACTGCCCGTCATATACACCGACATAAGGGACAAGCGCATTGGCGGGATTGCCCGCTCTGGCGCTTAGAGGAGGAAAAGTGAGTGGGAATGGATTCACATGGGTCCCACCGGCGGCCAGAGCATAGGGAGAGGCGAACAGTCCATTGAAAACCGCCTCGCTCAAGCCATAGGGAGGCTGAGGCTCGTCGACAGCGATGGTATTGCCCTGAATCATGGTGTTAAAGATTCCATAGCTCGCGCGAATGCTGGTCTTTCCCGAGCCGCCCAGAATTTTTCCCAGCAGGCCCCCCGACTTGTTGGGCGAATATGCGAGGCCTATGCGCGGAGCATAACGAAAACGCTGGGGCACGAGAGTGCGAGGTATACCGGGATCGGTGGCGTAAACCAAGCCAGGAAAGGAGTTGGGATACACCACGGATTGTTCGCCGGGATTGAAGGTCGGCACTTGATCGTATTTTTCCGACCAGTACTGCATCAACTCCACGCGTAAGCCATAGTTCAGGGTGAGACTGGGTTTCACGCGCCAGGAATCCTGCGCATACCAACCCACATATTTGTGGCGCGGATAATAGGCCTCAGACTCGGCCTGCTGAAACTGGTTCGGCGCTCCGATGAGATAGTCCGCGAAGTTATCGCCTGTTTGATAGCCGTTAAATACGTAGGTGCCATTCAGTGTGGCGTCGGGATGGACGTTGACCTGCTCGAAACTGATTTGCACGCCAGCCTTGAGGGTGTGATTGCGAACGATTCTCGAAAGGCTTTCATTGGCCGAAAACGTGTTATTGGATTGCCCGAGATTGGTGATGGGCGTTCCCATGACAAAGGAGCTGGAGCCTGAGAAGACGATGTTTTCAATTCCCACAAACGGCGCCAGAGGAACAAGGCCGGGCGATCCCGCTCCAACGCCGATGTTAAAACCCTGGGAGGCAACGCTGGTCCCCAAGCCGCCTTCCGGCTGGCCGACGACGTTGGCATTGCGCATATAACTGAAATGGAGTTCGTTTACGGTGGAGCTGCCGAAGGTCCTGGTATCGCCCAAACTGAGGAGTTGCGCGCGCCCGTAATTCAACGCGCTGAAACCGGGAACGGAGGCGCCGCCCTGCCCGCTGGGAAAAGGATTGGTCACAGCGTAGTCGTCGAAGAAATAGTAGGCGGAGAGATTGCCCCAGCGCGTGCTGCTCTCATCGATGCGCAGGCTGGTCTTGTCGTCTCGCAGCCGTTCGTTGGCCTCGCCGGAGAAAGTGGTAGGCCCGTCGTTGGGCAAGGGAATGTATTGCAGCAGGTTTTTGGAAGGAGCGGTCCAGGCGCTTTGCGGGATGATGGCGTTCGGAAAAACGCATTGTGCGGAACTCGTGCAGCCCGGCGTGTAATAAGGTTCGCCCTCCGAAACGTTGTAGCCAAGGGAGTTGTGGAGCTGAGTGGCCAGAGCCGAACCCGCGACGCCGGATGAAGAGGCAAGAGCACTGGCTACGTCAGAGAGATCGCCGCTTCGGTCGGCCAGCGAAGGCACGGGAATCAGCCCGGTGTCCAAACCCTGGGTATTGCGCGTTCCCTGGTAATCGGCAAAGAAGAAAAGCTTATCCTTCTTGATGGGGCCGCCGAGCGTGCCGCCGAACTGATTTTGCTGGTAGGCCTCGCGTTCAGGGGAAAAGAAATTGCGCGCATCCAGATCGGTATTGCGCAGGAATTCGAACGCGTCGCCGTGAATCGCGTTGGTGCCGCCTTTGGTCACTACGTTCACGATGCCGCCGGCATAGTTGCCCAATTCGGCGTCGAAGTTGTTGGTCAGCACGCGGAATTCGGCGAGCGAATCGAGATCGGGAATGATGCTGGTGCCGCCGTTCATCTCTTCTTTGACGTCGGAACCGTTCACCAGAAATCCGTTGGCATCTTCGCGCTGGCCGCTGATCGACTGATTCCCGGGGTTCAAGCTGCCGGAAGGCGTGATGGCCACGGTGACTCCGGACATCACGATGGAATCGGGAGTTTGCGTGGACATGGGCACGATGCCGGGCTGAAGAGACAAGAGGTCGGTAAAGGCGCGGCCGTTCAGCGCCACCGCGGTCATCACCGAGCCGGTGACCACGTCGCCCATCTGCGTGCTCTCGGTCTCCACGTGCACGGCGCTCTCGGATACGGTGATTTGCTCGGACTGCTGGCCAATCTCCAGGGTTATATCGACCTGCAGCTTGGTATTCACGTCGATCGTCAAGCCCGTTCGCTTATAGGGCTTGAATCCGGGCCGGAAGGTTTCGAGTTCGTATTGGCCTACCGGCAGGGTCGGGAACGCATAGTCGCCTTCCGCGTTGGTCGTCGCGTTCTGCTGCACGCCGGTCTCGACATTACGGCAGATAATGGCAATGTCTGGAATCACCGATCCCGTGGCGTCCCTTACCGTGCCTGAAATACTCCCTGTGGTTTGGGCCCTGGCGGGGATGCAGCAGAAAGCGAGAACAGCGATAGTCAAGACTTTGGCGGCAATTCCGAAGCTGCGTCTCACCGGCGGGCTTACTCCAGGTCTGTAAAACACAGCGGCAATCGTACGGCAAGGGAGTGCGCCTAAGCGGTTAAATCGGGGTAAAAGTTCCTTGACGCGGATTTAAGCGGTCGGATCTACGCGGAAAATGTTTACCAACAACGCTCACCGCACCATGGATTGCGGGCTTCGGCCGAACTTTCGGCCGTCGGATGTCACAACAGATTCGAGCCACATAATATGCTGCTCGTATTTGCCTGGACGGCCGGTTACAGTGACCTCATCTCCTGGGCTAAAACTGTCTTTGTTCCATCCAGCACGCACCATCTCCGCCGGAGGAAGGATTTCAGCGTGCCACTGGTCCACTTTGCCATTTTCGTCTTTCACGGCCACAGAAAGGATCGAATGGGGATTGGCCCACTCGTAGCCGGTCACAACTCCGCTCAGCGTTATGCTCTTGCTTTGGTATACCTGGCGGGACCCGTGATGTGCCCACAGTAAACCGGAAAATGCGAAGGAACCAGCAATTACAAGAATCAGAATTCTGGCTTTCACTTCAACACCTCCAAGGCGCTTGGCGCTCTGGGGCTTCCTGTCCAAGGTTACCACGCTCGGAGAAGTCAAAACACCGGAATGTGAGATCGGAAGAACTGCTTTCTCGGCCGATCACAAAAGCCAAACATCAGTTGGGGAGTAGCGTTTCGGAATGGCACAGCCATGCGGACGAGTACAGTACAGAACTTTCAATCAGTGCGGGAAGATGGAAAAGCGGAGTGTTTCAAATTGGGAGAGAACAAAGAATTCACTTCGTGCAGCGGCTGGCGAGGCCGCCTTGCGCGTCTGTCTTCTCACGATAGACGTCGTGACAATTCTGACAGGCGGTACTGACGGCTCCAGCGGCGTCGAGCATCTTGTCTTCGTTTTTCGTTTGAGCGGCCTTATAGGCATCGGCCCCCGCCGCGCGGAGGCCTTGAACGAACTTCGCCCAATCCGCATATCAGGCACGGGCGGCCGTTGACAGCGCCCCGGAACCGCGAGCAACCGCGCGGCCTCGGTTAGGGCGAGCGCGCTATTTTCCACGGCGGTCCATCCTCCATAGGTGCTGGCCAGGGGATCGGTGGCTGAAGAAGGATCGGCAGCCTGCTTCACATCGGCTGGATTATTGCCCTGGGCGAAAAAGATGACATTGGAGGCGGGAAGCAGGATGCCCCTCATCAATTGGGCCAGGTTTGCCTGGACCGGTCTGGCAGGCGCCGTGGCCGTTTTTGGGGCGGCTGTCTGCTTGGTGCTTGCCGGTGTTTGCGCGCCGGCGATCCCCAGGCAGATCGTGGACACAACCGCGAAGACGATTAGCGCGAAAGCGGCGCCGCGAAAGCGCATGGCTTCCCTACTCAAAATGGCCACCTCAAAATTGGAACTTCAGGACTGAGCCGTCGATTTGTCCGCCCAGGCCATAAGAGCGACGATGGCAATCGCCACAAGGAAAATAAGCAAAGCGAATTGATTGGACGAGGAACTGCTAGTGAGCCCGGATGCCGCCGACATCGAGACCAGCCCAAAAACGCACATGGCCAAAACGATCAAGCCGGACAAGAGCACCGAGCGAGAATTCGCCGATTGCCCGTTCCAGACGGCACGCGAAACGCTAACCACTACGGCCAAAACGACGAGAACGTCGAGGGTCCCGAGAAAGGTTGTCATTTGCGCTCCTAGGGAGACGGCTGGATTTTACATCCGACAAGAGGAACGACAACGTAAAGTTGGTGTTAAGAAGTTTTAGCGACCTCTTTACAGCGGTGTGCAAAGCTTCTCTGTAAGGTCTCTTCACTTTATGACGCTAAGAGACTCGCCGGTCAAACCCACCCCCTGGGTCCCGGCGAGGCAAGTCTTTCGCCACTAGCAAACCCAGCAACAAATCGACCAACAAATAAAGTTCGGGGATGTTATTTCGGGGCGATGTTTTGTAGCGGCTTGCAGGGCTTGTGGCGTCTCTAAAGCAATGAGCCTGCACCTATTTTGGATCTTGCCAGCCCCGAAGGAGTCCGGGCGGGTTATAGCCCAGACGCGCGACGGGCGCGCCGCTCTTGGCTACCTGGGTGACGATGGCGGTGACTTGGTCGCCCGCCTTGAAGCTATCCGCGGCGAATCCGAAGTTGATCATGTTCGATGGCGCGACCAGTTCGCAGGTCCAGTTCACCACTTTGCCGTCGTCGCCTTTCACGTCAATCTTCAGGAGGACGTGCGGATTGATCCAGCGCCACGAACGTGCGCAGTCTAACGGTTCGCAGACCGGCGTTCATGCAAAATTCGTGTAAAGACTGAGGTACAAGAGCTTCAGCTAGATCCCGATTCGACAAATCTCGCGAAAAGTCCAAAAATCGTCCCCCAAGGCGGGAAGCCAGTGAGATAATCTCAGCATGCGCGGATCATTGGCGGCATTGGTGATTGTCTTTTTCGCAGCGACCACAACTTGGACATCCGCGTGCGATCTCTCCTGCTCGTTGAGACAGCTTCACTCAGCCTGTCAGATACACGGCGCGGCTCCATCGGTAAAGGTGCAGGCGGCTTCGGCAATGGCCATGGACCCTAATATGGCCATGCCAGCCGATCCTATGGCCGCTGAGAATAGTCCGGCTCGCCTGCACGATAAGTCCTGCGATCATAGCTCTTGCAGCGAGAGATCAGTGTCGGCGGTATCGAAGTCGGATACACAGCATCCATCCCATGACGTGCAGTTGATTGTTTTTGCGAGCCCATCCGTGGTAGCAACTGCCTCGCAGGCCGATCGGCCCCTGCCAGAACAAGGGCCGCCCAAGCTGCAACCGTTCGACCCGCACTCTATAAACCTCAGGATTTAGAACAGACCCTCAACTCCGCTCAAGCGTGCAGGCACGAGCCGTGGCTTGTGTGCCACTGCGCCGGCCGATCTCCATTTCGCGTTGAGGGCATCGATGAACGCTTTACGATTGGCAGTTTTACCGCTTCTGCTGGTGTCGTCCGTTGCCGTGGCCCAGCAAGACGGTGGGATGCAAAAGATCCCGGGCACGGAACAGATGCCGGGGATGCAAATGAGCAGCGGCGGTTCAACGAACGGGCAACCCGGCAGTTTCATTCAGGAAATCCTGAACCACGATACTTCGGGCACCAGCGCGGAACCAAACTCCACCCCGATTCCGATGCTGATGAGGAAAACAGGCGCTTGGTCGCTCATGTTTCACGCCAACATGTTTGTGGTGGACCAGCAGCAATCGAGCCCGAGAGGCGGAGACCGGTTTTTCTCGACGAGTTGGTTCATGCCCATGGCGCAACGAAGACTCAGCCGAGGTGTTTTTACAGCCCGAGTGATGCTGAGCGCGGAACCGGCGACCATAGCCGACAGGCGTTACCCTCTGTTGTTTCAGCAGGGTGAAAATGCTTACGGCGTTCCCATCGCCGATGGGCAGCATCCGCACAATCTCTTCATGGAAATCGCAGCGATTTACGACGTGAAATTGGGGACGAACAGTCTGGTCTCTTTTTATTTAGCCCCTGTAGGCGACCCGGCAATTGGACCGACAGCATACCCACATCGTGCCTCGTCTTTCGAGGACCCGGTGGCGACGCTCGGGCACCATCAGGAGGACTCAACTCACATCTCAGACGATGTAGTTACGGTCGGTCTCACGCATCGCATCGTCAGGATTGAAGCCTCCGGATTCCACGGGCGGGAACCGGACGAAAACCGCTGGATCGTAAGTCAGGGAGGGATCGATTCGTGGTCGACCCGATTGACGATTCAGGCCGGAAAGAACTGGAGCGGGCAATACTCCTATGCCCGCATCGCCAGTCCCGAAGCACTGTTCCCTTTCGAAAACCAGGAGCGCATGACTGCTTCCGTCATGTACAACCGCCCGCTTCACTTGGGAAATTGGGCCAGCACCCTACTCTGGGGCCGCACGCGGTCGCTTGAAGACAACGCGATCTTCAACAGCTACCTGTTCGAATCAAGCGTGCAGTTTCGGAGAAGCAACTACATCTGGACTCGAATCGAGAGCGCCGAGCGGTCCAATGAACTCATTTTAGGGGAGAATCCTCTCCCTCCCGGCTTCCTCGAGGAACCGATCGGCCATGTTGAGGCTTATACGCTGGGCTACGACCATGACATTCGCTTGGCGCCGCATCTAGCGTCGGCAATCGGGATGCAAGCCGCGACGTATGGAGTCCCCAGCATTTTGCAGCCGATCTACGGGGCGCATCCTGCAGGCGTGGCGGTCTTCATCCGGCTCAGGCCATTCTCAGGGCAGGAGAAATAAACGCGCTCGAGGTGCCGGCCGTCGCGGGCGTGTTGGTGACGGCGCCTCTCACCGAGATGGGCATCCGGGCTGAGTGGATACTTATTTTGGCTCGGAGGGTTGCAGGCGTGTCTTGACGTCGTCCTTATTCTGCAAAATATAGTCGTAGAAGCCCGCGGTCACGAGTTTGATGGTTACCGGGCCGCCCGACTCGTTGTCCCAGAACCAGCCCTGGATTCCGGTGCTGGGCGACGTGAACGTGCCGTGCGACTCCTTTTTGCCGGCATCGTCCTTTTCATAGCTCTCGTAGTAATCGTCGCCGGCGTTCGCGGGCTTTACATCGGGCTCGCCGTGCAGTTCGTAGAGGACGGTACGATTGGCGCTCCAGGAATAAACCATGCCGGCGCCCTTTTGCATGTGGTACTTGATCTCCATACCTTCACCGGGCCCCAGCATCAGCTCCCGTGAATCCACTTTGTACCCGTTGGATTGGGCCACGAATGTCCCCTTGATGATGGGCGCTTCGCCCGCCGCTCCCGCTTCAAACACCGGCGCGGCTGGAGTGGCGTCAATCGTGGCTGCGAGAACCGCTGGTCGCGGCGTTCACGGGCTTGGACAGATTCATCAAGCCCAGCGCGGCTCCGGTGTGCAGCGGGTCTTTTCCCAATTCCGCGGGCATGACGATGGTGAAGAAGATGACCGTCGCGATCAACGCGGCCAAACCCGTGGCTTTAAGAATCTGCTGTTTCGATGGCGCTTCCACCGCAGCGCTGCCGTTTCCATTTGTCATGATGCGAAATACCCCGCGAGCTGATAGCTCAAGAGAATGAATCCGCCGGTCATCAAAGCCGTATTGGTGGCGAACGCATGTTTCATAAAGCCGCCCTGCATGCGCCAGTAGCTCAACCCGATGAGCACGGCCGACAAGGCCAGAACCTGGCCGATCTCCACGCCGACATTGAAGCTGATGATGTTGGCGATCAGGCCGCTCTGGGAGAGCGTTAGCTCCTGAAGCTTGGTCGCCAGACCAAATCCATGAAACAGGCCAAAAATAAGCACCGCGATTTTTGTATTGGGCTCGAAACCCAGGAAGCGCTGGAACCCGCCCATATTGTCAAAAGCCTTGTACACCACCGACAGCGCAATCACCGCGTCGATGAGATAGGGATTGGCGCGCACGTGCCCGAAAACTCCGAGCAGAAGCGTGGTGCTGTGCCCCAGCGTGAAAAGGCTTACGTACTGAACGATGTCCTTCAGGCGATAGAGAAAGAAAATCACGCCCACCAGGAACAAGATGTGGTCATACCCGGTGACCATGTGTTTGGCGCCGAGATAAAGAAATGGACCAATCGCGCGGCCCTGATTCGACTGCACAAAGGACGCATCGCGCTTCGATACGTTGTGCGCATGCGCAATGGCTGGAACAAGAACCGAGACGAACAAGACGCCAACGATTGCGAGTAACCGACTGCGCCTGCCTGCACGAATCATTATTTCGCTGCCTCCTGGAGGCAAGAGATTATGCGCATGGTTGGAAAATCTGGGGAGTAAAATTGTGGTTAAGGCTGCTTAACGTCGGCTTAACGCCTGTAGCTTGCCGCCTCTTGGGGATTACTTTTCGCCTATGCCGATGGGCAGTTCGGTGCCGTCGGATTTCACGATCCTGCGGATCCAGATGGAGTTCGCGCTGTTCTTGGCGGCATAGCCGCTGATGGTAACTTGCTCTCCCATCTGCAGCGAACGCCTGGTCCAACCCACGCGCGCCAGGATATTCGGGCTGGTCAACTCGGCCTGCCATTTGACGATGGCTCCGTTGCTTTGCTTCACATTCAGATAGATCAGCGCGTGCGGGTTGCCGAAATCAAAATAGGTTACCGAGCCCGCGATGGTGATCTGCTTGGCCTCTTCGTAGGCGGCGATTCCGTGATGGGCGAAGCTGGGCGTGGGGATCGCCAATAATCCGAATGCCAGCGCGCAGATGCCGATCGGGTGGATCTTCTTAATCTTGGTCGTGACAGGGCTAATCTTAGTCGTCACAGGGGCCTCCTCGCGAACGGGATCGAGGTGGAGTTCGTACCGTGGATTTGATGCCGCAACCGACACCCTGGCATTAGATTTGTTTCTATCGCCAAGCACAATTATCGCCCCAAAAGCCCACGGGCGACGTTAAATCCGGGCAAAATGCTCTTAACAGCCGCTTAATTAGCCACGGAGTTTGCATCAGCCAAGGAAATTCGATCAGCCCACGAACTTGTAACCCAAACCCACGATGGTAAGAATGAGCTGGGGGTTCTTGGGGTCCGTTTCGATCTTCTGCCGGACCCAGGCGACGTGAACATCGACGGTGCGCGTGGAGGGCAGCCCGCCGTAGCCCCATACTTCCCGCAGGAGTTCCTCGCGGGAAAGCGTGGCCCCGCGGTGCTCCACAAAGTAGCGCAACAACTGAAATTCCATGGCCGACATGACGATGGGGCGTCCGCCGCGGGTCACTTCGGTGCTGCGGACGTCGATCCGCAAATCTCCGAACTGGTAACGAGCCGGGCTGGCCACCTTCCCCGGCCCCGCCCGGCGCATGAGCGCATCCACTCGAGCCAGTAGCTCGGCCATCTTGAAGGGCTTGGTCAAGTAATCGTCGGCGCCGGTGCGCAGGCCGGTTACTTTATCCATGGTCTGCCGGCGCGCGGTCAGCATCAGGATGGGCGCATTGGAGCCCAGCTCGCGAAGCTTCTGGCAGATGGAGAGGCCGTTCTGCCCGGGGAGCATCAGGTCCAGGATCAGCAGATCGAAGGGCTCGCTGGTGGCCATCTCCATTCCGGAATTGCCGTCGCGAGCTACGCTCACGGCGTATCCTTCTTTGCGTAAGCGGTCTTTCAGAGTGGTGGCCAGCGCCGCTTCATCTTCTACGATGAGTATTCGCGCATTCATAACGCTGTGTGGAAAGAGCCGGCCTAAGCCTTGGCTATCCCCTGCTTGATCGCTTGTTCTTCATGCTGCGTCTCCATCGTTGCCAGCACCGGAAGATGCAGCGTGAAAATGGAACCCTGAGATAGTTTACTGGACACGCTAACCCCGCCGCCCATCGCTTCCATCATGCGCTTCACCAGATAAAGCCCCAGCCCCACTCCGCGAATCTGCCCCTCGCGCGCGTCCTGCCCGCGAAAGAAAGGTTCGAACACATGGGGAAGGTCCGCGGCGGAGATGCCCATTCCCTTGTCCTCCACGCTGATCCGCACTTCGGGAGAAGCTCCCCGTGCGGAATAGCTGGCCCGCAAACGGATCCAGCGGCTCTCTCCCGAGTATTTCATGGCGTTGCTCACCAGGTTCTCCACGCATTTGCTGAGCGCTTCGGCGTCGGCGACGACGAAGGGCAGTTCCGGGTCGATGGCCTTGTCGAACGTGAATCCCGCATCGCGCAGCATGGTCTCCGAACCTGCCAGCGTCTGTTCCAGCAAAGGAGCGATTTCCGTGGGCCGGAGGTCGTATCCGGATTTTCCGAAGCGCCCGGCCGCGAAGAGCAGGACTTCGTCCACCAGGCGTTCCAGCCGCCGCCCTTGTTCCCGAATCATGGCGCCGTACTCCTGCACCTGCGCCGGCCCTTCGACCACGCCGTCGACAATATTCTCCGCGGCCGAGTTGATCACCGCCAAGGGCGTGCATAGCTCGTGCGAAACGCCGGCCACAAACTCCATCTGCAGCTTGGCCAGCCGTTCGGCGCGCCGCGCCACGGAAAAGAGTAGCACCGTCGTCCCCGCCAGCAGCCCGAGCAGGCCGAAGCTGATGGCCAGGTTCCGCTGGCGCCATCGCGCCACGTCCACGTCGACCGACCCCGCGGGGTCCCGCACGACCAACTGCCATTGCTCGCCGTCGCTGGCCATTTGCAATGGCGCATGGCCCCGCCGCCTGGCCTCTTCCGCGACCGCATCGAAGAGGTTTAGTTGCGCATCGGGCGCGGCGGCGGAAAGATTAAGGTTGGCATTGGACGTGTAGATTGTGCCGTAGGGCGCTTTGGCCGTGCGAACCTCGACGTGGAAACTCGTCAGCCCCAACTCCCCGAAATGCCGGACGACCAGGTCCGGCACATACTGTTGCTGCAAAAATTCCATGTCCAATTCGAGGACCAGGAATCCCCGCAGTTGCACATCTCCATCGGGCGCCTGGACCTGAAAAATAGGACGGATCAACGCGGGCGTCTCTCCTTGAAACGTCCACGGATAATAGAGCGCCTCGCGGTCCCCGATCTGCCGCGAGTTCAGCTGCTGAGCCTGCTCCTGGAGATATTGTTGCAGGCCGCCCAACTGCCTGGGCCAGGCTAACTCGACAAAGCGCTTCCCGTTTGGATCGAGCGACTCCAGAGTGGAATGCGGCGCCTCCGTTTTCCAGATCAGCAAGCCCGCCAGCAAATCGGGACGCGAAGCGATGCGCGTCCACTCCTGGTGCTGGCGAATGACGCGAGCTTCCAGGTTTTCCGCCCGGTCTTGCGGATCGACCTCGTGTGTTTCGCACAGCCGCTCGAAATCGTACGAAAATTCCTGGGCGAAGCCGCGAACGTCCGTGGTCAGCGTCCCCTTCAAGCGCTGCTGCTCGGACCGGCCGATTTCGGCGGTCCAGCGATATTGGAGAAGAGCCAGCGTGCAGACCACCGCCACCATTCCCAGAATGGCCGCCAACTCCATCACCGATCGTTTTGACCATTTCATCGACGGTTGCTTTCTCGCCAGGGACTACCTGGGCGGGTCCGCCATATTGTCTTCGCAAATGTACTCGAGCAGATGCCAGCCGCGCCTCAATGCGAATACTTGCTGCCCGTTCCAGGGCTTCAGGTAAGCCTTGGGGTCATCGAAGGTGATATCGTCCACCAGCGTATCGCGGTCGGCGCGGCGGATACGCTCGACGAGGTGGAGCGCGTCGGAATGGGGATGGCCCACTTGGTCCAGCCAAGTCCTGTCGTTCAATCCCACGGTGTCCACCACCAGCGTATCGCCCTCCCAGTGCCCGATGGAGTCTCCCATCCAGGTGGGGTTCAAATCCTTGGGATGCTGCCGGCGCTCCAGATCGATGAAGCGCACGAAGTGGTCGTATTCGAAAACCATCATCACCTGGCCGGGAATCTGCACGATCTGCATGGGAAAAGGAATCATCAGGATTCGCGGCACGCCGGGCGGATAACACTGCAAAATAGGATCCTGCGAATTCGCGCTGGCGTGGGGTCCATAGCCCGGCTTGGCCGCCTTGTACTTTTGCTCCGCCCATTTCTGGAAAGGAGGCTCCTTCGGGCTGAAGCTGACCAGCGATTCTTTTTCGAGCCAGACGCCGGTCAGATCGGCCGGAGAAGCGCCTGGCCGGACCTGCGCCGCAAGCGGCCGCCGCGATCCATCCGCAAATAAAAGCAGCCCGACGACAACGCGATGGTAAGAGCCAGCGCCGCAATCGAACTCTTCGTCGCCTTGCGCAACTTCAGGCTCCGCGGTCCTTCAGAATGTCTCCAGGCCAGCATGTCTCCGACGCTCCCTATGGATACTGCTCATATTTTGCTTCTATTGTACTGTCAATTGTACTGTCAATTGGGCGCTTGGGCACGGCAGAGCCGCGGCTGATGCCCCGAAAGAGTGCACGATGTGAGTACACGATTGTGCGCGTGAACGCCGCGAACTCCGGTGCGGCGCGGCGCTTCTGGTTGTACAATCGACGATTCGACGGCAGCGGGTTCGGACACGATGTTCGGGTTCAAACCGGGGACCAGGCCCAGAGAACAAGGACCAAGAAGAAGACCGATATAAGATGAAGACCATGAGTATGGAATTGGCGAGCTCGAAAACATTTGCGACCGCGCTGCGATCCATCATGAAGCGGCGCGAGAAGAGGGGCGGCTGATGCCTCCCCTGCGCGTTATGAAATTTGGCGGCACCTCGGTGGGAGACGCCGCTTGCATCGCCCGCGCCGCGGCCATCGTAAAATCCGCGGCGGCGGAAGGCTCCGTTGTGGTGGTGGTCTCGGCCATGAGCGGCGTGACCAATCGGCTCATCGATGCCGCACACCGCGCGGAAGCGGGCGACGCGGCCGTCACCTCGAAGCTGATCGGCGAACTCCGCACCCAGCACCGAAAAACCCTCGAAGCTCTGGTTCACGATTCCGCAAAGACTGGCTGAGGTCGATAAGAGCCTCTCCGAAGTGCTGGCCGAACTCGAGCGCCTGTTGCAGGGAACGGCCCTGCTCAGGGAACTTACGCCGCGCGCCCTGGACTCCATCTCCGGAATGGGCGAGCGCCTCTCCACGCCGCTGCTGGCCGCCGCGCTGAACGAGCTGGGTGTCCCCAGCGTGCCGGTTTCCGCCACCGATGTGATCGTCACCGATCCTCACCACGGGCGCGCCGAGCCCTTGATGGATGCCACGCGGGTGCGCGCCGAGGAGCGCCTGCGGCCTCTGCTTGAAAAAAGGGATTGTGCCGGTGGTCACCGGCTTTATCGCTGCGACGCCCGATGGCGTTCCCACCACGCTGGGCCGCGGCGGCTCCGACTATTCGGCGACGATCCTGGGCGCCGCGCTGGGCGCGCAGGAGACCGTGATCTGGACCGACGTCGACGGCGTGAAGACCGCCGATCCGCGGATCGTTCCCGAAGCGCGCACCATCGATGAGATCTCCTACAACGAAGCCGCGGAGCTGGCTTATTTCGGCGCGAAAGTGCTGCACCCGAACACCCTGCGGCCGGTGACCGCCGCGGGCGTGCCGGTGTGGATCCGCAACAGCTTCACGCCGGAAAAGCTGGGCACCAAGATCACCGCGCGACGGCAGCTCCAACGGAGGCGGCGTAAAGGCGCTCACCGCGATTCGCGGCGTCACCATGATCACGGTCGGCGGGCCGGGCATCGTGGGCCTGCCCGACGTGCTGGCGAGGTCGTTCGCGGCCACGGCGGCGCTGAGAACGAACGTGCTGCTCGTCTCGCAATCGTCGTCGCAAAACGATATCTGCTTCGTCATTCCCTCCACGGACGAAAAGAAGACGGTCGAGGCGCTGCGCAATGCCTTTGCTCCCGAAATTGCCGAGCAAACCGTGGAGCACGTCTCTTCCAATTCCGGCATCGCGATCGTGGCCGTGGTGGGCGAGAACATGCACGGCATACCCGGCATTGCCGGGCGCACCTTCTCCGCGCTGGGCCGCGAAGGGATCAGCATCATCGCCATCGCCCAGGGCTCTTCGGAGTACAACATCTCGCTGGTCGTCGACGCGGCCGCCATGCAGCGCGCCATGCTCACTTTGCACCAGGAGTTTCGCCTGAACGAGCCGGCTTCCGGCATCCAGCAGCCGGTAAGCTCGGGCCGTGCCACTGCCGATCGGGTGAGCTAGAGTTTTTCGCGCCGACGATGTTCTTGCTGGCGGCGCTTTTCGCCGCCGCGAATTCCCTGGGAGCATTCCGCTGGAAACTGGATTGGGCAGGACAAAGGTGTGAGCGAACGACTCCGATTGCTGTTCCGCAATATCGTCTACAACCTGCGCGGCGGCTTCCTGGTTCGCCCGCTGACCATCGCATTGGCGCTCGGGTGTGCCGGAGCGCTGCTTCTCCTGGCTCGAGGAGACTCATCCCGCTTTCGCTAGCTGGGTACCCGAAGTGCTGTTCCTCTCTCGCGCGCGGATCCCCAAGTGTCTCAGGTCATCCTCGCAGGCATCGCCGCCTCCATCATGACGGTCGTTTCCATTGTATTCGCAATCCTGCTGATGACGCTTACCCTGGCCTCGATGCAGTTCTCTCCGCGCATCATCGTCAGCTTCGCCAGAGATCGCGTAACGCAGTGGACCCTGGGCATATTCCTGGGCACCTTCTTGTACTGCATGGCCGCGCTGCCGGCCGCGCATTCCCTGCCCCAGCCGTTCGCGCCGGTGGCTACCGTCACGGTGGCAATTTTTCTGGCCATAGCCTGCGTGGGCCTGCTGCTCTTTTTTATTCACCACATATCGCAAGCCATCAGCGTGAATCACATCGTGGCCAGGATCGCGTCCGAAACGGAACTCGTGATTGACGACGTGATGCCGTTGCCTCGCCTTCAAACTCACATCGAGCGATCCGGTGAGACGGACCTCAGCGCCTGGAACACGCCAATCTTGAGCACCGAATCCGGCTACATCCGTTTCGTCGATACCCGGCGCCTTCTCGATTTGGCCAGTGCCTCCCGCGTCAAAGTTCGCGTGCTCAGGCGCGTCGGCCAGTTCGTTCCCGAGAAAACTCCCCTGCTGATGGTTTTCAGACCGGAACGACTGTCCGCGGAGCGGATCGGCGAGTTTCGGAACGTTTTCGACCTCGGGCCATCGCGAACCCTCCAGCAGGATATCGAATTCGGGGTCTTGCAGATCGTGGATATCGCTCTCAAGGCGATCTCCCCCGCCGTAAACGATCCCACCACCGCGATTAGCTGCGTGGACCAATTGAGCCGTCTCGTGATCCGCTTCCTATCCAGAGAGATGCCGGAGCCTTTCTTCTACGACTTGAAAGGAGTCGCTCGCGTCTACATCCGCTGGATCGATCCCGATCGGCTGCTGGACTCGGCCTTCGAGCAAATACGCATGTACTCCAAGGGGGACATCGCCGTGAGCATACGCCTGCTGCGCGCCTACAGCGATATCGCCAGTACGACCGAAGATCTCTCGTTCAGGAAGGCGCTCCTGCAGCGGGCCAGGCGGGTGGTCGCCGGCTGCGAACACAGGGTCGATATGGAGGAGCTGAAACCTTTGCTCGTTCGCCTGACGGCGTTGGAAAAGCTTACGGCCGTTTGAATTCAAGCTCACGGAAAGAAGGCCCGCGGGAGAAGTCTCTTCCCTGCGGCGCGGCGGACATCGCGAAAAATTCGCGGCTACTTGTGGCGCATGGCCACGAACAGCATGAAGCCGAAAATCACAATCGGAATCATGGCCAGGAATATATAGAAGAGGATTTGCCGGCCACGGGGCGAGCGCCGTTGTTTCCAATCCCGCAGCTCGGGCCTTTCCGCCACCCCTACTTGCGATGGATCGCGCAGGTCGTGCGCCATCTCCCGCGCGCTGGCATAACGATTCGCCGGATTGCGCTCCAGAGCCCGGTAGATGATCTCCTGCAACTGCGGCGAAATTTCGGGATTCAGTTCGCGCGGGGGCACCGGATTATTCAGCAGCCGGTCGTTCATGATGGCGAAGGCGTTCGGCCCGTGGAAAGGAACGTCGCCGGTGAGCATCTCGTAGAGCATCACGCCCAGGGCGTAGACGTCGCTGCGCGCGTCGCCCCGTTTCGATTTCACCTGCTCGGGCGAAATGTAGTCCGGCGTGCCCATGGCCGCCGTCAGCCGGGCGAAGGTCAGCCGCCGCATTCCCTCGCTCCCGGCGATGCCAAAATCGATGAGCTTCACGCGATCCTCGGAGTCGACCATGATGTTTTCGGGCTTCAGATCGCGGTGCACCACGCCTTTGCTGTGGATGTACTCCAGAGCTTCGCAAATTCCGAGGGTGATATGGATGGCGCGATCGATGGGCAGCTTTTTCTGCTCGATCAGGATTTTCCGCAGCAGCCGCCCGTCCACCCACTCCATCACCATGTAGACGCGGCTGCGATCGTCGTCCCCGTACACCTTCATCACGCCGGGATGGTCCAGCTTCTTGCCGATCTCCTCTTCGCGTTTGAAGCGGTCGTAGAAAAGAGGATCGGCCTCGACTTCAGGATGGGGAATTTTGATGGCTACGGGACGCTCGTTTTGCAGGTCGGTGGCGCGGTAAATCGAGGCCATCCCGCTGCGGGCAACGAGATTTTCCATGCGGTAGTGATCGAGCTGAGAGCCGGGATGGAGTGCCATCGCGAGTGCGGGTCACGGCCGGAAGCTTGCGCCTGCCCTGGTTCAACGCAGCTTGTAGGGCCGCCCGCGGTACATGCCCACGCGCTCCACATTCTGAATGCGGATCATTTGGGCGGTCACATTATCGCTGCCGTCCCTCTCGTTGGCAAGCTCAACCAGTCTTCGCACGCCCTGGTCCAGATCCGCCGTTTCGCCCACCACGGTGGCAATATCCTGAGGCGCGAGGGCTCCGTGCAGGCCATCGGAACAGAGCAGCAAAGTATCGCCCGGAAACACCTGGTGATCGCTGATCTCCACGTTTACGGAAAGCGCGGTTCCCAGCGAGCGGCTTAGGACGTGCCGCGTCTCGGACTCGCGCACTTCATCCGCGGAGAGCAAGCCCAGCCGGGCATGCTCCTGCGCGATGGTGTGGTCGCGCGTGAGAACCGTGGCGGCCCTCTCGCGAATCAGGTAACAGCGCGAATCGCCCACATGCGCGATCACGGCGCGATCGTAACGCAAGGCGCAAGCCACCACCGTCGTGGCCATGCCGGAATTCATGCCGGCGTCCAGCACCCGCATGTTAGCTCTCTGCACCAGGCTTTGCAGCAATCCGCTCAGGGGCTGCGAGGCGGGAGCTTCGCGAAACCCTTCCAGCACCGTCTCTACCGCGGTTTGCGAGGCGACCTCGCCCTTGTCGTGCCCTCCCACGCCGTCCGCGACGACGAATAGCCAGCCACGGTGGCGCCCCTGCTCCGAACTATCCGGAACCACGTGGCCCAGGTAATCCTCATTTCCCATGCGGACCCTTCCTACATCCGAAAGTTCCGCGAAATCGATCTCCAGCATCGGTTCTTCAAACGGCCGATGCGCGACAGGTATGGGACCGCCGCGCGCCAACCTCTGTCCTCGGTACGCCTCAAACATAGTAACTCCGCCAATACGGTCGGGGCGAACGCCTTTCGCGCTGGTCTGCGCTGGCGTCCGCCCCGAGTTGGTCGTTCAGTTTGTCTTCTTCCCGATCGAGTCCTCCATCGGGCCTATTTGGTGGCTCCGGCGCGGCTCACGACAAACGTCGTCCGGCCGGTCTGCTTGCTGGACCGAGCGAAGTAGATGCCGCCATAGATGGCCCAGACGGCGGCAATGGCCAAGCGCGCCGAAGGGTTCCATCTTGGTGCCGTACCCCATGAACGGCCCGATGAGGTAGAAGGCCATGCAAGCGAAGTTCGCCAGCACACCGAAGACGGGAATCAAAAAGTGCTTCAGCGCGCTGAAGTTTGGGTGCCCTTGATATGCAACGATGCAGATGACGCAGCTCAGCATGTACAGCAGGAACGTGCCGAAGTTGGAGGCCAGCACGATCATGGTTAAGGTGTTTGGAAAAGCCGCCATGTGATCATGACGTACGTGGCAAACCATACGCTCGACCATAACCCGTGCGGCAGTGTTGCGATCGCCGAGTCGGCGATGCGCCGAGGAGTCGCCGAACACCATCAACAGCGCGATGCAGCCGATGACCGCGGAGATGATGGCCAGCGTCCAGATGGCGCGGTGGGGGCTCAGGTTTTTGTCGTGGAGCATGCCGAAATGTTCCGGCACTTCCTGGTCTTTGCCCATGGCGTAGGTCACGCGGGCGCCGGTATTGATGCAGGAGAGCGTCGTGCCGATCAGGGCCAGGAATACGGTGATGGCCTCGATCAGCATGAACGTCCGCCCGTGGCCGGCGCCAAACAAGGCATCGCCGACGACGATCATCATGTCGCCGATGGGCGCCGCCGATCCCGTGGCGCTTTGCATGGTGTAGCCGCTATTTAAGAAGTAGTTGGCCGCGAAATACTCGAACAGGTAGCAGAAGCATCCTTGCACCAATAGCGAGGTGATGACGGCGATGGGTACGTCGCGTTTGGCGTTCTTGGCCTCCCCGCCCAGCGACGTGACCGATTCAAATCCGACCAGGATCAGGATGGCGACCGTGGCTTGCACGAACATCCAGCCCACGTTGTGAATCCCGACCACGGACTTCGCGCTCGGATGCGTCAGGAAATTGCCCTTGTCATCGTGTCGTGGGATAGCTGATCGTGATAGGGCACCGGCTTGCCGGCGGCGTCCAGCATCGGCTGCGGCACCATGTTGGCGTCGCGAGCGATCGTCGTCGGTGGTTTGCCCGTTGGCGGTTGTCTGTGTGGTGGCGAATTGGTAGGTGTAGGCTTCGCCGGAAACGGAATCGAACTGGTAGGCGACGCTTCCCGGCGGATGGTTGATGCGGTAGCCGATGGCCATCACCGAGAATACCAGCAGCGCGCTGATCTGAATCACGTTGATGGCGATGCTCACCGCGGTCGAGCCGGTAACGCCGCGATGCGCGATGTAGGCAACGCCGAAGGTAAAGACCACCGCGACCACCATCATGAACAGCGTGCCGGGATTGGAGGCGCTCATGGCGTTCGGCCACAGCGTGCCCACCACGTAGCCGCAGAAGATTCCCGTCACGGCCACCATCACACCCGGATAGATCCAGTAGTACAGGTGCGACGCCCAGCCGACGATAAACTTCGAAAGCCTGGCGTAGCGCCAGTGCTTGTCATGATTGAGAAACGATTGTTCGGCGAAATAATAGGAACTGCCGGTGCCGGGGTAGAGCTTGGCCAGTTCCGCGTAACAAACCGCCGTTGCCAGGCAAAGCGCTGTGGCGAAAAGGATGCCGATCCACATCGACGGCGCCGTCGAACCCTCCCCTGCTTGGCTGAAGAACGTAAGCCATAAAAAGGCCCCGGGTGCGATCAGCGCCATGGCGTTCATCGTCAGACCTGTGAGGCCCAAGGTGGCTTTCATCTCAGTGGTGCTTTTTTCGGCCATCTAAGATTGCCTCTTTCCTCGTGGATTTGCTGCTGCCCGGAGCGTCGCAGCCGCGAGCAGCGCGAGAATAGCCGTAGTGCGCGGCAACACCAAACGCAACGTTTCGATTAAACCCATCGGGTTTTTGGATTGGCGCCCAACTATCGGCACTGCCATGATTTAGGACGAAATTGCGGCACTCTGCACCCCAATTTCGCGCTGCTCGGGCAGGAGCGTCTGCACCGGAACGCAGCGGGTGCCGTTCACAAACATGCAAACTTTGATAGCCGAAACGATTATCTTGTGTGATATTGCCGATACGCTTGGGCCCACTCGTGTTTCCGGCTAAGGGCCGCTCACAGGGCCGGACAAGGGGCCAGGCCAAGGGACGGTTCATGAAGCTCGCGGGATTTCTGTTGTTGCTCGCCGGATGGATCATCGTTGCCGCCGCCGTCATTCTTCTCCTGCCTGCCAACGCCAAAGCCGTTTTCGTGCTCGCCGGAGTCGCCGTGGAAATCCTGGGCTTGACCCTGGTCATTCGCTCGAATCCTCTGGCCGTGGGCGAAAAAGAGTGATCTCCGTGCCCGCGCCTATTTTCACGGCGGAAACGGCCGTCGTCCTTTTCTGCATTCTTCTCGCGCCTCTGGCTATCGCCGGCATCGCGCTCATCAACTCCGGCCTGGGCCGGGCCCGCAGCGCCGCCCATTCCCTGCTGGCTTCGCTCTGTATCTTCTCGGTAGCCGCCGCGGCCTATGTGATTTGCGGTTTTGCCTGGCAGAGCTATAGCGGCGCCCCCGGGCATCTATTCGCCGCCGCAGGGCGGGACTGGAACTGGCTGGGGCGCGGGCCATTTTTTCTGCGGGGCATGGAGCTCGATGGCTCCACGCTCTCGCTCTGCGCCTGCTTGCAAATCTTCAGCGTGGGACTGGCCGCGCTGATTCCGGTGGGCGCCTGTCTCGATCGCTGGAGATTATCGGCCGCCTGCGCTTCCACGGCTTTGTTTGCGGGATGGACCTACCCGCTCTTCGCTCACTGGGTCTGGGGCGGCGGCTGGCTGGCGCAGCTCGGAGCGAACTCCGGCATGGGCCGCGGCGTGATCGATGCCGGAGGAAGCGGCACGATTCAAGCCGTGGGCGGCCTCACCGCACTGGCCCTGGCCTGGATCCTGGGCCCGCGTCGCGGCAAGTATTCGGTGGAAGGAATGCCCATGGCGATTCCCGGCCACAATGCGGTGATGATTTTGTTTGGCTGCTTGGTCACTTTTGTCGGCTGGCTGGGACTAAACTCCGCGGGCGCTTTGTTGTTCGCCGGGATCGCGCCCGGCCGCGTGGTCCTCGTCTCCATCAACACCACGCTGGCCGCCGGCGCCGCCATCCTGGCAGCCGCGGCCATCACGCGCTTGCGCTTCGGCCGTCCCGACGTCTCCATCAGCGCCAATGGCTGGGTGGGCGGGACTGGTGGCCAGCAGCGCCTCGTGTGCGTTCGTCAGCCCGGTCGAAGCGCTGGTCATCGGCGCCGTGGCCGGCGCGCTGGTCACCTACTCGGTGGAATGGTTTGAGCTGCGCTTCGGCGTTGACGATCCCGGCGGCGCCATTTCCGTGCATGCGCTGGGCGGAATCTGGGGATTGCTGGCCGTAGCGATTTTTGCCCGTATTCCCCTCATTGCCTCCGGTGAAGCTCCTGCCGCCTCGGCCCACGATTCCACTCAGTGGCTGGCCCAAATCGTGGCCATTGCCACGCTGCTCGGCTTCGTCCTGCCGCTTACCTACGGCTTGAACTTGGCCTTGGACCGCGTCTGGCCGCAGCGTGTGGCCATCGAAGGCGAGCGGCAGGGCCTGGATCTCTACGAGCTCGGCGCGGGCGCTTATCCCGAATTCGTGACCCACAGCGAGGAGTTCACGCAACTGCGTTAGCTCCTCGGCTGGGTTCCTCGTTGGATCAAGCAGTCGCGCGGTTCTGTTTACCCCGGCATACCTGGAAGGAGATCTCCGCACATCGCTTCGTGCATCGCTCGGAGACTCGCAGTGCGTCTCGCTTCTCGCTGATGTGGGCCGAAAATGCAGCCGGGTGCTGCTCATCACAGCACCCGGTCAGCGGACCAAATTAAAGGGCACGGCACTCAAGTAACTTCAAATCGTATAAGGGCCTGGTTGCGAACCTCCTTTCTGAAGATTTCGTGCTCTCTGAATAATCCTTGCTTTGGGGCCTCAGAACATGAATCCAGCTTCAAGCACTCCGCGCACCTGGTTGCCGTCGGTGCCCAGGTTGCCGAACGCCGCTCCGACCTTCTGGAAGCTACGAGCGTCAACAACGCTGACGTCTCCCCGGATGAAGAATCCACCCTTCTGATAGGTAGGAGTCGCTGTGAACGAGAAAGCACCGCTTCCCGGGCCATATCCAACCAAGTTCAGGGCGTTCACATTCGTCACGGGCAGGCTGCTGCTGCTGGTTAAATATTCCGGCCGAACCGCCAGGGAGAATCCACCCTTGAAGTTGTAGTTGAGGAGCAACGCGCCTCCGTTGGTAGAGCCGCTGCTGGGGATCCCGGCTTTCGCGTTGGCTGGCACGTGCGTGTACTGATAGTAGGGCGAGATCGTCCAACTCTCATGGCTGTAGGTATACAGCACGTTGTACACGGAGCCATTGTTTTGAAGAAAAGGTGTCGCGGTCGCGGTGGGATTAAATTGAGTGGTTCCGGCGTTGCCGGCAGCCACGAATGACAGGGTGTTCGACGAATTGAATGCGTAGGCCGCCGCTCCGCTAATCCAGTTGTAGACGTTGGAGTAGTAGCCGTCGTTCCAGCTCGCGGTTAAGCTGAGTTTCTTGAAGGTGTCGCTCACTTGAATGCCCCTGCTTATGGCCGGCTCTTGGTTCCACAGCAGGCCGCGCTCGACGTTCATGTTCTCGAAATCAAAGGTATATTCGGCGCCGATCAAGGTAGGCAGCTCGCCAATCTCAGCGTTGAAATTGCCTTTGACGAACTTCACATAGGCCACCGGCAAGGGTCCATAAAGTCCGGTGATCGTGTTGACCGTCGAAATATAGGGCACTCCCAGCGTCGGTATGTCGTAGGCGCCGGCCTGCAAATAGAACTGCCACCAGCCCGTCGTTTTCTGCAAGAAGATTTGTCCATTGCTCAGATCCCAGTGCGTCGATTTGTCGCCGGGAATCCAATTCGACTGTGTTAGGCCCATGCCGCTCAAAACGCCCGTAATGGCCACCGTTCCAAACGGTCCCGCGCTGAACGTGTGCGGCGGCGCTGCCGTGGATAGCGGCGCCGTCATGGAAGGACTCGGCAGCGGTGCGGGTGCCGAAGGCGCGGCCGCGGGAGCCGGCGTTGCCGCCTGCCCCGAAGCATCCGCAGGCGGCGTTGTCTGCCCCGCCGCGGGAATACTCAAGACCCCAATCATTATGAATATAAGAAGGCCACCCCATTGCTTCTTCACTGTAATGCTCCTTTCAAACTTTTCTCTCAGCATCGAAGCATCATCGCTTCGGGCCGAACTTTAAGGCGTGCTCTTCCGAAAGACCAACGCAATATTTCGATAGAACTGATCTACGAATTCCCGCGTTGAAAAATCGATACGATCAATTCAAGAAACGAGCAGGTTTCGATCTCAAATTCCCGCCTACCTCGCTGCGGGACGATGGACCGCATCCCGGCCGTTTGAACTCACATCCGCTGCGCAGCGAAAGAAAGCAAGCCCACATCCCTTCACTCCAGAAGATCATCGAAGCTGGTCCGGCGACCTGCAGCGGCGCAGTGAATTCTCGCTCACCCGAAGAAGTTCCGACCCTAGCTTCTCGGCTCATTTCGGCGAGGTGTAAAACGCCGAGCGTGAGCGCCATACAGCAAGCAAGCAGGAGCACAAGACAGATGCTGTCCATGACGCCTCCAGTACCCGAGAAACGATACCCTGCCGCGGCTAAACAGCGCATAAATGGCGCATAAAATGCGCATAGCAGGAGGAGGGTGCCAGTGACTGGCGGCGTGCAAACGGTTTCTTCATAAGCCGGCTTTTTCGCTCCCGATCGACCTCCCATGCCCGACTGCTTTCACGTTTGGGCCGCTCTCCTGATCTTGTCAAAAGGCGGGCAAGAGCACCTTGCATCGCGTATCATTTATGAGCGCGAATGACATTACGCACGAGCAGATGTGGATTTGAGCCCTCTGGCAAATCCGGAAGATCCGCGGCGAAGTAGCCGTCAGCGCGATGCGAAATCCTGAGGCCATCCGCACCGAAAACCTCACCCGTTACTACACCTTGGGCAGCTCCATGATTCGCGCCGTCGATGGCATCTCGCTGGAGGTGCCTCCCGGAGAGTTCCTGGCCTTTCTCGGCGCTTCCGGCTCCGGTAAATCGTCTTTGCTGAACCTGCTCGCGGGCCTCGATCACCCGACGTCGGGCGCCATCTTTGTCCTGGGACGCGAGCTCGGCCGCATGACCTCGCTCGAGCTCTCGCGGCATCGCAGCCAGACCATCGGCATGGTCTTCCAGTCCTTCAACCTCCTGCCGCGCATGACCATCATGGAAAATGTGGAGTTGCCGCTGCGCCTCGCGGAAGTCCCCCGCGCTTCCCGCCCGGCGCGCGTCAAGGAGGCGCTCGAACGCGTGGGCCTGGGCGAACGTTTGTTGCATCGCCCCGGCGAACTCTCCGGCGGCGAACAGCAGCGCGTGGCTATCGCCCGGGCCATGGTCAATCGCCCGCGCATCCTGCTGGCCGACGAACCCACGGGGAATCTGGATAGCAACACGGGTGAGGAGATACTGCGTCTCATTTGCGGCATCAACCGGCCGCCCAACGGCGAGGAGCCCACGACCGTTTTGATGGTTACCCACGAGCGCGCCCTCGCCGAACGGTACGCGAGCCGCATTGTCACGCTTGCCGATGGACGCATCGAACGAATCGAGTGCCGGTAAGAAAAAAGGGTATCGAGGAAAAAGAAGAGTTACGCTGAGGGAGAATTAGAGTGCCGATAAGCATGCCGCGACGGCCGTATCGGATGAAGGAAGAATCATGAAACTTGGCGATCTAACCGAACTGGCCTCTCAAAACCTGCGCGAGGCTCTCCTGCGTAATTCGCTCACCACGGTTGGCATTGCCGTGGGCGTCGCATCGCTCGTCGCCATGCTTTCCCTCGGCGTCGGCCTGCAGGACTTGATCAACCGGCGTCTCGAAAGCAATGGCCTCTTTAACACCGTGCTGGTCCGCCCGCAGACGTCGTTCAACGCCAATGGCCAGCTGCAGCGGAACCGCGATTCCGGCGCACGGCCGGCCGGCAATGGCGATCAAAATGCCGCCCGCCCCCGCAATTCCGATATTGTCACCAAGCCTCTGGACGTAACCACCCGCCAGCAACTCGGACAGCTTCCCCACGTGATCGACGTTTATCCCGAATTTCGCTTCACCGGCGATCTGCGTTTCGGCCCCGCCGGCCACTTAACGCCCATCACCAGCCTGCCCGTTTCCGCTTCCAGCAGCGACAGTTTGGAAGACATTCAGGGCCACTTCTTTTCGTCACCGAACGCTCACGAAGTGATCCTGCAAACCGACGTGGCCGCCGATCTCGCCGATTCGCAGCATCTGCAACCCGCGGAAATGCTCGGCAAGGATCTGGTGCTGCGCTATGCGGGTCGCGAACCCCTCGCTCCGCCGGCCGGTGCCGGCGCGCGTGATCGAAACGCTGATCGGGCCCCCGGTCGAGCCGATGACCTGGCCGCCGGCCGAACGGATGATCGAAACAACGACCGGGCTGCCGCCCCCGACGATGACGTCCTCGGCTTTTCGGTCATCTCCTCCCGCGTTTCGCTGCGCGTCGTCGGTATCGTGGCCACCGAAGCCGTGGCCTCCGGCGCCAGCGCCTTTGGCCGTTCGGGCGCCTATGTGCCGGTGGCCGTCGCGGAGGAGCTCGGCGTGGTGCAAGGCAACGACATGGGTGAAGTGATCCGCGAATCCACTCTCGGAGAAGGCGGCCGGCATTATTCCAACCTGACCGTCCGGGTCGAGCGGCCCGCCGACGTTCCGGCTGTCGAAGACGCCGTGCGCCAGATGGGCTATTCGCCCTTTTCCCTGCTCGATCTCACCCGCAATCTCCGCCGCCTGTTTGCCATTCTGGATATGCTGCTGGGCATCTTCGGCAGCCTGGCCCTGGCTGTCGCTTCCCTGGGAATTATCAACACGCTGGTGATGGCCATTCTGGAGCGGCGCCGCGAAATCGGAGTTCTCAAGGCGCTGGGCGCGTCCGACCAGGACGTTCGCCATCTATTTTTCGCCGAAGCGGGAGTGATGGGCCTGCTGGGCGGCGTAATGGGAGTGGTTCTTGGCTGGGGCATCGGCCGCGCCATTCAGCTGGCCACCAACTACTACCTGAGCCAGCAACAAATCCCGCCGGAGAATATCTGGACCGTGCCGGTCTGGCTGGTGGCTTCGGCCATCGCCTTCTCGCTGCTGGTCAGCCTGGCCGCCGGAATCTATCCCGCCAGCCGCGCCGCGCGGCTCGATCCGGTTGAGGCCCTGCGCTACGAGTAGAACCTGACAGCTACCACCGGCTGATACCGTCCGGCGACTTCCCTGGCACAATTTCTAGTCGCACCTGGCTGGCGTCGATACGGCCGGCCAGTCCATAGCAGGGACTCCATATCAACCGGACGGCTTGATGTCCCGTTTGGTCGGTTACGGCTTCAACCGCCAGCGAGAAAATCACGTTTTGCCGGCTGAAGTCACATAGTTCCACGTCCGTGATTTGTTCGAGGACGAAATCAACTATCGCTGGTTTAATTAGGATGGCACGGATAGATACGAAGGCGAGACTCTCCGGCGCGTGCCATATGGAGGCTAACCACCTCAGCATCATGGAAGCTAGGCCAACCTCCAAACCACTGCACGACCGCATCTGAGCCAGGAAGGTTCGTAGCTATGTCATTGCTCGGCATTGGCCTAATTCTGCGGTAGGAGTCTGCGAAAGTCTATCTGGCTGGAATTTTCGGCAGCCGGGGTGGCAGCCTTGCGTAACGCCGGGTTCCGCTGTCCCGGAATCCCGGACGAATCCGCCGGGCTTCAGCCCTGCCTACTCTCGTTTGCGTGATACACATCCGAGAGACTCAGGGCCGACCGCTTATGCGCACCCGTCCGGCTTCTACCACGGTAAACGCATCTCGCAGCCGGGAACCCAGCGTCGCCACAGCCTCAACCACAGTCGTGGGCTTAACGCGACGCGCGCGGCTATGAAACCTGAGCAGAATCACACCGGCTGACGGCCGACCGCGCGCATACACCAATTCGCCGAAATCCCGATCCTCCGTGATGAGCACGCGCTTGTCATTCAGAGCGCGCTCCAGAACCTGCTCGTCTGTCGCGCCTTTGGCGACTTCGACAATCGCAACCACATCATGGCCTGCTTCGCGCAGCGCCCGGATGACCGGCCCGGCGCAGCTTTCGTCGGCCAGAAAGTTCATGCTTTAGGATTTGCCAGGAATCGGCGTGTCGGGCAACAGCACTACTTCCTCGTGGGCCACGCTGGCCGCGCCATAGGCTACCGCCGCCCGGATGTCCTCTGTTGCGAGCTTCGGATAGTCTTCCAGCAGTTCACTCTCGCTCGCGCCCTCAGCGAGCTTGCGCAGAATTAGCTCGACCGTGACTCGGGTCCCCCGAATCACGGGCTTCCCCATCATAATCGCCGGGTTGATCTCGATTCGCTCGGTCGTCATTGCCATTACTTTGGCTGATCATACCCCGCCTGCCCCAGGCGCACAATCGCGGGCCCCGGAGGGTCGGCACAAACGCCGAGATTCCCGCAAAAAAAACGAGCGGGGCGTTCCGCTGAGGGTCGGAACGCCCCGCCTTCCCTGCCCGCCTCCGCAATTTAAGCAGGCAAGCTTGTCACGCGGCGTTTTCGTCGCCGCCGCGCAGGAATTCGTATCGCTGGATCTCCGCCACGATGCCGGAGCCACCCGAACCGTCCTCCTCGGTACGGTGGACGCGTCCCAGGCAGCGAACGCGCACCGGCCCCGCCAGTGTGATCTCGTGTGGCAGCGTCAAGATGATCTCCACGGGCGAGCCGTGGGTAACGTTCTTGGGCAGAAGAAAGTAAACTCCGCGTGAACTGACGTCTTTCGATTCGGTCTGCGCCTCGCCAACAGCCGCTCCGCTGGTCCAGCGGACGGTCATCGGCAATTTGATGCGAAAGCGCTGGGCCGTACGGCGCTCCGGATAAGCCAAGGGTTCCTCCAACATCTCGTCTAATTCGATTCACACTAACCTAGGAGCAGAGCCCCGCTCAATAGAGCGATTGTTTTAGTCCTAGGCCCATAAATTTCCGGTACTTGCGTACTATGGGCTGGCGTGCGGCGCGAGGGGCGAAAGCGCACATGGGCTTTCGCATGCGGCTTCGCTGGCAGGCGGCTTATAGGCGCCTGCGGCCGATTCACTGCGGACTGGATTTTGCTTTTATTCCGCGGCGCTGCTCTTGATGATCGAAGCGCGCCGGTAAGCGGCCAATATATCGTCGAGCGAAAGCAGGCCCACCAGGCGCCGCGCATCGGCGCGATGCACCACCGGCAGAAACGGGCAGTCGCGCATCAAACGCAGCGCCAGATCCAGCGACTGGTCCGGGTGCAGCCGGGACAGCCGCCCGGCGGGCAAAATCTGCGCCAGCGTGTGGCCGCCCTTCCCTGCTTTGGCGCAATCCTGCAGCGTGGCCTTGGTTACCAAGGTCCATCGGCCCGTATCGTAAGAAACCAGCAGCGGGTCTTCGGTCATGTCCGCCAGGCGCGACACCGCGTCCGCCACGGTATCGCTCGATTTCAGAATCAGCCCAACCGGTTTGCGCATGGCGTTTTCCACCAGCAACGCGGTCTGCTCCCGCCCCTCTTCCATCGAGGGCAGGTCCAAACCCTCCTCGCGGGTCATCACGTCGAAGATCGGCGTCTGCTGGAAGCGCCGGCCAATGACATAGGCGATGGTGTTGGAGATGATCACCGGCAGAATAATGGAATAGTTCCCGCTCACTTCCAGCACCATGAACACGGAGGTCATCGGCACGCGCAGAAATCCGGCAAACAGCGTGCCCATGCCCACCAGCGCGTAGGCCCCCACCGGACCGGCGGCGCCGGGGAAAAAGTGATGCTGCACGGTGCCCACCGCCGCGCCCACCATGGCCCCGACAAATAACGCCGGCGCGAACATTCCGCCCGGCGCTCCGCTGGAAATCGAGAGGGTCGTGGCCAGAACCTTGAGCAGCGCCAGCGCCAGCAAAGTGTGCCAGAGAAACTGCCCGTGCATGGCCTGGTCCATGTACTCGTATCCCGCGCCCATGACCTGCGGAAATTTCAAGCCGATGACGCCGATGATCAGCCCCGCCAAAGCGGGCTGCACGTAAAGCGTCCAACGCGGCATCCGCCGGGCCCGCGCGCGCACCCATTGCAGCAGCTTCACGAAGATCAACGAGGTCACTCCGCCGGCCACGCCCAGCACCGCGTAGCTGATCAATTCGGAGGCGTGCGTCATCGTGTACGCCGGTATTTGAAACAGCGGCTCCGCGCCCAGAAACAGGCGCATCACCACCGCCGCGCCCACCGCCGCCAGCACCACCGCTCCCAGAATTCCCGCGCTCCACGTGCCGATCACTTCTTCGATCACGAAAAGCACCGCCGAAATCGGCGCATTGAAGGCCGCCGCCAGCCCCGCCGCCGCTCCCACCGGCGCGATCAAGCGCACTTTCTCGCGCGAAAGATGCAGCCGCCGCCCCAGCGCCGACGCGATTCCCGCGCCCATCTGCAGCGAGGGATCTTCCGGCCCCAGCGATTGGCCGCTGCCGATGGCCAGCGCGCACATCAGGAATTTCCCGATCACCGTGTCGAAGGGAATATATCCGTCGTAGATGTATACCGCCGACTTGGTCTGCGCGACGCCGCTGCCCTTCACCCGCGGAAAAATCCGCTGCACCATAAACGCCAGCAGCAAGCCCGCCAGCGTGGGCACCAGCACGATGCGCACCGCGCCCGCCCCGGACGCCAGCGCCCCGATGCCCGGTCCCAGCAGCCACCAGTGCGTGTAGTCGATGGCGATGCGGAAGCAAACCACGGCCAGGCCCGCGAACAGCCCGATGATCACCGAGAGAAGCAAAAAGAAGTTGTCCTCGCGCATGGAAAGAACGGCGCGCGCCCCCTCCAATACATCGGTCAGGCCCGCTCGCATCCTTCGCGCGAGATTTACCTCACCTCGCTCGCCCGGAATGTCCGTACTCCACCCCGGAGGCTCTTCGGTCGAGCGCTCCCGCTCCGAAGCCCCTAACGGCAAAGGCGTGGCTCCCGGCTCTGTGTCGGTGGGTCTGGAGGGCTCGCTCATGGGTGGGCTTGCGTTCTGGCTCCGATGCGCGCGATTGCGGCATTGGTCGGGTCGGCGGGCGGGCCGCAGTTCTCCGTGGCTGAGGACTCCATTTGAAAGACAAATTCCATCAAGGGATCCAGTTGGTCCATGCGCCTGGCCAGCGCCGCCTCCGCCAGATCGTCGCTGGCCGCGTGCGTGAAGCGCGTGAGGCTCACGTTTGGTTGCGGCAAGGCGATCCCGTGCTCGGACGCGCACGAGCGTATGCGCATCTCCGCGGCGTCGTAAGCGTGGATGGCCCGCGCCGCCCGCTCCATCGCCTCGAGCCCCGGACGGTGCGGATCGAGCGCCAGCGTCGCCTGAGTGATCGCCAAATCCTGCGTCACTTGCGCCTCCTCGGTTTCGCGCTCGGCCGTCTCCGTTGCCTCTCCCGGATGCCGTTTCCGGAGCGTGTCCTCTCGCGCCGCGCTCTCCAGGTACCGAACCGCGTCTCGATCGTTGCCCAGCGTGAAGTAGGCCTCGCCCATGCCGGCGAGAGCCTCGTAGTTATGCGGGTCCAGTTTCAGAGCCAGCCCGAATTGCTCCAGCCCTTGCTGCGCCTGGCCTGACTCCAGCATCAATCGGCCCACCTCGGCATGCAGCGCCGGGTCGGGAGGAGTTTCGGCGGCTGTGGCCAGAAGCACGCCCTGCGCTTCGGTTGTCTCCCCTCGGCTCATTAGATAACGGAAAAACTCCAGCCGCGCATCCATCCGGCTGCGCAGCACGGCGTCCGCGCTTTCGTCCCAGACCCCGTAGATCGCTCCGTTGTAATAGCGCTTGGCGTCGGCGTCCTCGCCCATGCCTGCCGCCAAGCGCGCCAACTCCAGATTCACCCGGCTGTCTCCCGGCGCGCGCTCCCACAAATCCAGCAGATACGACTTGGCCTCATCGTCGTTACCCGTGGCCTGCAAAGCCTCGGCTAGCTTGAGCTGGTACTCCTGCTGCTGCGCGGCCGGAAGTTCGTGCTGGGCATACACCAGCGCGGTCCGCAGGTCGGAGACCGCTTGCGCCGCGCGGCCGGCCTTCACCTCGGCGTTGCCGCGATCGAACCAGGATCGCGCCAGCTCGGCGCGGCGGCCATGGTAAAGCCGCGCCGCGAATCCCGTAACGGCGAAGGCGATCACCAGCCCCACGACGGACAGCAGCAGAATCGTCTCCCGCGAATGCAGCCAATAGCGCCGTGGCCGCGAGCACCGGCACGTAATCTTGCCTTCGGGCCCCTGGGCCCCCTGGGGCCCGCGAAGCCCTGAAGGAATGATTCGCCCGCATTTCGGGCAGATGCGCGAAGAGTCCGCCACTACTCTCTCCAGGGTTCGCCCCTTTTCGAAACGAAGCGTAACAAATATCGTAGCGCGATAAGTCTCCGCGTCCAAACCGGCGATCCGGCCAGGATCGCCGTCCCGAGCGAACATCGTGAGCGAGGGATCTCTCCTGAACGGAACCGCTCAGAAAGTAAAATTCAGGCGTGGTCGATCAAGCGGTGATGGATGGCATACAGCGCGAGTTCCAGCCGGTCGGAAACGCCCAGCTTGTCGAAGATGTTGTGCAGATGGTTCTTCACCGTCTGCTCGCTGATAAAAAGTTTCTCGCCAATCTCTTTGTTGCGATAACCCTGCGCCACCAGTTGCACGATCTCTTTTTCGCGGTCGCTGAGCAGCGGCTTATCGCGCCGGGGCCCGTTTTCCGAACTCTTGGCGAAGGCCTTCATCACTTCCGCGGTCATGCGGTTATCGAGCCAGATCTCGCCGCTGTAAACCCGGTGGATGCTCTTCACCAGCAAGATCGCTGGCCGATTGCTTCAGCACGATTCCCCGCGCTCCCAGGCGCATCGCCCGCACCACGTCGCGGTCGTCCTCGGCCGCCGTAAGCACGATCACGCGCGTCGGCAGCGAATCGAAATTCACTTCCTCCAGCACGGCCAGGCCGTCTTTGTCGGGCATGCGCAAGTCCAGCAGCAGAATATCGGGCTTGAGCTTCCCGAGCATGCGGATGCATTCGTTGCCGTTGGAAGCCTCGCCGACGATGCTGATGTCCTCTTCGCCGTCCAGGAGTTTGCGCAGACCATCACGAAAAATTACGTGATCGTCGGCCATTAATACGCGGATAGACTGTTTGGCTTTGGCCATGTCAGCCGAGAGGAACCTCGACGATCAAGCGGGCACCATGGCCTGGCGTTGACTCCACCATCAACACACCCCCCACGCTTCTAGTTCGTTCCTTGATTGAAATCGGACCCAGACGAAGCCGGTCTAGCTCGTCTCCGTTGTATCGCCCCGCGAAACTGAACCCCTCGCCATTGTCGTCGATCACGAGCACCACTTTCTCCTCGTTTTGCCACAGTTTTACCACGACATGTGTCGCCCGGGCATGCTTTTTTACGTTGTGAAGTGCTTCTCGGTAAATCTGGAATAATTCGCGGCAGATACGGTCGGGCACGTCCAGCATGGCCGCGTCGATCAGCAGATCCAGCGCCACCGAAGACTCATTGCGGAAGCGCTCGGCGAAACCCCGCATCAAGTCTACCAAATCCGCGCTTTGCACCCCAAGCGGCCGCATGTCCATCACCATGCGCCGCAGCTCCTGCGTTTCGTTGCGCACCGTCTGTTGCAGCGTGCCCAGGTCGGTGGCCACTTGCTCCGGCGCATAGGGCACCCTGCGGCGCAGCACGTCCAGCTGAATGTCGATGCTCAGCAGGGTTTGCAGAATGCCGTCGTGCATGTCGCGCGAGACGCGGCTGCGCTCCCCTTCGATGGCCCGCACCCGCAGGCGCCGCAGAAGAAATAGGTTCTCCAGTTGCGGCCCCAGATGCCGCACCACGCGTTCCAGGCGCTGCAAATCTTCCGGTAACGGCTGGTGCCGCGAATTCACCAGCAGCAGCCTTCCCGCCGGCTGGCTGTCGAAATTCACCGTCACGCCCAGCATCGAGCGCGCCCCCAGCCGTTCCTTGGCTTCCTCCGGCATCCGCGGCAATTCCGGCAAACGCTGGCCGTTGTCGCGATTCCATCCAAACGCCGCGCGCGTTCCATTCCCCGGCGGCCAGCAAACGCTGGCTTCCGGATGATCGAAGAGAAACAGGTCGCCTTTGGTCAGCGGGAGATTCTCGGGAGCCAGCCGCTTGCCGTCTCCAGGAACGGCCGTCCAAACGAAGATCCGCTCCAGTTCCGCGTCGCGAAAAGCGAAGATTCCCTTTTCGCAATCGAAGCCGCTGGCCAGCTCCCCCAGCAGCAGCCGCAAGAGACTCCGCCACGCCCTTTTCCACGTGCAGCAGCGCCGTCAGGCGCACCAGAAAATCGTGCTCCGAAGCGTGCATGCGGTTGCGGTAGCCCATGAACGAGAGCCCCACTCCGCCCGTGAACGTGCCCGCCACCAGCGCCACCCAGGAGAACACCTCCATCCATCCGAAGCCGCCATGGAACGAGGCCCGCAACAGGACCGCCATGGTCACCCCGCCGGCCAGCAGGATGGACCGCTCCAGGCCCCAGCGGATTCCCGCCGCCAGCGCCACAAAGAGATACACGAACCAGAACGCCGCCACCGATTTCGTCAGCAGCAGGAAGACGCAAAGCGCCGCCAGATCCACCAGCAGCGGCACCTGCCAGTCGCCCAGCCGCACCACGTGCTCCACGGCCAGGAGCGCCAGCGCCGCGCCCAGGTAGCCTAATATGAACGCAACGGCGTACGTCCCGCGCGCCTGCGGCGGCTCCTCCAGCAACACCCCCAGCGCCAGCACCATGAAGATGGGCCGGGCGTAGGTGATCTGCCGGTCCAGGTGCCGGCGTTCCGCCGCGTGTGGCTGCATAAGGCTCGAAGGGGGCTTCCAGCTCGAAGGAAGCCTCTATTCCAAACCAACCCCCGCCCCCGCGCCAGCCCCGAACGCCCCCCGTTTTCCAACCTGCTATTGCCTCCTTCGCCGCGAACGTCCCGCCGCGAACATCCACCCACAGGATCAGCTTCGCGGCGCTAACAAAGTGGCACACCCATCGCGCGTCTAGGCCAGTAGCCCGTGGCACAAGGAATCCCGCTGCAATATCGGCATCGCCAAATTAAGCATTCCGATGGTGTGTACGTAAAAGGCGACTGTCGAAGGTCTTTGGAGCCTGATTAAAAATGGGATTCACGGCATCTATCACGACGTATCGCCAGAATACTTGCAGGGCTACTAGATGAATACACTTTCCGATATAACCGGAGACATGACGGCAATCAGCAATTCAATGCGGTTTCGGAGCGCGTTTGCGAGAGGGCTTCTTGATGGCTAGATCCAACATCAGTCTCTTGTGCACCGCTCGTTCCGGTATGTAATACGTCAAGATTCTTCCGCTACTTGTCACTATTCCGAATTCCTTCGTAAAGATATTATACCGTAGCCTGTCACCTATTTTTCTTTTGCATTCAAATGTGCCGAAACTTCTAGGGCCGCCGCAGAATTCATCGGTTCTCCGCTCATATTCTGGTATTGAAGTGATCCCCAACAAGGCACCATGATCTTGATAGTGGTCGGCCAATACCCCTGGATTGGTAAAGCCTTTTGTATGGGGCACGGCCCGTAAGAATAGGCTCTGAGACGCCCGTTTGTCGATCTGCCCTCTCACGGCCCCTACATCCTAATACTTGATGACAAGGGATAGTTACCTCTCTGTTCGAATACTAGCTAGGCACTAGCCACATATGATCTAATATGCACGCCCACGGAGAGTCATTTTAACGGCTTGTAATGGGTAGCTGTGGGAGGCACGCCAGTTATTAAAGATGACTAGGGCTGCATCAAGATCAGGAGGGTCTTTTTGAATTAAGGTGGCACGCGACAGGTCAATCCGTCCTTTGCTGTATTGTCTGGTTGCCCAAGCCATACCATCAATCCGTATACACGTGCATTGACGGTCAGAATATGCCAGTTCTTCATAGCCGTGTCTAGCGGGGATACTTGCCAAACCCGTTCGAATACTACCTAGGTACTAAGAAATCCCTCTTGCTAACCAACTGATAATGTGGTACTCTACGCTTTGTTTTTGGCCGAAACAAACCCGAATCGGACCCAAGCGCAGCCGCGCCCCGAACCCACCTCTTGCGCTTGCACCGGCTCACGCCCTTTCAGGCTTCGCTCCTCCCCTGCAATTGACGTGACGCCTGCCGCTCCTGACTACCCAGAACCCCATTTTTCGGCTAACCTGAATGGAATGCGCACTTACAAAAATTTCGGCGCTAACTCCCTTAGAATGCGCACTTGCGAAACAAACGACTTAAAGCCCTTTAGAATCCGCACTTACAAAATGGACCCCAGGGGGATACCCCCCGCTCCTCTTGTTCAACGGCTTCTGAAAAATGCAAAGTCCTTAGAATCACATCCTTGCACAAATAGCGCACCTAACCGCCCTGGAATGATATTCTTAACAAAAAAAGTAGGGGGGAGGGGGTGTCTCCGCGCATTTTGCGGTTCCAAATGCCCTCGTGTGACATTTCGCCCCTGCCTCATCTAAACGAGAGCAACCGGTCCCTTAACCATGCCGACGTCCGATAGCGCGATCACCAACTCCCCCACCGTGAACAACGGCGACGCCCTCGATCCCGGCGGCGAATCGTTCGCGATCGAGACTTTCGGGCTTACGCGCACCTTCGGCGACCTGATTGCCGCCAATCACGTCACCCTGCACGTGCCCTACGGAGCGATCTTCGGCCTCCTGGGACCAAACGGCGCCGGCAAGACCACCACGATCAAGATGCTCACCACCATGCTCGAGCCTTCCGAGGGAACCGCCTCGGTGGCCGGCTTCGATATCGTCAAGGCTCCCGCGCAGGTCCGCCGCCGAATCGGCTACGTGCCGCAAATGCTTTCCGCCGACGGCGGCCTCACCGGCTGGGAAAATCTCGACCTCTCCGCCAAGCTCTACGGCATCTCCCGCGCCGAGCGCAAGCGCCGCATCGAAGACGCCTTGCGATTCATGGGACTCACCGATTTCGGCCGCAAGCTCGTCAAGACATACTCCGGCGGCATGATCCGCCGTCTGGAAATCGCCCAAGCCATGCTGCATCGCCCCGCCGTTCTGTTTCTCGACGAGCCCACCATCGGGCTCGATCCCGTCGCGCGCCGTTCCGTCTGGGAACGCCTGCTCGAGCTGCGCGGCACGTATCGGATGACCGTTTTGATCACCACCCATGGCATGGACGAAGCCGACGAGCTCTGCGATTCCCTGGCCATCATGCATCTCGGCAAAGTCGCCGCCATCGGCACGCCTGCCGATCTGAAAACCAGCGTCGGACCGGGCGCCACGCTCGACGACGTCTTCGTTCATTACAGCGGCGGCACCATTCAGGAGGAGGGAAGCTATCGTGACATCCGTGCCACACGGCGCACAGCTAGCCGTCTCGGCTGAGCCCGAGCCGTCCGCGGTTTTTGCTTTTTTCCAGCAGACCGCGGCCATCGCCGAAATCGAGCTGAAGAAGCTCCTTCGCGATCCCACCGAAGTTCTGGCTCGCGCCGTGCAGCCGGTTCTGTGGATCGTCGTCTTCGGAAGCGTGTTCAGCCGCGTGCGCGGCATTCCCACCGGCAATGTCAGCTATCTCTCCTTCATGACTCCCGGCATCCTGGCGCAGAGCGTTCTGTTCACGGCCATCTTCTACGGCATCGCCGTGATCTGGGAACGCGACCTGGGCATCGTGCACAAGCTGCTGGTCAGCCCCGCGCAGCGTTCCGCGCTGGTCTACGGCAAGGCCACCTCCGCGGGATTTCGCGGCGGCATGCAGGCCACGATCATTTACATCGTCGCTTTCCTGATGCACATCCAGATTCGCTGGACCCTGCTCTCGATTCTGGGCGTTTTTCTCGGCGCCATGCTCGGCTCGGCCATCTTCGCGACCTTGTCTTTCATCGTCGCCTGCCTGGTGAAATCGCGCGAACGCTTCATGGGCGTGGGCCAGCTCATGACCATGCCGCTGTTTTTCGCCAGCAACGCCATCTACCCCATCTCCATCATGCCGCGCTGGCTGCGCGTGGTGGCGTTTCTGAATCCGCTCACCTATCTGGTGGACGCGCTGCGCTCGCTGATGATTGCCGGAAGCCAAAGCTCGCACAGCGTGGCGACGAATTTCGGCGTGATAGCCGTGATCTTCGTGATCCTTGCGGCCATCGCCACGAAGTTATATCCGACTCTCGTGCGATGACTAATACGCTGTCATTCCGAGCGGAGCGAGGAATCTGCTTTTCGCTTTTGCGTCGACTCGCCGGATTGCAGACTCGATTCTTGGCCTTGACTGAGCAGTGCTTCGCAGGCTTCGCGCACTTGTTCCACGCTGACGGTGCGAATGCACAGCGACTCCCGCGAGCTTGCACAGCGCTCCTCGAGGGCAGCGCTCGCAGGGGAATTTGTTTTCCACCACGCGGTGTTCGGTTTTCCACGGGTACCAAGCGGCGGAGTCGCTCGTTCCAAAAATCGCCACGCATCTCTTTTGCAGCGCGGCCGCGATGTGCGTCGGCCCGGTATCGTTCCCGACAAATAAGCTCGCCCCGCCGAGCAACGCCATCAGTTGCCGCAGGTCCAGCGAATCGACGATCACGCTCAGCGGCGCGAGGCGCTCTCTGACCTCGGCGGCGATCGCCTCGTCGCCGGGACCGAGGTTCACCACCGGCGTCAGCGCGTATCTCTCCCGCAGCCAGCGCGCGATCGCGGCAAAGTTCTCCACGGGCCAGCGCTTGGAGACGTCGCCCGCGCCTGGACGCAGCACCGCGTACCGTTGGCCGCGAGGCAAACCTTTGTCCGTCAGAATGCGTTCCACCGCGGCGATCGCGTCGGCCTGCGGATACACCCTCGCCGGCGGAATGTTTCCCGCGGGCATTCCCGCCCACAGAAATTGCTGGGCGCGATGCTCCGCGGCGTGGCGTGGAACACGGCCTTCGACAGGAAAGCTGGAGGGAACCTCGACGTTGTAAACGAACGAATATTGGCGCCGCGCCCAGCAAACCCGCAGCGGCGCGCCGGAAAAGCCGGTCAGCAGCGCGCTCGTGGGTCCCGCGTGCAGATTGAAGACAGCGGCGAACCTGCGCCGCCGCAGCATCCTTACCGTGGGCCAAAAATCCGTCAGCAGCAAAACATGGGAGATCGCAGGATGACCCTCGACGAGCGCCGCGCAGAACGGCTGCACCAGGAACGAAATTCTGAAATCAGGACACCACTCGTGCAGGGCTTCAATCGCTGGCAGAGTCAAAACGACGTCGCCGATGGAGCGCAAGCGAATGACCAGAATTTCGGCGCCCAAAGGCAGATCCGGCAGGACGGATGAAGGATTGTCTGCTTCTTGCCGGTTGGAATTCACGGCAATCGAACTCCCTGGCGATGCGTGGATGGTTCAGGCTCCCTGCGCATGGCGGTCAAGTGGGAAGGCAAAATACGTCAAAGTGAGGCCAGTTGCTCAGGTCGGACTCCCGAAGGACTTCGCCGAGGTAGTTCGATTCGTCGACCACTCGATGCACTTTGTATCCGTGCCGCGCGATCCATCGATAGAGATCGCGGCGCTGCTCGGCAGAGAGCCCCTTATAGACTTCGACTTTCAGGAACGGCTTTTGCCCGGAGATCAGATCGTGCAGGGATTGTAGAATTACGGAATCGTATCCTTCGGCGTCGATCTTGATATAGCGAATCCGGGAAATCAGCTGCGGATAATTCTCGCGCAGAAACGATTGCAGGTTTCTGCCCTGCACGGCCAGCTCGAAGGAATGCGCGTGCCGCCAGCGGCTGACTCCCTCGAACCGCCCGCCATTGCAAAAGCCCGCGTCGGAGTATTGAAATTTCAATTCGGCGTCTTCCGGCGTCGCGGCAAACATCAGCGGGATGATATTGGTTTTCTCGGGATCGAGCTGGGAGTTTTTTTCGAGCACGGGAAAAACGTATTTGTTGGGCTCGAGCGCCAGAACGCATCCTGTTTTGCCTACGGCCAGCGCGATGGGGATGGTGGAATCTCCGGTGTGAGCTCCGATGTCGATGGCCACATCGCCAGGCGAGAGAAAGCGGCGCAACTCATCCACCGACTCCTGGGTTATGCGCTTGCCGGTTTCACGCGGATGGAGCCATTGCGCGTACTGGATATTTCCGTCCTTGGGCAGCGCAAAGTTGCCGACCTCATACCCATAGGTCTGGGGCCGCGGTTTGACTTCGAGCAGGTAGAAGAGCTCTTTCAGCTTCACGTGAGACGCCCTGAGTATACAACCGTCTTCGCCGCCAGTACGGCGTCTGGGTTAACTCTCCGAGAATGCTGAGCGCTCGCGCCGATCGGGCTGTACGGGCGCGCCCGAATTTTGAGCTTGTCGTGAATTTTCGGCTTGCCCTTTTGATAAAATAAGGCGATATTAGCGATTCCTCTTTTTACCTCGTTCTAAATTCTTGGGAGGCCGAGTGAATAAACAGGTTTGGCTTGTGTGGCGAAATTGGCTCAGCGTTATTCTTCCGATGGTAGGAGGCTTTGTTGCCGCGGCGGTAGGATTCCGAATGCTGATTCTTACGGACTTTTCCAATTCCGGATGGGACTTCATGGGACGCTGCGGCGCAGATGCCCTCGGGTTTTTCTTCGTAGCGGGAATTTGCTGGCTGAAGCTGCACCCCGAACTTGGCCCCGAAGACGAAGACAGCCACTAAGTCACCGATTCCCTGCCCCGCAGTTTGAACCTGCTCGGAAGTGCGCCTGGTCTCGTCTCTTCTCGCTTACCGCTCGTGTCTCCCGCTTCAATAAGAAGACGAAGGCGGGCTCTTGCGCAGCTTCGATCCGTTCGTGCCCGGTTGTTGCGACTGCTCCGATTCCAGCGCCTTGCCCATCAATTCATCCGCCATTGAGTTCGCGCCGTAAATATCTCGCAGCGCCTCCAGAATGCCGCGCGAATCGACCTGGATGGAGCGGCCGATGGTGTCGTCATATACGAAATTCCAGGGCAGCGATTGAATGTTGCCGTCGAAGATGATGCCCACCAGTTCGCCGGTGCGGTTCAGCACGGGACTCCCCGAATTGCCGCCGATGATGTCCGCGGTTTCCACGACGTTGATCGGCGTATTGAGCTTGAGCTTTGGCCGGGCCTTGACCCAGCTGTCGGGCAAGTTGTAGGGAGGCACGGCTCCGTGCTGGACGGCGTGGTCAAACGCGCCGCCGATGGTGGTGAAGTAAGGAAGCTTGGTGCCCTTGGGCGTGGTGCCCTCGCCATTTTCCGTGTAGCCGCGGGCCGTGCCATAGCTGAGGCGCAGCGTGAACGTGGCGTCGGGATAGCTCGCGGTGCCTTCCTTGGCAAAGCGAATCTTGGCAATGGCGCCGCCATCGCGCCGGACCACTGCGTCGATCTTGTCGTCAAATTGCTTGCGAACCGCAAGAGCCTCGGGCTCGACTTCGAGCATGACCTTGATCAGCGGATCGCTGCTGGCGTCGATGGCCGCTTTTCCGCCTTTGTAAAGCTCCTTGCGCACGGCAACATCGCTTAGCTTGGTGTTGTCGATCAAATACTTGGCCACTTCGGCAGGGGTCTGCCCATTCAGAATCTTGGCCACGAGCGGATTCGTAGGCATCTTTTCCTGCATTTCCGCCAAAGAATCGGCGAGCGTCAGGCGCTCGAGAGACTTGTAGATCGGCGCGGTGGAGAAAAGATCCTGTTCGAGAGAAGGCAGCCCGGAATCGCGATATTCGCGCAAGCGCTCGCCATTAGGCTTGGGCAGTTCTTCTGAAGCGCGCACCAGGATGCGGGCGTAGGCAGCGAGTTCGCCGCGAAAGCCGCCGCGGCGCTCGAAATAACTCAGCGGGAGATAGATCCCTCTCTCGATATCCATGGCGTTGGATATCTCGGCCCAAGGATCGCCGTACTCCGCCTTCTCCGCCGGATTGGCAGCGTACGCCATGCGCAACTGATTTTCTTCAGCGGACTTCTTGGCCATGAGCGATTCGTCTTTGAGGCCGGACTCATAGCCGCGGATGGCCTTGAGCGAATTTTCCACGCCGAAAAGATCTTCGTGGGCGATCTTGTCGTTTTCCGCGGATTCGGCGCTGAACTTTTTGAGAACCGTATCGCGGCGGGCCAGCGAATCGAGAACCAGCGGATAGGCGACGTCGCGGAGCAGGTTGAGTTGCGACATGGTGTTCAGCCGGCCCGTGGATCCGGGATTGCCGGAAACGAAAATGAGGTCGCCATCCTTGACGCCGGATGTGGCCCACTTGAGGTAGTTATCGAGATGCGCGGGCTTATCGTTCTCGTAGACGCGGAAGAAGCAGACGTCCAGATCGTAGCGGGGATACTCGAAATTGTCGGGGTCGCCGCCGAAAAATGCGGCGTCAAATTCGGGCGCGAAGACCAGGCGCACGTCGGTGTACTTCTTGTATTTGTAGAGGTTGTACATCGCGCCGGAGTAGAGCGTGATCACGTCGCTGCGCAGCTTGGTCTCGGTGGCGCACTGCTGTTCGATGGCGGACATCTCGGCTCGCTGCGCCTGGGCCTGATCGGCCACGGACATGTTGGGCTTGGCGGCGGCGTTCACCCGGGCGGTGACGTCTTCGATTCCTTCCAGCACGTTCAGCTCGAGATTCGGGGCACTTGGCCTCTTCGGCTTGGGTCTTGGCGTAGAAGCCGGTCTTCAGGAAATCCTTGCCGCCGGTGGAAAGCTGCTGGATGCACTCCGAGCCCACGTGATGATTAGTGAAGGTGAGTCCGTTGGCGGATACGAAAGAGCCCGAGCCGCCATTATTGAAGCGCACCGAGGAGAGCCGGGTGTGGTCGAGCCAGGCGGGCGTGAGATCGAATTTATATTTGGCTTTGAGCTGCGCCGTGGGAGGAAAGTTGTAAAGCCACATGCCCTCGTCGGCCGCGGCGACTCCCGCCAGAAATAAAAGAGCGAAAAGAATCAGGATGGGCCGTTTCATGGGTTCACCTCCCGCCTAACTATTCGAACAAGAATAGCGCCGGGCGGATACAGGAGGAAAGCGGGTCTTGCTGGGAGATGGGCATAGACTACAGGAATGCGCAGAATAACGTGACTGTACGTCCGTTTGTAGTCCGGTTTCAGGGGCGGCTTCGGGGATGCCGTACCTTAATCCAAACGTTCCGAGCGTGGTCGTAGACGTATCCACCGCCGCAGTAAACGACAACTCGCTTGGCATTTCTCATCGTCTCCGCTTCACAGCACACTGTTCCGTCGGCCCGGTATCCGGAGAACATGTGGCCGAAATACGTGCGAACAGGTTGTTTGGGCTTTTTCACGGACTCAGCTCTACTTCTTCGCTTCGATTGCCTTCCAGCATTCCTCACATAAGCCTGTTCTGTACCACGGCCCGACTTTCTCACCGCCCACGAAGGCTCTCTCGTGCGACTGCTTGACCGGCTCTCCACAAACCCCTTCGTGACGCCCGCAAGTACCTTGGCAGCAACAAAGGACGTTTTCAGCCATACGTCACCTTCGCTTTACTCTGACTGTTTAGCCTTCCTAAGCTGCTTGAACTTGGCAGCGTTCCATTTGCCGAGGGTGCTGATCAGTTCTCCGGCATCGTGGAACATTTTCTTCTCCCTTGTTTCAGCATTCGTTATCTGGCCTATGATCCATCGACGCGCTTGTGCCGAGTCGAGTTCGGACAGGTATTGTTCCATAGCGAAAAGATTGATTCTGACCGTCAGCCCCTTATTGTCGGACCGCATCGACATGGCTTTTGCCATTGGTTCCTCCTAGCGGCCTAGTATACAGCCGAGCATCAACAGGTCGCCGGGCCAATACCAGAGTCTAGGACAAGGCTCAAATAAGATCACGGCCGGTAGCCTTTAGACCGAAGGGAGCGGCACCCGCAAAACCTCCCTACCCATCAAGCGTTGGTCACCCGGCTCCTGCGTTCCCTTATATACTCCTGTCATGGCGGATGAACTAAGTCTCGTCTGGACCTATATCAAAGCGGTTGTCTGGCAGCGTTGGCTGCTTATCGTCGAAAGCATTCTTGGACTCCTTGACATCGCTGAGCGAATATTCCATTTCTGGTTTCTGCCGCCGTTGTGGCTCAGCGTCACGACCGGAATTACCGTCCTCATTGTCGCTCAGTATCTTGCCTATAGAACGCAGGTACAGAGCAGAACGAAATTAGAACCAATTGTGTTAGAAATTCACCCCGCACCGGGAGAAGCACTGCGACCTTTTGTTGAAACAGCTCACGGCGAAACTCATTTTCGAATGGAGATTTACAACGCTGGAACGGAATCAGGACACAACGTCGAAGTCAGGCTCATCGAGATTGAACCGCTGCCGAGATCTGCATATTTTGGTGCCCGGGCCGATTTCCCGTACATGGTTCGGCTCGCGCACATGGCTGATATCATCGTAGACCCGTCCACGGCTCACGACATCAACCCCGGAACCGGCAGGCAGTTTGAGCTTCTATACTTCTGGGAATCTAGCGACCATCGCTTGATGGTCGATGGGATTAACACGAAGCAGCCATTCAGGGACGCCAGGTTCGACATTGAGCAAAATGAAGGTTGGCAGATGACGTATGAAATCTCTTCTGCTCAGACCAGCATACAGAGGCCGCAGTTCCTCCTGAGGCGTGAGGGCATGAAACTCTTGATGTCCCGGTTGGTTTAGTCCTTAGCGGGATGACTTTGTCACCTGCGAAAAGCGCAAAGAATCCCGGAACGAAGGGTGAGGAGAGATCCCTCACTCATGCTATTCGCTCGGGATGACGATCCTGGTCGGATCGTCAGCTTTTGCGGGCGGACTTGCGGGCGCGCCGCTTGGTGCGCGTGGGATTCACCGGGGCATCGCCAATGAGTTCGGCGGACATCAGGCTGGTGACGAAAAGCTTCCGGCCGTGGTCGTCAAAGTCGATCGCGGTGCGTTCGGCGTCGGATTCGGTGACAATCCCGAGGCCATACTGCTGGTGCTTGACTTGCTGACCGTTCGAGAGAACTTGCACATTGCCTCCTTGGAGTCGAGTGCCACTTCCAGGACTTGCTTCCCGCGATCCCTTGGTCACCACGAGCCGTTACACGAGGCGAAAACCGGTGTCGCTCAGCTCGCCGCAGAACCGCGAAGGAGGTTGGGGCCCGACCCCGGCCGGGCCCCAACTACTGGGTTAGAGGCCTACGACGTTCTCCGCCTGCAAGCCCTTGGGGCCCTTGCGGACTTCGAACTCCACTGCCTGGCCCTCATTCAAGCTACGGTATCCATCCGCCTGAATGGCCGAGTAGTGCACAAACACGTCCTCGCCCGTCTGACGCTGGATAAAACCGTAACCCTTGCTGGCGTTGAACCACTTCACAGTTCCTTGTTCCTTCACTGCTGTCTTACCTCTTCTTTTCGAAAAATGAGCTGTTTGGTGCCTCGCCTTTTCCGGCCGAAACCAAAGGAAGATCAGCCGGCGCCTCTAACCCGCACAAAAATAGGCTGCAAGTTTGGTCCTGCAGCCCTGTTGAACGAGTCAAAAGGAATGTCAAGAGCAACAAACGCAAAACCAAGATAGCATAATTAGCAGATTTTGTCGATGGGCACGAGCCCAAGCGTTAATCTGCAACTGACAGAATCCAAGTAGTTTAGACAAGTCCGGAGTTTCCCTTACGCGGCTTTTGACGTGCTTTCCGGTGTCCTTAGCAAGCTGTAATCGGCCTGTTATATGACCTCAATGCCTCCTGTGTTCTCGTGCCAGATAGCTTATAAGTCCCCATGGTGCAAAACGGAGCATTTGGAGTAAAAAAGCCTATGCGAACACGCTTGGCCGCCTTGCTTGCGTCTGCCTTTCTCTTTCTGGCTTTGGCCGGAATTTTCCCACGAATCGAGGCGCGCGGACTGCCGGACGACGATGACGACGCGAACGCCAGCGCCGCCAAGCCCGCCGATCTGCCCACGGGCATGCGCATCACTCCGACGGCGGCGCCGGGCGCCCGGTTTTCGGCGCTGAATCCGGACCTGCCCGACGCGCCGGGCTTCACGGCTGGCCAAGCGGTCACCACGGCCGTCAGCCCCGACGGCGGCACGCTGCTGATCCTTACTAGCGGGTACAACGTTCGTTACGACGAGCGCGGCAATCTGATTCCGCAGGATTCCGGCGAGTACGTCTTCGTTTACGACATCACCGCGCAGCCGCCCAAAAAGACGCAGGTCGTGCAGGTGCCGCGCGCGTTCAATGGCCTGGCGTGGAATCCAAACGGGAACGAGTTCTACGTTTCCGGAGGCGAGCAAGACGTGGTGCATGCGTTCGGCCGCCAGGGCGCCGTCTGGCGCGAGGTGGGAGCGCCGGTGCGCCTGGGCCATTCGGCGGGGCTGGGGCTGGGGGTGCCTCCGGAAGTGGCGGGAATCGCCGTGAATGCGGCCGGGACGCGGCTCGTGGCGGCAAACTATGAAAACGACTCGATCAGCGTGGTGGATCTGGGATCGCGCGCGGAGATTGCGGAACTCGATCTGAGACCCGGGAGGAGGGATCCCTCCAAAAGGGGCACGCCGGGCGGCGAATATCCGTTTTGGGTGGCGGTTAAAGGCAATGACAAGGCCTACGTCTCCAGCATTCGGGACAGAGAGATCGTGGTCGTGGCGCTGGGGCAGCCGCCGAGCGAGGCGCCGCGTGTGGTCTCGCGCATCGCCGTGCGCGGGACGCCCAACAAGATGATCCTCAACCGCAGCGGCTCGCGGCTGTACGTGGCCTGCGATAACAGCGACTCGGTGGCCGTCGTGGATACGGAGAGCGATCGGCTGCTGGCGCAGTTTCCGGTAACCGCGCCGAAGGACGTGTTCCTGAACCCGCGCGGGTTCAAGGGAAGCAATCCCAATGGCCTGGCGCTCTCGCCGGACGAGCGCACGCTGTATGTCACCGAGGGCGGGACGAACGCCGTGGCGGAGGTCCAATTGGATCAGGATGCCGGGCGCGTTGCCGGGCTGATCCCCACTGGTTGGTATCCGAATTCCGTAAGCGTGAGCCGCGACGGCAGCCGATTGTATATCGTCAATGGCAAGAGCCCGGAAGGGCCGATCCCCATGGGCTGCGGGTACACGCCTTCACCCGCCGCCTGCCACGCGAACAATTCGTTTATTTTCCAGCGCAGCCGGGCGGGATTTCTGACGTTGCCGGCGCCATCGGAGCGGGACCTGGCGAGCCTGACGCAGCAGGTAGCGCAAAACGATCATTTCCGCGCGGTCGGCGCCAAGGACCAGGAGATGGTGCAATTCCTGCGCGGCAAGATTCACCACGTGATCTACATCATTAAGGAAAACCGCAGCTACGACCAGGTGCTCGGCGATCTGGAACGCGGCAACGGAGATCCGGCGCTGACTTCCCTGCCCGAGCCTATCACGCCCAATCACCATGAACTCGCGCGCCGCTTTGTGACCCTCGATAATTTTTACGCCAGCGGCGAGGTGAGCGGCGACGGTTGGAATTGGAGCACGGCGGCGCGAGCGACGGATTCGGTGGAGAAAACTTTGCCGGTGGAGTATGCCGGGCATGGGCTCGACTACACCTACGAGGGCGGCGGCCGCAATATCAACACCGGGATCGCTTCGGTGGCGGGACGCCAGGAAGCCAATCCGCTTACGCCCAGCGATCCCGACCTGCTGCCCGGAACGGCCGACGTCAGCGCGCCTGACGCGGCGGATGACGACGAGAATTCCGCCGGCGCAGGTTATCTGTGGGACGGCGCGCTGCGGGCCAAGCTCAGCGTGCGCAATTACGGCTTCTTCATCGACCTCTTCCGCTACCGCGTTCCCGAGGTGGCGCCGGGATATCTGGCGCCCATGCGCGATGCTCGCGCCGTGGGAACCACGGTGGCGTTTGCCACGAACGCGGAGCTGGCGCCGCTCACCGATCCTTATTACCCCGGGTTCGACGAGCGGCTTCCGGACTACTGGCGGTTCAAGGAGTGGGAACACGAATTCGACGATTACGCGCGCAATGGCAACCTGCCGGCTCTCGAACTCATGCGGTTGGGCGGAGATCATTTTGGCGACTTCGCGCGGGCCATCGACGGCGTGAACACCGTGGAAACGCAGATGGCCGCTAACGACTACGCGCTGGGGCTGGTGATCGAAAAAATCGCGCATAGCCCGTATAAGAACGACACGCTGGTCTTCGTGGTGGAGGACGACGCGCAAGACGGGCCGGATCACGTGGAGGCGCACAGGACCCTGGCGTTCGTGGCCGGAGCTTATGTGCGGCAGCGAGCCCTGGTATCCGAGCGATACACGTCCGTTCACGTGCTCAAGACCATCGAGGACATCCTGGGCATCGAGCCCCTGGGATTGAACGACAGCTCGGTGGAACCCATGACGGCGGTTTTCGATCGCGCTGCAGAAGCTTGGGACTACCAGGCCGCCGTTCCCGCCGTGCTGAGGACCACGAAATTGCCACTGCCCGCGGCGACAGCGGAGGAAGCGCCGAAGACAGGTGCAGGCGAGGGCCGCTACGCGCGGCCACGACACGACGCGGCTTATTGGGCGGCCAAAACCGAAGGCATGGATTTTTCCGCGGAAGATCGCATCGATACGCCGCGCTTCAACCGCATCCTCTGGGCCGGGTTGATGGGCGATGACGTCGCGTTTCCGCAGAGCCCCAAGCCGGCGAATCTCCGCCGTCACCGCGAGAGCTTGCTACGCCGCTATGCCGGCCTCAGGCAGACAGGCGCGCGCACCGGAAACGATCCTGGCGCTGGGGACGCGAGATAGAAGCGCGTCGATGTAGGCAATGCAGTAAGCAACACAGGAATGCGCCCGGCAAGCAGCGCACGAACGCAGCGAAGAGCGCCCTAGACCATTTCGCGCTGGCGGGCGAAACGTTCCGCGCCCACCTGCTTGGCGCGCTTGTGCTCGTACATGAGGGCGTCCGCGCGGCCAATCTGCTGCTCGAGCTCCTCCGGGCCTGAAATATCGACCGCCCCGATGCTTGCCGAGAGCCTGTAGCCGCGCTTGCCATTCTCATTGCTCCGATCGATGAGCTGGACCAGGCGCTTGCGTATCTGCAGGTCTCCGGCCGCGGAGGTTTGGGAGAGCAGGACGCAGAATTCGTCTCCGCCGAGGCGCCCGATGATGTCCGTCTCGCGAAAGCACTCCCGGAGCAGGGCGGCGATTTGCTGCAGCGCGCCATCGCCTTCCCGGTGCCCAAAGGTGTCGTTGATGCATTTGAGATTATCCACGTCGATGAAGATCAGCGTGGAGCGCACGCCCTGGCGGGAAGTCAGCTTGAGGCGCTGCTCGGCCAGACTGACGAAGCCGCGGCGATTGTGCAATCCGGTGAGCTCGTCCATGAGCGAGAGGCTCAGCAAGTGCAGGCGGACGCTCTGGCGGGCGATGGCATAGGAGAGAGCGCGCTCCAGCCGGCCGGGAGTGAGTTCGGACTTGACCAGAAAATCCTGAGCGCCCAGCTGCAGAACCTGAGCGGCCAGCGATTCATCGGCCGATCCATGGAGAGCGAGAAACGTCACGCTGGGGGCCGCGCATTGGGCTTCCGCGAGCACGTCCAGCCCCTTGGCGTCGGAGAGAAACAGATTAACGAGGGCCACGTCGGCGCGGCCATTTTGCAGATGGAGCATGGCCTGCCGCAGCTGGTGGGCGCGGCGCAGCCGGAACTTGCCGGCGCCGGCGACGTGCAGCATCTCCGCCAGGCGGCGCGCATCAACGGGATCGCTTTCGACCAAAAGAATCTGCAGTGGTTGGCTCGCCATTGCGCTCCTGTGCCGCAGGGGCTTAGATCGCGTTGGGATGAAAAACGGGGCCGCAAACGGGCCCTAATGGCAAGAGGAAGGAGGGGTGTTCCTGCACGCCTGGTACTGCGAGAACATCATAATTCTAACGCCGCGGAGAGACGGGTCAAGCGCAATGACTCAGGATGCTGTGGATATGTAACAGGTCACGGCCTGTGACGACGAGGCGGGTGACGGCAAAGATCGCCCGGCGCGCGGCGGCGCGCTAGGAGCGCTGATCGATCATTACAGCGCTATCAGCGCTGATCGTCACCACAAAAGCGTTACAGCGCTTTTAGCGCTGATCCATCACCACATAGGACCGCTGTTCCTTGCCGATGTAGATCTGGCGAGGCCGCGCGATCTTCTGTTCGGAATCGAGCAGCATCTCTTCCCACTGGGCGATCCATCCGCTGGTGCGCGGAATGGCGAAGAGCACCGGAAACATCGTTACCGGGAAGCCCATGGATTGGTAGATCAAGCCGGTGTAGAAATCGACGTTGGGATAGAGCTTGCGGGTGACGAAGTAATCGTCCTGCAGGGCGATCCGCTCGACCTCCAGCGCGATATCCAGCAGCGGATTGCGGCCCATGACGTCGAAAACCTGGTCGGCAATGCGCTTGATGATGCGCGCGCGAGGATCGTAGTTCTTATAGATGCGGTGGCCAAAGCCCATCAGGCGCTTCTCGCCGGATTTTACGCGCTTGATGTAAGCCGGGACATTGGCGATAGAGCCGATATCCATGAGCATGCGCAGAACTTCTTCGTTAGCGCCGCCGTGCAGCGGGCCATAGAGAGCCGCCGTGGCGGCGGCACAGGCGGAGTAAGGATCGACGTGCGAGCTGCCCACGCAACGCATGGCGTTGGCGGAACAATTCTGCTCGTGGTCGGCGTGCAGGATGAAGAGAATGTCCAGGGCGCGCTCGAGCGTGGGATTGGGCCGGTATTTCAATTCCGTGGTCTTGAAAAGCATGTTGAGGAAATTGCCCGGGTAACTCAGCTCGTTATCCGGATAGGAATAGGGCATCCCCAGGCTGTGGCGATAGGCGAAGGCCGCCAGCGTGGGCATCTTGCCGATCAACCGGTAGGTCTGCTTGCGGCGAGACTCCGCGTCGAAGATATTTTTCGCGTCCGGATAGAACGTGGAGAGCGCGGCGATGGTGGAGATCATCATGCCCATGGGATGGGCGTCGTAGTGAAAGCCATCGAGAAATTTCTTGATGCTCTCGTGGATGAAGGTGTGGTGCGTGACGTGGTAACTCCAGTCTTCCAACTGCTTGCGAGTGGGCAGCTCGCCAAAGACGATGAGATAGGCGGTCTCGAGATAGGTGCTGCGTTCCGCCAACTCCTCGATGGGATAGCCGCGATACCGCAAAATTCCCGCGTCGCCGTCGATGAAGGTGATCTTGCTCTTGCAGAGCGCGGTGTTATTGAACGCGGGATCGTAGCTCATCATGCCGAAATCGGGCTGTTCCACTTTGATCTGGCGAAGATCGAGCGCGCGGATCGTGTCGCTGGTAATGGGCAATTCGTAGGTCTTGCCGTTACGATTGTCGGTAACGGTGAGGGAGTCCCGGGTCATGCGATTAGCCTCGCGAAGTGTCGATTGGGCTGCTGGTTCGACTGGATTCATTGTCCTTGCCCCAGTTTAAGCCTTCAGGGCAGCGCGTCAATGTACACCAAGTTGAGGCGCTGAGGAATAGGCTCTTGCGGCGCGCCAATTTAACGTCTTCTTAACCCGCCGTGAGGACGCACGGCGGGAAGATTTACTTAGAGTGACCTGGATGACAAAATTTGGATTGTCGTTCGGGGCCGGAGTTTAGCGGCGGTCGGCGGCGGCGTGGCGCACGTCGTGCCCTTCCACCATGTAGATCACGTCTTCGGCAATGTTGGTGGCATGATCGGCGACGCGCTCCAGATTCTTGGCCACCAGAATCAACTCGAAGGCCTGAAACACCACGGCCGAATCACCCATCATGTAGCTCAATAGCTCGCGAAAGATCTGGTCGCGCAGATTATCGACCACATCGTCGCGCACCAGGACGGAGCGGGCCAGAGCGAGGTCGCGCCGTACCACGGCGTTCAAGCTGTCGCGAACCATGCCTTCGGCCAGCTCGCTCATGCGCGGCAGGTCTACGTAAGGCTTGACGCGCGGATGGCGCAGGATGCGCTGCGAGGATTGGGCGATGTTGACGGCCTGGTCGCCGATGCGCTCCAAATCATTGTTGATGCGCGAGATGGCCAGCACGAAGCGCAGATCGGCGGCCATCAGCTGATGCAGAGCCAGCAACTGGGTGACGCGGTCGTCAATTTCCATCTGCAATTCGTTGATGGCCGGCTCTTCCTCGAGGACCGTTTCGGCCAAGAAGCGTCGACATCCAGGACGGAATGAATGGCCTGGTGAACGGCACGTTCCGCCAGGCTGCCCATCCACAGAAGCCTCTCCTTTAGACCGTTGAGCTCAATTTCAAAGTGTCGTTCCATCGTGTGCCCCTCTTAAGAGCGTGCTGGTTCCGCCGCCGGAGCCATTCTCATCCGAAACGGCCGGTGATGTAAGCCTCGGTACGGGGGTCGGAAGGGGTGGTAAAGAGCTGAGGCGTGGGACTGAATTCGATCAGGTCGCCATTGAGCATGAACGCAGTGGCATCGCTGACGCGCGCGGCCTGCTGCATATTGTGGGTGACAATTACCAGAGTGCAGTTCTGCTTCAGGTGAAAAAGCAACTCCTCGATTTTGGCGGTGTTCACCGGATCGAGCGCTGAGCAGGGCTCGTCCAAAAGCAGAACCTCAGGATCAACGGCCAGAGCGCGCGCGATGCACAGCCTCTGTTGCTGTCCGCCGGAAAGCGCGTAAGCCGACTTGTGCAACTGATCCTTGACCTCATCCCACAGCGCCGCGCGGTGCAAGCTCTGTTCCACGGCCTCGGAGAGGCCGCCGCGGTGGCCTACCGGCATGCCATTGATGTGAATTCCATAAGCAATATTGTCGAAAATAGACTTGGGGAAAGGGTTCGGGCGTTGAAAGACCATGCCGATGCGGCGGCGTAAATGCGTGACGTCCTGGGCAAAGATGTCATGGCCGTCCAGCAGGATTTCGCCCTCGAGGCGGGTGCCGCGCACGGTTTCATGCATGCGGTTGAAGGTACGAATCAGGGTGGATTTGCCGCAACCGGAGGGGCCGATGAGCGCGGTTACGCGATTCGCCGATACATGCAGATTAACGCCGTGCAGAGCATGCACCTTGCCGTAATAGAAATTAAGGTTGCGGATTTGCATCCGCAGCGGAGCCTCTACGGCTGCTGGGGAGCCCGTCGGCACAGGCGGCTTTATAACAGTGTCCATATTTCCCGTCACCGCACCCCCTGGGGGATCCGTCTTATTGTAAGCAGGTTTGACTGAAAGCTGCGCCATTGCTATGACCTCTGGGCAGAAGCTCCCCGCGAAAGCAGGGTCCTGACCACGATATTAGTAAGAAGCACCAGGCCGAGCAGAACCAAGCCTGCCGCCCAGGCCTGCTGGTGCCAATCCTCATACGGCCCGACGGCATAAGTAAAGATCATAACCGGGAGCGAGGCAATCGGCTGAGACCAGCCGGGACTCCAGAAGCGGTTACCAAAGGCCGTGAACAGCAGCGGCGCGGTTTCGCCGGCCACGCGCGCCAGCGCCAGGAGAGAGGCGGTGAGAATGCCTCGGGACGCGGCGGGAAGCACGACGCTGGTGATGGTTCGCCATTTGCTGGCGCCCAAAGCCATGGCGCCTTCGCGCATGGAGCGAGGAACGGCGTGCAGAAACTCCTCCGTGCTGCGCAGCACGATGGGGATCATCATCACGCCGAGAGCAAAGCCTCCTGCGAGGGTCGAAAAATGATGCACCGGCATGACCACCACCGCATAGGCGAAGATGCCGATGACAATGGAAGGCACGCCATTGAGTAAGTCCGCCGTGTAGCGGACAACGAACGGCACCACGCGGCCGCCGAATTCGGCCAGGTAAATCCCGCCAATAACGCCGACGGGAACGCCAAGCAAAGCCGCCAGGAGCAGGAGCTTGCCCGAACCAACAATGGCATTGGCCATGCCGCCGCCGGCCTCGCCCACAGGCGTGGGCAGCTTGGTGAAGAAATTCCAGTTGACGTCTCGCCCGCCGTGATAGACCAGGTAGCCCAGAATGAAGAAGAGCACCGCGACGGCGATCAGCGCGCACAGCCCCGTCAGGCTGAGCATCAGGACGTTTACGAACTTCCGCCAGGCCAGCTTCATCCTTGCGCCACCCCGCTTCCGCGGCTCGCCGTAACCACGATCAGGAGCCGGGCCAAGCCGTTGAGGATGATGGTAAGAACGAAGAGTACCAATCCCAACTCGATCAGCGCGCTCAAATAGAGGTTTCCGGTGGCCTCGCTGAACTCATTCGCGAGCACCGCGGCAATCGAGTAGCCGGGCGAGAAGAGCGAGGAGGAGATGGTCGGATTATTGCCAATGACCATGGTAACAGCCATCGTTTCGCCCAGGGCGCGTGCCAGCGCCAGAAAAACCGAACCCATGATGCCCGTGCGCGCATAGGGAACGACGGCTTTCCAGGTGGCTTCCCAGCGCGTGGCGCCCAGCGCCAGAGCCGCCTCGCGCTGATCGCCCGGAACGGCCAATAGCACCTCGCGGGAAACGGAAATGATGAACGGCACGATCATCACTGCCAAAACCAACCCAGCCGTGAGGAACCCAATACCATATGCCGGTCCTGTGAACAGGGGAATGAACCCCAGAGTGTGTTTCAAAGCGGGTTGTATCTCGGTGCGCATGATGGGCACGAGAATAAAGACGCCCAGCAGGCCGTAGATGACGCTGGGCACGGCGGCCAGCAGATCGATCAAAAACGTGAAATTATCCGAGAGACGCCGGGGTGCGAGTTCGGCCAGAAAAATAGCCGCGCCCAGGCCCAGGGGAACGGCGATCAATAAGCCGAGCGCCGACGTAAGCAGCGTGCCGTAGACAAAGGTCAGCGCCCCAAACTGGCCCGCGACGGGATCCCAGGTGGTATTCCAAAGAAAGCTCAGTCCGAACGTATGCCTGGCCTGAGCGGAATTGGTCCACAGCTGATAGACGAGCAGCCCTGTAATCAAAACCACGCTGAGCGCAAACACAAGGGAAATGAGCCGGGCGATCTCATCGCCGCTGCGAAGCCGGCGAACGAGAGCACGCGGGCCCCAGGAGAGGCCCGCGTCATCGACAGTTGTGTGAGCGGTGGCCATCTACTCCATTACTGGACCATGGCGATGGCTTTTTGTTCCTTCGCCACGACTTCCTTGGGCAGCTTGGCGTAAGCCAGCGGTTCACAGAATTGCTGGCCCGAGGTCATCATCCAAGCCAGGAAGTCTTTGATGGCAGTCCTTTTCGCGGCGTCTTGAATTTGAGCCGGAATCAACAGCCAAGTGAAGCTGGAGATCGGATACGCTGTCTTTCCCGGAGCATCGGTGATGGAGACGCGAAAATCATCCGGCATTGATTTGGCCGCGCCAGCCGCTGCGGCGGAAACGCCCGCCAAGCTCGGCTTCACGAATTCCCCGGCTGCGTTTTTCACCGAGCCGTAGGGAATATTGTTCTGCACGGCGTAGATCAATTCGATATACCCGATCGAGTTAGGAGTTTGCTTGACCAGACCGGCGACGCCCTCGTTGCCCTTTCCGCCCAGTCCCACCGGCCAATTGACGGAGGTATTCGTGCCCACCTTGCTTTTCCATTCAGGGCTGATCTTGGAGAGATAGTCCGTCCAGATATATGTCGTGCCGCTGCCATCGGAACGGTGGATCACTACAATGTCTTCGGCAGGGAGCTTCACGCCCGGATTCGCTCCGGCAATGGCGGGATCGTTCCACTTGGTTATCTTGCCTAGATAGATTCCAGCCAGCGCTTCGGGGGTAAACTTTAGTTCAGCCGTGACGCTGGGGATGTTGTAGCTAGGCACGTCGGCGCCGAGCACGGTCGGGAAGTGCAGGATTTTGAAGCCGGCCTGCTTCAGTTGATCGTCGGTCATGGGACCATCGGAGGCCCCGAAATCGACGGTCTTGTCGGTGAGCTGGCGGATTCCGCCGCCCGAACCGATAGATTGATAATTGATCTGCACCATTGGGTGCAGCTTGTGGTACTCGTCAAACCATTTGGAATAAATGGGATAGGGGAAGGTCGCCCCCGCCGCATTGATATTCTGCGCTCGCAGTGGCATTGTGGCTAGCACTGCCAGGAGCGCGAACCCAAGAGACCTGCGTATGCTCATAGTTCTTCCTTTCAAGGATACTGTTGTCGCTCACTCTATGTTACGGACCTGTTACAACTTTCTTACTGCTGTGTGAAATTGGGCCTTTGCGGAACCCCTCTGGACGATACATAAGGGCGGTCAATCCGCGTTCAATCGGCCGTGAATATTGCGTAAAGCCCCGACCGTCCGCCGCGAACTGCCGCCCCATCGTGCTGTTCTACTACCTCAATTCAGCGGCCGCGGGCGCCGCTCCCGGCAATGTGTACCGCAAATTGATGAACGCAATGCTCAGCTTGGCGTTGCTTGGGTCGCCGGGGGACACTGACCATGGGTTGCGCGTCAGGTAGGAATACTGACCCATCAGGTTTAGGGCGCCGTACTTGGCATCCTTCCAAAAGGTTTGGTTGAAGCCGACTGTGCCCTCTTGAATCGTGCGGTTTTGGCTGATGGCCGTCGCGTAGTTGCTGCCTACGCCCGTCGCATCGACGCCGTAGCCATACTCCGCCCCGTTGACGAACCCAAGGTCGCGGGCAATGTAGATGCCGCCGTAGTAGGCGTACAGAAACGTGTTCTTATGTGTGTATTCAAAGCCCGTGACGGTGGACGAAGTCTTGATGGGAGAGAGGCTGCCATCGGGATTGACGATCAGGTCCGGCGCTTCGCCGAAGACATAGCGGCCGCCAGCCTGACTCCAGAAGTTGTTCGTCAGGATGCGGAAGCCCGGGAATAATTGAAAGTTGAGGTTCAGGAAACCGCCGCCGCCGCTCAGCCGCTGATGGACAACCGATGAAGTAGCGGCGGCCGTGCTGTTAACAGCGACGCGAAACTGCCGTTCTACGCCGCCGAACTCGATGTGAAACTTAGGCGACGGATCGAAGGCGAGCTTGACGATCAAATCGGGAAAGAGCGCGGGAGCGTTCACAGTGGTAGTCCCGTCGTTTAGTTGACTGCCCGGCAATCCTGACACTCCATTTACTACTGTAACTGGGTTAGGCGTAGTAGCGCCCGGAGCGGTCGGAAGCAGCGGCTTCGCACCGCCACCGGAGCCGCCCCAGTACTGTTCCTGATTGTCCAGGGCGAAAGCGATAGCCGCTTTGTTCGAGGGATGGAACACGAAGCGGAACTCGGGAATGCGTCCCCATACCAGACCCGCCTGGTAGTTCACGTCCGTGTCTTGCGAGTAGAAGATGTTTCCAGGCAGGGGGGAGATGCCGGTGCGGCCCGGAGTAATCAAGCTCCAGGTTTGGCCGCCGAGGAATTCCCACTTGCTTTTCACCACGTCGACCCAGTACACCCTCGAGCGCAGCGTATTGCTATTGCTGCTTACGGCGATGTTGCCTCCCGTTGTAGCCGAGTTGACGCCCAGGAAGTCCGTCTCCACGTAGCCCATCACGTGGGCGCCCTTCACCAGCGCATCGATGCGCATGCCAAGGCGGGAGTTCTGCATGCTCATGCGGGCTTCATTCACATGGTTCAAGAGGTTGACGCCCGTCGGAGAGGAGGGGAACTCATACGGAATAGACCCGAAATTTGATCCGATGCCGCCTCCCGCGTTGTGATTGCGGAATACGCCGGTGAAATCCATAAAACCGATCGGCGTGAAGAAAGCCGAACCTAGCCGGAACTGGAGAGGTGACTCTGGAATGGGAGCACCAGCCTGAGGTGCTGCCGCGGGCGCGGCGGGAACGCGCGCCGTGGCCGTTGCGGATGAAGTTGACGCCGGCAGCGCTGAGGGAGCTTCCGCGCTGGCAGCAGGTTCGGCGGAAGGAGCCGGATTTACAGCGGTCGCTGAAGTGCTACTCGAACTGGCATCGGCGACGGTAGTGTCTCCGCCAGATCGTGAATCGTTTGTTCCTGCCACTGCCGGCGAGACAGCCAAGGCAACGGCTAGCAAACACCCCAAAAATAATCGCATTTTTCCTCCGTCAGAATATGAGCGCTAGGTCGGCCGGGAAGCTTAACGGGAAGACTCCGACTGCGCAGAACGCCCCGACATGCGCAAATTAACCCGCCGCAAAGCTATGCGTTGGAAGTAACCTGTTTGTAACAATCATGTTAATTCTGCGTTACAGCGATTCCTGTATGTGGATTTCAAAAAAAAGGGCCGGCGCCAGGGGAGCGCCAGCCCGTGGGGTGCTTGGTCTTGAGGGTAAGGGCTCTGCGGGACTTGGGGCAGAGCCGTATGTCACTGCGCGGTGATGCTAAGTCGCAAGAGTCACAAGAGCATCACGCCGCTATGAATTCTCGGTAACAGCAGTACCGGACGCTTCGAAGTTCGTGCCCCGCCCGTGCCGCACATCGAGTCCGCGGACCCAGAAAATAATGTCTTCGGCGATGTTGGTGGCGTGATCGGCCAGGCGCTCGAGATAGCGGCTGGCCAGCACCAGCTGCAGGCTGGCAGCCACGTCGCTGGGGCATTGGCGCATGCCGGCGAGGAGTCGCTCGAAAATTTCATCGCGGTAACGATCGACAAGGTCGTCGCTCTCCAGCACCTCGCTGGCCAACACCACGTTTTTGAAGATCAGGGCTCCCAGGCCCTTCTTGATCATGGCCCTCACCGCAGCCACCATCGGTTCCAGCTCGGGCGGCGCGGCGATAGGGTGCATCTCGGCCAGGGAAATAATCCGTTCGGCGAGATTTACGGCCAGATCGCCCATCCGCTCCAGATCGTTGGTGATTTTCAGGGTGGCCACCACCTGACGAATCTCTTCCGACGACAAGCTTCCGCCGCGGAGCATGCGCACGGCGTGCTCGTCGATAATCATCTCCATCTCGTTGACGCGCGGCTCCAGAAGAAAGATTTCGCCGGGAGCCTGCCGGGATTCAGGGGAACCCGCCAGCAGAAGAGCGCTCAAAGCGCGATCGACGGCCAGTTCCACGGTTCGGGCCATGGACACCAGGTAATTGGTGAGAATGTCCAGATGAACCGTCTGCATGCTTGCTGCGGGTGTCGCCATCTTTCCCCTCCTGCGCGCGGGAATGCGCGCTGCACCAATCTTGGGCAACCTCCATTACACCCACGTTAACAAGAGGATATGATTTCGGCGAAACGTCACTTAAGCGGCAATAGGTATGCTGAAGTGGAAGCGCGACCCCTCTCCCACCGCGCTCTCCACCCACAGATGTCCACCGTGCGCTTCCATGATATGGCGGGCAATGGAAAGCCCCAGTCCGGTGCCGCCCGCCTCGCGGGAACGCGCCGCATCGACGCGGTAGAAGCGTTCAAAGATGCGCTCCTGCTCCACCTGGGGAATTCCGATGCCGGTATCGGCTACGGTGACCACCACGCGGCTATCGGTGGATAGCGCGGACACTTCGATCTTCCCTCCCGCCGGCGTGTACTGCAGCGCGTTGTCCAGCAGGTTCTGCAAGACCTCCTGAAGGCTATTGGCGTCGCCGCGAACCGGCGGCAATTCCCCTGGCAGATCAACCGCCAGCGAGAGCTGCTTGGGAACGGCTTTCAGTTGCGCGGTTTCCATGCAGGAGTCGATCAATTGAGTCACGGAGACCGGGCGGAACTCGAGTTTCAGCTGCCCCGCCTCGATGCGGGAAAGCTTCAGCAGATCTTCGGTCAGGCGGGCCAGGCGCATGGCGTGCTCGCGAATGATCTCCACGAAGCGGCGGCGATTGATGGGATCTTCCAGAGCGCCACCCAAAAGCGTTTCCGCGAATCCCTGGATGGCGGTGAGCGGGGTGCGGAATTCGTGCGACACGTTGGCCACAAAGTCCTGCCGCACGCGTTCCAGGCGGCGCAGTTCGGTGATCTCGTGCAATACGAGAACGGCGCCCTTGTGGCTCGCGGCTTGCACCGGCGCGGCTGTGACGGCAAAGCTGCGGGGCCGCACCGTGCCAACAGCGATCTCGCTGGTCACCTGCTCCTGCCCGCCCAGGGCCATCTTGATGGCCGCCAGCAGATCCGATTGGCGGACGACTTCGAGCAAGGCGCGGCCTTCGATCTCGCTGGCGTCCTGCAGCCCGAGAATGCGGGAAAATGCCCGGTTGGAGAAGAGAATGCGCTCGCCCTCGCTAATCACGGCCACGCCTTCGATCATGCTCCCGAGAATGGCCGCGGAGCGGTTGCGCTCGTCGGTCAAGACGCCGATACCGGCGTTCAAACGCGCGGCGCTCTCATTCAGCGCGCGTGCCAATCCCTCGAGTTCATCGCCGCCCGGCTGGGTGATTACCGGGCGAAAATCGAGCGCGGCCATGCGGCCCGCAAATTTCCCTAAGGCGCCGATTCGCCGGGAGAGATTATGGGCGTCGATGAGGGAAATGAAGATGGCCGAGGCCAGTAAGACCAGAAATGCCGTCCACACGGGACGGCGCGTGGCCGCGAATTGCTGGTCCACGGCGGGCAGCGGCAGGGCCAGGCGCAGGACGAACGAACCTTGCTTTATCCGAGCTGCCCTCTTTACCTACGGCGCCGTCTTTGCCGGACTTGCTGGTGTTGCTGGCATTTCCGCCGGTATTGCCGCCAGGCGAAGCTCTGCGGAGCATCAGGATAGGAGACGGCATAGTAGAGGAAATCGCGATGGAGGGCGTTATTGCGGCGCATCGAGCGGCCCTCGCCCTTGGCGAAAGCCTCCTGGATTTCGGCGTCTTGGGCATCGGCCGGCTCCTGGCCTTGTCCGGACGCTGCCTCTTCCAGAACCCGCCCGTCCCTGCTAAGAACGGCTGCTTGCACTCCGGCCGCCTGCATCTCTCCAAGCCAGCGATGAAGCGCCGCGTCATCGCTAGAATCGGGGCTAGAATCGGGGCTGAAATCGGGGCGTTCAGTCCCGCGACGCGGCCGATCGCGGCGAGCTGCTGGAATCCCGCGTCGCGAGCCTGGTCCCGGACGACGCGCCACGAATACAAATCCCCCGCGGCCACAACGACAAGAACCAAGGCCAGAATGGCAAGGTTGGATCGCCAGAACAAATTCAAAGGCAGGTAACTCCTGTACGGAACGCCGGACTAACGCAACTCTAACTGGGCCGATTGGCCGCCGACTCGAACAGATAACCGGCGCCGCGCACCGTCTTCAAATGCATCGGATTCTCGGGGTCCATCTCGATCTTTTCGCGCAAGCGGCGGATGTACACGTCCACGCTCCGCGGCGTGACAAAGCGATCGGTGCCCCACACGGCGTCGAGCAATTGATCGCGCGTAAACACGCGATTGGGCCGGGCCGCCAGATAGTAGATCAGGCGAAATTCCAGCGTGCTGAGCGTGAGCGGCTTGCCCGAGCGCATCACGCGATACGAGGAAGGATCGATCAGCAGCCGGCCCACTTCGATGGCGCGCTCCACGTCGCCGACGGGTTCGGTGCGGCGCAGCAGGGCTTTGACGCGGGCCACCAGTTCGCGCGGGCTGAAGGGCTTGGTGACGTAATCGTCCGCGCCCATTTCCAGGCCGACCACGCGGTCGGCCTCTTCTCCGCGTGCGGTGAGCATCAAGATCGGCAGGCGATTGAGCCCCGCGTCGCGCCGGATCTCCTTGCAGACCTCCAAGCCCGGTAATTTGGGCAGCATGAGATCGAGAATCAAAAGATCGGGCATGCTCTTCCGCAGCAGGGACAATCCGGCCGAGCCATCGCCTACTCCGGTGACCTCGAATCCTTCATTGGCCAGGTTGTAACGCACCAACTCCACGATGTCCCGGTCGTCTTCGATGATGAGGATGCGTTTCAAATTTTCCGCCTCCGTAGGGGAGTCCTAGTACAACAATTGTACACACTAAATCGCGACAGGGCTAAACGCGGGCGGTGCCGCCGACGACCAGCCGCGCACATCTAGCGCGTGCGAAGCATATTGAAGAGTTGTTACAAACTTGTGAACGCGAGAAGCCTATCCGGACCGGGCATCGGAGCATCGGGAGTTCGGTGGAATCGGATAGCCCTTCCGGATGGGGTCTCGCGATCGTTTCAGTGCCCGGAGAGATCAGCCGGCAAACTGAATCCTCGCTCGACTCGAGGCCTCATGTGGCGTAAAGTGCAGAGCCCGAGAGACGTCTCTTCACGCAATCCGGGGCCTGTTCGGGAAGATGCAACTGCATGCAGCAACGCAGTAAGCGACAACCGCCATATAGCGGGAAGGGAGCGACATGGGGTCTTTGAAAATTGACGGTATCGAGCTTACGCAGGCCATCCAATTCTTCCGTTCGCAATTTCCGCTGTGTGGATCTCCGATCGGCATGGTCCCTTGCGGGGACAATTCGCTGCCCCTCGTCGAAGGTAAAGACACGGTCTTGCGCGTTTACGTCACAGGCGCGACCAGCGGAGCGACCCACAAGATCAATGGTATTCTGACGACACCCGCCGCAATTCTGACGGCGCTCCCGATCGATCCTCCGCCCTCTCCCATCGATCGAACGCAAATCAGTCAAACCATCAATTTCGTGCTCCCGGCCGCTCAGGCGATAGGCGCCATCACCGTCAACGTGGGTGTTTGGGATAGCGATCCATCCGGAGGTTACGACGGCAGAAACGTGAACCTCATCTTCGCGAAAAGCCAGCCTGTGCCCGTGCGCATGGTCTATATCAATTACCGGGGCCGCGGCCTCAATCTTGCGGCTCCCACGCAAGCCGACTTCTTTAACGCAGTAGACGGGTTTCTGGCGCGCACCTATCCCGCTCCCTGGCCGGGAGTGAAGATCGTCCAGGACTCGGTCGAGATCTACGACGGAGACTTCTCCAGCACGATTTCCGTGGGCGGGTTCCAGCCCTTGGACGGCACGACCGGAACCGTCTGGGCTATTCTCGAAAATCTCATAACCGCAGAAGGACTGCCGTCTGACGTGCTCTACGGAGCAGTGATCCCCGCGGGCAGCCTTCCCGCCAACGCTACAATTGGCGCCGTTTTCCCGGTCGGCTACAAAGACCGGCGATTTTTTGTGATGCAAGCGGAACCGGATCTTACGGCTACCGTGATTGCCCACATTCTGTGGGAGGTTGTGTCCCCCTGTTTGGTGCCGACGGCGGCCGATGCTCAGTATTCGCCGCCGTCACTCTCCGGGCTGCCCTCCAATAGCATCGGCGAAGTTGGCATGGATATCGAAACGCAGCAGGCCATGGATCCCAAACTACCGGATTTGTTGAGCCCAACGGCCACTTCTCCGCGCTGGATTTCGCCGTATACCTACCAGGGCCTCGCGCGGCGTTTGATCTGCCCGGGTTCCACGATTCAAACACCGCCGGCCCAATTCAACTTGCCGCAATTGAATCTGGGCATTGTCATGGACCGGCCCGACATCTACACCATCGTGAATCTCCCCACATGGATTATTCCGTCATTCCCTCCGCCGCTGAACGTTGCAGGCCCTCAATTTGTGGAGCTGCGTTCGGCAGACGGCGCCGTGCTTTCACGCCAGGGAGTCGGACGATGGTCGATGCCCCTGGCCGACGGCGGCGCGCGTTATGCCCGCGTCAGCCTACCGTGGGCGGACAGTGCGGCTTCGCTGGTGCTGGTCGAGGGGGATCGTACTTTGCTGGCGCTGCCAATCGAGAAGGCTCCGCCGCGGCTCGCCGTGGATTTCAACCCGCGGCCGGCAGCGGCGGACAAGCCGTTCGCGCTTCGTTGGCGCATAGCAGGACCAGCGGGAAAGAACCGCGTGGGAATTCTGGTTCGCGCCAGCGCCGACGGCGGGCAAACCTGGGTGGGAATACCCGCTCCGCTAAAGGGCAACACGATGACGATCACACCATCGCAGCTGCCTGCCGGCGAAAACTGCGTGCTCGAGGTTTACGCGAGTCGTGGATTCCGGACGGCCCACTACCGCTCCAAGCCGTTCCGCATTCTGCGCCCGGCGCCGACGCCTGTGATCCTCAGTCCGAAATCACCTATCCGCGTCCGCTCGGGGGATCCGGTGGAGTTTGTGGGAACGCCGGCAAGCGGAAGAAAACGCGGCTTAGGTGCTTTGATCTGGTCGTCCAACATCGATGGCAAGCTTGGGACTGGAAACCGAATCGTCACTCGCGACCTTTCACTGGGAGAACATACGATCGAGCTTCGTGCAGACGTGTTCCCAGACCGCGTGGCCCGCGTCAGCGTAACGGTCGCCGAGGGCGCCGCGAAAAACAAAGCGCGCCGCCGGCGATGATCCGGAAGGGAGCCGCCGCCGCGCCAATCTTGGTTTGGAGGTGATCGGAAAGGGAAATTCTCTGTCCTCCACCACACGCGTGAGGGTTGTCGGAAAGTGTCCCACGATTGGGTTCTCAGCTGTTATTTCGGCCTCGCTCTACTGTTGATAGGTCTGCCATCTGCCCTGAAAGGCACGCCTCCTAGATGCCCGATGTCCGGTTCCCCTCGTCCTCCGGGGGCTTCTCACAAATGCGTTGACTCCCGCCATTGAGAGGGACAGTATGTGCGCAGCATAGGGCCCCCATTACCGGGCTGCCGCTCCCTCTTTGCGATAAATCGCCTCTGACCGCGAGGCGAAGCTCAGGTCGCATCGGCCGCCGGAGATGTAACTATGTCCGATATTTCAGCCGCACCGCATCGCCTCGGCTCCGGCGAGAATGGGCCGAGTGTTGCCTTCACCGCCTCTGGCTTGGGCTCCAATCGTTGGATGCAGCTTCTGTTTGGAGTCGTGTGCATGGCCATGGTGGCCAATCTTCAGTACGGGTGGACGATCTTCGTCAATCCGATCGACGCCCGCTATCATTGGGGCAAGGCCGCCATTCAGGTGGCCTTTACCATATTTATCCTCCTGGAAACCTGGCTGGTGCCCTTCGAGGCCTACCTGGCCGACCACTTCGGTCCCCGGCCCTTGGTTATGGTGGGCGCACTGCTGATCGCCTTGTGCTGGATCGTCTATTCGCGGGCCGCCACGCTGGGGGTGCTTTACGTGGGAGCGGCGATCGGCGGCATCGGCACCGGCCTGGTGTACGGCACGTGCATCGGCAATGCCGTGAAGTGGTTTCAGAAGCGCCGAGGGCTGGCCGCGGGCCTCACCGCCGCGGGATTCGGCGCGGGCGCGGCGCTCACCATCGTGCCGCTGACGCGATCGCTGAATTCCAGCGGCTATCAGGCCACGCTCTTCAAGTTCGCGCTGATTCAAGGAGCCGTTGTCTTCGTCGCGGCGCTCGCGCTCAAGAAGCCGCCCAAGGGCTTGGTCCTGCGCCAGCCGAATCCTCGCCTGGTGCAAACCCAGGAAGACTCGACTCCGGCGCAAACGCTGCAGAGCGGCTTGTTTTGGATCATGTATGCCGCCTTCGTGCTGGTGGCGGCCAGCGGCCTGATGGTCACCGCGCAACTGGCGCCCATCGCCGCCAGCTTCAACATCTCCAAAGTTCCCGTGACGCTGCTTTTCCTCACCATCCCGGCGCTGACTTTTGCTCTCTCGTTGAACAATCTAATGAACGGCATCGGCCGGCCTCTTTTCGGCTGGATGTCGGACATCATTGGCCGCGAGTCGATGCTCTTCTTCACCTTCCTGGCCGAGGGGTTCGCGGTTCTGGCGCTGGCGAGATACGGAAATAATCCGGTGAACTTCGTCATCCTGGCGGCGCTGACGTTTTTGGTCTGGGGCGATATCTACAGCATCTTTCCGGCGCTCACATCCGATCAATTCGGCAGGAAGTACGCCACCACAAACTACGCGCTCTTATACACGGCCAAAGGCTGCGCGGCGCTCTTTGTTCCGCTCGGGAGCTTTATCGCCGCGCAGACGGGAAGCTGGTTCGGCACCCTTGTGGTGGCGGCTTTAGCGGACGTCGTCGCCGCGTTCCTGATGATTGGGCTGGTCCGTCCGTGGCGCATGCGCGAATTGCGCCGGCGGCAAACGGCGCAGCTCTCGCCGGCGGACTGAGCGTCCTAACCCCAAACTCCAAGCTCTCAGCGCACCGGCCGTATTGCTGCAAATGAAAAGGCCGCTCGGAAAACCGAGCGGCCTTTCGTTTTAATTGGCGATCGCGCCGAAGCTATTCTTTATCGAGTTCCATGCGGAAGGGGATGACTCCCGGAATCAGCCATTTCTCCCACATCTGATCGATCTTGCTCTGGAAGTAGTCGAAATCCTCGTCGATGAAGTGGGCAAACCGGCCTTGCTTCAGCAGGTAATCGCGCACGGGAAGCCGCTTGTAGCGCCCCTCGGCGATCTCCTTGGTTTTGCCGTAGAGCCGCAGCACGCCATTTTCCACTTCATAGAGCGGCCAAACGCCCGTGGTAACCGCGAGCTCGCCCAGTTCATGCGAGATCATGGGATCGTAGTCCCAGCCCTTGGGGCAGGGATCGAGAGAGTGAATGAACGTGGGACCGCCGATGGAAAGCGCCTTTCGCACGCAGTTCATGGCTTGCAAGCCGTAGGACATATCCACCGTGGCGACGTATTTGCACTCCGGATGCCCGGCCGCGAGCATGCCGGCCATATTCTTCTTCCAGCGATGATGCAGGATGCGCTTCACCTTGCCTGGCGGGCTGAAGGTGGTATTCGCGCCATAAGGCGTGCTGCCGGAAAGCTGAATGTCGGTATTGGCGTAGGATTCGTTGTCGTACATCAGGATCAGCAGGTTGTAATCGGGATGCGTCAGCGTGGCGGAGATAGCCGAGAGGCCCATATCCGCGCCGCCACCATCACCGCAGAAGGCGATGACGTTGATGGGCTCCTTTTTCATCTTGCCCTTACGCATCAGTGCCTTCAGACCCATCGCCGTGCCCAGCGCCGCTGAGCCGCTGCTGCCGAGCTGCGTGTGCATCCAGGGGATGACCCAGGAGGTGCTGTAGTACGTCGTGTTCGCGACGTACATGCATCCGGTACTCCCCAGGATGATCGACCTGGGTCCCGCCGCCTTGGCCATCATCTTCATCACCAGTGCCGACTCACAGCCCTGGCAGGTGCGGTGACCCGAGGTAAAGAACTCTTCCAGCGGAATTTTCTTTTGGCCTTTGAATGGCTCCAGCTTGGGAAGAGGATAATCTATCGTTGCCATCGCTTGTGACCTCCTCGCCGGTTGAGCGGCGAAAATCCTATTCGCGAACTCCGATCCAGTGCGTCAAAGGCTGCGGCTTTCCTGCCGCCGCGTCGTACACGATTCCCGTCATCTTCTCTACATCCGGCACCAAAACCTCGCGCCCGCCCAGGCCGCAAATAAAGCCCACCAGTGGCGGCCGTTTGGCACTCGCATACAAGGCCGCGCGAACCTCCGTGGCCAGGACGCCGCCTGAATACGGCGAGCCCAGAGAGAAATCGCGATCGATTACGCCCACCGCCTTGAAGCGCGATAGGCTTTGCGCCAGCTCCTCGGCCGCAAACGGCCGGAACCAGCGAATGCGCACCAGGCCGACCTTCTTCCCTTCCTGCCGCATCTTGCGGATGGCTACCTTGCAAGGCGTGGAGAGCGTGCCCATGCCCACCAGCACCACGTCCGCGTCGTCGGTCATGTACTCCTCAAAGAACGGATTGCCGTAGCCGCGCCCGATGATGCGCTCGTAATCTTTGTAAGCCTCGCGAATCACGCCCATCGAACGGTCCATGGCCGCAGCGGTTTGACGGCGAATCTCCATGAGCCAATCTTCGTTGGCTTGCGGCGCGACGGTAATGGGGTTATCGGGATGCAGAAGCAAATCGCCGCGGTCATAGCGAGGAAGGAAGGCGTCCACTTTTTCCTGCGGAGGAATCTTCACCAAGCGCCTGCGAGTGCGTCAGGAACGCGCCATCGCAACTGATGGCGCAGGGCAGGAAGATGCGCCGGTCTTCGGCCACGCGGTAGGCAATCAGCGCCGTGTCCAGAGCTTCCTGCGCGCTATCCACCCACACCAGTTGCCAGCCCAGATCGCGCACCGCCAGCGCGTCGTTGTGCTCCACGCCGAAGGCGCCGGGATCGTCCAGCGCTCGATTGCCGACCATGACCACCATGGGCACGCGCAGCGCGGGCGTAACCGTGAGGCACTCGAACGCGTACATCCAGCCCACGCCGCTGCTGCCGCAGAAAACGCGGGCGCCCACGGTGGAGGCGTGCTTCACGATCTCGAACTGGGAGTGCTCCCCTTCCGCCACGATGTATTCGCAATCCATCTCTCCGTTGGAGATGAGCTGGGCGATGTACTGAATCACCGTGTCGTAGGGGCGGATCGGGTAGCCCGTGATCACGTCCACGTCGGCCAGCTTGCAAGCCACGGCGATGGCTTCGCTCCCGGTGATCAGCGCGGTTTTCTCAGTTCCCTTGGTTGCTTCCGCTACGGCTGTAGGCGTCATGGCCATTCCTCCTGGCGAGCGTCAGTCTCCCTCGGCGGCTGCGAGCGCCTCGGGAACCTGCTCTTCGTATTGACCGCGATATCGGAAACCGTGCGAGCGCGCCGGCTGGCTTTCGATCTTTTCCTTCAGCCACGTGCCATAACCGTCTTTGTCCTTGCGCCACGCTTCCCACTGGCTGGCGTTATCGCTGAAGGCTACTTCGTTGACCATGGTCACGCAAGCCGGCACCGGGCAGACCGCTTCGCACACTCCGCAGCCGCAGCAGGAGTCCATATTCGCGTCGTAAAGGCCTTCCGGCGTGACGTCGAAACAGGAGTCCGGACACTGCAGCCAGCAGAGCGTGCACTTGATGCAGGTGTCGAAATTCAGCACCGGCCGCATGGTGCGCGTCGAGAATTTCTTGAACGTGGTGTTGCGCTCCGGCTGAAATCCGCCCTTCGCCCCGGTGATGGGGTCCTTCATTTCGTGGCCGGGAGCGATATTGGGAATGGTGATGCCGTCGCGCATCTCAGTCCATTTCAGCAACTCGAACTCGTAAGGCTTTTCGGGATTGCCCTGCTCCGGCATGACCGTCACGCTCGTCAGCCGCTCGTAGGAACGCTGCGCGGACGTGGCCTTGAGCGCTCCTTCGCCATCCTCGAGGATCATCTCCTTGAGGGAGTCGATGGAGAAAAGCTCCGGAAGCACCCGGGCGATGGCCCCCAGCACGCGCACGTCGGTGTGGTCGTCCTTGAAAACCCATAGTCCCGAGAAGCTAGGAATAGCCTTGACGATGGCCAGCTTGTACGGAACCTCTTTGCGATGGCACATGGCAATCAGCCGCTCCGGCTCCTCGCGCGAGGTGACGATCAGCGTGCCGCCGGGCTTGAGCAGCTTATTGATGGGCTGCAAACCGTACCAGGCCCAGGACTCCACGCCTTTGCACAGCGTGTCGTCCAGACAGATACTGATATCCACTTCCTTCGGCTCGTATTTCGCCATGCCTTCTTCGAGCGTGATGTCGTCGGTGGCCACGATGGCGAAGGCCTTGGCGGGGATTCCGTTGCGTTCCGGGCTATCGCCATAGCGCCCGAACGATATGCCCGGCTTCCCTTCGCGGTGCGCGGCCAGGACAATGGCGCGGCTGATGTGCTTGGCCAGAGTTTTCTGGAAGATTCCGCGATAAACGATTTCGACTGCGAACAAGCGGCCCATAAGATTGCCTCCGCGTTACATTTGATCCAAAACGATGCCTTCGACTTCGTCAATGTGCTTGCGCATGGCCTCTTCGGCGGCCGGCGCGTCGTGCTTGCAAATGGCGTCCAGCACGCGGCGATGGCCCGCAAAGCTTTTCTGCAGGCGCCCCTCCAACTGCAAGGAACGCTCGCGCGTTTCGCGCAGCAGGTCCATGAACGCGTCCAAAACCTTCAGCACGACGCTGTTTTTCGCCGCTTGGGCTATGGCGTAATGGAACTCCGAATCTTCGTCGATGGCCAGCTCGCCGCGATCCACTTTTTCTTTTTGCCGGTGCAGGATATCTTCCATGTAGGCCAGTTCTTCGGCGGAAGCATTTCGCGCAGCGCGCCCGGCGAGCGTGGGCTCGATCATGCGCCGAAATTCGAGCAGATCGCCTACAAGTTCGCGCTGCCGCAGAAGCACGGTAGCCAACGGATTGATCAAGGATTCGGCGGACGGATCGCAAACCACGGTGCCTTCGCCCTGCCGGGGCTCAACCAAGCCCATCAGCTCCAGCGTGCGAATGGCGTCGCGCAAAGAGCCGCGGCTCACTTGCAGCATTTCGGCCAATTCCCGTTCCGGGGGCAGTTTTTCGCCGGGCTGGACGAGGCCGTCGCGGATCATGCGCTGCAGCTGCTGCGCCACCTGCTCGTAGACTTTCGTGCGGCGGACGGCTTCGAATTCGGCTTTAGGTGAGGCCATTGAGGACTCGTGGCACAGCCACTCTTGGCTGTGCAAAACCGACAAGCAAGTCACTTGGTCCGATGATTGGACCACCACCGTCGCCGTCGTGTCAAGAGTCGTTTTCAGGCCCTTTAGGCGCGCCCCCGGACAAGCGAACCCGCCTGCTGTTCCAGGTTGGAATAGCTGACCGCGGGTACTTGTTCCTCTATTGTCCTTTTGGCCAGTGGTCCCCCTAAGTTCACGGACAGTAACCTCCTCTTGTCGTCCTTAGCAGCGCCGTTCGCGCGGTCTTTCAGGAGGATGCCATGCTTGATCTCTTCGCTTTCCGTGAGTTCCGGGAAGGATTGGCCATGATGCGCGACGGTGATGCCGAGAAAGCGATGACTTTGCTGCGCCAGGCTTCCGAGCGCGACCCTGAAAATCCCTACTACCTTTCCTACTATGGCTTGAGCCTCGCCTATGCAGAGGGTAAATGGGGCGATGCGGAGCGGCTTTGCCACACCGCCGTCTGCCGCGCCCGCCGCCAGGCGCAACTGCATTTGAACCTTGCAGAAATCTACGCCGCATCCGGCCGCAAGCAGGCCGCCGCGGACGCGCTGGCACTGGGGTTGCACTATCTGCCCGACGATATGCGCCTGCAAATCGAGATGGGCAAGCTGGCCACGCGCCGGCCGCCCGTGCTGCGCTTCCTGCCCCGGTCGCATGCGCTAAATCAGGTCCTGGGCCTCGCCCGGCATCGCCTCTTGAGCGCCCTGCCCCGCAGGAAGTGGCTCACGGTTCGCGAGTCGCAGGCCTAGTTCCCGCACTCGTTCCCCAAACTTCTCCCCATCCAATCAGCGCGTTTTAACGCGCCGATGAAGTAGGCGCTTGGCGCCGCGCATATAATGTCGGCGCAATGGCGCTTTCTCCCAGAGGTGTGCTCCGCTGGCTCTTTGCGTCCGATCATGCTGATCGGGCGCATCCTCTGCGCCGGCTGGCGGCCCGTTGGCTCTTCCTGCGCGCGCTCGGACTCATCTTTTTCTCCGCGTTCTATTCCCTGGTGCGGCAGGTGCTGGGACTGATCGGCCCGGATGGACTGCTCCCGGCGGGCGAATACCTGCAAGCGGTTCGGCAGGTGCAGAGCGGCGCCTCGCGATTCTGGGACGCGCCCACGCTCTTCTGGCTAGGCAGCGGCTCGCGTGCGCTGCTGCTCGTGGCCTGGGTGGGCCTCATCGCTTCGGTTCTATTGATTTTGAACCTATGGCCGCGCGGAATGATTTTCGTCTGTTTAGCGGCCTTTCTCTCGTTCATCACCGCCCTGCAAACGTTCTCTTCCTATCAATCCGACGGCATGCTGTTGAGCGTGGGATTCATCGGCCTGTTCTTTGCGCCGCCGGGACTCCGCCCGGGCTGGGGCGAACGCCATCCGCCATCCCGCGCCAGTTGGTTTCTCCTGCTGCTGGTCTGGTTCACCATCTACTTCGAATCCGGCGTGGCCAAGCTCGCCAGCGGCGATCCGGAATGGCGCAACTTCACCGCCATGGACGACTATTACCAGAATGGCCCCTTGCCCACCTGGATCGCCTGGCACGCGCAGCATCTCCCGCATTGGTTTCACGCCGGCACCGCGGCCTTCACGCTGGGCCTCGAGCTGGTCTTGATTTGGATGGCGCTGCTGCCGCGACCATTCCGCATCGCGCTATTTTGGATCATTCTCCCCCTGCAGATTGGGATCATCGTCACCAGCAACTACGCTTTCCTGAATTATCTGGTTCTGGCTCTGGGCATTTTGCTGCTCGACGACGCCTACCTCGCTCGATTCCTGCCGCTTCGTTTGCGCCCGCGGCAAACGATCTCTGCGGCGGATTCGGCTCCGCCGGCAACCGTATCGTCGGCCAATCAAACCTCCGCCGATAATCCCTGGGCGCTGGCGCGAAAAGCAATTTCACCGCTTGGCCTTGCGATTTCAGCCTTCTTTTTGACTTGGGTCTTCTACGGCATCGCCGCGCAGGCCGCGTGGATGGTGCTTCCAGGCCTGCCTCTTCCCACGGGCCCGGTCGCGGCCCTCGAGCCCTTCCGAATCGCCAATCGATATGGGCTTTTCGCGGTGATGACCCGAGGACGATACGAGATCGAATTCCAAGGCTCGAATGACGGCCAAAACTGGGCCCCTTACCCTTTCCGCTATAAGCCTCAAGATCCGCGGAAAGCTCCCGGCATTTTCGCTCCCTATCAGCCGCGATTCGATTGGAACCTGTGGTTCGCTTCCCTGGAAAACTGGCAGGAAAATCGATTCGTGGTCTATACCGAGGAGAGGCTTCTGACCGGCTCTCCTCCGGTGCTGGCGCTCTTCGCGGGGAACCCATTCCCGAACGCCCCTCCTACACAAGTCCGGGCCATGGTTTGGCAATATTGGTTCAGCGGTCGGGCGGAAAAGAAGGAAGGTTTGTGGTGGCGCCGCGAATTGATTGGGACTTATGCCCCGTCCCTCGAGCGCCAGCCGGACGGGAAATTCGTGATCACCAGTGTCCCCGAAGCCGGCCAGCGCCTTCGGCGGTAAACGGGCCAATTTAGGCGATGCCAGAACTGTCCACAGGTACAGGTCGGAGTGTCCAAAAGGTCAACTCCGCGGCTGCAGTTTTTCTTCCCTAACTTCCATTCGGTTTATATACTCCGGCACGAAAAATCGATTTCCCGCCATCGGTACCAGAGCAGTGTGGCACCAGGGTTCTAGGACCGTTGGCTGATACGTTTGAAACCAGACGCCCATTGGAGACAGCCGGCCCAGCCCCTATCCTCCCTCTAGCGCCGAGCGCTCTGATTTCGCAAAACGCTCTGGCCCTGAGGGGGTTTGAATGTTCCTAGCCGCTGCAGCGCTTCTTCTGCAATTTCCTCTGTTTCCGGCGGTTCAAGCTCCTGCGAAGCCTCCTTCTAAGGTGGACCCGCCCGTAGCGGTCGCCCAGAGCGCGGCCAATTCCGGAAACGCAAAACAAGCTGCGGATAACAAAGTTTTGACCGCCGATGCGCGTCTCGCTTCCGTCGCCTTTGAGCCGGGACGCCTGGCTCCCGAGCCTGTAGCGGCGATGACGCCCATCGTTGCCACTCCCGCTCCCGGCCGTGTCGCTCTGGTTTCAGCTGAGCCTCTGCCCATCGTGCCGGTCTACGCCCCGATGAGGGATGGTTCGGAGCGCTGGCGCAACCGCGAGTGGATGGCCTTGAGCATTGCGGCCCATGGCACCGCGACTTTCGACGCCTGGTCCACGCGCCACGTGCTTTCCTCGATGCCGAACGCTGAGGAAGCAAATCCCTTGCTGCGGCCATTTGCAGGGAATGCCTCCATGTATGCCGCAGTGCAAGTCGCTCCGACGGTCCTCGATTTCGTGAGCCGCCGAATGATGAATAGCAGCCATGCCTGGATGCGGCACACCTGGTGGCTGCCGCAGGCCGCGAGCGCGGTCGTGTCGTTCACGAGCGGCGTGCACAATCTGGGCGTATATAACTCCCGCTAGGGAGCGAAATCGTTTAGTGAAAGTCGTGCGAAGCGGTTTCCGCCTGGGTGATATTCAGCGGGCGCACCGATTCGGCCTTCACGGAGACCACGTTTTCCTGGTTCTGCAACTTCCCTTCGATCACTAGAAATTGCTGGTGCACCACCACCACGTGGCTGCGCTCGAAAAGCTGCGGCGTGATGATGGCGTTGGCGATTCCCGTCTCATCCTCCAGGCTGAGAAAGACGAAACCCTTGGCCGTCCCGGGACGCTGGCGCGCAATCACGCTGCCGGCGATGCGCACGGGAGTGCCGTCTGGAAGGTTGTGCAGATCCCTGGCCGAGCGGATGCCTTCTTTTTGCAGTTCCCGGCGATGATAAGCCATGGGGTGAGGACCTACGGTCATTCCCGTGCCGCGAAAATCGGCCACCAGCCTTTCCTCCGCGGTCATGGGCAGCAGAGGCGAATCGTGCGCTTCTACGGGCGCTTCCAAAAGATTGGACGCCAATAGATCGGACGCCCCTTCCACATCGCTCCTGGCCTCTTCGCACTCCTCCAGCAAGGGACCCGCATGGCGCGCCGCGCGTTCGATTTGCCAGAGCGCTTCGCGGCGATGCACGCGGGCCTTGGGCTTCTCTCCCATCCGCGCCTTACGCGAATCGCCCGGCGGCTCGATAAAATTCAGCGCCCCGATTTCCGCCAGCGCCGCCAATTCGGATTTCTGCAAGCCCGGCACGCGCAGCTTCAGATCGTCGATGGAACGAAACGGCCGCAGCGCGCGCTGGCCCACAATTTCCCGCGCCACGTCTTCACGCAAGCCTTTGACGTAACGCATTCCCACACGCAGAGCGAAGCCCTGGCCGTCTTTTTCGAGATGGCAGGGCCAATCCGAGCAGGTCACATCGATGGGCCGCACTTTCAACCCGTGCCGCTGCGCGTCCTTGACGATGGTGGCCGGATGATAAAAACCCATGGGCTGGTTATTCAGAAGCGCCGCGGTAAACGCCGGCAGATAATGGCACTTCAGATACGCGCTGGCATAGGCCAGCAGGGCGAAGCTCGCCGCGTGCGATTCCGGGAAGCCGTACAGCGCAAAGGAGATGATCGATTGCACGATTTTGTCCTGCGTCTGCGGATCGATCCGTTGCGCTCCATGCCCCGCCGGAGTTTGATCTCCACGTCTTTCATGCGCGCTTCGGAGCGCTTGAATCCGAAGGCGCGGCGCAATTCTTCCGCTTCGCCGCCGGTGAATCCCGCGGCGATCATGGCCATGCGCAGCAACTGCTCCTGAAAGAGCGGCACGCCCAGGGTGCGCGCGAGCACCGGTTCCAGCGAAGGATGCAGGCAATTGGGCGCCTCGCGCCCCTGGCGGCGCTTCAGATAGGGATGCACCATTTTGCCCACGATGGGCCCCGGCCGGATGATGGCCACTTGCACCACGATGTCGTAAAAGCAGGTGGGGCGCAGGCGCGGCAGGCAAGCCATTTGCGCGCGGCTCTCGATCTGAAACATGCCCACGGTGTCGGCTTTTTGCAGCGCATCGTAAACAGCTGGATCGTTGGCGGGCAGCCGTCCCAGATCGACCTCTTCGCCGTAATCTTCGCTTGAATGATTTTCAGCGAGTCTTCGAGCACCGCCATCATGCCCAGGCCCAGCAGATCCACCTTCACGATGCCCATGTCGGCGCAATCTTCCTTATCCCATTGCACCACCACGCGGCCGGGCATGGTGGCCGGTTCGAGCGGCACAACGGAATCGAGTTGTCCCTGGCACACCACCATTCCGCCGGAATGCTGTCCCAGATGCCGCGGCAAATCCTGCACCAGCAGGCACAGATCGAAAAATTTGCGGATCAGCGGATGGCCGGAGTCCAGGCCGGCGTCGCGGAATTGGCGCGCCAGCGTGTCGTTGGCGTCCTTATATTCCCAGGCGCCCACCAGGCTGGCCAGGCGGTTCAGCGTTTCCGGCTCGAATGCAGAGAGCTTTGCCGATCTCGCGCGCCGCCGAGCGGCCGCGATAGGTGATCACGTTGGCGGTCATGGCCGCGCCCAGCTTGTCCGTAGCGCTCGTAGACGTACTGAATGGCGCGTTCGCGCTGATCGCCGCTGGGCAGGTCCAGATCGATATCCGGCCATTCGCCGCGCTCTTCGGAAAGAAAGCGCTCGAAAAGCAGGTCCATGCCGACGGGATCCACGGCGGTAATGCCCAGCGCGTAACACACCGCGCTATTGGCCGCCGAGCCGCGGCCCTGCACCAGAATATTGCTGCTCGCGGCAAAAGCGGACGATGTCCCAGACGATCAGGAAATAGCCGGGCAGATCGAGTTTTTCGATCAGGCTCAATTCGCGCTCGATCTGCTTGCGCGCGCGCTCTCCGTCATTCGAAGAAAAAGTCCCGTAGCGCCGGATCATGCCCTCGCAGGTGCGCTCGCGCAGGAAATGCATTTGCGATTCGCCGTCCGGCGACCGGATATTTCGGGAACTGATAGCCCAAATCCTTCAAGGTGAATTTCAGCCGCGAGGAAAGAACCTGCGGTATTGGCGATGGCTTCGGGAAGGTCGGAAAAAAGCCGCTCCATTTCGGCCGGCGATTTCAGATGGCGTTCGGAATTGCGCGCCAGCAGGCGTCCGGCGGTAGTCAAGTTGCGATGGTGGCGAATGCAGGTGAAGACGTCCAGCACTTCGCGCTGGTGCGGACTGCGCATGGCAGACGCCATTGGTGGCCAGCAGCGGCAAACGCAATTTGCGCGCGATCTCCAGCGCCGCCTGATTGCGGGCCTCTTCTTCGCGGCAGAAATGCCGCTGCAATTCCACGTACACATTTTCACGTCCGAAGAGACCGCAAAGTTGCAGGACGCATCTGCGTCGCTTGCTCCACCCCTCCTTGGCCGAGCGCATGCGCCAGCGGGCCTTCTTCGCCGCCGGTCAGGCAGATCGAGGCCCGCGGTGCGTCCGGCGAACTCCTCCGCGCCAATGCGCCCTTCGCCTTTTTGCGCGTGCAGCTTCATCTGCGTGATCAAGCGGCAGAGGTTTTGATATCCGGCGCGGCTCTCTACCAGCACCGCGTAGCGCCATCCGGCCGATGCCGTGATCTCCGCCCCAACATGCGCCTGGAGAGAAATCTTATCGGCGGCCAGATGAAAACGCGGAGAGCCATACACGCCGTCGCGATCCAGCAGCGCCATGGCGCCCATGCCGTTTTCAGCGCAGACCCCGACTAAGCTCTTCGGGAGTGGAAGCGCCTTCGAGAAAACTGAAAGCGGAGCGCGCGTGCAGTTCGGTATACATCAGTCGTACATTCCCGCCACGAACCAGCCCCGGCACAGCACGTCGTAGTAGATCCGGTAAATTCCGCGTTGCACCTCGCTGCACGACGAAGGCCCGATTGCGGAAGGCCCGTCTGCCGCGGCATGGCGATCCGCAGCTGTCCGGATTTCGATCTCCCACTCCTCTCGGCTCCAGGCATCTTCACGCCACCACTCCCCGGAAGTCCGCCAGGGGCCCGACGCGGCCAGCACTTCGCCATGCATATCGGAAAAAGAGATGTGCGCGGGACGCCCGTCGCGTAAGGCCACGGCCGCGCGCGGGGCGGGACGAAAAGCGCGAAACGCCGCCAAAGCCGCTCGCTCTCCCTGGCTGCCCGTTTTCTCGCGCATCGTCTTTTCGTGCATCGTCTTTTCGCGCAATTCGGGCGCGTCACGCTCGGGAAGAAAGCGGCTCATCTCAAACGCGCCGGGGCGATGGCTGTCCGGGATGCGCGGCGAGCCCACCCGCGACTGGCCCACCAGGTTTGCCAGACGTGCCAGGGTCAGTTCCAATTTTTCGGGATCGGGCGAAGAGGGCACGAACAATCCATGCTGCATCGCGCGCGGCGCGGCGGGATCGGCAGCCAGGAAAATATGCACGACCGGCGCGCCCGGAGGATCGCCTTGCAAATGCAGGCGCAGCAGCTTCAAAAGCATTTTGGAATCGCGCATGGGCACGGGCAGGGTAAAGAGCTTTTCGTAGCTTTTATTTCCGCCCGTGCGCCTATGCGCACCTTCATCTAGCCCCGCGCGCTTACGCGCGGTTTCATCTGATATCGATTCGTCTCTGCAAGCGGCGTCCAGCTCCAAGCGCAGCCGGAGGGCGCAGGCGCTCAGCGAACGCGCCGCCAGCCGCGCGCACGCTTGATCCAGCAAGCGCCCCAGAAGGAACGCCAGCGGCTCGAGTTCCTCGACGGCATATTCGAGCGCCATCTCTTCCTCGAAGCAAAGTTTCGCTTCGGCCAAAATCAGCGCGCGCCGGCTTTGGCCGCGCGCCCATCGATGCAGCTGAACGCCTGGCTGCCCCAGCCTTTCGGAAAGCTCCAGCACCGGAAGCTTGGCCAGAGCCTCGCAGGTGCGCACGCCCCAGCGTTCCAGCGTTTCCATCATTTCGGCGGACGGCGAAAACACCTGGATCGGCAGAGCGCCCATGCGCCGAGCCTCCTCGCCTGAGGGAATCACGGTGATGCCGGAAAACCCGCGCGCCGCGTGCAGCGCTGCTTCCAGGTTGGCGGAAACCGCCACGTGAACGGCCAGTCCTAAATCGTTAGCGCGCCGCGCCAAAAGACGAGCCATCGCTTCTTCCGATCCGAATAAGGAACCAAGTCCCTCCAGATCCACCACGATGGAATCGATGGCCGTCTCCTCCACGCGCGGAGAGATCGACCACCCGATATCGAGCAAGGCTGCGTGCGCCGATTGTTCTTCGATGTGCGAGCGCTGCCGGATTTCAACGCAATGAAATTGCGCCGCTTGCGATTTGGCCATGCCCAAACCGATTCCGGCTCGGGCCGCGGCTTGGTTCAGGGCCACCACGCGTTCTTGCGGGGGGCAGCCTTCCACCAGCGCGATGGCCCGTTCGCGAATGGCCCCTTCGTGAATAGCAGGCTCGGCGCGGACCACTGCCTGTATTGAGAAATCGGGAACGTGGATGGAAGCAAAAGCCATAAAAAGAGCCACATGCGCTTTGCAAAACAAAATCCCCGCTTGTCTTTTGGGTCATTTCGTTTTGGCTATTTCTTTCCCGCTACTCCACTCTGTCTTCGTTCTGAAACTTGCCGCCGGGCCCGCGTCGTGTTTCCCGCGAAGCTCCGGTCCCGGAGCGCTCCCGGTGCTGTTTGCATGCGCGAACGCACCAGTTGTGCCTGGATTTGCGCTCCGTCCAGCAAGCAGGCGCAGGAGTTCATCGGAAAAGCCGCTCGCCGCGCCTGCGTCTCCGCCCAGCGCGCCGTCTCGGAAGCCATCCGCAAAACGAGCGAGGCGCAAGTCCCGGCGTTCGACTCCCGATCCACAAGCAGCAAAATCGTGGACTTATTTTCCACCGCGCGCCGAAAGCGGAACCACACGTTGAGCGGCACGTACCGCACGGTTTTCGCCGGCAGAACGCTCAAGTCCAGAGCGATCAGCCCGAAGCCTCCTCCTTGCAAAAGAAGGTCGGTGGCACGCAAGCACTGGTCGATATTGCCGCACCGCACCCAAAGCAATCGCTCCAGGTTTACGCCGGCCGCCGCGGCCGAATGCGGATCGAAGCTATCGCGGCCATCCACCAGCGCGCAGGCCTCGGCATGAGCCGTTCCGGAAGCCAAGGCGGAAAGCAGTAAAGTGGCCCGGCCGGAGCAAGGCGGGCCGCAAATCTCCGTCAGGCCGCCGCGCGGCAAGCCGCCCGTAAGCGCATCCACTTCCGCAATACGAAACGGGGCGGTCTCCACCTGCACAGGCCGCGGCGCAAAGGGCGCGGGGACGCGTCCAGCGAGAGCGGTTTCGATTTGGAAGCGCAAAGCGGCAACATTTACAGCCATGGTCAACCCCATGGGAAACGTGAAAACCGAAGCGGCGAGCCCCAGGGCGGAGCCGAAGAGGAGCGTTCAACGTATTCGCCTTTGTTTCGCCTACAGGTATTTTGCAGGGTCCCGCCTTCCTTGTCAAGGCGGGGCAAACTTACAGAGGAGCGCGCTCCAGCGGAACAATGAATTGAATCCCCTCGATCCGCTTCGTGTGCAAACGCATATCGTTCGTGATAAAGAGGTCCACGCCCGCTCCCGCGGCGCATGCCAGTTGCATGGCGTCGGGAGCGCGAAGCGAACGGTCCACTCGCAGCGCTGCGTAGATTTTCGCCGCCTTCAAGTCAAAAGGGATCAGCAATGAAGTCGCCGTCAGAGTGTCCTCGTATTTTCGGGAAAGCTGCGTGTCCCCGCGTTCCATCGGCTTCACCAGGATTTCGCCCACCGTAAGCGTCGACGTCAGAAGCTGATCGCCGCGCCTGAGCATCGATTCGCGCAGCTCCGCGACGCGATCGGACAGCAGCCCATGGCCTTCAAATAAATAGATGAAGAGGTTCGTATCCCAGAAGATGCGGCTCATTCCCACCCTTCTCTCAAACGGCGCACGTAATCGTCGGCGTGCTCGTCCCGCCATAGACGCTTGCCCGAACCCAACAAGGCCAGCAGAGGATCCGCTTCAGGGGCGGCGCGATCCATCTTCGAGCACCAATCTTCATACCACGCCAACAAGCCGCGATAACGCTCCGGAATATCTTCCAGGTTCGGCGTTACTTTTGCGCCGGCGCGCGCCGGATGATAAGCATCGCCTTTGCGAAACAGACGTCGTCGTCCCGCGCCGGTCTCAAACAGCATCCGATAGCGGGCCGGATTGGGCGGCCGGTTGGCAACGCAGTGCTGCACCACATGAACGTACACGCTTGTGCGATTCGATTCGCCGATTGCTTCCTCTGCAACCCGCTCTACGATTTCATCCACCGTGAAATCGGGCTGTTCGGGTTGTTCTTTATGTAAGAGAGCAGTGGCTGTCCAGACTTGGTCGGCTATTTTTACTCTGGTGTGAATGTCAGACGTAGCGCGCATGTATTTCCTTTTTCTAGCGGTGTGGTTCCAGTTCGATCCGGACAACGTTACTGTTAAATTCAAAAACAGTTTGACCAGCTTGGTATTGGCGCCATTCGGCGTCATTAAGGAGAACCCTCCCTGGGTTTTCGCATCGTCCGCAAATAGCGGCGGTTTTCGGATAACCGACAGGGTGAGCACTGAAACGGTAATTTTTCGAGGGGTGCTTTTGGCATCTTACAAGCATCTTGTCTCCTTTTGTGCCATAGTGTAGTACATGTTTTACAATGTTATAGATTTATTTCATTGTTGTCAAGATAAACGACGAACACCACTACAGGGCCATCTAAGCAAACATGGCTAAGCGAACGACGTCCCAATCAGCCAATTTGCTGCTTCCGCCGCACCCCACCATTCCCGCGCTACAAAAGGCAGCCAAAGACTGCCGCGCCTGCGACCTCTGGCAGCGCGGAACGCAAACCGTCTTCGGCGAGGGCGCACCGCACGCCAAAGTCATTTTTGTAGGCGAACAGCCCGGCGATAAGGAGGATCTCGAGGGAAGGCCTTTTGTAGGTCCCGCCGGCGCATTGCTGGACAAAGCTTTGGTCGAAGCCGGAATCGACCGCGCGAAAGTTTACGTCACCAACGCCGTCAAGCACTTCAAATGGGAGCCGCGAGGCAAGCGACGCATCCACAAAAAGCCCAATGCGGCGGAGATCGCTGCTTGCCGTCCCTGGCTCGAAGCGGAAATCGCGGTTCTGAAGCCTAAAGTTGTGGTGTGCCTGGGAGCGACCGCCGCGCAAGCCTTACTCGGCCGCGATTTTCGCGTCACCCAGCGTCGGGGCGAATTCGTGGACTCTCCCATCGCCTCGTACGTGATGGCCACGGTGCACCCTTCTTCGATCTTGCGCGCCCCGGATGACGAAACCCGGCACGAAGAGATGCGGCGCTTCGTGGCCGATCTCAAAAAGCTTTCCCGCGTTCTTTCGTGATACGACGCGGGCCTGAGCCAAATAGAGCCGGGTGGCGATCTCTCGCCGCCGCGCCTCGCAATGCGGCCGCTATTCCTGAATCGTTCCGCGTAACACAACCGCATCGGACGGCGTCTTCACGGTTGGGTCGGTTTCCGCAGTAATGAAAACATCGAAGTTATGCAGCGGTGTTGTCGTCCTCAGTTGGCCTCGCAGACCGTTATCCACCTGGAGCTGCCCTTCGTTTTCGGGATCGGAGCCCGGCTGCTGGAACCAGACCACATACATGGTCGAAGGCGGTGTAAGCATCGCGGGCTTCGCCAGATGTTCCACGTGGACAGTGACAATGCCATTGCCGTTCTTGTCGTGAGTCAGATCGATATCTCCCATCGCCGAGGGATCAACCTTCGTGCCGGTGAAGTGGTAGCTCTTGGCCCACGCCAAACCACCAAACAGCATGATAGCCAGGCACAGTAGCGATATCGTAGAGGATCTCTTTTTGGTCATAAGCAATCTCCGTGGGCGTCTCCGCCAAATCTCGAATGGCCTGACGTAACTTACTCATGGCACTAAACTTGAGGAAATCCAGCGTTCAGGGTAGATGCCGCAGCACGGTCTGTTAAGCAGGGAGCCGCCGTACTGCGTCCAGGGCAGGCCTTACCGTTCGGTCCTCATTTTGACGAATCTCGCTTCAACGACCGCATTCAAAAATCGCTCAGCGCAGAATGGGGAACAAGCTGCTGTAGTCGTCCCGCCACGGCTGCACGACGACATCGGAGCGGCTCCCATGCGGCAGGGCGTTCTCGTCCGGGGTTCCTTGGGGAGCAGTTCGATTTCGATACACCAAAACCCACGTGGCCGTGTAGATGTCGTTTTTCTTGTCCGCGTCGTTGGTGATGCCTCTGGTCTGTGCGCCCAGCAGGCGAGCCGCCGCATCCACCACCGGCGCCAGGTTGAGAAACTTGTTGGACACGTGCATGGCCAGCAATCCCTCCGGCTTCAGATGATGGAAATAGAGCTCGAAGCTTTCGCGCGTGAGCAGGTGCACGGGTATGGCGTCGCCTGAAAACGCGTCCACCAGCAGCACGTCGAAATTCTGCCGCGGCTCGCGCTCCAGCGAAATGCGCGCGTCTCCAGGAACGATTGCGATTTGCGCCCGCGAATGGCCCAAAAAATCGAATTGAGAACGGGCCACCTGAATGTCCAGCGGATTGATTTCGTAAAAGCGGAAGCGGTCGCCGAGCTTGCCGTAGGTCGCCAGCGTTCCGGCGCCCAGGCCGACAATGCCGGCGTGAATCGCGCCCCGCAGGTGCGCGTCGTTCAGGGCGATTGCCGCTCCGGACTCCGACCCAAAGTACGTCGTCGCTTCCGTGCCCGGTTCACGGTTCGAGCTTAGGTGTTCGATTCCATGCACGATCGCTCCATTGATCAGGTCTCTGCGCGCGGGCTCGTCGGGCGTCGCCGCAAACTCCTCCACTCTCAGAACGCCATAAAAGTTTCGCAGGGTCGCCGTGATCCGGTAGGGCGGAGCCGTGAGGTACGGCAAAAACGCCAGGGCCAGAGCCGCTACGCCGGCGCAGGCAAAAAACGCGGCCCGGCGCCGCGGTGTTCTCAAGAACCCAATATTTTCAGACAGCACAGAGACCAGCGCCAGGATTGCGCATCCTGCAAATGCGACCGGCAGCTCATAGAAGTCGTGAAAGATTCGCGGCGCGATCACCCCCACGAAAATGCCGCCCAGAGCTCCGCCCGCCGCGATCATCAGATAGAAAATCGTCAGGTGCCGCGGATCGGGCTTGCGCCGCGCCAGTTCTCCGTGGCAAACCATGCAGCAGATAAAAAGCCCGGCGCAGAAGAGCGGTATCTGCACGATCGGGCCGGCATTGCCGAATTCAGGCGCCAGGGCATACGTCATTCCCGCCAGCGCCACGGCCAGAAACTTCAGGAAAATCGGCCGCCGGTACCAGCGCTCGCTTTCAAAGCAAAGAATCAGGCTCAGCAGGTAGAGCGAGAGCGGCACGATCCAGAGCAGCGGGACGGCGGCAACGTCTTGCGAAATATGGGTGGTGACCGCCAGCAGCAGCGCGGAGGCATCGGCCGCCAAAGCCGCCCAGAGCAGCAGCGTTTTCCAATCCGGCGATGGCTGTGCCGAGGCTTCCTCGTGCGCAGGCGGCGCCGCTCGGCGCCGGAAAGCGATCCAGGCGCACACGGCCACAAACAGCGCGTAGGCGTAGGACCATGCGAACGCCTGGTGGCGCGTGGTCGAATGGGGTTCGACGAGCACGGGATAGCTCAGCAGCGCCAGAAGAGAGCCGGCGTTCGACAACGCATAGAAGCGGTAGGGCCAGCTTCCCCGCTCCGCACGAACGTACCAGGCCTGCAGCAGCGGGCTCGTCGCGGACAAAAGAAAAAATGGTAGCCCGATCTTCACGGCCAGCAGCGCGAAAATGCGCAAAGCGGGATCGGCGCTTTCGGAGGGCTTCCACGCGGCGCCCGGCAGGATGGGCAGCAGGAGAAGGCTCGCGGCCAGCAGCCCGATGTGAATTCGCGACGCCCACTGCGGATTTCGCAGCCGCATCAGCCAATGGGCGTAGAGATTGCCGAGCAGGTAGGCGACTTGAAAAAATACCAGGCTGGTGGTCCACACGCCGGCGCCGCCGCCGAACCACGGAAGAATGATTTTCGCCAGCACCGGCTGTACTTGAAAAAGGAGAAAGGCGCTCAGGAAGATCGTGCCGCCCCAGATAGCCAGAGCGCCCGCTTGCGAACCAAGGTTCGGAGCCTCGGATTCCGCAACGACGGTGGAATTTGCAATCCTGGAATTCATGTCCGACGAAAGGGCAAACCTGCCTTGCCCATGGAAGACTTACATGTTACAAGCGCCAAAGCAAATCAGGAGCGTCAACCATGAGAACCAGCGGCGAAGTTCACGAGGCTAAGCGCCAGCCAACGCAATGGAATGCGCGCTCACGCCGATGCGGCCTGCATCGCTGCGTCTCGCTGGCCCTGCTCGTCTTCTTTTTAGGGCTTTTCGGGCTCTTCGGCGCTTCTCGAGCGCGCGCGGATTTTTCCAGCAATGGCGAGGTTGCCGGACTCAACGCCCAGTTCATGAACGTCAACGGCCTGCGCACGCGCTACTACGAAGCAGGGACGGGCGAGCCCATGGTGCTGGTTCACGGCGGAGATCTCTCCGGCCATTCCAGCGCCAACATATGGTCGAAAGATATTCCCCTGTTCGCCAAACAATTTCACGTCTTCGCTCCGGATGCTCTAGCCGCCGGCATGACCGACAATCCCACCGACGGTAACGATCTCAATATCCAGGGCCAGGTGGACCACCTTTATGACTTCATTCGCGCCCTAAAGGTGGGCACGGTTCATCTGGTGGGAGAATCGCGCGGAGGAGCTTGTGTCTTTTTCCTGGCGCTGCAGCATCCCGAAGTGGTGAGAGATATTGTGATCGTGGATAGCGACACCGCCGCTCCCGGAAGCTCAGCGGCCGGGGCAGAAGCCTCGGACAAATGCCCCAAGGAGCCGGAGTCGGAGGCATGGAAGTGCAGCCTGCTGGCTGCCAGTTCCCTTCCCGACCAGGCTTTCGATGACGAATTTTTCCTGGAAGGCAAGTACATGTCGCTCTTGCCAAAGTCGCAGGAGACCGTCGCGAAACTCAAGGCGGGAGCGGGCGGCGAACTGGCCACGGCGAACGGCTTCAACCGATGGAAGGCGGAATGGTTTGCGCGCATCGCCAAAGAAGGCGTGCTGCAAGTGCCCGTCTTGATCTATTGGGGCAAGAGCGATCCCTTGTCGCCGCCCGCGAATGGACAGGCGCTTTATGACTTATTGGCGAAAAATAATCCGCGCGTGCGCATCACCATCCTGGATAAAGCGGGGCACTTCCCTTTTCGCGAGTTTCCGCAAAAGTTCGTGGACGACGTAACCAGCTTTATCCAACAGGCGAAGAGCCAGACGGATGCCGGCAATCCCCAGGTGAGCTCCAATCCCTCCAATTGAGTTGGGGCTGAATCCATGAGGCGCGTCCGGCGGAATAAAAGGCCGCGCTCCGCATCGGCCGGGACCAATCGCAAATCCCACCATAGCCATTGTCGGCGCGGGACGCGTAGGGTGCGCGTTGGGCAGGCGCTTGCACGAAAAAGGGTGGCGCGTCGGTCCAGTGGCTACACGTTCCATGCGCAGCGCTCGCGAAGCGCGGCGCCGCATCGGAAGCGGCACGCCGCAAGCCGGCGTCTCGGAAGCCGTTCTCGCCGCCGATGTAATCCTCATCTCCACGCCCGACCGCGCCATCGGCGATACCGCCGCAGCGTTGGCGAAGCTTGGCGAATCCAATCCTTCTCTCGCCGGGCAGGAGGCAAAGCTAAGGAAGCCTCGCGGCAAGCCCTGGCAAGGCAAGATCGTTTTGCACACGAGCGGCGCGCTGGCCAGCGATGTTCTCCGGCCCCTGGCGCTTCGCGGCGCCGCAACCGGGTCCTTGCATCCTTTGCAGACGTTCAGCGGGCGCACTCTCCCTTCGTTGGCTGGTTCGGTTTGCGTGATCGAGGGCAGCGCCTCCGCGCTGCGCATGGCGCGCCGGATTTGCCGGGATTTGGGGTGTATTGCCGTAGTACTCCCGCCGCGCAACAAGGCCGCGTATCATGCTGGTGCCGCTTTGGCGGCCGGACACATTCTGGCGCTGTTCGAAACGGCGGTGCGCATGCTGATCGAGGCGGGCTTTTCGAGGAAGAACGCTATAGCCGCGCTCTTGCCGCTCACGCGGCAAACGCTCGAGAATTATGAACGCGTGGGCCCGCGCCTAGCTTGGACCGGCCCATTGAGCCGCGGCGATTTTGGAGTGGTCGAGCGGCATCTGCAGGCTTTGCGCGGCTTCCCGAAGGAATACCGGGAAGCGTATGAGGCGCTATCCAAGCTCGCCGTAAGGGTTCTGGCAAATGGCAGCCGGGCAAAACAACGGCTGTTGCAGCAAACGCTCGCGCGCATCAAATAACAGCGCCGTCACGGCGCCACAGATAACGGCGCCGGATCGCGGCGTGACGGAACGATGCAATCGCCGCGAAGCGATACAATCAAAAGACGCCATCTTGAAGGAGCGATTTTGAAACCACTGCACATTCCCCTGGAAAGCACCAAACTCGAAAATGGCTTGCGGGTGGTCGTATCGCCGGACCGCACCGCGCCGGTAGCAACGCTAGGCGTCTATTACAACATTGGCTTTCGCCTGGAGCCGCGCGGCCGCAGCGGCTTTGCCCACCTTTTCGAGCACATGATGTTTCAAGGTTCGGAACACGCCGGAAAGATGATGCACATCAAGCTGGTCAATTCATCCGGCGGCGTTTTGAATGGCTCCACGCACTACGACGTCACCAACTACTACGAATCGATTCCCTCTAATGCTCTTGAGCGCGTGCTGTGGCTCGAGGCGGACCGGATGCGCGCCCTGAAAGTGGACGACGAAAATTTGCGCAATCAGCGCGACGTGGTGAAAGAAGAAGTTCGCGTGAACGTGCTGAACCAGCCCTATGGCGGCTTTCCCTGGCTCGATCTCCCGCCGGTGGCCTTTCGCAACTGGCCCAATGCGCACAACTTCTACGGCGATTTTGCCGATCTGGACGCGGCCACGCTCGAGGACGTGCAGCAATTTTTCCGCACATACTATTCGCCGTCGAATGCCGTTTTGCTGATGATCGGCGACGTCACTCCCGAGGAAGGCTTTTCGCTCGCTCGCCGTCACTTCGGAAACATTCCTCCCGGGCCGCCGCAGCCGGTGGCGGATGTTCGCGAAGGGCCTCTCGACGGACTCCGTCGCGGAGAGGTGGAAGAAAAATTCGGCACGCTGCCTGCCTTCGCCGTGGGCTATCGCGCCCCCGAGCGCAAAACGCCGGACTGGTATGCCGCGGCCATGCTCGACCACGCTTTGCATGGGGGCCGAGCCGGCCGCGTTTACCATCAACTCGTTCTGGAAAAGCAGATCGCCGTCGACACCGGCGGCGGCATTCAGTATCCCGTGGGCGACCTTTTTGACTACAACGGGCCGACGCTGCTGGTCTCGCGGGTGCTCCACAAACCGGAATACAACTCCGAGCAGGCGATCACGGCGTACGACGCCGTGATCGATGCCGTCCGCCAGCACGGAATCGAGCGGGACGAACTCGAGCAGGTGAAGGTGAAGTTCCGCTCCGAATACGTCTCCTCGCTCGAAGGCGGGCATGGAGGTTCGATCCCGCGCTACGGCCTGATGCACTATCTGGCTTGCTTCACGCTTTTCGATAACGATCCCTCGCTCGTCAATTCCATTCTCGACGGCTTTCTGCAGGTCACCACGGAGCAGGTTCGCTCGACCGCCGAGCGCTATCTCGATCCCCAGCGGCGCGCCATCGTCTTCCGCCTGCCGTCGAAGAAAGGAGCGGCCTGATGGCTATCGCCGCTACAGCCGATCGCTTCCCGCCCGATCCCTTGGCCAACGTCCCGGAGCTTGCTCCCGAACGCCCCGTCGTCTGGCCGGCGCGCACTTACCGCAAGCTCGCCAATGGCCTCGAGGTGGTGCTGGTCGAATCGCATACCATTCCCAAATTCACCGGCGAACTCTATGTGCGCAGCGGCAACGCCAACGTCGCGAAGACAGCGCCGGGCCTCGCGGAGATCACCGCGACCGTGGTTCGCACCGGCACCGAAGCGCGGTCCAGCCGGCAGATCGAGGAAGATTTGCGGCGCATGGGCGCGGACATCGGCACCAGCGCCGGCGCGGACACCAGCGCCATCGCGTTTAACGGGCTCACCGAGTTCTCCTCGGAGCTGCTGAAGCTCGTGGCCGAACTGGCGCAGCAGGCCTCTTTTCCGGAAGAGGAGTTCGAGCGCGAGCGCCGCCAGACGATCGAAGGCTGCGCATCGAGCGCACCACGCCTTCGTTCCTGGCCAACGAGCGATTCCGAAGAATCCTCTTTGGCTCGCATCCCTACGCGACGATTGCGCCGACGGAAGCGCAGGTGAACGCCTATCGCCTGGAGCAACTGCCGGAGTTCTATCGCACGCATTATCGGCCGGGCAATGCCCTGTTCATCGCCGTGGGAGATTTCTCCGCGCCGCAAATGATGGAGCAGATCGATCGGACTTTCGCCTCCTGGAAACCGGCGGAAGTTCCCGCCGCTCCCACCGCGCCTTTGCCCGAACTGCGCGGCCGGAGCGTGCATCTGGTGCATCTGCCGGGAGCGGTGCAGGCGCAAGTTCTGATCGGCAATCATGCCATCACGCGCAAGCATCCCGATTGGCTGCGCCTGGCGCTGGCCAATTCCATGTACGGCGGCGCGTTCAATTCGCGGCTGATCATGAACATCCGCGAGCAGAAGGGCTATACCTACAGCCCTCGCAGCGGCGTGCACGCCTTGCGCCAGCACGGATATTTCTCCGTGCATGCGGCGGTGCGCAACGAAGTGGTGGCAGCGACGCTCACGGAGATGTTCTATGAACTCGATCGTATGCGTTCGCTTCCGGTGGGCGAAGACGAGCTCTCCGACGCCCGCAACTATCTCAGCGGGGTTTTCTCGCTCGGCTTGGCCACTCAGGACGGACTCGCCGGGCAACTCTCGAACGTGTATCTGGAACCAATTGCCGGAAGATTACCTGGAAACGTTTCGGCAGCGCATTCGCGCGCTGACTGCCGAGGATGTGCTGATCGCGGCGCGGAAGTATTTCGATTCGCCAAACGACCAAATCGTCGTGGTGGGAGACCGCGAGCAGATTGCCGATCAGGCCAAATTATTCGGGCCGGTCACCGAATACGATGCAAAGCCTGAGATAAGAGCCGGCGGGCAAAACCACGGTCGAAATCCCGGAACGATGAATCTCCCGCCTGCAGTCGCGGCGTAGTTTTATTTCTTTGCTGGATCTCTTTTGCCGCGCTCGGCGGCCGGACGCGGCGCGCTGGCTCAGAAAAATCCTCCGGCCGCGCCGGTCGATTTGAATACTGCAACGGTAGGGCAGCTTCAGCAGTTGCCGGGCGTTGGTCCGGCGATGGCCAATGCCATCGTGCAATTCCGCAAGAAGAGCGGCCCTTTCGAGCGCCTGGAAGATTTGCTGGCGATTCGCGGCATTACCAGCCGCAAACTCGAACGGCTGCGGCCTTACCTCACGCTCTCGAAACCGCGCGAGTGCCGGTGCCACAAGAAAGAGACGCCTAAGTAGAAAGATCTCCACGCAATTGCATCAGCAGACAGCGCTGATGCGGTGCTCTTGCCGGAACTGATCGCGAGCGGCTCCTGATCGGCGATGGTCAGGCCGTAGGCTTCGAGGGCCACGAGCTTGCGAGGATGATTGGTGAGCACGCGCAGGGTCTTGAGGCCGAGGTCGATCAGAATTTGCGCGCCGATGCCGCTTTCATGCTGGAGCAGGCGCTGGCGGGCGGCATCCTGATCGAGCTGGCCGCGCCGGTGATAGAGCACGCGCGGCATTTCGCCTGAACCGGCGGGCGGCTGCTCCAACTGGAAGCCGCGTCCGGTGTGGTGCAGATAGACGAAGACGCCGCGATCCTCGCGCACGATGGCTTCGAGCGAACGGGCCACCGTCTCATAGCAATCGCAGGAGTTCGAGCCGAAAACGTCGCCGGTGAGGCAGTGCGAATGCACGCGCACCAGCGGCGGAGGGCCGGACAGATCTCCGCGCACCAGGGCGATGTGCTGTTCGCGGTCGACCTCGCTGGAGAAGACGATCATGCGGAAATCGCCGTAACGGGTGGGCAGGACCGTCTCGGCGACGCGGCGCACGTAGCGCTCATGGCGCATGCGATAGCGGATCAGTTCGGCGACGGTGAGCAGCTTCAGCTTGTGCTCGCGGCAAAATTCGGCCAGCTGCGGCAGGCGGGCCATGCTGCCATCGTCGTTCATGATTTCGCAGATCACGCCGGCGGGATAGAGCCCGGCGATGCGCGCAAGATCGAGCGGAAGCTTCGGTCTGGCCGGCGCGGACCAGCACGCCGCCGCGGCGCGCGCGCAAAGGGAAGATGTGGCCGGGGCGCGCCAGGTCGCCGCGCGCGTGGCGGGATCGATGGCGGCCAGGATGGTGGTGGCGCGGTCGGCGGCGCTGATGCCGGTGGTGACGCCGCGGCGCGCGTCGATGGATTCGGTGAAAGCGGTGCCGAAGGCGGAGGTATTCACCGGGGACATGGGCGGCAGGTGCAGCTCGTCGCAGCGCTCCTCGGTGAGAGCCAGGCAGATCAGGCCGCGGCCGAACTTGGCCATGAAGTTGATGGCCTCGGGAGTGATTTTTTCGGCGGGCAAGGCCAGGTCGCCTTCGTTCTCGCGGTCCTCGTCATCGACCAGGACGATCTGGCGCCCCTGGCGAAAATCTTCGGCGGCTTCTTCGGCGGTGGCGAATTGGATGGGCATAGGTTTGATTACCGCGACAGGCTGCTCACCTCGGTGGTGGCGACTTTTTGCATGGCCGAGTAAGGGACTACAAAGCCGTGCAGCGGCGCGATGGTGTGCACGTCCAGATTCAACTTCTGGACGTAGCCGTACAAAAGGACGGTGGAGGCGTGGGCGCGAGGTCCCGTGGGAGGCGCATTGGGCGGGGCGGGGGTGAAATCGTCGGCCTCCACCAGGATTTTTTCCTTGGGCAAATAGACGATGGAGATGTCGGCATTATGATTGTCTCCATCGACGTGATAGATCTCGAGCGACCTGCCGGCATCAGCGAGGACGTATTTGTCCTTAAAGGTGATGAAGCTGGCCTTCTTGGGATTTTTTGACAGGCGATCGGGATCGAGAGTGCGGGGCGCCTTCCAAGCCTGCTCGTAGAAAGGCTTATTGGCCTGCTGGGTGATGACTGTGACTCCGTCAGCGACGAAGTAGCGGACGCCGCCGGCATGGTCGAAGTGGTTGTGGGTGTTGATCAGGTACTTGATGGGCTTTTCGGGGATGAGCTTCCTGGCTTCGTCCATGATGGCAGCGGCGCGCGCGTCGTTGAGCGGACTTTCGATCATGACCGCATAATTGGTAAATTCCACGAGCACGCTATTGTGCGTGCCGCCGGCCAGGAACCACACGCCATCGGCCAATTTTTCGGAGGTCACGGTTACAGGGGGGGCCTTGGCCGCTTGCACCGCGGCGGCGACGGAGAGGCTGAGGCCGGGATTGGCGCGAACCTCGGTGACGGTGAGGTCTAGAACGGGAAAGCCGCCCTGCTTCTGCACGATGGTGGTAGGAAACTTCACGCCGTTGAAATCCTTATAGCCGGAATAGGCGGTTTCGACGGGCATGTCGCCGAGGACGGGGTTGGGCAGCCACGTTTCGGTCCTGGTAACCATGTTCTGGCTATCGATGGTGCCGTCCACCTTAAATTTGCCTAACGTGAAGGAGACTACCGTGCCGCCGCTTCCCTTCTTGGCGGTGGCGTTATTTTCCATGGCCGCTTTGAGGAAGCCATGCGGCGTGAGCCAGATCTGGAGCTGGCGCTCCTCGGCGGCAGCGACGGCGGGCTGGGGAGCGTTGCCCGGCTGGTTCCAAGCGTACTGACCGCTGACCAGATTGACTTGCTTTTGCTCGCCCGCGAAGGGGCCAGCGCCGCCCTTGCGAATGGGACTCGGCTCCACGACGGTTAGTTCCTCCCTGGAGGAGCGCGAAGGATAGTCGACGACGCGCGCGTAGGCAGTGATGTTGTTCAAGGGCCAAGGCGAACCGGGCGAATAGGCTTGGCCCAAATAGCCCAACTGGCCTGTGCCGGAATATTCAATCGAGTTGACATCGCCCATAGCCTTCGCGGCGGACTGCAGGACGGTCTTGGCATCGTTCTTGGAATCGTTCTGAATCCTGGGCGCTTGCGGAATAGGACAGGCTGACAAGGACGGCCAGGAACAATGCCGAGGCAAGATTGAGCTTTCCGGACTTCCTTCTCATAAGGTCTCCGATAGGAATTCCCATGGGCACCTCCCGGTCAGTCGCCGGCGTTTCCGGCGCGGTCCTTGAAAAGGCCGCTGCCGGCTTTGGTGGACGGATTATATCGCCGTCGAACATGGAGAGACATCGAAAGTGGAATGGCCCCAAAAGTGCGCCCCGGGGCCCCTCCCCCCACTTTTTGTGCAAGAGTATCATTCCAGGGCACTTATTTTTGTCATTTTGCAAGAATATCATTCTAAATGGTTTAGCGGATGCATGCTTTCCGAACCAGATTTCACTTAACACACAGATTCTACGGGCGTTGCTCCGCTAGTCATGTCCGCTTTGCCGCGACTGATCGCCTTTTTTGCGTTTTGTGCAAACGTTATCATTCTAAGGGAGTTAGCGCTGCGCATTCCATCGTGCTTGCAAGAGTATCATTCTAGGGTGTTTAGTCCCCGACCGCCCTGCTTCGGCAGACGCACGCTTGGCCACCGATCAAACCCGCACCCTTGAAAAACAAAGGGTGCGGCACCCAGGGGAAAAACCACCGCTTCGAGTTGCGACTCCGTCGACACCTCGCCGAAAATCCCCACGCGTGAAACCGACGCGTCGGCATCCCACAAAACGCTGCTCGTACGTCGGTTCGTCATCTGGAGCAGACTCCGCAAGTCATCCGGAGCGCACAACCCGCGCGTACATATATTTTATCGCGAGAGTCAACCACCGCCTGTTTTCTCCGTCAGGGAGGAAACCGTGGAATTAGGAGTAACGGGTGAAAGCAAGGTCTCGATGACCGAGAAGAGTTCTTCCATGTTGATGGGCTTGGACACGTAGCCGTCCATCCCGGCAGCCAAGCACTGCTCCCTATCGCCTCGCATGGCGTGGGCCGTTAACGCGATGATTGGCAAATGGGCGCCAGAAGCCTTTTCCTTTTCGCGTATTCGTCTGGTGGCCTCAAAACCATCCATCTCCGGCATCATGACGTCCATGAGAACAATATCGAAGGGCCGTTGCTCCAATAATGCCAGAGCTTCCCATCCATTCCGCGCCAGGACCACAGTGTGCCCGCGCTTCTCCAGAAGACGGGCAATCAGTTTTTGGTTAACCACATTGTCTTCGGCGATAAGGAAACAGAGCGATTTCGCCTGGTCCCGGAGACTATGCCGGGTGACTAAGGCGGCGTTTTCCGGCCTGGCTGAGTCGCCCGCGAGGACGTGAAGCAAAAGTTCGCGCAATTCCAATCTGTCGAAGGGCTTGCTCAAATAGGCGTTGACTCCAAGTTTGCGGCAGAGGGCTGCATCTCCGCGCAGGCCCCCCGAGGTGAGAACAACAATCTTGATGTTGTTAAGCGAAGGATCCTGGCGAATTCGTTCGACGAGACCGAATCCATCCATCTCCGGCATGTGAGCGTCGGTGAGAAGCAGGGGAAGCGGCGATCCCGATTCTTGCGCACGCCGCAGGGCTCGAATAGCCGCGGCCGCGCTCTCCACCACCGTCGGCATCATTTTCCAGTTGCGGAGAGAATCTTCGAGGATGCGGCGATTGGTGGCATTGTCATCCACCACCAAGACGGGCACGCCGGCGCATTGGGAGATATCGAGTGTTTTAGCGAGCGAGTCGCGTGGAGATTCAGCGTCTCCCAGGCCCACTTGAACCGTGAAATAGAACGTCGAACCCCTTCCGGCTTCACTCTCAACCCAGAGGTTGCCACCCATCAAACGCACGAGTTGACCTGCGATGGTCAGACCAAGGCCAGTGCCACCATATTTGCGCGTGGTGGAGGAGTCCGCCTGGGAGAAAGCATCGAAGATGGTGCGCTGTTTGTCGAGGGAATTCCGATTCCGGTATCCCGGACACTGAAGAGCAAGGCTACTCCCTGAGCGTTCTGCCCCTGGGTGGGCGCTTTCACTTGCACGTTAACTTCTATTTCGCCCGTTTGGGTGAACTTGATCGAGTTGCCAACCAAATTCACAAGCACTTGACGAAGCCGCGCGGGATCGCCCAGAACCGTGGCGGGCACTTCCGGAGCCACATCGAAAACGACCTCCAAACCCTTCTGCTGCGCTTTTATGGCCAGCGCTTTCACCGCTTCACCCAAACTCTTTCGCACGTTGAAGCTCAGACAGTCCAATTCCAGCTTGCCGGACTCCACCTTGGAAAAATCCAGAATGTCGTTGAGGAGGGAGAGGAGAGCGTCGGCAGACCCCTTGACCATATGAAGGTATTCGGCCTGCTCGGGCGTCAGTTCCGTTTCCAGCGCAAGGTCGGTCATGCCGATGATGCCGTTCATAGGGGTGCGGATTTCGTGGCTCATGTTGGCCAGAAATTCGCTCTTGGCGCGATTGGCGGCCTCCGCGCTTTCCTTGGCTTTCAACAACTCGGCTTCGGCTTTCTTGCGATCGGTGATGTCCAGAAACGTGACAACGGAGCCAATCGGCTGGCCCTCTCGTTTGATTGGGAAGGACCAATACTCCGCCGGGAAACAACTTCCATCCTTGCGCCAGAGAACTTCATTCTCGACGTGCGATCCTTTGTTTTCTCGAAAGGCCAGATAGATTTGGCACGCCTCGACCGGGTAAGGCGTTCCGTCCGGGTGGGAATGATGGATCGCAGCGTGCATGTTTTTCCCCAGAAGCTCCGCCGGGCCGACATAACCGAGCATGCGGACACACGCGGCATTGCAAAATGTGCAATCGCCTTCCAGGTTTATGCCATAAATAGCTTCGGCAGTGGACTCGAGCAAAAGCCGGGCCCGTTCTTCGCTCTCCTCGAGGGCCAACTGGGCGGCCTTGAAGTTGGTGATGTCTTCGGCAATTCCGACGAGCCGGATGAACTTGCCTTGGGGGTCGTGCACCGGCGAACTGCGCGCGCGAATCCAGCGAACGGAACCATCCGGCCGCACGATGCGGTATGTCAGTCCCGCTCTAACACCTTGCATGGACCGTGCAAAGTCAGCGCTAACCGCTTGGCGGTCTTCAGGATGGACAGATTCGATCCAGGCCGCCGGCCGGTCGTAGACTTCCTGGCGGGGCCTTCCCCAAATCTCTTCGTAAGCCGGGCTGAGGTAGGCCATTCGGAGCGGTTCCGGCTCCACGACAAAAAACACTTCAAGAATGTTATCGGCGAGCTGCCGGAACTGCTCTTCACTGTTGCGAAGCGAAGCCTCGGCACGCCTGCGCTCGGTGATGTCGCGGACGGTGCCCAGCAGGGCCGGCCGGCCCTTCAGCGTCAACGCCGTCAAGTAGACTTCCGCGGGAAAAAGCTCACCGCTCTTGCGCCGGTGCAACCACTCGAAACTATTCGCACCCTTCAGAAACACGGTAGCCATCTCGCGGTCGACCCCCGCTTGGGAAGGCGTGCCATCGGGTTGGTTCGGGGGCGAAAGATCGGCGGGGCGCAGCCCGGTGAGCTCAGCGAGATTCGCGTAGCCGAACATCCGCAGCAAGGCCGAATTGCAATCGACGAAGCCGTTTTCGTCCGACAGCAAGTGCGCGTCCGACGAATCCTCGAACAGCACGCGATGCTTGGCTTCGCTTTCCTGCAGCCTGTTTTCGGCTTGCTTGCGGTCGGTGATGTCCTGGGTGGTTCCTACGACGCGGCTGATCTTCGCCTGCTCATCGAGGACCGCTCTTCCGACCGCCAATACGTTCCTGACAGCACCGTCCGTGCGGATGATGCGGAATTCGGCAAACCCCTGACCCTTTTCGTCGATCACCTTCCGCAATACGGCTTCGACTACCGGCAGATCCTGGGGATAGACCGTCGTAGACCATTTTTCATACGGTATCGGCACAGCCGGCGGGAAGCCATAAATTTCAGACAACGTGGCATCCCAGGTAAACGCATTGGTGGCCAGGTCCAACTCCCATACACCGATCTTTGCAACTGCAGTAGCAAGCGACAGACGGTCTGAGAGAGATCGAAGGGCGGCCTCAGCTTGCCTGCGCTCAGAAATATCCAGTTTGATGGCGATAAAGTGAGTAATTTCTCCCGTGCCATCCTTTACCGGAGTAATGGTCATCTCTTCCTGGTAGTGGCTGCCATCCTTGCGCCGATTTACGAGTTCCCCGCGCCATATCCGTCCGCCGAGAATCGTTTGCCACATCTGCTCGTACAGCGCCTGCGGGTTCCGGCCCGATTTGAGGATACGTGTGCTTCGCCCAACGATTTCGGCGCGGCTGTAGCCGGTCAATCGCTCGAACGCAGAGTTGGCCCAGATGACCGTTGCGGTCCTGTCGGTAATCACGACGGCGTTAGCGGTCGCCTCGAGCGCCGCGATTTGTAACTCAACGAGACCGGTGGGAGGCCGACCGACCGAGAAGAGATCGACATTGTGCTTACTTTGCATTTGCTGAGCTGCCCGAAGAAAACACGTCTCGGAAGGGGGGGTGATGACCTACGCCGGTCCCAATTGCCAACGGCCTGAGAGGGAAAAGCAGGAGCCGTACAACAAATTAGCATACTTCGGAAAAGGGCTAAGGGACATAAAACCATTGCCTAGTCCCAATCGTGCACTCCGGGTCCCCGGATCTACTGAGAGTTCGCATAATATACTTACAACGGAAAGAGTTCCGCCTGTTCCCAGAAGGCGCAGACCAGAGTGGGCCGACGGCGCATGCGGCACAGAGCGCGGCGAGCGTGAGTGCTGAGCTGTCCGAAGTTCTGCGGACAGAAGTTGGGCAGCTCGTGTTGCTTCCAGTGCGCCCAGAGGTACTCGACCGGGTTTAGTTCCGGCGCGTACGCCGGGAGGAACTCCAGCCAGAGGCGTCCCCGCTGCTGCGCGCACAAAATCCCACACCGCGCGGCTGCGATGGCCCGGCAGTCCGTCCCAGACGATCAGCAACTTGCCGGGGATATGACGCAGCAGATGCGAAAGGAACAGGATGATCTGCGGGCTGCGGATGGCTCCCGGAAACAATCGGAAGTAGAAGTTCCACCAGGTCACCCCGGCCATCGCCGACAGGGTCTTCCAGTTGAAGTGATATTGCAGCACCGGCGTCTGCCCTTTCGGCGCCCAGGTGCGGCAGCGGTGTGGGCGCTCGCTCAATCCGCTTTCGTCGATGAAAACGATCGTGCGCCGCTCGTTTTGGGCTTTTTTTTAATCTCCGGCCAGCGCTTCTGCTTCCACTGCCGGATCTTCTCTTCGTTCCGCTCCAGGGCGCGGCCTGCCGGACGCTGGCAACTCCATCCCAACTGCCGCAAAATGCGCCAGACATGGCCCGGATGATAGGTCGACCCCGCATTCGGTCTCGATCAGGTGGGCCACCCGCGCCGAGGTCCACAGGCTGGTGGTGTAGCCCAACGCCTCCGGACCCCGCTTCAATCCCTGCTCGATCTTACGGATGGCGACGGCATCGAGCCGCGGCTTGCGACCCGCCCGCCCGGCTCGCTTCAGCCCAGCCCGGCCCTTCTCCTGTAATTCGGCCGCCCACTGGCTCACCGACTGCCGGTGCGCGCCCACCCGGCGGGCTACTTCCGACTGGCTGTATCCCTTCTCCAGCAGCCGCGCCGCCCGCATCCGTCTCTGTTCCAAAGCTTCGAAATCTCTGCGTACTCCCGCTGGAAATCCCATGCCCCTCACCATAACACAGGAGCGGCGGTCATTGTCAGTATATTATGTGATTCTTAGTAAGAACGATTTCATTCGGATCTTTTTCGAGCGATTGCACGTATCGGCCTGTGAGGGGATTCCACAATTGGGCCCCGGTCTTGAGCATCCAGCGCAATCTTTCGCCTACCTCCGGTTGCATGCCGATAATCTCCTTCCAGAAGAAGCCTCTGTGTTCGTCGATGAACAAATCCGTAACGCGGCGAAGCACTTCACCGTCGTTCTCGAATTCGGAAGCAAAACAAGATTCCCAAACAAGTAGATTGAAACGCCCGCGAGTTGCCCTCCCGAAGCTGCTTGTCGCTCACTAGCGGAGACTTGCCTTGCAGAATGCGTTTCACCAACTCTGGTCCTATCCACTTCAAGGGCGGAGTCTTTATCTCCCGCAGAAAATCGTCGTGGACAATCACGATGACGCCGACGCAGCAGATTGGCGCGCCGGGCCTATCGCCTGCTCTAAGCACTATCGTTGTCTTCGCTTCGCAATGCAGTAGCTTCTGCCATGCCGCGCTCAAATCCGCGATTCATCTTTCCGTAGCGTGCGCAGCGCCGGGATTCTTCGCCACGATTTGGGCGCACTCGCGCACGTCCTGGGCCCTCATCGGGCCATGAGTAAAGGCCATAGCAGGAGCCTCCCGACACAAAAGAAGCCCGATTGTGGTCCTTTTAGGACCATTGTCAAGCGGCTGCCTGTACTGATAGAGAAGGCCGAGGCGTTAACTTGCCGAGGGTCGGTCCACTGTTGCGCCTGAGAGAAAAGGAGAGCTGAGATGCCCATCGGCGTAACCCTCCGACTTCTCGTTAGCACTGGTCGCCCGAGTTCTGCGGCATGGAGGAAACAAAAGGTTTCAAGCAGTTCTTACTGCCGGGAAACGTCCATTCTCAAGGCTTTCCGACGAATCGATGGTGAAAACAATGAAGAGGCTCCTCCTGTTCACGTCCTGCTCTCTGGTCTTGGTTTTCGGGTGTAGTAGCAGCAATCCAGGAACGCCATCGGCGGGCGTTCAGCCCCCGCCTATTGCGCCTAGTAGCTCGCTGTCGATCAATTTCACGGCTGTTGGGAACATGACCACAGCGCGGGCAGACCATATCGCGGTCCTGCTCCCCAGCGGTAAGGTCCTGATCGCTGGTGGCGTCACGAATGGTTTTCCGCAGCAAGCACTCGCCAGCGCCGAACTCTACGATCCATCCATGCGGACATTCACGCCCACGGGGAACATGACCACTCCTCGCGGCACGCCCACAGCCGTCTTGCTTGCTAGTGGCAAAGTCTTGGTCGCGGGCGGTGCGCAAGACCTTAGTGCGGAACTCTACGATCCGTCTACTGGGACCTTTACGCCCACGAGTAACATGATTTCCAGCGGAGTAAACTCTTTGAACTTAGTCGCCTTGAGCTTGCTCAATAGCGGCAAGGTGTTAGTGTCGAGCGTCAACGCCCAAATCTATGACCCAGCCTCCGGCACTTTTTCGCTCACCGTGGCGTATCCTGACCCCAATCCGTTCTGGCAGACAACAACGGTGCTGTCTGATGGAAGGGTTCTGCTCAATGGATGTACTATTGGCCCGCTGGCATGCGTGGTTGGTGCCAGCGAAGTATTCGACCCTGCAACAACCACATTTAACACTACGGCGATGCCGAGTGGGGGCGAGAACACGGCAACGTTGCTAATGAACGGCAAAGTCTTATTTGTTGGGAGTGATGAGAATGATCTTCCCGCTCTGGCAGAGCTTTACGATCCGGCGACCGGAACATTCACGTCAATTGGGAACACGACAGCCACACATGAGTTCGCCGCAGCCGCACGCCTTGTTAACGGAACTGTGTTGATTACGGGTGGTCAGTTGCCAGGCGGTTCTGGTAACGCTGGCACGGACCTCTACGATCCTGCAACCGGCCAGTTCACGTCAGCAGGAAACATGACCGTGGGGCGCCACGAACACACAGCAACTTTGCTCACCGATGGCACAGTCTTGATCGCTGGTGGTCATAGCGGTTGGCCCGCCTCGACGTCGAGAGCCGAAATCTACAATCCCGCAGCGCACTGAAGTGGGCTCGTTTAGGCCTGGTTATCCCGCTGGAGGCACGCTGAGTCGGAGGGAGAACGTGTTGATCGTCGTGCAGTAGCTCAAGTTTACCGTTTGTTTGGGCATTGATCTGCCGAGCAGGTTCGCAGCGCAGATAGGGCCTGATAAGTCACCTTCTCGGAATCTGGCACAACTGGAATCTGGGTCTCCGGAGAGGGCCGTTTCTCGTCCACTGCGTTTGATCAACGCGGTTGACCAGGGCGCACTTGATCAGAGGACATCGTCCTTGGTCTCGCGCGTCGCCAGCAGCCCAATCAGCGTCAAGACCGATGCCGCGGTGAGGTAGTAGCCCACGTACTGCAAGCCGTAGTTCTTCGCCAGCCACGTGGCGATATACGGCGCCAGCGAAGCGCCGAAGATTCCGGCGAAATTGAACGTGAGCGAGCTGCCGGTGTAGCGCACCGAGGTAGGGAAGAGCTCGGAGAGCACGGTGCCCAGCGGGCCGTAGGTGAAGCCCATCAGCGAGAGGCCCACCGCCATGGTCATCACCGCCCCGAAGGTTCCGGCCAGGAACATCGGCGCCATCAGCAGGCCGAAGACGCCAATCGCCGAAGTCACCCACAGCAGCGCGCGCCGCCGCCCTCGTTCGGCCAGCACCGCGCTCAACGGAATGGTCAGCGCGAACAGCACAATGCCGACCCAACTGCATCACTAGAAACTTGTCGCGGCTGTATCCCAACGCGGTGGTGCCCCAGGAGAGCGCGAAAACCGTCATCAGGTAAAAAAGCACGAAGGTCGCGAGCGACACCAGCGTGCCCGCCAGCAGCGCCCCGGGATAGTCGCGGAACACCACTAGCATCGGCACCTTCACGCGCTCTCGCCGGTTGAGGGCGTCGCGGAATACCGGCGTTTCGGTTATCTTCAGGCGCACGTAGAGCCCCACCAGCACCAGTGCGGCGCTGGCCAGAAACGGGATGCGCCATCCGAAGCGAAAGAATTGTTCATCGCTGAGCCACTTGGAGAGCGCCAGGAACACGCCCCCGGAGAAGAGGAATCCCGCCGGCGCGCCTAGCTGCGGAAACATGCCGTACCAGGCCCGCTTCCCGTGCGGCGCATTCTCCACCGCCAGCAGCACCGCGCCGCCCCATTCGCCTCCCAGGCCCAAACCCTGGCCGAAGCGGCAGAGCGCGAGGAGCACCGGCGCGGCCACGCCGATGGTGCCGTAGGTGGGCAGGACGCCGATCGCCACGGTCGAGACTCCCATGGTGAGCAGCGCCGCGACCAACGTCGTCTTGCGGCCCACGCGATCGCCAAAGTGGCCGAAAAGCGCGGAGCCCACCGGCCGCGCCAGAAACGCGATCCCAAAAGTCGCGAGAGACGCGAGCGTGGCCGACGCCGGATCGAACGCGGGGAAGAAGAGGCGCGGAAAGACAAGCACCGCCGCCGTAGCGTAGATGTAGAAGTCGAAGAACTCGATCGTCGTGCCGATCAAGCTGGCAAACAGCACATGGCCGGGACGGTTCACAGCCACGCTTGCACTGGGACCGTCCTCGCTGATCAAAACGCCGATGTCGGGAAGCTCGCTCACGGGCGCCAAGCTTAACCCATGTATGCCGTCTCGCGTATGCCCGCTCGGAGCCTGCCGCCGTTGAGCAGGGAACCCGCCGGCATCCTCCTGCCGCAGGTTGGACGGAACCGAATCCCAGTCGCAGAGAAGGCCGTCTTTCAGGACTTGGCAGCGTTTCCGACCAAACCCTGTTCTAAGTCACCGATCTCAGGCAGTTATCGCGTGATACGATTCGTCCACGGGAGGCTCATTGCTGCAGGCGGCGGAGGTACTGAAATGGGCAGACAAGCAGCTAGCGTGCTTTACGTGGTGGCGATGGCAGCCCTCATCGTCGCTGTAGATTTCCTGTTCTTCAGAAATCGATTCTGGGAACGGGTGGCGGTGAATGTTGGCATTGTCTTGGTGTTCGCAGCTTTCTACTGGAGATTCCTCAGGCGTCCATGAACAGCGGCCCATAACGTTGCCGGACCGGCCGGTGCGTGGAGAAATCGAGATATGGCCCGCGCTCGGCGGACGCTCGCGGGATCGTGGAGAGGAATGGAGCGATTAGAACCAGCCTCGCCGCGGCGTTAAAAATCGCAGCCCGGGATGGGCACGATTACCTTCCACTTAACTGCGGCGCCTTGTGCCAGAGACCAATGCATGGGAGGCCAGGAGAACGGCTTCGCCAACACCATGGGGTCCTCGATGGTGACTTGATAGGTGAGGGAGTCCTTCGAGGGGCGGGTGAAGCGCTCGATCACGTGCTCGTCGTCGCTGTGAAGCCAGGTGGTTGCCTCACCGAAGATATTCCTCATGCGGTGGTCAACCCCCACGGTGTCCACCACCAGAGTGTCTCCCTCCCAACGGCCATACGACTCGCCGGCAAAGCTGATGTCCGGGTCCTTGGTATGGGGCCGTCCATCGGTGGGAATCCAACGAACGCTCTGGGGAGATTCCGTCAAAATCCACAGGTCGCCGGGCTGCGAGAGCAACTGGATCGGCCCATGCTCGCTCGCCTGGATGGTGATCGAAGTCGGCGTGCCGCCGGCGGCGCAAACGCCCTTGGGCATCGGAGATAAGCTTGATTTTGACCCGGGCTTGAAGACCGGCTTCTCCGCCGGCGCTTTCCCCATGAATACATAACGCCCGGAGAGGTCCGGATGCCCGTCGGCGGTGCGGGGCGCCGGTCCCTCTTGCGGTTGTGCCCGCAAATTCGGGACAACGGTGAAAATGATGCTCAAAGCCGCCAGCCCCACTCGTGCACCGATAAGCCAATCGCTACACCGCCGCGCTATCGCTTTCATTTAGCAATTTCCCCTTTTCGGACCTGTCTGGCGAACTCCATGCCCGCCATCTTTAGAATAGAAGTGTTTTCCCTCATCCGACCTGCGTTCGACAACCGTGCGGCACGAGACGTGTCAGGCCATCGATCGGGCCATCCATATCGGGCCATCATCGATATCAGCATCGGGCCACCCACAGCGCGCCTTGTAATTGGCAGCGCTCTTTTGTCTCGGCCGGCCTCCCGCGACCAGTCCGAAAATTCTACCAAGTTACGTGTGATGGTATCTATACTTCACTCCCAAAGGTGTCAAGGAGAAACTACCAACGGGAGCGTGGAGAGCCGGTCCCTATTGTCTCCTATGCCCGTGTGCCGCAGCTCTTCCCCCTACCGCCCTCTTCCACAGCGGTTCCGGTTATGCCGGGCAGCATCGAGCAAGAAAACATGCGCCCGCTCCAGGATGCACATTCGTGAGATCAAGCCCGTGATATAGTCACTCCATAATTGGGTTCCCGGACATTTGTACGCCACTAACGGCATTTTTTGACTTGGACTATGGGTCATGACTCCACAGCTGGCCGTCGAAACCGAACACCTGGGTCGCGTCTACCGGACGCGCGAGAAGAAGGACGGCCCAAGAACTCTGGTTGCGCTGGACGACGTAAATCTGGAAGTAGCGCGCGGCGAACTTTTCGGATTACTCGGTCCTAACGGGGCCGGGAAAACCACCCTCATCAAGATTCTGACCACGCTGCTCTCGCCCACCTCGTGGGACCGCGCGCGTGGCCGGCTTTGACGTCAGCCGCGAGGCCCAGAAAGTGCGCCCGCTGATCAACATGGTCTCGGGCGGGGAATCGTCGGGCTACGGCATGCTGACGGTTCGCGAGAATCTGTGGATGTTTGCGCAGTTTTACGGAATCTCTTCGCGCGAGGCGAACCGCCGAATCGGCGACCTTCTCGACGAGTTGCATATGGCGGACCGCATTCAGACCAAGTCCTACCAGCTCTCCACCGGCTTGCGTCAGAAGATGAACATCATCCGCGGCTTCCTTACCGATCCGGACGTGCTCTTCCTCGACGAGCCAACCCTGGGCCTCGACGTCGGCGCCTCGCGCGATGTGCGGGCCTTCATTCGGCGTTGGATGAAATCGGACGAGAGGCGCAGCTTGCTGCTGACGACGCACTACATGATGGAGGCCGACGAACTGTGCGACCGCGTGGCCATTATCAATGATGGGCGCGTGCTGGCCTGCGACACGCCCGCCAACCTCAAGCAACAGTTCCGCGGCGAAGTGATCTACCGGTTGGAGACCACGCCTGTGGATGGCGCCGGCACCGGCGCCATACGATCGGTGGCCGGCGTGCGAAGGGTAACTCACCAGGAAGCCGACGGCCGCAGCACTTTGGAGCTGGCGCTGATGGAGGAGCCGGTGATCGCCAGGGTGATCGCCGCCATGGAGGCCAACGGAATCGGATTGCTCTCGCTGAAAAAACAGGAACTCACGCTCGAAGACGTATTCGTCAGGCTGGTCGGCAAAAGCATGGAGGAGATGGAGCTGGTGCATGATCCCGCGAATCCATAAAGACACGGGCTGGCGCCTCTTCGTGAGAACGGTCCTGGGGCGCGCCTACTCCCGCGCCGTGGGATACCAGCGTCAACTCTCTCGGCTGGCGATTGAAGTCGGCCTGCCGCTCGTCGCGCTCATGGCTTACATTTTCGTCTACCGGGCCATCGGCGGATCTCAGGATTTGATCGGTTACGTGATCCTCGGCGGAGCCATGAGCTGGTTCTGGGTGAATGTGATCTGGAGCATGGCCAGCCAATTTTTCTGGGAGCGGCAGATTGGCAATCTCGCTCTCTACATCATCGCGCCGGGCTCGATGATGGCCATCCTGCTGGGGATGGCGCTGGGCGGCATGGTGTTGGCCGCCGTGCGAGCGGGGCTGATTATCGTGTTGGGCAGCCTGCTCTTCCACATTTCCTACGCGGTCTCGAGCGTGCCGCTGCTGATCCTGGTGTTCTTTCTGACGATGGCGGCGCTTTACGCCATGGGCATGATGTCCGCATCGCTCTTCCTGCTTTTTGGACGCGAGGCCCGCTATTTCATCGACGTGGCGCAAGAACCGGTCTATCTGATCTCCGGGACGTACTTTCCCCTTGCGCAGTCTCAACGCCTGGATTGCCGGCGCGGCGTCCTTGATTCCCTTGACCTTGGGCCTGGATGCGCTGCGGCAGATCGTATTCGCGCGCAGCGCTGTGCTGGGTTTTCTGAGCCCGAAAATCGAAAGCGCCATTCTGCTGGCACTGGCGCTCATCTTCCTCGCGGCAGCGCGCTGGTCGCTCGGATACATGGAGCGGCTGGCGGTGGCCGAAGGCAAACTTACCGAACACCGTGCGTAAAACCTATTGGAGCTCGTTCCGAACGGCCACTTGGCTGGGATGGCAGGTAGAGGCCAATTGGACGAAGCCGATCCTCTTCGCGCTGTACACGGTCGCCAGGCCGCTGGCGCTCACCGGCATCCTGGTGATGCTCTATGCCACCGTCACCCGCGGCGATTTCAGTTCGCCCATGTTCGCTTATATGTACGTGGGCAATGCTTTCTACACATACGTGGGCGCGATCATGACGGGCATGAGCTTCGCGGTGATCGACGACCGCGAACGCTATCACACCCTGCGCTCCGTCTACGTGGCGCCGGTGGACATCCGCTGGTACATGGCCGGCCGAGGCACGGCGCGATTTCTCACCGATTCGGCGGCCGTGGTGATCATGCTTCTCATCGGCATCGCTTTCCTTCACCTGCCGGTGCATTTCACGACGATCCATTGGCCCCTTTTGCTAGCCACGTTCGGGATCGGCCTCGCCGCCCTGGCCATGCTGGGCCTCATGGTGTCGAGCCTCGCTCTGCTTCTGCCGGACAGCGCCTGGTCGTTCGGCGAAGGGGTGGCGGCCGCGCTCTATCTCTTTAGCGGCGCCATCTTTCCGATACAAGTATTGCCGCGCGTCCTCCGGCCGGTCGGATTTGCGATTCCCCTCACCTACTGGTTGGAATTGCTGCGCCGGTCGCTTTTGGTTTCGGCGCCGGGATCGCCAACGTTAACCACGCTGGGCAATGTGAAGTTGCTGGGCATCTTCGTTGTCCTGACGGCGGCATTGAGCGCGGCGGCGCTCGGTACCTTTCGATGGTGCGATCGCGCCGCGCGAGAGCGTGGCATGATCGACCGCATAACCAACCATTGAGTTGACCACCGATCTCGCAAAGCACGCGCTCGCGCGCTTTTCCACAGGGATTCCTAGTTATGGTGTTGCAGGACTTGGCGCAAAGAAGCCCGTTAATCTGGGAAACCGGCCGCGTGAAGGGCGGAGCGAGCGTTGCTATATCGCGGAACGACTTAAATGGATCGTGTTACGACGTTTTATCGTACTCCTAATGACACTTCTTGTCATTCGTCGTTCCCGGAACTTATGGCGGCATTTCATCGCGGGCACTGAAGCCTGCTCCTAATCCACTGAAGACTAAGAGCCCTCGACCGTTTGTGCCCAATATGCCACCTGTCGGCCCAGCCGATGGCGTCTGACGTGCAATATATCCAGGCATGAAAGGGAGATGATTATGCGCAAACAAAAAGGTTTCTCGTTAATCGAGCTCTTGATCGTGGTGGCAATCATTCTGATTATCGCCGCGATAGCTATCCCGAACCTCTTGAGGGCGAAGATGGCCGCCAACGAGGCTTCGGCCGTAGGCTCTCTGCGGACGATCAATACGTCCAGCGTTGAGTACTCGACCACGTACGGCGTCGGCTTCCCTCCATCCTTGCCCTCTCTTGGCGGGACCGGAACGGCGACTTCGGCGTCTGCAGGGCTGATTGACTCGGTGCTGGCGGGCGGTGTGAAGAGCGGCTACACCTTCGTTTATACGGCAGGTACCGCTGACACAGCCGGCAACATTGACACCTATTCGATTACGGCTACGCCTGTTGTCGCGGGCACAACCGGTCAGCGCATGTTCTTCACTGACCAGTCCGGCGTGATCCGCGCGGACGCTTCCGGTTCAGGGGCGAGCGTGAACAGCACGCCCATTGGCTAAATTCCTCCGACCGCAATGGCAAAAGGGGGGAGACCGCATTCTCCCCTTTTTTGCTTTTTTCAGCACCGAATAGACCGACGGTCTCTCTCCCTGAACGCCCCGAATTGGCAATCCCAGCGACCGCCAGTTCAATTGCCAGCCCTGGACGTCTCCCACTTTTGGTCCGGCACGTACTGCATCTGCGGCGCGGCCTGGATGGTGGTGTGGTAGCTCTCCTCCATCTTCCAGAACCCGTTATGATTTGCATAGACGCGGCTGGACCAGTAAGGCTTCCCGCCCCAGGTCGGCTGGAGCATGATCGAAACCACCGAGTCGCCATAATCCCAAGTCTTCACGTACACCGCTGGCGTGGTGCTGATAAAGGGATGTTCGGGCGTGGGCGGCTCAACCTTGGTCGGCCCGCTCGACGGCACAGTCTGCTGCGGATTCATGCTGGTGGAGGAGATGGTGAACACGTGGTCGCCCATGTGCATCAAGCGGCGCCCGGTGCCCGATTCCTGGTCCTGCCATCCTTCGATGGCCGCTTTTTCACCGGCCGAGAGCGGCTTCCACGGCAGCTCCTTGCAGGGATTTATGCAGGGAATGGTGAACTTCGGCCGGGAATTCTCGCCGGGCACGGCGGGATGCGCTTCGATCTCGTTCACGTGCAAGAGGCACCAGCCCTGCGGACGCTGCACCCAGAAGTACGCGATGTCCGTGTTAAAGGAGCGAGCGCGTGCCGATTGCCTGGCGGAGTTGCTCGACAGCCAGGAGATAGGAGGCCAGCGCCTGACGATACGCGCGCTGCGTCGTGCGGTAGCTGCGCTCGGCGTCCAGAAAATCGATCAGGCTTGCCGCCCCGCGTTGGTACGCATACTCGGCGATATCCCGGTCCGCCTGCGCCTCCGTCAGGTAGCTCGAGCGGAAAAGCTGCACAATCTGGTCATTAGTTCGCAGATTCCAGAAGGCGTCATATACATCATTCATAACGCGCTCACCCGCGGCCTTCTCCGACTCCTGCGATTGCGTAATCGCGAAGCGCGTGCGGGCGATCTCCCCTTGATTGCGATTGAAAATAGGTAAAGGGATGCTTGCCAGGAACGAAGTGCCGTTGATGCCATTCACGTGCGTATAGTTCGCCTGCACGGTGAGGTCTTGCTTGCCGATCGCTCTTTGCAGCTCGTATTGGCTTTGTGCGGAAGCTACGCCCTGCTCCGCGGCACGGAGATCGGGCCGGTTTTGCAACGCTTTCATCTGTAGATCTTCGAGGGTGAGGTTCACCGCCTCGTATTCGAACGTGCCCGCGATGTCGTAGTTCGCAGGCACAGACTCGAAGCCGAGTAATGCTCTGAGATCGGAAAGCGCCTGAAGTTTGGCGAGTTGCGCCTGCGCCGAATCGTTTTGAAATTGCAGCAGTTGGAGCTTGATCTTGAGATAGTCGTCCTGGCTGATCGCCCCTGAGCGGTAACGGATTTCCGCGACGTCCAATGTGTTTTGATAGCTCTTCAGGTTGGCTTGCGCCAAGTCGAGAGTAGATTCGGCGAACTGCGCGTTGATGAACTGCGCAGCCACCTGAAACGTCAGCGTGCGCTCGTTATCGGCCACCTGGGACGTTGTCACTGCAGTCGCGTCCTTGGCGGCTTGCAGACGGCTCTGCCGTTTTTTGCCGCGCTCGATCAGATAGCTCAGGCCCGCATCGGCCTCAGTCGAGGCTTGCAGGTAGGTGCTGTTCGCCGAGCTTGGCGCGAAGGTCGGCAGGTAGTCCCAGTCCACAAAGAGATCCGGATTGGGCCGCAAGTTCGCAGTGATCTCTTGTGCCTGGTTCTGCTGGATCGTGGTGCGCGCCGCCAGCAGATTGTGATTGTGCTGGAGCGCCAGCTCGAATGGCCTGGTCCAGCGTGATTCTCACCGGCCCTTGCGTTTGCGCAAATGCCACACCAGGTGACAGAGAGGCACACGCCAATGCGGCGCAGGCAACAATCAGGCCGGCGTGACGCCGTCGAAAATCCACAACTGCGCGCTTAACTTTCAAGAGACTCCTCCGGGTCCGGGAGTTTGTCGCCCTCTCGCGCAAACCACACATAGAGAGTGGGCAGAAGGAAGATGCTCATCGCCAAGGTGACCATCAAGCCGCCGACGATGACGATGGCAAAGGGCCGCTGCGAATCGGAGCCAATGGCGTGGGACAGCGCCGCCGGCAGCAAGCCCAGCGTCGCCACCAGCATGGTCATCATGATGGGGCGAAGCCGCAGAACCGCGCCTTCAATGGCGGAGTCCTCGATCGAATGTGCCCGCGCGCGCGCAGCTGATTGATGTATTCGAGCATGATGACGCCGGTTTGCACCGAGACGCCGAACAGCGCCAGGAAGCCGACGCCCGAGGAAACGCTGAAGTGCGTGCCCGTGAGCAGCAGCGCCAGCAAGCCGCCGATGCTGCGCCATCGCCACGGTGGCGAGAATGAGCACCGCCCATTTGAACGAGCGAAACATCGTGTAGAGAATCAGAAAATCACCAGGATCGTGATCGGCACGATGAGGAACAGCCGCGCCTGGGCGCGCTTCTCGCTCTCGTATTCGCCTTCCCAATCGATGTGATACCCGCGCGGCAGTTGAACCTGCGCGTTTACCTTCTTGATGGCTTCCTCGACCGCGCTGCCCAGGTCGCGCCCGCGCACGCTGTACTTGATGGCGACATAGCGCTGGTTTCCCTCGCGGTAGATTTCCGAAGCCGCCGTCCTGTTCTTCGATCTTGCAGAGCTGCGCGAGCGAGACTCGTTCGCCGGAGGGCGACAGCAAGCGAATATTCTCGATGGCTTCCTTCGTCGTGCGGTACTGCGGGAGGTAGCGCAGCACCAGGTCGTAGCGCGCCTCGCCCTGCAGCACTTGCGTGAGCGCGTTGCCTCCGACGGCGGTCTGGATGGCATCCTGCACATCGGCGACGTTGATCTGATAGCGCGCGGCCTGCTCGCGGTCCACCGTCGAAATTGAGGTTGGGCTGGCCGAGCACGCGAAAGACTCCGAGGTCCTCGATTCCCTTGACTCTGCCGCATGACGTTCGACGATCTGGTCGGCCTTGTCCTCGAGAACCTTCAGATCGTCGCCATAAATCTTGGTGGCCAGCTCGCCCTTTACGCCGCTGACCGCCTCTTCCATGTTGTCTTCGATGGGCTGAGAAAAGCCCCAGACGACGCCGGGAATCTTGTCCAGTTCGCGATCCATGGCGGCGATCAGTTCGTCCTTGTCCTGGTGAAAGACGGGCCGCCACTGTTCCTTGGGCTTCAGGTCCACGAAGTATTCGGTATTGAAAAAGCCCGTCGTGTCGGTTCCGTCGTCGGGCCGCCCCACTTGGCTGGTGCACTGCGGCACCTCGGGAAAAGAGCAAAGCAGGACGCGCGCCTGGTTCGCCACGCGGATGCCTTCGGTCGGTCCGGTGCTGGGCGCAAGCGTGCCGCGCACCCAGAGCGCGCCTTCATCCAGGTGCGGCAGAAACTCGGAGCCGATCACGCCGCCGAACGCCAGATAAATGGCCACGACACAAGCCGACGACCGCCGACGCCCGACCGTCACGCAGCGATGCTCGATGGCCCAGCGCACTGCCTTGCGATAGCGGTCCGTCAGGAAGTCCATCACCGGGTTGTGCCATTCGCGCGCGCCCTTGCGAAACAAGAAGCTGGAGAGCACCGGCGCGACGAGCATGGAAAACAGCAGCGCGCCCAGCAGCGCAAAGGCCACGGTCCAGGCCATGGGCTTGAACAGGCGGCCCTCGACGCGCTGCAAGCGTGAAGATCGGCAGGTACGCGGTGATGATGATGGCGATGGCGTAAAAGACCGGCCGCTGCACTTCGTGCGCGGCCTCGCGGATCGCCTCCAGCATGCCGTCTCGGATCGTTCGTTCTGGCGCTGGCTCAAGTGGCGGACGATGTTCTCGACCATCACCACCGCGCCATCCACCACCATTCCGAAATCCAGCGCGCCGAGCGACAGCAGGTTGGCGGGAATGTCCTTCAGGTTGAGACAGGTCGCGGCAAACAACAGCGAGAACGGAATGGTCAGGGCGACGATGAGCGCGCCGCGGACATTCCCGAGAAACAGAAACAGGACGATGACCACCAGGATGATGCCTTCGGTGAGGTTGTGCAGCACGGTGTGCGTGGTGAAGTGCACCAGATCGCTGCGGTCGATGAACGGAACGATCTTCACGCCGGCGGGCAAAATGTGGTCGTTCAGCTCCTTGACTTTTGCGTGGATTCCCGCGAGCGCCTCGTCCGCATTCGCGCCTTTGCGCAGGAGCACGATGCCCGAAACCACGTCGTCGTTATCGATGATCTTTCCGTCTTCGCGGTGAATCGCCCGGCCGAACTGGCCGAGGCGGATCTTCGGGCCTTGCGCGACGACGGCAATATCCTTCACGCGCAGCGGCGTGCCGTTCTTGGTCGTGATGACCGTGTTTTCGATGTCCTGCACGTTCCTGACCAGGCCCACTTCCCGAACATTGATCTGCTGCAGACCCGCTTCGATGAAGCTGCCGCCGGCATTGACGTTGTTGTTGGTGAGCTGCTGCTCCACCTGGGCGAGGCTGAGTCCGTAGGCGATCAGCTTGTTGGGATCGACGCGAACCTGATATTCGCGCGTGGGCCCGCCGAAGCTGGCAACATCCACGATATCGGGAACGGCCTTGAGGTTTTTCTCGACCACCCAGTCTTCGAGCGACTTCAACTCCATCACGTCGTATTGCGGATTGGTGCTGTGCAGCGTGAAGAAGTAGATTTGGCCGACCGGGCTCCAGTCCGTGCCCATCTGCGGCGCAACGCCCGGCGGCAAGGTGACTTGCGAGAGCCGCTCGAGAACCCGCTCGCGGTTCCAGGCGTTCTCCTCTTCGTCATCGAAAATCAGCTTCAGATCGGAGAGCCCAAACAGCGAAAACGAGCGCAGGTGCACCACGTGCGGAATGCCGTTCATCACGATTTCCAGCGGAATCGTGACCTGCTGCTCGATTTGTTCGGCGGAGATTCCCGGCCACTGCGTGATGATCTCCACGTAGTTGTCCGCCACGTCCGGATAGGCTTCGACGGGAAGCTGGTGGAACGAAATCGCGCCCCAGCCGAACAGCAGCAGCGCCGCCGCGAGCACGAGAAAGCGGTTTTCCAGAGCGAAATCGACGAGTGCGCGAATCATGGCTTACTCCGCACACCTCGACGCTGCCGCTGCGTTGCCTCATTGCTCCACCGTGTTCTCCAGAACCAGCGCATCGTTCACCACCTGCTGGCCCGGCTGCATTCCCGAGATCGATCTCCTGCATGTTGTTCGGCAGCATCTCGCCGCCGGCGACTTCCACTCGCCGGAACTTGTTGCTTCGCCGCCGGCACGAAGACCCAATCGCGGTCATGCAGATGCAGAATCGCGGACGCCGGAACTGCGGCGTGCACTTCTTTCTTCAGGCCATGGAATGTGGCCGTCACGAACATGCCCAGGCGCATCATCCCGGGATTGCGCACTTCGATGCGCACCTTGGCCGTGCGAATGTTGGGATCGAGAATCGCGCCGATATTGCTGATCTTGCCCTTGAAGACCCGCTCGGGATAAGCGTTCAAGCGAATGTCGGCGGTCTCGCCCAGGCGCACGCTCGGCAAGATCGTTTTCGTACACGTCGCAAAGAACCCAGACGTCGGAGAGGTCGGAAATCGTGAACGGATTCGAGCCCAGGCCTTGCACGCCCGCCGGCATTGGTCACTTGCTGGTCGGTGATCACGCCCGAAACGGGCGCGACGATATCCACAACTCCGCTGGGATGTTCGAGGTCGCCGCCCAGCAAGCGAAGATGCTCCGCCGTGGTTTCCACGTCGACTTTGGCTTTGTCTTCGGTGTCCTGCGGCGACTTGAAAGTCGTTCAGCGCGATGGCGCCGTGCTCGTAGAGATCCTTGGCGCGGTCGAGTTGCGTGCGGGCGAGGATTTCGTCGGCGACGGCCTTGCGATAGTCGGAAAACGCCCCGGAGATATCCGCGCTCTGCACGCGCATCAGGAGCTGGCCCTTCTTCACGCGTGTCGCCCAGGCGGGCGCGGATATCCACGACGCGGCCGGAGGCCAGCGAGACGACCGGCACGGTTCGCGAACGTCCGGATTCACCGTGCCCGTAACCGCCAATTGCGATCTGGCCGCCCGCTGCCCTGCGGTTGCCAGCGAAAATTGCTCTGGATGGTCCACCTTAACCACGTTGAGATCTTGTTCGTGTTCCACGTGTGCGGGCGGCGGCGCCTCCGCCTTCGGATCCGCTTTCGATTGACCACAGCTCCAGAGCAAGCCGCCTGCAATCAGGCACGTCGCTAGAGTTGCGAGAGTCTTCCACACGACTGGCGCTCCTTCCCGATATTTCCGAAATAGCGCGCCGAAATGGCGCGAACGTTAGCGCGTCGCGGCATCCGCGCGAGTCGGCTTTTCAGGAGCCGGCTGCGCCTGCGGACTGAACATATACCTGCGACGGGAACTGGTTAGAGGACGCTGAGAAGAGGGGGTGACCTGCCGGGGAGCGGGTTGCGATTCGCCCCAGAATCGATCGGGGTTTTGTCCGCAACGATGCCGCCAAAGGGAAGCCTGCCTGGAAGGAGGAGAGCCTGGGCAACCACGGCTACAAGGTGAGCGGCCAGCCTGGACGCCACCCCAGGAGCGGAGGACACTTTGCAACCTGCGCTGGAAATCAGTTGGCACGTGTTTCGCTTTCCAGCAGCGGCATCGACGGCCACGATTTGCGGATGCAGGTCGTCGGTTAGGGAAATCGAGGGGAAAAGCAGTACCAGCGCGCAACCCAGTGCCACAGCCGCCGAAAGCGCGGAGTCACGCGAAGCGGGACGCCAGCGAAAAATCCAAACGCTCGCAGCGATCACCGCGACGGCCAGCCAGAGCAGGTTGAGACTGATCTCCATGAGGCTCTATCGGTCGTTCAGACTGCCGAACCCTAGTTTCCGCTCCCGCTAGTCTACAATCGCACTCCAAACGGCGCAATTGTCATATGCAAAGGCGCCCTCGTTTCACTCACCGGTCTGGGCTCGCGAGCCGTACGAAATCGATACGCTCACACTGGTTCAACAACTATCGAGCTAGTCCCTCGGGAGCAGATCTTTACGGACGATTCACTTGGCACGACGCTCCACAATAAACTCGTGGGCCTCAAATCCGCTGGTAGGGAATCGGGGTTTGCGGGCAGCTAAGACTGCCCGGCGGGCATGGTATTCTGACGCTGCATCGATCCGGAGCCGACTTTGCCGATCAGTTTCCAAGAAGGAAGGCGCAGTATTGCGGATGGCTTTCCGTGAGACGTCGCCCGCATATGTAAATGAATTCGAACCCATTACCAAAGGGGTGCTATTCGCCGTGGCCGCGCTTGCGCCTCTCGGTATGCTTGCCGCCGTTGTGATCATTGGGCGCGCAGCTAAACGTGTGCTGAGAGCGCTCACGTAGTTTATGGATTCCCATCCGATGTTCGACATCCTGATCATTGGATCGGGGCCGAGCGGTTCGCACGCGGCACAGCAAGCCGTAACCAGCGGGCGCAAAGTAGCCCTGCTGGACATTGGATACTCGGACCGCCGGTTCGATGAAATGGTCCCGGCGAAGCCGTTTTCGGAAATCCGCCGTTCGGACGAAAATCAGCGCAAATACTTCCTCGGAGACGATCCCGCTGAGTCCCTGCGATGCCAAGACCGCGCTGGAGCGCATCTGACGCCTGCCCGGCAGCACATGATTCGCAACCAGGACCGGCTGTTCCCGCTGCTCTCGGATACTTTCGCTCCATTGCAGAGCACGGGTCTGGGCGGCTTGGGAATCAGCTGGGGCGCGAATTGTTTCGCATTGGAAGATTTCGAGCTGGATCGCATCGGCATTCCGGCCTCCGAACTCAGGCCTTATTACGACGATGCCGCCCGCGAAGTCGGCCTCAGCGGACGAACCGACGATTCACTAACGCCGCTGATCGCCAACCTCGACCGCAGCCTGATCCAGCCGCCGCTCCCGCTTGATTCCAATGCGGAGACGATCCTCCGCCGCTACGACCGACTCTCGGGCCCGGTATGAAAGCCGCGGCTTTTATCTGGGGCAGAGCCTGTTGGCAATGCTTTCAAAACCGCAGCAGGATCGCCTGGCTAACGCACAGAACGACATGGATTTCTGGGCGGATGTGGGGAGGTCTGTCTACCGCCCGCGGTTTACGCTCGAGCGGGTTGCCGCCGCTTCTAACTTCACGCACCTGACGGGATTTGTGGTCTCCCGCTTTCGCGAAGATCGCGCCGGGGTGACCGTGGAATGCCAAAACGTTCAAACCGGCGCGGGCACTCTCTTCAGCGCCAGGAAGCTTTTGCTGGCAGCAGGCGCGATCAATAGCGCACGCCTGGCGCTGGAGTCATTTCATGCTTACGGGCTGCGTTTGCCAATCCTGTGCAACCCCAACCACTGGATCGCGGCCATCAATCTTTCCATGCTGGGAAAGCCCGCCAGGGACCGCAGACACAGCCTCTCTCAACTGACCATTCTGATGAAAGCGGAGCACGACGGCCCGGATTACGTGCTGGCACAAGTGTATTCGTACCGTTCGCTGCTGATGTTCCGCTTGCTCAAGGACCTTCCGTTGCCCGTCCGCCCCGGCCTTCTCTTCCTGCGCCTGATCGCGACCGCGTTCACCTGCGTCAATGTCCATTTTCCGGACTGGCCCAGTCCGGACCGTTGGATCCAATTGAATGAGAGCGGCTCGGGCAGCGTGCTGCAAGCAAGCTGCCTCTTTTCCGATTCGGAGCGGGAATGGCTGCATGCCAACGAGATGCGCTTGCTGCGGTCTCTCGTCACGCTGCGCTGTATACCGCTCCAGGTCGCCAAGCCCATTCATGGCGCCAGCATCCATTACGCGGGAACTTTGCCCTATGCGCCCAATGTACCGATGAAGATCGCCGCCCCTTCACCACCAGCTGCCGACGGGAGACTTGCGGGGACGGCGAATGTTTACGTTGCGGACGGATCGACCTGGCGTTATATGCCGGCGAAGGGGCTGACGCTGACGCTGATGGCCAATGCCCGCCGCGTCGCGAATCAAGCCCTTCGCGATCTGGCTGCGGAGGACGAGCGAGCGCTTTAGAACTGCCGGAAACTCACCTTATCGCATTGTGGCCCAGCCTGAATCCCAATGTCGGAAAACGCCGTTTTCCAGGCGTAATCCTGCTGAGCGACAAATGTTCCGCTAACAAATTGTGAATTTCAGGCGTATCGTACTCGGGTTACCGCGGTCACGGAGGTATCCCGCGATGCGTCCGACGGGTTTTTACCTTTCCGCTCTTGATCAGCTTCTCGGACCCCCTGGCTGGGCAAGAGTGGGCCTCGTGGCTCGATCCCTCTCCCAACAGAGTCCAATTCCTAACCGTGGACGAAAATGTGAAATGGGAGGTCCTCGATTGGGTAGTTCGCGCCCAAACGGCCTCCTCAGTCGAGCGATTCATCGGAAGCAGCGATGAATATCTCCGAACCATTTATCCGGCGCCCCGTCGCGACCTCCCTCTTGACGGCCGGCCTGCTTCTCTCCGGAGTGTTGGGCTTCCGCATGCTTCCCGTCGCTTCGCTCCCGGAAGTCACTTATCCCGTAATTCAAGTCTTCTCAAATCTTCCCGGCGCCAGTCCGGAAACCATGGCTACCGCCGTGGCCACGCCACTCGAGCGCATGTTTGGCCGCATCGCGGGAATTAACCAGATGACTTCCGTGAGTCAACTCGGCTCCACGAACATCGTCATGCAGTTTGATCTCAACCGCGATATCGACGGGGCAGCGCGCGACGTGGAGGCCGCCATAAACGCCGCCCGCGGGCAGTTGCCGGCCAACCTGCCCAGCAATCCGGGTTGGCGAAAGTCCAATCCAGCGGAGTCGGCCGTCCTGGTTCTTGCCCTTACATCCGATACCGCCACCCGGCCACAAATGTATGACGTTGCCGATTCCATCCTGGCCCAGAAAATTTCCCAGGTCGCCGGAGTAGGGCAGGTCACTATCGGTGGCAGTTCGCAGCCTGCCATTCGTGTAGAACTCAACCCACTGCTGCTCAGCAATCTTGGCGTAAGCATGGAGCAAGTCCGTGCCGCTCTGGGGCAGGCCAACGCAAATATCCCCAAGGGTTCGCTCGCAAGCGCAGACCGCCGCTTCGTGCTCGAGGATAACGATCAGCTCTTTCTCGCTAACGAATATGCGCCGCTCGTCGTTGCTTACCATAACGGCGCTCCGGTGCGCCTTTCAGATGTCGCCAGAGTCGTCGATGGGCAGTCGAATCTTCTGAACGAGGGTACGGAAAACGGCAGACCCGCCGTGACGATCAATGTTTATCGGCAGCCTTCCGCCAATACGATCGAAGTCGCCGATGGCGTGGGGGCCGTTTTGCCCTTCCTGCAAGCGTCGATTCCTCCCGCCATTCGCATCAGCGTGTCTCAGGACCGCAGCACGATGATTCGCGCTTCGGTTCGCGATATCGAGGTGACCCTGGTTATCTCCGTGTTGCTCGTGATTCTAGTTGTTTTCGCGTTTTTGCGCAGCGTCTGGGCCACCGCCATCCCCAGCATTGCCGTACCGCTTTCGCTCGTCGGCACCTTTGGCGTCATGTATTTGGCGGGCTACACCATCGACAATATATCGCTCATGGCGCTGACCATCTCGACCGGCTTCGTGGTAGACGACGCCATCGTAGTTGATCGAAAACATATCCCGCCATCTAGAGAAGGGCATGGGTCCGCTGGAAGCCGCTCTTGAGGGCTCGCGCGAGATTGGCTTTACCGTACTCTCCATGAGTAGCTCGCTGATCGCCGTCTTTATCCCGATTCTCTTGATGGGCGGCATTGTGGGCCGCATTTTCCGCGAATTTGCCGTCACCTTGAGCGCCGCCGTAGCCATTTCCCTGCTCGTTTCGCTCACCACCACACCGACCATGTGCGCCAAGCTGCTTAGGTCTCACCACCGAGAGAAGAAACACAATCGCCTTTACCAGATGAGCGAAAACGGATTCCAGGCGCTTTACGACGCTTATTCCGCTAGTCTCCGCTGGGTCCTGGAACATCAGCGTCTGGTATTGGCAACCGCCATAGGAACGGTCTGTTTGGCGGTTTACCTCTACGTGGTGGTGCCCAAGGGCTTCTTCCCCGCTCAGGACACCGGAAGAATCAGTGGCAACGCGCTCGGGCCCGAAGATATCTCGTTCCAATCCATGCGTGAGAAGATGCTGCAATACGCCTCTATCGTGCAGAAGGATCCGGCGGTCAGTGTCGTACACGCCTTCATAGGCCGCCCCAACCAAGCCGACTTCACCATCACCCTGAAGCCGTTATCGGAGCGAACCGCCTCGGTGGACCAGGTCATTAATCGGCTGCGCCCCCAATTGGCTCGTGTTCCTGGCGCCAACCTCTTTTTACGGGCAGTACGGGACGTTGAAATCGGCGGCCGCGTCGGCAATAGCGAATTCCAATACACTCTACAGGGGGATAACCTGCAGGATCTTCTGAAGTATTCGCCCATCATGGAGCGGAAATTGCGGGCCCTGCCGCAAATCCGTGATGTGAACACCGATTTGCAGAATCGCGGGCTACAGGCCGGATTGGTGATCGATCGTGACAACGGCCGGTCGCCTAGGCATAACCGCCCGGACCATTGATAACGCGCTCTACGACGCGTTTGGCCAGAGACAGGTCTCCACGATTTACAAGGGCATGAATCAATATCACGTAGTGATGGAAGTCGATCCCCAATTCCAGCGAAGCCCGCAAGGACTCAACAACATCTTCGTCCCATCCTCCACTGGCAAGCCGGTGCCGCTCAGCGCCTTCACCCATTACGAATCCTCGACCACATCGCTGGCCGTAGCCCATCAGGGCCAATTTCCCGCCGTCACTCTTACCTTTAATCTTGCGCCCAATATCCCTCTGGGAGATGCAGTCAGCGCAGTGCAAAACGTCGAGCGTGAGATCGGCTTGCCGGCGACGATTCACCCCGGGTTCCAAGGCACAGCGCAGGCGTTCCAGGATTCCCTGGCTACGGAGCCTTTTCTCATTGCCGCGGCGCTGGCCGCGGTGTACATCGTTTTGGGCATCCTCTATGAAAATTACATCCACCCCATCACAATTCTCTCCACGCTGCCCTCCGCCGGGGTTGGGGCGCTGCTCGCGATTTTGGTGACGCACAGCGAACTCGACATCATCGCGTTGATCGGCATCATCCTCCTGATCGGCATCGTCAAGAAAAACGCCATCTTAATGATCGATTTTGCCATCCAGGCCGAGCGCAATGAGACCAACTCCCCCGAAGAGGCGATCTATGAAGCGTGTCTGCTGCGCTTCCGTCCCATCATGATGACTACCATGGCGGCCCTTTTCGGAGGCGTTCCCATCGCTTTCAGCACGGGCAATGGTTCGGAGTTGCGTCGCCCGTTGGGCATCGCCATTGTCGGAGGGCTTATCGTCAGCCAGATGCTCACGCTGTACACGACGCCGGTCGTCTATCTGTACATGGATCGGTTCCGCGCCTGGGTAAGCGGTGGAAAGAAGCTCGCACGTCTCGACACGCTCCCTTCTATCGCCACGTCGATCGATTCTGCATCGGACTAAACTGCGGCCAGAGGTAAGGCCCCCCGTCGCAAAAGCCGTACACAAATCGGCATGGAATGACGTTCAGTCGGCCAACGCTCGAAAAGTCGTGTTATCGGACGCTGGCCTGGCCTGAAATCCCAATGTCCGAGAACACCGTTTATCAGGCCCTATCCAGTTCGACCGAGCGGACGAAGACTTTCCGATTTCGTCAAAAGAACCGCAGGATTCCGTAGTTCTCAGCCCTTGAAAAGTCGCGTTTTCGGAATGCGGCGCTAGAACGCCAGTCGCCTCCGCTTTCGCGTTTGGCCCGTCAGGACCTCCGCTTCAATCGCTTTCTCGGACGGCGAACTTGTTGTCTGGGGACTGCGGACGCGTTACGATGCACCCAGCCAGAGGTTTAGATCGGAAACTTCAGTTGACGGGACGCAGTTGAAGGGGAAACAAGATTATGTGGATCGTCCGGCTCGCTCTCCGCCGCCCCTACACGTTCGTGGTGATGGCCGTTCTGATCGCCATCCTCGGCGCAACGGCCATCGTCACCATGCCCGTGGACATTTTCCCTTACATCGACATCCCCATCGTGAGCGTCGTGTGGCAGTACAACGGCCTGTCGCCGGAGGAGATGGAGAAGCGCGTCGTCACGAATTTCGAGCGGAATCTCACCTCGAACGTCAACGACATCGAGCACATCGAATCGCAGTCCTACAAAGACATCGCGGTGGTCCGGGTCTACTTCCATCCCAACGTCCAGATCGATATGGCGGTGGCCCAGGTGACCGCGCAGATGCAAAGCAGCCTTCGCGCCATGCCGCCCGGAATGTTCCCGGCCAACGTTCTGAAGTACGACGCGGCCAGCGTTCCCATCCTGCAGCTGGGGCTTTCCAGCAAGACCCTGCGCGAGCAGGAGATCTTCGATCTTGGGCAAAACTTCATCCGCACGCCGCTCGGCCACCGTGCAGGGCGCCACCGTTTCTTACCCGTTCGGCGGAAAAAACGGGCCGTGATGGTGGATCTTGAACCTGGACGAGCTCTACGCCAAGCAGCTTTCGCCGCATCGATGTCTCGAACGCCCTGAACCTGCAGAACCTGATCCTGCCGGCGGGCACCGCCAAAATGGCCCAGACCGAGTATCAGATCAGGGTCAACAGCAGCCCGGTCGTTGTCGACGAATTGAACAATCTGCCCATCAAGACCGTGAATGGCGCGACGGTCTACATGAAGGATGTGGCGCAGGTCCGCGACGGCTTCACCGTCCAGAACAACATCGTCCGCACCAACGGATCCCGCGGCGTGCTGATGACCGTCACCCGCACCGGCAAGGCCTCCACGCTGGCCATCGTCAACGCCGTCAAAGCCGCTCTCCCCAGGATTCTTGCCACGGTTCCGCCGGAGCTGAAGGTGACGACGCTGGCCGACCAGTCGATGTTCGTGCGCGCCTCCATTCAAGGCGTGGTGCGCGAGGCGCTGATCGCCGCCGGTCTCACCGGCATGATGATCCTGCTGTTCCTGGGAAGCTGGCGCAGCACGCTGATCGTCTGTATCTCGATTCCGCTCTCCATTCTCACTTCGCTCTGCATCCTGAGCCTGCTGGGGCAGACCATCAACGTGATGACGCTGGGAGGACTGGCGCTGGCCGTCGGCATTCTGGTGGACGACGCCACGGTGGAGATCGAGAACACGCACCGCAACATCGCCATGCGAAAGCCGCTGGTCCGCGCCGTGCTGGATGGCGCGTCGCAGATCGCCGTTCCGACGTTCGTCTCCACGCTGTCCATCTGCATCGTGTTCGTCCCGGTGCTGCTGCTGACCGGAACGGCGCGATATCTGTTCACGCCGCTGGCCATGGCGGTGGTTTTCGCCATGCTGGCTTCCTATCTGCTCTCGCGCACGCTGGTCCCGACCATGGTGCATTATCTTCTCAAGTCCGAGGTGGACCTGTACCGGCAGGGAAGACACGGGAAGTCAGGCGAAGCGAAGGGCCTGCTTCTGGCGGGTCAACGCTATATTCAACGGGTTGTTCGAGCGCCTGCGCTTCCGCTACATCGGCCTGCTGGATTGGTCCCTGCGGCATCGCGCGCGGGTTCTCTCGGCCTTCATGGCCGTTCTCGATCGCTTCGCTGGGCCTGGTGTGGCTGGTCGGCGAGGATTTCTTCCCCGATGTCGACTCCGGCCAGATGCGGCTGCAGGCGCGCGCTCCGGCCGGCACGCGCATCGAAGAGACCGAGGTGCGGTTCGCCGCACATCGAACAGCGAAATCCGGGACGTGATCCCGGCCGACGAGATGGACACGCTGATCGACAACATCGGGATTCCGTAAGTTGCTGGGCCAGTCTCGCCCAAGGCGACATCCCGACCATCTCCAGCGCCGACGGCGAAATCCTGATTTCGCTCAAGCAAAAGCACGGCCCGACCCGCGATTACGAGGTGCTGCTCCGCAAACGCCTCCGCGAGCGGTTTCCCGACATGACCTTCTTCTTCCAGCCGGCCAATATCACCACCCAGATTTTGAACTTCGGCCTTCCCGCGCCCATCGATTTGCAGGTGGTCGGGCGAGACGCCGACGCCAACTACAAGATTGCCCAGAAGCTCGCGGACAGGATTTCGCGCATCCCCGGCGCGGCCGACGTTCACGTTCACCAGGTGGTCGACCAGCCGGAGATCCGCCTGAACGTGGATCGCGTCAAGGCGTCGCAACTGGGTTTGACGCAGCGCGACGTCACCAGCAACATGCTGATCTCGCTCAGCGGCAGCGGCCAGGTGGCGCCGAACTTTTGGATGAACTGGGCCAACGGCGTCAACTACAACGTTGGCGTGCAGACGCCGCAATACCGGATCGATTCGCTGGATGCGCTGCTGCGCACGCCGGTCTCGGTGGCCACCAACGTGGTCAATACCACCACGCCGGGTTCGCAAGCCGGCGCGTCCGCGGCAGGGAATGCTTCCGTCGGCGCCTCGCCCAGCGGCGCCTCGCAGGCCTACGGAAACCCCGGCGCGATGCCGGGCAGCACGCAGCTTCTCTCCAACCTGGTGACGGTTCAACGCGGCACCGCGCCGGTGATCGTCAACCACTACAACGTGTGGCCGGTTTTTGATGTGTACGCCAACGTGGACCGGCGCGATTTGGGCGGCGTGGGCGCGGAGGTGGAAAAAATCATGCAAGAGGAGAGCGCCCATTTGCCGCGCGGCACCACGTTCGCCTTGCGCGGCCAGTATCGAGACCATGCGATCGTCGTTCTTCCGCCTGGGACTGGGCATGGCCTTCGCCGTGGTGCTGGTGTATCTCCTGATGACGGTGAACTTCCAGTCCTGGCTCGACCCGTTCATCATCCTGACCGCGCTGCCGGGCGCGATGGCCGGCATTCTGTGGATGCTGTTCGTCACCGGCACCACGCTGAGCGTTCCGTCGCTGATGGGCGCCATCATGTGCATCGGCGTGGCCACCGCCAACAGCATTCTGATGGTGACATTCGCCAACGACGAGCGCGCCGTCGTGCCTTCGGCACGCGAGGCCATGCTTTCCGCCGGCTACGCGCGCATCCGGCCGGTGCTGATGACGGCGACCGCCATGATTCTCGGCATGCTGCCGATGGCGCTGGGCTTGGGCGAAGGCGGCGAGCAGAATGCGCCGCTGGGCCGCGCCGTGATCGGCGGCCTGATGTTCGCCACGGTGACCACGCTGTTCGTGGTCCCGATCATTTACAGTTACCTGCGCACCAAGCCTCCGGTCGATTACGAGACTGCAACTGAGACGAGGAAGAGGAAGAAGTTTGATGAAGCGCGAACGAGATTGACCTGGACGGAAACCACGGAAGAACGGCTGCGCAGAGGAGATCGAAGATCTCAAGCGCCAGCTGCGCGAGCAGAAGCGGAGCGGCGTCTTCGCACGCCGGCCTGACGGCGAAGCTCTGGCATCCTTCTTCGACCACGCTCTGGTCCATCTTTCTGGGCGTACCGTTCTGATCGTCGTGGCGTTCCTCGCCGGCTATATTCCGCTTCAGAAGCGCCAGACCCTCATCCGCGAGCCAGGCCCTGGAGCAGGAGCACGCCCTGCCGCGGGTAGAAGTGATCGAAGTGGGCCTTTCTTCTGGCAAGAGTGAATTGGAATTGCCGGGCAACATTCAGGCCATCACCGAAGCTCCCATCCTGGCGCGCGCCGACGGCTACATCAAGCGCCGCATGGTGGACATCGGCGATCGCGTCATGCCGGCCAGCCCTTGGCCGAAATCGAAGCGCCGGAAGTGGACCAGCAGGTCCACCAGGCCAAGGCGAACCTGCAGCAGGCGCAGGCGGCGCTCGACCAGGCGCTGGCCAATTACGAGCAGGGCAAATCGAATCTGGAACTGGCTCGCGTCACCGCGGAGCGCTGGAACACTTGGTGGGCGAGGGCGTCGTTTCGCGGCAGGAAAACGATCAGTATCAGGCCCAATATCAGGCGCAGACCGCCGGCGTCCAGGCGCTCGAAAAGGCTGTCGCCGCGCAGCGCAGCAACGTCGCCGCCGCGGAAGCCAATCTGGCGGCCCTGAATGAAGTGCAGAGCTACCGCGTGGTGAAGGCGCCCTTCGACGGCGTGATCACGTTGCGCAATGTGGACGTCGGCGCGCTGGTGAACGCCGGCAACACGCTCCTATTCCGCATCGCGCAGACAGGCACGCTGCGCACTTACGTCAACGTCCCGCAGACCAACGCCAGTTCCATCCGCGTTGGCCAGCCCGCGTTATTGAGCGTTTCCAATCTGCCCGGCCGCCTTTCACCGGCACGGTGGCGCGCACCGCGAACGCGCTCGATCCCGCCAGCCGCACCATGCTGGTGGAAATCCATGTGCCGAACCCGGATGGCGTGTTGCTGCCCGGCATGTACGCGCAGGTGGACCTGAGCAGCCCGCGGACGAATCCGCCCTTGCTCGTCCCCGGCGACGCTCTGATCGTTCGCGCCGACGGCACCCAGGTTGCGGTGGTCCGCTCCGACCACACCGTGCATCTCCAGAAGATTGAGGTCGGCCGGGACTACGGCGACAATCTGGAAGTGATCAGCGGGCTCCAACTGGGGGACATGGTCATTGCCAATCCTGGCGATGCGGTGCTCGAAGGCGTGAAGGTCGAACCGGTCCCTGTGGAAACGGCAGCCGAAAAACCAACCGCCAAGAACACGGGAAATTAGATCTCGAAGATCCCTGCTTCCGTCCGCAACGTCGGCCAGTTTCGTCGATAGTATTTCGCGCGACCCGCATCAGTTGCAGGCTTCTGTCTTTAGAGCTACTAATCTCCATTCCGAACTCCCGCCGCTTGAAATCCCAGTTCCGTTTTTCCGAGAGATTGAAACGTTGAACGAAGGAATCGCGGAATACGACCCGCGGATCGAGCAAATCGCTAAGGAGGTCTATCCCCAGGTTGCACTGCTCAAGCAGGCGAAGGGAGTGCCCCAAGTCCCGTGAAGTCACCTTATGGGAAGATGGTAAAAAGCCACAGTCATTCTTCTTCTGATCGAAGAACGCGAAGCCGTTCACGGAAACCCTTCATCTGGTTAGGGTGGGACTGTGCCGAAAAACACCACGAGCAGAACATGTAGAGTTGTAGCGTCCATTTCGCGCGCTTTTCCACAGCGTTTCCTGCTATGCACTGAGTACCCCGTTGACCTCGATTTACCTCATCGATAACATTGCATATGACTCGCGTACGACAGCGCCGCGCCGGCGTTTTTTCTCGACCTGTTTCCGTTTGTTTCCGCTCGCAAATTTGCTGTACCGCTCTTCGCGCCGAGCCGCCGCGTACCGCCGCCCTCGCCACAACGAACAATGGCATGCTCGGCGAACGTCAGCCTAAATATCCTGCTTTGATACTCTTGCAAGAACGAAAAAATAACTCGCTTGGAATCATACTCTTGCAAATTGCGGGAATTAAAATCCGCCGAATCACACTCTTGCAGAAAAAAGGGGGGGAGCGGGTGGCTGGCGCACTTCGCGTGCCAAACGTCTCCGCGCGCGTGACTCCGCAGATGAAGCGATGCCGCCCAGGGCGCGCCGGTTTATGGCGGCCCTGGGGCTTCCGCTCAGTCGGCGGTGGAGATTTTCGGGGGGATGACGTCGAGGGCGTGCATCTTTCCGCCGCTGATCCAGGCGCGGAGGCGGTCCATGTAAAGGTAGATCACCGGCGTGGTGTAGAGCGTAAGCATCTGGCTGACGATGAGGCCGCCGACGATGGCGATGCCCAGGGGGCGGCGCAACTCCGCTCCGTTCCCCCTGGAAATGGCGATGGGGATGCCGCCAAACAGAGCGGCCATGGTGGTCATCATGATGGGCCGGAAACGCAGCAGGCAGGCCTGATAGATGGACTCCTCGGGGCTGTTGTCTTCGTTGCGTTCGGCCTGAATGGCGAAATCGATCATCAGGATGGCGTTCTTCTTGACGATGCCGATCAGCAGGATGATGCCGATCAAGGCGATGATATCGAGTTGGCTGTGAGTGACGAGAACGGCCAGCAGCGCGCCCACTCCAGCGGAAGGCAAAGTGGAAAGAATGGTGATCGGGTGGATGTAGTTCTCGTAGAGAATGCCGAGCACGATGTAGACGGTTACCAGCGCAGCCAGGATCAAATAAGGCTGAGAATTCAAGGAGGCCTGGAAGGCTTGCGTGGTTCCCTGAAAGCCAGGATGAATCGTGGCCGGCAATCCGAGGCTGTGCTCCAGTTTCTGGATCGCGGCGACTCCCTCTCCCAGAGGAGCATCCAGCGCCATGTTGAAGGAGAAGGTTACGGCGGGGAAGGGACCCTGATGGGCAATCGATAGTGCCGTGACGGAGCGGTCATAATGCGAGAAGGCACTCAGCGGAACCATCTGCCCGGTGGTGGCGGAACGCAGGTAGAGATTCTTGAGCGCATCGGGACCCTGTTGAAACTGCGGATCGATCTCCATCACCACAAAGTACTGGTTCATGGTCCTGTACATGGTGGAGACCTGCGCGCTGGCCAAAGGCGTCGTAGAGCGTGTTGTCGATGGTCTGCGGGGTGATGCCGAGGCGGCTGGCGGTATCGCGGTCGATCACCAAGCCCGCCATCAGGCCGTGGTTTTGCAGGTCGGTGTTCACATCGCGCAGTACCGGGATGGCCTGCATGCCCTGCAAGACTCGCGGCGCCCATTCGAGCAGTTCCTTAAAATTGTCTCCCTGCAAGGTGTACTGAAATTGGGCGTTGCCCGGGCGTCCGCCGATCTGCACATCCTGCACCGCCTGCAGGAAAAGCGTGGCTCCGGGCACGCGGGCCAGCCGCGGCCGCAGCCGATTGATCACCTGATCGGCGCTGACCTTGCGCTCTGACGAGCGGTTTCAGCGTGACGTTGAACGCGGCCTGATTGGACCTGGCGCCGATGTTGCCGGTCACCACGGCCACGGCGGGATCGCTCCTGGACGATATCGATGTATTGGACGAGCTTCTGGCGCATGGTCTTGAAAGGAGGTATCCTCTGAGCTCAGAGCCTGGCCGCTCAATCGCCCGGTATCCTGCTGCGGAAAGAAGCCCTTGGGAATGACCATGTACAGATAGACCGCCAGGCCGATCGTGCCCAGCAGAACGCAAAGCATGAGCGGCTGATGTCTCAGCACCCAGCGCAGGCTGCGGGCGTATCCGTCGGCCATCGAATCGAATCCGCTCTGCAGGGCGCGGGACAGGCGATTGCGCCGCTTATTCTGCCGTGCCTCTTGAGCAAGCTAGGCGCACATCATGGGCGTGGCGGTGAGCGAGACCACCAGGGAGATGGCCACAGCCACGCTAAGGGTGACGGCAAATTCGCGGAAAATGCGGCCGAGAATGCCGCCCATCAGGAGAATGGGAATGAACACGGCGATCAGCGAAGTGCTCATGGAGAGCACCGTGAAGCCAATCTCCTTGGACCCCTCCAGAGCCGCTTCCAGAGGAGCCATGCCTTTTTCCAGATAGCGGGTGATGTTTTCGATCACCACGATGGCGTCGTCCACCACGAAGCCGGTGGAGATGGTGAGGGCCATCAGGGAAAGATTGTCGATGGTATAGCCCAGCAGATACATGACGCCAAAGGTTCCGACCAGCGAGAGAGGCACGGCCACGCTGGGAATGGCCGTGGCCCAAATGCTGTGGAGAAAAGCGAAAATCACCAGGATGACCAGGAGGACGGCGATCACCAGAGCTGACTTCAACGTCGTGGACCGAGGCGCGAATGGTGATGGTGCGGTCCTGCGCCACGGTGAGGTTGATCGAGGGAGGAATCGAGGCGCGCAGCAAGGGCAGCACGGCCTTGACGTGATCCACCGTGTCGATGATGTTGGCCGAGGGCTGACGGTAAAGATCCAACTCCACCATCGGCTTTCCGTTGATCAATCCCGCGTTGAGGATATTCACCTGGCCATTTACGACGGTGGCCACGTCGGACAAGCGAACCGGCGCCTTATTGTTGTAGGCGATGATCAGCCGCCCATAATCGTCGGCGCGGAAAAGCTGGTCATTGGAATTCAGGAGAATGCGTGCGATTCGGATCCGCGACGGAACCTTTTGGCAAATGCGCATTGGAGCCGTTGATCGACGCGCGCACCTGATCGAGGCTGATGCCCAGCTTGCTCAATAGCAGCGGGTTGACTTCCGCGCGGACGGCCGGCTGCGAACTGCCGCCCACCTGCACCTGGCCGATGCCTTCGATCTGCTGGAGTTTTTGAGCCAGAATCGAATCGGCCACGTCGAACATGGCTTCTTGCGTGGCCGTATCCGAAGTAAGCGCCAAGACCATGATCGGCGCTTCGGCGGGATTGACCTTCGCCAGTTCGGATTGGTGGGCAAATTGGCGGGCAATTGCCCGCGGGCCGCGTTGATGGCCGCTTGCACGTCGCGGGCGGCGGCGTCGATATCGCGATCCAAATCAAACTGCAAGACGACTTGCGTTCTGCCGAGCCGGCTCAACGAGGTCATCTGGTTGATGCCGGCGATGCGGCCAAACATGCGCTCGAGGGGCGTGGCGACGGCGGAGGCCATGGTTTCCGCGTTGGCGCCGGGCAGGTCTGCCTGGACCTGGATCACGGGGTAAGCCACCTCGGGCAGAGAGGCCACGGGAAGCTCGCGGAAAGCGATCGAAGCCGTAAAGCAGCAGCGCGGCCGTCAAGAGCGACGTGGCCACCGGCCGGCGGATGAAGGGAGCAGAGATGTTCATGGGCTAGGCGCCGCTTCCAGGACTCTCCACCTTTATTGCTTTGCTCATACCCGATCCGCCCGTCGGCGGTCAAGAGATACGTCGGGGTTTCCAGGTCGCGAATCTCTACCCGCTGGTTAGGCTAACTGTACATGTTTTTTGTGCTTTTCAGTGGAGAAATCGAGGCATGCAAGGTGACCAGGCGGAGCCGCGGCGGGCGGAGGGTACCGGTCGCTCCCATGTGAAGGAGAAAGGTGTTAAAGGACGGGTCAAGCGCCGGGGGATCGCAGAGAAACTCAGCCGATGGGAGTGCTGTTTTCGGTGGCGCCGGAGCCGGTGGAGTCCGCGCGGATCACATTGGTCTGGTCGGTGAAGAAGGTGCGCGTTCCGGTGGCGCCTGGGACGCTGGGCACGGCCGTAAGGGTATAGGCGTCCACCGAGCCGGAACCGTCGGCGGCAGCAGCCGTATACGTGAAGACGTAACCGGCCTTCACGCTGCCGGCCAGGACAGAGTCAATGAGGTCCGCTGAAGCGGAGCTTGCCGCCCCCGAAGTCCCGAGATTGGCGAGAGATGCCGGAAAGCCGACGTTGTAGGTGGTGGAGTATTCGACGCAAGAGGTATTGATGGTTCGCATGGAGGCGATGGCAGAAGCCTCGTTGGCGCTCATCTTGGACCGGATCAGGTTGGGGATGGCGATGGCGGCGATAATCAGAATAATCGCCACGACGATCAGGAGCTCGATCAGCGAGAAACCCTTTTGTTTCCGCACGTGACTCTCCCCTCTTCTCGCTCTAGGCGGAAAACGAACCGGCGCCGTTCCGGCGGCACATTTTGAAGGCGAAAGCCCCTCCAAGTGACCGCAAGCTGGACCTCGAATTCACGAGCGTACAGTACGAAAGCAGGGGCGAACAATAGAACCTCGGTACTGCCGTTTCCAGCCTGAAAACGCCGTGGATGCGGGGCTAAGAGCACCCCACAAAGCCCCAGGGCCCCGCTAAACTGCGGCGGGCGACCCGGGCTACAAGTGGGACACCAATTCACCGGGAACACATGAGCATTGTTGAAAACGTTGGTTGGCCTACACGGTGAATCCGCGGCTTCTACGGTCACAAGCGTATAGGTTTTAAGGTGGCGGAGTGTTTTCCTCTCAAATAGGGAATCCCGAAGCAGGACTTCCTAACAAGGGTCTAAGTACGGGAAAGGCGACCGTGTCGTGGAGAGTCCCGGCCGACAAACTTGAGAGTGGAACGGCTGGGTCTTTCTCATGCGGCATCGCGCGGGATACCCGTGTCTCTTTGAATCGCGGCTGACTGGCTGGGTACAGAGGCCGTTCGAGCAATCTATTCTCGGCGACCGTGGCGATTGTCGGCGACCCTGAAACGATTGGCATTTTTTGACGGCGCGCGTTGCGGCGCGTGCGGATGAACGAGGAGAACAGTCATGGCAGAAACAACAACTCCATACGGCAGGTCCACTCAGAAGGCGCCGGCAGTCTCCGAGGTGCACATCCTCTGGCTCACGGCAGGGCTGAGCTGCGACGGCGACAGCGTTTCCGTGACAGCGGCGGAGCAGCCGAGCATCGAGGACGTGGTGATGGGAGCGATTCCCGGCCTGCCGAAAGTTCATCTCCACAACCCGGTGCTGGCGTATGAGAACGGCGACGAGTTCATGAAGTTCTTTTACGACGCGGAACAGGGAAAGCTCGATCCGTTTGTCCTGGTGGTGGAAGGCTCGATACCCAACGAGGAGATCAAGCGCGAGGGGTATTGGGCGGCGCAAGGGACGGACGCGAAGACGGGACAACCGATACCCACCTGCGAATGGATCGACCGCCTGGCGCCCAAGGCGCTGGCCGTGGTGGCGATTGGGACTTGCGCGACCTATGGAGGGATCCACGCGATGGCCGGGAATCCCACCGGCGCGATGGGGCTGGCGGATTACCTGGGGTGGCAGTGGCGCTCCACAGCGGGCGTGCCGATCGTGAATGTGCCGGGCTGCCCGGTGCAACCCGACAACTTTATGGAGACGGTGCTGTATCTGCTTTATCAGGCGGCGGGGCGGGCGCCGATGATTCCCCTGGACGACAAGCTGCGGCCCACCTGGCTCTTCGGCAAGACGGTGCACGAGGGCTGCGACCGCGCGGGCTACTACGAACAATCGGATTTCACGGAGGAGTACGGGTCGTCGAAGTGCTTGGTGAAGATCGGGTGCTGGGGGCCGGTGGTGAATTGCAACGTGACCAAGCGCGGCTGGATGCGGGGCGTGGGCGGCTGCCCCAACGTGGGCGGCATTTGCATCGCCTGCACCATGCCGGGCTTCCCCGACAAGTTCATGCCGTTTATGGATGAGCCGCCCGGCGCGAGCCTTTCCACGGTGAGCGGCAAGGCTTATGGCGCGATGATTCGGGCGCTGCGCGGCCTGACGAACGACACCGTCAACAAAGAACCCAAGTGGCGGCATCCCGGGCCGTACCTCACCACGGGATATCGTCCTCCGGCACCCATCTAGGATTCGAGAAAGGAAAAATCGCCATGGCCACCACCGTACAGCCGCACACGGAAACTCCCGCCAAGAAGCGCAACCTCGTCGACATGCACTGGGATCCGATCACGCGGATCGTCGGCAGCTTAGGAATCTTCACCAAGATCGATTTCGATAACCGCGAAGTGGCGGAATGCTATTCGACGTCGTCGATTTTTCGCGGCTACAGCATCTTCATGAAAGGGAAGGACCCGCGCGATTCGCACTTCATCACCAGCCGGATTTGCGGAATCTGCGGCGATAACCACGCCACTTGCGCGGTGTATGCGCAGAACATGGCCTTTGGCGTGAAGACTCCGGCCATGGGCGAATGGATTTTGAAATCGCGGGCGGCGACACCAAGGTGGTCGAGCACGGCAAGGCCGACCGGATGTACATCACCACGGCCGGCATTGGCCGGCCGATGCGCGGGGTGAGACGTCGATCCGCGGTCGCGTGCGTCCCGGGCGACAAGGTTCTGCTCTCCGGGCCGATCGGCGATCACGGCATCACCATTCTGCTGGCGCGCGGCGAACTGGATCTCGAGGCCGATCTGCGGTCGGACACGCGTTCGGTGCTGCCGCTGGTCGAAGCGCTGGTCGACGCGGCCGGCGCCGGGCGTGCGCTGGATGCGCGATCCGACGCGCGGCGGCGTGGCGACGTCGCTCAACGAACTGGCGCGCGATTGCGGCCTGGGCATGCGATCTCGCGAAGAGCAGATTCCGGTGCGCGACACGGTGCGCGGCGCCTGCGAACTGCTGGGCCTCGATCCGCTGCACATCGCGAACGAAGGCCAGTTCCTCGCCGTGGTGGCGCCCGAAGTATGCCGAGGCGGCGCTGGCAGCGCTTGCGCGCCGACGCCCGGCGGCGGCGAGGCGCAGGTGATCGGCGAGGTGCGCGAGCAGCCGGCCGGCGCGGTGCTCGCGACTACGCTTACGGCGGCGAGCCGCATCGTGGACATGCTGGTGGGCGATCCGCTGCCGCGCATTTGTTGAAGACTCGGAAGCACGATCATGGCGACTACTGCTGCGAACTCGCAACTCAGATCGAACAGCGGCTGCTGGAGCGCAACGAAGTTGTCGAGACAGTTCTTCGCGCGCGAGGCGCTCGCGCCTGGCCGAAGCCTGCCGCGAGATGTCGGAGCGCTTTCTGCGCGGCGGCCGGCTGCTGGCCTTCGGGCGCGGGCCTTACGCCACCGACGCGCAGCACGTCTCGGTGGAGTTCGTGCATCCCGGTGATCGTCGGCAAGCGCGCGCTTGCCGGCGCTCGATCTCTCGATGCTGTTCCGTCCCTGGCTCGAAGCGATCTGTCACGCCCGAGGACATCGTGATGGGATTCGGTCCGCCCGAAGGCGATCCCGAAGTGTGGCGCGGCGCTGGAAGTGGCGCGCACGGCGCGGACGCGATGACGTTCGCTCTGCCCGGCATCGAAGGGTCCTACTTCGTCGGTGCCCGCGACGCACGATCCGTTCATGCACCAGGAGATGATCGAGATTCTGTACCACACGCTGTGGGAGACGGTGCACGTCTTCTTCGAGCATCGCGAACTGGGCCACGACGTGGGCGAAGCGGGATTTCTCTATCCGTTTCTCGGGCAGGAGAAGCAGGAAACCGGCGACATGGTGGCGGAGGTCGCCGCTTCCATTCGGATGAAGGTGCGAGGACGACGCCAGCTGCGCGGCCAGGTGGCGCGACGAGGAGTCGGAGCAAATCAGCAGCGCGGCGCTGGCGATTCATGAGCGCTCGCGCGCGGCGGCAAGCTGATCATCTTCGGCAACGGCGGCTCGGCCACCGACGCCAACGACTGGGCCATCGATTGCGTGCTGCCGCCGCTCGGGCTATCAGCCGGTTCCGGCCGTTTCGCTGTCCATCGAGCCGGCCAACATCACCGCCATCGCCAACGACGTCGGCACCGAAGTGATCTTCCTGCGCCAGCTGATCGCGCAGGCGCGGCCGGAGGACGTGGCCATCGCGATCTCCACCAGCGGCGGATCGCGAACATCATCATGGCGCTGGAAGAGGCGCGCAAGCGCGGATCTGCTGACCGTGGCGCTGCTGGGCTACGACGGCGGCGAAATCAAGCGGCGCGGCCTGGCGGACTTTCCCCTGGTGGTGCGCTCCGATTACATTCCGCGCATCCAGGAAGTGCAGGCTTCGATCTATCACGTGCATCCGCGAGATCGCTGGAGGTGCTGGGCCATGGCCAAGCTTGAACTCTACGGAACCGCGCAGCTGCCCCTACACCAGGAGATGCGCGAGTGGCTGGAATGGAAGGCGTCGGAGTTCGTCGAGTACGACGTCGAAGCCGATCCCGCCGCGCGCGAGCGCATGCGCGATGTTGGCCAGCGGGCAGCGCACCGTGCCCGGTGCTGGTCGAAGACGGCAAGGTCGTGCAGGTCGGCTGGCAGGGACGCGGCTGCATCGGTGGAGTGGAGTGAGCATGACCGAGCGCCTGCTCCATTCGGGTACGCGGCGTGGTGCAGGGCGTCGGCTTCCGTCCGTTCGTGTATCGCCTGGCGCGCGCCAATACGCTCGGCGGGCTGGGTGCTGAAGGCGAAGACGGCGTGGAGATTTATCTGGAAGGCGCCGAGCCGGGCGCTGCAGGCGTTCCTGCGCGAGCTGAAGACGCAGCCGCCGCCCGCCGCCAGCATCGCCGCAATCGAGACGTCGAGCCGCCGCACCTGCGGGTTTGAGCGAATTCACGATTCGCGAGAGCCGGCGGCGGGAGCGGCCGACGGTGCGCATCTCGCCGGACCTGCCGGTCTGCGACGATTGCCTGCGAGAACTCTTCGATCCGCGCGATCGGCGCTACCGCTATCCCTACATCAACTGCACCAACTGCGGTCCGCGCTACACCGTCGTCCTGCGGCCTGCCCTACGACCGGCCCAACACGACGATGGCGGACTGGCCGCTGGACGCGTACTGCGCCGCGGAATATCGCGATCCCGCGAACCGCCGCTTTCACGCGCAGCCGGTGGCGTGCCCGGCGTGCGGGCCGCATTATTACTCTGCAGCCGGCGAAGCGAGACCGTGCCGGGAAGCGAAGCGAGCCATTCGGCACGCGGCTGAACTGCTGTCGCGCGGGCAAGATCGTCGCGGTGAAAGGGCTGGGCGGCTACCACCTGGCTTGCGATGCGCGAAATGCGGCGGCGGTGGCGGCTTTGCGCGAGCGCAAGTATCGCAAGGAGAAGCCGTTCGCGTTGATGGCCGGGACCTCGACGTCGCGCGCAGCCTGGTGGAGCTTTCATCCGGAAGCCGAGGCGCTGCTGACTTCCGCCGCGCGGCCCATCGTCCTGGCGCCGGCAAAGTCGGAGCTTGCCGGAGTCGCTCCCGGAAAACAACGAGCTCGGCGTGATGCTGCCTTACACGCCGCTGCATCATCTGCTCTTCGCCGCCGGCGCGCCGGAAATTCTGGTGATGACCAGCGCCAATCGCTCGAGCGAGCCGATCGCCTACGAGGACGAGCGATGCGCTCGCAGCGGCTCTCCGGCATCGCGGACGCATTCCTGATCGGCGAGCGGCCCATCGCGCGCCGCGTGGACGATTCCGTTGCCCGCGCCGGCGCTTTCGGCCCCGTGATCCTGCGCCGAGCGCGCGGATATGCGCCCGGGGCTGTGGCGACTCTGCCGGCAAGCCGGCCGATCCTGGCGCTCGGCGCCGACCTGAAGAACACCATCACGCTGGTGGTGGACGGCCAGGCATTCGTCAGCCAGCACATCGGCGACCTCGATCACTACGAGTGCGTTTCGCGCGTTTCAGCGAAACGATTCGCGATCTGCTGTCGATGTACGAAGTCGACTGGGACGACTGCTGGTGGCGCACGACGCGCATCCGCAGTATGTCTCGACGGCGCTGCGCGCTTGGAGCTTCCGGCGGCGCCGGGACGCTCGCCGTGCAGCATCATCGCGCGCACATCGCGTCCGTGCTGGCGGAGCGCGGCGCGTGGGACAAGCGCGTGATCGGCGTGAGCTTCGACGGCACCGGTTACGGAGACGACGGCACGCATCTGGGGCGGCGAGATCTTTGTCGGCAGCGTCGCCGAAGGCTTCGAGCGCGTGGCACATCTGCGCCCCGCGGCGCTGCCCGGCGGCGATGCGGCGGCGCAGTATCCGGTCCAGGCCGCGGCCGGATTTCTGGCGCAGGTCGATGGTTTGCCGGACTTGACTGCGCCCCGCCGTTTCGATTTCCCGGAGCGCTATCGGAAGGCGGTGGAGCTGGTGCGCAAGGACGTGCGGACGTTTAGCCACGACGTCCGTGGGCGGCTTGTTCGACGCGGCGGCGGCGCTGCTTGGGTTTACGCGCGAAGTGACGTTCGAGGGGCAGGCGGCGATGTGGGTGGAGCATGCTGGCGCGAAGCTCGCCTTTCGTGACGCCGTATCCGTTTCCGTTCGATGGCGGGGAGCTGGATTTCCGGCCGTTGCTGCAGGCGTTGGTGAGCGACCGCCTCGCGGGGCGCAGACTCGAGCGAGATTGCGCGCGCGTTTCAGCGCGGAATTGCAGCGGGCTATGCGACGGCGTGAATCGTCTTTGCCGAAGCGTACGGGATCGACACCGTGGTGCTTTCGGGAGGAGTTTTCCAGAACGAGCTTTTGCTGAGGACGTGAAATCCTGATTGCAAGACGAGCGGGTGGAGATCTGGACGAATCAGCTGGTTCCGCCGAACGACGGAGGAATCAGCCTGGGGCAAGCGGCGCTGGCGGCGCTTGGGCAAACGGATCAACGAAGCGAGAGTGGCGAAGTGCATGAACGATCCCTGGTTCGCCGCCCCAACGCTCAAACGTTTTGAAGAAATGCGCCGAGGAATGGGCGCGCGGTTAGCGGTTAGCGGTTAGCGGTTAGCGGTTAGCGAGGACGGATGCACGAACTATCGATCGCGATGAGCATCGTGGAAATGGCGCAGGAGGAGGCGAAGTCGCTGGGCGGAGTGCAGGTGGACGCCGTGCACCTGAAGCTGGGGCGCTGTCCGGCGTGGTGAAGGAGGCGCTGGTCTTCTCGTACGAGCTGGCTTGCGAAGAGACGGCGCTGCAAGGGTCGCGACTGGTGATCGAGGAAGTTCCCGCGTGGTGATCTATTGCCCCAAGTGCAAGGCGCCGCGGCCGCTGCATTCGGTGCAATGGTTTTGCTGTGCGGAATGCGGAACGCCGACGTACGAAGTGGTGGCAGGGCAAGAGAACTTCGTGACGGCACTGGAGATGCGGCAGGAGAAGGGCCAGGACGTAAAGCAGGAGATGCGCAAGGATGATTCCCGAACCGCGGCTGGTGGAAGTCGAGGAAGAATGTTCTGAAGCAGAACGACGTGGTGGCGCGCGGATTGCGGCAAACGTTTTCGCGATGCGGGAGTGTTCGTGGTGAGCCTGGTTTCGAGTCCCGGGTCGGGCAAGACGGCGTTCCTCGAAAAACCCTGACGCTGCTGCGTCCGCGTTATCGTGTGGCGGCGCTGGTGGGCGATCTGGCGACGGAAAACGACGCCGCGCGACTGGCGCGCAGCCGGGCGCCGGTGAAGCAGATCACCACCGGAACGCTCTGCCACCTGGAGGCCGCCATGGTGGAGAAGGCCTTGCACGGATGGGACGCTGGAGCGAATCTGGGCGCAACTGGATTTTCTTTTCATCGAGAACGTGGGCAATCTGGTGTGTCCTTCGTCCTACGATCTGGGCGAGGATCTGCGCATGGTGCTGCTGTCGGTGACCGAGGGCGAAGACAAGCCGCTGAAGTATCCGACGATTTTCAACAGCGCGGACGTGGCCGTGATCACCAAAATGGATCTGGCGGCCGCGGTCGAGTTTGATTCGGCGGCCGCGCAGAGAAATATTCAGGCGGTGCGGCCGGGAATGCGCATCTTCATGCTTTCGGCGAAGACGGGGGCGGGGATGGAGGAGTTTTTGGCGTTCCTGCGTTTGCGGCAGGAGCAAGCGCTCGCGCCGGAAGGCGCGCCGGCGCGGGCGGGGGCTTTGCTGCCGTCGACGTGAGCGGGCGAGAGACCCGGTCCAAAAAAAGATGATCCGCTTTCTTTACATCATCGCGCTGGGGTTGGTTCTGGGGATGCGGCACGCCACCGACCCGGATCACGTGATCGCCGTGACCACCATCGTTTCGCGGCAGCGGAGCCTGAGGGGCGCGGCGCTGATCGGCACGTTTTGGGGGATCGGCCACACGCTCACCATGCTCGTGGTGGGCGGCGCGATTGTGCTGCTGGGCTGGGTGGTGCCGCCGCGGATGGGGCTGTGGATGGAGTTCGCCGTGGCGCTGATGTTGGTTTTGCTGGGAGCGCTGAACCTTACGGGAATCCTGCGATGGTTCACCGAGAAGGTGTCGGGGATCGAGCACGGGCTCGCTGCACACGGGGCGGCACACAGCCATGGCAGTTCCCATGACGGCCCTTCTGATAGCGCGATGAATGGGCATCTCTCGAAGATGGGCCTCTACCAGACGGTGCGGCCCTTTATCGTGGGCATCGTTCATGGGCTGGCGGGTTCGGCGGCAATTGCGCTGCTGGTGCTGGCGACCATACGCAATCCTCGATGGGCGATCGCCTACCTGCTGGTTTTTGGAGGCGGAACGATACTGGGCATGATCCTGATTACGGCGGCCATCGCCGCGCCGATCACCTACGCGCACCGGCTTTCGCGGAAATCGAATTCGAGCTTCCAGTTTGCTTCCGGCGTAATCAGCTTGGCGTTCGGACTCTTCCTGGCTTATCACATCGTGTTTGTGAGCGGATTGTTTACGGGCCATCCGCAGTGGACGCCGCATTGATCGGGAAGTGAAGTCACCGCATCGAATTGTTGTGGGGCTTTAATAGGGGCTTCGCTTCATAGAAATGAGAAGCGCGGGAAGCGCAAAGACAGGTGACCATCACGGCTGATTGGGCGATGCCTTTATTCACGGTCGTGGTAGCGGTGGCTTTGCTGGCGGAGACGGTGGCGATCGCAGCCATGTTCATGGGGGTGGCGCGCTTGGTAAGGCGCATCGACAGCGCGACCGAGCGCGTGCAAGGGCGGCTTTACCCGCTGATCTCGCAGATTCAATTGCGCCTGGATGAACTGGAGCCGAATATCTCGCGCGCCCTAACCGAGGCCTCGGACTTTGTTCATACCGCCCGAAAACAGGCGGAGCGGACCGATCGCAAGATTACCGAAGTGAGCGATGAGCTTGGAAGCAAGCTGGTCCGCTTGGACCAAAAGATGGGCGCGATGCTCGATACGATGGAGGTTACGGGATCCCGGATTCGGCATGCCGTATTAGCGCCGGTTCGGTCCGTGAAGGCGCTGAGCACAGGAATTCAAACCGGAATCAACACGTACCGCGAACGTTCCCGGCAATCGGACGAATGGAGCGACGTGCCGGAAGATCGGATACGTTACCACTCCGTCGCGGAAGCGGCCGAATCGCGAAGGCCATTCTCCCGCTAGAGCAAGGAAGCTACGCTTGGCAGTAGATCTCTCCGCCGCCGTCGAGTCGTCCTCTGGAACCAGGCAATCACGAGCACGACCTTATTCCCAGCTTACGAAGGAATACCATCATCGGACACCAGTTCGTGAAGGCCGATTGAAACAGATTCAAGCCGACGAACGCCGTGAACAAAAACCAATACGGACTTATCCAGTATCCCAGAGCAACAGACAGCACTACGAACGCGCCGGCGATCAGCCGCAGATAGCGTTCGAGACTCATTCCTGTCACCGCCGTCGTATTGTGGTCGTCATGATATTCATGGCACGAATTCCTTTCTTTTTTGAAAGCTCCATTTAGCGGGAGCTTTGAGGCCTCACAACCAGAATCGGACCTAACTTGAGCGTACATTCCTTACTAATCTCCCGCAGGGCTGGGCGCAGGCACGCGATGTTCGACCGCGGGGGACAAGGCTCGGCGCTTGCCGCTCTCGCTCAGGTAATAAAGCACCGGGACCGTCATGCGCGAAAGAACGGTAGAGGCAACCTCGCCGGCCATCAGCGAAATGGCCAGTCCTTGGAAAATCGGATCGAAGAGAATCACACTGGCGCCGACGACGACCGCGGCCGCAGTCAGCAGCATGGGGCGGAAACGCACCGCTCCGGCATCGACGACAGCTTCTTCGAGAGACATGCCGTGCGAGCGGCGCAATTCGATGAAGTCGACCAGGATGATGGAATTGCGAACAATGATCCCCGCGCCGGCGATGAATCCGATCATGGAAGTTGCGGTGAAGAACGCACCCATGAGCGCATGAGCGGGAAGGATGCCGACTAACGTCAGCGGTATGGGCGCCATGATCACGAGCGGCGTGCGAAATGACTGGAACCAGCCCACCACCAGGACGTAGATCAGCACCAGCACGGCGGCAAACGCCAGGCCGAGGTCGCGGAAGACTTCAACCGTGATGTGCCACTCACCATCCCACTTCATCGAATAGCGAGCCGTTTCGTCCGGCAGTGTTGTGCCCTTGTACTGCTTCACGCCGTAGCCGTCCGGCATCTGAATTTTCCCAATCGCGTCACTCATCTGGAGAATGGCATAGACCGGGCTCTCGACGGCTCCCGCCATGTCGCCGGTGACGTAGACCACGGGAAGCAGGTTTTTGTGATAGACACTGCGGTCGATCGTGGTCTGCTTGACGTTGGTCACTTCCCGCAGCGATACCTGGCCGCCTCCAGAACTGGGAAGCTTTAGCGCGCCCATAGCCTCGATACCGGAGCGGTCCGGCCGTGAAAGACGGACCTCGATAGGAACGTCTTCGCGGGAGGCCGGATCGTGCAGCAATCCCGCCGATGCCCCGCCGAGGGCGATTTGCATGGTACGGGTGACGTCCGCGGCGGAAATGCCGTGCAAGGCGGCCTTGTCGAGATCCACCGTCATGTCGTACTTGATTTGTGGATCTTCCACGTACCAATCGACGTCCACGACGCCCGGCGTGGCCTGGAAAATCTTTTTGATCTGTGCGGCGAGGTCCACCTGGCCCTTGTAGTCCGGGCCGTACACTTCGGCGACTAATGTTTCCAGCACGGGCGGTCCCGGGGGCACTTCCGCCACCTTGATGCGCGCGCCGAATGGAGCGGCAATGGCGTCGAGCTGCGGGCGCAGGCGCCGCGCAATCTCGTGACTTTGCGCCTTGCGCCGATCGCGCGAAAGCAGGTTCACCTGGATATCGGCCTGGTTGGGCTGACGGCGCAGAAAATAATGGCGCACCAGCCCATTGAAGTTGTAAGGACCCGAGGTTCCGGCATAGATCTGGTAGTTGGTGACTTCGGCCTGCTGGCCGAGGTAGCTTCCCAGCGCCTGCGCCACACGGGTGGTCTGTTCGAGGGTCGTGCCGTCTGGCATGTCAACGATCACCTGGAACTCGCTCTTATTGTCGAAGGGCAACATCTTGACTTGCACCCACTTCAGAGGCACGAAGAGAATTGCCGCCATCAGCAGCACGACGACTCCGCCCAGAAACATCCACCGCGGGCCGGGCTTGCGGATCAACGGATTCATCACGCGGCGATAAAACCTGGTCGTCCAGCCCTCTGCTTCATGGCCGGAATGGCGCCGCTCGGCATAACGGCCGAGCAGGCGCATGGCCGCCCACGGGGAAACGACGAAGGCCACCGCCAGAGAAAACAGCATGGCCGCCGAAGCGCCCACCGGGATCGGGCGCATATACGGGCCCATCAATCCGCGGACAAAAGCCATGGGAAGAATCGCGGCCATCACGGCGAAGGTAGCGAGGATGGTGGGGTTGCCCACTTCGTCCACCGCCTCCACAGCGACTTCCGCCAGCGGCCGTCCGCGATTCTCGGGAAGGCGGAAATGGCGCACGATGTTTTCCACCACGACGATGGCATCGTCCACCAAAATGCCGATGGAAAAGATCAAGGCAAACAGCGTGACCCGATTGAGGGTATAGCCGTAGAGATAGAAGATCGCCAGAGTGAGGGCCAGGGTAACCGGAATGGCCAGCAACACGACGCCCGATTCGCGCCAGCCAAGAGCGAGGGCGATGAGCAAAGTCACAGAAAGCGTGGCCAGAAGAAGATGCTTCAGCAGCTCATTGGATTTGTCTTTGGCTGTTTCTCCGTAGTTGCGCGTGACGCTGACGTTTAGGCCGGCCGGCAGCATGCTGCTGCGGAGCGAGTCCACCTTGGCGAGAACGTTCTCCGCCAGATCCGCGGCGTTCGCGCCCTTGCGCTTGGCCAACGTAATGGTGACGGCGGGGTACTCGCGCCCGGTTTGGCCGTTCGCGGTTGCCTGGCCATTTGCGAACAGGACATAGCTGTCCGGTTCACCGGGACCATCTTCAATGGTGTCCACAACGTCGCGCAGGTAGACCGGCCTGCCCGCGCGAACCCCCACCACGACCTGCTTCAGTTCGTCGGGCTGGGTGAAGAAAGTCCCGGCTTCTACCTGGAATTCGCGATTGTCCCGCGCGAAGCTGCCGGCCATGCTGCGGGTGTCCGCGCCGGACAGCTCGTTCACCACCGAACCGGGCGTCAGCCCATACCCGGCAAGCCGCTCGGTATCGAGCACGACGCGCAGCTTGCGGGTCTGCCCGCCAACCACAGTGGTTTCGGAAACGTCGTCGATTTGCTTCAGGGTATGCTCAAGCTCTTCCGCGATGCGCCGCAATTGGTATCCGTCGTAGCCGCCGCCCCAGAGCGTCAGCGCCAGAATGGGCACGTCGTCAATCGAGCGCACTTTGATCACCGGCTGGGAAACTCCCGGCGGGATGCGATCGAAATTGGAATAAAGCTTGTTATACGTCTTGACGATGGCGTCTTCTTCCTTGGTGCCCACGTAGAAGCGGACAATGAGCATGCTGAGGCCCGGATGGCTGATCGAGTAGACATACTCCACGCCGGGAACTTCCCGCAGCAATTGCTCCATCGGCACCGTGGCGCGCTGGGCCACTTCTTCGGCCGACGCGCCCGGCATTTGCACAAAAACGTCCAGCATGGGAACGACGATCTGGGGCTCCTCCTCGCGCGGCGTTTGCAAGATGCTGAAGGCTCCCAGCAGGAGCGCGGCGACAATGGCCAGCGGCGTCAGCTTCGATTGAATAAAAATATGGGCAATCCGCCCAGCCAGCCGCAATCCACGCCGAGCCGTTTTGGGTGAAGTCTCCGTCATGGCCGCAATACGATCCGTTTGCCGCTGAACTCCCGCGCTCCGGGAACGGCGATCAGTTTTTCGCCGCCGTCGAGGCCCGAAAGGACTTCCACGCGCTGGTCCGCACTTTCGCCCAGCGTGATGTAATGCAGTCCCGCGATGCCGTCTCCGCCGACTACATACACGCCTCGGAGTTGCCCGCGTTCAACCACCGCGGTCCGGGGAATCAGGATCGCGGGGCGCTCTCCTCGCGAAAAACGCGCACGTCCGAAAAGCCCGGAGCGCAAACGCGCGTCCGGCGGCAGTTCCACCTTCACGAGCACGCTGCGGCTGGCGGGATCGGCCGCCGGAACGATTTGCGTTACTTTGCCGGAATGGACGGCGTGGCTGAACGCGTCGACCGTCACCGGAACGATTTGCCCCAGCCGCACGAAGCGGATTTGGTTCTCATCCACGGCCGCTTCCAGCCGGTAGCTGCGAGTATCCTCAAGGGTGAAGAGGGGCATACCCGGAGTGGCCAGCGTTCCGGCGTCGGCCTTTTTTTCCGCCAGCACTCCCGCAAAGGGCGCTCGAATTTGCGTGAAACCGAGCGAAGTCTGCGCCTGCGTTAACGCGGCTCGTGCCTGGGCCTCCCCGGCCACGGCCATATCCCGGCGCGCCTCGGCCGATTGGCAACGCGCCTTGATCTCGTCGAATTCTTGGGGGCTGGCGGATTTCGTTTCGTAAAGCTGCTGGTAACGGTTGAGCGTCGATTGGGCCAAGCCGAAATCGGAATCGGCGGCGGCCACTTCCTTGGTTGCCGCGGCCACAGCGGCCGTGGCTTGTTCCAATGCAGCCTGAGGCTGGGCGTCATCGAGAACAGCCAGAACCTGACCTTGTTCGACCCGGTCGCCTTCGTGCGCGCGAATCTCCACGATCGTGCCCATCAACTGGCTGGCCACCTGGCTCGTCTGTGCCGCGCGCACCGTCCCCACCGCTTCCATCCAGTCCGGCGCTTTGGTGCGTTCGGCCGCAACCACGGCGACGTCGCTCACCGTCTCCGGCCCAGTCGCCTGGACCTGACGACTCTGCGAACATGCAGCCATTCCGACCAGCGTCGCGCCAAGAAGAGCTATTGCAGCAAATTTTCCGTATCGCAGATTCATGGTTTCACCACGGGGGATTGGGCATTCAAGCTGCCATCGGCCAGTTCCAAACTGGCGTATCCGATGTAATAGCGGGAGAGCGCTTCCCAATAATCCATCTGGCTCGTCCGCCCGGCGTCTTCCGCAACGAGCAGATCCGTAATCGTGGAAAGCCCGGAGTCGTACCGGTTCTGATTGATCCGCAGGCCCTCTTGCGCGTCCGCCACGGAAGTTCGGGCCACATCGATCTGCTGCCGCGCGCCATCCAGATCGTAATAAGCGCGGCGGACCTCCAGCCGAACCGCATCGGCCCCCATTTCGCTGGCGGCCGAGGCTTTCTCCTGCATGGCTTCTTCGTGAGAAAGCTGCGCGCGCTTCGCGCCGCCTTCGAATAGATCGAATTGCACTTCGATTCCGGCAAGCCAATTGCTGCCTCCGCCGCCCGCAAGAAAGCTAGGGTTGTCGAGTTCCCAATCGGCAAAGGCATCCACGCGCGGTCCAAAGGCCGATTTCGCCACGGATACACTTTGCTGCTGCGCCGCCTGCTGCGCGCGCAACCGCTTCAGATCGGGCCGCGCCAAGAGTGCGCGCTGCTCGGAATCCTCGAGCGACCGGGCTGGCAGCGTTCTCTCCGCCAACATATCGGCCGCATCCACTTCGCCTCCGGTGGAGAGGCCGGCCGCGATGCTCAACTGTGCCCGCGCCAGGGCCAAGTCGTTCTGCGCGCGAATCAACTCCTCTTTGCGCGTCGCTAACCGCACCTGGGCGCTCAGGTAGTCGGACTGCACGACGACGCCTGTTTCAAAGCGGTTCCTGCTGCGTTCGAGAATCGCTTGGGCCGTCGCGATCGCCTGGCCTGCAACCTCCAACTCCTTTTTCGCGAGCAGAACGCGATAGTAGGAGTCCACCACGCGAAAGACGATCTCCTGATCGGTGCGGTCCAGTTCGCTGCCGGCGGCCTCGCGCATGCGCTCGGCGCGGTTGATTCCGTGCCAGGTGCCGAGGGAATCGAAAAGATTCCAGGTGCCGCTGAAGCGGGTGGCGAAATTGCCCAAGGGAAGCGGTGCGTTCAATGCGTTCAGCGCGAAATCCGCCGCCATGAACTGCTGCTGGCGCAATTCGCTGCCAAAGACATACACGGGATCGTTTCCTCGCGTGGCGACTTCAGAAAATGCGGCGTGGGGCAGGAGAGACGATCGGGCCGTTTTGACGTCCGCCAAGCTAGCCCGCGTATCCGCTAGCGCAAATTTGTGCGCCGGATTTCGTTCCAGCGCCATCTGCACCGCTTCCGGCAGCGTCAATGGCGAAAGCTGTTGCGTCTGCTGCGCCAAAATGGAACTGGGAGACCAGATAAAAACTAACGCCCATCCTCCACGCACCAGGAACCGGCCAACTACACCCTTCATCCCGTACACCTCCCAACGATCTTGCGTCCGGTTCGGCGGAATGCCTGTGATGTAGATCACAAATGCTGGTTTGCGAAGTCACCGGCGGAAGAGATGCCAATCGAGGGTTTCGGCAAACAAAAATGTATATACCATGGGCGGTGCTTCTCTTCGCCGCCGCCGGATCGCTGCCGGGTGGGGGCGCGCCTTGCGTTGCGCGCCGCCGCGCAGTAGTTTGTTCCGCACAGCCACGAGTGGCTGTGCCAGCTATGCCGATCACCATAACCAGCATCGATCACGAGCGTCACCAACTCGATACGATTGCCTTCGGAGCCATCCACTACATCGACGTCGAGCGGCACCTGGTGGAGGAGCGCAATATTGGGGGCATCGCGTACAAGGAGTTCGTGGACGCGCGCGATGCGAGCCTAGTGTTCGCGGTAAGCCCGGCCGAAATACGGCAGATCGTTAGCCTGGTGCGGAGCCTCTGCAGGCAAGCGAAGTTTGGCGCGACCGCGGTTCTGGTCTCCAGCGATTTTGCTTTTGGGATCATGCGGGCCATGGAGATGCTGCTGGAGGACGTGGCCGATGTGAGGCCCTTCCGCGAGGAGCGGGTGGCGCGGTCGTGGCTGGCCAGCAAGCCGAATTAGCAGAACCCGCATCCCGCGTTCTACAAGTTGATCGTCAACAGTCGACGGTCGCCTTCGAAGTTGTGCCGTGCCGCGCGGTGCGGAAGCTATTTGGCCGGCTCCATACCTTTGGCCCTATAGGCAGCCGCTGCCTTCGATCCCGTCAGGAATTTGACCGCGGCTTTGGCAGCCTCGGCGTTCTTGGCGCTCGGGCTGACGCCCACGGCGAAGGTAATGTAGGTCTGGAACTCTTTGGGGAGCGGACCAGCTAGTTCCATCCCCTTCGCGGACACAATTTCACTAATCAAAGTGAGTAAGAGCTCGGCTTTGCCACTTGCGACAGCTTCCGTGGTCTCTTCGGCGCCAGGCAAAAGCAAGGTCTTAGCTTTCAGGGCATCGGCAATCCCCAATTCGGCAAGCGTCTTATCGATTGTGGGCCTGCTCGCGCCCGCCTGGGCATAAGTAATCGACTTGGCGTTCAGCAGCGTCTTCTTCAGCGCCTCGGGGGTGCTGACGTCAGGCTTGGCCGCGCTTTTACGGATGCCGACACCGATTCCAACGCGCGCGATGTTCGCGCGCGAGTCGGGCGCGACCTTCCCCTCTCTGCTGAGGGCGTCGATGGCGTCGGAAGTAAGAACAGTGAGATCAAAGGCCTCGTCTCCCTCGATCCTTGGCTTCAGCGAAGCCGTGGTGTTGAATTCCACGGCGAGGGAATGGCCGATGACGCGCTCGCATTGCGGAGTGAGGTCGTTCAGCGCTCCCTGGACGCCGTTGGAAGCCAATATGCGAACGGCGGGCGCCTGTGCAGCGGCGCCTTGAGCACAACGAAAAACAACTCCCGCCATCATCATTGCCATCACTGCAGCGAGGGCATGTGTCTTCATCGCCTGCCTCCTCTCGCGCCTACGGCGGGCAGATTATCCGAAGAAGTCTTCGGGGGCAAGCAGGTGGCGCGAGAAGCCTCGGAGACTTGAACGTATCGACAGCACTATTCCAATGTCAGAGAACTTCCTCTCAGTCTCTGCTGTTAGCCAGTAATACCGTTCTGGCTAGTCCCCGAAGCGAAGGCACTGTGGCGGCGTGTATCGGTCCCGCGGATCGGTCACGACGGCGGGTGATCAGGGTCACCGTGAAGGGGCATTGGCTCGTTCTAAACATTAGCAAGTAATGCAATGCGAGGGGCGGGCCGTTCCGCATGGTTTCCGGGCGACTCACCTCCGCGTTGCGAAAGCTTCTGGCTCTGACCAAGAGCGCATAGGAGCACAAGAGTGAAGCGCAAAGTACGTTCACGGACTTTCGAGCGAGCGCGCACGGCGGAACTCGAGGGCTGCCTTGCACCCAATGAAGGGAAGTACACCCCATGAGAAGAGTCGCATTTGTGGCATTACTGGCAGGCATTTTGCTCGGCATAGAAGGGTGTCCCGGGTACGTCTCGAGCTCCAGCGCCCCGCCGAAGATCGTGGCGATCGTGAGTCCCTCTCCCAATGCCGCTGGCTGGAACAATACGGACGTATCGGTGCGCTTCCTCTGCTCGGGCACGACGAGCGCCATCGTATATTGCTCGCAACCCGTTCTGGTGCAGACGGAAGGACGGAATCAGGTCATCACCGGCAAGACGCGGGATGCTGCCGGCAATACGGCCTTGGCCACCGTGATGCTCAATATTGACAAGACGCCGCCGCCGATCACGGCGGTAGCGAATCCCGCTCCCAATGCCGCGGGCTGGAACAACACGGACGTAACGGTGAGCTTCGTCTGCTCGGACACAGCGAGCGCCATCGCATCCTGTCCGCAACCCGCTCTGGTGCAGACAGAAGGACGAAATCAGCTTATCACTGGCACGGCGACGGACCTTGCCGGCAACACGGCCTCGGCCAGCGTGACCCTCAATATTGACAAGACGCCGCCGGTGGTGGACATAACCTCACCGCTCCAGGGGCAATTTTTCGGAGCGTCGCCCGTCACTGTTCAGGGGGCTATCGACGAGCCCCTCTCCGGCGTCTCAGCGGTGACTTGTAGCGGAGCCACTGCCGCCCTTTCCAATTCGTCGTTTAGCTGCAGCGCCTCCCTCGCCAGCGGTCAAAACACGGTGACCATCGCGGCAACGGATCTGGCAGGGAACACGCGCTCTTCGAGCGTGAACGTCACATTTGAAGCGCCGGCGCTTGACTTGGCTTACGTGGAGGACTTGCAGGCCGTTTGGTGGACTGCTCCTGGTCGTGCTCCCTGGGATTCATTCGCTGCTTTCTATAAGCCCGTCGTCCCAGAGGGATACTATTCTTTGGGAAGCTACGCCGAGGCGATCACTACTGAAAGCGGGAACGCACCCACCCCTGCCGGCTTCGCGCTCGTCGCAAAGGACTTGGAAGAGGGGGCCTTAGCCAAGCCCACAGGCTACATGCAAGTGTGGAACAGCGACATAGGCGGCTCATACACCGTGTCTTTTTGGCAGCCCGTTTCTCAGCCCGGCTACGTCTGCCTGGGCCTGGTAGTTGAAGCCGGAAATAACCCGCCGGACGTCGATGAAATCCGCTGCGTGCGACAGGACTTGACCGTAGCAGGGCAAGTTGCCTTTGCGACCGAGTCGGGGCAAGTCGACAGCGAAGTGTGGAGCAGGGGTTTCCAAGCCGCTGGGACGAAGTTTGCGGCGTGGCAGATTGCCGCCCAAGACCCGTACGCGATCAGTACGGGCGCCCTTGTCGGATCGGCATCGGGTTTGCCGACTGTCCCTCTCCAGCCGCCCAGCGGACCTTTTTACTGCCTTGACGCCAGGCGTGTGAAAGGCGCGGTGGATGGTCTCGGGAATCTGAGTTCGCAAGATGTGACACAGCTTATCCAAAAATATGGGCCGCTGCTCCAGTTGGACCCGGCCGAGGTATTCCTACCCGACGAGCCGGGATATAGCTTGAATTCCGCAAAGCTGGAGTGGGGGCTGCTGCTTGACCCAAACTATAGCACCTTCAACCTCCAGATACTCGGAAGCATCCCGACCTCCGGCGCCGGACTGATGAACGATGTCGAGAGCCACGTGAAGACCGACCCGCACTTCACGGACCCAGCGTTCCACCAATGGCTCAGAATGCCAATGGAGTGGGGGGCGCCGTACACAACACCGGCGGTGCCAGGCACTCCGGGCGGCTCAGGCAACCTTTCGCGAGCGCGCGCGGATATTCGCGTCGTGCCCTGGAACTGGCTGTTCACCGAATTACAATTCTGGCTCTACTACCCTTTCAATGGTCCAGGGAGAGTAATGATCTGTGTCTATCCAGTTTCGGCTTGCAGTGACGACCAGATGGTCGCAAACGGAAGACACTACTCCGACTGGGAACACGTCACGTTGCGGATCTTGAACAGCACCCAGGAGTTGGTTGGCGTTTTTGGCTCGCACCACGGCGGAGGGCAGTGGTTCCTGCAGAGGGACTTTGGAAAAGCGCTGTCGCTGTCGGGCACACATCCGTTGGAATACGTGGCCATGTACTCTCACGCACACTATCCCACGCCAGGCCGGCATTATTACATGAGAGTCTACGATGCTAACCATTGGTATGGCAGTGCCACTGCCGACCTGTACGACGAGACTGGCAGCGGCCAACTCTATCGCCTGTACCAACCGTCGTCCTACGAGGTCGTCTCCTCCGCGCTGCCCGGCTATCAGGTCAGCGAGCCCGATTGGGTCCAGTTCCAAGGTATGTGGGGCCAGTACGAGACGCTGGGCGATCATATCTACTGGGAAGGCATCGAGGTATTCACCTACAAAAGCATTGGAAACGGACCCTATGGACCGATAGTGAACGATTGCTGGACAGAGGGCGAGTCCGGCCCCGGCTCGTGGGGATTTCGGCGTCTCCCCTAGGCACCGAGCGGTGTGTCCGCCGAGACCGCTATGGTGCAACCGGGCGGTAAGGGACGCTGATTTTTTGCTGGCCTCCGCGAGGAGAGGGGTGGCGCGGTCGTGGCTGGCGAGCAAGCCGAATTAGGGGGAAGCTTTCAGGGCCATAGCCGGAAAGCACGCTATGTCGCGGGTGTCAGGGCGGTGTCAGGGCGACGACAGTGGCGGCAGCGTGGCTCGTAAGGGGAGATCTGGCACAGCAAATTCTCGCGGGTGAAATCGACGGCGGCTTCCAGGAGCATGCATCATCTTCCATGAGAATCCATCGTCTTCCATGAGAGCCCATCGGAGGACGAGCCGGAATTCCCACTCGCATTCCGGCTCGTCTTCCGCGGATTTCTGAAGCGGTAGTAGGAATCCGCTTATGATTTGTTCTTCACCATCTTCGCGGAGTTCACGTGCAGCGTATCGGTGGTTGTGTTCTCCACCGCATTGAGGCTGACGCGGTGGCCCTCATCGGCCTTTACAGCGTCGGGATTATCGATATTCCAGGATTTGTTTGTCTTGTCAGCGACAAACGTCTTGCCGTTACTGCTCACCGTTCCTGTCATGTTCATGGCCTTAGCCGAGGTTGCGGTTGAACTCTTCTGATTCGCCGGCTTGCTGGCCTGGGCCCAGCCGCCCAAAGAGACCAGGACAGTCAAACTGAACAGCATGACAACAACCTTCATCATGGAGATCCTCCTGCTTGCGTGCGTGAGTATTGCCGAAGACCTCTGGATGCGGTCATCTCTATGAACTGCGCTGGCCTGTGAAGGGAGCGCGAGAGAGTACGCCAGAATCGTTGTAAGGCGGTAAGGCCAGCTGCTGCAATACCTTGGAAGCCTTAGTCACACACAGACTGTAAGGGATGCGGGCCTCCGTTGTGCGGGGTACGGATTCGCTGCGCGCCAGCATATTCGGGTATGGTTCGCGCGGTTCGAACGCATAACAAGTTGACCGGGAATGTTGATCGTGATTACGTCAGGGTTTCAGAAAAAGTTAGAACAGACTCCGCCGGGCGAAATTGCAAGGACAGAGCAGCTGAAAAAGTGGAGGACGCCGAATACACCGGGCACTCGCTCACGATGCTGGAACGCATTGCCGCGGTCTGCGGCATTGGCCTCAAGCTTCATGCGGAGAAGAAGCCCTATTTCGACCGCGAGGTCGCGCTGGTCTAGTTCCAGAACAGGTCATTGACCATGTGCGCAACGAGCCTCCAGCCCCGCTTAACCGGCAGGACACTCCGTGCAATGAAACCCTTGTAGTTGGCCCTTGGCGGGAGGATATTTCCCATACGGTAACGGTAACTCTGTTATAACTTGGAGCGAGGCATCATGAGCGCTGGCAACGAAAATTCCCCGGCCATGAGGCTAGTGGCCATCGACGACGATCCGAAAAACCTGAAGTTTCTGAACTTCATTCTGGCCAGCACCGGCCTGGAAATCCATACGGCCACCGATCCGCAGGCCGGACTCGAGTTGATCCATCGCTTGCGGCCGCAGATCGTGCTTACGGACCTGGTGATGCCGGGCATGCAAGGAACGGAGTTGCTGGAAAAGATTTTGCAGTTCGATCCCCAAATCCGCGTGATTTTGATGACCGGCCACCACCACCCCGAGCTGGCAACCGAGGCAATGCAGAAAGGCGCCGCGGATCATTTCACCAAGCCGTTCTCGCCGGAGAAGCTCCGCCAGCGCATCGCCCTGCTCGTCGAAGATGCCAAACTCCGGCCATGCAGCAGTGGGATGCCGCCTGCCGCAGCGCCGCATGGCATTCCCATGAAAAGCTAATTGCCTCTTTCGGCAAAGCGCAGCAGGCGTGTTTGAGCGGGCCTCGCTAAATTCATAAAATGGTTTGAGTGAGACGATGGCTCAAGCTTTCTATGCAGTAAAGCGCGTCCATCCGCGCTTCAAGCTTTTTGCAGATGCCCAAGCGATGCTGCGCGACGGCACACTGATTCTTGGGCAGCTTGCTGAGTTGAGCTTGGGTGGTTGCTATATCCATACGCTCGAACCCCTCGCCGTCGGCACGCCATTCCAGCTTCACATTCGCGATGGCCTAAGGTCGTGCGAGCTTCGGGGCAAAGCTATCTACGTGAATTTCGGGGGCAGCTTCGGCGTTTTCGGCATCGGTGTGAGGTTTGAATCGATGGCCGACGACCAGCGCTCCGCACTCGGCGCCTGGCTGCGCGAACTCGGGCCATGCGTTCACCCAGCGACGGGCAAGTGTGAGGTGCAAGAATGCCAGAATCCCGCGAAGTACCGGGTGATATGGGTGAAGAGCCGTGCTTCCAAGCTAGTTTGCGAGAGCCACAAGAAGGACGTCGATGGCAAGCCGTTCTCCGATGTAGCGGACTCATTCAGGACCAACTCGCCGAAGTGGTTCCGGCCGCACTTGGTGCGATAGTCCGCGTCCACATGGCAATGCGCGATCATGGCGCGTACAAATCGGGTCCACAACGTGGAACTTTTCGAAGGGTAATTCGGGGAAGGGAAGCCGGTAAGGCCGATTGCATCGGGCTTTCTGGAGCGGGCGATGGGAATCGAACCCACGTCCAGTTTTCCGCAAGTTATTGAATGTACTCACCTGATGTCTCCGATTTGGGCGCACTTGGGCGCAGAATCTCGCCCACTTTGTCCACTGCGTCGCGCTGGGAATCACCGATTACGTGGCCGTAAACTCCCAATGTGACACGCGCGTCTGAGTGCCGCATTTGATCTTTCGTCACGGCCATGTTCGCCCCAACGTCCATCAGCAAACTCGCGTGGCAATGCCGGAAAGCGTGCATCCCCGCGCGTGGAATTTTGAGTTTGTCGAGCACAGGCCAAAGCCCATACTCGACAACTTTGTTCGCTGCGTAAGGCCGACCGTTCCGATTGAGAAAGAGAAAGCCTTCGGGATTTTCTTTCCACGTCGCCAGATATTCCCGAGCAAGGTTGCGAGCGCGTCCGCCATCGCTACTGGCGCTTGGCTCGCCTTGCTCTTTACGGTTTGCACCCGGCCGTACCATGCCGACCGTCGCACGTGGATCACGCGGCGCTCAAAGTCGAGGTCCTGTTTTTGCAGGCCCACAACTTCTCCGACGCGAAGCCCCGTCATTGCGGCGATGGCGAACATGGTGCGCCACGGGTCAGCAAGCGATCGTGATGATTTTGCGCGCTTGCTCTCCGGTGAAAAAGCGCGGCTGATTGTGAATCTTGTCCGCCGGCAAAGCCAGCTCTCCTGCCGTGACGGGCTGTGTGCAGTAGCCCCACGATTTCGCCGTCCTCATCATCGAGGAAAGAGTCCCCAGGACGTTGAGGCAAGTTTTGCGCGAGACTTTCTGCGAAAGCAGCGTCACGAAGTTTTGCTGGATTTGCGGCGTGAGTTCGTGGAGAAGAACCTTCCCCAGGTGTTTCCGAATGTAAGTTTTCAGGTGAGACTTCGCGGCTTTCACGCTCGAAGGCTTTTGGTGCGTGAGCACCTGAACCTCCCAAGCGTCTGCGAATTTTTCCACCGATGTAAACTTGCTCGGCCGGTAATCGAAAGAATTGATTCGCGCGAGAATCGGATCAAGCAAGCGCTGAGCGATTCGTTTCGTTTTGAGTTCGGCGACTGTGCCGAGCACCATCGAACGCTCAACCCGGATTGTCTGTTTCCCCTTGAATCACGTCCTCCCGCCATCGGCCAACGAAAACCTGCGGATTTTTTCCCCGAACAAAGACACGTCCTGTCTGGTGCCTACGCCTCGCCATCGAGCTACCTTCTTTGCTCGTTGACTCGGCTATCCTGTCGCGGAGTGTACACGCCGCGTCGGCTGCCGGCAAAGCGAATTGTGTCGCGCTCGCCATTTATTTTTGTCTACGCGTCACTCCCCGTGGCGAAATCACTCGATTCTTCCCCGGCATAACGGCCGCTCGGTTTCCTGGATTTCCGGCGCGTTTTCACGTCTCATTCCGATACCCTTTTTGCCCCGCAGGAATACTTGAGCACCTTGAGCATCTTCAACCTAACGCGCTGTGTTTTCCTGCACTTCCACTTGCTCAAACCTTTGAGCATCTTCCCCAACTTGCTCAACATGCTCAAACATGCTCAAGGTGCTCAAGCGTTTGAGCATCTTCTTTATCTCTCTTATATTATTGATATATATATAGTTAGTAGTAGCTGGAAGGGGAAGATGCTGAAGAACCTGGGCATAAGGGGTCCTCATTGCTCGGCACCCCGCTTTAATTCCCAGTACCAGCTCAGGCCGACTTTGTGAGATTCGGCAACCGAAGGCTTCGCGCGTCGGAGCGATGCGACGGATATTCCAAAAGCCACGGCATCTTTGAAAAGTGATTTTGATTCAACCGGACCGCTGCGAAGCTCTTCGCGTAGGAATTCCGCCGCGTCTCGAATTGCCCCGCTTTCTTCCGCTGTCTGCGGGGCGAGCAGTTGCTCTGCGCTTTGTTTCGTCGTGCCGATCCACTCGACGTATGGGACTCCGTCACGCGCCTTGATCGTGAAAGTAAGCGCATCGCGTCGCGCACCGAAGTTCGATTTGATGACGGCGAGTACACGTGTCTGCGGGTCATTCGGATCGGCGGCCAGTAGGAGACCGCTGCGCGCTGCGCCCACGATGCCAATCGAGCCGCCGCCGCGATAGAGCGTCGATTTCGATGCGTCTTTGTTGAGATGCCGAAGCAATAGGCAGGCGACTTGCAGACGGTCCGCCATCTCCGCCAGCGGCGCCAGGGCCAAACGGACGTCCTGATCGCGCTGCATGGATAGGGTGATAGGGATATAGCAAGCCAGCACGTCCAGGATGGCCAGCTTCGCTCCCACGCGCGCAATGGCGCGCTCGAGCACGGGAAGATCAGCGGGTAATTTCGAAAATGTTTCCTCGCCAGGACTGCTCGGCGTGTATGGCACGGCGAGAATGCGCGACAGGTCGGCGCCGGCGGCTCTTAGCCGCGGTTTGATGACGTGCGATAGAGAATCTTCGGCGGAAAGCAGAACCACACCGGCGGGAGCAGACGCGGCTAATTCGCCCGGGAGCGGCCTCCACACGAGACTCGTGCGGCAATTTCTAGAGCGAGCAGGCTCTTTCCGAGCCCGGGGTCGCCATCGAGAATCGAAACGGCTCCGCGAGGAATGCAGTTAGGCCAGAGCCAATCAACTCTCTGCTCCTGTACGGAGGAAAGCAGCAAACCAACAGGTGCCGGTTCGGGCGGGTACGGCCTGGCTTCCGCCATCAACTTCTCGATTTCAGCGCGTCCCCAACCGAGCGAGTGAACCGCATCCACAATGTCGCCCGCGATCGGCAATTCTGGCGGCGGAAGGATCACGCGAACTAACCGCGGCTGCCCGGATTCATGCAGTAGTTTCGCGGCTTCGCTGCACTGCTTGAATCCGGGACCGTCTGCATCGGGCCAAAGCACTGCGTCGAGTCCGGCCAGGGCGTCACAGTGAGCTGTCGTTAGATTCTTAAAAGAGAATGCAGCGAGGCCAAACTCAGAGGCTAGGTCCGCCTTTGCCTCGCCCTCACAACCAAGGACAAGGCCGAGTTGGTCTGACTCCCGAAAAAGGGTGTTTGCGTACAACGGCTTTTGGAAACCGCCGTCGCCCGACTTCCAAGCATTACCTTCGCGATGTTCCCAGCGAAAGCTCTTCTGGGGCTTGCTGCCATTGTTGCTCGGCCGCTCAAGACGAATTTTGCGAAGATCCGGCCCGTAGGCAAATTCGGCCACCCGAACGAAATCCGGTTTCGGTTCATCGGAAAATGTGCGGCGGCCGGCGTGGTTTCCGTTGCCGTTGCCATTTCCGTTGCTGCCTGCATCGAGTAGGCCGCGATCGCGCAGCCAGCCAGCGACGGCTGGTTTGTCGCTCGCTTCTAGCCGCGCGAGGAATGCGGCCAGGCGCCAAGCGTTTCCGCCTTTCCGCACGGGCCACACAAGAACGCATTTTTCCGAGTATTAACCTGCAGCGACGGATGCTTATCTTCGTGGTTCGGGCAACTGTAGAACAGTTCTGCCCCGACCTGCGGCGGGGTTGGCCTAGCGCGCTCGCGGCCACCTGCTCACAGGAGAGATTCATGGCTGCCCCTCAAAATGCTTCTTGAGGAAACGGTAGAGGTCGGTGCAGCATTTTCGGTAGACATTCCGGGCCGCGCGTAGGCCGGGCCGGTCATTTTTGAGCGCCCATTCGATGCGGGCCATCAGTTCGTCCGCCCCGCGCTTCAAGGCAGGAGCCGGGGCAAAAACCCTGCTCGCCTTTCGCCCCCGCGATGGTGTTGAATTACCAGAGCGCCTTGCGCGTGGACGTAATGAATTGATTTCGCCTCTACGCATGAATTTTCACCGGATCTGCTGAGGTCGCTTCCCGGCTCCCGGCGAAAGCGATCGCGCGCAAAAAGTCAGACCCGCGCACGTCGCTATCCCCGCGGTGAATACGGGCGAGCAGAATGCGGACGGCCGCAAGAGACAACGCCAGCCGCGAATTGGCATCTGCGTCGAATAGGCTGATTTCGAGTTCGCGAAGTTCTTGGGAGACTCTGGCGATCACAGGATTTGCGGGCTGCATACATTTAATAACCCCGCACTGCGGGGTTTTCGCGGGGGATTGAGCATCGCAACGTACTGAAAAGACGTTAAATAGAAATCACACAACAAGGTGGATGGTGTGTGGATGTGCGGGGTACAGCGAGTACGTTATTTCCTTGGCTTCCGACTTTTGGCTCTCTCTTCGTCGATGGTGGCGACGATATCGCCATCCCAGCTATGCGGCCCTTCAGATTTCGAAGCGTTGCTCTGGGAGCCCATTTTTCGCTTCGCATTGGCGAGAGCCTCGTCTATGGTCTTGCGACTTCGTCCCCGGGCGCGAGCGATCTTCGCGACGGACCAGTTGTAGCCCCATCTCAATGTTGCAAGGTGCTGTTCGTTTTCGGTAAGTAGTCCGAAAAATCTGTCTAACCCACTTGGCACCGGTTTGCGCAAAAGGAGTTCCATTTCCTGATGCTCTCGTGGGATTTGCGCGGTCGCGCTTGGTGGAGTATCTGCTTGCAGGAGCTGTTCACGAAGCTTGCTTGCGTCGCCCTGTTCTTCGATCACGGTGCTTTCTCGCTCTAGGTCATGCCGGCTGATTCCGAATTGCCTGAGTGTGCCGGCGCATCGCTCGAGCTCCCGGCGCAGTTCACGCCACTCAATAAAGTGCGCTGGAAGGTTAGAATCGTCTTCGCCTTCCCATACAACTAGCGGATGCAATTTCTTCAGGGTGTGCAAGCGCCGATGGACGTCCAGGAAATGCTTAAGTGCGTCGGCGCGTAACTTCGCGTTTGCGGTATCATCGATGGCAGACAATCGCAGTACCTTTGGCCCGGGCCCCAAACCCGGGCTTCTCTTTTTATCGCCTCATTCTACCTAATGCTTGACAGGTATGTCAACGTAAGAGTACGATTCGCAGATGAGTCCAAAACTCCGCACAACTGGTGAGGCCGCCGCCGCAGTTGGAATTACGCGCGCGACGGTGCAGGCATGGATCGCGAAGAAAAAAATCCGCGCTCCCAAGCCGACAGTGTTCGGCAATGTCACTGTTCGCATGTGGACCCCAGAGGACGTGAAGAGTTTGCGACTCGCGAAGGAAAGGCTCTACCGCAAGGGCCGTGGCAGAAAAAAGGCTGGGAAAGATGTCCGATGAAGGCTGGATATTGGATCTCGAAGAGCGGACGCTCAGGCGAGCCCTGCTCGTGTACCGCTACTCTGAAATTAATCGCTCGGGTGTTCCGATCGAGTGGCATCAACTACTCCCGAGCGGTGAATGGAACGCCGTGGTGGATGCCGATTTGCTGGAATCCCTAAATCGCGGGTTAAAGTATCGATTGGCTGCCCTTGAAGCTCGTGATAATCCTCTGCAAGGCCGAAGAACGACGAAGAGGCGTCGCAGATCTAGATAGCAAGCGGCCCGAATGGATGCTGATAACATCCGTCCGGGCCTAACCAGAATCGTCACAGGAGGACGAGAGTGGCTACTCCACATGCTACACCGCTCCGCACGGCAATCTACGCCAGAGTCAGCACATCGAATCACGGCCAGGACACCGCGGTACAGTTACGTGATCTCGTCCCTTTCATCGCGGCGCGCGGCTGGGCCGTCGCAGACCAGTACATCGACAGTGGGATCTCCGGCAGCAAAGAGCGGCGCCCCGAATTAGACCGGCTGATGCGGGATGCCCACGCCCGCAAGTTCGATGCAGTGATCGTTTGGAAATTCGATCGCTTCGCCCGCAGTGTCAGCCATCTGCTCCGAGCCCTGGAAACATTTAACGCGCTCGGAATCGCGTTCGTTTCGCTGAGCGAGCAGATGGACACTACGACGCCAGCGGGCAAGCTCGTCTTTACCGTTCTCGGCGCCGTGGCCGAATTGGAGCGTTCGCTCATCGTAGAGCGGGTCAAGGCTGGCCTGCGGAATGCCAGGGCAAAAGGAAAACGACTTGGACGCCCCCGCTCGATCGTGGACGTCGCTCAGATTGGCCGGCTTCGCGCACAGGGCCGCTCCTGGCGCAAAGTTGCGAGGGTGATGGGCTGTTCGGCCAAGACGTGTCGTCGAGCGTGGCAGAAATCCGCTTCTGGCGCTTTTCGCCCCACTACGGACAAAAACCCCAAGATTCAGATGGCAGCAACTGTTTGAGAAAGCATGGTTGATAACGTGGATTTTCAGTGTGGCGAAATCAGGTGTTTCTGGGCCAAGGGTCGAACAAGCTTGGCTAGATCGTACTCAGTCTCGTGTAGATTATGGAGACGAGATCGTGTGCCATGAGTTCTTCCGCGCATTCGAGACCCTGCTCGCGCGTGAGCCCGAAAGCACGTTCCAATTCATCGGGAGTGACAACCCGCAAGAGATCGGTATTGTTTTCGCTCTCTGCCCACAGCCGAACGTAACAACCGAGCGCGAGTGTCGAAAGTCCGGCATTCACGACGCTGCGGACCCGTTCTGCATTCAACGTCTCGCGGCGTAGCTCGCTTGGCGACACGTCTTGCGCCCTTTCCGATGACTCTTTTTTGGCTGGTCGAGCTACTTTTTTCATACTACGGCCTCGCGATAGGGGTGACGGTGACTTCTTTCTCCAATTCAATAGTCTGCGGTTCAGTCGGTGCAACGGCAAGGACTTTTTGCTCCTCAGTCTTAATGACATTGCCGCGGATGTCCTTTGGCTCGGCTCGCACCACGATGAACTCGATCGGCGGCGGTATCGCGTTGGGATCGCGATGGTCGTCTGTGACGTCCGGCCGCTGGAGCTCGCCGGATAGCTTTCCAAGCAATTCCAGGCACCCCCTCAGTTCCCGAAGCGCGGAGACCGCCGCTTGCCATTGGCGTGCCCGCTGCGCCTTCTGGGAGATCGCCCGGCAGTCCTGGATGAGGCCCTCGATTCGGCCAAGCAAAGTGGTGGCTTGCGCTACTTCATGCGCCTGCTCCGCTTTGGTGAGTGCGGCCGGGATGTGTTCTCGATGGCGGTGCACCGCGCTCCGGGACAAACCAAAATGTCCCGCGATGTCCCGTATTGGCGTACCGCTCGCCAGCGCAAGGTCAATCGCTGGCCGTTCTGCGATTCCCGCAAATCGTACAGACGCGCAAAAGACCTTACCGCCGCGCCCTGGCCGACTGGGTCGCTATCAGGCGCTCAAATTCCTGCCTTATGGCCGCCCTTTGTCGGATCGCATCGGCAAAAGTGTGGGGCGCCATCTTGCGGAGCGCCGCTACCACGTTTCCGTTCATGGAGATCAGTTCGCGCGCTTGAGTGAGAGTCATCACTCCGCGCGTCATCAGATCGAAAATGAATCCTGCCTCATGGACGGGATCACACGCGAGCCCCTGATCGGTCGCACTTTTGTATCGTGGTGGTCTTGGAGCGAGTTTGCTCACGCGGCCTGTTCTGCGGGCCGGAGCGCGCGTTCTTGAGCCGCGAGACGTCGAAAGTCCGCCAGCGCCTCGAAACCTGCCTGTCTGATCGAGGCTTGGCGGGCGCTGTGGTTGCGAGACGCTTCTTCCGCCGCGGCGACGGCGGCCAATAGGTGTGCCCTCTCCTTCTCAAACTTTTCCAGTTCGGTTTTCGTCGGGAAATTATCGGCCCTCGGCCGCCGGGCTAGATGTTGGGACAGAGCCATCCGTGCTCGGTGAAGATCCGCGGCGATCGAGGCAACCATGCCGTTCGCTTCGGCAGCTTGGCGGTTCAGCACCTCGACTTCGTCCCTGGCGCCCTGGCACAACGGAAGAATCGCCTCGTGCCGCCGGGCGCGCTCGATTTCGCATGCGACCTCCTGGCGGCGCGCAAGGATTCTGCCCATCGCAGCTCCGATCTCCTGGCGATCGTCGGCATCGATGGCTGGATCGTCGGCTAGTGCCAAGAGAGTTTCGATGACGTCGCTCATGCTCGCTCCTTGGCGTAGAACTGCTTGTTGTACTCGTTCATTTCGGCAACCGTTTTGGGCGGACGGCCACGCGGACCAACTATGAGCCGCTCAAGATCCGCGATGGTCAGCCCACTGGTGCGTCGCTTGGCTTGGCACTTCCTGCACTGGCAATCGGCGCTCCTGCCACTGGCGCTATCGGCGGTAAGTGAGGGAAACGCGATTGGCTCGCTCGTGGCGTAAAGTGACCCGTCGGGAAAGATTTTCATTGGTCTGCGCCGCCCTTCTTGGCGAGTCCGCGTGCGGGAATGGTTTGTGGAAGGTCTTCCATCGGCGATTCGCCGCGGTCGATGCCGATCGGCACATCCGCTGGCGGGTTCACAGGCGGCCGCCCTTCCCGCACCCGCAACTGCGGCATGGCTGGCTGTGGGTCGCCAGGATCCGGCGCGCTTGCGGGTAATTCATTTCCGACATTTTCTTTTTCGTTCACGATTCTTTCTCCTTTTTTTCAACATGGTTGGAAGGGTTGCGCCGCCGAGTCCTGATCTGCGATCAAGTTCATCGGCGGCGCCACATGCCGGCAACGCCGGGAGCTGAATCGCGACGTTGCCAGCAAAACTGTGCTCTGCCACAAGCCGGGCCCGAAGGGAGTCGAAGCCCCGGACCCGGCCCGGCTGGCAGTTCTGCCGACATGATTCAGGGCATGTCGGCAAACTCGAGAAATTGTCCAAGGGGGTGGGTGTCGTTGCCTACCGATTGCGTTCACCCTAGAGCTTCCTGACGCGAGATTTTTTCGATGAATTGTGAGCCGACGAAGTTGGGCGCAAAATGGGCGCAAAACCCAGGTCAAATACGCACAAACGGGAGGACGCCAAGTGAGTAAGGGCAGCCGAATCAACGGGAATTTTGCAGAAGGCTGGAGCGGGCGATGGGAATCGAACCCACGTCCGCGGCTTGGGAAGCCGCTATTCTACCATTGAACCACGCCCGCTCGAGGTTACCCTAACAAACCGGCGGTGAGTTGGGCAAGCCGGATATTTCGGCGCGCCGGTGCGGGATCGTGCCAGGATCATGTTCGATAAGGCGTGCGCGTGCTACGCTGTGCGGCTGTTTATTTCAACCCAAGGACATTCGCGGAGAGCGTCGTGGCCTATAAGGATCTGCGGGAGTTTGTAAAGCGGCTGGAAAAGAGCGGGGAACTGAAGCGCATCTCGGCGGAGGTGGATCCGGTGCTGGAGATCACCGAGATCACCGCAGCGCGTGACCCGCGCCGGCGGCCCGGCGCTGCTTTTCGAGCATCCCAAGGGATCGCGAGTGCCGCTGCTCATCAATGCGCTGGGCAGCGAGCGGCGTATTCAACTGGCGCTGGAGGTCGACGCGTTCGAGGAGGTGGCCGAGCGCATTCGCGGCTTCCTGGACATGCAGGCGCCGCAAGGGCTGCTGGACAAGATCAAGATGCTGCCCAAGCTCGCGGAGCTGGGCTCGTTCTTTCCGAAGACGGTGAAGATCGGGCCCGTGCAAGGAAGTGATGCGGCGCGAGAGCTTCTCGCTGCTGGAGTTTCCGATTTTGCAATGCTGGCCGCAGGATGCGGGGCGGTTCATCACCTGGCCGCTGGTGATCACGCGCAATCCGGAGACGGGCAAGCGCAACGTGGGCGTCTATCGCATGCAGGTGTACGACGAGACGCACCACGGGCATGCACTGGCAGACGCAAAAGCACGGCGCGGAGCATTTTCGCCGGGCGCGCGCGGCCAATCCGCGAGGGCCGCATCGAAGTCGCCGTGGCCATCGGCGCCGACCCGGTCACCTGCCTGGCGGGCATCCTGCCGATTCCGCCGGATCTGGACGAGATGATGTTCGCGGGATTCCTGCGGCGCGAGCCGGTGGAGATGGTGCCCTGCGAGACCTGCTCGCTGGAAGTGCCGGCGCAGGCGGAAATCGTGCTCGAAGGCTACGTGGATCTTTCGGAGATGCGCACCGAAGGGCCCTTCGGCGATCACACCGGCTTTTATTCGCTGGAAGGGGAGTATCCCGTGTTTCCACGTCACCTGCGTGACCCACCGGCGCGATCCGCATCTACCTGACCACGATCGTGGGCCCGCCGCCGCAGGAGGATTTCTACATGGGCCACGCCGTCGAGCGCATTTTCCTGCCGGTGATGAAGATGCAATATCCGGAGATCGTGGACGTAGCCATGCCCGCCGAGGGCATCTTCCACAACCTGATGATCGTGGCCATCCGCAAATCCTATCCCGGGCCACGCGCGCAAGATCATGAACGCCATCTGGTCGCTGGGGCAGGCCATGTTCACCAAGGTCGTGGTGGTGGTGGACCACGACGTGAACGTGCAGAACTTCCGGGAAGTGGTGTGGAAGGCGCTGTGCGCGATCGATCCCGAACGCGACGTGCAATTCGTGCTGGGGCCGGCGGATACGCTGGACCATGCGGCCCGCAGGCAGGATTTCGGGTCGAAGATGGGTATCGACGCCACGCGAAAATGGGCCGAGAGAGGGCTTCGATCGGCCGTGGCCGGACGAAATCGTGATGGATGCGGGCCACCGAAGCAACGCGTGGATGCCCTGTGGCCGAAGCTGGGGCTGGACAAGCGGTAAGAGCGATAGGCCAGAGGTACACGGTCCGCGTATGACGCCGCGGAATTAACCACTATATATAGTGGTTCTAGAGTTCTAAAACTCAAGATGTTGAGTGTCTGCGGCGTTTCCCGTTTGTCACATTATGCCACCTGTATTCTTAGGACAACCGCCCGTACGCAGCCGCTTTCTTGACACCCGTCGCCACCGGATGCCACAGTCGTCGCTGTGCAGCATGCTTCCCTGGGCAGTGAAGTAACGGGCGGAAGCCGGATGTGATGCGCGGTTCATCGAGTGGGGCCGGCGGGCCAGGGGCTTCGCTCGAAGAACGGGGAAGCCAGCTAGCATGGCGAGTCGCGAGAAGTCATGAACCTGCGTCAGGCCTCCCAATATCTGGGAGTCTCGCCCGATACGCTGTATCGCTATATCTGCGACGGGCCTGGTTCCGGCCTTCAAGCTGGGCAGCCGCTGGAAGTTCCGCAAGTCCGTGCTGGACCGATGGATGGAAGAGAAGATGCGGCAGTCGCAGGCGAAGAAGCGGGCACTAGCCACTGGCAGGGCGAGCGCCCGCGTAGGGCGGCGCAGAAAGGCGAACCGATGTTTGGCAAGGCAAAACAAAAGCCGGTGGTGGGGCTGGATATCGGTTCGAGCTCCATCAAGGCCGTGGAGCTGAAGCAGTCCAAGCAGGGCTACGAGCTGGTCAGCTTCGGCCTGGAGCCGCTGGCGCAGGACACCGTGGTGGACGGCGCGATCATGGATGCGCCGCTGGTGGCCGGAGCGCATCGGCACGATTTTCGACCAGCAGGAGATCAAGACGCGCTCGGTGGCCACGGCGGTGTCGGGGCACTCGGTGATCGTGAAGCGGGTATCGCTGCCGATGATGACCGAAGAAGAGCTTTACGACCGCATCCAGTCCGAAGCCAGCCAGCATATCCCGTTCGATATCGCCGACGTGAATCTCGACTACCAGCTGCTGGAGTCGCTGGATTCGCAGATGGACGTGCTGCTGGTGGCGGTGAAGAAAGACAAGATTCTGAACCACACCAACGTGCTGGCGCAGGCGGGCAAGACGCCGACGGTGGTGGATATCGACGCCTTCGCGCTGCAGAACTGCTACGAGGTGAACTACGACCCCGATCCGAGCCAGACCGTGGCGCTGCTGAACATCGGCGCCAGCGTCATGAACATCAACATCGTGCGCGGCGGCGTCGCCGCTGTTTACGCGCGACGTTTCGGTGGGCGGAAATCAATATACCGACGCGCTGCAGAAAGAACTGGACCTGAGCTACGAGGACGCCGAGCGGCTGAAGAAGGGCGAAGCCGTGGCCGGCGTGGCCGAGGAGCATCGCGGCACGATTCTGCGCTCGGTTTCCGACATCCTGATCCTGGAAATTCAGAAGACTTTCGATTTCTTCCGGGCCACGGCGAGCGGCGAAAACATCCAGCGAATCTACTGGCCGGCGGCACCGCGCGCGTGCCCGGGCTGGTGGACCTGCTGCGCGAGGAGTTCGCGCTGCCGGTCGAGGAGCTTTATCCGTTCCGGAAGATCGTCATCAATCCCGGCCGGCACAACGAAGACCAGGTGCGCGAACTTGCTCCGCGCCTGGCCATCGCCGTGGGGCTGGCGCTGAGGAGCTTCGACACGCCATGATCCGGATCAACTTACTCGGCCGGGCTACGACCCAAAGGCGCAGCGCCAGGCAGTGCCGCTGGAAGCCACGCTGCAGGTGGTGTTTTTCCTGGCGGCGCTGCGTCGTCGCGCTCGGCGTCCTTTACTACAACTGGCATTCCATGAACCAGGAGATCGCCGAAGTGCGGCGCACATCCAGAAGCAGAGCGGGCGAAAAGGCCCGCCTGGAGACAGCTGAAGACGCAGGTGGACGAGTTCGAGCGCCAGAAGAGGCGTCTTGCAGCAGCGCATCAACATCATCGAGCAGCTGCAGCGAAACCGCACCGGCGGGCAGGAGCTGCTGGACGCGCTGGCGAACACGGTCGACGCGCACCGATACGCTGTGGCTGACTTCGCTGGACCGCAAGGGCAACGGGCTGACGATCGTGGGCACGGCGGGCTCGATCAACGCGGTGGCCAACTTCATCACTCAGCTGAAGCATTCCGGCTACTTCGACCAGGTGGAGATCAAGGAATCCGACGCAGGACACCAAGAACTGCGGACATGCAGATGTTTAGCGTTCACGCTGACGGCGCAGTTCGCGCTGCCGCAAGCACAGGTCGGCGGACTCCAGACCCGGCGCCGGCGCCCGCTTCGACTCCGGCGCAGGAAGGGCTAAGGGGAAGCAATGGCGTCATCTCCTTCAAGGAATCTCCGTGGTACATCCAGGCGCTGGTCTTCGTGGCGTTGGCGATTTTGCTGCTTGCCGCGGGATGTACGTTCCGGGCCTGCCGGTGTCGACGGCCCGCGCCGACTTGCGGGTGCTGCACGACCAGGACACGCAAACTGAACCAGGAAGTGAGCGCGCTGCAGGTGTACGAGCGGCGCTACGCGGAATTCCAGCAGGAGATGACCGCGCTCAACAAGCAACTGGAGACGCTGCAGACAGATCGTTCCCGAAGACAAGGAGACCGACGAATTCATGCGCCTGCTGCAAGGCGCGGCGGCCGCATCGGGCGTGCAGATTCGCAAGCTGACCGCGCAGGACGTGGTTTCGCGCGACTATCACTACGAAATGCCGTTTGAGATTCAGGTGGACGGCCCTTACTACGACATCGTGGACTTTTTCGCGCGGCTGAGCCGGCTCTCGCGAATCATCAATGTGGGCGATCTGAGGTTCGACGGCCTCGGCGGGAGTCAAGTCGCCGTATCCCGTGCGTCCGACCACCACGGTGACCGGCACGTGCACGATCACGACGTTCTTTACGACCAACGCGTCCGCCGCGCCGCCCCCAGGGCCGAAGAGGCCCGCGGCCAGCCCGCGCCCAGTGAACTAAGAGGGAATCGAGCCGATGATGCGATTTCGAGACAAAATCATGCGCAAGGGTAACCTGACCAACTGGATTGCCGTGCTGTGCCTGGCGGCTGCCGGGATGCCCGCCGCGGCGCAACAGTCGCCATCCGTTCTGAACAGAGTGCGGAGTCTGCTGGGCCAAACGCCGAAACCGGCGGCGGCGCCAGCTCCGGCTCCGAAACCGGCCCCGCCGGCGCCAGCGCCAGCCGCGCCGGCACCCGCGCAGGCCGCGAAGCCGGCCACATCGGCAGCGTCGCCGGCACCGGCGCAGAACGCCAAGCCGATGGCGGCGGCAACCGCGCCGATCAATCGGCCTTTGGCGCCGACAATGAAGCCGGTATCCGGCGCCTGCTGCGCCGAACGCCCCAGCCGCGTCGGCCGAATCGCGCGGCCCGTTCACACCCAAAGGGAAACCGCCGATCAAGACCGTGGCGGAAGTGCCGGGAGTGAAAGGCGTGCCGGTGAGTGGCTTGAAGCCCGGGGCCGCGAAGCAAGCTGATTTCCACGACTCCGAATCCCAAGGCGGCGGCTGAAGTGAAGGCCGAGGCGCCGAAAGACGTGCCCAAAGATATTCCGAAAGCGGACGCGCTGCCGGCGATTGTGCCGGTGAAGGAGAACATCGCCCGGCGCGATCCGTTTGCCCCGCTGCTGGCCAAGGAAGCGTCTGGCAACGGGACACCGCTCAATCTTCCGCCCGGCAAGCCTGGGCTGATGATCGGGAATTTGCGCATCGACGGCATCGTTAACGGCCCCAACGGAATGATCGCCATCGTTTCCAATCCTCAGCAGCGGGTTTATTTCCTCCGCGAGGGCGATCATCTGTACGACGGCGAGGTGGAACACATCACGATGGAGGGCATTTCCTTTCACCAGACCGGGAAAGACCCTTCGGCAAATGCCGTGGAACGCGGAAGTTGCCAAGCGGCTTTATCCAACTCCAGGAGAACAGCAATGAAGACCTACTGGCCGGTCATTCCGGCCGGGCGGGCTGATTCTGGCGGGCGTGGTGCTCGTGCCGCATATGGCCGGCGCGCAGGCGGCCAACCCCGCGACGGCAACAGCCTCTGCGGTGACAGTCGGTCTCGCAGGTGGAGGTGGCTCGCGACGGCCAGCAGGCGATTGTGCGCGTCAGGGCGAGCGGCAGCCGTTGAGACTACCACGTGACGCGGATGAGCGATCCCGCACGCGTGGTGGTGGATTTCGACGGAGCGCGCCTGGCTACGCCGCGCAATACGATGGCCAGCAACTACGAGCCGGTGCGCGGCGTGCGCCTGGGGCAAGCCCGGCCGGACCAGGTCCGCGTGGTGATCGACCTGGACAGCCCCTGCGGAGTTCTCCGTGGACCTGAAAGACCAGGCGTTGACGGTGGCCTTCACCGATGGGGCCAAAGCCGATGCCGCCAAGTCCGCGGCTCTTGCCAAGCCCGTCGACAAGGCTAACGACAAGACGATTTCCGCTGACGCGGCAAAGCCTGCGGCGGTTCAGCCAGAAAGCGCGCAGAATTTTACCCTGCCGAAAACCGTGAGCGCCAACGCCGCCTGGCCTGCCCTTGCCGCAAGAGCCTCAGCGCGATCCGGTGCAACTGTCGCCCGCGCTGAACGGCGCGTCGAGTGGGCAAGCCTGACGGCGACGCCGGCCGATTGCCGATCCATGCGCAGCCGCCAGTGATTCGGCCGGCAGGCCGCCGTGGAGGCGAAGCCTACAGCGGCGAACCGATTTCCGTGAATTTGAAGGACGTGGATCTGAAGGATTTCTTCCGGCTGATTCATGAGATCAGCGGACTGAACGTGGTGCTGGATCCCGTCAGTGCACGGCACGGTCACCATGGTGCTGGACGAAGTGCCTTGGGACCAGGCGCTGGACATCGTGCTGCAGCAACAACGGCCTGAGCAAGGAACTCGATGGCAACGTGCTGCGCATCGCCACGCAGGATACGATGAAGCGCGAAGCCAACGACAGAGGCGATCTGGCCAAGGCGCGAAACGGACGCGGTCCGCTCCGGTGACCGTGACGCGCGTGCTGAGCTACGCCAAGGCCAGCGAACTGGTGGCGCCGCTCAAGCGATTTCTTGTCTGCTCGCGGCGACGTGATGGCCATCGACCGTTCCAATACGCTGATCATTCGCGACATTCCGGATTCCATGCCGCAGGTGGATAACCTGATCCGGCAACTGGACCGCAAGTCGCAGCAGGTGGAGATTCAGGCGCGCGTCGTGCAGGCATCGCGCACGTTCGCGCGGGACATCGGCACGCAGTTCGGCGTCGCGGGCGTGAACGCAACCACGAGCAGCGCGAATGTCCTTGGGCGGCAGTCCGATCGCGACGCACGCCAGCCCGATCGTGCACATGCCGGCTCCTCCCATCTGGTAGGCCTCCCACTGCTGCCAGTTCCACGTCCACCGGATCGATTCCGTTGATGTCGAATTTCCCAGCGAGTGGCGCCGACCAGCGGCTTGAGTCTTCTCTCACATCTCGCCGAACTTCGCCCTGGACTACCTGATCACCGCCGCGGAAACCAAGGGCGTGGGCAAGCTGCTCTCCAGCCCGCAACTGGTGACCCAGAACAACGCCAAGGCGATCGTGAAGCAAGGCACCCAGATTCCGATTCAGACCACCATCAACAACACGATCTCCGTGCAGTACATCGACGCGGTTTTGCGGCTTCAGGTGACGCCGCAGATCACCGCCGACGGAACCGTCTTCATGGACGTGCTCGTGGAAAATACGCAGATCGACAACGGCATCCCGCTGGTGCAACGGCATCCCGGCGCTGGATACGCAGTCGGCGCAGACCAAGGTGCTGATCGGCGACGGCGGGACCGTGGTGATCGGCGGCGTGATGGTCAGCCAGCAGCAGACCAACACTTCAGCAGGTTCCGCTGCTCGGCAGCATCCCGCTGATCGGGCATCTGTTCAAGCGAAACCTCAGTCAACGTATCATCCCAGGAGTTGCTCTTCTTCCTCACGCCGCGGATTCTGCCTGGCTAACGGCGCGAGCTAGTTTTCAAGGACGGACGGGAGGAGACACGGGTCTCCTCCTTTTTTTATGAGCGTGTTTTCAGAAGCAAAGGCTCAAGCAGGCGCGGCGAGGCGATGGCTGGGGCGGGCGCGGACGCGCTGGTGCTCACGCATCTGCCCAACGTCTTCTACCTTGCGGGTTCACCGGCAGCAACGCCGTTCTGCTGGTGCTGGCCGATGCGGCGCACCTCTTCACCGACGGCCGCTACACGATCCAGGCCCGCGAGGAGGCGCCGGAGACGCACGTCCACATCGTGCGGAAGGCCGCTCACGGAAGCGTGCGGCGAGCTTCTGCGCGGCGAGATCGGCGCGGAAACGCCTGCGGGTGGGGTTCGAGTCGGCACTGGTTGAACGTGGCCGAATGGACCCGCCTGAAGGAGGCGGCAGGCGCAGCGTTCGCTGGAAAGCGACCACTGACCTGGTGGAAGGGATTCGGGAGATCAAAAGCGCAGGCGGAACTGGACGTCATGCGCCAGGCCGCCCGGGTGGCCTCGGAAGTCATGGCAGAAGCGCTCGGAATATGTGCGGCCGGGCGTGACCGAGCTGCGACCTGGCCGCCGAAATCGACTACCGCATGCGGCGAAAGGGCGCGAGCGGACCTTCGTTTGATACCATCGTGGCTTCCGGGCCGCGCTCGGCGCTGCCGCACGCCCAGCCCACCGAGAAGCGCTTGCAGAAAAACGAATTGGTGGTGCTGGACCTGGGTGCTATACTCCGCCACTACTGCAGCGACTTGACGCGGACCGTGTATCTGGGGCGCGCGCCGGCCGAGATACGGCGGTGGTATAAGGCGGTCGAGCAGGCTCAGCAGGCGCGCACTGGAGGCCCTTCGCGCCGGCGTAACCGCCGGAAGCGTGGACCGGGCCGCGCGGCGGCTTCTTGAATCAGCATGGCCTTGGGTCGTATTTCGTGCATAGCACCGGCCACGGCCTGGGAATCGAGATTCACGAGACGCCGCGGATGGGCCGAGCGCCAAAAACAGGTAGATTCGGGCGGGCAACGTGGTGACTCTCGAACCCGGAATTTACATGGAAGGCGTGGGAGGAATTCGCATCGAGGATGAAGTCGCGGTCCATGCGAGGTGGCACCGAAGTTCTGACCAGCGCGCCTCGAGGACTGCTCGAGCTCTGAGACGCGATGAAAGGATCCCGAGAACCTCGAAACAAGAAAGATTCAAGTTCGGAACCGGCCATCCCTGGTGTGGAGTTCGAGCAGATTCGAGAGGCTGCTCGACTTCATGGCCGCCCATGGCCTGGAAGAGTTCGAATACGAGCACGGCGGGCTGCATATCCGGCTGAAGAAAGGCTTCCGCGTCGAGTGCGCCGCGCGCCGCGCGCAGGGCGCTGGCGCCTCCCGCTTTGCCGGCGCAGCCGGCGCCCGCGGCCGCGGCTGTCGAGCGCCGCGCCGGAGGCAGCGCCGCCGGAACCGGCGCCCGCGCCCGGCGAGGAGTTGCACGTCGATCAAGTCGCCGATCGTGGGGACATTCTACTCCGCGCCCAGCCCGGACGCTCCGCCCTTCGTGAAGGTGGGCGACATCGATGCAGGCGGGGCAGGTGGTTTGCATCGTCGAGGCCATGAAATTGATGAATGAGATCGAGGCGGATATCAGCGGGGAAGTCGTGCGTGTCCTGGTGGAAAATGGCCAGCCGGTGGAATACGGCCAAGCCGCTGTTTGCCATTCGTCCGGCGAAGAAGAAGATAGCCGGTCGGCCTCTTCAGGCCTGCCTTAGCCATGTTCCGCAAAATTCTGATTGCCAACCGCGGCGAAATCGCCTTGCGCGTGATCTGCGCCTGCAAGGAACTGGGCATCCCCACCGTCGCCGTGTATTCCGAGGCCGACCGCAATTCGCTGCACGTGCGCTTTGCCGACGAGGCCGTGTGCATCGGGCCGCCGCGCAGCTCCGAGAGCTATCTGAACATCCCGCACGTGATCAGCGCGGCGGAAATCACCGACGTCGACGCCATCCATCCCGGCTACGGCTTCCTCTCCGAGAACGCGAATTTTGCCGAGGTTTGCGAGGCCTCGCACATCACGTTCATCGGCCCGTCGCCCGACATCCTGCGCATGATGGGCGAGAAGGAGCAGGCGCGGCGGGAGATGGCCGCGGCTGGGCGTGCCCGTCGTGCCCGGCAGCGACGGCATCGTGGCCGATGCCGACGACGGCCGCTGCCGAAGCGGCGCGCATCGGCTATCCGCTGATCATCAAGGCTTCGGCCGGCGGCGGCGGCCGCGGCATGCGCGTGGTGCGCAGCCGGGACGAGCTGGTGCCGCAGTGGGAGACGGCGCGCAACGAGGCGCAGCAGGCCTTCGGCGTTCCCGACGTCTACCTGGAGAAATTCATCGAGCATCCGCGCCATATCGAGTTTCAGGTGCTGGGCGATCAGCACGGCAACGTGATGCACCTGGGCGAGCGCGAGTGCAGCATCCAGCGCCGCCACCAGAAGCTGGTGGAAGAGTCGCCCTCGCCGGCGCTGACGCCGAAGCGCCGCGAGCGAGTTGGGGCGCACGGTGGTGGAGGCGCTGCAAGAAAATCGGCTACACCAATGCCGGCACCGTCGAGTTTCTGATGGACGAGGACGGCTCGTTCTACTTCATCGAGATGAACGCGCGCATCCAGGTGGAGCATCCGGTCACCGAGATGGTCACCGGCGTGGACCTGATCAAGGCGCAGATCCGCATCGCCGCCGGCGAAAAGCTCGCGGACGCGGCTGGGGCCGGTCGAGTTTCGCGGCCACAGCATCGAGTGCCGCATCAACGCCGAGGATCCGGAGACCTTTGTGCCCTCAGCGCCGGGCGCATCACCGCGTTCCAGATGCCCGGCGGGACCGGGCGTGCGCGTGGATACCGCCGCTCACGCCGATGCGGTGATTCCGCCCTACTACGATTCGCTGATCGCCAAGCTCATCGTGCACGGCCGGGACCGCGCCGAGGCCATCGCGCGCATGCGCCGGGCGCTGGAGATGTTCGTGGTCGAGGGAATCAAGACTTCGCTTCCGCTGCACCAGCGCATTTTGGCGGATCCCGGACTTCGAGGCCGGGCGCCTGGACACGCACTTTCTGGAGCGCCTGCTCCCCGTGCACAGCAAGTAGCACGAGCGGCGACATGAGCCTTGTCTTCCCCCCTCTCTATGCCATAATCGACGCGGCTCTGCTCAAGACGTCGGAGCTGTCGTTCGCCGAAATGATGGCGGAATCCGGGGTCGAGCTTCTGCAATATCGCAACAAACGCGCCAGCACGCCGGCAGCATTTGAAATGTCGAATCGTCTTCCCATCGATTTTCGTGCCTTGTCCGCGAGCGGCCGAAGCGCGCCCGGGAGCTGCGTTTCATCGTCAACGACCGCGCCGGACATCGCGCTGCTGGTGGACGCGGGCGGCGTGCACGTGGGCAAGAGGACTTGGGCGTGGAAGAGGCGCGCGGCATCGTGGGCGCGAACCGCTGGGTAGGCGTATCCACGCATTCGCTGGAGCAGCTGGACGCCGCTGACAATACCTCCGCCGATTACATCGCCTTCGGCCCGATTTTTCCGACCACGATCGAAGGAGAATCCCGATCCCGTGGTGGGGTTGGATCTGCTGCGCGGAGGCGCGCCGGCACACGCGCAAGCCGCTGGTGGCCATCGGAGGCATCACGCTCGAGCGCGCTGCGGACGTTTACCGCGCCGGCGCCGATTCGCTGGCCGTGATGCGCGAACTGATTGTGTGTCGAGCGATCCGGCGTCGCGCGCACGGGCAATTTCTCGATGAGGCCGCGCGGGTGCGGCGGGAGTCCGGCAGCGCCGGAACCGTTGGCGGCGCGCGCCCGGAGCCGGAAGCATGAGCACATCGTCTGCAACTTCGGCAACTTCGGTAGCCGCTCCACCGAGCCGATGGCGAGCGAACACGGCTTCATCCGCGGGCTGGGCCTCTTCGACTCGACCATGATCGTGGTCGGCTCGATGATCGGCTCGGGCATCTTCATCGTCTCGGCGGATATCGCGCGGCAGACGGGCTCGGCGGGCGGCCTGCTGGTCGCCTGGGTCGATTACCGGGGTGCTGACCATCTGCGCGGCGCTTTCCTACGGCGAACTGGCCGCGATGATGCCCACGGCCGGCGGGCAATACGTCTACCTGCGCGAATCCTACTCGCCGCTTTGGGGCTTTCTCTACGGCTGGACGCTTTTCCTGGTGATCCAGACGGGCACGATCGCCGCGGTGGCGGTGGCCTTCGCGCGATTTCTCGGCGTGCTGGTGCCAGCGGTTTCGCCGACGGCCTGGATCGTCCCGCCGATCGGCATCTCCGACAAGTACGCGCTGAGCCTCTCCTGGCAGCAGTTGTTCGCCATTCTGCTGATCGTCGTTTCTGACGGCCGCGAACACGCGCGGGCTGCAACTGGGCAAGTACATCCAGAATATCTTCACCTCGGCGAAGACGCTGGCGCTGATCGGGCTGGTTATCGTGGGCATCTTCCTGGGGCGCAATGCGGCTGCCATCCAGGCCAACTTCGCGCAGCGTCTGGGCCGTCCAAGGCGGGCAGACCATCGAGCCCGGGGCGGATTTCCTGCGCAGGCTGGATTCCCGCGCTGTCGGCGGCTTCGGGAGTTTGGCTTGCTTGTGGCGTACGGGGTCGCGCAGGTCGGCTCGCTTTTCTCCGCCGACGCCTGGAACAACATCACCTTCACGGCCGGCGAAGTGAAGAATCCGCGCCGCGACGTGCCGCTCTCGCTGGCGCTGGGCACGGCCATCGTGATCGCGCTCTATTTCCTGGCCAACGTCGCTTATCTCGGCACGCTGCCGCTGGCCCAGATTCAAAGCGCCCCTGACGACCGCGTGGCGACTGCCGTGCTCAGCGCCATCTTCGGCGGCGCCGGCGCGGCCATCATGGCCGTCGCCATCATGATCTCCACGTTCGGCTGCGACAACGGGCTGATCCTGGCCGGCGCGCGGGTCTACTACGCCATGGCGCGCGACGGCCTGTTCTTCCGCTCCGTCGGGCGCTTGAACGCAGCGGCACGTGCCTTCGCAGGCGCTGATCATTCAGGGCATTTGGGCGGCGGTGCTGGTGCTGGCGCGGACCCGCCGCGTGGACGCGGCAACCGGCGCGGTGAGCTACGGCAATCTCTACAGCGACCTGCTCGACTACGTGGTCTTTTCGGTGCTGATCTTCTACGTGCTCACGATTGCGGGCATATTCGTGCTGCGCCGGAAGCGGCCCGACGCCGAGCGCCCCTATCGGGCCTTCGGCTATCCGGTGTTGCCCGCGTTCTATATCGTCGATGGCCGTGGCCATCATGCGTGCTGATCCTCTATAAGACGCAGACCACTTGGCCGGGCCTGCTGATCGTGCTGCTGGGCGTGCCGGTGTATCTGGTCTGGTCGCGGCGGCCGCGGGCCAAGGCGACGGCGCCCTGATTTCGGACTAGACGGGGAGCAAGCGTACACGGGCCGATTAGGCGTCAAGAGATGAGGCAAAAAAGGTAGCCATGCCAAGCCAACTATTCATGACCAAGCCGCACAAGGTCCTGCTCGAAGAGCTTCGCGGCGAGGATCGCCTTCGGCGCGTCCTTGGTCCCGTGCAGCTCTCGAGCCTGGGAGTGGGCGCGATCATCGGGACGGGCATTTTCGTTCTGGCGGGGATTGCCGCGCACGACCGCACCGGCCCGGCGCTGATGCTCTCGTTCGTGGTCGCGGGCGTGACCTGCATTTTCGCGGCGCTGTGCTATGCGGAGTTTGCCTCCATGGTGCCGGTGGCCGGCTCGGCCTACACCTACGCCTACGCCACCTTGGGCGAGCTGTTCGCGTGGATCATCGGCTGGGACTTGATCCTGGAGTACGCGGTGGCGTCGGCCACGGTGGCGCACGGCTGGTCGCACTACTTCCAGGACTTCCTGGCCATCTTCAGCGTGCAGCTGCCGCACATCTTCACGAACGCGCCTTTCGATTTCGATCCCGGGAGCGGGCACGCTGGCCCTGACGGGCACATGGTTCGATCTGCCCGCGATTGTCATCGTGGGGCTGGTCACCGTGATTCTGGTGAAGGGGATCAGGAGAGCGCCAGCTTCAACGCCGCCATCGTGATCCTGAAGGTCACCATCGTGTTCTTTGTGATCGGCGTGGGCGCGTTCTACGTGAATCCGGCGAACTGGCATCCCTTCGCGCCCTTTGGGCTGACGGGGTTCAGCTTCTTCGGCCACACGCTGATGGGGCAAACGGGACCGGCCGGGGAACCCGTGGGCATGCTGGCCGGCGCGGCCATCGTTTTCTTCGCCTACATCGGCTTCGATTCCGTCTCCACCCACGCCGAAGAGGCGCGCAACCCGTCGCGCGACGTGCCCATCGGGATCATCGTCTCGCTGGTGCTGTGCACCGTCCTCTACATCGCCGTGGCGGCGGTGCTCACCGGCATGGTGCGCTACGACCAGATCAATATCGACGCGCCGGTGTCCGACGCCTTCCGGCAAGTGGGGCTGCCGTGGGCGGAGTTGCTGGTCTCCGTGGGCGCGGTTGCCGGCATCACCTCGGTGCTGCTGGTGATGATGCTGAGCCAGCCGCGAGTCTTTCTGGCCATGGCGCGCGACGGGCTGCTTCCTCCCGGATTCTTCGCCGCGGTGCACGAGCGCTTCCGCACGCCGTGGAAATCGACCATCCTGACCGGGGTCTTCGTGGCCACCATGGCGGCGTTCCTGCCGCTGCGAATTCTGGCCGAACTGGTGAACATCGGCACGCTGCTGGCGTTCGTGATCGTCTGCGCGGCGGTGCTGATCATGCGGCGAACTCATCCCGAGGTGCAGCGCCCGTTCCGCGCGCCGTTCAGCCCGGTCACGCCGGTGCTGGGGATCCTGTGCTGCCTGCTGCTGATGTTCTCGCTGCCGGCGGAGAATTGGCTGCGGCTGGCGGTTTGGCTGGTGGTGGGCTTGACGATCTACTTCAGTTACGGACGCAAACACAGCCGGCTAGCAGCCTCGCTGCGGGGTAAGCCGCCTGCGGTCGAGCCCGACCGAGTGAGCGCCGACGTGCAAACCCGGGGGTGAACTTCTTTTTGTCATGCGGCCGCTGAACAGGAAGCCTTCCCTGTGTGTACCGTATATGGTACACTCCTTCCGTGGGTAAGAACCCCAAACCTTCGACCGGCATAGGTGCCCAGCCTGAAGCGCTCGAAAAACAAGGGAAACGCGTTCCGGCAATCTTCTTTAGGACAGAGGCAGGGGGAGAACCCGTAAGGGAGTGGTTGAAGGAGCTGCCTTCACCGGAGGATCGGAAACGCATCGGCGAGGATATCAAAACGGTGGAGTTTGGCTGGCCAGTTGGTATGCCCGTTTGCAGACCGCTCGGCGAGGGCATTTACGAAGTGCGAACAAACCTGGTCCAGAACCGAATTGCCCGAGTGCTTTTCTATATCGATAGGAAGGGCCGGATGGTCCTGCTGCATGGATTCATTAAAAAGACACAGAAGACGCCGGACGAGGACTTCGACCGGGCAAGAGGCAACAAGAAGAAGCATCAAAGGGGGCTGCCATGAGAGCAAGGAAAAATCGTAAAAGAACGGACCACAGCGGTTCGACCTTCGACAGCTTCCTCGAACAGGAGGGAATCCGAGAGGAAGTCGAAGCCGTTGCCATCAAGCGAGTGCTGGCTTGGCAACTTTCACAGGCTATGCAAGAGCAGCAAAAAACCAAGCAGGCGATGGCAAAGCAGCTTCACACCAGCAGATCACAGTTAGATCGCCTGCTGGACCCTCAGAACGTTTCCGTGACGCTCGATACGATCACTCGGGCAGCCCGGGCGCTTGGCAAACGCGTAATCATTCGCGTTGCAGACGTGAAGGCCAAACGAGCATAGTGCGCGCCTGCCTAGCTGGGTGGCCCCGGGGCGGGGAAGCAGACGTTCCTTTTGCACTCACGAGGGATCGTGCCATGATCGATGTGACATGAAAGTACTTACTGCGGAACAGATGCGCGAGGTGGACCGGCTGACTACCGAGCGCTACGGCATTCCCAGCCTGCAACTGATGGAGAATGCGGGGGCGGGCGTGGCGGATTATCTGGAGCGAAACTTTTCCGATCTGGACACGCGCAATATCGTGGTTCTTTGCGGCAAGGGAAACAACGGCGGCGACGGCATGGTAGTGGCGCGGCGTTTGCGCGAAGGGGGCGCCGCGCCGCGCGTTTTTCTTTTTGCCGATGCGGCGGCGATTCGCGGGGATGCGGCGACGAATTTGCAGCGCTGGCAGCAGGGAGGCGGCGAGCTGCGCGTGGTGACCTCGGCGGAGGCTTGGGCCGCCGCACGCGTCGATCTGGATTTAGCCGACCTCGTCGTGGACGCGCTGCTGGGCACGGGGGTGAAGGGGCGCGTGGAAGGACTGCTCGGGTCTGCGATCGAGGACGTCAATGCCTGGAGGGAAAGAAGGGCGGGGGCCTGGCGCGAGAAAGAGACGGGGCGGGTTCGCGGAGCTTGCCGGCGCTTCGTGATCGCGGTGGACACGCCGTCCGGGCTGGCTTCGGAAAATGAGGATTTCGGCGGGCCGGTGGTGCGCGCCGATGCGACGGTGACGTTTACCGCGCCCAAGGTTGGGCAGCTCTTGGCGCCGCGCGCCGACTGCGTGGGCCATCTGGCCGTGCACGAAATCGGCACGCCGCGCGAACTGCTGGACGACGATCCCGCGTTGAAGCTGCATTGGCTCGAACCGGGTGAATTTCGCGGACTTCCGCTGGTGCGCAAGGCCGACGCGAACAAGGGCACGTTTGGCCACGCGCTGGTTGTGGCGGGCTCGCTGGGCAAATCTGGAGCTGCCGTGCTGGGCGGGCGTGCCGCCCTGCGCGTGGGCGCGGGCCTGGCCACCGTGGCTACGCCGGGGAACGTGCTGCCGATCGTGGCCGCGGGCATGCCCGAACTGATGACGGCGCGCTTGCTCTCCACCGAGGAGGGCACAGCCAGCATGCGCAACCTGGACGCCGAACACTTCGCGCAGATTGCCCAAGGCAAGTCCGTGCTGGCGATGGGCCCGGGGCTTTCCACAAATAGCGAAACGCAGCAGTTCATTCGCGCGGTCCTGGAGACGACCTCCTTGCCGGTGGTGCTCGACGCCGACGGGCTGAACGCCTTCGCCGGACGCTCGGGCGAACTGGGGAAGAGAAAAGCGGAACTGCTGGCGATCACGCCGCATCCGGGAGAGATGGCCCGGCTCGTCGAGTCCAAAGTTGGCGACGTTCAGGCCAAGCGCCTGGAAGTGGCGTTGGACGCGGCGGCACAATGGCGGGCGCACGTGATCCTGAAGGGGTTTCATACGATTCTGGCGACGCCGGACGGCCGAGCTTACGTCAATACCACCGGCAACCCCGGAATGGCCACCGGCGGCACCGGGGACGTGCTCACGGGAATGCTGGCCGGGCTGACGGCGGAGTTCGGCACCAAGGACTGGGAGCGGGTGCTCGGCCTGGGCGTCTACCTGCACGGCTTGGCCGGCGACGTGGCGGCGGAGTACGTGGGGCAGGCGCCGCTGGTGGCTTCGGACGTGATCGAAGCGCTGCCCGAAGCGTGGGCACGCCTTGCTGGACGAATGGGATCATGCCTGCCACTGAGATCGTCTCCTCCTCGCCCGAGGAGACTGTAGAGATCGGGCGCGGGCTGGCGAAACGGCTGCGCGCGCCGGTGTTGGTGTTGCTGTCCGGGGATCTGGGCAGCGGCAAGACCACCATGGCCAAGGGAATTATCAGCGGATTGGGCGCGGCGCGGGAGGAGGACGTCACCAGCCCCACATTTACGCTGGTGCACGTTTTTCGGAACCACATACCCGTGTATCACGTGGATCTTTACCGCATCGAGGGCTTGCGCGATCTGGAGACGCTGGGCTTGGAAGACGCGTTTGCCGAACCGGGCGTGGTGATTATCGAGTGGGCGGAGCGGTTTACGCTGCGCACCGATTGGCCGCAGGTGGCCGTGAGCTTCGAGCACCTGCGAAAGGGACCGGCGGCGCATCAGCATCGCCTTTCCTCCAGAGAGCGGCACGGCCTAGCCCATTCTGGGGCCGGCTATCTCCAGGGGCCTTTTTCTGAGGCTAGAAGGGGCCTAAGGGGCGTTCCTAACGGGTGTTAACCGCTTGGCCGCGCCCACTGGATTGTTTATACAAGCGTTACGGGCTCCCTGCTAACCTCGTAAAAGACTACGAGATATGTCTTCCCAAGGGTCCCTTAAAACGGCGCTCTCGGGCAGTTTTGCCCGCGTCGACCTGAAACTCATACGCGGCGGAACTGCCGCTTGGCTCGCTGGCCGTGGGCGTGGATAACATCCACCACGACGTCTATCTGAGCCCGCCCTGGACCGAACAGACCCGCGCTTACCTGCTGGAATTCATTCGCCAGATCGCCAACCTGACCTTCTCGGTGCGGCCTGGCAACAAGCCCCCCAAGGGTCCGGAAACCGGAGCCTGGAAGCGCCAGACTGCTGGAATTGCTGCAGGCGTCCCTCACCCGCGCCAAATACGAGAAGAAGATCGAGCTGGACCTGCTGCTGCGCGTCTCGCTGATCAAGTTCCTGACCCAGGAGATCGGCGGCGCAGTTCGCCAGCCTGCTGCTGGAAGCCAAGGAGTGGATTCGCAACCGCGGCGAGTATTTCGAGCGCTCCGAGCAGGCCCACGTCATGAAGGCGCGGCTCTCGCGAATTGCAGGCCAACCGGCGCAATATCTTTCGCCAGGTGGCCCAGCATATCTACCAGATCCTGGACTGAATTCGAGGAGAACAATCTGGGCCGCTGGCGCAAGGCGCTGTTCGGGGACGAGCAAAAGCGGCGCCTACGAAATGCTGGCCAACCGCATCGCCTTCGTGGAAGGCGGCCGCGACGACCTGCTCTTCCTGGAGCAGTACGTTCTGCTGGGCAACTACTCAGAAGGACGAGGACCGCTTCGAGACCTTCGACGCCTTGCTGCTCGATTTTCTGCGCGAAACGATTCTGGCGCCCGGGCGGGCCGAGCGAGATTCAGCAAGGCCTCGCTGGCGCATCAGGAGCTGGTGCGATTCGGCGATGGCCGCCCGGGAGGAGCTGGCGCGGCGTGGAAGAGCAGCGCAACGCGCTGGCGCGGCAGTTGGAGACGGGCGGCGGGATGCTGGCGCGCGTGGGGATCGGCGCGGACCTGGCCGAGGTGCGCGCGGAGCTTAGGCCGGGCGGAAGCTCGCATGAAGCAACTGCAAGCCAAGCTCGACAGCTCGCGCCCCGCATCGAGGCCGCCAAGACCAAGGCCGATTTCCTGGCCCAGGAATGCACCAGGGTCGCCTGGGCGACTATTTGAACGAGCCGGAAAACGCCCGGCGCCTGTTCGACGCCGGAGTGGCCGGGCGGCGCCGGAAACGGCCGCGGCGCGCACGCGCTTGCTGGACGAATGGTCGCGCGCCTGGAAAAGCGGGATTTGCTGATCCACGTGCTGGCCAGCTACGAGCTGCGCAACATCTACCACGACTATTGCCCGCCCATCCACTTGCAGCAGCTCAAGAAGGCGCTGGTGTCGCGCGAGGAGTTCGAGCGCGTGGCGGAGATCCTGAAGCAGTTTCCGGCGCGGGGATTTTCCATGGAACGCATCGAGACCCTGGCGAAGAAGCTGCGCCGCTATTCGCGCGAGGAAGCGCGCACCGTGGCGCTGCGTTTCGCCGAGGATTTCATGCGCTTGCGCCGCGACTTGCGCAATTACGAACGGCTGGCCGCGGCCATGGAGCGAATTCAGCTGGTTCGCAGCGAGCGCACGCGCGAAATCTCGCGCATGAACAACAGCCTCTACGAATTTCTGCTGCCTTCGGAAGCGCCGCCGGCGCAGGACACGTGGTCAATCACGCCGTGGTCAAGGCCGACGTGCGCGGATCCACGCGGATCACCCGGGAACTGCTGGCCCGCGGGCTGAATCCCGCCACGCTCTTCAGCCTGAATTTTTACGAGCCGGTGAAGCGCATCCTGGACCGCTATGGCGCGGCCAAAGTCTTTATCGAAGGCGACGCCATGGTGCTGGCGATTTTCGAGACCGAGTCCAACCGCTCGCACCAGCGCGCCGTCTCCAAGGCCTGCGCCCTGGCGCGGCAGATTCTGGCCATCTGCCGCCGCTTACAACGAGCGGCCCGAGTCCGGCGAATTGCCGCGCCTGGAGCTGGGCGTGGGCATCGCGTTTCAGGGTTCCGCGCCGACTTATTGGGTGGATAGCGATTCGCGCATCATGATCTCGAAGGCGCTGAATCTATCCGACCGGCTTTCGAGCTGCTCCAAGGTGGCGCGGCGAATGCTGGGCGACAAGGTCTTCGCTCTTCCGGCTGTTCGTTTTTCAGCCCGGCATGGAGGGCGCCGAAGAGGACGAGATCGACGAGTTCCTGATCCGCTTCAATCTGAACGGCGTGGAGCTAAACGAGGAAGGCTTCGCCAAGCTCTCCGAGGAGATCGCGCTGCACGCAGGTCGAGGTGGAGTGCGAAATGCCCTGGGGACCGCGAGATGACCACGTTCTTTATTGGCCAGGCGCCCATCGGGGAAGGCCGTCGAACCGATCCTGCTGCGCCGCGGCTATGTGCGGCAACTGCTCTCCGACGGCCGCATCGGCGCCGGCGGGGCAGCGCGCCTACTACGAGGTCTGCACTGACGACCGGGTTCTCGAGCGCGTCGAGGCCATGGCGTTCGCCGCGTCCCGCAAGGGGTGAGATCCCCAAATCAGCGGGCGGCCATCGCTGCCGTTTTCACCAACTGAGGCTTCAGATAGAGCGCCGGTTTTGCGGGGACGAAATCGATCGTTTTAGCTAATGGGCGTTTTCGATTGCGGGAGTTTGGTGACGGGCGGAGGGGAGTGCGCAGGGCTTCGCGCTCTTCCCGCGCCTGGCTGCGAAGCGCTTCCCGCAACAGGTCGCGAAGGCGAAGCCGCGCTTTGAATAGCTGCGACTTGGAATTTCCGATCGAGCATCCCAGGATCGCGGCGATCTCCTTGTGCTCGTATCCCTGCACGTCGTGCAGGATGAACATCTCCTTGTAGCCTTCCGGAAGCTGATCGATGGCCCGGTCGAGATTCAGGTGGTCTAGCATGCCGCTGAGCCGCAGGTCCGGCGCGCCGAACTCCACCGGAACTTTGGACTCTTCCTCGGGCTCGAACATGGCATCGAGCGATTTTTCCAGATGCCGCTTCTTGCGAATTCGCATGAGCACCACATTCACCGTCAGCCGATGGAGCCAGGTGGAGAAACTGGACTCTCCGCGGAAGGTGTGCACCTTGCGGAACAGCTGCAGGAAAGCTTCCTGGGTGAGGTCTTCGGCTTCGGTCGGATCGCCGGCCATGCGGAGGCACAGGCTATAGACGCGCCGGCAGTGTAAGCCATAAAGCTGCTCGAACGCCTGCGAGTTGCCACCCTGAGCCAAGCGGATGGCTTCGGATTCGGGCATACCGCCAGCGGTGGCTTTCTCGGGTGTCCTATGGATTCGGTGCCTCATGGTAGGGAATCAGTGCAGAGCCCATGCCAAACCGCCGGGCTCGGCGCAACGTCCGTAGTCGATTGAAAAGGATGTGGTTACCTGGAGCGGAGGAGCGCGCCGAGATCGAAGAGTTACGCGGCGGAGCGGTGGATTTAACACAGCAGCGGTGCATTTCAGCCACCATTCCACAAAAGCCCCACACTGGAACTCTTTAAGGGAAGGCCAACACAGATAATCGGAAACTCTTCAGGCGCTCGTCCTGGGCCTCGGCCGCCGCCGGATCGATTGCCGGTAAAAACGGGGTTGCGTTCGCGACCACATACCGGGAGCCATACCTCAGGGCCACTTCACAATTCCGGCCGAAAAGACAATACGTGGTGTTCCCGATGTGGCCCGATGGCTGCGGTTAGTGCAGGGATTGAGGCGAAGGGTAAAGAAAGGGCTTTTGTTTGTGCAAATTTCTGCTAACATCCTTTCCCGGCACCGTGCACGTGGTCGGCGGCGCTTAGGTGTACTTCTATAAGCCTAAAATTAAGGAGAAGCCACGGATGTCAAAGGAAAAAATCAAGGCAATGGACGAAGCTTTGTCCAACAACGGCAGGCGCTCGTTCCTGAAGGGCCTGTTGCTTGGTGGCGCAGCAGTGGCAGCTTTGCCGCTGATGAAGTCACAAGCGCTGGCTCAGGATGACAACGACAACGCCCCCAAGAAAAAGAAGAAGAAGAAGGGCGGAGACGAGCCTCAGTAAAAGTGCGCTGACGCCGGCGGCTCAACCAGTCTCGGGCCGCTGGCTTAGGAAAGGCCGGCCGTGTGGGAGAATCCTGCAGGCCACACGGCCTTGGCTTCCGATGTGTGCACCGCCGGATGCAAAACCCCGCCCTGAATCCCGCCATTCAGCTTATCCAGACCGAGAACGGCTACGCGGCTTACGATTCCAGCACCGAAAAACTGCACGAACTGAACCCCACGGCTAGCGTGATCGTGGAGTTGTGCGACGGCAGCCGGAGCGTGGAGGAGATCTGCGCGTTCCTCGCGCCGATGCTTCCGGAGGCGTCCGCGGAAGGAGTGCAGCGCTGGATCGAGGAGGGGGTGGCGGCCGGACTGCTTGTGCCGGGCGGCGATTCGGGAAACGCGCACCGCGAGCTTTCGTTCGACGAACTGCACAAGATTTCGCGCCGGCTGCGCCACCGGAATCAGGAGCAGCTGGCATACGTCTGCCAGCAGCAGGCGACGGCGCTGGCGCCGGACAACGCCGACATGTGGTACGACCTCGGCGAGATGGCCGAGATGCTGGGGCGGCGCGACGATGCCCGCGCGGCTTACGAGAAATATATCGAGTTGAAGCCCGACGATGCGGAGATCAGGCACCTGCTGGTGGCTCTGCGAGACGAGCCGCCTCCGCCGCGCGTGCCGGACGAGGCGCTGCAGCAGATGTATGCGGAATTTTCGCGGACCTTCGAGACGAACCTGTGCAAGGAGCTGGGCTACAAAGCTCCGGAGCAGGTGCGCGAACTGCTCGACCCGCTGCTGGGCGACCGGGGGAATCTGGCGGTGCTCGATCTGGGCTGCGGGACCGGGCTTGGCGGGAGTGCAGTTCAAGCCGCGCGCTTCGCGCCTGGTCGGCGTGGACATTTCGCCGGAGATGATCGAGCTGGCGCGGGCGCGCAATCTTTACGACCGCCTGGACGTGGCGGAGATTACCGATTGGCTGTATCTCTCGCAGGAGCGATTCGATCTGATCGTTTGCTGCGACTGCCTGATCTATTTCGGAGACCTGCGCCAGGTGCTGGTGCCCGCGGCGGCGCTGCTGTGCCCGAAAGGCCTTTTTGCCTTCACGCTGGAGCGCGGAGACCGCTATCCGCATCGGCTGAGCGACACGGGCCGCTATACACATCATATCGACCACGTTCGCGACGTGGCGGCCGAGGCCAAGTTGAAGGTGGCGCGCCTGGAAGAGCAGTTCCTGCGCACGGAGTACGGCTCGCCGGTGACCGGGCTGTTTGTGGTCCTCGAGAAGTAATTTCCAGAGCATAGCGGGCCGGCAGCGGAGGTCCAAACGGAAACCGAAATCACGGGCCCACACCGGCGCGGGCGAACTTCTCGCTCTGGGCGCGGTTTCCGCGGAAAGCCGCCACTCGGTTTGCCACTGTCTCCGCCGCGCTGCTCATTCCTGTCTACTGGCACAAACGAATCGAAGCGGGCGATCTCGGCAGCCATCTTTACAATGCGTGGCTGGCGCAATTGTCCGGCAGGGGCAGGCCCCCGGGTTATGGATCGCACGGCAATGGAACAACGTGTTTTACGATCTGCTTTTGAGCTGGCTGGGGTCGGCCTTCGGCCTGCGCGCTGCTGAAAAGATCGCCGTATCGTTCGCCGTGCTGATTTTTTTCTGGGGCGCGTTTGCCCTGATCGCCGCGGCCACGCGGCGCGCGCCTTGGAAGCTTTCTCCGCTCATTGCGGTTTTCGCTTACGGCTGGACCTTCGAGATGGGATTCATGAACTACTACATCTCGCTGGGCCTGTGCTTTTTTGCGCTGGCGGCTTATTTGCGCTTCGGGAATCGCGGGGCGCTGATATCGGCGGCTTTGATTCCGTTGATCTGGATGGCGCACCCGCTCGGCGTGATCTGCCTGGCGGGCATGGGCGCGTATCTCATCCTGGCCAAGGCGGTGCCGCCTCGCTACCAGGGATATCTTTTATTGGCGGCGGGGATCTTTTTGTTCGGCCTGCGGATGTTCCTGGCCCGGCATTACAGGTCAGTTGGAATGTGTTGGCCCGCTATTTCTTTTTTAACGGGGCGGACCAACTCATGCTCTATAGCGCGCGGTATGACCTGCTTTATTTGCTGTTCGCTGCGCTCTTTCTGGGCGCCTTGATCAGCGCCGCGAGCGGCCGCTGGCGCGAGGGCGGCTTCTGGAAAGCGTCCGGGATTCCCTTGCAGCTTTATGTGGCGGCGGGAATGGCTTCGATCCTTTTGCCGACCCGGTGTGGCCTTCCCGCACTATCCGGCGGCTCTGTCGTATTCTTACGCCGCGGCTCACTTCGGTCTCGGGAATTCTGGCGTGTTGGATGCTGGGCGCGATGAAACCGAGGAAGTGGGTCGTGATTGGCAGCGCGCTACTTGCCGCTGTTCTTTTTCATCTTTCTCTACATCGATACAGGAACTCTGAACAATCTGGAGGAGCGGGTGGAGCGATCGGTGGCCGCTTTGCCGGCCGGGCACCGCGTGGTGAGCGACATCCAACCCATCGAAAATTCCCGAATGGTGATCGAGCATATCGTGGATCGCGCCTGCATCGGGCGGTGCTTCAGCTACGATAATTATGAGCCGCCCAGCGCGCTGTTTCGGGTGCGCGCGGCGCCCGGGAATTCGATCGTTTACGTCGCGGATGCGGGCGAAGCGGGAGAAGCGGGCACTGAATCCGAGAAGGAGCGCGTGCAAGCGCGTGTGGCGGCGCTGGACCCGCCGGTGTTTGAAATTTTGCAATGCAGCGCGAACAGCGCCGATATTTGTGTGCGCGAACTATCGCCGGATGAGATCGGCGCATTGGTGGAGGGCAAGTTCGAATACTGAACTAGGTATGGTGAACCTCAGTGGCGGTCTGCGTATACGCTGGATCATCCGTCAAGGTGGTCGCGTGGTAAACTCCCGGCCCACGGAGAGACTCTGACCGATGGGAATCCTCGCGGCTATCAAACGGTTCCCGAGCGCCGTAATAGCCGGAGCTTCCTCGTTCGGACGCCGTGCCTTTCAATCGGGTGCTAAGCTGCCGCTTAATAAGGTTGGCAAGGCGACCGACTGTTGTGCCACTTGTGGCGTACCGTTAAGCATCGGAAGCAAATCGAACTATTGTAGCGAGCACGGCAGCCCGATCGTATCCCCATCAGTTCAGCCCCGGCCGTCCACCACCCCGAGCGCATCGGCTCAGCCCCCAATGCCGAGTGCATCAGTTCAGCCCCCGACGCCGAGTGCTCCATGGCCCGAACGTATCTGGGTTGACAAATTCCGAGCGGAAGCCGAAGAGCGGAAGAGAGCCTTACAGGCAGAAGAAGAAAACCGTAAGAAAGCATTGCAGGCTGAAGAGGAAAAGCGCAAGAAAGCCATTCTTGAGGCCCTGCCCTCATTTTCGGAATTAATCGGCCAACGTGAATGTGTTGAGCGCCTGAAAAGGTTCGGAGAACTCTACTCCGCTAATACTCAGACGCCCGAACACATCTTGATAACGGGCGAAGAAGGCATGGGTAAACGGATGTTTGCACGAGCCTTCGCCAAAACCTTTAACACGGCTATCCGAGAGGCCTCTGCTAGGGACTTTGAACGGAAGGCTGACTTAACAGCGCAACTGACCAGCTTGGAAATACAAGAGGCACTACTGATTTTGGATATTCAGGAGCTCCGAAAATCCGTGGCCGAGGTACTTCAACCGGCTTTGCAGCACTTCCGTATTGATCTAGTTATAGGACAAGGCCGTGGTGCACGGGTTCACCCCTTCAATCTCAATCGCTTCACCTGTATCGCAACGGCACCGAGGATCGGAGAAATAGCTCCGGATTTATTGCGCTGTTTCAGCCTGCCGCTGACCCTTCAGCCCTATTCAAATCAGGAATTGAAAGAAATGACAGTGCAAATGACGTCGAAGATTGGCCTTGTTTTGAGCGAAGGAGTTGTACCGATGCTGGTAAGTGCGAGTGAGCGCACTCCGCGCTCTATCGAACAATTACTGCGTCGGCTTACGCGTTTCGGAAAGACGACAATCACGGAAGCAGACGCAGCCGCAGCGCTTGCAGCATTTGGATTAGCTCCGCAGCAACAACCATCGGTTACGAATACTAATGATTTAGATAGGCTCTCCGGCGTGGAGTTTGAAAAATTGATCACGTCAATGTTGGGACGCATGGGTTTTCGTGCCGAGATGACACGAGCGACTGGCGATGGCGGGATCGACATCGTGGCTCATTTGGACAAACCTATCGTTGGGGGACGTTACCTGATTCAGTGCAAGCGGTTCACGGGGACGGTTGGAGCACCAATTGTTCGGGAGTTTTATGGTGCCGTTCAAGCGGATAGGATGGCTGTTAAAGGGATTTTGATCACAACGTCTGGTTTCACCGACCAAGCTCGGGAATTTGCTGAAAACCTGCCGATAGAGCTTATTGACCGCCGCAGACTGGATGTTCTCTTGGCGGACATGCAACCACAATCTTGAGGACAGACCCTACTTAGCGAGGCAGTCGCGCAAGGGCATTAGCGCACATGAAGAACCGAGGCGTATTCGTCGCTATAGACCGTGTCGAAGTCGCCGCTGGCTTTGGCGGCGTTTAGGAAATCGGTGGAATCGCTTCTGGCAACCACGTATTCGGCGCCAAAACGTTCGCGAATGAGCGGGCCGGGATGTTTTTCCTCTCCTTGGGTAATGCGATCGTAGACCTTCCATAGATCCGGCTCAGCGTCGAACAGGTATCTGGGGTCGAGGCCGGTGGCGTAGACGTTGCGCTGGTCGTAATAGAAAAGCTCGGGAAATTCCACCCAGTCTGTGTTGAATACCAGGGAGCCGTCCGGGGTGTGATCCGCGAGCCATGCGGAAGCGCCGCGCATCGCAAACGGGTCGCGAAGGTCGCGGATCTCCGCGCGCGCGCCGGCGGCGTTCACGACGCCTGCGACGCCGAGCGCGAACACCAATACCGCCATGCCGAACCGCGCGGGAATCCAGCGCGGCCATTCGATGGGCGCCGCGCCTTGTGAGTCATGCGCGCCAACCGCGCCGTCCGCATCATCCGCACCAAACGTGAACGCGGCGAAGAGGATGGCGAATGGCGGCCAGTATTCCAGGAAGCGCCGCCAGCGGAGGGACATCAGCAGGAACATGACGGAGATGAGGAGGAAGAATAGCGGACGGCGATCGCGCGCCCCCTTGCGAAAATCGAGGGTGCGGAAATCGAAGGCCAGCAAAGCGGCGAAGCACAAAGCAAAAAGCGCGGCGTTGTGGGTGAACAGCTCCCAGGTGTCGTACGGATACCACTCGCTGCCCACGTCCATGGTGACCGTTTCGGCCAGCAACATGTGCACGTGGTGAAAAATGAGCAAGAGATCCTTGGGGAAATAGGGATTAATCGCCAGCCCCAGGGCCGCGCCAATCGAGGTGGCATAGAGGGCGGCGAGGTCGATGTGGTTTTTCGAGAGCCAGACCGTCACGGCATACAAGAACGCGAAGGCCACGATCAGCGGAAACATGTTGTACAGCCATACGAATATAAAGGTGAGGACGGCCAGGGAGACCCATCTGCGTTCCAGGATGAGGTAAACGCCCACGGCAAGGAGGAGAAGCGAAAGGGCCGGAGCGCGGGTCATGGACATGCGGTAGAGAAATGGCTCGGAACTCGCGGCGAGCGCGAGCAGCCACAACCAGCGGTAGCGGATGCGATAGACCACCAGCAGGCCGAAGATCGAGGTGATGGCGATGGCGGAGAAAAGCGGGGCAGCGAGTTTCGCTCCCAGCCGGAGGTCGCCGAAAGTGAAGGGCATGAGCGCAACGTGAAACAGGAAGTGCTGGTCCACGAAAAGCTGGGGGCGAAGGACCGTCAGCGGCAGCCACTTGAAGGCGGGCAGATGCGGCAGGGAGTCCCGGAGGATGCGGCTCCAACGCATGTGATAGTAGGCGTCGTTGCCCACAATGGCCGGGCTGGCGAACTGGATCCAGGCCATGAAAGCGAGGACCAGGAGAAAAGCTGCGGTGCATTCGAGTGCGAGATTTCCGCGGGGGCGATCGGTGAGGGGGGAAGTCGGATGAGGTTGGGCTTCGGTGTGGCCTGAGGTTTGCAAGGGCAAGATTTGCGCTTCGATTCCAGGGCGAATCGAAAACATACACGCGAGCGTCGGCGAAAGCAATGCCTGCGCGGAGGCCTAGCGAAGAAGGATCCGGCGCACAGCCAAGGGTGGCTGTGCCGCAGAAAAGCCCCAGGGCCACTCACAAAGAACGCGAGCGCGCCCTGGGCTACAAGGCGAGCGGGATGGCAAAGCACGAAGAGAGATGTCGCGGCGGAGTGAAAGCACAGCCAACTGGCTGTGCCACAGCGAAGAGCCTCAGGTCTCCCGCGAAAGTCGCGGACGACCTGAGCTACAAGTTGCCGGTCCATGCGGATGCACAGCCAAGAGTGGCTGTGCCACTGTGGCTGTGCCCATGGCCGATAGTACCTTTGTACCTAAAATACCCTCGAAAAATGGCGCTAAGGTCCCATGGAATGCGGCGGACGCGTGAGGGATGCTATATAGGCATGGCTATCGATATGAGCTTCACGACAAAACTCGTAGCTACAGAAGCCGTCACCGCGAAGCCGAAGGAGAAGCTGCTGCGGCGCAGCAACAGCCGTAAACCATTCACGGCCAGCGCGCTGGTGTTCGAGCCGAAATCGGAGATGCTGTTGCGGGCGCGCACCGCGGACCTGGGGCCGGATGGCTGCTTCATCGATACCCTGAATCCTTTCGCCAAAGGGACCGCCGTGAAGGTGCGCATCGAGAAAAAAGGCGCATCTTTCGAGGCTTCGGCCAAAGTGGTGTACTCGCTCGATTCGATGGGCATGGGGCTGGCCTTCAACCCGGTGGGGCCGGAACAGCTTTGGGTGCTGCACGAATGGCTGGGCGAAGCGAGCGGCGTTCTGGCGCCGGAAGTGAGTTTGCCTTCGATCGAGGAGATTGCTCCCAAGGATTTGGCAGCGCAGGCTAAAACGAAAGACGTCCACTGCGATGCGTTGGGCGAACTCGTCCAGGACCTCATGGGCCGCGGCTTGATTTCCGTCGAAAAGGGCCAATCCATTCTGCGAAAACTCAGCCGTTGTTCCGAATCGGAGTAAGCTCAGAAACCCAGTTCAGGCGGTCTTGTGCGGCGCCGTCTCGCGCAGCACGTTGGCGAAGAATCGGCCGCCGATGGCCACGCCAGCCTGGACTCGTCCGGTGACCACGACGCGAGCGCCCTGGCCGGGCACGCCAAAGCCGGTGCTCCAAACCCACAAGCGTCCCGTACCGTCGTCCAATTCAAACGCGCCTTGATTCTGTACGCCAAATGAAGTGACCACTTGGCCGGCGATGGTGACGTCCTTGGCCGAATACTTTGCGGGATCGTTGTTGATGGCGGCGATTTTGGTTTGGGCGCAGGCGGAGAGCAGGAGCACGAAGGCGAAGAGGAAAGCCGGCGCGAGGAAGCGGCGGGAAGAGCGAAGGGCGGGATTTGTGCGCTGTGGCATATGTTCGTTAGATGACGCGCGCGGCTGCGGGGCTGGCCTCGGATTTAGGTCCAACGGAACCAGCTTAGGGCTAGGACGAAAGAGAGGCCGGCCCAGGCTAGGAGCACGAGCAAGCGGCCGGCTTGCGCCTGGGCCATCAGGGGCGCGCCCTGGAGGATGGTGGCGCGCAGGGCGTCGTTGAGGGCCGTCAGGGGAAGCGCGCGGATCAGCGGCTGCACGACGGCGGGGAAGCGCTCGTAGGAGAAGAAGACGCCGGAGAAAATCCACATGGGCATCATCACGAGGTTGATCAAGCCGCTGACGCTTTCGATTTTTTGCGCGCGGCTGGCGGTGAGCAGGCCGAGGCCGGCAAAGGTGGCGGCGCCGAGCGTTCCGAGGAGCAGGATGGCCAGCCAGGAGCCGGCGACGCGCATGTGGAAGACGAAGATGCCGAAGGCCAGGAGCAATCCGAGTTCGGGGATCATCAGCACGAGACGGCTGGTCATCAGGGCCAGAAGGAAATCGCCGCGGCGCATGGGCGTGGCGATGTAGCGCTTGAGCAACTTGCGCTGGCGATAGTCGACGAGAGCAAAGCCGACGCCCCACATGCCGGAGTTCATCAGGTTCATGCCGAGCAAGCCGGGAATCAGAAAATCGATGTAGCGCGCGCCGGGCTCGCTGGAAGCTTGGGCGGAGGCGGGCAGCGGATTGGCGCGGCCGGCGGCGGCCTGCAAGGCGTCGTCGGTTTGGGCGCGGGCGAGGACGCTCTCGGGGCGGGCGGGATCGTAGCGATATTCGATTTGGGGGAGGCTGTTATTGCCAGCGCTGCGCTATCGGGGGGCGTGCTCGTAGGAATGACGACGAGATCGTAGCGGCCTAGGCGGAAACCGTCGAGGGCTTCGGCTTGGGGAACGATGCGCGCGTGCAGGGATTGCGGGGAGCGCTGCGCCAGTTGCAGCACGGCGTCCGCGCCGGGACTGGCGGCGATGGCCACGTTGGGAACGCTCGCGGGTCGGGAGCGGAAGGCGATGCCCAATCCGAATGCCAGTAAAAGAGGGAAGAGAAAGACCCAGAAGATGACTTCGGGCTCGCGCTGCATTTCGCGGAGGCGCGCGACGAGAAGGTGAGCGTAGCCCGACCAGCGGCCGTTGTGCCGAGCGCCGCCGCGCAGCCAGGCGATCTCTTGGCGAGGGCCGGAGTCCGGCGCGGCGGGCATGGGGACTTTTTTCTGACGTGGCGCTTCGCGCCCGGGCGGTTTTTGGCGGGGAGCTCATGCTTCTTCTCTTAGATGGCGGCCGGTGAGGCGGACGAAAACGTCTTCGAGGCTGGCTTGCCGGGTGGTGAGATGCAGCAGCTTGGCCCCTTGCTGCGAGACAGCTTCAAGCAGCGCCGGAATGGTGACGTGAGGCTGGCGCACGGAGAGCGAGACGAGTCCATTATCGGCGCGGGCAGCTTCGACGCCGGGGAGGGCGCGCCAGGATTCGAGGGCCGTTGTGGTTGGCGCCGGCGATGGAGAATTCGACGACGTTTTGTCCGCCGAGGCGCTCGATCAAATCGGGAGGCGTCCCTTCGGCGATGGTCTGGCCGTAGTCGATGATGGCGAGGCGATCGCAGAGGCGTTCGGCTTCGTCCATGTAATGCGTGGTGAGAAGCACGGTGCCGCCGCCGCGCTGGAATTCGCCGATGATCTCCCAAAGCTGGCGGCGGCTTTGGGGATCGAGGCCGGTGGTGGGCTCGTCGAGGAAGAGGATGCGCGGATTGGCGACGAGGGCGGTGGCGACGGCGAGACGCTGGCGCTGTCCGCCGGAAAGCTTGCCCACCCAGGCGTCGGCTTTCTCGCCGAGGGCGAGCGCGGCGAGCACGTCGGCGGAAGAGAGCGGCTGGCGATAGAAGCTGGCGAAGAGATCGACGGTTTCGCGGACGGTGAGCTTGTCCGAGAGGCGCGTCTCTTGCAAGGAGATGCCCAGCCACTGGCGAAGCTGCTGCGCGTCCGCGTGCCAGGAGCGGCCGAAGATGCGCACGTCGCCGGAAGTGGGCTGGAGCAAGCCTTCGAGGATTTCGATGGCGGTGGTTTTGCCGGCGCCGTTGGGGCCGAGCAGGCCGAAGCATTCGCCTTCGAGGATTTGCAGATCGAGGCCGCGCAGGGCCTCGACTTTGGCGTCGTAGGTCTTGCGCAGGCTGCGGCACTCGATGGCGACGGACATGGGATCGATTGTAGCGGAGTTTTTGGGGGAGCGAGGCGGCGCGGGAGGTCGGGGCGGGCGGCGAGTTTGGGCGCGGGAGTCCTCTTTTCACGCGTGCGAGGGCGGCAAAGATTAGCGTAACTGTCTTGCAGGACCAATGGCAGAGGGCTGTCAGCTTGAGTCTCTGAACGCTGCGGAGGACACCCTCTTCCTGCCGGGGGCGAGCGGCACCATGAACACCTTGGCACGCCATTGTGGCGTCGAGGGCTTGCGGTAGTCACTTGGCTGGATCCTCCGGCTTAGCAGTCTCGGAAGGTGGCGCGTTTTTCAGCTTGGCCAGCGATTCATCCACGCGCTTCTTGAAGTCACCCTGGTCGTTGTGCGAAAGTCCGCTAAACATCGACACAACACTCATCTCGCACGTGGTACCGACCGGCAACAAGGTGACGGAGTTTTTGCCCTGGTTGATGGCTCCGGTAATGGACCAATGAAGGGAGTGTTTGACGTTGTACTCAGCAGTCATTTTGTCTTCGTCACTCTGCACGTCTTTGTAGTTGTCCGGATTGGCAAGGGCGACTTTGACCGCGCCCCACACCTGGCTGCAAGGAACGGGATAGGTAGTCTTGTAAGTCTTGCTGCCGACACTGAACGCCGGCAGAGCAAGAGCAAGCGACAGTAACGCTAGAAACACAAGTTTCGTTTTCATCAAATCTCCAAGCTTCCCGGGACGAAACGTCATGCGGGTCAGAAACTTAAGGCAACTCATGCGTATGCTCCTCTCGGCAAAGTTCACGCGTAATGCTTGCGCGAATCAAGAGAGCGATGCAGTGACAGACACACAACTCCAGTGTGACGACGGACACAGGCGCCCGAGATTCATCTCTACGTGGATAGACTCCGAGGGGTACTCCTCTGTCCTTGGCTGGGTGCCCCACCCTTCGTCGGAAGAGATCGGCTTCCTACTTCAGATAATGATTGTGTATGGCTGAACCGGTTGCGACGGTAATAGAGAGGGATTGTGGCAACCACCAAATCGCATGGGCAAATCGGTTATGGCTGATTCTCATACGGTGGGCAAGGAACGCCGTTCCAACTATCTGCGCTGCCCCGATGGGAACCATTCGCGCCCATGATGGATTCCGACCAAGGAAGACCTGTGCGACAGGGTCGCCCTCGACATCGCCACGATGTTCATAACCTATGGTTGTGACACCATCAGCAACTTGCGCCGCGGTCGATATCGCAGCCAACCCCAGCACATACTTATCTTTGAAGAAGTACTGACGAACGGACTCGTTGGGCATCGGCTCATTTGCAACTTGAGCTAAAAGGGGAGATGCAAGGAACAGCAGGGCTAACTGAGTTGGAGACATTCTCCTCTCGATGGCCTGCTCGCATGTTGCTCGCGTGGTACCGAGATTTATGTGTGCTTGATCACGGCTCAATGTGCTTCGCGGACAGCGGCGGGTGGGGATGCGGCATTGTTCGACGGGTGTGGGGCTGCTCGCGTTGCCGGCAAAGAATTCATGGACATTCTTCCGCGGGCGTCGCATTCTGCCGAGACTCGCGTGTCACACGACGGTGAAGAGCAGAGATTACGTCTTCACGAGTTACGGGCACAGGTGAAGCGGTAGGGGCAGCACGCAGACAGGCAAAGCAGCTAGCGACCTGCAAACATGGCCAAGACGAGACGGCAGATCATTGCGATGGGCGGGGGCGGGTTTGCGTCACAGCCGGAGAACCCGGCGCTGGAGCTCTATATATTGGCGCAGGCGAGGAGAAGGAATCCGTCCGTGTGTTTTGTGGGCACGGCAACCGGCGATGCGCCGACCTACGTGGCGAAATTCTACGCGGCGTTTGCCAAGCTTCGATGCCGGCCGACGCATCTGCCGCTTTTCGAGCGCACCCCGAAGTTGGAGGAGGCGATTCTCGATCTGGACGTGATCTACGTGGGCGGCGGCAACACGAAAAGCATGCTCGGGGTATGGCGCGAATGGCAGCTGCCGAAACTGCTTCGGCAGGCCTGGAATCAGGGGACGGTGCTGGCGGGCATCAGCGCGGGAGCGATTTGCTGGTTCGAGACGGGAGTGACGGACTCCTGGGCGGGGCGACTGGCGCCATTGCGCTGCCTGGGCTGGCTGCCCGGGGCGTGCTGCCCGCACTACGATGGCGAGGTGGAGCGTCGTCCGGCAACGCGGGAGATGGTGGCCAGAGGGGTTTTGCCGGAGACGCTGGCGCTGGAGGACGGAGCGGCGGCGCATTTTGTGGATGGGAAACTGCTGCGGATCGTGACTGCACGGCCTAACGCTGGCGGCTATCGAGTGCGGCGCGAGGGGCGAAAGTTCGTGGAGACGCCGCTGTCGGCGAAGTACCTGGACGACAAGACGGACTCCCACGCGTGAGAGCTATGGGCGGCGGTGTAGACTCGGGCGGCAGAAGAATCTCCGATCGGTGGAGGGATCATGGCACAGCGTCTGAGATGGTTGGCTTTGGGAATGGCCTTGGCGAGCCTGTTGGCGATTTTCTTGCAGCGGGCTCCGAGCCAGAGCAAGGGTTCCGCCGCCGCGACGCCGGCGGACTATCTTCGATGGCGCATGGAGATGAAGAACTGGGGCCGCTGGGGCGCGGACGATCAGCGCGGCGCGTCGAACCTGATCACCGCGGAAAAGAGCCTGACGGCGGCGCGCCTCGTGAAAAGCGGAATTGTGATCTCGCTGGCGCACGCCGTTCCGCAAGAAGTGGATGCTGAAGTTCCCGAAGGCAGCATCTTCCATCGCACCACGGAAAGCATCGGCGATTACAACACCATCGACCGGTACGAGGTGAGTTACCATGGCCTGGCGACCGCGCACATGGATGCCTTCTGCCATTTTTATCTCGAAGGCAAAATGTATAACGGCTATTCGGTGAAGGATAACCTGACGCCTGAAACCGGGTGCAAAAAAGACGACATCATGGCCTGGCGAGACGGCGTGGTGACGCGCGCCGTGCTTTACGACATGCCCCAATTGAAGGGGGTCGATTGGATCGAGCCGGGCACGCCGATTGCCCGCGCCGACCTGGAGGCGTGGGAAAAGAAATCCGGCGTAAAGGCGGGACCGGGCGACGTGATCATGCTCTACGTCGGGCGGTGGAAGCGGCGGGCGGCGAAAGGGCCGGACCCCACCGCGATTCCCGGTTATTTCGCCGATGTCGTGCCGTTCATCAAGGAGCGGCAAGTGGCTTTTATTGGCCACGACTTCAACATCGATTGGTCGCCGCGGCCGGGATGGGGCGCGGCCCAGGGCATTCCAGTGAATCCGATTCACCAGGCAGTGCTGAACTGGATGGGCGTGGGCATTGTCGAGAATCTTGACCTGGAGCGCGCCGTCGAGACGGCCAGGAAGCTGAAGCGGTATGAGTTCATGCTGACGTTTGCGCCGCTGCCCGTGGAAGGCGGAACGGGATCGCCGATTAATCCTTTGGCTGTTTTTTAGGGCTTTGGCCTGGGTCGGGGATGGTGCGGCGTCTACGTTAGACACCTGATACACAGGAGCGGGCGGAGCGCGGACGATAGGGAAAGGAGAATGCTCATGAAAGCGATTCGTGTGGAAGAGATTGGCGGGCCCGAAGTGTTGCAGCTCGAGGATATCGCGCCGGTGGAGGAGCCGGGGCCGGGGCAGGCCGTGGTGCGCGTGGTGGCGGCGGGAGTGAACTTCATGGACATCGGGCAGCGGCGGGGGAGCTATCCGCGGCAGGTGCCGTTCACGCCGGGGGCGGAGGGCGCGGGGGTGGTGGAGTCCGTGGGGGAAGGCGTCGCAGAGGTGAAGCCGTCGGATCGCGTGGCGTTCGTGGGGCAGCCGGGCGCGTATGCGGAGGCGATTGCGGTGGACGCCAGCCGGCTGATCCCGTTGCCGGACGAATTTACGTTCGAGGAAGGCGCGGCATTTCCGCTGCAGGGGATGACGGCGCATTACCTGATCCACGAATTTCACAAGCCGAAGCCGGGGGAGTTCGTGCTGGTGCATGCGGCGGCGGGAGGCATGGGCGGGCTGCTGGTGCAGTGGGCACGGCACCTGGGCGCGACGGTGATTGGCACGACGTCAACCGAGGAGAAGGCGCGGACGGCGCGGGAACAAGGCGCAGATCACGTGATCGTCTATACCGACGAGGATTTCGTGGCCGAGACCAAGCGCATCACGGGCGGGCATGGCGCCGATCTGATTATCGACGGCGTGGGTAAGAGCACGTTCAAGGGCGATCTTGAGGCGGTGGCGGTGCGAGGGCACATCGTTATCTTCGGGTCAGCCAGCGGGCAGGCGGACCCGATTTCACCGAACGCGCTGATGGCGCGGGCGGTGTCGCTTTCCGGGGGGAGTTTGGCGAACTTCATACGCACGCGGGAAGAGCTGTTGCGGCGCGCCAATGACGTGATCGCGGGCATTCGCGACGGATGGCTGAAGCTGAACATTGCCGCGGTGCTGCCGCTGGAACAGGCGCGAGAGGCGCACGAGTTGATGGAGAGCCGCAAGACGCAAGGGAAGCTGGTGCTGGCGATCGCGCGGCGCGCGGCGGCGGCGTAGGGTCCTAGCACGCGCAAAGGCGCCGCGCTGCGTGGATCCCCAAAGCCTCAGGTCTCGCCCGCAAAAGGCGCGGGCGCGACCTGAGCTACAAGCATCGTGAGCGCGCCCTTGGCTACACGACGGACTCCCGGGGTTATTCGAGTTTGTAGTGGGCGCGCTCGTCGAAGGGAGCGCCTAGCATCGGCTGTATCTTGTTGCGGAACTGGAGTGTGGTGGCGGAGCCTTCGTGCTTCTGGAAGGCTTCGTCGCTCTCCCAGACTTCGTAGAGAAAGAAATGATTGGGGCGGTTGAGTTGAACCAGGGCCTCGGCGCTCTGGTTGCCGGGCTCCTTGCGCATGTCGGCGACGTATTGCTTGAGGGTAGCGACTGCGGCTTCGCGGTAGTTGGGAACGGAGTCCACGAAATTGATGACGTAGTACGGGGACGGGTGGGCCGGCACTTTCACGGCGGGCTGCTGTGCGCGAAGCTTGCCGGCGAGCAGACCTCCGCCAACCACCAGCACGGCCAAAGACAAAGCTAGGACTGTCCAGCGAATCGAACTCCAACGGCGCATCGTTCCTCCTGGGCCTGCTGGGCCCATCGTTCTTCTTGGGCCTATCGTTCCTTCTGGCTCCAACGAGCATGCTCTTACATCGAATTTTGGGGTGGCGTCAAGCTGTATCGAGCCGCTACCAAGACCGCGCTGCGTAAAAGTGGCGCCCCGGCCGGGAGGTCCCATGGCAAAATCAAGAAAAAACGACAAGGGGCTGGCCGATCCGTCGCGGCTGGCGCCGACCGATCGGAAGGACGACGAGACGGTTCAGGTGGTCATCGAGACGCCCAAGGGGTCGCGGAACAAGTACGCGTTCGACCAGGACGAGCGGGTCTTCGCGTTGAAGAAGGTTCTGCCGGCGGGGATGACGTTCCCGCACGATTTTGGGTTCATTCCGTCGACTAAGGCGGAGGATGGAGATCCGATCGATGTGCTGGTGCTGATGGACGAGCCGGCGTTTCCCGGCTGCCTATTGAAGTGCCGGCCGATCGGGGTGATCGAAGGGGAAGAAGGCAAGAAGGGCGACAAGGAGCGAAACGACCGTGTTGTGGCCATCGAGGAGAGCAATCACCGGTGGGCGCACGTGCACCATATCGACGATCTGGGGAAGCAGTTCGTGAAGGAGTTGGAGGATTTTTTCGTGAACTATCGGGAATTGAGCAACAAAAAGTACAAGGTGATCGACGTGAGAGGGCCGGGAGAAGCCTGGCGGCGGATCAAGGATTGTTTGCGGAAGGCGAACGGAAGGAATGGGAAGAAGGGCTGAGGGCGGCGAGGGCTTTAGGCGCAGGGCAGCGGCGGCGACGAGGAATCTGCTGTGGCGACAAAACGCAGATCCCTCTTCGGCTGCGCGCGGAGCGTTGAGAGAGAGTTGGGTTAATCGGCGCTGGAGCCAACCAGGACGCCGACCGGTTCGGGCCTGAGAGCAGGAACCGGAGCGGGAGCCGGCTTGGAACCGGGACGATCGATCTCGATGCGGCCCTTGAAGATGGCGCCGTCTTCGATGCTGATGCGCGCGGTTTGAATATCGCCGATCACCGCGAATGACGACCGTCAGCAGCTGCAAATGATCGACGCGCTGATGTAGGGCATGATCCCAAGCGCAAAGATGGAGAACTTCTCCAGGGCACCGCCGGAAAACAGGTTGACCATCCCGAACATGGTGTTCTTTGCGGCTTGAAAGAAGTGGCAAGGCTTTGCCGTCGATCCCCGGGTCGGGATCGCGACGACCGTCGCGATACACCGCCAGCAGCGCAAGGTACAGAGTAAGCGTCGCCGGAGCTCCGGAATTCGGCCGGCGTTTTGGAAACCTTCAACCACGGGTGATGACCTCTGCGTTGCCGCCAGCGGCCTCGAGCTTCTGCTTGGCGGCGGCGCTGAACTTATCCGCCTTGACGGTGAATGCCTTCGTCAGAATCCCATCGGCAAGCACCTTGATGGGTTGGCCACGACGCGCCAGTTTGCGGGCGCGCAGCGCGTCGCCATCCACCACAGCACCCGCCTCGAAGCCGGCGTCGAGCTGTCCGAGGTTGACGATGCTGTACTCCACCCGAAACGGGTTGTGGAAGCCGCGCTTCGGCAGGCGCCGCTGCAACGGCATTTGGCCGCCCTCGTACCCCGGCGGCGTGTTGCCGCCCGAGCGCGCACCACGGCCCTTGTGGCCCTTGCCGGAGGTCTTACCGTGCCCGGAGCCGGGTCCACGACCGATCCGCTTGCGCTTCTTGGTCGCGCCCGCAGCGGGTCTTAGATCACTCAGGTTCATTTAGCTCTGCACCTCGATGAGGTGGCCCAGGTGTGGAGCCGCCCTCGCATGGGTTCGTTGTCGCGTACAATCACCGTCTTGCGGATACGATTGAGACCGAGCGCCCGCAGCGTCTGCCGCTGGCGGTGCGTCCCCCCGATCGCGCTACGCACGAGGGTGACCTTCAACATGCTCGGTTCACTCATGACATCACCCGCGAATCTCTTCCAGCGTCTTGCCGCGCAGCGCGGCGATCTCCTCCGGCGTCCGCAGTGCACGCAAGGCCTGCATAGCGGCCTTGACCATATTGTGTGGATTGTTCGACCCGATGCACTTGGTGAGCACGTTACGGACCCCGGCGAGCTCAACGACCGCGCGCACGCCGCCGCCGGCGATCACACCCGTCCCATCAGCAGCAGGACGGAGCAGCACGTGTCCGGCGCCG
>CAWGNM010000019.1:0-39779 GCA_963823935.1 uncultured Acidobacteriota bacterium
CGAATCCGGCGCGGTAGCGGCACGGCGCGCTCCTGGCTGCGCGCTCGCGTGTCAGCTCAAGATGCAAGCTCGCACAGCCAAGAGTGGCTGTGCCAGGGGGCGGGCGCCTAAATCTGAAACGGCTGCGGGTGCTGCGCGGCTTCCGCGTTATTTCACGTTGACCGGAATCGTAATTGACTTGGAGACGCTCCCGCCCAAAACCAAGGAAACTGTAGATGTGACAGTTACGGTCGAGGGTCCCGGCGGAGTGGGCGAAGCAGATTCCGTGACGACGCCGTCGTAGCGGAGCCACCACCACAACTCATCAACCCCGTGGCCGCGATCACCAGCAGGGCAAGCATTACGGACATCTGCAAATTTCGGAAGCGGACCGTTTCCTTGGCCGCGATGAAGATCCCGATCATCGCTGTAGAAAGCAATATGGAGAGGTATGTCCATTGCGGCAGGGGTTGGAGGGCGCCAGGGTTTCCCACTGGGAGACGAGCAACAGGATTACCCGCGACCCCGCTCGTGAAAATGGTGAGGGTGACCGTTGCGTTCGCAGCCCCAACGTCTAAACCAGGGAAGCTTTCTGCCAAGCCGGCAGGCCTGCTGAACACGCAATAGGGTTGCAGGAAGGTTACCGGAAGGAGACAGGACAAAAAGGCGCCGTCCGGCATGGGAGTGTTTGCTGGGATCGTTGCCATATCCAAAAGCACTGTTGCCGCCGTTCCCGGAGTGATCTGCACGGTGCCCGGAGTGTGCATGGCCAGGCTGTAGTCGACGTTTATCAAAGGAAAACTGATCGGCGCGAGTCCCGCCACGCTGGCCGTCAGATTGTAGTTGCCGGGAGTAGCATTTGGGCATCAATACCGGCGACATTGCTCTTCCGGTCGCGTCGGTAAGGAGGGTGATGTTGCATGGCGAGTTCCCGCCACAGGTTGCGCTCGGCCGCTGGCGGGCGCGCTGAAGGTCACCGGGACGCCGGCCAGCAGGTTTCCCCCAGCATCGGTGACGCGTACGATCGGCGCATTAGGGAAAGCGAAGCCGAGAACAGTGGTCAAAGGATACTTAATGGCCGTATTTGCGTTGACGACCTGCGCCGGGGCGCCAGCGATGTTGGTTAACGAGAAAGCGGTCCCGACGCCGTATCCCCCCGAACCTCCGTAGTTGTATGTTTCGGCAAGCGCCGAGATGGTGTAAGAGCCCGCGACGCCGCTCGCGGTATACGCCTTCGAGGTTGCAACGCCATTGGCATCCACCAGTTCGTCGTCCTGAATGAGGCCGTTTGAGAATGTACCGAAAAATGCATCCGACGAGGATTGAGCCCCAAAAAACTGAACAATTGCCCCGCTCACTGGATTGCCGCTAGCATCGGTCACTCTGGCCATCAAGGGTGCGCCAAATCTAGTGAAGAGCGGAGCGCTTTGCGGCGTGCCGCTTATCGCTGTAATTAATGCCGGCGCTGTGGCGGTATTAGACAACGTAAAGCTCGTGGTTTGGGCCAAACCGGCAGCGCTGGCCACGACCGAATAAACACCTGGCGTGCCATTCGCCGTCGCTAGCGAGCTTATGGCGTAGCCCGAGGATGTGGTGGTTGTGGTGTTCACTCCACTCCCAAACGTGAGGCTCGCTCCGCTGGCCGGCGGCGTGAAGGTAACGGTTACTCCGCTCACCGGGTTTCCTCCGGCGTCCTTCACCTCGGCCACTAAGTCACCGAAGATGTTGTTGACGAGAGAGCTCAGCGGAGGCGTCGCAGCCGTAATCGTGGCCGGCGCGCCTGTGGTGTTCGTCAGAGCAAAGTTGGCCGAACCAGTGATACTCGGCGATGCGGCTGACACTATGTAGGAACCCGCGACGGAATTTGCAGTAAATGTCGTTGAAGTGGCGATTCCCAATGAGTTCGTGACCGCCATATTCACGCCTCCCGCGAAGTTGCCGCTCGCTCCACTCGATGGGACAGTGAAAGTGACGGTCAGGCCGCTAAGGGGGTTTCCTTCGGGGTCTTTGAGCACAACGGTGAGGGGCGCGGCGAACGCAGTCAGAATCGTGGCGCTTTGTGGCGTGCCGCCCACTGTTGCGATGCTGGTAGGCCAGTTGAAGGCCAGGTTATATGCATTCACGCTGCCGATTCCCGTGGCAAAGTCCCATCCCACGTTTGCCGAAAAGGCGGGCTGGTCCTGAGAAGTGGAAGTGGACAGGATGCCGTTTGCGCCGGCCGCCGGAGTTCCAAAAAAGCATCCGACGGTGCCTGTGCAGTTCACATCGATGTCGCCGCTTTGCACGTCATGGAAGACGCACTGAGATGGAGTCGTCCAGCAGGCGGTCGCTTGATCAGATGCCGCAAGCCGGTAATAGATGGCGTCAGGATTGCCTTGGCGTTCTTCCGTCTTCTGGTTTACGAGGGCTTGAATTCCAGCCATGATCGGCGCGGCGAATGATGTTCCTCCACCGCCGGCCCAGGTATCTGGCGTGCCGGTGCAGGGAGCCGAACCCTGGAAGAGTAGGCCGGGTCGGACCAGCAGAAAACGTAGTAGTGCCCCCAAAGTCCGGTTCCCGCAAAGAGCGACACGTCGGGGATGTCGCGAACGCCGTCGGAGGGGTTTCCCACTAACGATTGCCAGGAGGGTTTCGCATATCCTGCGCAGGTGCCACCGACCACGTCGCTCGTAGCCGGAACGCCTGTCGCGCAGCTGCTGGGGCCGCCGCTGCCCGCCACGGTGGTCAGAAAATACTGTTCCCCAATCGACGAATTACAGACTGCCAGCGGGCCGAACCCGAAGGGCGCAGCGTAATAATCGTCCACCAGGTAAGCGGCAAGTGTGCTATTGGCGCAGGACTCGTCCCAGGGGATTTCAGGTTCATAGCCGAGGGCGGAACCGTAAGTCGGCGAGTTTGTGCCGCTCCAAACGCCAGGGTTGCCTGGGCCCGGCTCATACTCAAAATCGGTGCCGCCTACGGCCACGTTGTAGGGAGTGGAGGCAAGGCCACTGACTCCAATTCCATGGGTGGCGCTGGCGGCGTCCTCGTCGGAAGCGGCTGCACCGTCGTCTCCCGCGCAGACAAAGATCGAAATGCCCTCCGATGCGGCTTGTTCATATACGGAGTTGACAAAAGTATTTTCCGCGGCACCCATCTGCGTTTCAGATGAGAGATAGCTGATGCTGATGATGGACGGGGGATTGGCGCCATAGACAAGGTTTTCCAGTGCGATCAGAAGGCCCGAACTAGCGGTATCGGCGCAGGAGACAAGTTCAATCGCGGCGCTGGGCGCTGCCGCGCTGGCCCATTCGGCATCCAGCGTTGCTTCGACGTCCGCGCCCGTCGGGCCAGGATCAGCGCAATTGTTCGCGCCGCTTCCTGGCGGATGCACTTGAGTCAACGAGCCGGTGGGATACGCGGAAGTCAGCCCGAAGGTATCCCGGAACGTGGTCCAATCCTCCGCGCTGTAAACATCCGAGGGTTCGAAACGGCGATCGTCTGGCCTTGTCCCGAATAGCCTGCGGCGAACAGCGGATTCAGGTTGTAGATGGTAGCCAAATCGGCGGGCGCCACGAGAAACTGGCCGCTGGCGGGAGTGTAAGCGGCGCGGGGGCGGTTGGCGGGCGGGGCTTGAAGTCGTTCAGCGAGACAATGCCGACGACGGCCGGGGCGAGCGCGGCGGGAATCTGCGGATCGCTCATATTGGCGATGTGCTTTTCGCCGTTGACGTCGAGATTGTGAATTTCGGTGCGGAAGGCGTTGCGCACCTGCCCGGCGGTGCCGGAAAAAACAATGGATCGCGGGTTGATGACCTCGACCGTAAAGCCCGCGGATTGGAGCCACGCGGTGATGGCTTCGGTATCTTCGGGAGCGAGGCTGAAGCGCTGCTTGAATTCGGCGGGCGTGAGCCATTTGTGGTAGTTCGGCGACTTGGGGTCCTGCTGATCGCGCGTGAGCTGGTCCAGCTCCTGCTGTTTCTCGGCCGGCAGACGGAGCTGGAGCTGCATGTGCTCCAGGCGAAAATCTCCGGCAACGGCCCGCGATCGTTTGCGGGGTTGGCCTCAGGGCGCGTATTGCCCCTAGCGCGACCATCCGGCTGAGATCAACGGCCCCCGTGATCAGGCGGCGCGTGGTTCGAATCCCGGCGGTCTGAGTTTGCGCGCGGCCGAGTGGCAGAGACAAGAACCAGGGCGGCGAATACAGCGACAGCCAAGCGAAGAGTTCGCGCCAAGCGTCACCTCCCGCGCAAGTTGCGCTCAAGAAGGCGCAAACGCGCGCACGAGCAAGGACAACTGCCAGAGCCTTCGATTTCCCGCGGGGGGCGGAATGATAAATAGGAAGGCGGGGTTCGTCAACTGGGAAGTAGTAACGAAGGCGTCAAAGTAATCAAAGAGGAATCCGGCGGCGGGAGCGGCGACGTCCGCGGGTTGAATTAGAAGCGCTCAGTTGGGTTGGTACGAAACTGATTCACCGGCCCGCTAGGAAACTGACTTCATCTGGATGACCAGCTCGGCCAGCCAGTCCTCGAGCAGGGCGCGCTGCTTGGGCTCCATTTTGGTGAAGGCCAGGCCCATGCCGAAGCTGGAGTGGGAGTAGACCACTTTGGCTTCCGCTTCGAAGACGCCTTGGTCGCGAAGAATGCGCACGCGCACCGTGATCCCGTCGGCAAGCGGATTGAGCGTCTCGATGTAGCAGCCGCCCAGGCCAAGTTCGGAGGTTCGCGCCGAGATGCGCGTGTCCGAGGAGGGCTCGATTACTTCAGCGGAGGCGACGAAAGGGCAGCGGCGAACGGCGCGCTTCTTGGCGTGCGTGTGTTCTTTGGTGCGATGTTTGAGCGTCATTTAGGCCTAATCAACCCCGCCGAAAAACTCAGTGACTCAGTGTGTGCCGCAGCGGGGCGGGAGCGCAACAACGCGTTGGTTTATTGGTGCTGTTGGCGATAATGGCTACAAGCTTGAAAGGGGTGCGAAGCTGGCTACGGCAAGCTTCGGCGGCGAAGCGTCGGAGGGCAGGCCTTTTCTGGATAGTGGCAGTAGTGGGAATACGGTGATGTCTGTAGTCTCCTTGCAGTGAAGTCCTTAGTCCACTGGGCCGTTGGGCCGATTTTCCCTTAGCGCAAGAACGGGTTTGGCGTCAGCATTCTCCGCATCTTCGCCTTGGCCACCCTTTGGCTCGCGGACGGCATGTTAGGATAGGCCACCTGCCCTCGCTTGGCGAACCCCAATGGAAATGCCGCGAAGTGGTATTGGCCGATACGTGATGGCTTTGCTGGCCGCGACGGCCGCTCTCGCCGCGAGCTACTTCTTGCACCCATTTCTCGGATCCGCCAGTTGGTCGGCCCCGCTTTGGGCCGCCATCGTTTTCTCCGCCTGGTGCTGTGGTTTGGCTCCCTCGATTCTGGCGGTGCTCTCCGGAGCGGCGGGCGTTTGGTATCTGTTCCTGACGCCGCAGCGGTTCCTGGCCACGCCCAGCCAAGCCGGCTTATTTCAGCTGGCGGAATTTCTCTTCGTGTCCGGTTTTATTGCCGCGCTGGGGGAGGCGAATCGGCGCGGACAATTTGCCTTGGTGCATCGAGCGCACGTTCTGGATGCGGCGAACGACGCGATCATTGAACTGAATCCGGCGGACGACACGATCCGATACTGGAACCGCGGAGCCGAAAAACTCTACGGCTGGACGCGGCCGGAGGCCGTGGGCAAGAACATCAATACGCTGCTGCAGACGCGCTCGCCGCAGCCCCTGGGCGAGAGTAAAGCGGAGCTGATGCAGTACGGCAATTGGGAGGGCGAAGTCACCCATGTGCGGCGAGACGGCACGGAAGTTTACGTGGCCAGCCGCTCGACGTTGCAGCACGAAACCGAGGGCAAACCGGCCATCTGGCTGGAAATAAACCGGGACATCACGGAACGAAAGAAGGCCGAGCAGGAGCTGCAGAAGGCCGAAGAGGCGCGGCGAGTGGCTCAGGAGCTGGCGTTCAAAGAACTTGAAAAGCAAGTGCGGGAGAGAACCACCGAGCTGGAGCAGAGCAATCAACAGTTGCGGCAACTCTCGGCCAGCTTGATCCGCACGCAAGACGACGAGCGGCGCCGCATCGCGCGCGAATTGCACGACAGCGCGGGCCAATATCTGGGCGGCGTGAGCATCGCGCTGGAAGTGGCCAAGCGGGAGCAGGAGGCCGCCAACCTCAAGCTGGAGGAGGCTGCCCAATTGGCCAGGGGATGCGCGGCGGAGATTCGCACCATCTCGCATCTTCTGCATCCGCCGCTGCTGGAGGAGCTGGGGCTGGCCTCGGCGGCGCAATGGTACGTGGAGGGCTTCGCGGTACGCAGCGGGATTGGCGTGGAACTAAAGATGCCGGACCGGCTCGATCGGCTGGGGAACCACGTGGAGCTGGTGCTGTTTCGGATTTTGCAGGAGTCGCTGACCAACATTCACCGGCATTCCGGAAGCAAGACTGCCGCAGTGCGCATTGGCGCCGATCCGCAGCAGGCGTGGCTGGAAGTGCAGGACTACGGGAAAGGCGCCGGCCCGGAGGGAGTGCTGCGGCCGGGCATGGGCATTACCGGAATGCGCGAACGCGTGAAGGATCTTGCCGGCACGCTGGAGATCGACTCCGACGGAAACGGCACGCGGGTGCGGGCGGTTCTGCCGTTGTCCGGCGGCAGCTCCGGGAACGAGGGTGACTTCCAAGCATCGTCTGCCGCCGGTTAGCCGACAACCTTCCTCAGAAACAATTGTCCCCAGAAAACCCCGGAAATCCCCCCAGAAATAATTGTCGCGCGATTTTGCCGACGCAAAACTACGCGCGGCGGGAAAAGTTGGGTTCGGAACTAACGTGTATCGGAGCTGCAGAGCGCGGAGCCGTTGATGCAGGGAATGTCGACCGTTCTGGGCATCGGCAGGTGAGAGAGTTTGCGCGGAAGAATTGCCGGTTTTATGCAACAGCCTTGCGCGCGGCGCGGCGCGCGCCGGGCTGGCGGGATCTCAACTCATCCTCGCTTTTCGGCTCTTCTTTCGAATCTTTATTTTTGGGGCTTTGGGGTGCCGGGTTCGGCGGCTTCATCTCTGAAACCAGGTCTGTGGAGATCGGGCCAGGGGCGTGGCCGCCAGACTCGCTGCGCAACATGAGGTCGATCGCATCGCGATTCAGGCGATAGCGGATCAAGCATTGCGCAAGTTCCGGAGTGAGCGTCCTGCCGAACTCAGCCTCCAGGTCCTTCAGCTCCCGAGGATTAATTTTGGAATACGGAATTTCCTTCTGCATATAGCCCCCACGCGGCGCTGCTGCCCTTCCAGCGTCCGGCCACCAGAATAGCTGGTGTACCGTCCTGGTACTGTGATGCTTGTCACCCTCTCCAAAACATCAGGTTTTTGTTGTACACGGTCTCTAAAAGTAACCCGTAGATTCCGGTATGCGGTAAGCGCCTCGGCTGTGAGATTGTTGACGTTGTGGCCTTCGTTTTCAGTGGGTTAGGCGGGCGCGCGGCCGGCATCTCGACAGAGCAAAATGCGTTGGAGTGGGCGGAGAGTCGTGCAGTGGGTTAGAATCCCAGCCGCCTAAATTTGTTCCGGAAGCTTCGTCAGGCGAAGGGGAGCGAAGGCAAGGTAAACGCGAATGGGGAAAGCCAAGCTTTCTTTTGCAATTGTGGGCGCGGGGATCGGCGGCTTGACGGCCGCGGCCACGCTGCGGCGAATCGGCATCGACGCGCAGGTCTACGAACAGGCGGCGCGCTTCGCGCGCGTCGGCGCGGGCATTCAGATGATGCCCAACTCCATGAAGGTGCTGCGCAAGATTGGCGTCGAAGAAGGACTGCGCCGCACCGCCTTCCAGCCGTATTCGCACCTGAACCGCGAATGGGACACCGGCAAAGTGATGCGCGAGCTGCCCATGCCGGAGAGCCTCTTCGGCGCGCCCTATCTGTGCATGCATCGCGCGGATCTGCACGACGCGCTGGCCTCCATTCTGCCGCCGGAGATCATTCATCTGGGCAAGAAGCTGGTCGGGCTCGAGCAGCGCGGGTCCGGACGCGTGACGCTGACGTTTGCCGACGGCACGCGCGCCGAGGCGGACGCCGTGATCGGCGCCGACGGCGTGCATTCGCTGGTGCGCGACATCATCGTCGGCCCGGACGCGCCGCTGCACAAAGGGCGCATCGCGTATCGCGCCGTGTTTTCGTCGGCGCTGCTGAAGGGCTTCGACATCGGGCCTTCGCGCACCAAGTGGTGGGGAATCGACCGCCACATCGTGATCTATTACGTCACGGCGGCGCGCAGCGAACTTTACTTCGTCACCAGCGTGCCGGAGCCGGCGGGTTGGGTGACGCGCGAATCGTGGTCGGCCACCGGCGACGTGCGCGAATTGCGCAAGGCCTACGAGGGTTTTCACGCCGACGTGAGGCGCGTGCTGCGACGCCTGCCCGGATTGCCACAAGTGGGCCATCCTGGAGCGCGAGCCGCTGCCGCGCTGGAGCGGCGGCCGCGTGGTGATCTTCGGCGACGCTGCCATCCCATGACGCCGTACATGGCGCAGGGCGGCGCGACGGCCATCGAGGACGCGGCGATTCTGGCGCGCTGCCTCGAAGAGGTCGAAGGCGACGATATCGAGGGCGCTTTCCGGCGTTACGAGGCGCACCGCAAGCCGCGCACTTCGCGCATCCAGGCCATCTCCAGCGCGAATACCTGGATGAAGGGCGGCAACGACGACACCAGTTGGCTCTACGGCTACGACGCCTGGAACGTGCCGCTGGGCCCGGCCGAGCCGGTGCCGGCGTGATTGTGCGTTTCCCGATATGACGCCGGGTGCAACTGGCGCAGCAGGAAATCCTGCAGGCGGGAGCTTTCCTCGAACGGCAGGCCGTCGAGTTGAATGCCCATCTGATTCTCGCCGACCGTGCGCATCACGGAGCCATCGCCGATCACCGGGCTGTTTTGTCCAAGAAACAAGCTGACCTTTATCGCCGAACCGCGCGGGAAGATTCGCCGCGCGCGAAGCAAAGCGCCGTTCAGGCTCAGATGACGGTCGCGGCGTCGACCTCCACTGCGCCACACCGGACCGCGGCCTTCACCTCCACGCACGCGGCGAAAGCGGCGAATCTCGTTTTCGATGGCGCCCTGGGTGACGCGCACCAGGCGCAGCAGGCGCGTCCTGTCGATCGGCTTATAGACCAGGAAGCTGACCCCGGCCTCGAATCCTTCGGTAAGAATGCCCATATATTTCGGGCTGCTGATCATGACGATGGGAGTTTTGTGGTTGTAGCCCGAGCGGCGAATTTTGCGGGTGAGCTCGATACCATCGGAGAGGGGCGAGCTCGAATCCACGAACACCACGTCGAACTTCTGGGCGTGCGCGAACTCAGCGGCTTCCGATCCACTCGCCATGGTGACTGCCTCCATGCCCTCGGCTTTGAGGACTTCCTGAAGCAGTTCGCGAATGGGCGGCTCGCCATCGACCACCAGGGCGGATTTCATGCGCGGACTCCGGAGGCAGCGGCAACGCGCGCGCCGGCGGCGATGAGCGCGGCGCCGCATTCGATTCGAATAGCGAGCGGCCACGCTGCGGCGACAACGGCTCGTAATAATGGAACTGCACGCCCACGTCAAACTTGCCGGGATTGCCCGCGGGCTCGACGTGCACGACGTGGGCGGCGATGCGCCATTCCGGCACCCGCCATCCCACGATCATCTCCGGCAGGCGCATCCTGATCACCAGGAGGCAGCCGACTCCCAGAGGCGCGTCCGTTTCCATGCAGGCGCCGCGGGAAGAGACGTCGCGGGTTTCGGCGGCGCACTCGGGCTCGGAGTCTGAGGATTTCGCCAATCGAAAATGCAGCAGGATGCCGATGCGGAAACGCGGGGCCAAACGGCGGTCGCTCTCGTGCATGAATGCGCCTCAGTGCTGTCTGGAAAGGGGGCAGACGGAATCGTTCAGGAAGGGAGCTCGATCCTAGCACGGTTTTGCGCCGGCCAGTAGGTGTGGCAACTCGCCGTATCCAAATCGGCAACGACGCGCAGGTTAGTGGTGTGCGGGCCGGGTTGAAGGCGGCTTTGAGCAGGCTTACTTCCGGGTGTATAAGTTCCCCGATGAGACATCTCGCCGCCTTTCGCGCCATCATTCTCGCAATCGCCTTCCTCGCGATCGTTGCTCTCGCGACGCTTGCCGGCTTCACCGTATTGCCCGTGCTGGGCCAGCAGCCAGACGCCGGCAGCAATGTCGGCAACATTGTGCGCAGCGATCCCGCCCTCGATAAACTCGTGCCGCCGGGAGCGAAGATCGAAAAGCTGCATGACGGCTTTCGCTTCATCGAGGGGCCCATCTGGGTGCGAAGCGGGGGTTACTTGCTGTTCAGCGATCTGCAGGTGAACGCCATCATGAAGTGGACGCCGGACGGCAGCGTATCGTTTTCGGCAAGCACATATTTACAGGCAGCTATCCCAATGGCGTGCAATCGGAAGCAACGGCCTGACGCTCGATAAGCAAGGCGTCTGATTGCCGCCGAACATGGCAATCGGCGAGTCACTCGAATGGAGAAGGACGGAACGATTACCGTGCTCGCCGATCGTTACGACGGCAAGCGGCTCAACAGCCCGAACGACCTGGTTTGCAAGAGCAATGGCGACATCTACTTCACCGATCCTCCGGGACTTTACCGACCTATCCGCAGGTTCCGGACGCGCCCAAGAGGGAACTGGACTTCGCGGGCGTCTACCGCATCCGCGCGCCGGGCAAGATCGAATTGCTGACCAAGGATGTTCCTTATCCCAACGGCCTGGCCTTCTCGCCGGACGAAAAGAAATTTTACGTTGCCAGCTCGCGTCCAGATAAATTCTGGATGGTTTATGACGTCCAGGCGGACGGCAGCTTGAGCAATGGCAAGAAGTTTTTCGACGCCACGAATATTCCCGGCGAGGGCGTTCCCGATGGGATGAAAGTCGACCGCGCCGGCAATATTTACGCTACCGGGCCCGCCGGAATCATGATTTTTGTGCCCAGCGCCAAGCTCCTGGGCACAATCCAATTGCCGGAGATTCCCGCGAACCTGAACTGGGGCGATGCCGATGGCAAAGCCCTGTTCATCACCGCGCGCACCGGCCTCTATCGCCTGCGCATGAACGTCGCCGGCATCCGGCCCTAGCCGAATTCTCGTAACGAAGAGGCTTTTCGGCTCGCCGGCAAAGAAAGCAATTGACTCCTGCAAGCAAGGCGATAAAGCTTAGGTCCCATATGCGCACTTATTCTGTTCGTTTGACCATTGCCGTGGTCTCGTGTTTCGCCCTTTTGGCATCGCCGCACAACGCACACACTCCGCTGCGGATACGTCCGCGCCACTGAAGATTGAGCCCTTTTCGTCTCCTGCCGGCAAGAACAGTTCCGAGCCGCAGTTTGGCGTGCAAGGAGATCGCGTCACTTTGAGCTGGGTGGAAATGAACGGCGAACGCGCCGCGCTAAAATTCGCCGAGCGCACTCCAACGGGTTGGTCGAGCGCGCAGACCGTGGCCTCGGGTACTAATTTCTTTATCAACTCCTTCGATGTTCCCTCGGTGCACGCGCTCGCGGACGGCACCCTGGCGGCGCACTGGGAGGAGAGGCTTGGATCGGACGAGGATTCCGACGCCTCGAAGGTGATGCTGTCGTGGTCCAAGGATCAGGGGCACACGTGGTCGCGCGCGGTGAGTCCGCACCACGATGGCACCGAGACCGAACACGGATTCGTCTCGCTCTTCCAGGCTCCCGGCGCGGGGCTGGGCCTGGTGTGGATCGACGGGCGGGCCACCAATCCTAAGACCGAAAGCGGAGATATGAGCCTGCGCGCGTCCGTATACGACGCCGCGGGCAAGCAATTGAGCGAAACGGTGGTGGTGCCGCGGGTGTGCGAATGCTGTTCGACTTCCGCGACGGAAACGGCGGAGGGAGTATTGTGGCCTTCCGAAACCGCAGCGCCACGGAAGTGCGCGATATTTATGTGACGCGCTTGGCCGACGGCAAATGGAGCGCGCCCGCCATCGTTCATGCCGACGGCTGGATGATCGATGCGTGCCCGATCAACGGCCCATCGATCGCCGCGAGAGGCCGCGACGTGGCCGTGGCCTGGTTCATGGCCAAGAACGACCAGGGCCGCGCCTACCTCGCGTTTTCACACGATGGCGGACGCACGTTTGGCGCTCCGGTTCGCGTCGACGATACCAGCTCGCTGGGCCGGCTTGGCGTTCAATTGCTGGACGACGGATCGGCTGCGGTCATGTGGATCGAAAAGATCGGCCAGAGTTCGCAATTGCGCGCGCGGATCATAAGCCCGGCGGGAGTTCGCTCTGTTCCTGTAATTGTTGCCAATACGGAGGGCAGCCGTTATCCGCGGATGATGCGCTATCGCGACGAGCTTCTGTTTGCCTGGATCGATACGGACAACGGCTCGCAGGTACGAATCGCCCGCGCCGCCATTGGCCGGCAGGGAACTGCAGCGCCCCACTAAATCTTGCTGGCCGGTCACCGCTCGTCAGCCCCGGTCAGCGCTTGTCATTGCAGTTCGGTTCTCACGATAACGAGAAGGTGACGTTAATGGTCAGCTCGATCGGCCAGGGCTCGCCATTGAGATAGGTCGGCTGGTATTTCCAGTGCTTCACGGCCTCGACTGCTGCGCTAATCAGCAGCGGCGGTCCATTCATCGCTCGCTCCTGGACCACATTGCCGTTCTTATCGATGACGGCATCGATTTCGACGTCGCCCTCGATCCTGGCTTGCAGCGCCAGCATGGGATACTTGGGTTGCGGCGTGGAAATCGCACGTGGCGACTTGACGTCGCCGCCGATGTGCAGCGGCCCATTCGAAGCCACCGCAGCCGGCGGCGGAGGTGGCGGGGGCGGCGGGGGCGGCGCCACGGTTCCCATTGACCCCTAGAACGCCTCCCAGAACTCCGCCCGGCACGCCGCCAACGACTCCTCCGGGGACGCCAGCCGTTGCGGCGTTCAGGTCCGCGCTTTCGGATGCGGCGTCGTGCAGCACTTCTACTTTTCTCGGAATGGCGATGGGCATGGTCAGCGTGGAGGGCCGGATCACGGGCCTGCGCGTCGCTTCCTTAACGGAAGCGGCGGCAGCAGGCGGCGGAGGCGGCGCGTACGGAGTTGGCGGCGGCGCCAAATAGGTGATCTCAGACCGGGTGAGATCGAGCGCCTGAGTGAAAAACAGCGGCACGATTACGAGCGCGGCCACGATCGCGGCGTGCACCGCGAACGAGATCAGCCAGTCCGCCGTCTTGCGCTTGTGCACGGCGTTTTCAAGGAGTGCGCCGTCGAAAAGCACTTGGTCTTTGTTCCGTGGGCCGCTCCAGGGGGCGCGCCGGCGGACGGCGGCAATACGACGTGGGGCTTTGCGGCTCCGCGCGTCTCGTTCGCGCCAATCAGAATATTGGGTACCATGTGCGATCTCCAATTTCAGTCCCGAGGCTCCGAACTCAGGGCGAACGAACTCGTATTATGTCCTCATATTCTTAGACGTAGCGGGGCGGCGATTGTTTCTGGTCAGCGGTAAAATCGATGTAAAAGAGGGCAGTGGTTGTACTGCGAATATGCAAATTCGCCTAAGGTCTGGTCTGTTTAGGGCAAGAATATACTTGCCGCGCCCACTGTGAGGGCGCAAGATGCTGACGCATCTCAGGTGGGCCATTCATGGCGGGAGAGATCCCTTCTGGCGAAGGATCGGTTTTTCATTTTTTTGACATCTTCGCTTTGGGGTGCGGTACTAGAGGCTTGTTCGGCGCTCTTTGGCGACAGACATTAGGATCGTCGCGTTAGGAGTATTAGGAGCAATAGGGTTCCATCTGCTCGGGACGAAGTGGCCAATTATATGGCCCATTGTGAAAGTGCGATTGTGGTCTCGTCTCGCTTATCGGATTGAACGATTGGCAACTAATCGGCGTTATCGTAATTGGGCGTTGGGGATAGTTGTCGGATACTTTTCTTTCACTGCCTTATTGTATGTAGTTACACTCCGATCTGACTTAGACACGTACGTGATGCCGCGTACCGTAACTGCCCAACAAATTAAAAAACTCAAAGAGTCCCTCCCAAAAAACAACCCGTATTCGGTAAGCATTAAGACTTTGCAATACGACGCGGAGGCTCAAGAATATGCTGCAGCATTATATGTGGCACTCATTGATTCTGGCTTGAAGGTCAGTCCCGCAAGTCCAGAATTGCCGCAAGCCGGGTCGGCTGAAGGTGTTCAAGTAGACTCCCCAGATGAGACCTTGTGCAATGCATTTATCAACGCAGATGTTGATTGCGGTTGCTCGAATCGCGCACAGGACATTTTGATAATTGTGGGCCATCGGCCCTTTGCCGTGGGAAGAGGGCAACCATCATGGTTAGAAAAAACCAAGGGCTATCGCAATTTTAAACGCAGAGTGACAATCTGGCTCTTGAAGTTGATTAACTGGTTGAGATAAAGAAGTGACGACCAGCGAACAGTCCGAGGCTCAACGGTTCGATACAGGATTTTCTGCCTGTGGGTTTGCTTGCTTTCTATGGATTAGATGCGGGTGGCGCGGCCAGCTTATGGGCGGCGAAAAATTGCCAGATCGCTTCGTTGGCATCCACATCGTTGCTGGTCTTGCCGGCCTTTTCCCTGAGGATGGAAGAATCGCCGCTGGGCCAGGTGTTGCCGGCGCCCTCGATGCTGTAGCGCTGCACTTCCGTGCCCGCCTGGCAGTCGCCAAACTTATAGACATTCGTTTCCATTCCGCCCTTCTCGCGCGGGGACAATTTCGTGTGCTCCGGTTTTGCCTCGCACTGGTCGTACTTCACCCATTGTTTGGCGCTGTCTTCGGCGGACATGGTGGGGTACGAGCCGACATGGCCCGAGCCTCCGTAATACGGCACCACCGGATCGACCGTTCCATTCATCATCAGGAGCGAGATGGCCGGGGACGGTGAACACGAATCCTTCATCGCTTTGGGCATCTCGGCCGAGATCGAGGCAACGGCCGCCAGGCGCCGGGACATCTCGCAACCCAGGCGGAAGGCCATGAATCCGCCATCGGAAAAACCGGCCACGTAGATTCGCGACGTATCCACCGCGTATTCGGATGCGAGTTTATCCAGCATGGCGTCGAAGAAGGCCAGATCGTTCACTTGTGCCTGATTTCGATTTCGTCCGTTGTCTCCGCCGCCGCCTCCAGCGTTGGGGGGATACGTCCGCCGCCGTTAGGATACCGCCGCCACCGGGATATCCGCCGCCAGGGTAGCCCCCGCCCGGATAACCGTAGCCGCCGCGCCTGCGCCGGCCCATCACCGGCGCTCGGCTCTCTACTTCGGGCTCGATGCCGATGTTCCAGTGCCCTAGGTAGCCTGGGGATAAACGGCGATGACGCCGTAGTGGTCCGCGGTCTGATTGAATTTGGTGAGGCGCGCCATATCGTCGGTGCTTTGATCGCGCCCGTGGAGCAGCAGGACCAGCGGATAGTGCTGCTTGGCATCGTATCCCTGGGGGAGATGGACCATGAAGGTGCGAGGGGTGTTCTCGACGGTTATCGTTTCCTGCGGAGTCTGCGCGTGAACCGCGCCGGCGCGAAAGAGTTCAACGCAAAAGCCAGCGGACAGGAGAACGCCGCAAATCAGCAGTGACGAACGTAGACGCATGATATTGCCCTCGTGCGTCAGATGCCTCGCCCAATGGCAGAGGTTGCTAAAGCCGAGGTGATCTGTCTCGAAGAGACCAGCCCGTTATCGCGATTGCGCGCACGATCGTTCGTTCTAAAGGGCGCTCTGCAGGGCGGTCTGCATCGCTCTGCGGGAGCGTGTTGCCCAGTCCGTAGCGATCACATGCGGCAATTCAACTGGAGCTATTCAATCCATTGGTCCCAATGGATGCCCTGGGCGTCCTTCCAGGAAACGCTCCAAGAGGTGTGCAGATGCCGCGACAGGGCCTGAGCATTGATTTGTGAGAGCCAATCCGGGATTGTCGAGGGCCCGGTTGAAGCCGTCCCAACGCCGGCAGCGCCCTTGGCTATCTGAGGCTTTTTGGCTTGCTGGAGCCAGTGGTCCTTGGCGGCTTGCCAGTCTACTTTCTGGAAATCGAAGTAGCTCAGTCCGATGAGATTCGGGGGCGCGCTGCCGCGATTGGCCTGGAATTGCGGAACGCCGGCAAGCCCGCCGGTGGCCGAGGCTTTCGCGCGATACGCCAGCGTTTCGCGCAGGGTATCGATGCTGCTGGAGGCGATCACCATGTCCGGAGTTACCGCGATCTGGAAGAAATTCCACTGCGCCACTCCGGCGCTGGTTTGATTTCCGCTCAGCGAGATTTTTAGAAGCGTGGCGTCGCCTTCATTGCGTTCGGAACTCACCCGCTCGCCAAGCGTGGAGCGAAGCAGCTTGAGTACGTCCGGTTTGTTGCGGATGGAAAAGAGAAACGCCTGTTTGGTGGAATCCAGGGAAGGGCTGGTTTGCAGGGAAGCGAACTCCCCGGTGAAGAGTCCCAGCGCATTGGTGAGCGGCATGCCCAGCTGCTTCTCGGCCATGATGTCCAGCAAATCCGGACCTCCTGGCGGTCCCATAGGGAGAGCGGTGTGCGCGATGCGCTGAATCATGCCGTAGATGCCGAGCAGGTTGAGGTGCCCGGAGGTGTAGGAGATCGCATCCGCCGGCGCGAAAGCCAGCGAGGCGGGAGCGGATTGGCCATTGGCCCAGATGTCAAACGGAGTTCCGGGAGACGTATCGCCCAGAATGGCAGCCTGCACGTGGGTGCGAGCGCCGTCCAGAGTAACGTGGCCGGCGATCGAGTGCACCGCATCGAGGCGCGCGGCGTCGAGAAACTTCTGAACCGGGAAAGGTCCAGGCTTCGCATCCGGCATGAAATCTTTCAGGTCGGGAACGCGCAGGAAGAATTCCAAAACGCCGCTGCCTGCAACCGGCATGGATTCCTGGTAAGCCGCAGCTTGCGCAAGGGAGCCGGCTTGCGACGATTTGTTTTCGAGCCGGTTCAGGAGTTCTTCCATGACTGCCGGTTCGCCGGCGCCGACCGCATAGTTTCCGTTCTCGGCCCAGTAGCTGGAGGCCGTTTTGCCCTCGATCTTCTGCACCGGCAAACCCGCGAGCGTGACTTGGGAGATGCGGGGAGCGTCTTTCGATGCGGCGCGCATGCGCAGAATCGCTTTGCTGAGGATCGCCTCCTTGCCGGCACGGTTGTACACAAAGAACATTCCATCCCATGCAGGCGGCTTGGCTCCCGCGGGGCCTGTGGCGGGCCGGCGCTCCCGGGGATCCTGGACGTATCCCAGCGTAAAGGCGTTCTCCAGAAGCGAGGCAAACTCACCGAACTCCTGCGGCGTCAGCTTGGGCTGCGAGGAGTCTTTGCCGGAAGAGGCGAGCATTCCGGCGGCCACGGCGGAACGAACCGAAGCGAAATCCGGATCGTCCCACAAGGCCAGCAGGGAGTTCGCATTGCGCACGTTTGGCGCAGGAGCGCCGCGCCAGATCAGGTAGAACATGGTGCGCGGGGGCAGTTGCGATGGCTCCAGGGGAGCCTGAGCCCGGGCCGCCTGGGCTCCCATGGAGACGAGCCCGATGGAGACGAGGAGGAAGGCGAGCGACGTTCGCATGACGAGTGTGTTGCCCCACGGCAGCCTGATGCCCTTGCGCATGACGGTGCACCTCTCCCTGGCAATTTTCCAGGTATTGAGGCGTCATCACTAGGGCAGCGGGCGTCCGCTGAGACGTTATCCGTTATTACTCGTTACGTTATAGCCTTGGGGAGATCTGTTCCTGCCTCGCTCTGAGGGGCTTATCCGTGCGGTTGGCCACAAAAGCCGCGTATGGGGCAGGTAGGAACCGCCCGCGCCGTCATCGGCCGGCGGAGAACTGCACCGCCCCGCTGATCGTTCCCGTCTCTCTCGCGAATAACCAGCTTCTTATTTGGTCTTCTTCTGGGCCTCCGTTATTTTTTTGTACTCATCCGGCTCTTGATTCAACGTGCAGAAGACTTCTCCCCACTCCTCATGCGGATCTGACGCCAGCGACCAGATTCGAGGCGCCGACTTCCAGGGCTGCGCCAGAACGACGGGATCTTCGACAGTGATTTGGTAGGTGAGATAGTTCTTGGACGTGCGCGTAATGCGCTCGGTGACGTGCTCCTGGGCGCTGGGATACCAGCCGCCGCCCCCGCCCCCGTAAACCCTCATCCTCTCATCGATGGCCGTCACGTCGAGGACCAGCGTGTCTCCCTCCCAGCGCGCGGTCGTGTCCCCATTGAATGTGGGATCGGGATCCTTGGGATGCTGGCGATTGAAGTAGACCATGCGCACATCCATCGGATATTCGTAAAGCATGACCAGCCGTTGCGGGGTGGCGATCAACTCCATGGGAGCGTGCTGGCCCAATTGCTCCAAAGTCGTGCTGGGAGTGCCGGGCTGGTCGCAGTCGCCGTAGGGGACGGGTCTCTTGTATTTTGCCGCCATGCCCGGCTTGAAGACCGGAGCCAGTTCCGGCGTTTTCTTGGCGTCGAATTGCTCGAAGATTCCGGGATCCAGCGGATAGGCCACTTGCAGCATTTTTCCGCCGGAGTTTGGATACCAGCGTCCGGTCAGGTCCACATGTCCGTCGGGCATGCGCGGCGCCGGTCCGCCTGGCGGCAGCCGATGAATGTTCTTAAAATCGCCGGCGATATTTGTCGGAGCCTTCCCACATTGGCCATATCCGGTGCACGCGTCGTCCTTGGATTTCGGATTTTGGGTCCTATCGTCTCGCTGCGCAAAGGCCGGTGCAAACGCCACGCACAGAACCGCAATGAGGACTCCGACACCCTCGATACCATAGCGGAAGCGTCTTTCCATTCCTTTCATTTCCAATTTCTCCTTTCACGCGCTGTGTGCGGGCGCAATCCTTTCAACCAGCCCAACGATGCGAATTTGGTCGTGAGAGTTTGAAGGACCTCCGTCGAGCTGCGTTGCGGGTATGCGACAAAGGATAATGAACACCCAAGCCGACGTGGGGAAACATATTTATCGGCCTCGATTGATGGGCGGACTATAGGTCCGACAGAAGGGGGAAGTCAATTTGAATTTCGCTCTTGCACTCCGAGGCCCACAGGCTGGTTGAACCGATGCCGGACCGACACGGACAGCGGCTGGCAAGTGCGAACTGCCCGCGCCGCACAAGTTGTGTCCTGGAATGTGCACTTACAAAAAAGAGGCCAGGGGGAGGGGTGATTATCGTTACGTTCTCACCGGGGCGGCGGGACGGGTGTAGAATCGCGGCAGCATAGGGCCTGGAACGCTTCCTTCCTGGAGGAACAAATGAGAGAGCGCACGAAATTTCGCCTTGGCCTGGGTGTGATCTTTTTGCTGGCGGCAGGCTTGCTGACCACGGGCCTGAGTACGCGCATGGGCGTGAGCTTCGCTCAAACCAAAGCGAAGGCCGCGGCGCAGAGCCAAGCCGGCGGTGAAGACGAGACGGGGCCGTACGACGTGGTCGCGGATTGGCCGAAGCCGCTGGGGCATCCGGGATGGACGTGGGGTTCGCAAGGCGGCGTGTTCGCCGAGAGTCCCAATCGCATTTACATCGCGCAACCGCGGCGAGCTGCCGATTCCCCCGAAGGCGCCCGAGGGCTACACGGGAGGCTACGGCGCGTTTGGACAGCCGGCGACGTCGGGCAAGCCGCGCCTGGAGAACTGCATTCTGGTGGTGGACGCGAACGGCAAGCTGCTGGAGGACTGGACGCAGTGGGACCATCTCTTCGCCGGCGGGCGCGGGCCGCACCACATCAAGATCAATCCCTACGATCCGGAGAAGCACGTCTGGGTGGTGGACGACATGGTGCAGCAGATTTTCGAGTTCACGCACGACGGCAAACAGCTGGTGCTGACGCTCGGCGAGCGCCTGACGCCAGGCGACGACGACAAGCACTTCGGGCGTCCCACGGACATCGCCTGGCTGCCGGACGGCACGTTTTTTGTGAGCGACGGCTACGTGAATACGCGGGTGGTGAAGTTCGACAAGAACGGCAAATTCCTGATGACCTGGGGCACGAAAGGGAAGGGGCCGGGGCAGTTCGATCTGCCGCATTCCATCGATATCGACGCGCAGCGGCGCGTCTACGTGGCGGACCGCTCCAACAGCCGCATCCAGATTTTCGACGAGAACGGGAAATATCTCAGCGAGTGGGACAATATCCGCCAGCCCTACCACATCATGATTACGGCCGATCAGCATCTCTGGGTGGCCGACGGCGTGACCAACAAATTCCTCAAATACGATCTGAACGGCAAGCTGCTCTACTCCTGGGGAACGTATGGATCGTTCCCGGGCGCGTTCTGGGGCGTGCACCAATTTTCGGTGGATTCGGCGGGGAACCTTTACGCGGCGGAGACGTTTGGCGGGCGCACGCAGAAGTTTTCTCCAAAGCCCGGAGCCGATCCCGCGACGCTGATCGGGCAGCCGGTGCGCATCACGCAGATTTCGTCGCGGTAGGCCGGAAGCGTAAAAGCAGATCCCTCACCGCCGTTCGCAAAGGACGCGACCGGGATTCGGGATGACAACGCGCGGGCGGGGAAGCGGTGTGGGAGAAAGCTGACGGGACTGGAGCTACGCTCACAAGGGACAGCCTTGGAGTTACTGCGGGTGGCTTGCGAGTGGCTTGCCGGGTCGGCGGCGGGCAGGGCCGCGGGCGCGGCGGCGGGAGAGGCTTTGCTCTGCTCTAATCTTTGCTTCGCTTCATCGCGGCCTTGGCGGACGCGATCGGCCATGGCGCCGTTGGGCGCGAGCTTGAGATAGGTATCCAAGTCCACGACCAAGGCGGAGTCGTTCCGCAATTCGCCGTGGATGTCGGCGAGCACGAGCCATAGCAGGGGATTATCGGGTTGCAGTTTGACGGCGGCTTGGGCGTATTTTTCGGCGTCCTCGGGACGATCCTGCCCCAGGAGGGCTTGGGCCATCTCCGATTGGGCGTGCCAGGAGTCCGGGGCCAGGTCCACCGCCTTGCGCGCCAGCGGTTCCGCATCGTCGAAGCGCTTCTGCGAGGAGAAAAGGGCGGCCAGCAAAAAGAAGGCATCGGGGTAATGTTCCTGGCTGACGACGATGGATTGGCGCAGAGCTTCCTCGGCGTGCGCGGGATCCTTCGAGGCGATGTAGGCGTAGCCAATCTGGGCGTAGGCTTCGTAGTAGTTGGGGAAGATTTTGATGGCGCGCTCGAACTCCTTGATGCTGCCGGCGTAGTCCGACTTCTGATACAGAAGGACCATGCCCTTGTTCATGGCCTCGCGGGCCTTTTGGGGAATGGAGAGATCGCGCACGGAGACGGTGGGCGACCCCTTGGCCGCTTCGTTCACGGGTTTGAGACTGACGGTCATGCCGAAGATGGGACCGGAAACTTCGAGATGCTCTTCCACTTCCTGGTAGCCGGTGAGATTGAAGCTGATGTCGTAAGTTCCATCGCGCAGGTTATCGAATCGGAAATTGCCTTGAGACGTGAAGGAGGTGGCCACCACGCCTCGGTTGGCGGAGTTGAGGTCGACGCGAACGCCGTCCAGGCGCAGGCCGGACTGCCGGTCGGCAACCGTTCCGCTGACGCTGTAGTAGTGGCCGTAAGCGCTGCCTAGCTCGTCGTCGTCCGGAAAGGGATCGGCGGTGGGACGCCTCTGCGCGGCAAGAGGAAGCGAACAGAAAAGAAGCGCGGCAAAGAGAGTTGTGAGGAACAGGAGCAGTCCAGAGGAACGCCGCACGGTTCACCGCCTGGGCGAGGTAAGGGGAGTGTACTCTCGAAGGGTGACCGCGGCAATGGGAGAAAGCCTAAGCTTTTCTGGCAGAAACCATGTAGCCGGCGCGGCGCAAACGACGAGCTTTGAGCTTGTTGCGGGAACATGGCGGCGGATCGGGCGAGCCGAGCGAAGCGGCCTTGCTGCGCATTGCGCCGTTATGGTACCTTCATAAACTATTGACAGGACGTAAACTACACACAGGGCAGGTCTTCGGACGCGATCCGGAAACTGCAGAGGACCCCTAAATTGCCGGCTGAGCTGCTGAAACTTTCAGCGGGAGCCCCAGACAGCGCCGCCATTCAATACGCCGCCGATTACATCAAGCGCGGCCAGGTGATTGGTGTGCCTACGGACACGTTTTACGGTCTGGCGGCCGATCCTTTTAATCTTTCCGCGGTGGAAGAGATCTATCGGGTGAAGGGACGGCCGGAAAACCGCGCGCTTCCGATTCTGGTGAACTCCGTTGCGCAGGCCGCGCTGCTGGGCCGCGAACTGCCGCCCAACTTTTTCAAGCTGGCGAAAGCCTTCTGGCCGGGCGCGTTGACGATTGTGGTGGACGCGGCGCACAGCTTGCCGCTGAAGGTGACCGCGAATAAGGGCCGGGTGGCCTTGCGCTGGCCGAATTCGCCGGTAGCGTGCGCGATCATCGAACAGCTGGGAGGGCCGATTACCGGGACCAGCGCGAACATCTCCGGTTATGCATCCTGCTCGAACGCGCGGGAATTAGCGAAACAGCTTGGCGACAAATTACCACTGATCCTGGATAGCGGCGAGACCGGCGCGAGCGTCTCCTCGACCATCGTTACGCTGGACGGCGACGAGTGGAAGATCGTGCGGGAAGGGCAAATATCCGGGGAAGCGATCGCCAAAGCGCTGGCGGATTCGCATCAGGCTACCGGCTGACCACCCATCCATCAGGGAACCGAGCAAGATTCGATCAAGGGAGTGGGGCCAAAAAACAATTTGCGTTTGGTTGGCGTAGCATCCTAGCCGGTTTCCATTCATCTCTCCGCGCGCATTTAGCCGCGAATCTTGCGTTTCGCCTTTACTTTTAAGTCGCGTATAATCCCCGGCGTTGGGCCATCAACTGGAAACCAGACTCTGGGAGATGCGCCATGAAGCCAGTTCCTTTCCGCACCTGCTTCGTTTGGGTCCTTGACGTTGTTGCCGTTATCACCGCGCTCTTTTCCGGACTGTGTCTACATGCGTCGCCGCAAGCGCTGGGGACCGCCGCTGCACAGGCTGCCGCTGCCGCCAAACCGGACTATTCCAAAGAGCCGTACATCATCCAAAGCACGTCCACGAAGATGATCTTTCAAAACGATGGCAAACAGATACGGGAAGACACCGCGCGCATCCTGATGCAGTCAAATGCCGGGCTGCAAGCCTAGGGAATCCTGCATTTCCAGTATGCCTCGGCGATCTCGACGCTGGAGGTTTCCTACGTTCGAGTGACCAAGCCGGACGGCAGCGTCATCGAGACCCCGGCCGGCGATATCATGGAAGTGACGCCGGACATCAGCCGCGAGGCGCCCACGTACAGCGACCTGAAGGACAAACAGGTCGCCGTGAAGGGCCTGCAGGTGGGCGACACGCTGGAATATCAGTCGCACACGGAGATTACCAGTCCGTTGATTCCCGGCCAATTCTGGTTCACGTACGATTTTGTCCGCACGGCGCGGTAGCTTTGCAGGAAGAGTTGCAGATCAGCGTGCCGCGCGGCCGTTACGTCCAGGTAAAGAACCCGGACGTGCAGCCGACCACCCGCGATCAGGGTGACGCGCGCATCTACAATTGGAAGACAGCGAGCCTCGAGCCAACCTCGAGCAAGATCAAAAAGACGCGGACTCCGCGGCTCGGCCGACGCCGACGACGAAATCCCCGCCGTTCAGCTCACGACGTTTCACAGTTGGGACGAGGTCGGGCAATGGTTCAAGTCGCTGGTGGATCCTCAGGCCGCGGTGACGCCGGCGATTCAGGCCAGGGCGGACGCGGTGACGATGTCGGCGAAGTCCGATTCCGAAAAGGTCCGCGCGCTGTACGATTTCGTCTCGACGAAGGTCCGCTACGTGGGAATTTCGCTGGGCATCGGGCGCTACCAGCCGCACGCCGCGGCCGACGTCCTCAGCAACGATTTCGGCGATTGCAAGGACAAGCACACGTTGTTCACTGCCCTGCTGGCCGCCGAGAACATCAAGGCCGTGCCGGTGCTGATGAATTCCGGCGGCCAAGATCGATCCCGATGTGCCATCGCCCGGGCAATTCGATCACGTGATCACGGCGCTGCCGCAGCCGGGCAAGGCTATCAATTTCTCGACACTACGCCGGAGGTCGCGCCCTACGGCCTGCTGATGTGCGGCTTGCGGCGACAAGCAGGCCCTGATCGATGCCGGCCCGAAGGTCCCGCCAAGCTCGTGCAAACGCCAAAGATCCTCCCTTCCCGCCCTACGACCACTTCTCGGCTCGATGCCACGCTCGACGATGCGGGAACGCTGGTGAGCAATGACCAAATGACATTCCGCGGGGATGACGAAGTGATCTTTCGCGCGCTCTTGCGGCAGGCCGGGCCCGGCCAAATGGAACGACGTGATGCAAGCGGTCATGTCCAATCTGGGATTTGCCGGAACCGTAAGCGAGGTCTCGGCCGGCTCTCCCGACGCCACCGACATGCCGTTCCAGATCACCTACCATTACAACCGCAAGGAATATTCAGACTGGGCGAACCGGCAAATCACGCCGCCCATGCCGCCGTTTCTACTTCCCCAGGTCCCGGACGACGAGAAGAAGCGAAAGCCGCTCAAGATCGGCTCTCCGGAAGAGATGCGTATCAGACGACCGTGAAACTGCCGGCGGGCTCGGCGCCGGCGCTGCCTGTCGCTGTCGATTTGCATGAGAGCTTCGCCGACTATCACGCCGCGTATTCCTTTGCGGACGGCACGCTTCACGCCGAGCGGCGGCTGACGACCAAGGTGACCGAAATCCCCGTCGGCGCAGATCGAAGCCTATCGCGCATTTATAAAAGCAATCATGGACGACGAGGATACCTACATTCCGCTGATCGGGGCGGCTCGAGCGTGAGTTCCACGTCGATCGCGGCGCCGCGCGATTTCTCGCAAGGGACGCCGGAGGCTCTGGCGTTTATCCGGGAGACGCAAAACGCAGCGCAGCGAGGCGACGCGCCGGCGGCGCTCGACGCCGCGCAGCACGCCGTGGACGCCGATCCGCAATTCTCTTTCGGCTGGCTCGTCCTGGGCAGCATGCAGGTGACCATGAGGCAGGAGGATCAGGGAGTCGCGTCCCTCAAGAAGGCCATCGCGCTGAACGCCAGCGATCCTACGCGCTACGAGCCCGTCGCCGCCGAGTTGGTGAGAAGCATCGCGAGCAGTCGGCCATGGAGATCTGGCGGGCACTGGAACCGCGGCCCACCTGACGACACGAATCCGCCGCTGCAGATCGCCAAATCCTCTTGGCGGAAGCAGATACTCCGACGCGGTGAGGCGAAGGAGCTCGAGCCCGTCGCGCAAAAGAATCCCGATGAAGAAGTGCCGTCCTGATGCAGCTGGGCCAGGCCTACCTGGATTTGCCGGACAAGGAGAAGGAGGGCGCGGAATGATCGTGCGCGCGGCGGACATGACGCACGATGCCAGGTTCAATTGAATGACCGCCGCTTATGAGTCTGGCGGACAATGGCGTGCACCTGGACGAGGCGCTGCGCTACTGCGCAGGACGCCGTGCGGCAAGCCGAAAGCGCCACAGCCAAGATTTCGCTAAACAGTCTAACCCTAGCCGACATTCGGTCGATGCCCGCGATCGCCGCCGATTGGGACACGATGGGATGGGTGCAATATCAGACTGGGCCATCTGGACGCCGCCGAAAAATACCTGAACGCCTCCTGGAAACTCACGCAAAGCCGCGGACGCGGCCAACCATCTCGGCCAGGTCGTACGAGAAAGAAGGCAAGAAACATGACGCGGCGGTGGCCTATTCGCAGCGCTCTGTCCTCCGGTAAGAATGCGCCGGAGGGCACGGACAAGCGGCTCGAGGACGTCCAGAAGGGCGTACGATTTCAAGATCAGGTGCATCCGGACGCCATCGCCCTGCAGGACTCGCACCACGAAAATCCCCTGGAAGTTCACCGCTATGAAAGCGCGGAATTTTTCGTGCTGTTCGGGCCGGAGGGAAAGTCGTGGACGTGAAATTTGTCAGCGGCTCCCAGGCGTTGCAGGACGCGACCAAAGTGATCGCGGCCACGCATTTCGACGAGCCTATCCCCGATGACAATTCGGCTCAGATTCTGCGGCGCGGGCTGCTGAGCTTGCGGAAACTCATCCACAGCCGGCAATTGCCTCTTCGTCGTGTACCCAGTAGCGGACGTTCAACTCAGTGGAATGAATCGCCAGCCTTGCTGGCTTCGGCCTCCACGGCTGTCCGATCGTGTGTTTGGCATTAGAATTGGACTGAGGGTGTGAGGCATGGCGGGAGCGGGTTTCGGCTCGAAATTCGGTTCCTTGCAGGAACGGCAGCGGCTCGCGCAGCTCTATGCCGCGATGACCGACGGCGAATTGCGGGAACTGGCTCGCGAGACGGAATCGCTCACCGATGAGGCGCGGACGGCGCTGGCTGCGGAGATGGAACGCCGCGAGATAAGTGTGGAAGAGCCGGGCGACGCCGAAGAGTCCAGCGAGGCTATTCTTCCGGAACCGGAATATCGCGATCTTCGACCATCCGCCAATACCGCGTGTGCCCCAAGCGCTGCTGGCCAAAAGCGTGCTCGAATCGGCGGGCATCGAATGCTTCCTCGGCGACGATAACCTGATCCGCATGGACTGGCTGTGGTCGAATCTGCTCGGCGGCATCAAGCTGCGCGTGCGGCAGGAGGACGCCCTGGTGGCTTCGCGTTTGCTCGAAGGCGGCGGCTCGCAGCGTGACGATGAGGAGAAGCCGCAAGAGTAATTTAGCGCGGCGCCAGCGCCTGTTCGTAATTGCTTTAGAATTCGGTAAAGGCTCAAACCTCGTAGTCTTCAGAACTCGTAGTCCAGGGAGAACTGAATTTGGCGGGCGCCTGTTCCCGCGATGGGCTCGCCGAATCCGGCGAGTGGGAGAGGTTTGGGCCGAAGACGGGATTGATTTGGGCTACGTTGGGACGGTTGAACAGATTGAAGGCTTCGGCTACGAAGTCCAAACGCCGCAGGCCGCCGAATGGAAAGTACTTCACAATACGCAAGTCCATGCGTGACGATGGCCGGCGTTTGCAGCGAGTTTCTTGCCGAGTCCGAGCGGCCTTGCCGACAGCGGGAAGGCGTGGGTTTGATTCGAGTCGAGTCCGGTCAACGGATTCACCGGGCGGCCGCTCTCGGCGGTGAAAATGGGCGCCAGCTCGATGTGACTGAAGGTTCTCGTCAGCCAGCCTTGGTTTTGGCTCGATTTTCCGGCGTTGTCTTCGTCGTCGCCGATGGGCAAATCCCAGAGGGCGTTGAAGACAAAACGTTGCTGCTGATTCTGTAGCGAGAGTGCATTTTCAGCGGCAAGATCAAATGGGTTCTGAGGCTGCTCGTCGTAGTCGGAGGCGTCGTCAGTGGTTTTGGAGAGCGTGTAGCTGGCGGAAAATTCCAGATCTTCGTTCATTTTGCGGCTGAGCGTCAGGGAAAGGCCGTTGTAGGTGGAGCTGGCGGAATCCTGCAATTGATAGATGTCGTCGAACTGCGGATTTTGCCGGGCCGGCGAAAATACTTCGCGGCCGATTTGCTGCGGCGTTGGGTAGGCGATGCCGAGGCTGGCGGCGTTGGCCAGCGTGAGGATCACCGGAGGCAATAGATTGATGTTGAGCGTTCTCGAAAGATTCGAGCCGCGCACGAACAAATAATCGGCGCGAATGGTGAGATTGTTCGCGAGCAGATATTCCGCGCCGGCGCTGGCCTGCTGGCTGTAGGGCGTGGCCATCCGCGGGTCGGGACTGAAGATCGATGGCGCGATGCCTGTTGCGGGAGCGGGCAATGGGCCGCCTTGCGCCGCGGCAAAGAGAGTTGCGGCCGCGTTGCCGTCCACTACCTGCTGGAATCCCTGCGAACCGTTCGTTTCGATCGCGCGCGTCAAATTGGCGAGGACGTACCGGTCGAAGAAGACTCCGAACCCTGCGCGAAAGACCCACTTGGACGAAGGACTCCAAGCCAGGCCGATTCGCGGGCTGACGTTGTCGGTGTCCTGATTGAAACCGGCGGGCAGGTGTTCGAAATCGTAGCGCACGCCCAAGTCGAGCGAGAGTTTCGCGGCGAGCGACCAATGATCCTGCACGAAACCGCCGAGACTGGTCACCGGGAAATCGACGTTGGGATTGCCGAAGGCCTGCCGAAACTGGGCTGGGCTTCCGGCGAGAAAATCCGCCAGCGAGCCGAAGAGATACACGCCGCCAAAGCCGTCGGGAACGCTGGCGCGCAGGCTGACGCGATTGACGGTGCCGCCGGCCTTCCAAAGATGTTTGCTCCGGGTGCGCGAATAGGTGTAGTCCGCTTGATAGTGATTTTCGCGGCGGTCGCTGTTTCCGGCGTAGGGACGGCCGAAGGTCAGCAGGCCGGCGATGTCGATCTCGGGGCCGGAGGGTTCGTTGGTGCGGAGGACGGCGTGGCGCGTGGCGACCTGAAAGCGGAAATCGCTGACTGCGTCGGAGCCCAAGATAGTGGTGAGCGAACCGACGAGGGCGTTGTCGGTCGGTGAAGCTGCTGCCGCGAGCGCTGGCGTCGATCGAGACCGCCGGTGTTGAAGGCGTCGCCCGATTCCTGATTGTTGGTGAAGGCGTAGCGCAACATCAGCGAGGTATTTTTCGTGAGCTGGTGGTCGAGTTTGCCGGCGGCTTCCGTCTCTTCGCGGGAAATGGGAGAGAAGGAGGTGGTGATCTGGCGCGTCGCCAAGCCTGGGAAATTTCCCGCGGCGAGGAACGAATTTATGGCGGAAGCGGCGGCGGGGTCGATATCCGAGCCGATTTGGCCGCGATTATGCTCCTGTTCGGCGGCGACATAGTAGAACGTCTTGTTCTTGATGATCGGGCCGCCCAGGGCAAAGCCGGCGCGAAAGCGGCGGAAGGAGGGCTTGCCCGGTTCGGTCTCGAACGGATCGCGCGCATTGAAGGCGCTGTCTTGCGCGAAAAGGAAGGCGTCGCCGTGAACGGTGTTGGTGCCGGAGCGCGTGATGACGTTGATCGAGCCGCCCGAGGCGCCGCCGGATTCGGCGGAGAGACCGTTGTTGACGACCTGAAATTCCTGGACGATTTCCGGGGACAGTTCGGTGCGGCTGGAGCCGGTGAATTCGTCGTTGTTGTCGAGGCCGTCGATGGAGACGTTATTGCTGCGGGCGCGAAGGCCGCCGAACGTGAAGCCGCTGCCGCCAAGAGGCGTCGAGCCGCTCACACTGGATGCCGCAGGTGAGCTGGAGACGCCGGGCGCGAGGAGGACGAAGTCCAGATAGTTGCGACTCTGCACGGGCAGCTCTTCGATGCGCTCCTGGTCCACCGACGAAACGACGGAAGTTTGCGAGGTAGGAGCGGAGGGCTGCGAAGAGACGGTGAGTTGGGTGGATGCCGACGCGGGGCTGAGCACTACAGAGAGATGCAGCGTTTCTCCCAATCCTACCTGTACGCTGGTGCGACGGTAGGGCGCAAAACCGGGCTGGGACCATGAGATGTCATAGGTTGCGGCAGGAAGTTCACCGGAGCGGAAAAATCCATGATCGTCGGCGGTCAAGGTTCGTGGCTGGTTCGTGGAGACGTTTCTAATGACAACGGTAGCGCCGGGAATGAGCCCGTCGCTCGCATCGGCTACCGTTCCTTCGATACTTCCGACAACTTTGGACTCCTGGGCCGCGGCGGGTGTGGCGATTTGCGGCGCGAGGAGAGCCCACACAATGAGCGTTGCCGTGAGGAGCCGCCTCAGAGCTGCGAAGAGAGTGCGAGAGATCACGGGTAAAACTAGCTCCGTGCGTAAAAGACGGCGCCCCAAGGGATCGCAAATACAAAAGAGAAGGCTGATCGTGGCGAATGGACCAACGCAGTGCAGCGCGGGAGCCGTAGCTTCAGCGCAAAGCAAATTGGTGCGCGGGGCACTGCTCAGCGATGTACGTTCCTAGATGCGCAAGGGGGTTGAAGGAGGGCTAATGGGAATGAGAGGGGTGTGGGCGAACTGGTCCGCAAGTCGCCAAGCGGCACTCGAGGGACTGCACCGGCCAGGCGCGTCATCCGTGCGGCATGCGAACCAACCTGCGGTCATGAGATGTGTTAGCAGATAGGCCGCCGAAACAGAGGGCCAAAATCATAAAGGCGAATTCTGTATCGTTCCCGGTTTGTGGCGTTTTATCCCAGCGGTCGAAGAGTTCGACGAGGGGACAAACGAGACAAGCGAGCGGGACGATGGCCGCCGCAATTCTCACGGAAAACTTCATTGGGCCGAGTATAGCATTCGCAGGAGGGACCTGAAACGGTTGCCTTGTCGGACATTATTGGGGATCGGGATCGGCGGAAGCGGCGGCGGGGGCGTAAGTGGGAGCGAGGGCGCGCTCGTAGAGGTCTTCGTAGGCCCGAACCATTTTGCCGACGTCGGATTGTTCTCGCGCGCGCACCGCGGCGGCCGCGCCCATGGAGCGGCGCAGTTCAGCGCTGTGCAAAAGGGTCATCATGCCATTGGCAATTCCGGCGGCGTCGCCGGGCTGCACGAGGAAGCCTTCCTTCTGATTTTGAAATGACTCCGCAACCCCGCCGACGGCTGTGGCGATGACGGGCAGCCCGGCGGCCATGGCTTCGGCCAATGCTACCGGAGCGCCCTCCCAATCGGAACTGAGCACAAAGGCGTCCATCGCGGCGAGCAGGTCTGGAATATCGGAGCGCAAGCCGAGGAAGTGGACCTTGTCCGTTATCCCTAATCGCTGGGCCTCCGCTTGCGCTTGCGGGACCAGCGGACCGGTGCCCACCAGCAGCAGGCGCGCGCGAGGATTGGCTGCTGGCCCGCGAGCGAAAGCCTGGAGCAGCAGCGGGTGATTCTTCTGCGGAAAGAAGCGCGCCACGCACACAAAGAGAACATCGTCCTGCGCGAAGCCGTGCCGCGCGCGCCACTCCTCGCGGCTGATTTGGGGGCTGCCGTAATGTTCGGTGGGGACGGAATTCCAAATCACTTCGCAATTGCGGATGTTGTAGACGCGCTCGACGCTTTTGGCCACTTCCTGCGCGACGGCGATGGGCTTGACGCCAAAACGGTATCCCAGGCGCTGCAGCACACGGCCGCGCCATTCGAGTTCGTGATCGGCGACATTCTGGACGGTGTGCAGCATGAGCCGGGGCTTATGAAGCAGCAGGGAGGGGAACACGTAACGGAACACCTGCATGTGGGTGTGCACGATGTCCGGCCGAAATTCGCGGAAGACCTGATTCATCTTGGAGTAGATGCGCCAATCGAATCCCGGGCCTTTGCCGAGATACCAGACTTTTACTCCGGCGCGGGCCAGGGCGCTCTCCAGATCCGATCCTACCGGCGCGTTTACGGAGACCACCGCGGGCTCGAATCGGCTCCTGTCGATGCGGGAAGCGACGTAGACGGCGATACGTTCACCACCGTCGGGCCGAAGACTCGGCAAGATGTGAAGGACGCGCAAAGCGATTTACATTGGCCTCCACTCGATCCGCGTAGCGGCTAGCAGACGAAGTCGAGGAAGGCCGGGCACTCCGACTTTTGCGAGTTTACAAGAGCCGGCTTGAGGTGCAATCAGGGGTATACCCGTAGTCGAATGCCCCTCACAGCCTAGATGCGGAGAGGAAAAACATCGGGCGCTACGATTGCGCTTTGGCTTCGGGCGAGGGGCGCGCGAAGGAGCCGCAGCGGCCTTGCTGCATGGCGGCGCGGAACTTCTCGCGCTCCTCGGGCGTCATTTGCGCCCAGCGTTCCATCATGCGGCGGCGCCAGCGCATGCCGCCCCAGTGTCCGCCGCGGAATCCGCCGAAGAGAATTTTGCCGAGCACCAGCAGGCCCAGGGCTTGCCAGAAGCCGATGACGTGCAGGCCGAAGACGGGCGGCATGAGCCAATTCCAAAGGCGCATGACGATGAAGCCGAGCACGAGCGCGGCGACGATGGCGAACAGGATGAATTTAGCGGCGCGCGCGAGACGATGTCCTCTCATGATGTTTCTTTCACCTCAGCTTTCGAAACTTAGGGCCAAAACCTTTTTCCACACTTTTTTCCCAAACTTCTTTCCCAAACCTCGGGCCGATGAAGTTCACCGGCCGATAAATTCGTCGCGAATGGCTTGCAGTCGCCGGCGTAACTGCAGCACCGCATGATGCTTGCGCAGCACCATGGCGTTCACGCTGACGCCGGCTTGGGCGGCCAGCTCCTTGAAGCTGCGGCCTTCCAGTTCGTGGGCTACGAAGGCGGCGCGCTGCTCGGGCGGCAGTTCGTCGAGCGCCGCCTCGATCTCTTCGAGCAGCACGGAGCGGGCGTAGGCGGCTTCGGGGCCGGCGTCCGGCGAGGGCAGCAAATCCTCGAAGAGCAGCGATTCGCCGTCCTCGACGCGCACGGCGCGGTCGGCGAAGGGCTGGGGCTTCTTCCTGCGGAAGAAGTCCGTGATGCGATTGCGGGCCACGCGAAATAGCCAGGCACTGGCCTCTTCCACCGGCTCGAAGAGGCGATAGGCGGCGACCAGTTCGTAGAAGACTTCCTGCAAAATGTCTTCCGCTTCGCCCTGGTCCGGAACGCGGCGGCGAATGAAATTGGCCAGGCGCGCGCGATAGCGCGCGAAGGCGTCCAGGATGCGGCGGTCGTCGCTTTGCTGCGCCGCGTTGGCGGCGGAGCGAGCGTGCGCGTGCTTCCGGGCCGTTCGGCGGACTCTTTGGCTCGCTTTCAACTCGGGCGCTGCGGCCAAGCCACCGCGGTTCGCGAACGCCATGTAGCCGGCTCTCAGGTTAGCCTCCCGCAGATGTAGACGAATGGCGCGGGCAAATATTTCTGGTCCCAGTCATATTTTAGCAAGCGTGGGTCTTAGCGAGGGCGGGCCTAACAGGCGTGGGTTCAACAAGGCAAGGGCAAGGCCAGCGGCGAAGGGCTGGCGAGGCGGTGTGTTGGTGTTAGAGTTGGTGGGCGATTTGGACGAAGGGCCGAAAGGAGGCGAAAATGGGCGAAGTGGTTTACGTCTCGCGGAGCAGGATCGAGCGCAAAGTGGGGCCGCTGCGCTTGGCGCAGATTCCCGGCGAGGAGAAGCCGGTGGTGTTCAGCGTGCACGGGGCGATCGCCGAGCATTACAAGGTGGATCCGGCGAAGCTGCAGGGCTCGCACGCGACCACCATCGATTACGTGATCGCGGCGACGGCGGGTTGAATGGTGGGAACATTCGGGGGCGCGCTGGAAGCGCGCCAAATCGACGCCAGCAACGGGAAGCTCGTGGGCGAGGTGACCGGGGAAGTGGAAACCGAGGACGGCGTGCTGGTGATCCGGCGAATCCACGTGTTGATGAAACTGGCCGCGCCGGAAAGCGCGCGCGAGACGATCGAGCGGGTGCATGGGTTTTACGCCATGCGATGTCCGCTGTACCGGACATTGCACAACGCGATACAGCTGAGCTCGTCGGTGGAGTTGGTGAAAGGCTGAAAGCGCCGAAGCGAAGTCCCCAGGGCCCCGCCAGCCTTCGTTTAGTATTTGCGCTTTCGCGCAGGGCGGGCGCCCTGGGCTACAAGGTGCATGGATCGCTAAGTAGAGGCGCGTGGAGCGCCAGGGGAGCAAAAAGATGACGACCGCTCGGCTGTCTGTGGCGTGCGTGGGGCTGGGACGAATTGGCGCGGGGATCGCGCAGAGCGTGCAACGGGCGGGGCACCGGCTGATCGTATACAACCGCACGGCGGAGAAGACGCGGAGCTTCGTCGCATCGGGGGCCGCGGCGGCGCGTTCGCCGCGGGAAGCGGCGGCGGAGGCGGACATTGTGCTCACCTGCCTGATGGACGACGCGTCGGTTCGCGACAATCTGCTTGGCGAGAACGGCATTCTGGCGGGGATGCGTCCGGGCGCAATTCATATTGGCACTTCGACGGTGACGCCGAAAGCGACAGCGGAGTTTGCGGCGCTGCATGCGGCGCATGGGAGCCATTATCTGGCCGCGACTTTTGTGGGCCATCCGGAGCAGGCCGAGGCGGGCAAGCTCATCAGCTTCGTGGCCGGAAGCCGCGCGCTCATCGAGCGATGCCGGCCGGTGCTCGACGCGTACACGGGGCACATGATTGTCGTCGGCGAAGAGCCGGCGGTGGCGGCGAGCTTCAAGCTGACCATGAATTTCTTCGTCGCCTGCCTGCTCGAAGCGATGGGGGAGGCGCTGGTGTTCGCGGAGAAGCAAGGGGTGAACCTGGAAGCCGTCAGCGAGATGATGAAAGGGGCCTTGCAGCATCCCGTATTTGTGCCGAAATATCTGGAGAAAATTCGGCTGGGAACTTTCGAGGAGGTCGCGGGCTCGACACTGGACGGGGTAGGCTCGAAGGACATTCGATTGATTTTGCAGACCGCTGCGGACTTTGGCGTGCCGCTGCCGTTTGGCAGCGTGGTGCGCGACAAGATCATCGCCGCGCAGGCGCGCGGCTGGGGGAGTTGCGATTGGTCGGTGCTGACGGAGATTTCCAGGGTGAATGCGGGCTTGGACCGGCCGCGGGAGAAGGCCAGAACGGCGTGAGGTTCAGCGACACGATTGAGCGGGTGGCGAGCGCAGTCCTTGAGTTCGTCTAATGTTCGGAGAGTTGGGGAACGAACGCCGGGAAAAGCAGATCCCTCGGCCTTCGGGCCTCGTGATGACACCTACTCGTGTTGCTAAAGCTTTCTATATGCGCATGTTTGGTTCCGCAAAACATCGAGTGATTTTCGTCTTATCCGTATTCTGTTTGTGCGCCGCGAGAGCGGGGGCGGCGCAGGGGCGCGCGGCGCAGAAAAATGCGGTGGGCGCGGCGGGCACCGATGGCGTTGCGGTAGCACAGAGACGGCTCGGCCATCTGCGGCACGGCATTAACATCAGCGATTGGTTCGCGCAGGTCTACGATCCCAACGGATTCACCAAACAACACTTCGATACGGCGATTACGGCGCGCGACCTCGACCTGATTCGCGCCATGGGCTTCGATCACGTGCGGCTGAGCGTGGACCCCAAGCCGATGTTTCACGCCAAGCAGGCGGACCAGATTGCTTCGGAGGAGCTGAACTATCTGGATGCGGCGGTGAAGATGATTCTCGACCGGGGCCTCGGCGGTGGAGATCGATATTTTCGCGGACGAGGAGTTCAAGGCCAAGCTGGCGGCGGACGATGAGTTCGTGGAGCAGTTCGCGGATTTCTGGCGGGCGCTGGCGGCGCATTACGCGAGCCTCGATCGCGGACCGGGTGTTCTTCGAGATTCTGAACGAGCCGGAGGGCAGGGACCGCTATCGCTGGTACGGCGTGGAGGCCAAGCTGGCCACGGCGATCCGCGAAGGTGCTCCAGGGAACACGATTATCGCCACAGGCGCGCACTGGTCGGACGACGACGATCTGGTTTTCCTCGAGCCGCTGCGCGACGCGAACGTGATCTATGCGTTCCATTTTTACGAATCGCATCTCTTTACGCATCAGGGCGCGACGTGGTCATCGAACTTCTGGCATGAGCTGAAGGGCGTGCCGTATCCTTCGACGCCGGAAAACGTGCAGGCGGCCGCGGCGGAGCTGCCGGACGCGGTGCACCGGCTGCAAGTGGTGCGCTACGGGCTCGACCGCTGGAATGCGGAGCGCATCGACGGGGAGATCGGGCAGGTGGCGGCGTGGGCGGAGCGGTGGGGCGTGCCGGTGGTGTGCGACGAGTTTGGCGTTTATCGCCAGAATGCCGATCCCAAGGATCGCGCGGCGTGGCTGAGGGATGTGCGCACGGCGCTCGAGAAGCGCGGCATCGGCTGGGCCATGTGGGAGTACCACGGCGGATTTGGCGTGGTGACATCTGAGAATGGCGGCATCGCGACGCCGGATCACGTCACGGTGAAGGCGTTGGGGCTGACGGTGCGGAATTATCGAGTTCGGAGAGCGGCGGAGCGCGCGCGAAATAGTGACGAGCTCTAATACAACCACCAAAAAAAAAGAGAAGGGTGGGGCACCTGCAAAACCCGACGGATTTAGCGTTGGCGTTTGCGAGATGATTCGCGGGGGACTTTGTCGGAAACCACTTCGCGTGTAACTTCCTCGGCTGTTCCGAGGGCTTGGTCTTCCAAAGCCAGGCGAAGCGCTTCGAGATGGGGATTGCACTCCCGGAGCCGCTTCACGTGCGCGACCGCGACGTCCAACTCCCAGCCGAGATGGAAGTGCAGGTAACCGATGGCGACCGTGGGGGCGCGGCCGATCCCGGCGGTACAGTGGAGATAGACGGTGTGGCCGGCGGCGAGGAGTTCGTTGAGAGCGTCGATGCATGCGCAGAGCTTGGCGCGAAGCTCCGGCTGCTGCTCGAGCATGGGGACGCGGCGAAGTTCGACGCGGCTGACGCGGTAGTGGGCCTCGAGCGGCTGGAAATCCAGGAAGACGGCGGTCATATCTGTGTCCGTGTGGATATTGAGCACGGCGGTGACGCCCAGTTCCTGGCGGAGGCGTTCGATATCGGCGATGGTGCGCGGATGCGAGCCGACAAAAAGGCGGGGAAGGATTTGCGCGTACGTTAAATTATCGCCGGGAAAGGGGCCCATTTTTCGATTTTTGTTTCCTTCCTTACCTATATCGAGGTTAGCACGAATTTTGGGGGTCCGCAGGCCGCTGCGTGAGCCAGTGTGTCGATTTGAGCGATGAAAAAGCGGTGGCCTAAGGCTGCTTTCGCGCTTCGATCAGCAGGCAGCCGCAAGGCGGCGCCTGATTGCGGGCACCCGCCCCGATCACAGATGCGATAGCCGAAGCTAAGGCTTTCGGTAGACGGAAATGCGTGGAGCGAATGCGCAAGTCCCGCTGAATGGCAATGGGCTGTTTTCTCTGGCGGACCAAGGAATATAGAACTCCACTGGTGTAACGGGCGATTGTTTCCCAGCGCTGCGTTTGCGCGCGGGTCAAATACGCATGTTGATGGGCGACGGTTAGCCCTGCGCCGTGAAGGTGTTCCGCCCACTGGCCGGCGCTCCAATAGCGCAGATGCGCGCAACGCGCGTCGACGGCGCGGAGATAGGCCTCACGGCCTCCCAACGCGGGTCCGCGCAGGCAGAGATGGAAGTCGGGGCCAGGGACCGTAAAGATGAAGCGGCCGCCAGGGCAAAGCAGCCGGGCTACTTCGCGCAATGTGGCGTCGATGTCTTCGATGTGTTCCAGCACCGAATTGCTGAAGACAAAATCGAAGCTGTGGTCGGGAAGGCCGATGCGATCCCCCGCCGCAGTCACCAGTTCACGATAGATTTGGGCGCGAGCGGCCATGGCGGTTTCGTTGGGGTCGATGTCCGTGCCGGTGAGGTCGCGCGGGCCGAGTGGCTGAGGATGATGGCCATCAGATGGCCATCGCCGCAACCGAGGTCCAATCCGCGGCCGGGCGGGAGCCCGTAGGCGATTACCTCCGCGATTTCCACGGCGCGCCAATAGTTGGTGGCAGGCTGGTAAGGCGCCTGCATCATGAATTCCGTCAGCAATGCCTTTTGCAGCGGCGTGTTCACGCCGAGGTCCGGGAGTTTTGGGGATGCGCAGTCATGGGGGTCTGGGGGAGGGTAGCAGATTTTAGGTGCGGCGAGGCCGCGTCGCCCGAAACGCGGCCCAACAAGAAAACAGCAGTCAATGTTGCCGCGGGTTTAGTAGATGCCGGGAAGGAGGCGCCAGGTGCGGGAGCGGTAGGCGTCGTATTCGGCGCCGAAGTGCGCGCGCAACAAAGCTTCTTCGGCGCGAATGCGCGCGAGGAGCGGCGGGATCAGGAGCGCGGTGAGCAGAATGCCCACGCCGGAGCGAAACGCGAGAGACCAGCCCAGCGAGAAGACGAGCGCGCCCAGGTAGCTGGGATGGCGCAGGACGCCATAGATGCCGGTGGTGACCAGGGTGTGCTCGGGCTGGATGGCGACCAGGCCGCTGAAGCGGCGGCCCAGCACGAAGACCGGCCAGATGCGCAGAGCGCCGCCGGCGGCGAACAGAGCGACGCCAATCCAGCGAATCGTGTCTCCATCGATGGTCCAGAAACCGAGCCGGTCAGTGTAGGCGGGAAGAAAGGCCAGGAGCAGGCCCAGCACCGTGAACGCCGCCGAGGACCCAGCGATTGGCGCGGTCTTCTTGCTGTCCGGAACTCAGATTGCCGGAGCTGAAGAGCGATACGCCGGAGAGGGCCAAGAGCACGAGCGTAGGGCAACCAGCGGCGGGTGAGAGAAGAAGGCGGAAATTCCATGCCAGCCGAGGACGGCTAGGCCCAGATAGGCAAGACTGCCGATCAGGTGTAGAACGCGCGTGTGGGCGTAGGCAGCTTCACGTAAGACCCACCTTCGCACAAAACGCGAAGATGGGGCACCCGAAAAATCCAGGATGCCGCCGCGAAGCGGGGCGCTGCGAAAAGCCCCAGGGCCGCTCACGAACGACGTGAGTGCACCCCGGGCTACAACGCTTCCATTCGTTTTGTGTTTTCAGCGCAATGATCCTTGCTGGTCCAAGCCGAAGAGGGATTCTTCGCTGCGCTCAGAATGACAACGAAAGGCCGGGGGCCGCGCGACGCGAAAAGACGCGTCGAGAAAATAATGCGGCCATTCCGCTCAGAACGACAGGCGTGATTCGCTGCTACAGACGGATCTCAGCTTCGCGCCGGGGGATTGCAGATTTTGCACCCGAAAGCCCCAGGGCCGCTCACGAACGACGTGAGCGCGCCCTGGGCTACAACATGAAACCTAGCGCGGCGGGGGATGGCAGATTTTGCCGAGGATTGCCGGGCGCGAGGCGCCGGTGGCGCTGGGGAGATTGGCGGCGCGGCTGTGCATGGTCTCGTCGGCGAGAATGGCGAAGATGAATGCTTCCTTGGCGTCGCCGGGGAGGCCCAGCGCTTCGCTGGTGATGACTTCGATCCCGCCGAGGGCGGCGGAAAGTTGCGCCAGGAGCAGCGGATTGCGCGCGCCGCCGCCGGAGACGATGAGCTGCGCGAGCGGGGTTTGCGGCAGGACCCAGCGATGCAGGGCGGCGGCGATGGAGAGCGCGGTGAAACGGTCGCGGTGCGAACCAGATCCTCGGGACGGGCGCGGTGGCGGCGACCCCAGGCGAGAATTTTCTCGACGTAAGAGTTTGCCGTATTGCTCGCGGCCGGCGGACTTGGGCGGAGGCTGGCGTAGAAATATTTTTCGGCGAACAGCGTGATTCAGCAGGGCGGGCAGAGATGGCCGCGGGAAGCCATGCGCGCTTCCGCGTCATAGCCGCGGCGTCCGCGCGTGAAGTGGTGCACGAGCGCGTCAATGACCATATTGCCGGGGCCGGTGTCGAAGGCCAGGACCGAGCTGGGCGCGGCGGCTTTGGGGATGATGGTGACATTGGCGATGCCGCCGATGTTCAGGACGGCGCGGCCGCGGCGGGCGTCGCGATAGAGCAGGTAATCGCGAAAGGGGACGAGCGGCGCGCCTTGGCCGCCGACGGCCATGTCGGCGGGGCGAAAATCGCCCACGGTGGTGATGCCAGTGAGCGCGGCGATGACGGCGGGCTCGCCGATTTGCAATGTGGAGGCGACGTTGGCGCCGAGGAAGCGGGTCGGGCGGCCTTGATGGAAGACGGTTTGGCCGTGCGATCCGATCAGGCTGATGCGGCGCGGCGGGACGCGGAATTTTTGGCAGGCGCGCAGGGCGGCTTCGGCGAAGAGTTGGCCCAGCCGGAAGTTTAGTTGGCTGATGTCGGCGGTGGTGACGTGCGTGCCCTCGGCCACGCGCAGGACTTCGGCGCGTACGGCGGCGGGGAAGGCGACGGTGGCGAAATTTTCGAGGCGCGCGTGGGCCGCGTTTTCGGTGAATGACGGCGCGATGCGGACCAGGGCGACGTCGATGCCGTGAACGGAAGTGCCGGACATGAGGCCGAGGACGAGGGTGCTGGCCGCACGGGCACCTGAGGATACTTGACGGGCGACGCGAGGGGGCGGGGTTGGAAG
>CAWGNM010000020.1:0-10373 GCA_963823935.1 uncultured Acidobacteriota bacterium
CCGCAATTCGCCATTGGACAGCGCGCGCTTCTGTTGCAAACGCAGAGTGGCGGCGTCCTCTGGGACTGCGTCAGTTTAATCGATGACAGCACCATTGCCCTGGTCAAGGCGCTCGGCGGACTCTCGGCAATCGCGGTTTCGCACCCGCACTATTACGCCAGCATGGTGGAATGGAGCCGCGCATTCGGTGGCGTCCCCATCTATTTGCACGAAGCGGATCGGGAATGGGTCCAGAACAAAGATCCGGCAATTGTGTTCTGGAGCGGCGAGGCGCGTTCGTTAAATGATGACCTCACGCTGATTCGCGTAGGCGGCCATTTCAGCGGATTTCAGGTGCTGCATTGGGCTTCCGGAGAACAAGGAGCGGGCGCGCTGATGACCGGCGACATGCCCCAGGTCTGTCCCGATCGCAGGTACGTCAGCTTCATGTATAGCTACCCGAATTTAATTCCCCTGGATGGCCCGACCGTTCGTCACATCGTTGCGACACTCGAGCGCTACGGCTATTCGAAGCTATACGGCGCGTGGCCAGGATTCGTGGTCTCAGGCGACCCCAAGCTGGCTTTGAGACGCTCGGCCGAGCGCTACTTGCGCGCCATCGGAGATCTCAAGCCGCTCGAGAGCGCGCGCCCCGCGCGGCGCGCAGCGCAAGAGTGAAGTGGGAATTGACTCCGGGGCCCTAATTTAGCGAATGCCCCAGGCTTTAGAATGTTCCCCTATTAGCTGGCTGGCACGCGTCATCTCGAATATCCCTAAAATCTTGACCATGGAAGCCGGCGAGCGTATGCTCCGCGTCAGAAAAGTAAGGCGAAAGGTCCTCTGGCCCAACACACGACCGTATCGGGTGCAAAATGCGAAGACGATTCACGATTGGCGTTCTCTGTTTCGGAGCTTTGCTGGCATTTTCGTCCCTCGCAATGGCGCAAGGAAAAACAGCTGCGCCTGGAACAAAAGATAGTCTATACAACGGGAATAAGCTGAAGCCCAATCCCGATCCCGGCGGTCCCGCGCCCGTCCACGATGTGATCGGCTCTTGGGCGGGGAACCTGGTATCCGAACGTGGAAAAGTTCCCCCTCTGACGCCCTTGGGCCAGAAGCTGGACAGTGCCATTCTGTCCGAACCAAAGGTGGGCACAGGGAACTCCAATGACCCCATGAACACCTGCGACCCGTTGGGGATTCCGCGAAACCTGGTTTTCGAAACCAGAGGCATTGCCTTTGCCACCATGCCCGACCGGATCGCGGTCCTGCACCAGTATCAGCGGATCTGGCGCTACGTCTGGATGGACGGCAAGCATGAACTGCCCAAGAAAATTGACACCAAGGATGGAGTGCCCTCGCGCTGGTACGGATACTCGATCGGCCACTGGGACGGCGATTACACCCTGGTGATCGACACCACCGGCAGCAACGACACCAGCTGGGTGGATAAGGCCGGATATCCGCACAGCGTCAATGCGATGATCGAAGAACGCTACACCCGCGTGGACCATAACCACATGCAGGCGGTCATTACTGTGGACGATCCCACAATCTTTACGAAGCCCTTTGTGCTCTCGAAGAACGACTACCAGTGGATTCCGGATCAGGAGGCGGAGGAACAAATCTGCGTGCCGTCGGAGATGATCCAGTATATGAATCTCATTAGCAAACCTTCGTTCGGTGTCGGTGAAGGGACGAAATCTAAATAAGACATTTTTCCGAACGCGTCCGGCGGTACGTATGACGGCCGGGCTTCCTCATCCGGCAAATTGCGTTCTAGTAGTCATCCACTCGAATCCGATCGGGGTTTGCACTCTGTCGAATCGTTTGCGGCAATCCGCGCCGAGGGAAAATCGCTTTGTCGCGCGCAGAAACAAGCGCGACGGGTGTACTATGGCGCCAATTTCAAAACCGAAGGAAGTCACGTCGACATGAATAAGACATCTGTGACGATGCTCGCCCTGGCGATGCTGCTCTCGCTTCGCGTGGCGGGGCAGGATTCAGCCTCGCAAACAAAGCCGGCCATCGACGCCGCAATGGCAGCCATGGGCACGGCCGGACTCCAGTCGGTTCAATACACCGGCACTGGACAATTCTACGCATCGGGCCAGGCCTACGTACCCGGAGGGCCGTGGCCGCGTTACACGCTGAAAAAATACACGATGTTGGTGAACTATACCGCGCCTGCAATGCGGCAAGAGGTGGTGCGGATCGACGACGAGAGACCCCCGCGCGGAGGCGGCGTGGGAGGATACAACCCGGTCACGTTTCAGGGCGGCATTCGGCCCGCCCCGGGCGACATGGTCGATAACCAGAATACCGATGGTCACACCGAGGCGGGAGCGGTGCGCATTTGGCTGACGCCCCACGGCTTTCTCAAAGGCGCCGCCGCGAATATCGCCACCGCGAAAACGTCGGTGTTACATGGAAAAACCGTGGTCTCATTCTCCGCCTTCGGCAAGTACACCCTGAAGGCTACCCTCAACAATCAGAATTTAGTCGAGCATGTCGAAACCTTGATGGACGTGCCCTATACGGGCGACACCCTCATGGAAGGCGTCTACTCCGATTACCAGGATTTCGGTGGCGTGAAATTCCCGATGCATATCGTCATGCGTGAGGGCGGCTATCCGATTCTGGACCTGACTGTCGCGAGCGTGCAGCCGAATAGCCAGGCTGCCCTCGATCTCCGCGGCCCGAACCCCAGCGACGGCGGAGCGGGGGGCCGTGGGGGCGCACGACCCGAACCTCAACCGGAAAAGCTTGCCGATGGCGTCTGGGCTATAACCCCCAACGCCGAGGGGAGCATTCTCGTCGAGTTCAAAGATTATCTGGTCATGATTGAAGGCCCAGGAAACGACGCTTACACTGTGGCCGCGCTGGCGGCAGCGAAGAAGCTGGCGCCCAACAAGCCGGTCCGCTATGTGGTCAACACGCACCATCACGCCGATCATGCCGGAGGGCTTCGAGCCTACGTCGCCGAAGGAATTCCGATCATTACCCATGAATCGCACAAGAAGTATTACGAAGAGCAGATTTTCAAGAACCCACACACGATCAATCCCGATCGGCTCGCCCGCGCCCCACGGGCTCCCGTCCTGGAGACGATGAAGGACAAGCGCGTCCTCACCGATGGCGACACAACCATCGAGCTTTACCTGCTGCGAGACCACCCTCACGCCGTGGGCCTGTTGATGGCCTACCTGCCCAAGCAGAAGCTGCTGATTCAGGCAGACTCCTTCATTCCGCGCCCGGGTGCGCCGCCGCTGCCAGCACCCAGTCCTTACACAATTAACCTGGTGGACAACGTCACGCGTCTGAAACTAGACGTCGCCCGGGTCGTGCACATCCATGGCGGCGTCAGTCCTTACAGCGATCTGGTAGCTGCCGCGGGCCGATCGTAGCCCACCGTGGGTTGTCACAAAGGTCCAGCGGAAGCCGTCCAACATTGATTGACAGCGGAAGGCGTGGATGCGAGGATTACGCGCAGGAACTCGCTTACAGGAGGCTTTTCGTGCGGAGAAAGCTAGCGCTGGGTGTTTGCCTTGCCGCTGTGCTGTCAGTTGCCTGCAGCCCGATTTTTGCTCACCATGGCACAGCCGCGTACGACACCAGCAACATGGTCACGGTCGCGGCAACGATGACCGACTTCCAGTTCATCAATCCGCACGTCCAGCTTTACTTCGACGTAAAAAACGACAAGGGCGAAATCGAGCATTGGCAGGGTGAGCTCACCGCCCCCAATAAACTCGCCAGGGCTGGCTGGACGAAGCACACACTGAACCCGGGAGATCACGTTACGATCACGGGTTACACATTGAAAGCCGGCAAGCATTCCATCTGGATTCAGAAGCTCATCGGACCCGACGGCCAGACTCTTCCTTTATTTGAGCAATAGAAGCTGGCCATTCACAAATTCCGCGCGCCTGACGCAGAAAATTGGAGGCTGCATGAGAAATAAGCTTACCGCTCTCGCTCTCGTGTTGACCGGCTTGTTCATTTCTGGCGTTCCCGCTTTCGCGCATCATGGCGCGGCCGCCTTCGAGACCTCCAAAACAATCACGATGAAGGCTACCGTTACGGATTGGTATTGGGCCAACCCTCATTGCTTCGTAAAATTCGACTACAAGAATGACAAGGGCGAGGTCGAGCACTGGGTCGTCGAAACCAGCAATCCTCCAGACATGACCAACAAGGGTTGGACAATTCATACTTTGAAGCCGGGAGACGAAATTACCGTCGCCGTGCATCCCGTGAAGAATGGCCGGACTGTCGGCCGCCTCGTTACGGTCCGTCTGCCTGATGGCCAGACTCTGAGCAACTAAGCGTCTCGATGATCATTCGGAGAGGGAGTGCGACGATGCGAAAGGGCCTTTTGCCATTGGTGATTGCTTTCGTCGCGATGTTTGCTTCCGCTTGTGTGGCGCAGGCTCAAGAGACTCAAGGAACGCAAGCAAATGAGCCGGCCCGAAGAAATCCTTATGTCGGTATGCCGGTTGACGGGTGGACAAACCAGCCCGTCAAGCCGGCTGCCACCTCCGGCCCCGCGCCGCGCCGCGATATTTCCGGGATCTGGGACCCTGGAAACGGCGGAATCCAGGCTATGGGCGCGGCAGCTTCGCCAGAAGATGGCAAGCCGGGTCACGATCTGCCCTACACACCCGAAGGCTTGGCGGCGCTCAAACTCACCAAGCCGAGTAATGGCGTCAGAAGCGTTATTCCCGAGGAGACCAATGACCCCGTTGTCGCCTGCAATCCACAGGGATTCCCCCGAGAGGACCTTTACGAGCTAAGAACCACTCAGATTCTCCAAACGCCCACGAATGTTTACGTCCTCTACGAGTTTGGCCGCGTCTGGCGAGTTCTCTGGACCGATGGGCGAGAGTTCCCTAAGGATGCCGCGCCCAGGTGGTTCGGTTATTCCATCGGCAAATGGGCGGACGACTACACCTTCGTCGTGGACACGACGGGCATCAACGACGAAACTTGGATCGACCGCGCCGGCCGGCCGCACAGTCCCGATCTGCACGTCGAGGAGCGATACCATCGCGTGGACCACGACACCCTGGAACTCACCGTGACCATCACCGATCCCAAGATGTACACCAAGCCCTGGATCGCCTTGAATAAGCTGCCGTTCAAGTTGCAGTCGGGTCATTTCGATGTCACGGAGATGATGTGCTCGCCGGCGGAACTCGCAAAGTACAACGAGTTTATCGGCGGACCCGCCAGCGAGAAAAAATAGCAAACAGGCGAGATCGGCCTTCGCTCTAGCGCGCCGCGTTGCTCCTACTCTAAGCGCTTCCGCGCGTGTAACTCTTGAAAAACTTTGCAGGGGAAAAACATCAGATGAGAAACGGGGTAACTACGCCATCGCAGCGCTCGGAATCCGGCCAGCCTCGGCTTACGAACTTCGCACAGTTTTACTTATAGACGTTATTGCGTATCCCCGCGTTGGCGTCCAAGGTCTTCCCGTCCGGCAGCAGGACAGTTACGATCCGCCCCAACGGCAAGCCATTCTTGACCGGGTTCAAAGTAACCGTGACACCATCGCCTGTCTTGATGGCCGCTTTGCTCCAGCCGCCATTGACCATCGTCACGGGATTCTGCGTCTCCCCAATCCAATGAGTCACTTCGCCTTTATCGTCTTTCACGTCAAACCGCAGAAGGCAATGCGGATTAGACCAGAACCATTCCGTGACCGTTCCCTTCAAAGTGATCTTCTTATCGCTGTCGAATGCCGCGGTTCCATGGTGCGCGAACAAGGGAACGGAAGCGCTTAGAAGGAAGGTAACCACAGCCAATATCGGGATTGCTCTCTTTATCATCGCGACTTGCCTCCTCCGTTTCAAAACCCTCAATGAACCCTCGGCAACCTACCGCGATTCCAGGTGCAAATCTATTTCCCGGGCGCCTTGCCGGTCGGAGCGCTGGAAGGATCGCCAAACAACTTATTGTACTTCTCCATCTCGATTGGCGAGCAATACTGCTCCATCACGTCCTCGTGTGGGTTTTCTAATCTCATCGGAAACTTGTTCATGGCCACCCACGGCTTCGTATACATCTTGGGGTCGTCAATCGTCACCGACCAGTCCAAATGGTCCTGGTCGACGCGATGAAATGTTTCGGTTACGTGGAGTTGATCGCTGATCGGACGCCCCGCGGTATCCAGCCAGACTCTATCCTCTCCCATCATCCCAATTGTATCGACGACCAGCGTGGTATCGTCCGTCCACTTCCCTACCGAATACCCGTAATAGCGCGGCTCTTTCACTTCGTTGCCCACCATCACTCCTCCATCGACCAACTTGGGAAGCGGGCGGCCGTCGGTCCAGATCACGCGCCACGTCGTCGCATACTGATACAGCATCACGATCTTATATGGGTTCTGCAAAATCTGCGTTTCGCGCAGATTGTAGAAGTTCATCCGGGGAAATCCCATCGGCTCACATTTGTCCCGCGGATCGTCGAAAAAACCTGGGGAGCACCGCATCGGCTCCTTCCAGCGCGTGATGGGACTTATACACCTGTAACCCATACGGAGAATAAGGAGGCTGGTGTTCCGGCTTGCCGTCGTTCGGCATGGCTTTCACGCCATTGGCCTGAATTCCGTCGCCGGGCCCATTGGCCGGCTCCCAGGTACCGGAGATATCGTGGCGCGGAGCAGGCCCTGATGCCGCCTTCGCTTCCTTGCCCGGGCCTGGCTTTGCCTGATTATTCTGCGCCACAGCGAGCGAGGAAAAGATCAAGCTGGCTAAGATTATGAAGCTGGGCATAGACCGAATTCGCATCTGCCGAAATCCTTTCCTTTTTGCAATGGGACAAGGAGGTGCACCGAGCACGCGCAAAAGAGGAGCCACGATCCCGCCTATTCCCTTCAACGATTCTGCTCTTCAGGAGTCATCACAGGCACCGATTGACTTTATATAAGCGTCACTCTAGCATACGGCTATTCAAAGGGGTAGTTTCCGTCGACTTTCCAGGGGGTGAACCGTGAAGCTGAATTTTTTCTTTTCGCTTCGTCACGCGAGCCTCGAACGCAGCGTTTTTCGCCGCTTTTTCCGCTTACTGACTGTTTTCGCAGGATTGTCGTTTTGCGCGCCGGCTCATTCTCAAACGCTGGGCCGGATCAGCGGCATCGTAACCGACTCCAGCGGCGGCGCTATCGTCGGCGCCAGGGTTACGGTAACCGACGTGAGCCGCGGCATCGCGCGAACGCTCACCACGGATAGCTCCGGGAACTATAGCGCTCCCAACCTGACCCCGGGCACTTATTCCGTCCACGCCACGTATATAGGATTCCAGGCCTTTGATCGTCAGGACGTTCTCTTAGGCGTCGCCGCTGACGTTCACGTCGACGTCACGCTCCAGCCGGGCGAGCAGACGCAAACCATTACGGTCACCGGCGAAACGCCCACGATTACCACCACAAATGCACAGTTGCAAGGAACGATCAACGCCGGCAGCCTGAGCGATCTGCCTTTTTCCGGTCACAACTATGTTCAACTGCTTGGCCTGCTGCCGACTCTTCAGCTCCGGCCCGGTCAGGCGCCGGCCCCACGCAAAATAATTCCAACGGCTTGCGCGGCGAGTACAACGTCTACGTCCTCGACGGCGTGGCCGACCAGATGGCCTATTACACCACTTCGGCCATCAACGGCGGCTACCCCGCCGGCGGCCCCGAGCAAGCGGTGCTGCTCCCGACGGACGCCATCCAGGAATTCAACGTCGTGGAAAATTCCAAGGCCGAATTCGGCTGGCGCCCCGGAGCGCAGGTCGCCGTCGCGATCAAGTCGGGAACGAACACGATGCACGGAACGGGATTCGCTTTGGGACGAGATACAGCCTTGATGGCCAGAAATCCTTTCTTCAGCACCAAGACGTCAACAGCCTTGAGGATACGGCGGCAACTTTCGGAGGAGCGATGCAGCACGACAAGCTCTTCTACTTCTCGGTTACGAAGGCCAACGCTACAGCGTCGGCAATCCCAAGAACATCAACGTGCCACACTTCCGCCTCCTCGGGACCGCGAAATCGCAACCAGCCTTCCCGATGCTATTAGCGGCCTTATTGCCAAGAACGTTACCCCAAGTCCGCTAAGCCTGGCCCTGGCTGGTTGCGTCACTGGGCCGTCGGTCACAGTGCACCGCGGGCAACGGGTCTTTTTCCGCAACAACACGGCCGAGACCACTTTTCCGGTTGATTTCCACCTCGGTCGGAGGCACCGATAACGGCGTGCGCAAAGTGGATTACACCTCAACCAGCACAATACGTTTCAGCGCGGAGTTTTTCGACGGCGACGGAATCGCCGTACGCTCCCGTCAGCAACATCACTCAGCCGTACTGGTCAACGCCCATGGAGGTGCGCACCAGCGTGGCCAGGGCGTGGTGGACCTGGATCCCCAATTCCACGTGGGTGAATGACTCCGATTTGGCTGGGACAACAGCCGCAGCACGAATTCTGCGTCCTACGACTGCCGGCGGCGGTCGGGCGCGCCGAATTACGCCAGCCTCGGCTTTGTCGGCGGAGGCACGACTTGCGGCTTCCCCACGGTCACCATCAGCGGATTTAGCGGAGTGCACGGGCACAGACTGTAGGGCGGCGCGACAGGCACAAACGAAACCAGCGGCCTCTGGCGCTGGGTCGATAGCGTCTCCTATACGCACGGGAACCACATCTTCAAGTTCGGCGGCGAATCGTTTATGCACGACTGAGCATCAGCCTGAGCCCCGACCAGGCCAAAGGCACGATCAATTTCAACAACACCGTGGCGTCTCGTCCGCGTGCGCGTTACTGACCGGCGCGTCCTGCGGGGCGACGCCCCTCGAGAATTTCATGGCCGGGATCGTGACCTCAGCGACCCTGCTGACAGGCACGATTCCGCGGGAATTTACCTATCCGGAATATGCCGCTTTTGTCCAGGACGACTGGCGAATCCTTCCGCGAGTAACGGTGAACCTCGGTCTGCGATACGAATACACCGCGCCCCTCCACGAAGCGAGCAGTCTGGTCGGTAATGTCGACATTGGCTCCCCCGCCGGAATCATACAGCAAGGACAGAAGGATCCCTTTACAAGCTGGATCCCTGGGCCTTCGCGCCGCGCTTTGGGTTGGCCTGGGATGTGACCGGCAAGGGCAAGACCGTCGTCCGTACCGGCTTCAACATCATTTACCAGAATCCCTCCATCAATCCGTTTATTACTCCTGGGGCCATGTTAAACGCCATCCCTACCGGGCTGCCCCTGCTCAGTTCGGGCGTTAACGTCAACACCCAACCAGGCTCGATTACGCTGCATAGCGTCACCATCAGTCCGCCCGTGCCCTGGGCTCTCAACACTCCGGTCCTTGCCAATTACATAGGTTCTACAGCGAGTTGTACGGCAGCCTCTGTCTGCACCGTCGGAGGCGTGGCGCCGCACCTTGAATACCCCATGGTTCTGAACTGGAACTTCGGCGTGCAGCACGCGATTACAAACAACCTTACTTTGGACGTCAGTTATGTCGGCAACAAGGGCCAGCACCTCTCCGACTACACGGATCTGAACCAACCCTTGCCTGGGGCAAGCGGGACTGCTGCCGAAAACGCGCGCCGGCCCTACACATTTGAACGGGGAGTATCCCTATTTTGGCGTAATGGCCCTGATGGGATCGATTGGCAATATCTCCAACTACAATGCGCTTCAAGTGATCCGGGAACCCAGCGCGCTTCCACGGCCTTACCTTCCTGGCCACATATACGTTTTCTCACGCCCTGGATGAAAACTCGTCCGACCTCATGATGCTTCGCCCGAAAACAGCCTGGATCCTGAGCGCGGAGTATGGGAACAGCTCCTTCGATATTCGCCATCGCTTTACTTTTGGACCTTCCTATCTGATTCCCGGCAAGACGGGCTTTTACCAGATGTTGCAGGGCTGGCAGCTGACTTCCACGGTCTCCGTCTTTTCCGGCAGACCGATGAACCCTACGGATTCTTCCGATGATTTGAGCGGACAGGTGAAGCGCAGGATCGCTGGTCGATTGCCGGAAACCCCAGTGGCTTTAGCGGCGGTTTTGGCCGCGCCGCGACCATTCCATGCTTCTACAATCCGGGAACTGCTACATCCACTTGGCAAAGCGCCTGTACGCCTGGGCTTCCGCAGGCCTGCGTTAACGCAGCCATGACCGAGCCGAATAGTCCTGTGGGGAGGGGAGTTGCGTCTGGTCAGAACACTGGCCTTTACGAAGTGGACCACCTGGGCTGCTCGGGATGGGAGGAGCCGTTATCGTCCCTCCAGCCCAAGGAACGTTCGGCGATATGAGCCGCTATGACATCTATGGAATAGGCTTTTGGGAGTGGGACATGTCCATCATAAAAAGCTGGCGAATCAATGAGCGGCTTACCACTCAATT
>CAWGNM010000021.1:0-9260 GCA_963823935.1 uncultured Acidobacteriota bacterium
GCCGCAATTTGCCATCGGACAGCGCGCGCTTCTGCTGCAAACGCAGAGCGGCGGCGTCCTCTGGGACTGCGTCAGCCTAATCGACGACAGCACAGTTGAGCTGGTCAGGGCGCTCGGCGGACTCTCGGCAATCGCGATTTCGCACCCGCACTATTACGCCAGCATGGTGGAATGGAGCCGCGCCTTCGGCGGCGTCCCCATCTATTTGCACGAAGCCGATCGGGAATGGGTCCAGCACCCCGATCCGGCAATTGTGTTCTGGAGCGGCGAGACACGCTCGTTAAATGATGACCTCACTCTGATTCGTGTAGGCGGCCACTTCAGCGGATTTCAGGCGCTGCATTGGGCTTCCGGAGAGCAAGGAACCGGCGCGCTGATGACCGGCGACATGCCGCAGGTATGTCCCGACCGCAGGTACGTCAGCTTCATGTACAGCTACCCGAATTTCATTCCGCTCGATGGCGCCACCGTTCGTCATATTGTTGCGACACTCGAGCGCTACGACTATTCGAAGCTATACGGTGCGTGGCCAGGATTCGTGGTCTCGGGCGACCCCAAGCTGGCTTTGAGACGCTCGGCCGAGCGCTACTTGCGCGCCGTTGGAGATTTCACGCCGCTTGACGCTCGCGTGCCCGCCGAGTGCGCACCGCGCGAGAGCGAAGTAGGAACGACATCCGCCGCGCTGATTTCGGAACGCTTCAAGGCTTATGTGTCTCGCTTTGTCGTACCCACAAGCCAGCCCGACGGTGTACTATGGCGCCAATTTCAACTCCGATAAGGAAGTTACATCGACATGAACAAGATCATCTGTGATGGTGCTCGCCGTAGCGATGCTGCTCTCGCTTCGTGTGGCGGCGCAGGATTCAGCTTCCCAGGCAAAGCCGTGATCGACGCGGCAGCTGCCGCGATGGGAACGGCCGGCTGCAGTCGATCCAATACACCGGCACCGGATCGATCTTCCCCACGGGTCAGGGTACGAACCCGGGGGGCCGTGGCCGCGTACACGGTCAAGAAGTACACGATGTCGGTGAACTACGCCGTGCCCGCGATGCGGCAGGAGTTGGTGCGAATCGATGACCAGAAGCCGCCGCGCGGAGGAGGCGCGGGAGGATACAACCCGGTCACGTTTCAGGGCGGCATCCGGCCCATCCCCGGCGACATCATCCAGAACCAGAACACGGATGGACGAACCGAGGTCGGCGCGCTCCACATCTGGCTGACGCCGCACGGATTTCTCAAGGGGGCGGCGGCGAATGCGGCCACGGCAAAAGGTCGGCGGTCCGCGGAAAAAAGGAAGTGTCTTTTACGGCGTTCGGAAAGTACACGGTGACAGGAACGCTCAGCGCGCAGAATCTTGTCGAACACGTTCGAGACGATGATGGACATCGGCTATACCGGGGACACGCTGATCGAAGGGAACTACTCCGACTATCGGGATTTCAGCGGCGTGAAATTTCCGATGCACATCGTGATGCGCGAAGGCGGTTATCCCACGCTGGATCTGACCGTGGCCGACGTGCGGCCGAATAGCCCGGCAGCACTGGAAGTGCGCGGCGCGAACTCCTGCGACGGGGCTGGAGCGGTGGGGGGCGCGGACCGAGCCGCAGCCGGAAAAGATCGCCGACGGCGTGTGGTTTCTCACCCCGGACGCGGAAGGGAGCATACTGGTCGAGTTCAAAGACTACGTGGTTCTAGTCGAAGCGCCGGGAAACGAGGCGTACACGATGGCGGCTCTAGCCGAAGTGAAGAGGATGGCGCCGAACAAGCCGATCAAGTACGTGGTCAACACCCATCACCACGCCGATCACGCCGGAGGGCTTCGAGCTTACGTGGCGGAAGGCATTCCGATCATCACCCATGAATCGCACAAGAAGTACTACGAAGAGCAGATTTTCAAAAACCCGCACTCGCTAACCCGGATCGTCTAGCCCGTGCGCCGCGCGCTGCGATTTTGGAGACGATGAAAGACAAGCGCGTGTTGACTGACGGCGACATGACCCTCGAGATCTACCTCATGCGAGATCAGCCCCACAGCGAAGGCATGCTGATGGCATACATCCCGAAGGAGAAATTGCTGATTCAAGCGGACGCCTACGCGCCGCGTCCGGGCGCGCCGCCGCTGCCGGCCCCGAGTCCGTACACCATAAACCTAGTGGACAACGTCGCGCGCCTGAAACTGGACGTCGCGCGGGTTGCCCACATACACGGCGGCATTAACCCGTATAGCGAAGTGGTCGCGGCCGCCGGCCGATCGTAGCCCACCGTGGGTTGTCACAAAGGCCCAGCGGAAGCCGTCCATCATTGATTGACAGCGGAAGGCGTGGGTGCGAGGATTACGCGCAGGAACTCGCCTTACAGGGGGGTTTTCGTGCGGAGAAAGCTAGCGCGTGGCGTGTTTGCCTTGCCGCTGTGCTGTCGCGATTGCCTGCAGCCCGATTTTTGCTCACCATGGCACAGCCGCGTACGACACCAGCAACATGGTCACGGTCGCGGCAACGATGACCGACTTCCAGTTCATCAATCCGCACGTCCAGCTTTACTTCGACGTAAAAAACGACAAGGGCGAAATCGAGCATTGGCAGGGTGAGCTCACCGCCCCCAATAAACTCGCCAGGGCTGGCTGGACGAAGCACACACTGAACCCGGGAGATCACGTTACGATCACGGGTTACACATTGAAAGCCGGCAAGCATTCCATCTGGATTCAGAAGCTCATCGGACCCGACGGCCAGACTCTTCCTTTATTTGAGCAATAGAAGCTGGCCATTCACAAATTCCGCGCGCCTGACGCAGAAAATTGGAGGCTGCATGAGAAATAAGCTTACCGCTCTCGCTCTCGTGTTGACCGGCTTGTTCATTTCTGGCGTTCCCGCTTTCGCGCATCATGGCGCGGCCGCCTTCGAGACCTCCAAAACAATCACGATGAAGGCTACCGTTACGGATTGGTATTGGGCCAACCCTCATTGCTTCGTAAAATTCGACTACAAGAATGACAAGGGCGAGGTCGAGCACTGGGTCGTCGAAACCAGCAATCCTCCAGACATGACCAACAAGGGTTGGACAATTCATACTTTGAAGCCGGGAGACGAAATTACCGTCGCCGTGCATCCCGTGAAGAATGGCCGGACTGTCGGCCGCCTCGTTACGGTCCGTCTGCCTGATGGCCAGACTCTGAGCAACTAAGCGTCTCGATGATCATTCGGAGAGGGAGTGCGACGATGCGAAAGGGCCTTTTGCCATTGGTGATTGCTTTCGTCGCGATGTTTGCTTCCGCTTGTGTGGCGCAGGCTCAAGAGACTCAAGGAACGCAAGCAAATGAGCCGGCCCGAAGAAATCCTTATGTCGGTATGCCGGTTGACGGGTGGACAAACCAGCCCGTCAAGCCGGCTGCTCCTCCGGCCCCGCGCCGCGCCGCGATATTTCCGGGATCTGGGACCCTGGAAACGGCGGAATCCAGGCTATGGGCGCGGCAGCTTCGCCAGAAGATGGCAAGCCGGGTCACGATCTGCCCTACACACCCGAAGGCTTGGCGGCGCTCAAACTCACCAAGCCGAGTAATGGCGTCAGAAGCGTTCTTCCCGAGGAGACCAATGACCCCGTTGTCGCCTGCAATCCACAGGGATTCCCCCGAGAGGACCTTTACGAGCTAAGAACCACTCAGATTCTCCAAACGCCCACGAATGTTTACGTCCTCTACGAGTTTGGCCGCGTCTGGCGAGTTCTCTGGACCGATGGGCGAGAGTTCCCTAAGGATGCCGCGCCCAGGTGGTTCGGTTATTCCATCGGCAAATGGGCGGACGACTACACCTTCGTCGTGGACACGACGGGCATCAACGACGAAACTTGGATCGACCGCGCCGGCCGGCCGCACAGTCCCGATCTGCACGTCGAGGAGCGATACCATCGCGTGGACCACGACACCCTGGAACTCACCGTGACCATCACCGATCCCAAGATGTACACCAAGCCCTGGATCGCCTTGAATAAGCTGCCGTTCAAGTTGCAGTCGGGTCATTTCGATGTCACGGAGATGATGTGCTCGCCGGCGGAACTCGCAAAGTACAACGAGTTTATCGGCGGACCCGCCAGCGAGAAAAAATAGCAAACAGGCGAGATCGGCCTTCGCTCTAGCGCGCCGCGTTGCTCCTACTCTAAGCGCTTCCGCGCGTGTAACTCTTGAAAAACTTTGCAGGGGAAAAACATCAGATGAGAAACGGGGTAACTACGCCATCGCAGCGCTCGGAATCCGGCCAGCCTCGGCTTACGAACTTCGCACAGTTTTACTTATAGACGTTATTGCGTATCCCCGCGTTGGCGTCCAAGGTCTTCCCGTCCGGCAGCAGGACAGTTACGATCCGCCCCAACGGCAAGCCATTCTTGACCGGGTTCAAAGTTACCGTGACACCATCGCCTGTCTTGATGGCCGCTTTGCTCCAGCCGCCATTGACCATCGTCACGGGATTCTGCGTCTCCCCAATCCAATGAGTCACTTCGCCTTTATCGTCTTTCACGTCAAACCGCAGAAGGCAATGCGGATTAGACCAGAACCATTCCGTGACCGTTCCCTTCAAAGTGATCTTCTTATCGCTGTCGAATGCCGCGGTTCCATGGTGCGCGAACAAGGGAACGGAAGCGCTTAGAAGGAAGGTAACCACAGCCAATATCGGGATTGCTCTCTTTATCATCGCGACTTGCCTCCTCCGTTTCAAAACCCTCAATGAACCCTCGGCAACCTACCGCGATTCCAGGTGCAAATCTATTTCCCGGGCGCCTTGCCGGTCGGAGCGCTGGAAGGATCGCCAAACAACTTATTGTACTTCTCCATCTCGATTGGCGAGCAATACTGCTCCATCACGTCCTCGTGTGGGTTTTCTAATCTCATGGGAAACTTGTTCATGGCCACCCAAGGCTTCGTATACATCTTGGGGTCGTCAATCGTCACCGACCAGTCCAAATGGTCCTGGTCGACGCGATGAAATGTCTCGGTTACATGGAGTTGATCGCTGATCGGACGCCCGGCGGTATCCAGCCAGACTCTATCCTCTCCCATCATCCCAATTGTATCGACGACCAGCGTGGTATCGTCCGTCCACTTCCCTACTGAATAACCGTAATAGCGCGGCTCTTTCACTTCGTTGCCTACCATCACGCCTCCGTCCACCAACTTGGGAAGCGGGCGGCCGTCGGTCCAAATCACACGCCACGTCGTCGCATACTGATACAGCATCACGATCTTATATGGGTTCTGCATAATCTGCGTTTCGCGCAGATTGTAGAAGTTCATCCGGGGAAATCCCATCGGCTCACATTTGTCCCGCGGATCGTCGAAAAAACCTGGCAGCACCGCATCGGCTCCTTCCAGCGCGTGATGGGACTTATACACCTGTAATCCATACGGAGAGTAAGGAGGTTGGTGCTCCGGCTTGCCGTCGTTGGGCATGGCCTTCACGCCATTGGCCTGAATTCCGTCGCCGGGTCCATTGGCCGGCTCCCAGGTGCCGGAGATATCGTGGCGCGGAGCAGGCCCTGATGCCGCCTTCGCTTCCTTGCTCGGACTTGGCTTTGCCTGATTATTCTGCGCCACAGCGAGCGAGGAAAAAATTAAGCTCGCTACGATTACGAAGCTGGGCATAAACCGAATTCGCATCTGCCGAAATCCTTTCCGTTTTGCAATGGGACAAGGACGTGCACCGAGCACGCGCAAAAAAGGAGCCGCGATCCTGCTTATTCCCTTCACCGACTCTGCTCTTCAGAAGTCATCACAGGCCTGATTGACTTTATATAAGCGCCACTTTAGCATACGCCTATCAAAAGGGGTAGTTTCCGTCGACCTTCCAGGGGGTGAACCGTGAAGCTGAATTTTTTCCTTTCGCTTCGTCACGCGAGCCTCGAACGCAGCGTCTTTCGCGCGCTTTTTCCCTTACTGACTCTTCTCGCAGCATTGTCGTTTTGCGCGCCGGCTCATTCGCAAACGCTGGGCCGGATCAGCGGAATCGTAACCGACTCGACCGGCGGCGCTATCGTCGGAGCCAGCGTTACGGTAACCGACGTGGCCCGCGGCGTCGCGCGAACTCTGACTACTGATAGCACCGGGCAATATGTTGACTCCAACCTGATCCCCAGCACTTACACGGTTCACGTCGCCTATATGGGTTTTCGGGCCTTCGATCGCCAAGACATTGTCTTAGGAGTTGCCGGTGACGTTCACGTCGACGCCACGCTCCAACCCGGCGAGCAAACCCAAGCCATTACGGTCTCCGGCGAAGCGCCGGCCATCAGTACAACGAATGCGCAGTTGGAAGGAAGCATCAATGCCGGCGAGCTAAGCGACCTTCCCTTTTCCGGCCACAACTACGTTCAGCTTCTTGGGCTGCTTTCGACGATTCAACTGCGGCCGGGCTCAGGCGCCGGTCCCACGCAAGATAATTCCAATGGCCTGCGCGGGGAGTACAACGTTTACGTTCTGGATGGCGTGGCCGACCAGATGGCCTACTTCACGACTTCAGCCATTAACGGTGGCCAACCAGCCGGCGGGTCCGAGCAAGCGGTAATGCTGCCGACCGACGCCATTCAGGAATTTAACGTCATAGAGAATTCCAAGGCGGAATTCGGGTGGAGACCCGGAGCCCAACTCGACGTCGCCATAAAATCCGGAACGAACGCGATTCACGGGTCAGCCTTCGCTTTGGGACGGGATACGGCCCTGATGGCGAGGAACCCCTTTTTCAGCACGACAACGCCAACGCAGTTCGAGAACTTCGGCGCAACGTTCGGCGGACCAATCAAAAAGGATAAACTGTTCTACCTGCTTGGTTACGAAGCGCAGCGCTACGACGTCGGGAATCCGAAAACTATAAACACCCCCACCACGATATCCCTTGCTACCGCCGGCAGCCCGGCGGGGTCTCCATCCACCAGCCTCCCAGATGCTATTAGCGGCCTGATTGCCAACCATGTAACTCCGAGCCCGCTCAGTCTGAATCTGGCGGGTTGCGTGACCGTGCCCGCAGTGCGATGCACCGCAAACGCGGGACTATTCAGCAACAACACATCGAACACCTCAGCGTTTCCCATCGATTTCCCCTCGGTTGGACGAACCGATAACGGCGTTGCCAGGGTGGATTACAACCTGAACGAGCGCAATAATTTGAGTGCGGAGTTTTTCGACGGCGACGGCCCCGCCGTAGAGCCCGTCAGCGGTGTCACGCAGCAGTACTGGTCAACGCCCCTCGAGGTCCGCACCAGCGTGGCCAGGGCGTGGTGGACCTGGACTCCAAATTCCACATGGCTCAACGATGCGCGATTCGGCTGGGACAATAGCCGCAGTACGAATTCTCCCTCCTACGACTGTACGGCGGCGGCGGGCGCCCCAAATTACGCGAGCCTGGGTTTCGTCGGTGGAGGGACCACGTGTGGATTTCCAACCATTACGATTTCGGGGTTCACCGAATTGGATGTCCTGGGCGGCGAGACAGGGACGAACGAAACGAGCGGCCTCTGGCGTTGGCTGGACACGGTTTCCTATACGCACGGGAAACACATATTTAAGTTTGGCGCCGAGTTCGTTTACGCGCGTCTGAACATCAGCCTCCAGACCGACCAAGCTAAAGGAACCGTCGTCTTTAACACCTCCACAAATGCGTTTCCCGGCGCAACGGGTCTCGAGAATTTCATGGCCGGCACGCCGGGCTCCGCAACGCTGCTCACGGGCACGTTGCCCAGAAGATATGCCTATCCCGAATTTGCCTTTTTCGGTCAAGACGACTGGCGCATCCTTCCGCGACTGACGCTGAACCTAGGCCTGCGATACGAATACACCGAGCCTTTTCACGAAGCGACAACCTGGCGGGCAATATCGACCTTGGTACTCAATCGGGGATCATACAAGAGTCAAACCGGAACCGCATTGTACAGACTGGACCCCTGGGCCTTCGCACCGCGCTTTGGTTTGGCGTGGGATGTGACCGGAAAGGGTAAGACCGTCGTCCGGACAGGCTTCAACATCATCTATCAGAATCCGTCGATCAACCCGTTCATTACTCCCGGCGCACAACTTGAACACCATCCCCACGGGATTGAACCTTGTGAGCGCCACTCGCAGACAATGTAACCCGGGTCCCGGCGATACGATCAATCTGCACAGTCTTAGCGTCGGGCTGCGTAATCCAATTGTCTTCCAGGAGTTCGATCTTCGGCAACTATGTCGGCACAAGCGCGAGTTGCAGCAATTCCGCTCCTTGCTCGATCGGTGGCGTCACTCCGCGCCTCGAATATCCCATGGTTTTGAACTGGAACTCTCGGCGTGCAGCATGCCATCACGAACAGTCTCACGCTGGACGCCAGTTACGTCGGAAACCACGGGGAACATCTCTTCGATTACATCGATATAAACCAGCCGAATCCGGGCGTACCCACAGCAACGACGACAGCCGGGATCACTTCTCCAGGGGCAAATACGACCAAGGAAAATGCGCAACGTCCCTATACTGAATGGACAATTTCCGTGGTTCTCGCAGATGAAAGTGTTGGGGGCGATCAGCAATAGATCGAACTACAAAGCTCTTCAGATGATCCTTGCGGGAACGCGCCAGCCACGGTCTGACCTTTCTCGCCACATATACCTATTCTCATGCCCTGGACACCAACTCCTCGGATCTCGGCATGCTTCCTCCCGAGAACGCCCATAATCCTGGCGCCGAGTACGGAAACTCCAATTTCGATATCCGCCATCGCGTGACATTCGGACCTTCGTATTTGCTTCCGGGCAGAAGCGGATACGCCCAAATGTTGCAGGGGTGGCAAGTGACGTCTACGGTCTCGATATTTTCCGGGAGACCCATCAACCCAACGGACTCCGCGGACGATCTGAGCGAAACCGGCGAGGCGCAGGATCGTTGGACGCTCGTCGGCCCTGCTAACGACTTTCAGTTTGGCAAGAGTACGCCCATACCGTGTTATGACGAATACACTGGCATACGGGCAAGCGGTACGTGGATTAAAGCTGCACGGCCGGACTACCAACGGCGTGCCTGAACGCTGCGGCAAGACGAACCGGCAAGGTCCCGGTGGCTCGACAGGAACGACGGGGCAGGAACTTGATACGTTGGGTTGTTACATGATGGGGAATGCCGTGATCGTTCCCCGGCCATGGGGACATGGGGAACCATGAGCCGGAACGAGATTTACGGCGTGGGCTTCTGGGAATGGGACATGTCCATCATTAAGAGTTGGAAGATTAAGGAAAGGATCACTACGCAGTT
>CAWGNM010000022.1:0-98384 GCA_963823935.1 uncultured Acidobacteriota bacterium
TTCAGGGCTGAGTTCTATAAGCGGGTTATTCCATTCCCGTCCGGTAAGATTCACTCATTACCGCGACATCTACCGGCGAACAATCCTTAGAGTAATCCGAATATCGAATTTGAAAATTCGGCCAGAACTAAAAATCGTTCTGAATTTTGAAGGCAACGGCTCTACCGATGGGATGATGAACTGGGATTCACTGCTCCACCAACGGGATAAATTGATAACCTGTCCACTAAAAAACTGCGCGTCGTAGCCCCCATTGGCCTGTTCTTGTTCGAACTCCACCTGAAACTCGGGCCACGATGAATTGAAAAGTTCCTTGTACGCAACGCCAGCGGGAAGGCCGAGCCACGAACTGTCCTGCTGCTGGTTTGGCGGTCCGAACGTAGCAACCACGAAGAGCTGCTGCCCAGAACCGCAGACGAAAGCCTCTGTCCGATTGCGAGTAGCAACGAGTTGATAGTTTGCGTCACCTTGCAAATCCTTGGAAGGGTCGTTGCGCAAACCCATCAATTGCCTGAACCATGCGAGGATGCGGGAATTGTCAGTGGCTGATGCCGCGGGACTCAAGCAAATGTAATGGCGCTCTATCTTGCGGCGCGGAACAATTCGGGTTCATTTGTAATGGCCTCAGGTGTATAAGGTGACTATCCGGGATTTCAAACGGAAATCCCGGGCTTGCATTCGCTGCGAGAAAAGAGAGGCGACCAATGAGGGCTCCAAAGATAATCAAGGAAGCGGTAGCTCCGCAAGAAAGCGGAACTAACACCCTCTCCAGACGCGATTTTATCGCGGCGACCGCTGCAACAGGGATTGCCGTGGGGGTCGGGCAATCCGCTATGGCTTCTCCTCAAGCGATAACCTCCCATCCTGAATACCCGCTGCCAAAGGCCGAGCCGGAATTGTTTATGGGCACAGCCGCGGGCGCTATGCTCGCTCAGTTGAGAGCCGCCGGCGTTCGCACGCTATTTCATACCAACGTAAGCGGCAACGTCCCATTTTATGAAGCCATCGAAGCCGCTGGCGATGTGCAGGTGATCAACGTAACGCACGAAGGTCAGGGAGTCGCGGCGGCGGCGGGCTTCGCCATGGCTAACAAGGGCCTGGGCTTCTTTTTCGGGGGCCACATTGGTACCGGCAATTCCATGAGCAATATATATAACGCTTGGAAAGACCGGGTCCCGCTGCTGCTCTGCATCGGTGGAGCACTGGGAGGGCCCTCGCAAGGAGCGGATGGCCAGGAGCAGTGGGACAATCCGAACGGACCATTCCAGGCTTTTACCACGTGGACCGCAACTCTCGTGCCCGAGGCTGTAACCGTCCTTCTTCGTCGTGCGATGAAATTTGCATTTGGCCCACCGAGCGGGCCCGTGGTTTTAGGCGGGGGTACAGGCGGCCAGGAACAGGTCCAGGCGCCGATTTACAAGATCGATATAGCGACGATGCGTCATAAATCCCGGGCTGACGCGGAATCAATCCAAAAGGCCGCGCAATGGCTGGTGGAAGCCGAAAATCCCCTTTTTGTGGTGGGCGCCGAGGTCGGTGTAGAGGGAGCGTACGACGAGATCGTAGCTCTGGCGGAAAAGCTCTCCGTTCCCGTGACGGAGACGGCGCATAGCCTCTACGCGAACTTTCCCAACTACCATCCGCTGTTTCTCGGCGAGCTCGAGGCCGTGAGGTTTCCTCGGAAAGAAGATCTGTTGATTAGCTTCGGCGAGAGCTTCACCACGACGCAGACCGATCCGCTGCGGAACGTCCCCGTCGTCCATATAAGTCACGACCCCAATACTCTCGGAAGACCCATTGCTCTGGATCTGGCCATTCTGTCGGAGGTGCGCACGGCCATCCGTGATCTTTCCGATGCGCTGGATGGGATGTTGACGAAAGATCGAATGGCCAAGATTCGCGCCAATAGGCTGGCGCAGGTATCCGCTTTGACCACCCAGCTAAAGCAATCCCGGGAAATGGCCTTACGCGCGCGTTTTGACAGCAGTCCCCTTACTTGGGAGCGCGTCGGGTATGAGTTGGAGAAGGTGCTCGATAAGGATGCGGTGATTGTGCCGGAAGTGGGAACCCAATATTACAAAGTGTTAAGGCAGCTCACGCTTGGCGGCCCCAATAAGCAAAAGATCGGACGCACCGTGGGCCAAGCCCTGGGGTGGGGAGTAGCCGCCGCGTTTGGCGTCAACCTGGCCTTGCCCGAGCGGCAAATCGTCGCATTGCAGGGCGACGGCGGATTCCTGTTTGGCCAGTCTGAGACCTTGTGGAGCATCGCGCGCTATGAGGCGCCCATGCTCATCGTCATCTTCAACAACCATGTTTATAACGAAAGCCGGGATCGCAATATGCAAAACGGCGGCCACTTCTACGAGGAAGGTAAGGACTTCGATGGTTACTTGGGAGACCCCAACGTGGAATACACCAAAATCGCGGAAGCTTACGGCTTGAAAGGCGAAAAAGTGACAACCGCGGGCGAACTGCCCGCGGCATTGCAACGAAGTCTGAAGAGTATGCGGGATGGCAAGGCAGTGGTGCTGGATGTCGATATCGCGCCGGATGGACCAGTTTTGAGCCAGGGCACCTGGTATCAACGCCACTCCATTGCGGAAATCAGAAAGAAGAAGCTGAATACTAGGGCGTAAGGACGTCGGATTCACAAGGCTTCCAGGGGTGCGTATGCACGGTAGGCGGAAAATGAACAAAATCCTTTTTATCCTAGTTTGTAATCTCGTGCTGTGGATTGCCGCCGCGGACCTCGGCAGAGGAGTTGCAGCCCAGGTCTCCGCGAGTACCTCCAACGACCAGCAAGCTCAGATTGAGAAGGGCAGAGAAGCGGTGGGGCAGACATGCGCCGCGTGTCATGCCGGCATCTTGAGGATGGCGCAGGCCCAGAAGCAAACCCAAGAACAGTGGAAGGACACGATCTTCTCCATGATTGGAAGGGGCGCGGAGATAGTGCCCGATGAGATCGAACCGATGTCTGTTTTCCTGGCGGCGACCTCCGCACGCAGCGGACCGGCAAACGCGCAAGCGGCCCAAACGGGAGGCAGGGGTCGTCAGGCCGCCGGAAGGACGGATCAACAGGGGCCGGACGCCGAGGGAAGGGCCATACTTCAGCGAACCTGCCAGCAGTGCCATGATATGGCAACCGCGACAACAAAAGTGCCTTCGGAAGATTGGAGTGCGGTCATCACAAAAATGATGGGCTATGGCGCGAAGCTAACTCCTGCAGACCAACAAAAACTCATCGAATATCTCAACGGCCTCGCGAAGTAGCCGCGAAACGGACTCACCGAAGACACGCAGGGCGATGGCCGAAAGCGGCCTCAACCGCGTGGCCCTGGTCACCTTGCACTAGACCGAGTGCAGCCTTCCGAGTTGGTTACGGATTCGACTTGCCGGACGCGCAACTCGCGGAATTTCGGAAAGCAGTGTAAGTTGCTGAAAAGGTTGGTGGACGGCGCGGGACTTGAACCCGCGGCCTCCTCGTTGCGAACGAGGCGCTCTTCCAACTGAGCTAGCCGCCCATTCTGCGGTAACTGAAGCGTACGAAACGACTTTCCACTATACAGCCTCGGACTTCGGGAATTCAACTACAGGGCCTGTGCCGGTTTTTGTGCCGGTTGCGACTAAGGTATCGACTGCTTCCAGCAAGACGCCCAGGTCGGCATGCGCATAGCTGGCCGTCATGTTGTGCTTCTTGAGGTCATGGCCTAAGAGGCCGGCAATGTCCCATGTCTGAAAAAATATTTGAGGCGGTCTGGGTGAGGCGCAAGGTAAAGCGAATATTCCTATTTCCGAACTTCAGCGGACCCATTCGCCTTCAATGCGCGGCCGCACGCGTTGCGAATCGTTCCACGCAGCCACTGATGAGCTGGGTCATTGTCGTTACGCGGATGCCAAATCTGATAATAAGAGAATTTATCGAACTCTAGAGGAGCGTTCACCATGCGAGTATGCGATAACTTGGTGAGCCGTTGAGCGGAGCGCTGCGGAAGAGTAGCGATCAAATTTGTGCCTTCAACGATTGAACCAAGTGAAAGAAAAGGGACGCTTGCTTGCACCTCCCTCTTCTTGCCCAGTTTTTCCAAAGTCCTATCAATGATCCGCTCGCGTGCCGGATCCACGGCGGCGGCAACATGCTTTTGGCTCAAATACCGCTCAAGACTAAGACGGCGAGTTTTGATCGCATGGAGTTTACGTACCAAGCAGACGAACGGCTCGCGGGCGATCAGTTCAGCCCTTAAATTCGCGGGCGGTTGATAGGCCGAAAGAACCAGATCGAGCGAATTTGCCTCAATCTTGGCAAAAACATCATCCCATGCCGCTATATGGATCCGAATGTGCGGAGCTTCCTTCGATACCACCTTCATCACACGAGGAAAGACCCAGGACGCGGCATAATTCGTCGCTGCTATGTGGAACTCGTCGTTGGCCTGGGAGGGATTGAATTCGCGTCCTCTGAGCAGTTCTTCAGTATTGCGGAGCAGTTGCTCCAGTTCGGAATAGATCGTTAGTGCACGTTTTGTGGGTTCGTATCCCTTTCCGGTCCTCACCAGCAGCTCATCTCTAAACATCTCTTGTAGCCGGTCCAATATCCGGCTGGTAGCCGACTGGCTGAGGAAAAGGCGGCGTGCAGCGCGGCTGATGCTTCTTTCCTCGATGAGCACCTGCAGGCTGGGCAGGAGGTTCAGGTCCGATTTAGATATATGCGTGTAGCGCATCAACGGATTATACACATGGGCGGACCGCCCGTGGCGCCAACCCGGGAGACGGGCGAAGTTGCATCGCGCGCCAGGCGCAAGAAGTATATGCATCGAAAGCATTAACGAGGTTTCGCCCATTTCTGCTAACCAGGCTCTCCCAGAAGGGTGTTCTACAGTCCTAGGGGGATCAAAGATGCGGAATTCGACGGGGTCCAGGCCGGCGTTAGTTCTGGTGTTTGCGTTTGTTGCAACTCTGCTCGTTCCTGCGGCGGCGCTGCGCGTAAAAGCGCAGGCCACAGCCGGGACGATTCTAGGAACCGTGACCGATTCATCCGGCGCGGTCATTCCGGATGCCATGGTCCAAGTGAGAAATGTTGGGACTGGCGCAACGCAGACGACCTCCACGGACTCCCAAGGCCGCTATCGCGTTCCCGACTTGCCGCCCGGCGACTACGAAGTTCAGGCTGCAAAGAGCGGTTTTCAAACTCTCGTACACAGCGGGATAACCCTCACGGTCGGCAGCGACAGCGTGGTGGACTTTTCAGTGCAAGTTGGGCAAGTAACGCAAACCGTCACGGTCCAAGAAGAGATCCCGACTGTAGAAACGAGCTCGTCGACGATATCCAATCTCGTTGAGCCCACCCAAATGCGAGAGTTGCCGCTAAATGGCCGCGACTTCGAGCAACTGATCCTCCTCGCGCCTGGCGTCACGATTATGCAAGCCATCAGCGTCCAGCCGAATAACGGAGCGGGTCCGTCCTATTCCGTTTCTGGCGGCAGGACTCGCGGGCAATGGGAGCTGTTGGATGACAATGACATCACCAATTGGCAGGGACGGAACTCAGGATCGGGTGTTCTGGGAACATCTTTAGGCATTGATGCAATCGCCGAATTTCAGATGCTCACGAACACCTATAGCGCACAATACGGCGGAAACGGCGCGGTTATGAATTCCGTAACGAAATCGGGAACCAACGCATTTCATGGTTCTGCTTATGAATTCGTACGGAACAGCGCCATGGATGCTCGAAACTTTTTCGATCCGGCCACCATTCCCTACTTCGCAAAAAATCAATTTGGAGCAACCGTAGGCGGCCCGATACGAAAAGATAAGATGTTCTTCTTCTTTAATTACGAGGGCATCCGCCAGGATACCGGGCTCGATCAAGGTTTCATCCTGCCCGACGCGCCAGCGCACAGCGGATTTGTGCCCAACTCGAGTGGTGTATACACGTGCGTGAACAATACTGCCATCCCCTATGCCAACGGCGCGAACAATGCGGCGTGTCTAGCCACCGTACCCTCCAATGTGCAGCCCTTCCTGAAATACATGGCCTTGCCCTCATCCTATCCATGCACAACCAATCTATCGGCCGGCGTGATTACGGGCTTGGTTACGTGCCAGGAGACGGCCCAATCGCCGGGCAATGAGAACTATGTGGTGGGCCGGTATGATTGGACGATCTCATCGAAGGATTCGATGTTCGCGCGTTATCTCCGTGATGGTGGACAATTGTACCTGCCCTTCGTCAACGCCACCTTGTCGCCCGGAGCTCCCACCGGGTCGGGGGCGCAAACCGAGTCGCTAAATCAATTTTTTTCGATCGAAGAGAAACATGTCGCGACCTCTAACTTGATCAACTCCACGAGGTTCGGCTTTACGCGGACCGTGAATTATGCTTTCTCAGAGGGCGCATACCCCGATTTCAATTTCGGCCAACCAAATCTGTGGGCTGACAGCGGTTACGGTACTTCTATATTTCCTTCGGGCCCACAGGGCTCCATCTCGATCCGATCGATCGCCAATCCTTTGCAATTCAATTTGGGCGGACTCGGCGGCGGCAGCTTCTTGAAATATATTCAGAACAAATTCTCGCCTGGCGAAGATGTTTTTTGGAATCACGGAGCCCACAGCTTCCAATTCGGCGCCTCAGTTATGCGCGTGCAGAGCTACAATGCTGTGCCTGCGACTCCTGGATCTTGGCAGTTTGCGAATATTTCCAGTTTCCTTACGCTGGCCCCAACCGCCGGCTCCTCCAGCGCAGTGTGTAATTCCGGGCTTTGGTCTGCTTGCAGTGCTTTGCCGACCGTGCAACCCGTTCAACACTTCCAGGAGACCGACTTGGGTTTCTACGTCCAGGACGCCTGGAAAGTGAAGAGCACCGTGACGTTGAACTTGGGCCTGCGGTACTCCCCTGAGACGAACCCGCATGCCGTCGGTGATACTCGGGAATATGTGAATATGCCATTTTCGGAGACGTTCAATCCCTCGCTGCCCATGCCGGGGTGCTCGGGCCCCGGTGCCGCGAATTGTCCTCTAACGCTAACGCCGGGAACACTGCCTTCGACAGCCGTACACAACGTCTATCTATCGAACCCGTCTCTGCGCAATTTTGACCCGCGGATCGGTGTTGCCTGGGATCCGTTCAAGGATCACAAGACTTCCGTGCGCGCTGGCTATGGGATATTCCATTCACCTGTTTTGCCTTTTGACTACACCACTTTCGTTCCACTTCCATACTCCAGCACCACATTTTCTTGCCCAGCTGTTGGCGCCGTACCGTGTCCGACCTTTCCTCTGCCGCCCTTTTCTGTTAGCGGCGCCGGAGTCAACACCGCGCCGGTCATTCAACCGTCGGGAATTGACCCGGGCATCAGATCCACGCCCTACATGCAGCAATACAATCTGACCGTGCAGCGCCAGATCGCAAAAAATACGACGCTCACGGTTGGCTACGTCGGCTCTCATGGCCTGCACCTGATCGGGTTACTCGACGAAAATCCCCCCATACCGACGGGAGTGCCAGGCGCCATTACAACCTGCGCGGCTGGTTGCAACCTGACTCCGGGCCAAGGGTTGATGCCGTTTCCAGCGGTTGCAAGCCAGTTGACGGCAGGAACCGCTGCCTCCCCTGCATCTGCGAGCGGCCAGCCGATCGTCGATCCCACCACCGGACAGATGTCCTTTGCCAACGTAGCTCTTACTCCCAGCACGGGGAAGCTTGCCGTCGTATCAAACAATCGTCTGGATCCGACGGTCAGCCTTTCCTCCATGAAAACCACTCTCTTCTCCTCGCACTACAATGCCCTTGAGGCTGGCCTGGTTCGCCGGCTGACAAATAATTTCCAGGCACAAGTCTCGTATACGATGGCCTCCTGTTTGAGTAATAGTGGAGGAAGCGGACCCCAGGAAAACTCGGTGTTGGCCCAAAACTCTTATAACCTCGGTGGGGACGAAGGGAATTGCGCCTTCTATATCCGCCATGACCTCTCCGTTAACGCGCTGTACGTGTTGCCGTTCAAGGGGAATCGGCTGGTGTCAGGCTGGCAGGTCAGCGGCGTGTATCTCTACCACAGCGGTAATCCTGAATACATTGCCACCGGTTGGGCCGCAGGTATCGTCAACCAAACCAGCGCTTTTATACCCGACCGCCCCAACGTTGTTCCTGGTTGCCAGCAGCTCGTAGGGACTGTTCAGCAGTGGTATAACAGCTCATGCTTCACGATGCCCCCAATTGGCGAGGCGGGCAATGCCGAGCCGTTTTCAATGCCGGGCCCCGGCTATAGCGATCTGGACGCGGCTTTAATGAAAACCACTCGCATTAATGAGCGGTTCAACGTGCAATTCCGGGCGGAGTTTTTTAACCTGCCGAATCGTGCCAACTTCAGGGATCCCGGCCAACCCGGCTCTCAAGTGTTTACGCAATCTTCAGCGGGACCGGGCGGCGGGTTGCCCGTAACGTGCCCTGCAACTCCGTCAACCTGCAGCACCGTAAACAGTGCGCAGAACCAGATTCTGGCTACGAATGGCACAGCTCGGCAAATCCAGTTCGGAATCAAGATTTTGTTCTAATGTCGTAGCAGCATAGCGACGTGTCTGAGTATGCGCGCGACGCAAGAGCAGGATTATGAGAATTCATTCACGCTTAACATGCCTATTTGCGGAGAATGTCCAAAAGGATCGTAATCGGTTGACCTGGAGGATTGCGGTGAGAACGAAACTCATGGCTGTCGCCCTGGGCGCACTAGGCCTCTTTGGATCTTGTGCGCCGGCGTTTGCGCATCATGGAAACGCGGCTTATGACTATGAAAAAACAGTTGTCGTCAAAGGCGTTGTGACCGGCTACATATGGGCAAATCCGCACGTGTATTTGAAAGTCGATGCCAAAGACGAGAGCGGAAATGTACAGCACTGGTTGATCGAAGCGCAGAACCCTGTCGCCCAAGCCAATGCGGGCTGGAGCAAGAGCACGTTCAAACCCGGCGATCAGGTCGACCTCGACGTGATGCCCACAAAGAACGGCCAGCCGATCGGGCGGTTTAAAAACCGGATTGTTATCAACGGCGAAGTCTTCAAGGGGCCGGGACCGCGCTGAGCTCAGCGAAAGTCTGCCTTTGAATGTAATGCCAAGTTTGAGTTCTTCTCGCGAAGGGGTTTCGAGATGTCTAACCGCCTGATGATCTCCGCAATTACATGGGTTGGGATCTTGCTGTTTGTTCCGGTTCTATTTGGTCAAAGCGCCACGCCAACTTCCACCGAACCACATGAAAAATGGAACGATGTGGTCCCGTTGAACAAATCCGCATATGCAGGCAAAAAGTCGGGACCGGCGCCGAAGCGTGATTTGTCGGGAGTTTGGGATGGAACAGCAGAAGGTGGCGGGGCATACGAAGGCGCCAGGGAGTATCCCGAAGATGGCAAACCGGGGCATGAGCCTCCCTACACGCCTTTGGGGGAGCAAGTACTAAAGACGCATAAGCCCGGCGTTGGAGTCAGAGGTGTTGCTGTGGAGATTGGGAACGACCCTGTGAATATTTGCGACCCGCAGGGGTTTCCACGCATGGAACTGTACGAACTGAGGACGATTGAGATCGCCCAAACGGCGAACCAAGTGCTTTATCTCGACCAGTTCAATGACAACTGGCGAATTATTTGGACGGACGGCCGGGAGCTGCCAAAAGATCCTGAGCCGCGCTGGAACGGGTACTCATCAGGGAAATGGATAGACGACTACACTTTTGTGGCTGAGACCGTGGGCATGGACGACCGGACTTGGCTTGATAATTCGGGGCGTCCACATAGTAGCGACCTGCGCGTAGAGGAGCGGTTCCATCGAGTGAGCGACGACATTTTGGAATTAACTGTGACCATTGATGATCCCCAGATGTATACGAAACCATGGGTCGCGATCGACAAGATCCCGCTACACCGGCAACCAAAGGGTTTCGATATGAGAGAGATGACTTGCGCACCGTCCGAGACTCTGGACTATAACAGCCAAATCGGTGCGCGCACCGCTACGGGCGGTGACTGGAAAGGGAGATAGCGCGGGCTTTGCGCCCCCGCTATGTTGTCTCAACAAATGTCAGCAGGAGCGTATATATGACACGTTTGTATGCTCGCCTGGCGCTGGGGGCAGTTCTTGTACTCAGTCTCTTTGTTGCCTTCGCTAATGCTCAGCAGCAGCCCGTACCTCTATCCGTCAAGAAGATCAGAGACACCGTCTATTGGACCGAAGGCGGCGCCGGCGGTAATACCGGGATCATTATTGGCAAAGACGGAGTAATCGTCGTGGACGCAAAGCAAACCGCAGCGTCCGCGAAAGAGGTCCTCGGAGAAATTGCGAAGCTGACGCCAAAGCCGGTTACGACGGTAATGATCACCCACAGCGATGGAGATCACGTTAACGGACTCGCTGCATTTCCCACCGGTTTGACCATCATCTCTCAAGAGAATTGTAAGAAGGAGATGGAAGCCTCAGCAGGGTCCCGCAACCCGGCGCCGCAGGATCATCTCCCCAATAAGACGATTGAAAAGAAAGAGTCGCTTACGATCAATGGAGTACGTTTCACTCTATTGAATTTTGGACCGGCTCACACGAGTGGTGACCTGATCGTCTATCTGCCGGACGAAAAGGTTGTGTTTACAGGAGATCTGGTGGTGACCAACCAACCTGACCCGTATCCGATCATTCACTTGAATAAGCACGGCTCGTCGGAAGGTTGGATTCAGAACATGAAGGGGATCATCGCCCTGAAAGCGGACAAATTCGTGCCCGGACACGGCGACCTACAAACGAAGCAGGGCTTACAAATGATGCTGGCCGCTGGCCAAGAACGTCGCGAGAAGATCAAGAAGATGGTAGCCGCCGGCAAGTCGCTACCGGAAGTAAAAACAGCTCTCGGCGAATCCACGGCGCCTGCAGCGCCTGGAGGTTTCAGTCCCCCGACCTTCACCGAGGTCGTCTATATGGAACTTTCGAAGAGCTAATGCTGTGATTGCAGTGACCCGTTAGTACGAGGAGCGGATATGCGAAGGTGCTGTTTGATCTCGCTCATTTTGGCTGCGGCATGGACCCTTGGCCCCACACTGTGGGCCCAGACTTCTGCTTCCAGCACGGGCACGGCTCGACAGCAATGGAATAATACGGTGCCTACAAATAAGGCGGCCTACGCCGGCAAGAAATCCGAGCCCGCGCCGAAACGGGATATTTCAGGCATATGGGACGGTTCAGCCGAAGGCGGCTTTCAGGCCAAGGGCGCAGCCGAACACCCCGCCATGCGTGCAAATGATCTGCACGAAGGAATCGATACCGACGAACGAAACATCGCCAAGCCGTTGCCTTATACCCCCCTCGGTGAAGAGACGCTCGAGGCGCATAAGCCAGCGGCGGGGGTCCGCTCCGTTGCAGCGGCCCTCGTCAATGATCCGACGGATATCTGCGATCCTGTGGGCTTTCCACGGATGGAATTATTCGAGATGAGGACCTTCGAACTGGCTCAAACTGACGATCAAATCATTTACCTCAACCAATATAACGACAATTGGCGAATTATATGGACTGATGGTCGAGAATTGCCGAAAGATCCCGAGCCTCGCTGGAACGGATACTCATCGGGGAAATGGATAGACGACTACACTTTTGTGGCTGAAACCGTGGGTTTGGACGAAAGGACTTGGCTGGATTACGCAGGTCGGCCCCACAGTGACAAACTGCGCGTTGAGGAGAGATTCCATCGAGTCGATCACGACAATTTGGAGCTGACGGTCACCATCGATGACCCCAAGATGTATACACAACCCTGGTTGGCTCTGAACAAATTTCGCCTTCATTTGCAGCCGGCTAATTTTGATATGCGGGAGATGATTTGTTCGCCAACTGAAGTATCGGATTACAACAAACAGATTGCGGATCCCGTGGCTAACAAGCCTGCGAGCAAATAGCTATAAACCGGCGCGAGGGCAGAGAACAGAAATGATACACACAATGGTTCGATCGCTCTCAGTTTCGATAATGTCGTTGACTCTCTTCGTCCCTTTAGTGCGCGCTCAAGACCAAAGCTCCAAAGTGCAATCTCCGAAAGACGCGCTAGTGCTCAAAACATCCGCATTCAAAGATCACGAATACATACCTGCCAAGTACGGCTGCGACATACCGCAAGCGCAGGGTACACCTATGATTTCTCCTCCACTCGAATGGAGCAATGCCCCAAAGGGAAGTGTCACATTCGCATTGATCATGCACGATATGGGACCCGATCCGAAAAGAGTGCTCGACCCCAACAAACTCGATGTCACGCATTGGGTCGTGTTCGATATTCCTGCCACAGTAAATTCGCTTCCTGAGGGCGTCCCTGTGGGCGCCGCGGTCCAAGGCGGCGTTCAGGGCGCTAACGTCCACGACGTGAACGGTTATCAGGCACCCTGCCCGCGCGGCGTCGGGCCGCACTATTATGTTTTTGACCTATATGCTCTCGATGCCAAGGTGAACCTGCCACCGGGGGCTGCTCGTACCGACCTACTGAAGGCGATGCAAGGCCACACAATTGCCCAAACCACGTATACGGGTCTCTACAATCACTGACACAGCGAGTCAATGGGACGCGTGTAGGTGTCCGTTGCGTTGCCACGGCACTGGTACGGGGGCATGTGTGAAAAAGGAGAAGGGAATGAGAAGGTCTATAGCAAGCCTTTTGTTCGCAACGTTGGCAGCGACGCTTTTTATCCCGATCGCGTTCGCCCAAGGAAAGCCCGCCGACGTCGCAGGCGCCTGGGATATGGAGCAACAAGGCCGCAACGGTCCACTGCACCAGACGCTGACAATCGAGCAGAGTGGGACCGCCCTGAAGGGGACTATCAAGGGTCCGAATGACGAGATTCCGATCATGGGAAGCATCTCCGGAAACAAAATCAGCTTCAGCCTGAAATTTAAGGGGCGAGACGGCGAGGAGATTCACGAATATGAAGGTACCGTCACGGCTGACGCGATGAGCGGAACGATGAAGGTCAACGACCGCAGCATCGAGTGGTCGGCAAAGCGCCAAGCTCATTAGGTAGGTTGCCAACGGCCTTGGGTGCTGGCGGTCTCCGCCGGCCCTATGCTGCAGAGAGTTGCATTGTTTCGAACCGGCTCGGAGCGGTCCAGCGATTCTGTGACGGAAGTTTCTCAATCAAATCAAAATTCAGCCGTAGACGGGCCAATCGGGAGCAGAACCCTCTTGATTGCGCAATAGAATTGCTTTCACTCGGAATGGTTTGCGGTGTATAAGATTGCCATCTGAGCCAAGATGGACTTCGGACCCGAAAGCCTCGGAATGGCAAACGGCTCGTTAGGGAAGGTGCCAAGATGAAAAAGTCATCCTGCAAGGATGGGAATAACGCTTCCGCGGATGGAGCACTCTCACGCCGGAAATTGTTGCAAGGCGCCTCGGCAGGCATAGCTGCTTCGATGTTGGCGCCCGCGGTATCCACTTGGGGCCGCTCGGCGATGCCGCGGCTGCCCGCGATAACGCCGGCGTCGCTGCCCGTGGCGTGGACCCCCGACGAGATTCATCGCCGCTGGGCGGCCGTGCGGCAGAAGATGAAGGAAGCCAATTTCGACGCGCTGCTGGTATGCCAGCATCATTCGGGGGAGATGATTACAGAACGGCAGGATGGAGACGCGGACGTCGAATATTTGACAGGCATCACGCTGCCCTTCAAGTGGGTGGTATTGCCGTATGAAGGCAAGGTGACGGCGCTTTCTACCCAGCAAGTGCGAGGCACGAAGGAAGAGAAGCTGTGCAAAGACCGGGGAATCGATCTGCGCATCGCGCGCGGCCCTTGGTCAAAGACAATCATCGATGCCATGAAGGAAGCCAATCTTGGACAAGGACGGATTGGCGTGACGGATTTGGTGGATGCCTCGAGGCAGACCGAAGGGGAAGTTACATACACCACGTACGATCAGGTCTTGAAAGCCTTTCCCCAGGCGAAATTCGAGCCTGCCAGCTACCTGCTTGATGGCGTCGCCGCGCTGCACAGCGCCGAAGAGATTGCGGTGCTCGAAAAATCGACGCAAGTCGGGGAGTTGGGCTTGCAGGCGATGTTTGAGACGGCGCGGCCCGGGGTGATGCAGCGAACGGTGTGGCTGGCGATGTTCAGCGCCATGGTGAATGCTTCAGGCGAGCGGCCTTTCCGAGTTTCCATTCGCGCCGATGCCGAGGGCAATAGCGCTCTCAACCGGCCGTTGGAGGAGGTCATGCGCGCGGGGCAGGTGTTGAGCCAGGAATGCTCGGCCTGCGTGCTGGGTTATGGTTCGCAGGTGAACCATTCCGTGGTGATCGGTTCGCCGGCTCCCGCCGACTGGGATGCGGCGGCGAAGGACAGCCTGGATACATTCCACGAGATGGTTGCGCTGATCGCTCCTGGCAAAATGGTGAAGGACGTCTGTGCGCCGCTCGATAAACGGCTGGTTGCACGAGGCGAAAGGGCGGGCGCGCTGGTGATTCACTCCGGCGGGCTGGGAACCTTGCCGCGCGGCGGCTCCGCTGGGGCTATGGGGCAAATGGTGCTGCAGGCGGGCATGGTCTTCGATGTGAAACCGACTTTTGTCATGAAGAGCGGCGCTACGGCTCAATTCGGCGATTCCGTGCTGGTTACAGAGACGGGAGCGCGGCGGCTGGGCAAGCGCGAGATGAAAGTAGTCAAGCTGAGCTGACGACGCGCCGAACGGCTACGAAAAAAGGCCACGGCGGCGCCTGATTCTCCGTTAGGCGCCGCTTGCGATTAAGCTTGCGCTAAACACCCACTTATTGCAGTGCGGGTTGAACGACGTTCCGTTGCGCGATCACTTTGCGCACGTTCTGGTAGAGGGCGCGAGCTTGGGGAATGGATTCGATGGCCCGTACTACCTGAGGGTCATCCTCCAACTCGACTTCAAACCCGGCGGGTAGGCCAAACACGGATATAAAAGCCTCTTTCTTGATCTCGCGCTTGACCCAGTCGAGATTCTGCTCGATATCGGCATCGGTGTAAGAGATTTTTTCCTTATCGAGATAGCGGCGGAAGAGCGCCAGCGTAGTGTCGGTGACCGCGAAATTCTTGGTGATCTCCGGCCTTGTTCCCAGGAAGTAAGTCGTAAAGCTCCCTACGCCGGGCTGCTCCGGGTAAGGAAAGAAGATGTCCCGCCGGAGAAGGAGTTGCTGGAAGTCGTTTGGCTTCGGTTCGCTGACGGCAACGTCAGGAGTGATGCCTCCGCCCCCATATACCTGGCGGCCTCCGTCGGTGAGTTTCACTTCGGTCGGCTGCGGATCCTTGTGGTTATACAGGTAGTCGTAAAGCGACACATCCTTATAGTCACGTTGAATCAACCTGCCGCTGGGCGTGTAGTATCGGGCCGTCGTGAGCGCCAGGCCCGTATTTTCACTCAAGGGCGAAACGGTTTGCACCAGTCCTTTGCCAAACGTCTGTTCACCCACGACGAGCCCGCGATCGTGATCCTGAATCGCACCGGTAACAATCTCAGAGGCCGAAGCCGAACCGCCGTTCACCAGGACCACCAGCGGCACCTGCACTCCGCGATTCCCGCGAATCGCATAGTAGCGCCGTTCCTGGGAGGAGCGGCCGCGATGCGCAACGATCAGTTGGTTCTTTTCAAGGAACATGTCCGAGACCGAAACCGCCTCGTTTAGCAAGCCTCCAGGGTTACCGCGCAGGTCGAGAATCAATCCGTCCAGATTTGCGATCTCGAGCTGTTTCAATGCCGCCGCAAGCTCTGTATCCGTCTCTTCGTTGAAAGCGGAAACCCTCACGTAACCAATGCCGGGACGCACCAGGAAAGCAACGTCCACCGAATGCTTGGGGATCTCGTCGCGCGTAATCGTGAAGGCCAATGGTTGCGCATAGCCTTCGCGAACCATATTCACGTGGACGACCGTGCCTTTCGGTCCCTTTAGCAGATCCGCCACTTCCGAGGTGGTCAGCCCGTCCGTGGATTTGCCCTCCACGCTGTGAATTATGTCGCCGGGACGAACGCCCACTTTAGCGGCCGGCGATCCCGGCATCGGGGCCAGAACGACGGTGTGATTTTCCTGAGGGCCGACGTTCATCCCCACGCCGTAATATTTGCCTCGCTGATCCTCGCGCAAAAGGGCGTACTGGCGTGGATCAAAAAAAGTTGAGTGTGGGTCGAGCACTCGCAGCATTCCAGGTATGGCGCCGTCGTAGAGCGCGTGATCGGTGTCAACGGGGATGGCATACTCCTGCTGCACGATAGACAAAACCCGCGTGAAATTCTTCAGGGAGTCTTGCAGATCGGTGGTCCCGGAAGCGGTTGCGCGCACAGATGGTCCGTATATGCCGCCTAACACGGCAGATAGCGCCAATACGCCCAAGACCAGCAGAGCCCCACGCCTCTCGCCCTTCATGCCGCCCTCGCTTTCGGCAGTCCAGTATAGCACGCTTTATTTTCACCGATTTGACACCCCTCTGAGGCTCTTCTATGATGCAGAGGAGAGCCTCTTTGCTGCGCAGGGACGTCTGTTCGACGCGTCTATCCGTTCGACGCTGGGAGGCTGACTTAGGGTTCGTAACACATTCGTAACCACAAAAGATGCTCAGCGTACCCCATCTCGTAATCATCTTTCTTGTCGCCTTGATCGTTTTGGGGCCGGACAAGCTTCCTCAGATGGCCCGGACCCTTGGTAAGGCTATGGCCGATTTCCGGCGTATCACCACCGATTTTCGCGTTCAGGTTGAAGACGAGATGCGCGAGATGGAGCGGCAGACCAGAATCAAGCAGATGAATGAGGAATCCATCCGCACTGCAGAGGCTTCCAACCAATTGCTGGGCGCCACACCTGCCGAAGAGCCCCAGCCCGTTCCCGCAACGGCAGTAACTTCCGAGAAACCCGCGAATGGCGAATCCCAGCCTGTCTAGCCGCCTGGAGGAAACAGAAGACGGCGGCAAGATGTCGTTTTTTGAGCATCTTGCCGAGTTGCGCACCCGTCTGATTCATGCCTCGGGCGCGATCGTCGCCGGCACCTTCATCGGCGTTTATATCTCCAAGCATGTTCTCGAGTTTGTGGCGCGCCCCATGGTGAAGGCTCTGCAGGCCGCCCATCTGCAGGACAAGCTGATATTTACCCATCCCGCTGGCTATCTTTACCAGGTTATTACGCTCGGGCTGTATATCGGGGTGGTGATCGCCTCGCCGTATGTTTTGTACCAGGTCTGGCTGTTCGTGGCGCCGGGGCTGTATCGGAACGAGCGCAAAGCTGTGGCGATTTTCGTGATCTCTTCGGTGCTCTTGTTTCTATCCGGAATCGTGTTTGCCTACGCCGTAATCCTGCCCTACTTATTGAAATTTCTTGTGAACTTCCAGACCGGCGGCCCGTTTACTCCCTTGATCAGCGTCGATGAGTATTTCGATCTCGTTCTCAATGTGCTGCTGGGCGTCGGAATCGTCTTCGAACTGCCCGTTTTGGCGTTTTTGTTGTCGCTGTTTGGAATTGTGACGCCGCGGTTCCTTTGGAAGAATTTCCGTTATGCTATCCTCATCATTGCTGTCCTGGCGGCGGTGATTACGCCTACGCCCGACGCAATCACCATGTTGGTTTTCATGGCTCCCATGATTGTTCTCTACTTCGTCAGCATTGGTGTTTCGGCGGCTGTGGTGCGCCACAAGCGCCGCAGCGCAATGGCCGGTTAAGGAACCAGGTAAGTGCACAAAAGCGCTCGTCTCCTACGCGTACCGATATGGGCTTTTTTCGCGGCGCTGTGCCTTGTTGCTTGCGGCGGTAACGGCGCGGTAGCGACGGGCGCGCCCAGCGAACCCGCATCCGCCGCAGTCGCCAGCGCCTCAGCAGGCCGCGCCCGCTCCCGATCAAACCGGCGGGTTCGACGGCCAGCGGGCCTTTAAGTACGTCTCCGATATGGTAGCCATTGGGCCGCGCTCGGCCGGAACGGACGGCAGCCATCGCACCCAGGACTACATCACTCAGCAGCTGAAAGGATTCGGCTGTCCGGTCGATCCCGAGCCGTTTCATACTCCGACGCCCGTTGGCGATATGGAGATGAAGAACATCGTGGCAAAAATTCCCGGAAGCTCTAAGGACATCGTCCTCTTCCTTACGCACTACGATTCGAAGCGCCTCCCCAACTTTGTCGGAGCCGATGATAGCGGCTCCTCGACCGGCGTGATGCTGGAATTGGCTCATCTCCTGTGCGCCCGTAAAAATGCGCTCACAATTTGGATCGCGTTTTTGGACGGGGAGGAAGCGTTCAATCCCACGGAATGGAAGGATCCCGACAATACCTATGGCAGCCGGGAACTCGCCGCGCGCATGGCTCTCTCAGGCGATCTCGCGCGCACCAAGGCCGTGATCCTCGCCGATATGGTCGGCGGACCGAATCTGCGCTTGCAGCGCGAGACGGACTCCACCGGCTGGCTGACGGACATGATTTGGTCCACCGCATCGCGGCTTGGATATGGGGACACGTTCGTGTCTTCTCAGATGGCTGTTACGGACGACCACGACCCCTTTCTCGCGCGCCACGTTCCGGCGGCGGACATCATCGATCTGGATACGCCGGTGCGCCTGGGTTACTGGCACACACCGCAAGACTCTCTCGACAAAGTCAGCCCCCGAAGCTTGGCCAGGGTGGGCCATGTGCTGGTCGCGGTGGTCCCGCAACTCGAGCAAAAGTTTGCCCGCGCCAGCGCCGCCACGCATCCGTGAGTTCGCAGCGAATCTCCATCGATTCGGAAAATGGACGGTACCAAGTCGTTTACGGCGCCGGTGTTTTGTCCCGCGCCGGAGCGGCAGTCGCGTCGCTTGGCCCCAATACAGGCGTGTTTTTGCTCTCCTCGCCGCGCGTAGCGCGCCATTGGCGCCGCAAGCTGGAACGCGCCTTACGAAGCGCGGGCCTGCGCCATACAATCATTTTCGACGATCGCGAGGAGGCTAAAAGCATCTCCACGGTCGAGCGCGTCTGCAGGGAATTAGTTCGCGCGGGCGCCGATCGCCGCGCCATTCTGGTGGCTGCAGGAGGTGGCGTAGTAGGAGATGTTGCCGGATTTGTGGCGGCCACCTATCTCCGCGGCGTGGGAATCGTTCACCTGCCGACGACTCTGGTCGCTCAAGTCGATAGCGCCATCGGCGGCAAAACCGGCGTCAACTTGCCGGAAGGGAAGAATCTCGTCGGCGCCTTCTATTCTCCGCGGCTTGTCCTGGCCGATCCGGTCACTCTGTCCACGCTGCCTTTGCGGGAGTTCCGCTCGGGAGTCTACGAGGTGATCAAATATGGAGTCATCGGCGACGAGCGCCTATTTACGTTCCTCGAGAAATCGATTGAGGCGCTTGTCCAGCGAGATAAAAAAGCTCTCGATTACGTGATCCCTCGTTGCATTCGGTCCAAGGCCAAGGTTGTCAGCCATGACGAACGCGAGGCCGGGCTGCGCGAAATTCTCAATTTCGGCCATACCTTCGCGCACGCCTTCGAGACAGCTACGGGATACGCGAAGTATCTCCATGGCGAGGCGGTCGGCTGGGGGATGATCGCCGCATCTCGCCTCGCGGCGCGCATGGGTTTGCTCCAAACGGAAAGCGCCTCACGAATCGAAAATCTTGTGCGCCGGGTCGGCCCGCTTCCCGATTTGCCGGCCGCAAAACCGGCTCGTCTCATAGAAATCATGCATGCGGACAAGAAGACCCGCGGTGGCCAGTTGCGGTTCGTGCTCAGCCGCAAAATCGGAAGCGCCGAAACCTTCGGCCCGGTTCCGGCAAAACTTGTGGTTGAAGTTCTCGCCCGCTTGGCCGCGCAACCTGGCCATCCATGAGCCCAGGCGGATCCAGTCGCGGCCGCTTGCCAGGCACGCGCCCAGCCGGAACTCACGACGAAGCGGCCGCCTCGCGCGAAGTGCGGGACATGTTCAGCCGCATCGCCCCGCGCTACGATCTGCTGAATCATCTCCTGTCCATGCGTTTCGACGTGATGTGGCGGAAGCGCCTCGCGAGCCGCTTTGCCCGTATTCTCGAGCGCCCGGACGCCCGCATTCTCGACCTTTGCTGTGGCACCGGGGACCTTGCTCTGGCACTGGCCAGCTCGCCGAGCCGTAGAGCCGATTCGGAACCCCTCGTGGGAGCCGATTTCGCTCATCCCATGCTCCTGCGCGCTCATGAGAAGGCTGGACGAAACCGCGGCCGCCCAATCAAATTTGTGGAGGCGGATGCGCTGTCGCTTCCTTTTGCCGATGCCGGATTTGACCTGGTCGCCACCGCGTTTGGATTCCGCAATCTCGCTAACTACGCCGAAGGACTCCGGGAGTTGCGCCGGGTTCTAAAACCGGGCGGCTCGCTCGCCATCCTGGAATTCGCGGAACCTCGCGCAGCGCTTTTTCGGCACGGTTTCGATTTCTATTTTCGCCGCGTGCTTCCGGCCATTGGCGCGGCGATCTCCGGAAACGCGTCTGCTTACACCTATCTGCCGAATTCGGTGGCCCGCTTTCCGGCGCCGAGCGAGCTTCTGAAATTAATGGAGGAATCTGGATTCAGCGGGGCGGCTTTCGAAAGTTGGACCGGAGGAATTGTAGCGCTGCATACGGGCCAGGCGCAGTCCTAGAGGCGATTGCGCGAGAGCGCGACGAAGGAAGTTAGAAGGCCGCTGATTCACAAGAGATTCGGGTGGATTCACTCTTCGAGGCCCAACGCGCGAATCTTGGTGAGAAGCGTTTTGTAGGAGATGCCGAGTTGCTCGGCCGCGCGCGTCTTATTCCATCGCGACGATTGCAGCGCGGCCCCGATCTTGAATCGCTCGACGTATTCCAGCGCCCGGGCGCTGACATCCTGCATGGTTCCTTCCCACGAGAAAGTCTCGTTCAGCATCCCCGCGGGCATTTGTCCCTCCGAGGGGCGCTGCGGAGACAGCTGAAGAGCGGCGGCGTCGATCTCATTGCCGTCGCTGAGAATTGCCGCGCGCTCCATCGTGTTTTGCAGTTCGCGCACATTGCCCGGCCATTGATAAGCGAGTAAAGCGTCGCGCGCCTGATCGGTCAGTTGCAAGGCCGGCTTGCGAAACTCCCTCCGAAAGCGGTCCAGAAAGGCATCGGCCAATAAAAGGACGTCGTTGCCGCGCTCGCGCAGAGGCGGAATCGTTATGGGCACGCCGGCGATGCGAAAAAAGAGATCTTCCCGGAAGATTTTCGCCGCCACGGCCGCGCGCAGGTCCTTGTTCGTCGCGGCGAGAATCCGCACGTCGACCTCCGTGCTTTGCGTGCCTCCCACGCGGTCGAAGCGCTTTTCTTCCAAAACGCGCAGCAACTTGGATTGAATGGCGATGGGCAACTCGCCAATTTCGTCGAGAAAAATCGTCCCCCGGTGGGCCAGTTCCATTTTGCCGATTTTGCGCGAGCCCGCGCCCGTATAGGCTCCGCGCTCGTGGCCGAACAGCTCGTTCTCCACCAGCCCTTCCGGAATCGCCGCGCAGTTCAATGCCACGAAGGGATGGCTTCTCCGCGGCGAGAGGGCGTGAATCGCCCGCGCAAAGAGCTCTTTGCCGGTCCCGCTTTCTCCCAATAGCAGGACCGTGGAATCGGTCGCGGCCAGCCGCTGCACCTGCTGGGTTACCGCTTGCATGGCCGGGTGCTCTCCCACGATTCGAGGAAAGCCGTAGCGCGCCGTATATTCCTCCCGCAGCAGCAGATTTTCTCGCAGCAACTCCTGCTGCTGCGCCGCGCGCGCCACCAGCAGATTCAAATGCTCGAGATCGACTGGCTTCTGAATAAAATCAAAGGCGCCGTCTTTCATGGCCGCCACCGCCTCTTCGATGGAGCCAAAGGCGGTAATCAGAATGACAGGGATGGTAGGGTCGGCCTGTTTGGATTGGTGAAGCACCTCGAGGCCAGAGCACCCGGGCAGCTTCAGGTCGCTAAGCACCAGCAAATAGCGTCTCGATCGGATTTTGTTGACCGCCGTCGAACCGTCGGCAGCCTCGTCCACGGAGTGTCCCGCGCGTTCCAGCGCCTTACGCAGCATGGCGCGCAGTTCAGGCTTGTCTTCAACTAGAAGGAGTGGCTCCACGGGTTCTCTTCTATCATGAATTCGAGCGAATAATTTGTGCGGAAACGCGGGCGTGTGCGGAGATCAGTACGTTCGGCGGAATTTAGGAACCTGCACCAGGTAAGGAACGCGCAGAGAGCAGCGCGCTTGAGCGCACGGCTCTCTGCGATCGCGCAATCCGCTCGCCCTCGGCCTGCCCTAGTCTAGGGAGTTGGGGCCGAGAGCCTTGCCCGGATCACAGGGGCTTGTCAGAGTTTGAAGCGCTCGTGCCTGAACTACCGGAAGTATCGGTTCCCGAGCCGCCCGAACCTGAAGTGCCCGATTCCGACGTGCTCGAATCCGATGAACCGGCGCCCGAAGGCTCATTTGCCCAGCCGGGCTCACCCCCGGACCTGTGGAGCTCGTCCTCGAGATCCGAGATCGCTTCTTTATCTTTCTCCACGGCCTGCTTCTTGGCGTCGATTTGGCTCTGTGTCTTATCCAAATCCTCTCGGCTGTACTGTTGCTTCAGCGCCGCGGTCGGGTCTTGATAGAACTGTTCCTGTTTTAGATTGAATTCTCGTTGCAGGATGTCCACTTCTCTCGTGTCGTCGGCCAGGAGTTTGCGCGCCGCGGCAAATTTTCCTTGCCAGTAGGCCTCATCCTTTCCTCCCTCAGACGCATTGGCCGCCTTTGCATCGTCCTTCTTTGCGTCTGCGTTGTCCGCTTGGGAGGCGGGTTGGGACCCGACGACGGAGATTTGGCCCTTTATGTCTCCCACATTGTCATCGGTGAAGACCTTGGCCGGCTTGACGGAATCCTTCTTTTGAGCGCGAGCCTTGCGCGCCGCATCGGCGACGGAGTCGGCTGGCGATGATGCCACATCCTGAGCGCGCGTAATCACAGCAGTTGCCGTCAGCGCGAGAACGGTTGTTGCCAAGAGCAATTTTCGCGAAAACATGATCGCCGCCTTTCAATGCTGGGCGTAGTACTAGTACCTTAACTTCTCCTAGTCTAGTTACCGGCTGAGACGGAATCAACCGCCCCGCCCGCGGCCGTGCCCTGTCTGCTAAGTGGCAGCCAAACGATGAATTCCGCGCCTCCCTGGGTCTGATTCCGAACTTCGACGGAACCCCCGTGTTGCACCACAATCTTTTGCACGATGGCCAGGCCCAGCCCCGTGCCATTCGTTTTGGTGGTGTAGAAGGGCACGAAAATCTTCGAGAGATCGTCTGGCGCGACCCCGGGGCCATTATCGGTAATGGAGATGCGCTGCAAATCGCCGCTGCTGGCGTGCTCGATTGCGCCGTACACCTCCACTCGGCCGCCAAACGCCTGCCCGGCCGCGGCTTCCGCGGCATTGCGAATCAAATTCAGCAGCGCCTGCCGCAGCAGGCCTTCGTCTCCCGCGATGTTTTCCAATTCGCCGGCGGATGAAATCGCGACGTCCGGAATGGCCTCGCGAATCTCCGTTATCGCCCGATCCACCAGCGACCGAAGCGGAATCTCCTCTGTGGAGAGGTCCAAGGGACGCGCAAACTTCAGGAATTCCGTGACCACGTGCGTCAGGGCGCGGGTCTGTTCGATGATGAACTGCGCATTCTCCGCCGTCTCGCCTTTGGATTCGCTGCGAATCATCTGTGCATAGCCGGAGATCGTCGCTAGGGAGTTTTTGAACTCGTGCGCGATGCCCGCGGAGAGCTCGCCGAGGGCGGCCAGGTTTTCCTTGACCTGTACTTGGCGCTGCAGCGCGGCCAGTTCCGTGAGGTCGCTCAGCAGGCACAGCGCTCCCGTAACCCGCGAAGACCGGCCCAGGATCGGCGAGATGGTTACGCCGAGCTGGCGTAGCTCGCCGCTCGGGGTCGTGTACTCGACCTCCTCGCGCCGAAAGGTGCGCCCGTCCGCCAAACAACTGGCTAGCAGCTTGGTGAGCGCCGACTCCTTGCCAAACACTTCGGCGTAGCGCCGGTAGGGAAGCGCATGCACATCGAGAGCGGCCTCCGCCGCGGGATTGGCGCTGGTGACAATCCCCGCCGAGCTGATCAACAGAAGCCCTGCAGGCATGTTGCGCGTCACGGCTTCGCTAAGCCGCTCCGTTTGCTGCGCCCGCTCCCGATCGCGGCGATGCAGGGCCGCCAGTTCCTTCTCTTGTTCCCGGAGTTTCTGAATCACCGCCTGCATGGAGGCGGTCATGAAAGCCGAGGGATTATCCATGGACGGTTTGGGAAGGGAGGTTTCTGGACTTTCCTCCGATCGCCCGGCATGAAAGCCGCGTCGAATGAAGAAAAACGCCAGCGCCGCCGCCACGAGGATGAAGAGCACAAGCATGAGTCCCGCGGCCGTCCACCCCAGGCGCAACGACGATCCCTCGGGATACGCCCAGGCTGCGGCGAAGATCGCTGCTGCGGCGTTAGACATGTGCGAACGCGCGGTACCAATCAAGAGCGGGCGAGCCAAAAAAGACCACCAGGATTGCCCCGGCTCCCAGAAACGTTCCAAACGGCAGCTCGAAATCGCGTCCCTTGCGCCCGATGGCGATCACGGCCATGCCAATCAGGCTTCCGAGCAACGACCCTAGAAGGATGGTCAGCAACGCGCGCTGCACTCCCAGAAACGCGCCGGCCATGGCCATCATTTTGACGTCGCCAAATCCCATGCCTTCGCGCCCTCGCGCTCGGAAATAACCCTCCGCCACCAGCCAGAGCAGGCCGCTGGCCACGCCGGCGCCGATCAGCGCATCGGCCAACGATAGCACCGGTTCAGGCGGCGGATAGGCGAACAGATGGTTGGCCAGCCACGGCGCGGTGCCGTCCACCGGCCGCGTAAAGAGACTCAGAAGCAATCCTAAGCCCAGGCCGAAGAAATTCACCTTGTCGGGCAAAATGCGTTCGCGAAAATCGGTGATCGTGAGCACGATCATCAGCGCGGCGAAAATGGCCCACTTCAGCGCTTCGGCGTTGAGCCCGAAGACCAGATAGCAGGCCAGGAACAGGAGTCCCGTGGCCAATTCCACCATCGGGTACATGGCCGATATATGCGTTTTGCACTTCCGGCAGCGGCCGGCCAATAGGAGCCAGCTCACGACCGGGATATTGTCGTAAGCCTTGATTGGCTTGCCGCACGAGGGGCAGTGTGAAGGCGGCAGCACAATCGATTGCGCAAGAGGTATGCGCAGAATGCAGACGTTCAGGAAGCTGCCGATGATTAAGCCGAAAACGAATATGATTAGGGCGATCATGGTTGACGCGCAAAGTTCAGAACTGCGCCTGAACTCGAAACCTGCTGGAACGGAACTCCGATTCTCGTAACTCTAGACCTTACGATCAGGAATCCATTTTACTTTGCCACATCCATCCCGGCCGCTCAATGCGGCTTCGCGTTGCCGTGCCTGATGCCTAACCGCACGCCCGCACCCTTCCTGTTTTCAAGTCTCCTCCCGCGTTGCTCGCTTTGTGGCCTTGCGGCCCTCGAGTACAACTCGCTTGGAGCTGAGCGAGAGGGAGTTCAGCCTTTTGCGCCTCGCGGCGGCCCGCCCCGGATATTTCTTGTAAGTGTTCATTCTGAAGGGTTTTAAGTTCAACATTATCGTAAGTGTTGATTTCACTTGAGTTGCGAACGGAGCCTGGAGTCGCGGCGGCGTCCTTATGTTGCCGCGAGGGGACGGGTTCGCAAGCAGGCGAGGACGCAGGGGATGTGTCTAGCTCTAGTTCTGGCGCAGGCTTCGGAGAGATCGTTCGCTCACGTTGCTCGCTCGCGCATGACAGGGCCGGTTGCATTGGCGCGAGCGCCAGCCGCGGGAGCGGTCGGACGGATTCGGCGCGCGCAAGGGTAATGGTCCGCAGCAAAAGCTGGGCGAGATGACCGAAGGTGGCGGCTTCCTGGCGCGAAATACGCCTTTGCGCGAGCAGGCGAAACACCTGTGCGAGGGCGCGGTTCACGCCGGCGGCGGTGGTGAGATCGCGGCAGGCGGAATGGAGTTCGGGAAGGTCGAGCGCCGCCCCGACAACGTGGCCTCCGGGTGAGGGGCTGCCGAACAACTGTTCTTCTCGTTCGGCGTGAAAGGGGCAGAGGGAGGGATGAATGTCGGAACGGGCCATGGTGCACTGGCGGCTATCGGAGAAAGTAAACTGACAACGGTCCGGCAAGGGTTCATGAGAGATCCCTCGCTCGCGATGGAGTTTGTTGGCCGGCGCGCCGGCAGAGAGATCGCTCGAGACGATGCCGGTCGCATCGTGACAAGGGGGCGGAGAGACGCAGTGGCCGTTGGATGTTTCTTGTACGGTAGTCATAGGCAATGTTATCGCCAGAGTAAACTGCGCGGTCAATGTGGGTACTATGTGGATAACTGCGAGGCCTGTGGAAAACGCCTGCTTTAAGTGCGCAGCGAGAAGACTACGCGGGCGAAGGACCAAGGATATTTGACGTTTCATTCTAATGGCCAGAGGCGAGCATTTCAAAAATGCCTTTCAGGTAGGGTGGACTGGAGTCCCGCCAGGGACGATACATCGTAGCCCAGCGCGAAAACCGGGGTAGTGGAAGCGGTGGGTACCGGATGCTCCCACGAAGGAGCCCCGGAGGGCGGCACAACCTTAGCCGAATAACTCTCGCGGATCGCATTCAATGCCGTGCCGCTGCAAAATGGCGCGAAACTCGTCCTCGAAGCTGAATTTGCGATGGTGCTTCTCCTGATTTCGAACGTAGCGAACCACCGAATCCAGGTTTGAGGCGCTGACGCTGAACGCGCCATATCCCTCCTGCCATGAGAGGTCTCTTCTCATCCATTTGGACGAATTGGCTTTCAATAGGAGCACAGCCTTCGCCAATGCAAGCTTTGGGGGCAGATGGAACAAGAGGTGGATGTGGTCTTCGGTTCCGCCGACCGCCAGCATATTTATCTCGTGGTTCTTCGCAATTCCCGCGAGATAGGCCCACAGACGAGGCTGTAATTCCTTTTCCATGATTTTGCGGCGGCCCTTGGTGCTAAAGATCACGTGCACGTAATTTTTCGAGAATGTGTGCGCCAATGTGTCGCCCCTTCCGCTGAGACCCGCTACCGGCGCTTAATGCTATCCCAATCGCCTTCTCCGGGGCTTGTTACCGCAGCATGCACAAAGGCGGTGCCTGCTGGGGACCCCTGTTCCGCCCTGGGCTAATTTCTGTCGCCCCTCACGGGGCTTAGACCTTCCTAACACCCCCGGGCTTCCCAGCGCTTCCGCGCTGGGCTAAGAATGTGGCGTCCCTTCGGGACTTCCGACGACACGGAACTAGCCCGCCAGCCAGCGTGGCTCTATCCGGATGGGTGGTCATGAGAAACGCGCGTTGATCGGTGCGCTGTTGGGGAGAATGTCCGGCGTTAGCGAGGCCACGTGAATTATCCACACGCGCATTCCGACGGGCAGGGCCTCTGTATCTACAAGCCGATACCATAGCGCTGCTTTTTGACATAATTTGGAATACGTCCCTCCCAGTCGATAGCATTCCATAGCTTTTCTAACTTGGATTCTCACCTGGATAGCCTATTTTCAGCGGGAGCCTGCGCGCAGAATGAAAGCCTGGAAGAGAATGGGGAGGGGGAGTGCTCCGTGAAGTTCGGTGCCGCCTGATGCGATAATTTGAGGGACATGTCGTGGATCGAGCACAGAATCCGCCGTTACGAGCATCGCCGATGGACGGAGGACGATAATCGCCGGGTGCGCCCGTTCGAATGGGGGCTCGAGCACGTCGGATTAAGCGGCAACGGCTTGGATCTGGACCCGCGCTCCGCTCTCGGCAGTTGGGCGGAGCACACCGTGGCGCACAGCGATGCTTGGTTCCACGCCGAACCGGCCGCCGATTACGTCTTGCATCCTTCAGAAAATACGGCGGGCGGAAAATGGCGCGCGGGCGGAAAACGGCGCGCGGGCGGAGAATGGCTCGCGGGCAGAAAATGGCGGACATGGCGACCGCGTCCTGACCTTCACGAGCGCCGTGGATTCACCCTGGCCGGAGAATAATCGGGTGCACGCGCGCCTTTTTGCGGTGAGCAATTCGGGACCGGCCGTGGTGGTGTTGCCGCAATGGAATGCCAAATGGGACGTGCAGGTGAAGATCTGCCCGTGGCTCAATCGCTGCGGAATTACGGCCCTGCGGCTTTCCATGCCCTATCACGATCGCCGCATGATTCCCGGACACGAGCGCGCCGATCACCTGGTCGGCCCCAACATCGGCCTCACGCTGCAGGCCAATCGGCAGGCCGTTCTCGACGTGCGCCGGTCGTTGCAATGGCTGGCGCCCAGGGCTACGGGAAATTGGGACTGGTGGGAACGAGTATCGGCTCGGCCGTCGGCTTCATCACCATGGCGCACGAACCGCTGGTTCGCGCCGGAGTCTTCCTGCACGTCTCCACGTATTTTGCCGACGTGGTGCGCACGGGCATGAATACGGCGCACGTCTGGGAAGGCTTGCGCGCAAACGTCACAGCCGACGAACTGCGGCGCTTCTGGTCGCCCATCAGTCCTTTTCCTTACGTGCCGCGAATGCGCGGAAGCAGGCAGAAGATGCTGATGGTCAGCGCGCGCTACGATCCCACGTTCCTGCCGGACTTTTCCGCGGAGATCATCCGCGAAGTGCAAAAGACGGGAATGGAAAGCGAGGTTCTTTTGTTGCCCTGCGGGCACTATTCTCTGGAGCTGGCGCCTTTCAGCTATGCGGCGGCTTTGAGAATGGGCTCGTTCCTGTTTCGGAATCTTGCCTGATGCGCTCCTTGCCATCTCGATCGTCTCGCGCTAGCGAGCGGAGCGCGTTTTATTGCGCTTAGCGCGTGACGACTTGCTGCCGGCTGGCGTCAGCGGAAAATATTGGCGGTATTTTTCCGGCAGCGATTTCGGCCGTCCTTCGCGATTGCAGATCATGTGCACGGTTTCGCCCGTGGCCAGCAATTCGGCGCCGTCGTCGCGCAGAATTTCATAGGCAAAGCTGATGCTGCGCCGCCGCGCCTCGCTCACGCGCGTGCGGATGCGCAGCAGGTCGTCGTAGCGCGCCGGCCGGATATAGCGGCAGCGCGCTTCGGCAACCACGATGAAGCTGTCGTCTTCGCTTTCCATCTGCTTGTAGGCGATGCCGCGCTCGCGCATGTACTCGACGCGCCCGATCTCGAAAAAGATGAAGTAGTTGCCGTAATAAACCACGCCCATCTGATCGGTTTCCTCGTAGCGCACGCGCGCCAATGTTTCGGAGAAGTCGTTCATGTCATTGTTCGCCGTGACCAGCGCGGCTGGCGTTTTTCGAGGAATGCGGAGAGCCCTTCGCGGAAGTCGGCGGTGCTGCGAATGGCCACGCTTTCCGCGACGGCCAGTTCGATGCGGCGATCGATCTCCGCCTCGCTCGCTCGCACCAGCAGCCGTTTCGTGGCCTCCAGACCGCCGGGGCTATTCGCCATCAGCGTGGCGGCCAATTCGCGCGCCGCCTTGAGGAGTTCCTCTGCCGGCACGATGTTTGTAACCAGGCCGATCGCCTTTGCCTCCGTCGGCGTCGAGAATGCGGCCGGTCAGAAGAAGATCGCGCGCCACTTTCTCTCCCACCTGCCGTTCCAGGAACATGGACACCAGCGCGGGAATGAAGCCGACGCGCACTTCCGTGTAGCCGAATTTCGCTTCCGGCGCGGCCAGCGTGAAGTCGCAAAGCGTGGCGATGCCGCATCCTCCGGCCAGCGCCGCGCCATTCACCGCCGCGATCAGCGGCTTGGGAAAGCTCCAGAGGCGGCGAAAAATGCGGCAGTCCTTCGCGCGTCGGCCAGATTCTGCTCCGGGGATTGCGCCGCCAGGGCTTTCAGCGCGTCGAGATCCATGCCGGCGCAAAAGGCTTTGCCCGCTCCGGTGATGATCACAACGCGTTCTCTGCCGGATTCCAAATCGGCAAGCGCGCTCATGAGTTCGGCGATCATCGCCGGCGGAGATGGCGTTGCGTTTTTCGGCGCGATTGAGCGTGATCAGGGCGATGCTGCCGCCTTTGCCGGGGATCGTTTCGAGCGTAATGGTCTGATAAGCGGGCATTACCTTACTCGTGGGCGTAGCGTTCCGCGAATTTCCGCGGCTTGCGCGAGCGCGGGAGCAAGCGCCGGGAAGCGCGAGGCCCGTTTCGATTCCATGTTCCTCTAGCGTGCGCACGACGGTCTCGGTGGCGATGTTGCCCACCAATTCGTCGCCGGCAAAAGGGCAGCCGCCCAGCCCGGTGAGCGCGGAATCGAATCGGCGGCAGCCGGCATTGTAGGCGGCCATCACTTTTTCCGCGGCTCCTTCCGGCCGGCTGTGCAGATGCACGCCCAATTCGATTCCGGCGACGCAATCCTTCACCGCGGAGTACAGCTTGCCCACGGCTTCGGGCGTGGCGGTGCCCACCGTATCGGCCAGCGAAACGGTGCGCACGCCGATATCCTTCAGCCAAATCAGCGTGTCTTCCACGATTTCCGGCCCCCAGGGCTCCTCGTACGGATTGCCGAAAGCCATGGAGATGTACACCACCAGATCGCGCCCGGCCGCTTTCGTCGCCTTCCTCAGCTGCTCGACCAGAGCGCGCGATTCCGCGCGCGACATATTGGCGTTGGCGCGGCGAAAGTAGGCGGAGATGGAGTAGGGATATCCCAGCGTGGTCACGCCGCGGCGCGGCCAGCGCGCGCTCGATCCCTTTTTCGTTGACGACGATGCCGATGATTTCCGGGAGCTTCCACGCGAGAGGGAAGCGAGGCATAGAACGCTTCCAGCACCGCTTCGCTATCGGCCATCTGGCGCACGTGCTGGGGCGAAACGAAGCTCACCGCATCGATGTGCCGGAAGCCCGCCTCCACCAGCGCGCGCAGATATTTGGCCTTGATCTGCGGTGGGAATCAGTTGCGGCAGTCCCTGCCAGGCGTCGCGCGGGCATTCGACAATTTTCACTGCGCCGTCAGTTGGAGGTCATGTGGATGCCCGTAGCGGGAAGTTCGAGATCGAGGATCACGTTTGCAGCACGCCTGTCTTAAATTCGCGGACGTCGGGATTGAGCGCCGCGGCTTCCAGCGCCCAGATCAGGGCTTCGCGCGTGTGCGCGGGATCCAAAATCGCGTCCACCCACAGCCTGCGCCGCGGCATAACGCGGGTCGGTCTGCTGCTCGTAGCTGGCTCGCACCGACTCCCGCAGCTCCTCAAGCTCTCCTGCTGAAAGCTTCTTGCCCTCGCGCTCAAGCTGCTTCACTTTGATTTCCGCGAGCGTGGCCGCCGCGGAATCGCCGCTCATCACCGCATAGCGCGCCGTGGGCCAGGCAAACATGAAACGAGGGTCGTAGGCCTTGCCGCACATGGCGTAATTTCCCGCGCCGAAGCTGCCGCCTATGATGACGCTAATCTTCGGCACCACGCTATTGGCCACGGCGTTGACCATCTTCGCCCCGGCGCGAATGATTCCGCTCCATTCCGCCTCCTTGCCCACCATGAATCCATTCACGTCGTGCAGAAAAATGAGCGGCACCAGGTTCTGATTGCAGTCCATGATGAACCGCGCCGCTTTTTCCGCCGATTCCGTGTAAATCACGCCGCCAAATTCCAAGCGGCGCTGGCCCGTGGCGGGATCGATGGTGGGAACGTTCATCTTCTGATTGGCCACGATCCCCACCGCCCAGCCGCCGATGCGCGCATAGCCGCAGAGAAGAGTCTGGCCGTATTCGGCGCGATATTCCTCGAAGCTGCCGCCGTCCACGATTCGCGCGATGATCTCGCGCATATCGTATTGCCGGGCCGGATCGGAGGAAAAGATTCCATAAACCTCCTCGGGCGGGTAGGCCGGAGGCTTTGCGGCGGCGTGATCGAACCGCGGCTGCGGGCGGATGGCCGGCCATCCCCACCAGCGAGCGAATCCGCTCGAGGCAGGCTTCGTCGTTGGGTTCACGAAAGTCCACCGTGCCGCTCACCTGCGCGTGCATCTTCGCGCCGCCCAGTTCCTCGGCCGAGACGCGCTGCCCGATCGCCGCCTGCACCAACGCCGGGCCGGCCAGAAAAAGGCCCGAGCCGTCGGTCATCAAAATGTGGTCGCACATCACGGGCAGATAAGCTCCCCCGGCCACGCACATGCCCATGATGGCGGTGATCTGCGGAATGCCCATCGCGCTCATCACCGCGTTATTGCGAAACACGCGGCCGAAATCGTCGGTATCCGGGAAAACGTCCTCTTGTAAAGGCAGAAAAACGCCCGCGGAATCGACCAGATAGATCGTCGGAATGCGGTTGTCGATGGCGATGTTCTGCGCGCGGATCACTTTCTTGGCGGTCATGGGGAAGAACGCGCCGGCTTTTACCGTGGCGTCGTTGGCGACGATCATCACCAGCCGCCCGGCGACTCGCCCTAAGCCGGTGATCGCGCCCGCCGCCGGCGCGCCGCCCCATTCCTGGTACATTTTGTAAGCGGCGTAGATCCCCAGCTCGAAAAATTCCGTTCCGGGATCGATCAGGCGCGCAATGCGCTCGCGCGCCGTGAGCCGGCCCTTTTTGTGCTGCGCTTCCGCGGCTTTTGCTCCGCCGCCCTCGTGCAGCCGCGCTTCTTCATTTTTGATTTCGGTGAGCAGGTCCACCATGCGGCGCATGTTCTGTTCGAACTCGGGCGAATTGCGGCGGGCGCGATTCTCGGGACTAGTCTTCATATTTTCTCAGGTTAGCCGAAAGGGATGCTCCGGGGCCATGGCTCAATCCCGGGCTCGCGCATGAGTGCGAACAAAGTCCACGATGGCCTGCGTCGGCGTGCCGGGCAGGAAGATCCCGGCGATGCCCGCCTTCTTCAAGCCGGGAATATCGGCTTCCGGAATAATTCCGCCCACCAGCACGACGACGTCGTCCATGTGCTTGGCGCGCAATAACTCCATCAGCTGCGGGCAAAGAGTATTGTGCGCGCCGGAAAGAATCGAGAGGCCAATCACGTCCACGTCTTCCTGCTCCGCGGCGGAAGCGATCATCTCCGGAGTTTGCCGCAGTCCCGTGTAGATTACCTCCATGCCCGCATCCCGCAAGGCGCGGGCGATGATCTTGGCGCCGCGGTCGTGGCCGTCGAGCCCGGGTTTAGCGATCAAAACGCGAATCTTGCGTTCGGACATGGCTCAAGAGAATACTGCAAATGCCCGCTGCATGAATAAGGCTTTAGGTGATGGCAACTTCCTCGTAGGCTCCGAAGACCGTTCGCAACGCATCGCAGATTTCGCCCAGCGTGGCGTAGGCTTTGACCGCCTCGTACAGGTGAGGCATGAGGTTTTCGGTTCCTTCGGCGGCGCGCATCAGGCCATCCAGTCGTCGCCGCACTTCTTCGCCGGAGCGTTCGGCGCGCAATCGGCGGAGCCGATCCTGCTGGCGTACCGCGACGCCTTCGTCGATCTGCAGCACTTCGATGGGCTTTTCCTCGACAACGTATTCGTTCACGCCGACAATGATTTTCTCCTTGCGGTCCACGGCTTGCTGATAGCGGTAAGACGCCTCGGCAATTTCGCGCTGCGGAAACGAATCGTTCTATCGCCGCGACCATGCCGCCCAGCGCGTCGATCTTGCGAATGTAATCGCAGGCGCCGGCCTCCACTTCATTGGTCAGCGATTCCACAAAATAAGACCCGCCCAGCGGGTCCGCCGTATTCGTGACGCCGTTTTCGTGAGCGATGATCTGCTGGGTTCGCAGCGCCAGGGTTGCCGCGAACTCAGTGGGCAGCGCCCAGGCCTCGTCCAGCGAGTTCGTATGCAGGGATTGCGTTCCGCCCATCACCGCCGCCAGCGCCTGGATGGCCGTGCGCACCACGTTGTTATAAGGCTGTTGCGCGGTGAGCGAACAGCCCGCCGTCTGCGCGTGGAACCGCAAGGCCCACGAACGCGGATGCTTGGCGCCAAACCGCTCGCGCATTTCGCGCTGCCAGATGCGGCGAGCGGCGCGGTATTTGGCAATCTCCTCGAAGAAATCGTTGTGCGCGTTGAAAAAAAACGAGAGCCGCGGCGCAAAATCGTCCACGGCCAAGCCTCGTCGCAGGCCGCGCTCCACGTACTCGATGCCGTCGCGCAGCGTAAAGGCCAGTTCCTGGATGGCAGTGGAGCCCGCTTCGCGGATGTGATAGCCGCTGATGGAGATGGGGTTGAAACGCGGCGTGCGGCTCGCGCTGAACTCGAAGGTATCGATCACCAATCGCAAAGAAGGCTCGGGAGGATAGATGTACTCCTTCTGCGCGATGTACTCTTTCAGTATGTCGTTCTGCAGCGTCCCCGAGAGCCGTTTCCAATCCGCGCCTTGCTTTTCGGCCACGGCCAGATACATGGCCCAAAGCACGGCCGCGGGCGAATTGATGGTCATGGACGTGGTGACCTCCGCCAGCGGAATGCGGTCGAAAAGCGCCTCCATGTCCGCGAGCGAACTGATGGCCACGCCGCATTTGCCCACCTCTCCGAGCGCCAGTTGATGATCGGAGTCGTAGCCCATCAACGTGGGCAGATCGAAGGCCACCGACAGCCCGGTTTGCCCTTGCGCCAGCAAGTAGCGGAAACGCGCATTGGTATCCTCGGCCGTGCCGAAGCCCGCGAACTGGCGCATCGTCCATAGCCGGCCCCGATACATGGATGGGTGGATGCCGCGTGTGTAAGGAGGCTCGCCAGGCTGCCCCAAGTCACGCTGGGGGTCCCATCCCGTAAGATCGGCTGCGGTGTAAAGCTGGCGAATCGGGTAGCCGGAAACGGTCGTGAACTTCTGAGGACGTGAAGGTGGGCGCCTGCCTTCTATTTCAGGCCGTGCATCGTTCGGCTTTTCGTCGCTCATAGGAGCAGCTTCCTGGGACGACACTTCCGTCGATACCTATCAGCTATCCCAGGGCTACCGCCCTGGGTAGGTTCCCTCCTGCGGCGGCATCGAAGGTATGCGATGTGCTCCGTCCGAGGCGCGTCACCCGAGATGCGGAGTCGCTCCTGCGGCGCTCGGATGTTTACAACGTGCTCTGTAACGGAGAGGTTAGCGCTGGAACGACTCGCTGATTTTTTCGGGCATTGCCCTGACCGAGGCCGTCAAATCGCCAAGCACGTCGTCCGGCTTCCAATCGTTCCGGTCGTAAGTCTTATAGACTCGCCCATCCGGCGAGATGATCGCCGTGCTCATGGAATGGGTGATTTGACCTTGTTCTTCGCTGACAAAAAGGTCGAAGAACTTTGTGACCGCGCTGTTTTCGCTCGCCGGTATGGTGGCAAATTCCCAGTGCTCGAAGGTACGTGGCCCCCGATCGGTAACGAATGCCGTTGCATAACGCCGCAGCACCTTGGGCGTGTCGTTCTGCGAATCGAAACTGATGCTCAGCAAGTGCGTTTTGCCATAGATGTCCGGCGTCTGCACCAGTGCCTTTTCAATCTGCGCAAAGTTATGGCTCATCAAGGGGCAATAGTCGGGCAGAGGACAGCGCGTGTAGATAAACGTCAGCAACACTGAGCTTCCACGATACTGGCGCAAGTTGATGCGCTTGCCGTCCTGGTTCACGAGAGCGAAATCGGGGACTGGCCCTTCCCGCTCGGAAGGCGGAAGCTGCGCCCCGGTGGGCGCGCTCTTTCCATCCGATTTCTTCACCACCACGATATTTTTCAGTTGTATGTGGTCCGGGGTGACCACCACGTCCGCGGTAATTTGATCTCCCGGGGAGAGCCGGTCGAGATCAGCGGGATCCGCGATGGGATAGGGCATGGTCATCGCTCCCATGAATCCCACAATTTCCTTATGATCCACGACGAGGCGTTGCTGCGCCTTGTCGATGGACACAACCGTGCCCTCCAGATGATAGCGGCGTTCCTGGCTGGGAGCGGTGCTACGGCAGGCGCCCGCCGAAATGCTCAGTATCAACGCCACGATAAAGACGGTGGAGGGAATCCTCAATGGAGACTTCGCGAATCGTGCTGACTGCGGATGCATAAGTTTAATTGATACCAAGGCTGCTTCAGGAGCGCAAGCGCGAATGCAAATTTGAAGGCCCGCGAAGGGCTGCCTCGCCGTAACCTCCGAAGCTCTGAAAAGAGGGATAAAAGGAAGTACGCGTCAATCGTCTCCCGCCGGCTATCTCACAATCTTGCCACGAAACGCATCTTCCGGCTCGATGTGGCTCTTTTCCCGAATGACGCCCGTCGATCGCGCCATTTCCACCAGCGCGTTGGCGTAGATAGCGCGGGCTTGCACTTCGGCCAGTTGGGCCTGCAGCAAGTTTCTCTGGTCCAGAATGATGTTGTATGGAGTGGAGAGTCCCGCGGCCAACTTCTTCTGTTCTGCCTCCAGGGTTCGCCTGCTGAGGTCCACCGCCGCAACCCCAGCCGCGACCTGGGCCTTGTCCTGTAACAAGTTGATTCTGGCGGAGCGAACCTCGAGGCTGACTTGTTTTTCGGTACTTCGCAGCGCTATCTCCGCCTGCTGCTCCTGCAGGCTGGACCGCGCATTATCCGCGAGCGCGCTGCGGTTCTTGATCGGAATCGTCAGATCAAAACCAAATGCGTACTCCGGCGCCCGGAAATTAACAAGCTGATTCAACTCCTGCGCCAAGCCGCCAGCCAAAACGATAGGAACGCCGCCGGGCGTGGAGATCAGCTGGTTTCCGTTAAGGCCTGCGGTGGCAAAAAAGCCGAACACGTTGAATGTAGGCTTGAGCGAATGCTGCGATACCTTGACGGCCACCTGATCGTTCAATACGTTTTTCTCCGCTTGAGGCACTTCCGGCCGATTCCGCGCTCCGGTCGCGAGTGCATCGTCGAGAGGCGGGACATCCGCATCGTGCGGCTCTGGCAGCGGGTCGGTCGCCACAATCTCGGCATCGCCTATTTCATCCGTAATCTTCTTGCTGAAGAAGTACTTGAGCGCGAGTTCCTGCTCCTGAAGATTCGTCTGCGCCACGATCAGGTCCCGCTGGGAAGAGGCCACCTGAGATTGGGCCGTGACCACGTCGAGCGGCGCCAGCGTTCCGACCTCCACCTTCATCTTATTGTTTTCGTAGAGTTGCTGGGCAGCTTGCAGCGCTTGTTGCGTTGACTTCACCTGATCCTGAGCGGCGACCACATTCCAATAGCTATCTTCCGCCTGCGCCAATAGGGTGTCCACCTGCTGGAGGAACCATTGCTTCGTAATCTCGATGTCATTCCGCGCCACTGTTTGGAAGCGGCGGTTGACGGTCAAGCCGAAGCCATTGGTCAGTTGCTGTACGACGCTGACCGACATTCGAGTGATGACGTCCGGATTATAGACCAGCGACTGCTGCGTGCTGTTTTGGCGTTCATTGGCGAGGTCCACGCTGAAGCTGGTCCCGGTGGGAAAGGCTTGCTCGTAGCCAAAGTCGAAGAAATTAGTGTTCGTGGTGACGACGGGAGAGCCGGCCACAACCAAGGTATTGAGAGGACTTACGGTGCGGTCCCAGCTGAAATTGAAGAGAAATGCGGGATCGAAGACGCCGCGGGGCCCCAGAGTGAGGCTTTTCCCTGAGCCGGTAATGGATCCAACACCACCGATACCGCCGGCCAGTGCTCCAACGAATCCTACCCCAGTTCCGATGGCGCCTGAGGAGAGCGCGTTCGGGATGCTTACGTTGGCTGCGGACACTCCTCGGGCGGCTTGCCCGGATTTGGTCCGCAGCAGATCCGCTTGGGCGAAGTAGTTGTTATAGCGATCCTCGGCAAGAGTCAGATTGTTTTCCACCACCGCAGCTGCGAACTGCGACAGCGAAAGCTCGATCTTGCCATCGTGAATCATCTCCGAAAGGCTCTTCGTGTTGTCGAGATCGGCTGCGGGGACTCGTTGTTGCTTGTACGAAGAGATTACGTTCGGGAACCATTTGGGGTTCGCGCTGTAGTCGGGCAAGGCGCCCTGGGAAGCTACGGCAGGCTGCGAATCCTGGCTCTGAGCCGCTCCGCCGGCCGGAGCTTGAGCGGCGGCTCCCTGGACAAAGAAGAGAACCATAGGCACAAAAAGTATCGCGTTCGCCAATCGCCAATAGCTCCAAGCAGGCCAACGTGCCTGCCCGCGACTCGACCGCTCGGATATTTTCAAAACAGTTTTTCTGGCCATCTAGTTCTTACCGGATCCCCTGGATAGATCCTTTGTTAAACGAAGGAACAGGCTGTTTGGTGACCGTGCCCTGGAGCGCGTCGTTAAACGTCATTCCATTGCGCTCGAGCATTGTTCCGCGAGCTTGATCCATGGATACCAGCGCTTTGGCGTAGCCATCGGCAGCCTGGATTTCCGCGTACTGTGCCGTCGTGACGTCGCGTTGCTGCAAGACGACGTTGTAGAAGGTGGACGCTCCCACCGCCAGCTTCTTTTGCTCGGCGTCCAGCGACTGCTGTGCAAACACCACGGCCTCATGTGCCGCTTCGATCTGCGCTTTTCCTTGCACCAGTCCGATCATCGCTTGCCGGATGCTGAGTTCAGCCTCGTTTTGGAGGGACTGTAAACTGATCTGCGCCTGTTGCATCTCGAATTGGGCGCGGATATTGTCGGCTTGCGCCGCGCGGTTTTTGATGGGCAGCGTCAAGCTGAACCCCACCGACTCTTCCGGGAAAGTAGCTTCCGCCATTTGCAGAAGAGATGCCGATGCTCCCGAGGGAACCACCGTGCCCGGCGCCACGACGCCCGGCTGATTGCACGTTGCCTTGACAGAAATGGTGCAATTGCCTTGCAGTCCAGAAGCCGCGTATTGGCCGAAAACATTGCCCGTCGGAAGCAGGTTATTCGACGTGTATTGGGTAGAGATCTGCTCGTTCAGCAAGTTCATTTGCGCGACTTGCAAGTCCGGACGGGCCCGGAACGCCTCGGTCAGAACGTCCTGAAGCTGCGGAATATCGCTATCCCTGGGGGCCGGGAGCGGGTCCGTGGTTACGATCTCCGCCGCGTCCAACTCGGGATCGGTTCGCTTGCTCAAAAGGTTCTTTATGGTGATCTCTTGGATTTGAAAGTTGGTTCTGGCCACCACCAGGTCGCGCTCGCTGCCGGCCACGGCGGATTGCGCTGAAACGACGTCCAGAGGCGCCAAAGTCCCCACTGCCTCTTGCCTCTTGCTGTCGTCATAAAGTCTTTGCGCTGTCGCCAGGGAGTCCTCCGCAACTTTGACGTTGGCTTGGAACTCCGCCAGGTCCCAATACGCATTCTCGACCTGCAGCATCGTCGCTTGCAGTTGCGTTCGGAATATCGCTCCGGAGACGTTCTCGTTATTTCGCGCCACGAGCTCGAACCGCAGATTCGGCTTAAGGCCTAACCCGCTGAGCAGCGGTTGGTTAAAGCCTACGGACATGCGCGTCGCCACGTCCGGATTGAGCAACAAGCTTTGCTGTGTCGAGGAAGAGCGCAAACCGTTAAGGCTGACGAAATAACTCGTGCCGGTCGGCAAAAGCTGCGTATAGCTGCCGCTGTACGATGCGGAATAAGTTGTGACGCTCGGCACCCCGGCTACGACCAATGAATTAAGAGGAGAGGCGGTGCGATCCCAGCTGAAAGCATAGTTGATGGTAGGATCGAATGTTCCTACGGGCGCGATATTCACCGCGCCTCCTCCTCCGCTGATCCCACCCGCGTTGCCAACGCCTCCTCCGGCTACCGCCGTGCTCACACCCGCGCCCAGCGCGCCCGCGCTCAACCCCAAGGGGATCGTGGCGCCCGAAAATCCGCGCGCCGCGGACCCTGATTCCGATCTCAGCACATCCGTTTGGGCCATGGGCACGATTTGCCGCTCCACCGCGATATCCAGATTGTTCTCGATAGCCAGAGCCAGCGCATCCGCCATGGAAATCTGTAGCTTGCCGTCATGGATAAGATCGTGCAGCCGCGGCGAATTCTCCAGCGAGAGGGAGGGAATCGGCTCTTGGCGATAAGGGGAGGTGAAGTGGCCAAACCAATTCGGCCCCGTGGAGTAGTCCCTTAGCGCTGCCTTGTCTTGTGGGGCTTGGGCTGTGAGCTGCCCCGTCATAGTCCAGAATAGGAGCAGGCCCATGAAGGCCGCTAACCAACTCCGTCGTCTCATCTAAAAACCTCCCTCGAACCCTGCGAATCCTCACCACTTATCCGCTTCCGCCGCGGTTTTAAACTGCCCTGATGACCGCTCGGACCACACGCACCCGACGAGCTGAGCCATCTCTCCAGGGCTACTGATACTCAAATCATAGGTTTTAGAGGCATCAGAACCAGTACTTGTAACGTCTGGCCGCACACAAATGTTTCAAAATTGTGCGCCCAATTGTTCCCCGAACCCCTCGTGCGCAGCGGATCATTCCTGCGGAGCTTGGAACGGAGGATCCCGGACCGCCAAAGGCACAGCAGTGTAACAGCGCGGTTCCTGTTTTGACAACGCGTCTCGGGCTTGCAGAGCGCCTACTCGTATCGTGCCGCTCCTGACCCGGCCGGTGGTGCTTGAGATTACAACCGTCACGAAAGTTAACGCCCAGCGGAGAGTAGCCCGGCTCGTGCGATAATCCCCACCCGATGCACAACCTGAAGCTGACCGTCGCCTACGATGGCACTGACTTTCGCGGCTGGCAGATTCAGCCGGGGCAGCCGACCATTCAAGGCCTGCTCACGGACGTTGTGCGCCAGCTCACTCAGGACTCCGTCACGTTGCAGGGTGCCGGCCGCACCGACGCGGGCGTCCACGCTTGGGGGCAAGTCGTAAGCTTCAAGACGCAATCCGGACTTGCGCCGGAAGAACTTCAGCGCGGCTGCAACGCTCTGCTGCCTCCATCGATTCGTGTCCGGGACGCGGAGGAGGTCGGGCCGGACTTTCATGCACGATGGGACGCGCAGGCCAAGACCTATACCTACTCGATCTACCGGGGCCCGGTCGTTCCGCCGTTCCGCTGGCGCTACGTTTTGCATGTTCCGCAGGAGCTCGATTTCGAGCGAATGGCCCAGGCGGCGCGCTGTTTTGAGGGCGTGCGGGACTTCACTTCTTTTTCGGCCTCCACTGGTTCCGAGGAGGACGACAAGGATCGCATGATGATCCGCTCTATTTTTCGCTCGGAGCTTATCGATCTTTCCGCGAACGCTCCGCCCGATCTTTCCGATCTCCCTTTGGCAAGCCAGGCATGTTCCGAGGAGTGGGTCTATCTGGTTCGAGGCAAATCCTTTTTGCGCTATATGGTCAGGAAGATTATCGGCACGATTCTGCACGTGGGCCGTGGACGGATTGCCGCCAGCGACATTCCGAGTTTGCTGGAAAAGCGCGACCGCCGTTGTTCCGGGCCCACGGCGCCCCCTCACGGCCTCTGCCTGCAATCTGTCGAATATCCCGACCCTACCAATTCGCTCGCGAGCGCATCGCTCAGAGCGCGTCGCAAGCGTCAGGCCAAATCAGCCACTGAAGGCGGCGCAAATAGCGATTCACGCCTTGGCCTGCCGAAAACGATTCGAGTAGAATTCGAGTAGAATAAGCCGAGCGCTTTTCCCGGAAGAACCGGCAGGGAGATCTGGTCCATGGGCGATACACCCGACGCGGCGCAGAAGGTTGCCGCCAGCACGCAGGCCGTTGCGACGGCGGCATCGGTGGCGGAAGAGACAGTAGCGGCGCCGCCGAAGGTAAAAATCCGCAAACACCGGCAACGTTCCTGCGATGAAAAAGATGCCAAAGGAAAGCTCTGCGCGGGACATCTGAAGCGATGGTATGACTATCCCAAGGAGATCGAGCAGTTGGTCGGTCACCAGGCGGAGATCTACCGCTGCGAATTTTGTAAGACGCTCTATAGGCCTGACCCCGAGCAATTGCCGCACAGTTTTACGCTTCGATACTAGGCCGCTCGGCATTGGCTCCGCCGCCGGCGCCAGGCGTCCCGCCGTGGCCATTTCGGCATCGAAACAGTGGGGAGCGGCTGAAACGGCACGGCACGAGCGAAAGATGCCAACCAGATGGAAGACAACCTGATCTACGACTGGAATAAGATCGGGCCCCTCTCTTTCGATCCTCGCCGCAAAGTCACGCTCGACGATGAAACTCTGCGTGACGGGCTGCAAAATCCCTCCGTAATCGATCCTTCCATCGACGAAAAAATCGAGATTCTCCATTTGATGGAGGCTCTGGGCATCGAGATGGTGAATATCGGCCTGCCCGGCGCCGGACCCCGCGCTTACGCGGACACCGAAGCTCTGGCCCAGGAGATCGTCCGGTCGCGGATGAAGATCAGGCCCAATTGCGCCGCGCGAACCCATGAAAACGATATCCGCCCCATCGTGGAAATTTCCGAGCGCGCCGGCATCGCCATCGAAGCGTCCACGTTTCTGGGTTCCAGCCCGATTCGCCGGCTGGTGGAAGACTGGACCGTCGATCATCTGCAACGCACCGTGGAGCACGCCGTAAGCTTCGCGGTCCGCCACGGTCTCCCGGCCATGTTCGTCACCGAAGACACCGTGCGCACCGATCCCGAAACGATCGAAAGGCTCTACTCCACCGCGATCCGCTGCGGCGCAACTTCCTTGGTTTTGTGCGACACCGTGGGGCACGCCACGCCGATGGGCGCGTACAGCCTGGTTCAGTTCGTGCGCGAAGAGATCGTAGCGCCATCCGGTGTGCAGGTCCGCCTGGATTGGCATGGCCATTGTGACCGCGGCTTGGCCGTGGCGAACTCCCTTGCCGCCATCCTGGCCGGAGCGGATCAAGTGCATGCGGCGGCCAACTCCCTCGGCGAGCGTGTGGGCAATACGCCCATGGAACTGATGCTGGTCAACCTGCGCCTGCTCGGCCTGATCGATCGCGACCTTTCGCAGCTGAAGCGTTACTGCGAGACGGTGGCGCGCGCCACCGGCATTCCCATTCCCCCCAATTATCCCGTCGTGGGGCGCGATGCCTTTCGCACCGCCACGGGAGTCCACGCCGCCGCGATCATAAAAGCCTTCAAGAAGTCCGATCCCATGCTCGCCAATACCGTCTATAGCGGCGTACCTTCGCACCTGTTTGGCCTCGAGCAAATCATCGAAATCGGCCCCTTGAGCGGCCGCTCAAACGTGCAATACTGGCTGGAACGGCACGACATCGCCGTAACGGAAGAGCTGGTCTTGCGCATTTTCGATACAGCCAAGCAGGCCTCGCGCGTGCTGACGGACAACGAAATTCTGGCCCTGTGCGGCGAGCGTTCGGGCGCTAAGAGATGAGACCAAATCGTTTCTTGCATGCTCGCCCGCGTCGGGTTTCGCCTTTCACCGGTTCGCCCTGCCGGTATTCGCGCGCTGCCGATGAAATTACGCTCCGCGTGAGGTTATGACTTGTGGGCTGCTGTGCGTTATCCTCTCGGCTGTGGGAATACTCTCGATGCGCAACGTAGTCCGGGCAGGCCGGACGTCCGCCGCCCCGATCACCGCCGACCCTCGGGTACGGCAGGCGCTGGCCAAGCTCGCAAGCGAAGCTCCCTCCGTCACCGAGGAGCAGATCCGCATCACCGAAATACCGGCGCCCACGTTTCATGAATCGGTCCGGGCTACGCACCTGGTCAAGCTCTTCACCGACGCCGGCCTCAAGGTGCATACCGATGCCGCGGGCAACGTCATCGGTGAACGCGCCGGCAGCGCCAAAGGCGAGATCGTTCTCATCACCGCGCATTTGGATACCGTCTTTCCGGCGGGCACGAATGTCCGCGTGCGCCGCGAAGCAGGCAGGTTAAAAGCTCCGGGCATCTCCGATAACGGGACCGGCCTCGCGACGTTGTCCGCCATCGCCCGCGTCATGCGCGACACCAAGCTGGAGACCCGCAGCTCCGTTCTCTTCGTTGCCGACGTCGGCGAAGAGGGAGAGGGCAATCTGCGCGGAGTTCGCAAGCTCGTGGAGACGTACCGCAAGCAGCTTCGTTACGTGATCGCCCTCGACGGCGCGTCGATTGATTATGTGACCACCGCCGCTTTGGCCTCGCGCCGGGTGGAAATCACCGTCACCGGCCCGGGCGGCCATAGCTGGTCCGATTTTGGCGTGGCCAATCCCATCAATGCCCTGGCGCGAGGCATCGCGCTTTTCCTGAAGACTCCCGCTCCCGATAGTCCCAGAACCACGTTTAACGTGGGCATGATCGAAGGCGGCACTTCGGTAAACTCCATTCCCGCGAAAGCCTCCATAAAAGTCGACCTGCGCTCGGAAGCCGAACCCGAAATCTCCAAATTGGAAGCGGCCCTGCGCCGCTCCATCCAGGCGGGCGCCGACGAGGAGATGCACAATGCCCGCGATCACGGGATGACTTCCGGCGCCACTTTGTCGATCGATTTCAAGGTGCTGGGCCTGAGGCCGGGCGGGGAACTGGCGGAGAATTCGCCGCTTCTGGCGGCGGTGCAAGCGGCCGACGATTACCTCGGCAACCGCGCCCGCATCGAGCGATCCTCCACCGACGCCAACATTCCGCTTTCCCTCGGAATTCCCGCGGTCGCCCTCGGCGCCGGCGGAACTTCCGGCGGCGCGCATTCGCTCGAGGAGTGGTATGACCCGACGGGCCGCGAAATTGGCATGCAAAGAGTGCTGCTGACGATCCTGCAAGTCGCGGGACTAAATCCTCCGACGGATTGATCCGCTCCGCCCGCGTGTGCCTCGCAAGCTCCTGAAAACCGCTTAAATGCCAATAAAAACGAGGTATTCTCAGTTCCGGTTATAGGTGGATTATAGGCTAAGGGCGGAGCGGAGCGCCTGCCGGAGGGCAGAGGGGCGGGAGAGCAACTGGGTCTTCATGGCCGAAGCCACCTTCCGAGAAGGTGACTTCACGAGACTTGGCGATACCTGTGCTAGTCCCTCTCCCAATCCCTACTCTCGAACTGCGGAAGTGAAAGCCAGAGCGGCAATGCGATAGACTGTCTGGGGGTCAGAGTCGAATCAGTCTAAATGGGCTAGAAGAGACGGAAGCCGTGAAGAAATGGCCATTACGTCTACTACTAAGGCTGACTATCGTCGGTCTGGGCAGCCTCATAGCTTTGGCAGGACTTGAAGGAATTCGTAAGCACATTTTGCCGGTTACGCCGTTTAACGTAGGTTTCGGCACCTTCACTGTTGAGCCGACGCTAGCTTCCGCTGCGGCGGTCCCCCAAACCCCTTTCACTGCACTCGACGTGAAAAGTGAATTTCAAGAAATTCAGCGATCTTCCCTTTATGTGCCCATGCGAGACGGAGTACGCATTGCTGTCGATGTTTTGCTTCCCAAGGCGTTGCGGGATGAACAAAAAGTGCCAACCCTACTCAAGATCGCTCGTTTCGGCCGTGCTTCCCTGGATGGGAAGATTTCCGAAGAAGATACTTTCTGGGTGCAGCATGGGTTTGCTCGAGTACTGATCGACGAGCGTGGAACGGGCGCTTCATTTGGAACGAGTCGCTATGGGACGGACACAATTCATGACCTCTACGACATAGTCGAGTGGGTTGTGAAGCGGCCGTGGTCAAATGGGCGCGTCGGCGCCATTGGCGTCTCTGTCGAAGGCACAGCCTCGGAGTTGCTCGCTGCGACTGGCCACCCCGCCGTGCGAGCGGTCGCTCCCTGGTTTAGCGATTACAACTACTACACCGACCTGGTCCGGCCCGGCGGAGTCTTTAACGAATGGATTCTGAAGAATTTCGAAGACTTCACGCTCCAAATGGATTCGGGTGGTGCGGCGAAGCGAGTCGATAGCGATCCAGATGGAATTTTGATGAAGCAAGCAATCGCGGAACATCGCAACAATCTAAATATCTATTCGGCGGCAAAGGATGCCTCGTTCATTGATGATCGCCTATCCACCGCTGGTAAGTCTCTTCTCGAGATTAGTATTCCGGGAGCCGCTGCGGCGCTACGCAAATCCCAGGTTCCGATGCTGATTTTTGCAAGCTGGTATGACGCCGGGACGACTCAGGGCACAATCCGGCGCTTTCAGGACTTTTCCAATCCACAAACGATCTTCATCGGTGCTTGGAGTCATGGAGCAAACTCCAACGCCGACCCCTTCTTCCCGCCTAGAGAACTGATGCCGAGCCGCATACAACAACGGCTGGAAGCCCTACAATTCTTCAATCGATATTTGAAAGGTGAGCCGAAGAAGACCGGTTTGGATCGGCAATTGTCCTACTACACGATTGGAAACGGCGAGTGGAAGTCAACCGCCGTATGGCCACCTCCAGGCCTGCGAAGGCTAACGTACCAACTCAACGCAAACGGCGATCTCGGGTCCGAGAAGTTCGGGGGCAAGCTGAAAATCAGACTTCAGACCACCTCTACTGGTGATCTCAATCGTTGGCACACGCAATTGGGTGGGGGCCCGGTGGACTACTCCGCGGCGCTAAAGCAGATGAATGAGCTTATCTCTTTTCGTAGTGCACCTCTGGTAACACCGCTGCGAATTACGGGGCAACCGGTCCTGAGAATGAGACTCACCTGCTCTGCGCAGGACCCCTCTCTAATTGCTTATCTCATTGCTGTCGATCCAACAGGCAGGTCGTTTTACATCACGGAAGGTCATCTTCGCCTGTTAGATCGCAAACTCGACGCCTCTGAGCAAACGCTGCACACCTACACTCGACGGAACGCGCAACCAATTCGCGGAGATGGGGAGATAGCGGCCGATATCACGTTGCTACCTACATCCGTGTTCTTGCAGAAAGGAACCCGTTTACAACTCTTGTTGGCCAGTGGGGATAACGCCACATTTGCAACGTTCGGAGCGTACGAAGTTACGATCTCGTCTTCCTCGCAATTGGAGCTACCAGTTCAGTGAACCTCCGGGGGACATCGGGAGCTTCAGAGCTAACTCCTGAGAAACGGCGTTATCGCTATGTGGCTTTTGCCGCTGGGCCACCTTACGAGAAGGTGACTTATCAGGCGGAATACGGACTTCTCAGGAATAGCAATATGGCGACCGTGGGTGTAGGATGTCGTCAGATCGTCCAATCGGAGCAATCGCATGAATGTCCGCCAGTTCGTGCCGTTCCTGAGCCGCCTGCTCCTCTCCACGGGATTCCTTATGTTGGCGGCCGGCCTGCAGCAGCCGGTTCACGCGTCAGGCGTAGACCTCTCGAAGTTCAGGCGCATCGAGCCGCAGTACATCGCGGCGCTGGGAAACCCCAAGGCCACCTCCGGCAACGGCGCGCAATCATGGGGCTACTGGAGCCAGGACCCGGGCCCGCGCGCTTGCAAGCTGGACCACTACGATCAATTGAAGGCGGCTGGCGGCGTGGCGCCGGCACAGTGGAAATTCGACCCTGCGGACTGGTGGCTAGAGGAACACGGTTTTATCATGGAGAAGCCGAGCTTCCCGCTGCCTCCTGGGAAATACCTCGTCACAGGCGACCGCAACGTGACAACCGTGCTGACAATTCAGCCCAAGGACAAGGACGGCAATCAGCGGTGGGAACTCGCCGACGGCGCGACCCTTTACGATGTAACCCATCTCGAATGCCGCTCCGCACGCTACACGCCGGCGACGGCCAACAACTCGTGCTCGCCCGCGAACGTTCAGACCAAGGGTTTTCCGGTGAATCCAGCAGCGGCCATGCCCGTCGTGAACGGCTGCCGCAAGCAGGAATATGCGGTTCTCATTGTCATTGGGTTACCCGTCACTCACTGAGTGGCCGCACGCAGGGCGCGACCGCTCGCCACGTGACCACGCCGACACCCGAACGCTGCGGGAGGACAGGAGACACCAAATCAGTTACCAGTTCCTTCAGCGAGAGAAATCTGACTCCGGAGGAACTGGAGGCTCTGCCGCAATTCATCGCTTTTATCTCGGCTACGATGTAAGACATCCGCTCGTTCCCGCCACTTAATCCAAGCTGCCAAGCCCCGTGAAACGGTGTTATCGTCCACTGGAATTCATTCCGGGGTTCGAAGGCAACGCTTGTTAACTTTTGCTAAGCACACAGTCAGGAGCGTAAACCCGCCGCTTTCATGCCTCGCAAGCTCCAAGCCGATCTCTCGCTTATCCTCTGTGCTCTGATCTGGGGCGCGACCTTTGTTTTGGTCAAGGACGCATTGGCCGGCGCTTCCGTCTTCGTATTCCTGGCGCTGCGCTTTCTTCTGGCCACATTCATTTTGGTCCTTATCTATGGTCGTGAACTGCGGCGTATCGGCGCCGGCGGATTTCGCGCCGGGGTGCTTATCGGTTGTTGCATGTTTGGCGGTTACGCGTTCCAGACGCTCGGCCTCGCCCAGACCACGCCCTCCAAAGCCGCCTTCATCACCGGCTTTTCCGTTGTCCTGGTGCCGCTGTTGCTGGCGCTTTTTGGATCGCGCCGCGCGCCTTTGTGGGTATGGGTTGGCGCGCTGGCGGCATTTGCCGGTCTTTATTTTCTGGCCGTGCCGCTTCCGGTCTGGGCGCGCTGAACCGCGGCGATCTTTTGGTCTTGGCCTGCGCTTTCCTTTTTGCGCTGCACGTGATCGGCATCGGTCACTACACCGTCCGCTATTCACCCGGGGCGCTGACCCTGATTCAGATTGCCACCACCGAGCTGTTCACGGCTTTGTGCGTACCGATTTTCGCTGTGACGGGGATCGAGCGGCCTCGCGTTCTTTGGACCCCTGGGTTCATCGCGGCCGTCGTCGTCACGGGAATTTTCGCCACGGCGCTGGCCTTTGCCGTGCAAGTCTGGGCGCAGCAGTACACCAGCGCAAATCACGCGGCCATCATTTTTTCGTTGGAGCCGGTGTTCGCCGGCTTCACGTCGTTCGTTTTCTTTCACGAGCGGCTGGGCGCGCGGGCTTTGCTGGGAGCGGCGCTGATCCTGGGCGGAATCCTGATCGCGGAGGTTTTGGGGCCTGCGACAGCGGTGGAGTCTACGATTCCGCGCGCCTGAACCCTCGCCTGTCGCTAAAAGCAGATCCCTCACCGACGTTCGCAAAGAACGCGACCGGGATTCCTCACCCCAACACGCGCAAAGGCGGCGCGCGTCGGGGACCCCGGGTGCGGGATGACAACGGCCGCTCTATTGCGTGAAGTCGACGGTCCCGTAGAGCTTCGCCTGCGGGTGGCGCCTCTGCTCGTAGGCTCCGATCTCCGGCTCGTGCTTCAGCGTCAACCCGATGTCGTCGAGCCCTTCGAGCAGCACGGTCTTGCGGAAATGGTCGATTTCGAAAGGGAAGTTCAGTCCTTGCGCGTCGGTCACCGTTTGATTCGGAAGGTCGGCGGTGAGCTGGTAACCTTCGGTCTTCTCCGCGCGGCGGAAAAGCTCATCCACCTGCGCTTCCGGCAGAGTGATCGGCAAGATGCCGTTCTTGAAGCAATTGTTGTAGAAAATATCCGCGAAGCTCGGCGCGATGAGCACGCGGAACCCGTAATCGAGAATCGCCCAGGGCGCGTGTTCGCGGCTCGATCCGCAGCCGAAATTGGCGCGCGCCAGCAGCACGGAAGCGCCCCGATAGCGCGGAAAATTCAAAATGAACTCGGGGTTGGGCTTCTCGCCCGGCAGGTAGCGCCAATCGTAAAACAGGGTTCGTCCGAACCCCTGGCGCGTCAGCACCTTCAGAAACTGCTTGGGCACCATCTGATCCGTATCGACGTTCACGCGATCGAACGGCATCACCAAGCCGGTATGTTTGGAAAATGGCTGCATCGCGCTACTCCGCCGCGTCCACGCCTAAATCCCGCACGTCCACGAAATGTCCGGCAATCGCCGCTGCCGCCGCCATGATCGGGCTCACCAGATGCGTGCGGCTGCCTTTGCCCTGGCGCCCCTCGAAATTGCGGTTCGAGGTGCTGGCGCTGCGTTCCCCGGCCGGCAAGACGTCTTCGTTCATCCCGATGCACATGCTGCATCCCGCGTCGCGCCATTCGAATCCCGCGTCGCGGAAGATTTGGTCCAGCCCTTCCTCTTCCGCCTTGGCTTTCACCACGCGCGAACCGGGCACCACCAGCGCCGCCTTCAGCGATCGCGCCACGTGCTTGCCCCGCACCACGCGCGCCGCCGCGCGCAGATCTTCCAGGCGCGCGTTGGTGCACGAGCCGATGAAGACGCGATCCACGGGAATATCCACGATCGGCGTTCCCGGCCGCAGCGCCATGTAATCGAGCGCCCGAATGGCCGCCTTCTGCTCATCGGGATCGCGGAACGAATTCGGATCGGGCACGCGCCCGGTCACGCTCGTCACCATGCCCGGATTCGTGCCCCAGGTCACCTGCGGAGCGACCTGCGTCGCGTCCAGCTCTATGGTCGCATCGAATTTCGCGCCGTAATCGCTGGGAAGCGTCATCCAGTAGTCCACCAGTTCATGGAACTCCCGCCCGCGCGGCACGAATGGCCGGCCTTCGAGATACGCAAAGGTTGTGTCGTCCGGCGCCACCATCCCCGCTCGCGCGCCGCCCTCGATGGTCATATTGCAGATGGTCATGCGCGCGTCCATGGAGAGCCCGCTGATCGCCTCGCCCGCGTATTCGATCACGTGGCCGGTGCCGCCCGAAATGCCGATCTTGCCGATGAGCGCCAGGATCAGGTCCTTGGAGGAGACGCCCCGCGGGCGCTTGCCCTTGAAGTTGACCAGCATGGTCTTCGACCGGTCCTGCTGCAGGCACTGCGTGGCCAGCACGTGCTCCACTTCGCTGGTGCCGATGCCGAAGGCCAGCGCGCCCAACGCTCCATGCGTCGAAGTGTGGCTGTCGCCGCAGACGATGGTCAGGCCGGGCTGCGTGATGCCCAGCTCGGGCCCGATGATGTGCACGATGCCCTGATTGCGGCTGAACATGTCGAAGAGGTGCACGCCGTGCTTCTTGCAGTTGCGCGCCAGCGCCTCGAACTGCAGCCGCGCATTGTCGTCCACGATCGGCAGTTCCCGGTTCTTTGTGGGTACCGAGTGATCCATCACCGCGAAGGTCAGGTCGGGCCGGCGCACCTTGCGTCCCGCCGCTTCGATTCCTGCAAAAGCCTGCGGCGAGGTGCCTTCATGCACCAGATGGCGGTCGATATAGATCAGGCTGGGTTCGCCGGGGACGTCGCGTACCAGATGCGACTCCCAGATCTTGTCGTACATTGTTTGCGGGAGCCATGGGTGATGTGTATTTTAGCATAGCCGCCACAGCTGCAAATGTGCCGCGCCGTGCGGCAGCCGCCAGCTGCCGGTTCCTTCGAATCCCCACGCATTTTTCGTCTTTGTTGACTGCGGGTTAAGCCGTTTTCTCTTGACACTCTAATCCACTAGTGATATCAGGTCCTCACTTTTTGAGGCTGGGGTCGGCCCGGCAAGTCTGCTGCACAGGTCGCACCTGAATGTTTAATTACTCGTGATGTCGGTCCGTTCATAGGCCAGGCAGTGCCTCGTCCTGGCACGACGTTGACTGCAATTCGGGATGGGGACCGAACTGTCTCTTGGGTGGGTATCTAGGTCATTTACCTACGGGGGTGAGAGATGAGCTTCGACGCAATATCCAAGAATTTCCCTGCAAAATTCGTGCAGTTCCTTGGCGCCGGGTTGCTGCTTCTTCTGTACTGCCTGCCGGCCTTCTCGCAAGTAAACCTGGGAAGAATTTCAGGAAGCGTGATGGACGAAAGCGGTGGCGTGGTCGTGGGCGCCAAGGTGACGGTCACTGACCAGGAACGGGGCACCATCCGTTCTCTGGTCACCGATCAGACCGGCGCGTATGCGGCGCGAAGCTTGATTCCCGGCCAATACACGGTCAAGGTGGAAGCCAGCGGGTTTAATACAACAGAACGCAAAGACGTCCCGGTCACCGTGGGCGGCGACACTCGCGCTGACATGGTGCTTAAGGCCGGCTCCCAAGTACAGACGGTGACGGTCACCGAAGCGCTGCCTCTGATCAACACCACCAGCGCCACGTTGGGCGGCGTGATGGAAAGCAAGGACATCAACGATCTGCCGGTGATCGGGCGCAATTGGCTGCAACTGCTGCAGTTCACCCCGGGCGTTAATACCAAGCCGGGCGGCGGCTCGAACGGAAATGCGAGCAACGGCATGCGTTCCGACGGCAACAACTACCTCTTTGAGGGCATTTTTAGCGGCGGCGTCAGAACCGCCGGTAACATCGTCAACACCAATAGCAGCAATGGTGACGGCGCGAGTCTTTTGCCGCCGGACGCGATTCAGGAAATCGGCGTGAATTTTCAGAACAAGGCGGAATACGGCTGGAGGCCCGGAGTCGCATCGAACGTGGGCGTTAAGTCCGGAACGAACACCATCCACGGCACCGCTTTTGCTCAGGGTCAAGATGGCGTATTGAATGCGCGAAACCCGTTTAATCCTGCGCCGACCCCGGTACCGACCCTGACTTACGAACAGTACGGCGCCACGGCAGGCGGCCCCATCAAGAAAGACAAAATTTTCTGGTTTGGGGCATTTGAGGGGATGCAGTATGTGGACGGAACGCCAACTCCTCTTCCCAATCCAACCACGGCGTTAATATCGGGCAATCCTGGTGAAAGCATCCCGGCCGCGTACCAGGATCTGGTGACGAAAGGGAAGATTCCCGCCGCTGCGATCGACGCGAGCGGCAAAGTGGTCAATACGCGGCGTGCTCACTCCGCAGCAGCAGTTGAGCGCTCAACTCGTAAATGCCGGGATCTTCCAAACGGGCGTTCCCGGTGCCGGCGGGACTTTCAATTTTGCTTACAATTCACTGCGAGACCCGAGTAAGAACCTGCTCGGAAAAATCGATTGGGCTCCCAACGAAAAGAACCACATTGCCGGGGAATATTTCTGGTCGCGCGACACCGAGCTGGATAATACCACCACCATCACGCAGCCTTACTGGATGACCGACTATTACCTGACCAGCAACGTGACCAGAGCGACCTGGACATATCTTCCCAACTCAAGCTTAGTGAATGAGTTTCACTTCGGATTCGATCGCAAGGTGGAGAACCAGTGGCCGTCAGAATGCGTTCCCGGGCGCGCCGCGGCGGCGCCCGATTACGGCCCCTTGAATACCGGCCTGACGCCCTGCAACGGCTCGCCGAATCCGAGCCAGTTTGCTTTGTTTGATATCGGCATTCAGGGGTTCACCGTCACGGGTACCGGAAGCAACATCACCACTCTCGGCGGAGGCGGCGGCCAGAGAAGAGTGGAAGGTTACTGGACCGTTGATGATATCGTTTCCTATGTCAAGGGCAACCACACCACCGAAGTATGGATTCGAAATCCGCCGCCCATACTTCGACGGAGCGTCCTACACGGGCAAACTGGGCGAGGTGGCTTTTGGCACCGGGAAGATCGACGCGTTTAGCGGTGCTACGCCCTTGGAAGATTTTCTTATGGGCTTCCCCAGCAACGGACAGTACACGGCTGGAGACCCCAACCAACTCACCAGAAACTGGAACTACGGATTATTCGCGCAGGACGACTGGCGCATCATGCCCCGTGTGACCCTTAACCTTGGATTGCGCTGGGAGTATGAGAGCGCCTTGACCGAAGACAACAACAAGATCGCCGTATTCGATCCCGCCTCGCCAATCGGGCTGACTCAGTTGGGCAGTGGGATCTCGAGCCCCTGGAACCCCAATAAGTTCCGCAAGGATTTCCAGCCGCGGCTGGGCATGGCCTGGGACGTGACCGGAAAGGGCACTACCGTAGTGCGAGTGGCCTACGGGCTCTACAGCAGTTGGCCGGTTTATCAGGCAATTAACGGAGAAACCGCCAACCCGACCTCGGCCCTTTTCTATAGGGCTAACGGCACGACAATTCAGGGGCCCGGAACCATCGGAACCGGCACGGTAACGTTCCCCAGCACTGCCACCGGCGGCACCGCGCTGATCAACTGGACGTCGGCTGGGCCCATGTTCCCGACCGGCCAGATTGCTTGCGGCGACGGACTAAGCGGCCACCCCGGTCCCTGCGCGATCACGCAGGTGGACCAGCACTGGCGTTTGCCGTACGTGCAGCAATGGAATATCGGTATCCAGCATGCCATCACATCGAACCTGTCACTCGATGTGGCGTATGTGGGCACCCACGGCGATGACCTTCTGGGCCAGGTGGACCTCAACGAGGCAGCGGCGGGAAATACCACCTCGTCTAGAATCCAGCAATCACGTCCGTTCTATAGCCAATTCCCGTGGATGGGGAAGATCACCGACGTCGGCAATCTGGGTTTCAGCAACTACAACGCATTGCAGGTGACCTTGAACCAGCGTACATGGCACGGGTTGTCCACCAATGTGGGCTACGCATGGGCGCACGCACTGGATACCGCGGGTACAGACGTTGGCCTTTCGATTTGTCCAGACCCGACAATGCAGGTGCGTTGCAATTACGGGCCGACGGCATTCGATATCCGCCACAAGGCCACCGCCCGAATCCTGTACAACTTGCCCGGCAAAAAGAGCCCGGCACAGCTCCTGGAGGGCTGGCAAGTTGGCAGCGTGGTGAATCTCCAGGCCGGAATTCCTTACGACACGAAGGACACCACCGACAACATCAGCGGCACGGGCGAGAATACCGATCGCTGGGATCTGATCGGAAATGCGTCCGATTTCAGCGGGTACGGCAGGACGACCAACATACCTTGCTATGGCGTAGCCTTGAGCTCGTTTGCCACTTCCGGCGCCTGCACGGTGGTCGGAAACGTCAATCTGATGCCGCAGGCGTGCTTCAATGCCGCCAGTTCTTTGCCGGTTAATCCTGCCGTGGGCCAGACCGGATTGCAGCAGCTCACGGCCCTTGGCTGCTATATCTCCGGCAATTCAGTGATCGTTCCGCCAACTCAGGGAACCTTCGGCACGATGGGCAAGGCCCTCTTCCGCGGCGCACCCTTCCTGATTGGAGACGTTTCCCTCCGGAAACATATCAAGATTACGGAACGGCTCGACAGTGAATTCCAATTCGACATGTATAACCTCACCAATCATCCGGAATTCGCGATTCCCGGTGGGAACGGCAACGGCAGCTCCAACAGCTTGGCCCAGCCGTCAACCTTCGGCCGGTCGGCCGCGACGCCGAACGTGAGCAACGGAAACGTAGTTCAAGGATCAGGCGACGCCCGCCGCTATCAGTTCGGTTTGAGATTCACGTTCTGATCTGCCGGTAGCTGCCCGGCGAAGCCGTTGCTTCGCCAGCCCGTCGGAGGGGGCGAAACTTGCGTTTCGCCCCTTTTTCTGATCGCACCGGAGTGTTTGCGCCCAGGGAAGTCGGCCCCTTCCACTTCCCACCGCCGGCATGCACGGATGTTATAATCCGGCATCCTATCTGTGCCGGCACTCCGCGGCCCACGGGAGCAATTATGGGTATCCAGCTACGGGAAATAGGCGCTTGGGCTCGCGAGCGCAAATTCGCCGCCACCTTGCTCGTCGCGGCCACGCTAGCGATCGGCATCTTGATTGGAACCGTAATCTCCGGCCGCGTGAACGCGACCCATTCGATCCTGCCCAGCGGGGCCACGCCTCCTCGACCTTCCCAACCCCGTATCCTTGTCCAATGCCTTTGGCGCTATCGTGGAACGCGATGAACCCGCGGTTGTGAATATTTCCACCACGCAAGTCATTGAGCGCAAAGGCCAGTCCCAAAATCGCGGCGGAGGCTCGCTCGATCCCTTTCATGATTTCTTCAACCGGTTTTTTGACGCCCCCGACGAAGGGCCTGAAGCGGAACGCAGCCTTGGTTCCGGCATCATTGTGGATAAAAAGGGGTTCATCCTTACCAATCACCACGTAATCGAACAGGCCACCAAGATTCAGGTGCAGTTGAACACCGAGCCTACCCTTTACACGGCCAGAGTGATCGGCATCGACAAAGAGACCGATCTCGCCGTCATCAAGATTGAAGCCAATCGCGACCTGCCTATGGCCAAGCTGGGCAATTCCAACGGTGCGCGTGTAGGCGATTGGGTTCTCGCCATCGGCAGCCCCTTCGGTTTGCAAGCCACCGTCACCGCCGGAATCATCAGCGCCAAGGACCGCGGCAACGTCGGCCGCCAGTTCCAGCATTTTCTGCAAACCGACGCGCCCATCAATCCGGGCAATTCCGGCGGCCCGCTGGTCGATATGAGCCGGCAGCGTCATCGGCATCAACACCGCCATCATCACCGGCGGCCGAGGGCTATGAGGGCGTGGGTTTCGCCTTGCCCTCGAATATGGCCATCGTCGTGTACAACCAACTCGATCCAGCACGGGAAGGTCACTCGCGGATCCATCGGCGTGACTTTTTCGGAGGAGCAGGGCAGCAACCCCATCGTCCTCCGCGAACTGGGAGCCACCAACGGCATGGTCTTGCAATACGTGGAGCCCAGTAGTCCCGCCGCCAAAGTGGGCATTCAGGCGGGCGACGTGGTCACCAGCGTGGAGGGCCACGCCGTAAAGTCAGGCAGCGATCTGGTCGATCCGATCACCCAGACTCCCATCGGCAACAAAGTTCATATCGTCTACATGCGCGGAGGCGTGCAGCACGAAGCCGACGCCACCGTGGAAGACCGTGCCAAGCTCTTTCCTGACCGCGTGCCGAGCTATGACGATTCCGATACTCCGTCCCTGCCCGTCGAAGCGGCACCGGTCGGTTTTGGCCTGCGGGTCGACGAGATTGGTTCGGAGGGTACCCGCCGAGCCGATTTTCAGAATAATCGTGGCGCCGTCGTCGTGGAAGTGGATCCCGCCACGTTCGCCGAGGACGTCGGGTTTATGCGTGGCGACTTGATTCAAGAGATCAATCATCAGCCCGTCAAATCCGCGGAGGATTACCGCAAGCTGATCGCGGATATGAAACCTGGGGAGGATGTTGTGTTCAAGGTTTTGCGGCATGCCGATAACGAGCGCATGCTCACGATCTTTCTTGCGGGAATCGTTCCTCAGCTGCATTAATCTAATAAACGATGCGCGCGCATAGGTTCGTAATCTCCTCCATCTCGGCGGCACTGCTCTCTTGCGGAGCGTTCCTTTTGCTTTCGCCTGAACTCACCGTGGCGCAAACAGGTAGCTCCAGTCCGGCGGCCAATCCGGCGGCAAAAACCGCACCCAGTTCGACTGCAAAAACCGCATCCACTTCGACTACGACTACAAAGAGCGCGCCGCCTAAGCGCGTCAGCACGAAGTCGGCTTCGGCGAGGAAGCGCACCTCCCGTACCGAGACCGCAGATGGCGCCCACGCCGGCGCGTATCTCTGAGATTCAATCGGCGCTGGCCGCTCAGGGCTCGTATAAGGGCGAGCCCAACGGCAAGTGGGATGATTCGACCGCACAAGCCATGAAAGAGTTCCAATCCGCCCACGGCCTCACTCCTACCGGCAAGTTGGACGCTCTTTCGCTTCAGAAACTTGGTTTGGGCTCGGAGATCGCCGGCCGCGCCGCGCCCCAGCCTCAAACGCCGGCTGTCCCAGCTTCCTCCCAGCAGCAAACTCCCTGAAGCTGGTTAGAACGCTCGGTATTTTTCGGAGGAGTTATGGCCACCGCGGTACGTCCTACAGTTTTCAAGAATTTCATCAATGGTGAATGGGTGGATTCCTCGAGCGGCCTCTCGTTCGAAGATCGCAATCCCGCAAACACGCGCGAACTGGTCGGCCTCTTCCCGCGTTCGACTGCCGAGGATGTAGACGCCGCCGTCCGCGCCGCCGCCGAGGCATTCGAGCCGTGGCGTTTAACGCCCGCGCCAAGGCGCGCCGAGATTTTGTATCGCGCAGCCGAGACCCTGGTTAGCCGCAAAGACGACCTGGCTCGCGACATGACCCGGGAGATGGGCAAAGTCCTGGCCGAGGCTCGCGGCGATGTGCAGGAAGCCATCGACATGACTTACTACATGGCGGGCGAAGGCCGCCGCCTGTTCGGCCAAACCACCCCGTCGGAATTGCCCAACAAATATGCCATGTCCGCGCGCCAGCCCCTGGGCGTTTGCGCCCTGATTACGCCCTGGAATTTTCCCATGGCCATACCCTCCTGGAAGATTATGCCGGCGCTGGTTTGCGGAAACACGGTGGTGATCAAGCCGGCTGAAGATACCCCGCTTTCCACATACAGCCTGGTCCAGATACTTGCCGAAGCCGGCCTGCCTCAAGGAGTCGTAAACGTCGTGAACGGCACTGGGCCGGAGGCAGGCGCGGCGCTAGTCGAGCATCCTGGCGTGGCGGCGGTGAGCTTCACCGGATCGAGCGAAGTAGGCCGCTTGGTGAGCGTATCCTGCGCTCCCAAACTGCGTCCCTGCCACCTGGAGATGGGCGGCAAAAATATTTTGATCGTCCTCGAGGATGCCAACCTCGATCTGGCCATCGATGGCGCCGTCTGGGGAGGATTTGGCACCACTGGCCAGCGCTGCACCGCCGCGAGCCGCATCGCCGTGCACAAGAATGTCTACAAGGAGTTCCTGCATCGATTCGTCGAGCGCGTCAAGGCCATCCGCGTGGGAGATGGACTCGATCCGGCCACCGGCATGGGCCCCTGCATCAATGAGGAACAGCTCAATAAGGTCATCGAATACGTCGCCATCGGCAAAACCGAAGGCGCGAAACTGACGACCGGCGGTAACCGCCTTACGGAAGGGAACTACGCCCATGGCTGGTTTCATGAGCCTACCGTCTTTGCCGATTGCACTCCCCGCATGCGCATCGCCCAGGAGGAGATCTTCGGGCCGGTCGTGGCCGTGATGCCCATCGATGGTTTTGAGCAAGCTTTGCAGATCGCCAATGATGTCCCCTACGGCCTCTCCGCTTCGATTTACACTCGGGACGTGAATCGCGCTTTCGTGGCCATGCGCGATCTGCATACGGGCATTGTCTACGTCAACGCCCCAACGATCGGCGCTGAGATTCACTTGCCCTTCGGCGGCACCAAGAATACCGGCAACGGACATCGCGAGGCCGGCAATGCGGCGCTGGATTTCTATTCCGAGTGGAAGACGCTCTACATCGATTACTCCAACCGCTTGCAGCGTGCCCAAATTGACGGCTAGCCAAAGGGCCAGCTAGAATGAAATGAGCGATACGAGCCGCCTTTGGCTTGGCACCCGATGAAGGATTCTGTCCTCAACTCAAACCGAAACCGGCAGATCTTGGCCGAGATCGTGCGCGCCTACGTGGCTACCGGCGAACCCGTCTCCAGCCGGACCATCTCCAGGTCCCATGCGGAGCAATTGAGTTCCGCGAGTATTCGTAACGTCATGGCCGATCTGGAGGATGCCGGGCTTTTGTTCCAGCCCCACACGTCCGCCGGGCGCGTCCCCACCGCCGCCGCCTATCGTTTCTTCGCCGAGCAGATCGCCTCGCAAGCGACTCTCAGCGAAGAGGATCAGGACTGGATACGCAAGGAACTGGAAGGCGCGACCACGGCCGAGGAGATCACCGAGCGCGCCGGGCATATGCTGGCCGCCGTTTCCCGCGGATTAGGAATCGTGATCATGCCTCCTCTGGCGCATACCGTCCTCGAACATGTGCGCTTCCTGCTTCTGCCGGACGGCCGCGTCGTGGTGGTCTTGATCTCTGTCGGCGGCGCCACGCGGGACAAGGTCTTGCGGTCGGAACATGAATTCACGCAGTCGGAGCTCGACCGCACCGCCGATTACCTGAACCGCCACTATAGTGGATGGACCCTGGAGGCGATTCGCGCGGACCTCCTGGCCAAACTGACATCTGAAAGGGAGCGCTACGGCAAGCTTCTGCCCGTCGCCTTGGAGCTTTGTGATCCGGCCGTGCTCGATTCACAATCGCACGCAAGAAGTGTACGTCGAGGGCGCCGCGCAATTTGCTTCCGCGCCGGAGCTTACCTCCGCCGAGTCCCTGCGCGAGTTGCTTTCCGCCATCGAAGAAAAGAGCAAGCTGGTGGCCTTGCTGAAGGGCTGCATCGAAACGCCTGAACCCGTGCACGTGCAGATCGGCATCAAGGAGATCAATGGGGCAGGGGAGCATCTATCGCTGATCACCGCGCCTTATCTGGTGCGCGATCAGGGCCAGGGTTCGCTGGGAGTATTGGGACCCATGCGCATGCAATACGAGCGGGCCATCACCGCCGTGGCCTTCATGGCCCGTGTCTTCAGCGAGACGATCAGCCGCAGCTAGGCTGGGATAATGAGATCGGCATCAAATGAAGAATCGCGAACGTCAAAACAAAGAGGCCGATAATAAAGTGATCGAATTCGACCGCACCCAGTCTGCTTCGGCATCGCCCGAATCGCCCGAATCAGACGACCCGCTCGCCCGTGCGTGCGGAAGTTGCCAACGCGTCCGTGCTTGGCGAGCGTGCCGCTCGCCTGCAGGCCGAAAAAGACGAATTGATGCAGACGCTCGTCCGCCGCCAGGCCGATTTCGAGAACTATCGCAAGCGCATCGAACGCGAGCGCGAGGACGATAAGCGCTTTGGCGCCCGGCGCTTGATCGAGGATCTTTTGCCGGTCTTGGACGCGTTTGCGCGCGCGCGTGAAGGCCCACGACGATCCGGCCTATCAGGAATATCGCAAAGGGCTGGAATTGATCTACCGCCAGCTGTGGGACATACTGGCACGTAATGGCCTGGAGCGCATCCAGGCCGAGGGCAAGCCCTTCGATCCGCATTACCACCAGGCCATCGAGCGCGTGGAAACCACCGAGCACCCGGACGGCACCGTGGTGGATGTGCTGCAGGACGGATATCGTTCTCCACGGGCGTGTCATGCGTCCCAGCATGGTCCGCGTTGCTCCTACACCGCAAGCCACCCGATGGCGGCAAGTCCGCCGCCCAGCGGCACAGCAAGTGATTGCTTTTGCGGTTGATTCCATTGGAGGAGATTGAACCAGAGGCATGAGCCGCCAAGCCAAGCGTGATTACTATGAGGTTCTCGGCGTGGTCCGCACCGCCACGCAGGACGAGATCAAGTCCGCCTACCGCAAGGCCGCGCTCAAGTGGCATCCCGATCGCAACCCCGAGGAAAAAGACCACCGCCGAAGCCAAGTTCCGCGAAGCCACCGAAGCCTATAGCGTTCTCTCCGATCGCAAAAACGCGCGGCCTACGATCGCTACGGCCACGCCGGCGTTTCAGCCGTCTCCGGCGACTCGGGCATCAACTCCATCGATCTTCGAGGAGTTCCAGGACATCTTCGGCGATTTCTTCGGATTCGAGGACATCTTCGGACGCACCGGCGGCCGTGGCCGCTCGCGTGTGCAGCGCGGCGCGGATCTGCGCTACGACATGCGAGCTGAGCTTCGAAGAGGCCGCCGCCGGCGTCAGCACCAAGATTCGCCTGCCTCGCCAGGAACTCTGCGACGCTTGCAAGGGCACGGGCGCCAAAGCCGGCACCGGCGTCGGTCACCTGCGAGACCTGCAAGGGCCGCGGCCAGCTGCATTACCAGCAGGGCTTCTTTTCCATTTCGCGCACCTGCCCGCAATGCCAAGGGCGCCGGCCAGATGATCCGCGAGAAGTGCCCGGATTGCCGGGGTCGCGGCCGCGTCGAGCGCACGCGCACCATCGAAGTGCGCATCCCGCCGGGCGTGGATTCCCAAACGCGCATCCGCATTCCCAATGAAGGCGAGCCTGGCGCCAACGGCGCGCCTCCGGGCGATCTCTACATTGTCCTGGACGTAAAGGAACATCCGTTTTACGAGCGGCGCGGCGCGGACCTTTATTGCACTGTTCCTGTCAGCATCACCCAGGCCGCTCTCGGCGCCGAGATCAGCGTTCCCGGCCTCAATGGCGAAGAGAAAGTCTCCATTCCCGAAGGCACCCAGACCGGCTCCATCATTCGCCTGAAGGGCAAGGGACTGCCCGATCCGCACGGCGGTGGCAAGGGCGATCTCTACGTCAACGTGCGCGTGATCACGCCGACCAAGCTCACGCGCGAGCAGCGGCTGCTCATCCAGCAATTGGGCGAAACTCTCAAGGTCGAAAATCGCCCCGCCGACCGTAACTCCTCTTTCTTCGAAAAAGTAAAGGACATCTTTGGTTAAGGGCGCCGACCGCCCGGCGAGCTGACCGGTGCGCCGGCGCTTTTTCGTCGAACGATTCGCTGGCGGCACGGCCCGTCTCGCCGGTGAGGCCGCGCACCATCTTGGCCGCGTTCTGCATGCCGAGCCGGGCCAGCTCTACGAATTGAGCGACGGTAATTCGGTCTTCCTCGCGCGAATCGAGCGCATCTCCGCCGGCGATATCGATTTCTCCTTGCTCGAGGCGCTTCCTGGCCCCGCCGCCTCGCCGCGAGATTGTCCTTCTGCTGGCCATCGTCAAATTCGATCGCTTCGAATGGGCGCTCGAAAAGGCCACCGAGCTCGGCGTGCACACCGTCGTTCCGCTCGCCGCCGAACGCACCGCCAAAGCTCTCTTGCAGGCCTCCGCCAAGCGCGCAGATCGCTGGCGCAAGATTCTTCGGGAATCCGCCCAGCAGGCGCGCTGCCTGCGGCCGCCAACTTTGGAAGCTACCCTGCGGCCTGTCGCCGCCTTTGCCCAGGCCGCGGGTGGAATCAACGTCTTATTCTCCGAGCGGCCCTCGGCGCCGCCCGCGCGAACTGTTTTCCGGCAGCTTACATCTAAAACCACGCAGGAATTCGCCCCGCGGAGAATTACATTAGCGTTTGGGCCCGAGGGAGGCTGGATAGACCAGGAATTTGAGGCCGCCTCCGCCGCCGGCTTCCAGGAAGCTTCGCTCGGCAGGAATATCCTTCGCTCCGAGACGGCGGTAGTCGCAGGGCTCGCCGCGGTTCATCTTTACTTCGATCTCGACGCCGAGCCGGAAGGGCAAGCGCCGGCGCCGCCGGTCAGTTAAAATTGAAGTGTAAAATTGATAGGGCCGTCCCAAGCTGAAACGGCCCCAAGTAAAGCGGCCGAACGTGGCGATTTATCTGTAAACTTGCTGCTGCGACCTTGCATCTGAATATACGAAGACGGTTTGCGCCGCGATCTCACTCCGGTGGACTCCTGGTCGTCGCTGGCGCCAGACCGCCCGCGCATGGTATAAATGAGCGATCCACACGAATCCATGGAGCAGATGGTACACCCCAGTCCGCTCTCTTCGCCCGAAGCTCAACACATTGGCGAGCGTCCCTCCGGGTCTGGCTTTCATCGCGAACTTCGCGTCTGGGCGCGCGACCTCGTGGTGGCCCTTGGCCTGGCCATGATCATCATCGTTTTCTTTTACCAGCCCGTGAAGGTCGAAGGCACCAGCATGGCCCCCTTGCTTTCCGATCAGGAGCGGATTTTTATCAACAAGTTCGTGTATCATTTCGAGCCGATCGAGCGCGGCGACGTCGTCGTTTTCTGGTATCCTTTGGACCGCTCGAAATCGTTTATCAAGCGCGTCGTCGGGCTGCCGGGCGACGAGGTAGAGATTCGCAGGGGGCACGTTTACATCAATGGCCGGAATCTCGAGGAGCCCTATGTGCCCGCGCAATATGTGGACACCGCGGCTTACGGTCCTGTGCAGGTGCCGCACGACGAATATTTCGTCATGGGCGATCATCGCATCAGCTCCAACGACTCGCGCATCTTTGGCCCCGTCCCGGAAGGATTTATCTATGGCAAAGCGGTATTTGCCTATTGGCCGTGGACTCAGTTCGGCAGTATCAGTGCGGTGAACGCGTCCGAAAGTAACGCGCCCGAAGCGAACTCGCCCGAGTCGAACTCGCCCCAGGCGAACTCGGTCGATAGTAGCCGTTAGAGCAACCCCGCTTTTCGTGTGCATGTACCTGGAGGAACCGCTGGCGGAAATACAGCCTAGCCCTGCCGTTCTCGCGCTCGAGGACGGAAGAATCTTTAACGGACGCGCCGCGGGCGCCCGCGCCCGCCGCGGCGGTGAGGTCGTTTTTAATACCAGTCTCACCGGCTATCAGGAAGTCTTCACCGATCCCAGCTACTCGGGCCAGATCGTCTGCCTTACTTATCCGCATATCGGCAACGTGGGCGCCAATCTCGAGGATGAGGAATCGCCGCGGCCTTTCATCGAGGCCTTGATCGTGCGCGAGTTTTCGTCACTGGCTTCCAACTGGCGTTCCACCGAAACCGCCGATCATTACCTGAGTCGCCATGGCATTCCCGCGATCTGGGATCTGGATACCCGCGCCTTGGTCCGGCACATTCGCCGCGTCGGAGCGCTTCGCGGCGTGGTCTCGACCGACGGCACGCCCGCCGAACAGCTGGTCAAAGAGGCCCTCGCGCTTCCCTCCATGAGCGGCCAGGAACTGGCCAGCCGCGTGAGTTGCCAGAAGCCGTACCGCTGGGAGCAAGGTTCGGTGTTTGCCTCTTCGGTTGGGAACGATGCAAGCGGAGCGCCAGCCGAAACCGAGTCGCGCCGGCATCGCGTCGTCGCCTACGATTTCGGCATAAAACAGAATATTCTTCGCCTGCTGGTCGACGCGCATTGCGATGTGAACATCGTTCCGGCGCGCACTTCCGCCGAAGACGTATTGGCCATGAAGCCCGACGGCGTTTTCCTCTCCAACGGCCCCGGCGATCCCGAGCCCGTCACGTACGCCGTGGACAATATCCGTAAACTGCTCGGCCGCGTGCCCATATTCGGCATTTGCCTCGGTCACCAGCTTTGCGGCCTCGCTTTGGGTGGCCGCACGTACAAACTGAAATTTGGCCATCACGGCTCCAATCATCCGGTGAAAAACCTCGGCACCGGCCACGTGGAGATCACCGCCCAGAATCATGGCTTTGTCGTCGACCCCGATTCCTTGCCGGCCAGCGACGTCGAAATCACGCACGTCAACCTGAATGACTTTACCAACGAGGGCATGCGCCACCGCTCTCTCCCTCTCTTCAGCGTGCAGTATCATCCCGAAGCTTCGCCCGGCCCGCACGACTCGCATTATCTTTTTGGCAGTTTTATCGACCTTATGAACGAGGCCCGGCAAAGTTGAGCGGCGGCTTCATGGTGGCGGCTGACGCGCGGGGTTTTGTGGTATTGTCCCAGGCCCGATTCGACGACTAATGCCCAAACGCACGGACATCAAAAAAATTCTGATCATCGGCTCCGGTCCGATCGTCATCGGCCAAGCCTGCGAATTCGACTATTCGGGCACTCAGGCCTGCAAGGCGTTGCGTGCCGACGGCTACAAAGTCATCTTGGTGAACTCCAATCCCGCCACCATCATGACCGATCCCGAGCTTGCCGACCGCACTTATATCGAGCCTCTCACCCATGAGATGTTGGAACAGATCATCGCCCGCGAACGCCCGGATGCTTTGCTTCCCACCGTCGGTGGCCAGACGGGTCTGAATCTTGCCGTGGAACTGGCCGAAAGCGGAGTTCTCGAGCGCTACGGAGTGGAGTTGATTGGCGCCTCCCTGCGGGCCATAAAAGTTGCCGAGGATCGTCTCAAGTTCAAGGATGCCTGCCGCAAAATCGGCCTGGATATGCCGGTGTCGGCGCTGGTCAGTAATCCTCACGATGCCCTGCGCTTTGCAGACCAGCTCGGCTACCCGGTAGTCATTCGGCCGTCTTTTACTCTCGGCGGCACCGGCGGCTCCGTCGCCTATAACCATGAGGAGTTCGCCGAAGCCATCTCCTTGGCGCTCGATGCCAGCCCGGTGCATGAGGCCCTCATTGAGGAGTCTGTTCTCGGCTGGAAAGAGTTCGAGCTGGAAGTCATGCGCGACGTCCGCGACAACTTCGTGGTCATCTGCTCGATCGAAAATTTCGATCCCATGGGCATCCACACCGGCGACTCCATCACCGTGGCTCCCGCGCAAACCCTCACCGACAAGGAATATCAGCGCATGCGCGATGCCGCCGCCGCCATCATTCGGGAAGTCGGCGTCGAGACCGGCGGGTCCAATATTCAGTTCGCCATCGAGCCTTCCACCGGCCGCATGATTGTGATCGAGATGAATCCCCGCGTCTCGCGCAGTTCCGCCCTGGCCTCCAAGGCCACTGGCTTTCCCATCGCCAAAATCGCCGCTCGCCTCGCGGTGGGCATGACGCTGGACGAAATTCCCAACGACATTACCAAGAAGACCCCGTCCTGTTTTGAGCCCACCATCGATTACGTCGTGGTGAAAATTCCCAAGTGGCAGTTCGAGAAATTCCCAGGCGCCGATACCACTCTCGGCACGCAAATGAAATCGGTCGGCGAAGTGATGGCCATCGGCCGCACCTTCTCGGAAGCGCTCTGCAAGGGTATTCGCGCCCTCGAACCGAGCACCGCCTGGCGTCCCCCGGCCGAAGTCACCACGGCGCTGCTGCGCGAGCGCCTGCACATTCCCGGGCCGGACCGCATTCACTGGCTGTTCGAAGCCCTGGAGCGAGGCATGACCCGCGAGGAGATTTGCTCGCTCACCAAGATCGATCCCTGGTTCATTCAGCATCTCGAGAAGATGCTGGAGATCGATTCGCGCGTAAAGGCCAGCGCTCTCCATAAGATTTCTCCAGAGCTGATGCTCGAATCCAAGCGCTCGGGCGCGAGCGACGAAGAGATCGCCAAGCTGTGGAACGTAAAGTCGGCATCGGTGCGCAAGCGCCGGCGTGAACTGGGCGTTCAGCCCGTTTTCAAGCGCGTCGATACTTGCGCCGCCGAATTTGAGTCCTTCACTCCTTATCTTTACTCCACGTACGAGGAAGAAGACGAGGCCGACGCCGGCGACCGGCCTAAAATCGCCATCCTCGGCAGCGGCCCCAATCGCATCGGGCAGGGAATCGAGTTCGATTACTGCTGCTGCCATGCCTCTTTCGCCCTCCGTGAAGACGGCTACGAAACAATCATGGTCAATTGCAATCCCGAGACCGTCTCCACCGATTACGACACCTCCGACCGCCTCTATTTCGAGCCGCTGACTTTGGAGGATGTTCTCGCCGTCATGGACCGCGAGCGCCCCAAAGGCGTCATCGTTCAATTTGGCGGTCAAACGCCGCTGAACCTGGCCCTCGACCTCAAGCACAACGGCGTTCCCATCATCGGCACTCCCCCCGAGTCCATCGATTTGGCGGAGGACCGCCGTCGCTTCGGACGCTTGCTCGACGACCTTCGCATTCCCCAGCCGCGCAACGGCACCGCGCTCGTTCCCGAAGAGGCCGTCCGCGTCGCTGAGCAAATCGGATTGCCCGTCCTGGTGCGCCCCAGCTACGTGCTGGGTGGCCGCGCCATGGTCATCGCCTACGATCTCCATACGGTCGAAGAATATGTTGCCCGGGCTGCGTTGATGGGCCCCGCGCGCCCCGTGTTGATCGATCAATTCCTCGAGGAAGCCACCGAAGTCGACGTCGATGCGCTGGCCGACGGCGAAAATGTGGTCATCGGCGGCATCATGGAACACATCGAAGAGGCCGGTGTGCACTCCGGCGATTCCTCCTGTGTTCTGCCGCCCGTGTCGCTCACGCCGTCCGCGCTGGCCACCATTCGCGACTACACCAATCGCCTGGCCCGCGCTCTCGGCGTCATCGGCTTGATGAACGTGCAATACGCCATTCAGCGCGATACCGTTTTTGTTCTGGAGGTCAATCCCCGCGCCTCGCGTACCGTTCCCTACGTCAGCAAGGCCACCGGCGTTCCGCTGGCCAAGGTGGCGGCGCGATTGATGACCGGCCGCAAGCTTTCCTCCATGAACCTTCCCGTAAACGAAGTGGACGGCGTCGCCGAGCTTTGCGTCCGCGACTATCACGCCGTGAAGTCTCCGGTTTTCCCCTTCAGCAAGTTCCGCGGCGTGGACACCATCCTCGGCCCCGAAATGCGCTCCACCGGCGAAGTCATGGGCGTGGCTCGCAGCTTCGGCGAGGCTTTCGCCAAGGCGCAATTAGCCGCCGGCCAGAAGCTTCCCAGCAAGGGCACGATTTTCATCAGCGTCAACGATCACGATAAGGGGCATGTCGCGCCCCTGGCGCGCGATCTCGCGCAGCTTGGTTTCACCTTGCTGGCCACCCGCGGCACAGCCGCGGCGCTCGCCGCCAGCGGCATTCGCGCCGAAAGCGTTTACAAAACCAACGAAGGCCGCCCCAATATCGTCGACCTGGTGAAAACCGGCCGCGTGGATCTCATCATCAATACGCCCCTGGGCCGCGAGTCCTTTTACGACGAGAAAGCCATCCGTCGCGCCGCTGTGCGTTATCGCGTCCCTTGCATCACCACGCTTTCCGCCGCGCAAGCCGCCGCCCGCGGCATTCGCGCTCTGGTCAATCATTCCTTCGGCGTCAATGCGCTTCAGGACCTGCACGCAGCTGGCGCCGCCCAGATCCACCGCACCTCCGCCGATTGAACGGCGCCGTGAGCGCGATGCCGCCTGAAGTCCCGTTCCGCGTGTTGTAATCCCGAGCGCATCGGAGCGCACGCCGCATCAGACGGCCCGTCGTTCGATGCTCGAGTGATCTGCTTTTACGCCGCTCGCTTTAGCTCTCCGCAGCCCTGCGTTAAACTTACCTCATGCGATTCCAAGGCATCTTCCCCGCGCTCACCACTCCTTTTGCGCCCGATGGCTCTGTCGCCCTCGACAAGCTTCGCGAAAATATCGCCCGCTATAACCGTGTTCCTCTCAGCGGCTACATCGTCAACGGCTCTACCGGCGAATCCGTGCTCCTCAGCTTTGCCGAGATCGATCGCGTCTGGACCGTCGCCCGCGAATCCGCCGCTCCCGGCAAGCTCCTGATCGCCGGCGCGGGCGTGGATAGCACGGCGGAAACCGTGGCGCGTGCGCGCAGGGCAGCCGAAGTCGGCTACGACGCCGTGCTCATCAAGACGCCTCATTATTTCAAGGCGCTGCTCACCCCCGCGGCGCTCGAGCGGCATTACCTCGCCGTCGCCGATGCCTCTCCGGTGCCGGTCCTGATCTATTCGATCCCCCAATACACCGGCATCTCTGTCACGGCCGATTGGGTGGCGCGCCTGGCCGCGCATCCCAATATCGTCGGCATCAAGGACAGTTCCGGCAACGTGCAGCTCGTTTCCGAGATCATTCGCCAATGTCCGCCTGAATTCAGCGCCCTGGTCGGCTCCGCGAGCACGCTCTTCGCTTCCTTGATTCTCGGAGCCGCTGGAGGCATTCTGGCGCTCGCTTGCTATCTGCCCGAAGCCGCCGTCGAACTGTACGAAGCCGTCCGCGCCGGCGATATGGACCGCGCCGGCCGCCTTCAGTTCATGCTTCTCGGCGCCTCCCGCCGCATTGCCGGCGAACTGGGCCCGGCTGGTGTGAAATACGCCATGGATTGCGTTGGCTATTATGGAGGCGCTCCGCGGCCGCCCCTCCTTCCGCTCAGCGAAGCGCAAAAGAAGGCAGTGGAGTCGGCACTCGCCGAATCGCTGGCCCGCCAGAAAATGGACCATCTCGGAGTAGCGGGCTAGGTTCAAGTAGTTGACCGAGGAAGATTTTGGCGCGCGAAGCCGCCGCGTCAAAATCGCGCGACCAATTCAAGTTCCCGATCATCCTATAGCGGGTATAACGGGACCAGATTGCCGGACCCATGCCCGGCGTGTATCATGGCGGGCCGATCCTATGGAGTGTCACTGTATACGCGCCGTTGACGTGCCGCATACCTCCCGGCTGTATTCCTCTTACCTCCAGGATTTTCAGTCAGTTGCCAAATACTACGCCGATCCGCCGACCTTGGATTCCGTAAAGCGCGTCGCTGCGGAACTGCATCCGGATCTGGACGCCCGCGGCAAAATTGCCGCGATCCTCCGCGCTCAGAACCGCGCCTTCGGGGCCGATGCTTCCGTGGAGGCTGCTCTCGATCGCTTCGCTGCGGGCGCCGCCGCCATCGTCTCGGGCCAGCAAGTGGGCCTTTTCTCCGGCCCCAGCTATACGATTTACAAAGCGCTCACCGCTTTGCGCCTCGCCGAAGAATTAAACTCCGCCGGCACGCCCGCCGTGGCCATCTTTTGGCTGGCCACCGAAGACCACGATCTCGCGGAGATCAACCACTGTTTCTGGCCCTCGCGCGACGCCTTCGAGAAAATTGAACTGCCTACCTCCGATTACGAGGGACGCAGGGCGGGCGAAGTCCCGCTCGGCGATGCCGTAGTCGACGCTGTGGCCCGCGCCGTGGCCAAGCTCGAGGGTCCCGCCGCCGGCGAGATTCGTTCCGCGCTGGCCGCTTCCTACCAGCCTTCGGAAACGTACGGCTCCGCGTTCGGCAAGCTGGTCGCCAGGCTCTTCGCCGGACGAGGCTTGATCCTTCTCGATCCCGATCTCCGAGGGCCTGCACCGCTTGGCCGAGCCGCTCTATCGCGCCGCCCTCGAGCGGCAGTCCGATCTGAACCCGCGATTGCTCGCGCGCTCGCGAGAACTCGAATCCGCCGGTTACCACGCGCAGGTGAAGGTCACTGAAGACAGCGTCCCGCTTTTCGTGAATCTGGATGGAAAGCGCGTTCCGCTGCGCGCGCGCAACGGCGATTTCGCCGCCGGCCGCCGCTCCTTTTCTTTTTCCGCCCTCTCCGAACTTCTTTCTGCGTCGCCGCTCGATTTCAGCCCCAATGCTTTGCTGCGCCCCGTCGTCCAGGATAGTTTGCTTTCGACGGCCGCTTACGTTGCTGGCCCCGCCGAGGTCGCTTATTTCGCCCAGGCTTCGGTCTACTATGCCGCGCTTCTCGGACGCATGCCTGTCATCCTGCCGCGCGCCAGCTTCACCCTGGTGAATGCCCATACCGTCCGCCTCTTGCGCAAATACGATCTCCAATTTTCAGACCTGCTTCGCGGCCCGGCCGGGCTTCGCGAGAAGATGGAGGGCGCGCTTTTGCCCAAAACGCTCACCCGGCGCTTCGATCGCGGCGAAAAATCGCTGCAGAAGATGCTCGCGGAATTGCGCGAGCAGGTTACCGAACTCGATCAGACTCTGGGCGGCGCCATGGATACGGCCGAATCGAAGATGGTCTTTCAATTCTCGAAGCTGAAGGAAAAAGTCGGCCGCGCCATCGCCATGCGCTCCTCGATCCTGGACGCGCACGAGCGCGAGTTGATCGCCCAGCTTTACCCCAACGGCGGGCTTCAGGAGCGCGCTCATTGTTTTCTGCCTGCATTGGCCGCGCAAGGCGCCGAGCTTCTCGACGAACTCACGCGCCGCATCAAAATCGGCGGCGCCCAGCATCAAGTCCTCTACTTCTAGTTTTTACAAAAAAAAACGGCTGGCAGGAGCGCGCCAGCCGTTTGCAAAACAGATGTGACTTGCCTTAATCAGCGTCGCCCGCCGCCCCGCGAAACGCCGCCCCGGAACCCGCCACCGGAGTGGAATTGATTGCCGCCCCGGAATCCACCGCCAACGTTGCCGCGGAACCCGCCGCCACCGAAGCCTCGGTATCCACCACCGCCATAGTACCCGCGATTATAGTTGGGCCCGAAGTTGCGGTAGCCAGGCCCGTAATAGCCGCGGTAGCCGTGGAACCACGGACCCGCGCCGAGAAAGACGCCGCCATTGAAATATTCGGGACCGTAATATCCGTAAGGCGCGCAGGCGTAGGGGTAATAACCGTAATACCCATAGGCGCAGTTGGGAGCAGGACCCACATAGGCCGGAGGCGGGACGTAGCCCGGACCGACTCCAATGCCGACGCCAAATCTCACTTGAGCGTGAGCGGCGGTCCCCGCAAGCATCACAAAAAGCCCGAGCAAGCCTGCATATTTTAGGTATCTCATTGTCTGGTCTCCTTTACGCACACCTGTATAGACGCAATACACTGGCCAAAGTCGCTCTTGGAGGCTCAAGGCCAACTGTCGCAGAATCATAGACCTGCATGTCGCTCCGCCTGCGCCTTGGATCGAAATCGGTCCGGCATGGCCGGAATCCGCCGCCGCTGCTGCTTTTCCACCGGGCAAAAAAAGCGGACAATGTCAGAAGGAGAAGGAGAAAAGAGAATGAGCAAAGTTCGAGTCCTGGTCGGCACACACAAGGGAGCCTTTGTGCTCACCTCCGATGGAAAACGCGAAAAGTGGGACGTCAGCGGGCCGCACTTCGCCGGCTGGGAGATTTATCACCTCAAGGGATCGAACGTGGATCCGAACCGCATCTACGCCTCGCAAACCAGCGGCTGGTTCGGCCAAATCATCCAGCGCTCCGACGATGGCGGCAAAACCTGGACACAGCCGGGCACTCCCCCAGGCGAAGCCAAGCCGGCGCAAGGCCCCCCGAAAGGAGACAGCAATAAATTCGCCTACAACACTTCTCCGGAAACTGGGAAGCCGCTCACCACTCACCAGTGGTACGACGGCACGCAGCATCCCTGGGAGTTCAAGCGCGTCTGGCACCTCGAACCCTCGCTCACCGAACCCGACACGGTCTACGCCGGAGTGGAAGACGCGGCGCTGTTCCGCTCCACCAACGGCGGCCTATCCTGGGAGGAACTTGCCCGGACTGCGCGGCCACGGCACGGGGCCTCGCTGGCAGCCTGGCGCCGGCGGCATGTGCCTGCATACCATCGTTCTCGATGCCACCAATCCCAATCGCATCTTCGTCGCCATCTCCGCCGCGGGCGCCTTTCGCACCGACGATGGCGGGAACACCTGGCGGCCGATCAACCGCGGCCTGAAATCCCAGTTCCTTCCCGATCCCACCGCCGAAATCGGCCACTGCGTTCATCGCATCGCCATGCATCGGTCGCGCCCCAACGTTCTCTTCATGCAGAAGCATTGGGACGTGATGCGCAGCGACGATGCCGGCGACTCCTGGCATGAGGTGAGCGGCAACTTGCCCACCGACTTCGGATTTGCCATCGACGTTCATGCCCACGAGCCGGAAACCATTTTCGTCGTTCCCATCAAGAGCGATTCCGAGCATTTCCCGCTCGAAGGCAAGCTGCGCGTCTACCGCAGCCGCACCGGCGGAAACGAGTGGGAGCCGCTCACCAAAGGCTTGCCGCAGCGCGACTGTTACGTGAACGTACTGCGCGACGCCATGGCCGTCGATTCGCTGGACTCCTGCGGCGTATACTTCGGCACCACCGGCGGCCAGGTGTACGCCTCGCCCGACGCCGGCGACAATTGGGCGCCCATCGTCAGCGATCTTCCCGCGGTGCTCTCCGTGGAGGTGCAGACCCTGCCATGATTCGAGTCGTGCTCCCGCCGCATCTGCGCACCTTGGCGCACGCCGGCTCCGAGGTGAGCGTCGAGGTCCACGGCGAGATCACTCCGCGCTCCGTCCTCGATGCGCTCGAGGCCAGCTACCCCATGCTCCGCGGCACCATCCGCGATCATGTCACCCTCGAGCGCCGGCCTTTCCTGCGATTTTTCGCCTGCGGCGAGGATTGGTCCCTAGAGCCGCCGGATCATCCCCTGCCCGAAGCCGTAGCGCGCGGCGCGGAGCCCTTTCTCGTTGTCGGCGCCATCGCCGGCGGCTAGCCCTTTGGGTGCAAGTAACGCTGTCATCACGAGGGAGTCCGTAGGACGACCGAGGGATCTGCTTTTCGCGTTTCCCCTCGCCGCGCCGTGTCGCCACACGCTGTCATTCCGAGCCCAGCGGCGTTCTTTGCCGATGGCGGTGAGGAATCCGCTTTTGCCTTTGGCCCGCGTCGGAACGCGCCGGCCCCCGCGCCAAATCTCAGCGAACCCGTGTCCAATCGTCCGGTAACCCCTCGGTAACCGCTTTATCCGCCAACCTCAGTTCAGCCTCCATCCCCGGCTAAAATAGCTTCAGTTTATTCGGAGTCATCTTTGCAGCATATCGGCAGATACGAGATCGTCCGCGAACTCGGCCGGGGAGCCATGGGTGTCGTCTTCAAGGCCCGTGACCCGCTCATTGGGCGGTCCCTCGCCGTCAAGACCATCACCGCGGGCATCGCCAATAACCCCGATCTCCTCGAGCGCTTCCATCGCGAAGCCAAGTCCGCGGGACTGCTGCAGCATCCCAATATCGTCACCGTCTACGAACTCGCCGAATCGGACGGCTCCCCTTTTATCGCCATGGAGTACCTGGAGGGCGAAAGCCTCGAACAACTGATCGCGTCTCGTCTGCCGGTGCCCTTGGCACAGAAGCTCGGCTACTTCGTCCAGGCTTGCCGCGCATTCGATTACGCACACAGCCGCGGCGTCGTTCATCGCGATATCAAGCCTGGAAACATCATGATCACCACCGATGGCGCCGTGAAAGTCGTGGACTTCGGGATTGCGCGCATCATGGATACCTCCAAGACTCAGACCGGCAGTTTGCTCGGGACTCTTGCCTACATGTCTCCGGAACAGCTTCGCGGCCAGCCTGCCGACGAGCGCTGCGACATCTGGTCGCTCGGTGCCGTCCTTTACGAGTGCCTCGCCTATCGCAAGCCTTTTATCGGCGAAAACCATGGCGCTCTCATCCGTAGCATTCTGGATGACCAACCGCCATCGCTGCGCGAACTCGCCCCCGAATGCCCGGAAAGTCTCGAAACGGTCGTCCAGCGCGCCCTGTGCAAAGACGTCTCCGCTCGCTACCAGACCATGGAAAAGCTTCTGCTCGATCTCGAGCCAATCTGGTCCGAGCTTCAGCACGAAGCGGTTCAGCAGCTTCTCGATGCCGGTCGCAAATCGATTGCCGAAGGGCAAACGGCTGAAGCTCGCCGTCTCTTGCTACAGGCGGCGCTCATCGATAACAAGAATCCCGCGGTAAAGGCGCTGCTCGATGAGCTGCATGCCTCGCTCGGCGTAGACCAGGCCGCGGCGCGAGTTCAGGAGATTGTCGCTCGCGGCGAAAAGCTTCTTCAGGAAGGCTTGTTCTTCGACGCACGCGTGGAAGTTCAGTCGGCTTTGAAGCTCGATCCCAACCACCCCGCAGCAAAACGCCTTCAGGAAGAAGTGCAGGTGCAGCAAGCCCGAGCGCATCAAGAGCCACGAACCACAGAGCCCGGCCTACCGCCCCCGGATGTGGACTCCCCGACGGAGTTCCAGCCCAGCTCTAGCTCGTTACGTGGAGCGCCCTCGCGCTCTCGGAAACGAGCTGGTCTGTACCTTGCAGGCGCGGCCGCGGTGATGGCCACCCTGGGGATCGTTGCCTATCGCCGGCATTCTTTGTCCGGTCAAGCTCCCAGCACGGCCCGCGCGTTGAATTCCTTGGAACGCTCCTCGCCGCCGGTAGTCGTCACCCCGCCGCCCAGCGTGCCAGTTCCTCCTCCCGATCTTGCCCCCATCCCTGCAGCTTCCGATGGCCAGGCTTCCCTCTCAGATGGGGAAGCTCCTATCGAAGTCCAGCAACGTCACCTCATTGCCCTCGCCGAGGCTGCCGCCGATACCGGCGATTACAAATCGGCGCAAGACCGCCTGGATGAAGCCGCTCGGCTGAACGGGCCTTTAAACGGCGCCATCGCCGACCTGCGCAGAAATTTCAGCCGGCAATCCCAATTGCAGCGCGCCGCCCTGCAGGAGCAAGCCCTCTGGGATCAAGCGATGAAAGACATGCAGGCCGCGGAATTCGACGACGCCGAAACATTGCTGCGCGAAGTGATCGCCATGCCCGACGCAGGACCACACCGTCCCGAAGCGGAACGCTACGCCGACGAGATCATTCCGCAGCGGCGCTATGAGGATCTGCTCTGGGCGGATCTTCAGCAATATGCGCGCTCCTTGTCGGCAGATCATGTCGAGAACGAACTGAAAACCATCGACAAGATTTTGATTCTGGGGAGCGCTCGCCAGCAGCAAGCCAACCGCGTGCGCCAGGCTTTGATCGCTCAGCTCGCCGAAGCCAGCGCCATGAAAAATCGCAAGCCGCTTCCCGCGGTCCCCGATTGGAGCCGCAGCCGGATTGCTTCCCTCCAGGATCAATTTGATTTGGCAGTGCAGCAGGGAAATGCGGAAGCATTATCGCAATTGGAGAAGCTGCGGCCTCAATTCAAGGCCCTCACCGGCGGCGAAGGCATTCTGGACCTGGATGCCCGCGATTACATGAGCGACCTGATCCCCAAAGCGGAGAAACAGATTCAGGCCAATCTGGCCAAGGCGGATTCCGACGCCGCGGCCGATAGGGAATACGAGGCGGCCGTAAAGCACTTCGATCAGGCCGTCGCGTCGCAAGACCGGGATCTCTTGCGTTCGCAAGCCCTCGTCGAGTTTCGCCAGATTGTTTCGTTCGGTGGAGCGCGCGCCAGCGAAGCCGCGCAATACGTAAACGTCCTGATTCCGCAGGCGCTAAAAAATCCCGTCGGCGATCTCTCCGAATCGCAGCCCGCGGACCATTAGAGGCTTCCTTCAGCGCGCCGATTTGGTCTCGATTTGCTTCGCCCCAGGTGCCAGCCGATTCTCGCCCGCGTAGACAATGAAGCGCCTGCCGCGCAGGAAGCCAACCAGCGTCAAATCCAGCTCCCGCGCCAGCCGCACGGCCAGGCTCGAAGGCGCCGACACGCTGGCCAGCAGCGGAATCCCCGCCGAGATCGCCTTCTGCACGATCTCGAATCCGCCGCGGCCGCTGACGAGCAGCGCGTGCCCGGAAAGCGGCAGCCGTCCCTCCAGCAACGCCCAGCCAATCACCTTGTCCACGGCATTATGTCTGCCGATATCCTCGCGCAGAACCTGCAGTTCGCCGTCCGCGCGAAAAAGTGCCGCCGCGTGCAGCCCGCCTGTGCGCCCGAAAATTGCCTGCGTCCCGCGCAGTTTCTCCGGCAATTGGCAGAGCATCTCCGGATCGAATCGCGATTGCTTATCCGGCGCCCGCAGCCCTCGCCGCCGCAGTTGCGCGATGGACTCCTTGCCGCAAACGCCGCATGCCGACCCCGCGGAAAACGTTCGCGCCGTCTTACGAGCGGAGCCCCTCCCTCCGCCTCGCAGCCTCACGCGAACGATGTTTGTCTTCGCGTCCAGTCGCTGCGCTTTGTCGCCGGGAGCGTCGATCGCCCGGATCTCCTCTCGCTTCGAGATGATTCCTTCCGTGAAAAGAAATCCCGCCGCCAATTCGCAATCGTTTCCCGGAGTCCGCATCGTCACGCCCAGGCGCTGCCGCCCCGAGTGCATCTCCAGCGGTTCCTCGCCCGCAAGATAGTCCTCGACGCGCCGTAACCCGCCGTCGTTCCACTCCAGGACCTGCGTGATTTCGATGCCGCGCGAATGTGGCATTGTTTTTCGAGGATGTTTCCGGGAGTCGACGAATCTCTAATTCGGCGAAAATGCCAGCAGCACATTTCCGGTTGCGCCGGGGCCGAACGTATAGCCCGAGCCCACGAAAAGCATTCCTCCGGCCACAGTCGGTCCGGCGGCGCCCATGGAACCGCCTTTCGCCGCCACGCCGTTCACCGTTTTAAACTCGCGCATCGTGTCGTACTGCCAGAGCACGCGGCCGTCTTCGGTCGAAAGCGCGCGCACCACTCCATCCCAGCTACCCGAGAAAACCACGCCCGGAATAGCCGTCAGCGCCGCTGTCTCTCCATTGCGCAGCGCCGGATCTTTGGGCGGCTCGATCGGCGTGAACCATTTTTTTTCGCCGTTCGATAGCTGCACTGCTGCTACGCCGCCTTTCAAGCCGAAGTAAGCCTTCGCTCCGTCCGCCGCGCCGCCAAAGGTGATTTCGCCGCGCGCCAGCTTCTCCACCAACTGAGCCTTCCAAACCACCGCGCCTTCTTTATCCGGATCGTGTCCCCAGACAATGCCGCTCTTCTGCCCGGCTACCAGGATGCGCCTGCCGTTAGGAAGCGTTCGCAGGATCGGCGACGCGCCGAAGTCATAATCGGGCCCGATATCTTGAGGACAATTTTCGGACGTGCCTTGAGGCTCGCAGCCCGCCAGCCACGCGTCCTCCTCGGTGTCTTGAACCGCCCAGAGCGCCTTTCCCGTGTTCATGTCCAAAGCCATGATTGCGTCGGTTGTCTTGCCCGCTGGGTGGTTGTAGGAGTCGCCCGTCCCAATATAAAGCGCGTGATTTTTGGGATCGACCGTCGGCGTGTTCCACACCGCGCCTCCCGCCGGTCCCCAAAGCTGCACGCCCGTGGACGTTTTCTTCAGCGGCTTGGGCGCGTCGGGAATGATGAACGTCTTCCATATCCGCTTACCGGTATTGGCGTCCAGCGCCACCACGCTCCCTCGAAACGTACAGCAGGGATAGACCGCGCTATATCCCGCCGCGCGTTCCTCTGTGGAAGACACCGGTACATACAGCCGCCCCTCGTAAAGCGCCGGAGCGCCGGTAATGCGAGCCACCGGCTGATCTTCCACCTTCACCTTCCACAATAGCTTGCCGCTCGTGGCATCCACGCCGTAGACGTTCGCCTTGATGTCCCCAAAATAGATCGCGTACTTCGATGCACCCTGGTCTTTAACCGGCGCCACCGTAATCGCATTGCGCACGCCCGCATCCGCTTGAAACGACCAGTGCACGCATCCCGTCGCCGGGTCCAGCGAGTAGACGGCGCCCGTATCGACGCCGATGAAGATTCGCCCCGCCGCAATCGTCGGCTGGCCCCAGACAATCTCCGCCGCCGGAAATCCGAAGGCCCACTTCAGCTTCAAATTCGGCGCCTGCTCCGCGGAAATGCCGGCCATCTTCGCCGGCTGAAAGCGCGTGTTGTTGAGATCGGCTCCCCATCCGTTCCACAGCGGATTTGCAGAGAGAGTATTGATCGGCGGATTGCTCGGGCACTGGTTCGGCATCAGCTTCGCGTCATCCACTTTCGCAACGTCCGCCTTGCGCCCGCCCAGATATCCCGCGATCATTTTTTTCTCTTCGTCGGTAATCCCTTGAAGCGCGGGGTGCATCGGCCCCGTAATCGCCGCGAGCACTGCCTCCGCCGTCATTCTCCGCAGCGCCAATCCGTCCGGCGCTCCGGCCGGCCCGCTCGGATTCCCGTGGCAGCTCGAGCAGTGCTGCTCGAAGAGCCGCAAATCCGCCACGCCTTGCGCGAATCCTGCGTCGGCCGCGGCCAGGAATATTCCGGCCAGCAAGCTGCAAATCAAAATCGTCCGTTTCACGGCTGGCTACTCCTCCCAGAGCGATTCCGCACCGGGCTCTAAGGCTCCATCCACACGGATTTTAGCGAATTTTGCCGACGAGCCAAGCGAGGCATCGACCGGCGGTGCGAATTGTTTTGTGGGTCTGGTCGCGGCTTCATCCGCGACATCCGAATTCTGCCAACGAGCGAAGCATCGGCTGGTGCGGTGGGGTCGCTTTGTGGGTCGCGGCTTTAGCCGCGACATTCCGCAGCCAGCAAACTGGGGGCTTTAGCCCCTGGCAGTGCCGAGTTCCTTGCCGCAGGGGGCCTCGCTCAATTCTTCTGCGAAACCTTCGTTCCCTTGATCTGAACCTCGCCGATCCGGTTCATCCCGCTGCACGCGATCCATAACGTGCGCCCATCCGGCGAATGCACCATGTTCCGCACCACTCCTCCGCCCGATGGAATCGCCCACGTCTGGAACTTCTCCGTCTTGGGATCGAAGCGCACGATCGTATTCGGCTTGGTGTTCGATTCGCTGTACCACACGATGCCGTTCACGATGGTGATGCCGTAGGGCTGCGACTTCGGCCCGCCCGGCGACAGCCACTCCGTCATCGCTCCCGTCTTGGTATCGAACCGCCCCAGATAGCCTCGCGAGTAGTCCGAATAATAGATCACGTCATCCGGCGTAATCGCCACGCGCCGCGGCCGGCTCTCTTCGTGCGGCAATACGTATTCGTGAATTTCCAGCGTTTCCGGATCGACGCTGGCCACTTTGTTCGCGCCAAACTCCACGAAGTAGGGAACGCCTTTGGAGTTGATGACCATGCCGTACGGGTTCGATCGCACCGTGGGCGAAGTCGTCAGCTTGATCTCGCCCGTCTTCATGTCCAACCGTCCCACCATGTTGCTGCTCTGCAACGTGAAGAAAATATGCCCATGCCCATCCAGGATCGGCGTATGCGGGTCGCGGGCTTTCGGGTCCGGCATGGGATATTTCGTCACCTCGCCGGTCTTGGGATCGAGCTTCCCGATATAAGCCGCGAAATTTGCCGTGTACCAGACGTAGCCGTCCTTGTCCGCCAGCAGCCCGTGTGGCCCGGACTTCGGTGGCAGCTTGTACTCCTTGAACTGTTCGGTTTTCGGATCGAAATGTCCCAGCACGTTGGCCATCTGTCCCGAATACCAGACCGACCCGTCCGGAGCCAGCATCGGGTCGTGCGGCCGCGATCCCGGCGTCGGCACCATCCACTCTTTGATCGTAACTTCCGCGCTGCCGGGAATAATCTGCGCTTGCGGCTGCGGCTTGGGCGGGAAATTCTTGGTCAGGTAATCCAGCACTGTGCCGAACTGCTCCTCCGTCACCGGAGCCCCGACGTTTACCATCATGTGCAGGACCGTCTCCCATTCGTCGCGGTCATGTCCCGAGTTCGTCACCTGCGTCAGCGCATGGCAAACGGCGCAAGCGCTTTGCACTGTCGCCTGGCCGTCGCCTTCCGGCAATTGCACCGGCTGCTGATTTCCTCGGCCTTGACCATAACTCGGAATCACACCGTACAGGCAACCTGCTAACAGGAGTAGCCCAAGGGAGGAAAATGCTGCTCTCGACATAGCGCCTCCTCAGCCCTAGCCAAAGCTCAACTTCGAATGCCCCATTCTAGTTCTGCCTCCCAGAAGTTTGCAATCTCCGAACCACGCACCTCGTCCAGGAGCCCCGGAGTGCACGATTGGGACTGGGCAGCGCTTTTAGGTCGCCCGGCGCTTCTCCAAGATATGCTACCTTGTCGTTGGTACTCCTGCTTTCCCTCTCAGGCTGTTGGCAATTGGGACCGCGTAGGTCATCGCCCCCCCTTCCGAGACGTGTTTTCTTCGGGCGGCTCAGCAAATGCAAAGTAAGCACAATGTCGATCTCTTCTCGGCCGATCAGCCTCCCACCGGTCTCGTTGAGTTACAAATCGCGGCACTCGAGGCGACCGCTAACGCTGTCGTGATCACCGACAGGACCGCAACGGTGCTCTGGGCCAACTCTGCGTTCGAGCGATTGACCGGCTACAGCCGCGCCGAAATCGTTGGGCAAAGCATGCGTCTCCTCAGGTCGGGCCGGAATCCCCAGGCACTGTACCGGGAGATGTGGCAAACGATTCTCGGCGGACGGATATGGCGCGGGGAACTCGTAAATCGCCGCAAGGATGGCAGCCACTACCAGGAAGAGATGACCATTACTCCGGTAAAGGATGGCACGGGAGAAATTACTCACTTTATCGCCATCAAACTGGATATTTCTGAGCGCAGGCAAGCTGAGGCCGCCCTTCGTTCGCTCTCAGACCGTCTGTCGCTTGCTACCGCAGTTGCAAAGATCGGCGTATGGGAGTTGGACCTGGCCACCAACGTGTTTACCTGGGATGCCACGCTATTTGAAATTTATGGCTTCCCGCCGCTTGTGCCGATACCGTATGAAAAATGGTCTACGACGGTCTATCCCCAGGATCTGCCGGCAGTCGAAGCCGCCTTGCGGAAAATAATCGGCGAAAAGGGGCAGGGGTTTGCCGAATTCCGCATCATCCGCACGGACGGTGCTGTCAGGAACGTATTGGCCGTCGGAAAAGCGGTCCTCGATGAGCAGGCGAGGATCAGCCGCGTCGTCGGCACCACCCAGGACATCACCGACCGCAAGCAAGCCGAAAACAGACTGCAGGAAAGCGAAGCCAAGCATCGCGTGTTGTTCGAGGATTCGTCGGACGCGCACTTGCTGTCGGACGAAAACGGCTTCGTCGATTGCAATTCGGCCTTGCTGCGGATGTTCGGCTACGCGAATCTCGCTGAGCTCACCGGGCTGCGCCCCGCCGATCTTTCGCCCCCGAACCAACCCGATGGCACGCCTTCCCAAGCGGGGGTCGACCGCGAGATGGCTACCACGTTTCTGAAGGGTGCGAATAGTTTCGAGTGGTTGCACCGGCGCAAGAGCGGTGAGCTTTTTCCCGCGGAAGTCTACTTGACGGCGTTGACGCTGAAGGGCCGGCCGGCCCTGCTGGGCACCGTCCGCGACATCACCGAGCGCAGGCGTGCCGAGGCTTCGCTTCGCAACAGTGAAGAGCAGTTCCGGCAGCTCGCCGATAACATTCTTGAAGTGTTTTTTGTCGTGGAGCCGGAACCGCTCCGAATGGCGTACCTCAGCCCGGCTTACGAAGAGATTTGGGGAAGGCCCCGCCAGGAAGTCTACGACCGGCCGGCGGCCTGGATCGAATCTGTCCATCCTGAAGACCGCCAAGCGGTTAGCGCTGACTTTGCACGGTCCATGCAAGGTGTTAGAGGGGGACTGACATACCGCATCGTGCGGCCGGATGGTTCCATTCGCTGGATTCACGCGCGCAGTTCCCCGGTGCACGACCCCCAAGGCAAGTTCATCCGACTCGTCGGAATTGCCGAAGACATCACGAACTTCAAGACCGCCCAGTTGGCCCTCGAGGAGAGCGAAGAACGGGCCCGGCTTTTGCTCGAGTCCACTGCCGAAGCTATTTATGGCATAAACCTGGAAGGCGATTGCACATTTTGTAATGCCGCGTGTGTCCGCATGCTCGGTTATGTCGGCCCGGCGGAGCTTCTGGGTAAAAACATGCACGCCACGATGCATCATTCCTACCCGGACGGAACGCGTTACCCGGTCGAGGCGTGCCAAATCTATCTGGCCTTTCGAGAAAACAAAGGATCGCACGTCGAGAATGAAGTTCTCTGGCGCAAGGATGGAAGTTGTTTCCCGGCGGAGTATTGGTCCTTCCCAATCAAACGAGAGGGCCAGCTGATCGGCTCTGTTGTCACGTTTCTCGACATCACCGATCGCAAGAAAGCCGAAGCCGAGTTGCTGAAAGCCAAGGAAGGCGCGGAAGCCGCCAATCGCGCCAAGAGCGAATTTCTGGCCAACATGAGTCACGAAATCCGTACCCCCATGAACGGCATCATCGGCATGACCGGCCTTGCGCTGGAAACGGAACTGACGCCCGATCAGGCCGAATATCTTCATATGGTCAAGGGGTCTGCCGACGCTCTCCTCTCCCTCCTCAACGACATTCTGGATTTCTCCAAGGTGGAGTCCGGCAAGCTGGAATTGGACTGTCTGAGCTTCAACTTGCGAAAGAGTTTGGGTGAAGCGGTGAAAGCGCTGGCCATAAAAGCGCAGCAGAACGGTTTGGAAGTCGTTTTCGATGTCGCTCCGGAGGTGCCCGCCACGGTTCTGGGCGATCCCGCGCGGCTTCGTCAAGTGCTTGTGAATTTGGTTGGCAACTCGATCAAGTTCACCCAAGCGGGCGAAATAGAAGTTAACGTCCAAGTGAAAGCGCCCACCCAGGGGCAGAACGTTCAGGGAGTAGCCTTGCTCTTCAGTGTCCGGGATACCGGAATCGGAATTCCCCTCGACAAACAGCGCTCCATCTTCGATGCTTTCTCCCAGGCGGACTCCTCCACCACGCGCAAATATGGTGGCACTGGCCTTGGTCTGACCATCGCAAGTCAACTCGTGCGTTTGATGGGTGGCAACCTCTGGGTTGAGAGTGAAGCCGGAAGGGGTTCGACGTTCTATTTCACGGTTCAAGTGGGCCTGGGAGACGCTGAATCTCCACGCGACTCGCTCGCTAAAACACTCGATATCTCCCAATGCGCCGGCGTGCCCGTCTTGGTGGTGGATGACAATGCCACCAATCGCCGTATCCTCGAAGATTCTCTCCGCAACTGGAAAATGATGCCGACAGTGGTGGATAGCGCGGCCGCCGCTATTCGAGCCCTGCGGCGTGTGCAGGAGTCGCACTCGCCGCTTCCCCTGCTTCTCACCGACGCTCACATGCCGGAGATGGATGGATTTGGTCTCGTCGAACGAATTCGCCAGGATCCTTCGCTTAACAACATCAAGATTGTAGTTCTCACCTCGGGGGGCCGGCGCGGAGATGCAGCCCTCTGCCGCACACTTGGCGTCAACGCCTATTTGAGCAAGCCCTTCGACAGGTTGGAATTGCGCGAACTTTTGCTCCGCGTCCTCGCGGGCGACTCAGCCAGGCCGGAAAGCGCGGCCCTAGTCACCCGGCATAGTCTCCGGGACCAGGCGAAATCGCTCTGTTTCCTTGTCGCCGAAGACAACGTGGTTAACCAAAAACTGATTGCCCGTCTTCTAGAGAAGCGCGGGCACACTGTGGTCGTGGCGCGGAATGGATGGGAAGCTCTGGCATTATGGGAGCAACGGCCCTTCGATATTGTTCTCATGGACGTCATGATGCCGGAGATGGATGGTTTTGAGGCCACCAGACGAATACGCGAAAAGGAAAAGGCTTCTGGCGCCCATTTGCCCATCATCGCCTTAACGGCTCACGCCATGCGAGGCGATAGGGAGCAGTGCTTGGCTGCCGGGATGGACGGCTACGTGTCCAAGCCCATCAACATGGAAGAACTCTTCTCGGTCATCGAGAACTTGCTTTCACCCATTAACCCCAATTCCATGGTCTCCTCCCTGACGGAGAAAACAGGCGGTGATTGACTCCCGCGATAAAATATATATACGCGCGGGTTGTGCGCTCCGGATGACTTTGCGGAGCCTGTTCCAAGTGACGAACCGACGTACGAGCAGCGTTTTGGTGGGGTGGCCGACGCGTCGGTTTGACCCGTGGGGATTTTCGGCGAAGTGTCGAGGGACTCGCAACTCGAAGCGGTGGTTTTTCCCCTGGGTGCCGCACCCTTCGTTTTTCAAGGGTGCGGGTTTGATCGGTGGCCAAGCGCACGTCTGCCAAAGCAGGGCGGTTGGGGACTAAACATCCTAGAATGATACTCTTGCAGGCACGATGGAATGCACAGTGCTAACTCCCTTAGAATGATAACGTTTGCACAAAGCGCAAAAATGGTGATCGGTCGCGGCAAGAGCGGAGACGGCGAGCGGAGCAACTCCCATAGAATCTGTGTGTTAAATAAGATCGCGTTCGGAGAGCAGGTATCCGCTAAGCCATTTAGAATGATATTCTTGCAAAATGACAAAAATAAGTGACCGGGAATGATACTCTTGCACAAAAAGGGGGGGAGGGGCCCCGGGGCGCACTTCTGGGACCATTCCGGTTTCGATGTCTCTCCGTGTTCGACGGAGATATAATCCGTCCACCAATGCCGGCAGCGACCTTTGACGGCCGCGCTGGAAACGCTGGCGATTGACCTGGAGGTGCCCATGGGAATTCCTATAACAGACGCTTTCAAGGATCCTTTTAAACACAAGTCTCGAACGCTGAGTTTTGCCTCGGCGTTAGTCCTGACCGTCCTTGTCGGTCTGTCCTATTCCGCAAGCGCCCAGGATTCTAAGAACGATTCCAAGAACGATGCCAAAACCGTCCTGCAGTCCGCCGCGAAGGCCATGGGGGACGTCAATTCGATTGAATATTCCGGCACCGGCCAGTTGGGCTATTTGGGCCAAGCCTACTCGCCCGGCTCGCCTTGGCCCTTGAACAACATCACCGCCTATGCGCGCGTCGTCGACTATCCTTCGCGCTCCTCCAGGGAGGAGCTGACCATCGTGGAGCCGAGTCCCATTCGCAAGGGAGGCGCTGGCCCATTCGCGGGCGAGCAAAAGCAGGTCAATCTGGTCAGCGGCCAGTACGCCTGGAACCAGCCGGGCAACGCTCCCCAGCCCGCCATCGCCGCCGCCGAGGAGCGCCAGCTCCAGATCTGGCTCACGCCGCATGGCTTCCTCAAAGCGGCCATGGAAAATAACGCCACCGCCAAGAAGGGAAGCGGCGGCACGGTAGTTTCCTTCACGTTAGGCAAATTCAAGGTGGATGGCACCATCGATAGCCAGAACATGGTGATCAGAACCGAAACGTGGCTGCCCAACCCGGTCCTCGGCGACATGCCCATCGAAACCGCCTATTCCGGATATAAGGACTTCAACGGCGTGAAGTTTCCTACCACGATCGTGCAGAAGCAGGGCGGCTTTCCGGTTCTAGACCTCACCGTCACCGATGTCCGCGCTAATCCCGGCCTCAGCCTCTCCGTCGCCGCCGCGGTGCAAGCGGCCAAGGCGCCGCCTGTGAATGTGACCTCCGAAAAATTGGCCGATTGCGTGTGGTTCCTGGCTGGGGGCACCCACAACAGCGCCCTCGTGGAATTTCCCGATTATGCGGTCATGATCGAAAGCCCGCTCAACGACGCGCGCGCCGCCGCCGTTCTGGATGAGGCCAGGAAGCTCATCCCTGAAAAGCCCATCAAGTACCTGATCAACACCCACAACCACTTCGACCATGCCGGCGGTGTCCGTTACTTCGTCGCTGAAGGAGTCACGGTCATCACCCAGCAGGCCAATAAGCCTTTCTACGAGCAGGCCTGGAAGGCGCCCCGCACTCTCGACCCCGATCGCCTGTCAAAAAATCCGAAGAAGGCCAGCTTCATCACCTTTAAGGACAAATACGTCCTGACTGATGCCGGCAGGTCGCTCGAGATCTACCACGTCGATGGAGATAACCATAATGCCGACATCTCCATCGTCTATTTGCCCAAGGAAAAAATCCTGGTGGAGGCAGACGATTTCACCCCCGCGCCGCCCAATGCCCCTCCCACGGGACCTCGCGCCCACGCCTCCACGGTCCTTTTGTACGGCTACGTCCAGAAGCTGAATCTTGATGTGCACACCATCGCGCCGCTGCACGGCTTTATCGTCCCGTTCTCGGCCATGCAACAAGTCGCCACCACCGAGGTGAGCACCCTGTCGCGGTAATCAAAACACTATGCCCATCCAATTCGCCACCGCCGATGAAGCCGCCGAAGAGTTTCGCCAGGGGCGCCAGATCGTTCTGGTCGATGACGAGGACCGCGAGAACGAAGGCGACCTGGCCTTGCCTGCGGAAAAAATAACTCCCGCGGCCATCAACTTCATGGCCAAGTACGGCCGCGGCCTGATCTGTCTGGCTCTCACCGAGGAGCGCTGCGACGAGCTGCATCTGCCGCCCATGTCCCCGGTGAATACCTCCGCCTTCGGCACCGCTTTTACCGAATCCATCGATGCGCGCCGCGGCGTCACCACCGGCATCAGCGCCGCCGACCGCGCTACCACCATCCTGGCCGCCATCGATCCCGCCACGCGCGCGGCAGACTTGGCGCGCCCCGGCCACATCTTCCCCTTGCGCGCCCGCCGTGGCGGCGTGCTGGTCCGCGCCGGACAGACGGAAGCTTCCCTTGATCTTGCGCGCATCGCCGGGCTCTATCCTGCCGGCGTGATCTGCGAAATCATGAACGACGATGGCAGCATGGCCCGCCTGCCGCAGCTCGCCGAATTTTGCCGCGAGCACAAGCTGAAGCTGCTCACCGTCGCGGAACTGATCCGCCATCGCATGCGACACGAGCGCTACGTGCGCCGCGTCGCCGAGACGGTCCTGGCCACCCGTTACGGCGATTTCCGCATGATCGTCTTCTCCAGCGAGGTCGACCGCGAACAGCACATCGCCCTGGTGCGCGGAGATTTGTCCGGTCCTCCGCCCCTGGTGCGCGTGCATTCGCATTGCCTCACCGGCGATGTTTTCGGCTCCAGCTCTTGCGATTGCTATGAGACGGTGGCCCGTTCGCTCGAAGCCATCGTGCGCGAGGATCGCGGCGTCTTCGTCTATCTGCACCACACCGGGCGCGGCTTCCAGTTGGAGCAGCCGCCCGCTGGCTCGGGCGAAATGCCGCGCGTGCTCTATCACGCGCGCGGGCAGCTCGATCAGGATGCCGCACGGCAGCGCCTGCTCCAGCACGAAAGCGGCATCGGCGCGCAAATTCTGATCGACCTCGGGCTGAAGACCCTGCGCGTGCTTACCAATCATCCGCGCAAGCTCGTGGCCCTCGAAGCCTACGGCCTGACCATCGCGGATCAGGAGCCGCTCGCGATCAGTTCGGGCAAGAGCACGCATCAGCGCCTCTGACGCTGAGGCGATGATGCCTAGGGGATGATGCTAAGGTAAATGGAAGTCTAGGTTCGGAATACGTTTCGGTCGGAATACGGGCGCCGATTCTCTCTTCGAGTGGCACAGCCACTCTTGGCTGTGCGCTCAGATCCGCACTCGAAAGTGCGCACGTTCAGCGCCGTGGCCCTCAAAAGATATGCCGCCTCTCCTGCCGTCTGAACATCTTATAAGTGACGGCTAGTAGTTTCAGTCTTTTCCCCCAGCCGAAGGACTGAAGCCATGGACGAAGAGAAGTGTCCCAAATGCGGCATCGCGGCCGTGTCCGTAAAATATCGCGAACGAAAACGCAAAGCGTCCAAGGGCGCCGCCTTCCCCACAGCATGGATTCGCGAGTACCGCTGCCCGGTCGGCCACAGATGGACCCGCGTCATGGTCCGCGGCACCAAAATCGATTAGCCTCCCGCTAGTTCAGCCTCATTTCGCTGCTAACCACTCGCATCCCTCGCCGCCCGCGAGAGTTTTGTAGCTCAGGTCGCTCGACGATGTGTGTCGGGAGACCTGAGGCCTTTCGGTTTGTAGCCCAGGGAGCGCCGCGCTCGCGTCTACGGATGATCCCGGTCCGAAAAAGTGATATCGGCGATCTGCTGCTGATTGGCGCTCACCGTAACGTCCTGCTCCTTGCCTCCGTACACTTCGTGCCACGCCGTCAGCTTGTAAGCGCCCGGCGGCACATTTTCGATCTTGAACGACCCATCCTCTCCGGTCACCTGAAAGTACGGATTCGCGAAGACCGCGATGTAAGACTTCATCCAGGGATGAATGTTGCACTTCACGGGAATGCCGATCTCCGCATGCCCGAACACCTCATCCGCCGCCGCGCTTCCCGTCGACTGCGACTGGTTCCACCCGCCATTAATCCGGGGAGCGGCGTTCACGTTGTGCGTGGTCCCGTCCGAGTTGGTCACGCGCAGATGCTGTCCCTTCATCAACGCAACCACGTGCGGCACATACACGCAGCCGTTTTGGTCCAGCGTCGCCGCCTGGCGGAATTTCAAAGGAGTACTCCGCGAAGTCGCCCCGCAGATAGACCACTACATTTTGCAATGTGCCGTTCTCTCCGGGCACCACGTCCTGCGTCTTTGCGGGCGAGGAGTGCATCTTGGCGCAGTTGGGTACGGAGGCCATGTTGATGTTCCGCGGCCTGCGCGGCACGCCCTCGAACTTCACCACGCCCGTCACCGAACCCGCCGTCTTGGGATCCACCGGCTGGCGCGCCGCGTTCGCGGCAGGCTCGTCGTCCGATGGCGCGAACGCATTCGGCCTTTCCTTGCATCCGCCGAGGAACAGCGCCACCTGCACCACCGCCATCACCGCCAATATCCCTCGTATCTTTCCGTGATCTCGATTCATAACTCTCCCGCCCACGCCGCCCAGATTGCTCCCTCACGCCTCGTCTTCGCTGTGACCCCTGTCACAGCTCCCTTCTCTTGCGTTTTGGATTTTCCTGCGGGTGCCCACCTTCGCCTACCACGGCGGGCAGCCTCGGGCTCTGGTTTTACTTTTGTGGGTGCCCCACCTTTCGTTTGTAAGGGTGGGTCGCCTTTTCCGTTGCGCCGCGCCGCCCGGCGCCCCCGCCTGCCGCGCGTCGGCTCTCGCTCCGCTAAACTCTCCCGCCCTTTAGCCACAACCACAAAACGATCGTTTCGTTGACAATAAACAGCGTGCCAAAGATCGTTTTGTTATGCCGCGCCACCCAGTTCGGCAGGTAAATGTCAAAATTATCCGCGCGGTCGTCCGTGAAGCGGGCCGCGACGCCGGTGAGCGGACAGCGTCCCTCGTTGAGCGCAAGCACGCCGCACTCCCCGAGAATGACGACGGTCAGGATGAAGGCCCAATGGAACCGATGCACAGCCCCCGTGACGGGCAATGCCATGATCGAGCCTGCCAACACAACCCACACCGCCGTGTGCAGCGTTTTCACCGCCGCCAGCGCGCTGCCGCGCCTTGCGTTTGCCAAGACCATCCGCCGCAGCCTAACGTACTTCTCCGCCTCCCGAACAGCCTCGGTTCTCCCCGCGTCAAACCGCCCCGCCCCCGCCACGGCGGACGACTTCGGGACCCGGTTTTGCCTTAGTGGGTGTTTGTAAGGGTGGGTCGCCTTTTCCGCTCCATTCCGCGCCGGCGCCGCGCCAGCCTCCGCCCTCGCGCCTACGGATGATCCCGGTCCGAAAGATCTCGCCGATCTGCTGCTGATTGGCGCTCACCGTAACGTCCTGCTCCTTGCGTTCCCGGTCAATGGCCCGATCGCATCCTGTGAACGTTCCCTGGAACCTCTATTATTCCTAATTATTCCTACTTCAAGTTTGAGACTGGGATAGCAAACGCAAACGCTACTTACATGCACCTCGGTGATGCTGGCGTGCGGCCTGAGTTGCCAGGAAATAACATGTGACTTCCCGATCTGGTTCTTCCGACGTTCCAAAGTAACCTGCTCTTCTTGCCTTCTTCCGTCCAAGTGCCTGTCGCAATGGTGTTTAGGTGTGTGCCGATATTGGCTACGCACATGCAAAGGCCTGCCCGGGTTCCGAAGGAAGGGCGGCTAGGGGATGATTCGTCGTCTGATCGCTATCGTTCTCTTCCTGATGGTCTCCACCACAGCATCTGCGGCGCCGATTCGGCGAATCGTAGTGGCAGCCCCGCGCGCATTCGGGCGGGCAGCCGAAAACATGGTCACCTTTAGGGACCGCAATCTTGCCCTGCACGAATGGTCTTGCTTGCCGCGGTGATGGCGAACGCTGGAAGCGCGGTGAATTTGTACGATCGCTGCCAGAACTGTTACGAATTGAACAGCTTCCTTTATGGCTCGCATCCTTCGACTACTCGCCAAATAGGCGAAGGGCTGATCGGAGCGTTTGGATATGCGACCGTGCAGCGGATACTGTGGGAGGATTCGCATGAACGCTCATGTGCGTTCCGAGCGTTTGAGCAATGGGCTCCTACGGTTCTGCCTACCCTGTTTTGCTCTGGAAGTGCACATCGCAACACGACAATACCCTCGGACGGCTCACGAACGCCGAGCTATTGGCAATTCTGAGGTGGCACGTTGCGAACAAACCCCAGGCTGCGCACACTCCCTGGGCAAGGGTGCGAAGGCGAAACGGATTCTTCTCGTCTTGCTGCTCGCCGCCCGTACGTCTAAGGCCAGAGCTCAGTGCAGCGCATCCACGCCCAACTATCGCCTCCAAGTGCCTACCGTAGGGCAGTTGAACTGGGGCGAGTGCCTCATTTTCGACTTTGCGCAGATTGATAGAATTCTTACGACTCTCACGCCTTCCTCCCTCAATAACATTATCTTCGTGGATGGGTTTAAGCACACGACGGTTCAGAGCGCGGTGAATGCGCTCGGTTCCTGCACTCAGGATTCCGTAACCTTCATGCATTGCGGCACGGTCTACATACCGTCATCTCTCACGATTACGGGCGGCAACGAGGTAACAATAGGGCCGTGGGTTCAGCTTCGCTTTTTGCCCAATGTCACGGTCACTTATACCGGGCCAGGAAAGGCGTTCCAATGTATCGATGCGCCTACGACCTACAGTGGCGGCGGTGGAATTTATGACCTACACTTGATTGGAACCTCTTCGGGCAGCGCGGGAATTGACAACAACGAATGCACGTGGTTTCACCTGGAGCATGTCGAAGTTCAGGGCTTCACAGCGGGAGCGGGAATCCTGTCCGAGAATACCGAACGATGGACTGAGCAGGCGACGTGGATCGACGTTCGCGCCAGCAACAACCTGAAGAACTTCGATTTTCAGGACAACTGCCCCGGTAACACCGGCTGTAGCAGCTTTTCATATTCGCATTGGTTTCATGTTATTTCGACGCCGAACGCTTCCGGCGATGGCTTCGCGTTTGAGAATGACTCTACGCTCACCGGGGACGTAGATGCACATTGCTTCCTGCTGCAGAGCTCCATCTGCTTCCATCTGAAAAATACTTCTGTGGTTTACAGCATTCGTGGATACATCAGCGCCGAACTGAGCGGTGGTGCGATATCTGCGACAGGAATCAAAACCGACAGCGGCGCGCAGCTTTATCCGAGTCTTTTAGGCGAATCGTACGTAGGCAGCGCCATTACTGACTTACTTGCGCCCGATACGATCGGCGGCACTTCGACAGTGACCAGCCTGATGATTGGCGGCGGCACCCGTCAAAACCTAGCCACCAAATCCAGCGCCTATACGTTGACCGCTTCTGACTCCTGGGTCAATGTCACCGGCACAACCACAATCACCGTGCCTCACGCGCTGACGGGCCAACGCTGGGTCGTTTTCAACTCCGCCTCGAATACAGTCACAATTCAGGCCGATAGCGGCAATATCAACGGCGCTGCCTCCCTCACGCTTTCGTCAAACACTGGCAAAGAAGTGACCTGCGACGGAACCAACTGCTTCGCACATTAGTGAACTGAGTTTTTTCCACAGCCGTTCCATTCTGACAACGCCAGTACCATTGTTCATGGTTTACCCTCCCGATAACATTGCATATGACTACCGCACAAGAACCACTAACCAGCGCCTCGTTCCGCCCTCCTTCGTCCCCCCTCGACCATTTTTCAGAGCCCCTGGGGACGAACGAGCCGACCAACAACCCCAATGTCCCGGCCAGCACCGTCTTCATCGATCCCACTCCGCTGCCGGAACGCTGCCAGTTCACCTTTTCCGACGGACGCCAATGCCGCATGCCGCGCCACGAGATTCACGTCTGCCTCTGCCGCTACCACGCCCGCAGGGAAGAGGAGTTATGGGGCGACCCCGAATCCGCCACCGCCCGCGAACTCGACGGCCTCTGCACCGACCTCACCACCGCCACCGGAGTAAACCGCGCCCTCGCCCAGGTCTTTCGCATGCTCGCGCAAAAGCGCGTGAACCAGCGCGACGCCGTGGCCTTCGGCTATCTCGGCCAACTTCTGCTGCAAACCGTCGACGGCGTTCGCGCCGAATCCGTCGCCGCCTTCGGCTATAAAGCCTGGGCCTCCCAATTGAAGTCGACCCTCAGTCCAGAACCTAACCCACCCGCTGCCGAGGAGGCTCATCTAGCCGACCTCGCCGGTGAGGCGACGCCTTTAACGTTGGCCGGAAGCCGCGCCGACTCTGCCCTTCCAGCGACGCCTTTGCCGTTAACGTTGTCATCCCGAGCTTCCAGCGAGGGATCTCTCAATTCCAAACCGATCCCCGAGCAACCGTCGCCGCGAGACACTAATTCCGCAAATCCTGTGGACTCCACGCCTGCCGCAACCGCATCCGCCGCCAGCGCCTTCTCCCCGCCCAACTCGACGATCCGGCCAGGATCGTCGTCCCGAGCGACGAACGAGAGCGAGGGAACTCTCCGTGACGCGATAGCTCCTCCCGACTACGATAGCCTTCTCACCCGCTCCCTCGATCTCTTCGACCGCAAATACGACACCACGCCCGAAGGCCGCCGTGAAGCCCGAGCCCTCCTGCTCGAGCTCGAGCTAATGACGCCGCGCCAGCCCAAGCCTCCATCGAAACGGCTCGGCGTGTCCTACGAGCCGTTCCCCAAACCAAAAGGCGCCCGCGCTGTTTTGATCGAGCACTTGCGCGAGCAACTCCACGCCCGGTGGGCCGCAAATACCGCGCAATCAGCAGTTACGCAAAATGCGCCCACAACTCCCGTAGAATGAATCATTGTAGACTCCTCTCGTGCTTCACAAATCACTAACTTTCCAACGACTTATGGACTCGGTACGAACGGTCTATGGAAATTGTCTTGTGATTGTAGTGAAGTAACTTTAACGGGTGAGAGGAGCCTCACTGATGACGCCAACAGACCTGCTGTTACCCACATACACCGCAATTGCCCGACATTCCAAGACCTGCCCTCACAAAGACAAGGGTCGAGCCTATAGCATCGACACCTCGAAATGCACTTGCCGAAAACATGTCGCAGTTTACGACCCTCGTATCCAGGACCCCAAGCGACGCCATACCCAGTTCCTCGACGCGGATGGGGCAATACGTCACTCACCGATAGCAACCAAGACCCGGTCCTGGACGGAGGCAGAACAGATCGCGCAGGCATACCGGGACCAGCATGACCCAGACAAGCAACGGGCGGCTGCGGCCGAAGCTAAGCTAAAGACGCTACAGGCTGAGAAGGAATCGCAGACGGTAACCATCGAACAAGCAGTTGCCCGATTCCTGGCATCAAAGAGGGCCGAGCGCATTAGTGAGAAGCGTATCGAGCGGTACCTGCCACTGTTGGGTGATGTAGACCCCAAAACGTTCAAATTCAAGAGCAACCGACGCGGTAATGAAGGCCGCTTATCAGAATGGTTGAAAACCTTGAACCCGCGACCGATCTACGTTTCCGATTTGAGGCCGGACCTTGTCGAATCTTTCCGCAACACCTGGAATTTCGAATCCGATCTGACCGACTTTGGAACCTTCGGTGATCTGAAACGGTTTTTCAATTACTGCACAGACAAACGATGGATTGAGAACCACCCGATGACCGGAATGAAACCGCCTAGAGTAAAGCGCGGCAGCCGTACCACGGCCTTCTCGGATCAGCAATACGATTCCATCCTGGCCGCGATAAAGAGCCGGTTCCAGGTCGAGATTAAGAACCTGGACGACCAGAAGCAGTACGATGACGCCCACCGCGTTCTGGCCTTCATCGAGCTAATGAGGTGGGGCGGCTTAGCCCTAGGCGATGCAGTTCGATTCAAGCTGGACTCCATGAAGGATAATGGTCAAATCACTTATTACCGCAACAAGACGAAGCGAAGAGCCCAACCGCGACTTGTGCCCCATGTCGTGAATCTGTTGAAAACTACTGTTGCTATCGACGGGGATTTAAATCAGCCGTTCTACGACAAGAACGTGGACCCGGACACAAACACCAATTATTGGTCGGCGGAACTAAAGAGCGTATTCGCGGAGGCCGGAATCGATTCCGTCAAAACCGATATCCGGGAACGCGAGCCGCATTCTCACATGTTGCGGGATAGTTTTGCCATCAACCAGCTTCGGACACAATACGAGCTTGGTCAGGTCAACCACCAGACCATAGCAGACGCCCTTGGCGACACCGTCGCCATCTTTCTCAAACATTATGCGCCCTGGATCGCTGAGTTCGAGCAAGCACACCAGGAATCCCAGGCCAGGATCACCGAAGCCCAAGCCGCGAAGCTGGCGCAGAAGCAGGCAAAGCAGGATGAGAAAGTAGTCCCAATTGGGAGTCGTGCATGATTCTCATCCCCGACCAACGCAAAATAAACGAAATGTCCCCGGAGGAACAGCGGCAACTCTTAGAAGCCCTCATCGAAGACAATGATCCTGCATCCTTCTGTGTGGTAGACGAAGATGGAAATCCAGTATTGCCGGATGAATTTTTCAAAAAGGGGAGACGGCAACGCCGACCGAATAAGCTACGGAAGGGCGTCTATTTCACTTGCAGACAGTTGGGAGACAAAATAGGTAGGGGCGAAGACACGATCCGTAAAGAATTTGCAAAAGAGAAAAGCGGCGTCGTGAAGCGAACGTTCTCGGGAAGGAACCGCAAGGCGTATACCGTGATGCTGATTTCGAAGGTTGCGGCAAAGCGCCATTACCCAGATTTTGATATTTAGACTCGCGGCTGCTCCGGGTCCACTGGTGTAAACGGATCAAAATCACATCCCGGCAACGACTGCGAAATCGGAACCCGGACCTGGACATCTAGAATCGGAAGATCGGGTACTAGTCCTCCACTATCCGAGAACGCCGTTTCTCAGCAGTTGAAGCTGGCGATTAGGAGCTGACACTCTTACGTTCCGTGGCTCGATCTAGTAGGTCAGTGTTTTCGCTGCTCTTCCATTCGCTTGCGTAAGTTTTTGACCAGACTTCGTGTTGCCGAACCGTGAATAGCGTTGCCGATAAGGCCGTACGCTGATTCACGGCTCTCGATGTGGTTCCATAGAGCTTCATTAGTCGATCTTATCGACGATTGAGAGTGAGACTTGAAAAACAGAAGTGGGCCTTTCCGCTCCACCCGCGAAAACAGGCCTGCCAGCATATTTGCGAGCCTCAAACACAAACAACAACAGGAAGCAATCGCGATCACTTCCGACCAAGCCGACAATCCGGGCCAAGAATCCCAAATGAGAGGTTGTGCTTGTCAGCTGAATCCGGCGTCCGATCCGCAGAAGTCGATTCGGGCGGTGGGACGGACACGGCAACGCCTAGCCGTGCCCTCCGCCGACGCTCATCGATGTCCGTCGTCGAAATCGGACAATCTCGACTTGCGAACGACGCCGTGGATCGCCTGCGAGCCGAAATGGCCACTCGCGGGAGATCCGAACACCAGAGTCACGTTGGAAAACGGGACGTCCGATCCTCCGTTGACGCAGACCTGCAGCATGGATAGCACGGTGTCCCCCTTCGAAAAGGGAGCGGGGCCTCCGTTGCCGGTGATATTTGCCGAGCCGGTGACCATGAAACCAGGGTTGGTGGTAGCGGGGGCCGCGTAGATAGGGCACGTGCCGGTGGCGTAGCTGACCGTGGCATCCTTCATGGTGATGTGGTGAGTATGAGCAATGCGTGCTGCGGGATCATCAAACGTCGTAGGAACGCCGTTCGTAACAACGCCGTTGGCAACCGCGACCTCCATCGCGTGGTCCGAGAGCTCCATGGTCATGGCTGCGGAAAAATCGGCCAAACCGGATCTGCCTTTCAAATCCAACGACCATGTCCCGTGCATTTCCCACGGACCAACCAACTTGCCCGATATGGTCTCCGGCGAATAATCGTTGATCAACCCGCTAAAGTGCGTGGGCGTCGGAGCTTGGGCCAGAACGCCCGTGCCTACTGCCAAAACCAGACGCGAGGATGACGCGTACCGCCCACCACAAAGTCTTGCTCTTCATAGAGACCTCCAAGTTTGAGAATCGTGCCCGTGTCGCAAAAAGTTCCCCGGCCAGCAAGTGAAATCAGCCTTACGGGTGGCACGTTGCAACTTCATTTCGGCCGTTTGCCGCTGAAATGCGCGCACAGAATCGGTCACCCCAGCGGGCACGGTCAAACGGCAATGCGCGGAATCGCCCACTTGCCGTCAAATGCTGTCCTTTTGCCGTTGCCGAGCGAATGGGGTTACAATCGGGTCACTTATCTCGCTATAACAGGGAAGTAATCAGGAGAACGCGATGGGCGAACCCTTCCCTGGCATTTCGCCGCCCGAGAGCCCGCCCGAAGACCGGCTGGATTCGTGGAAGGAAATCGCGGCATACCTCAACCGCGATGTGACCACGGCCCAGCGTTGGGAAAAGCGGGAGGGGATGCCGGTCCACCGCCACGTTCACGACAAGCGGGGCTCCGTTTACGCCGTAGGTTCCGAGCTCGATGCCTGGCTGCAAAGCCGCAGGCAGCGTTTGGGCGAGGAAGACGAAGGCCAAAAGTCCGAGGCGCCCGTGGAAGCGGAAGGTGACCACCGGCGAAGAGCGATACTGCCGGCGCGCGGCTGGCTTGCTCTGGCTGGGGTTGTTGTACTCGGCCTGCTTGCCGTCGCTTACTTCACCTCCCGAGGTCGCACGGACAATGCGGCGCAACCCAAAATCAGGTCGTTGGCGGTACTGCCTTTGAAGAACCTTGTCCGGCGATCCGGCGCAGGAATATCTTGCTGACGGGATGACCGAGGCGCTCATCGGACGCCTCTCCGCGATCCACGATCTGCGCGTCATTTCCCGCACGTCGGTGATGCGCTTCAAGAATCCGCAGCTCTCGGTGCCAGAGATCGCCAGAACGCTGGGAGTGGATGCCATTGTCGAAGGGTCGGTAATGCGAGAGGGCAATCGGATTCGCGTCACGGCCCAATTGATTCGCGGCGCCGACCGACGAGCACTTCTGGTCGGAAACCTACGATCGCGAGCTGCGGGACGTGTTTACTCTGCAGAGCGAGCTGGCGCAATCCATTGCTGAAAAGGTCGAAGTCACGGTCACCGGGGAGGAACACGAAAGGCTTACCGCAGCGCGTTCCGTCGCGCCTGAAGTCTACGAGAGCTATCTGAAAGGTCAGTTCGCATTACAACAGAAGCAACAGCAGAACTGAAATCGAGAGGAGCATAGGTTATTTCGAAGAGGCGATACAGAGAGACCCGACATTTGCTCCCAGTTACGTGGGTCTGGCAACCGCATATAGCGACCTTGGCACGGTGTATGTCGGGGCTCCTCCCGCAGAGACGCGGCCGAAAGTAATGGCCGCAGCCCGAAAAGCGTTGGAACTCGATCCGGGCATTGCTGAAGCGCATGTTCTGCTGGCAAACACGCTGCAGGAACAATGGAACTGGGCTGAAGCCGAGGCCGAATACAATCGCGCGCTCGAATTGAACCCCAACAGCGCTGATGCTCACATGATGTTTGCTTTATGGCTGCTGTGCCAAGGGCGTACGGACGAGGCTGTGGCTTGGGCAAGGCGTGGCCGCGAACTCGACCCGCTTGCGGTTTCCGGCGAGATCATCGGATGGATTCTGTTTCAGTCTCATCGCTACGATGAGGCCATACACGAGTTGCGCAGCCTACTGGCGGTGCGACCGGACGACGCAAGTGCCCTTACGGACCTTGGATTCGTGCTGGTCGCCAACAATCAACCCGAGGATGCGATCCCCGTTCTGGAGAAAGCCATCTCTGTTTCGCACCGTAGCCCTGCCGCCACCGGCGTGCTGATCAGGGCGTATGCCCATGCCGGGCGGCGCAGCGATGCTCTTCGGCTGCTCGCGGAACTGCAAAGACGCAGAAAGGGAGGTTACGTTCCCTCCGGCGCTTTTGTGAACGCTTATTTGGGACTTGGCGAAAACGACCAGGCCTTCGCCTGGCTCGAGGAGGCCTACAAGGAGCAGTCAAATATTTTGCAGTTCCTCAAAGTGCATCCGTTCTTCGATCCAATCCGCGGCGACCCTCGATTTGCGGACTTGGTCCGCCGCGTCGGGCTTGGCT
>CAWGNM010000023.1:0-9954 GCA_963823935.1 uncultured Acidobacteriota bacterium
TTAAATAAACCAACGTCCTCAAGGAACGTTCACCCGACCACTTCCTGCCAACTCCATACTGTAATCAATGCAACCTAAATCGCAGTGATCGCTGTCACAGTCGTGTCGGCGGGGCCCGTCCCGGCTCGTTCCACAAACCATTATAAAAATAAGATGATCGGGCCAAGCCCCGCGATCACAACTCCTTGCGATACTGGCGCTTTTAATTTTCGCGTTCTGTTCGGATTTTTGGGACGAAACGCTGAGAGGAGGCGCAATTCCCAGTAACAACACAAAAAACAAGGCAGGCCCCGAAGGACCTGCCCCGACGCGTCCTGATCTACCCTGATCCGGTCTAAGAACGGTCTGCGCCGAAAGCGCCGAACCGGTGGCCCCACCCATGAGCTTCATGCTGCAATTGCGTCAGCTTGGTCCGTTGTTCTGCGGTAAGGATCTTGTGAAACTGCTCGGACGCCATGGCTCGATTGGCCACCAGCTTTCCCGCATCGTTCCCGATCGTATCGGAAATCTTTGCGATCGTGCTGGCCGGCTCATTGCCGCTCACGGCCTTGCTGAGGCTCTGGCGTTCGGTCTTCATGTTGGCAAGTACCGTTGAGTTGGCATTCGCGGCGTTCATGAAGATTGTCTTGGCCTGCTCCTGCTGTGCGCTGGTGAGCGACAATACGGTCGCGAGGTAAGCCACTCGATGATCCACGCGCTCGGCGACGTTCGGCCGATGGTTTGCCGCTTTCGCATGATCCACGCGCGCAAAAGCGGCCGGCGCCGCGATTAAAGCTGCGGTTATAAGTGTAAGCACTGCCTTTTTCATGATGACAACCCTCCCGAGTATTACGAAACGAACTGTTCCGAAACGAGGTATTCCGAAACGCATTCCCGGAGGCTACGCTTCCCATCGCCGCGCCTTCGTTCTCTCTGTCGTTCCGGTCCCTCCATCCGAACATTTAGACGGCTCCCCCGCTGAAATGTCTCTCGCCTCCCTCTTCCTGCCCCCGCCATTTCGCCTCCTTGTGGTCTGTCAGTGTGTTCCCGACAACAGGTTGGGTACGCTGCCTTCAGCAGTGATCTCCTTCTTGCGCAAGGCTCGGCGCGTGCTCGCATTGTAAGATTCCCTCTGTGACTTCCGTTCCTCCCTTGTCGACCCGCATGATCGTCAGCTTCCGAAGCAACGCATTCAATACCTCCACGCCTGAAAAGCATTTCGTCAGCGTTCGCGCTTTTGGGAGCGATCTTGCGAATTGGCTCATCCACGAACTGGCCCGGCGCGATGCCGCTGTCGAGCCCATGATTAGTCACAAGGATGTCGGATGGATCGTTCGGTTCAACTTCCGCGGAGCCGCTTATGATTTCTTGATTCTGTACCGACACCCAGCTTGGCTGGGTTTGCTGGAACGCAGGCGAGGAATCCTGGCTCGCATCTTTCACGCTCAGCCGAAGAGCGTGGAATTTGACGCTCTGAGGCTCATCGACGAAGTGCTGTCATCGTCGGACCTGATCTCCGATGTTCGCTGGCACTACGACGAACCCGGCTCCCTTTGATGTCCTCACGAGTGCGGTGATCGCATGCTTGAGCGGCAGGATAGCAACGACAACCGTACCCTTCGCGTCCGACCTAATTTCCAAAGTGCCGCCCAGCTGTGTTATGCGTTCCCGCATCCCGGCGACACCCACACCACCACCGCCTGACTCTAATTCCGACAGCCGCTCGAGCGGTATACCTCTGCCTGCATCCCGCACTTCAACGAGGACACGCTTCCCTTCATAATGTATGGCTATCGCCGCCGTGGCGCTCCTAGAGTGACGATGAATATTCGTCAATCCCTCCTGAACGACCCTAAAACACGTGAGTTCCATGCCATCCGTAAGTCGGCCAAAATCCGGCGAAATCTCCAAATCGACTTGGATATTGCTTTTGGCTGAAAATCTATCCACATAGTGGCGAAGTGCGGATACCAGGCCCAATTCCTCGAGCAAGGGGGGGTGCAGCAGATTCGACATCGTGCGCAAGTGCTCGCATATGCCCTCGGCAAATTCGCAAGTTTTTAAGATCCGCTTCGCAAGCTCTGGGCTCTCTTTTCTAACTTCGCCCCCAATGGCAGCGAGGTCTAGGTCTAGCGCCGTCAAGTCCTGCCCCGCGCTTTCATGCAGCTCGCGTGCGACACGCCACCGTACTTCATCTTCCGATCGGATCAGGCTTGCCGATAATTGATGGAGATTCTTGTTGGCCGCCTTGAGTTCGGCTGTACGCTGTTGCACCAGCCGTTCCAATTCGAGACGCGCCTTGGCCAGCGCGGTGAGATCGTGGCTCACACCTACGATTCCGATCAGGACTCCAGCTTCGTCGAAAATCGGGGAGTCCGTGACCGATGCCGTAAAACGAGTTCCATCTCTATGCCTCACCGTGAACTCTCCCTCCCAGCTTTTTCCTGCATGGAGAGAAGCCATAATGTCCGCGGCAGACTGCGGGTTATCCGTCGGAACCGCGATGTCCAAGATGTTACGGCCAATGACTTCTTCCGCTCGCCATCCGTAAAGTTCTTCCGCAAACGGATTCCAGTAAACAATCCGACCATCGGGACGCGTGGCAATAATGGCCGCCTTTACAGCGGTAAGTATCCTTGCCTGGAAATGAATTTGATCTTCCGGTCCCCGGGGAGTGTGGGGAATGTCAATCGCCACTTTATGCTCCGGCGTGTTGTTTGTCAGCGGACGAGCCCAACGCAGGCTGTTAACTACTGGAGATTTGGGCAGATGTGAGAGGGGTGCATTCCGGTTCCGGCTGTCTCCAGCCGGCGCGTGGGGTCATCCATCCTAGCTTCCCTCTCAGAGGCAGGTGGGACGTTCTGCTTCCAGAGTCGAGTAAGCCCCTTCCCCCTCACTCGGCTCCTTCCACATAACGTCGACTTGGAATGCACCCGCGCGGGATACTGCAAACATCTGACCATTCGCGTTTTGATTGGGAGGAATGCCAAGTCCTTTAGATTCTGCATATCTTCCCCTCCGGCCTAAATGCCTCTACCAGCTCGACCCCAAAACGGAACCCGAGCCCGAAACCAAATCCCAGGGCGGGAATAAGAACCGCTTTATGAGCGGAGAGGGCGAAGACCAGAGGGCCAAGGCCAGGATGAAGTCCGGCGGGGAACTAGTACACCTAGCTGGCCGATACCATTCAAACTAGCCTATTTGCGCTATCCCTGTGCGCCCCTTCCTGAATCAATTCTTATGGATGCGAACTCGTCTCCATCTCCTCCGGGCGCTGCCCGCGGCTCTCCTCCTGGTTTGCTTCGTTTGCGCGCCGAGCTGGCCGGACACCCACGAATCCGATTATCCCGTTCGCGCCTATCCAGCCTTCACGCCCGCACCCGCATGCGGCGGCGGCGCAATCGCGCTCGAGTCGATGCGGGGCACGATATCTCAAGCAACATCAAACGGTTCCACATGTCCGCGCGCTACGCAAACCGTAAAGCCTAAGCTTTTTCTCCCGCGTCCCTCATCGCGCCCCACCTTCTCCCGCAAGACCAATCGCACCGAACGAGCCAGCCTGTAGCTCGCCGCGATTCCGATTGCCGCCAACGCCCGGCGAGCATATGATGGAAGTGCCGCAGTGAGCAGTGGCGCGCATCTGGGCTGAAAACTAAATCACGTAACATAGGCGGAATCTCTCAAATGAAAGCCCTTCTCGTGTATCCGGAGTGGCCAGACACGTACTGGAGCTTCAAGCATGCCCTGCCCTTCGAGGGCAAACGGTCGGTTTTCCCTCCGCTGGGCCTCTTGACCGTCGCTGCCATGCTTCCGAAAACCTGGGAACAGCGCCTGGTGGACATCAACATTCGCCCCGTGACCGACGCGGATTTGAAATGGGCCGATGTGGTGATGATCAGCGCCATGCTGGTGCAGAAAGACGGCATGCTGCGAACATTGGCCCGCTGCCGCGAACTTGGGCGGCGCACCGTGGTGGGAGGCCCGATCAGCAGCTGCATGTCGGATTTGCCGCTGTATGCGGATCACGTGGTCGTGGGCGAAGCGGAAGAGTTGGTCGAAGGACTCGCGGCCGATCTGGAACAAGGAACCGCCAAGCCGCTCTATCAAGCGCGGGAATTGCCGGGACTGAACATCACCCCGCTTCCGAAACTCGACCTGATCAACCCGAAATACTACAGCTCCATGGCCATCCAGTATTCGCGCGGCTGCCCTTTCAATTGCGAATTCTGCGACATCATCGAGATCTATGGCCGTAGGCCGCGAGCCAAATCGCCCGATCAAATGGTCGCCGAACTCGAACACCTCTACGCGCGCAAATGGCGCGGCCCGATTTTTATCGTGGACGACAACTTCATCGGCAACAAGCGCAAGGTGAAGGAGCTTCTGCCGACGATGGCCCAATGGAACGCTCAGCATGGCCGCCCGTTCACTTTCTACACCGAGGCGTCTGTGAATCTGGCGGACGACCAAGAGCTCTTGCAGATGATGCAGGACGCCAGCTTCGATCGCGTCTTCCTGGGGATCGAGACTCCCGCCGAGGAGAGTCTCAAGGAAGCGCAGAAGATGCAGAATACGCGGCGCAGCCTGGTCGATAGCGTCCGGCGCATTCAGCGCTACGGCATGGAAGTGATGGCCGGTTTCATCGTCGGATTCGACAACGATCCCGAAGACATCTTCGACCGCCAAGTCGACTTCATCCAGGAAAGCGCGATTCCGCTAGCCATGGTCGGCCTGCTGCAAGCCATTCCAGGCACGCAACTCTATCGGCGCCTGCAAAAAGAAGGCCGCATCGTGTGCGACGGCAACGGAAACAATCTTGATTTGCGCCTGAATTTTCAGCCTCGCATGGACCCGCAGCGCCTGCTGGACGGCTATCGCTACATCCTGCAGCACATCTACCGGCCCGATATTTATTATGCGCGAGTGCGCAAATTCCTAGCCCAATACCAGCCGCACACGAGCTACAGACGGTTGACGCTCTCCGATTGCCAGGCTCTGGCGCGATCCATTCTCAAACAGGGAATTTTCAGCCGCCATGCTTTCTCGTATTGGCGCCTTTTCATCGCGGCCAGCACGCGCTACCGCCAATCCTTCGGCGCCGCGATCCGCCTGGCGATCATGGGTTACCATTTCCAGAAACTCACGCGAATCACCCTAAGCCGCGAGCAGATCGCGCCGTCGTAGACCGCATCTCCCCATCGCCGCGGCGTTTCCCCGCTCGCGGCCTCCGATCAAACACTCACGTCTGCCCGCGGAGCAGTCGCGCGGCGCGCGCCAAATTCGGTTCGTTGTCCCCGCCATTGTCAGCGGAATCGGAGCCATTTCCATTCCCTGCCGCTTCGCTTTTCCCCGAGTCGCCGCCCGAGTCTCCTTCGCCCGGCGCCAGAAACAGATTGGCCTGCAGGCCGTGCTGCTTGGTGTAAAGCTCGAAGTACCTGCCGCCCGCGGCATAAAGCGATTCGTGCGTGCCCCGTTCGATAATTCTGCCCGCCTCCACAACCAGGATCTGGTCGGCCCTGCGGATGGTGGAGAGCCGGTGGGCGATCACGAAGGTGGTGCGCCCCTGCATCAGGTAGGAAAGCCCCTCCTGGATCAGCGCCTCGGATTCGGAGTCCAGGCTGGAGGTCGCTTCGTCGAGGATCAGGATTCGCGGATCGGCCAGAATGGCCCGCGCGATGGAGATGCGCTGCCGCTGGCCGCCGGAGAGCTTCACGCCGCGCTCGCCAACGACGGTGTCGTAGCCTTCCGCAAACGATTCCGCGAACTCATCCACGCGCGCAATGCGGCAGGCGGCGTTCACTTCCTCCTGAGTCGCCTCGGGCCGCGAGAAGATCACGTTTTCGCGGATGCGTTCCGTCGAAGAGAAATGTCTCCTGCAGGACCACGCCGAGCTGCGTCCGATAGCTATCGAGGCGCACGGTCGAGAGGTCGATTCCATCCACGAGCACGCGGCCTGAGACGGGAGTATAGAACGCCGCGATCAAGCCGATGATCGTCGACTTCCCTGCCCCGGAGGGACCGACGAGCGCCGTCACGCGTCCCGGGCTGCGCGCGGAAGCTCACGTCGTACAGCACCTGCTTCCCCTCGGCGTAGCTGAAATCCACGTTGTCAAACACCACTTCGCCCTTAATTTTCGCGATGGAGACGGTGCGCCTGGGGTCCTGGTCCTCGGGATTTTCCGCCAGAATGTCGGTGGTGCGTTCGAGCCCGGCCATTCCCTCGGTAAGCTGCGTCCCAATGCTCACGATCTGCAGACACCGGCGCAATGAGCATCGCCAAAAACGCGACATAGGTCAGAAAAGTGCCCAGCGTCATGGTTCCGGCCAGAATGCGCGTGGTGCCGAGATAAAGGATCAACGCGCTCACCACGCCAAAGAGCACGGTCGACGACAAGCTCATCACCGAAGTCGCCGTCAGCGTCTTCAAGATGTTTTCGAGCAGCCGTTGCACGCCCCCGGCGAAAACACTCTCTTCCCGCCGTTCGGCGTGGTAACCCTTCACCACGCGAATTCCGCCCAGCGACTCGGTGAGCCGGCCCGTCACCTCGGCGTTCAGCTTGGAGCGCGCGCGAAAGATCGGACGTATGGTGCCAATCGCTTTGTTCAAGAGCCAGCCCGAAAGCCACCAGGATGGCGAACGCCACAGCGGTCATGAACACGCTGATGCGCAGCAGCACGATCAGCGCAAACGAAGCGGTCATCAGGCTGCCCACAAGTTCCACCAGGCCGGTGCCCATCAAATTGCGCAGGCCTTCCACGTCGGACATGATCCGCGCGACGAGGTTTCCGGTCTTATTCGTGTCGTGAAAAGAGATCGAGAGGCGGCCAATGTGTCCCTGCACCTGCTTGCGCAAATCCGCGATCATCCGCTGCGCCGCTTTGGAGAGCAGTTGCGTCAGGGTGAACGAAGTCACTCCCTGGATCGCCGTAGCGCCCATGATGGCCAGCGCCAGGGGAACCAAGAGATGCACTTCGCGTTTGCCCACCACGTTATCGACCAGAAACTTCGTCGACGCCGGCAATACCAGGCCCGCCAGGCGATTGATCGCCATCAGCACCAGGCCGAACAGCAGAAGCACTCGCTGCGGCCGCAGAAAGGGCCAAGCCTCCTTCAGCAGATGCGGCAATCCCGCGGACTTGCCCTTGGACGGAGCGCTGGAGCCTAGGCTTGCGCCCGCGCCTCGGTTGCGTCCTCCGCCGCCGCCGAGATAGCGGTTCGGTGCGCCTATTCGAGTGATCGATGGCATTTCATTATTGTCTTACATCTCGACCGGAAATGCCCATGAGCGTCACCCGGGAAACCCCAGATCACAGGTCTTGGCAATGAAAAGGTGCGATACGCCGGTGGGATTGATGCTGTGCAAGCCCTCCAACTTGCGATGGGGATGATCGCCTGCGACCTCGGTTTGCTGAACGAATCTTGCGGCGGAAAGCTACGCTGGGAGGGCGATGAATCTGGTGACTTGGGGTTTCCGAACCGCATCTGACTAAGGTTCGCCAGATTCCGAAAATCCCGTTTCTCAGGAGTGATCGCTCCTGAGCGTGTTATTCAGCGTGTAAAGTTGACTTCCAAGTCCGTGGTAACAGCAACGGGCTTGCCTTTCGGCCCCTGAGCAGGCTTGAAGCGCCAAGTCTTGACCGCCGCGATAGCTTTCGCCTCTAGTTCATTCCCTGGGGTCTTTTTCACCGAAATGTTCGATGCTTGACCATTCGTTCCAATCACAGCTTGCAGGAGAACTGTCCCATGAACCTCCGCTTTGCGAGCGGCTTCTGGTAACGAAGGCAACGGGCAATAAATACAACTAGGATAGCCGACACCGTCCTTGCCTGGCACAAACGGACTAGCATCCGAATCGAGACTAGCCGATTGATGCAAGGGTATCGAGACCTCATTCTCAGCAAATTTTACGTGGGTTGACAAAATCAAGTTGTTTGTTACTTCGCCGTCAGCACCAGAAAAAATAAATACGAGTTCGTAGGCTTTGTGGGTTGTGATAAGGACCGTCTCGTGGACTATGCCTTTGACGAAATCAGCGCGCACAAAATGAATGCCATCCATCTCCTCAGATGCTTTGCCGTCAACCTGCTGAAATCCATCGGAAGCGTTCGTACGTATTATCTTTTGCAAATACCTAGAGTCATTACGCTGATCTTCCGGGTAGTAATCCAGAGCGTCTGCATAAAACACCGTTAGACCGTAAAACGGTCCAGGGTCAGTCTGGGCCTGAATAAGTATCAATAGTGGGGTTGTCCCAGGAGTCCCTTTCAATTCCGGCTCATTAAAGCGAAGGCCCCGTGCGGGTGTGAATTCCAGCCCGATGGAAGGATTTTTATATGTACCCTGCTCTATAAAACCTTTCTGCGCATTCTTCGTTGAATCGGAAGGCCTAAGTATTTGCGGTGTCACGCGTGTCACGCTCTGCCGTGCCCACAAACTCGACGGCATCACAACTAATGTCAGCGTCAAAATCCATGTAACTTTTCTTCGCATTGCGGAAGATTATCACGCCTTTCGAGTCCGTCGACTAGGATTGGGCCAAGTCCTCTGAAATCGGATTTCCGGAAACTGGCTTCTCGCCCCCAATCATGGTCGCGGCGGTCCCTACCGGCTGTTGTTGGTTAGTTTGTGCAAGACGATTTCACGGCGCAGGGGTAAGACCGTGGCGTCTCATCACTTCAGCGATGGTTGCCGGATTGGGCGGGCCACCAGCAGAGGCCGTCATGATCGCGGCGACTTCCCGGAAAAAGTCAGGACCGAGGAGACCTGGAGTCAGGATGGCAAGAGTCCTGGTGCTGGCGGAGCTAAGGTTGTCGAAGCGATGGATAGCGCCGCGAGGGATACAGAGCACGTCGCCCGACCGGAGGTCCGTTTTTACTCCATCCACTGTGAGCGTTAGGATGCCCTTCAGCCCATAGAGCGTCTCTTCGTATGCGTCGTGGCTGTGTGCGATCGGCACTTTCCCTCCAGGAGCCACACCAAACTCGAACATCGCCACGGACCTTCCCGAGGATTTGCCTTCGACCAGAAATCGAATCGAGACTCCCCCGATCGTGATCTCTTCTTGTGTGTTCGTCACTATGCCCCCCGCTTTCCGCGTATATGAAGAGCGGACTGTACCAGAAGCATACTTCTATCGGTAGTCACTCTGCCCGGCCCCTTGTGTCGGTAAAACGGGCTAAGGCCCGAAAAGTCGGATTTCCGGAATGTGGAGTACTAGTCCGCAATCGACGAGGAACGAGTGTCTCCTCTCCAAATTTCCACAGCCCGTTCCATCTTCTCAACACCAGTACCATTGATGCCGGTTTACCTCCCCGATAACATTGCATATGACTACCGCACAACAAACACTCAACGGCCCCTTCCCTCCGCCTCCTTGTTCCGCTGCCCATATCGATCCGCTCCTGAACGAGGATTACGCTAAAGCTCTCACACCGGCGCCCGAACCTCCGCGCTGTCGTTTTCTCTCTTCCGACAAGCGCCAATGCCGCATGCTCCGCGCCGATCATCATCCCGATTTCTGCCTCTTCCACGCCGCTCGCCAGGAGGAAATCTTCGCCCTTCTTCCCGAGCGCGAATTTGCCTTGGCCCCCGAACTCGAAGCTCTCGCCGCCGACCTCACCACCGCCACCGGAGTGAACCGCGCCCTCGGCCAGGTCTTTCGCCTTCTCGCGAAAAATCACATCACGCGCAAGGACGCTGTCGCCTTCGGCTATATCGCCCAGCTTCTGCTCCAAACAGTTCCCGGCGTCCGCGCCGAAGCCGTCTCCGCCTTCGGCCACAAAGTTTGGCGGGAGAATCTTAAGGTCCGCCTCGGACCTGAAGATTCGGCGGCGAAATCGTACCCTCCCGCCGCGAACGTCTACCCCAGCAGGATGAGCTTCGCGGCGATCACAAAGTCGAGCTTTCGCCGCTTAACAAAGTCCATTTGCCATGGCGCCCCTCACGCCGCAGCCTGCCCCGCCCGTAACGTTGTC
>CAWGNM010000024.1:0-189339 GCA_963823935.1 uncultured Acidobacteriota bacterium
GCGGCCGTGATGAAGGAGTTGCTCGTAAACAAGCGCGGAGTCTCTGCGTACCAAATTCCGCCCTTGAATGGGATCGGTCCTCATACCGGCCCGGAATAGAGGCTCTACAAGCTAGCCAGCATCGACTTGACCAAATCCGTCTACAGCAACCGACGAGACTTGAGAATTTGCGCTTGCAAAATGCCGAGCTTCGAAAAATTGCCGAACAGCTTGCTAACATTAACCCTCGTCTACCTTACGTTCCGTTACCGCTCCTCTCTTCATTATCTTTTCCTGAGGTGTCGAGGCTTACAGACCATACGTTCAAAGGGTTGGGAATTGGCTGACCGGTTTCGGCGGGTGTTTCCACGTCCCGAGAAACGGTGCGGCCATCTCGGAGACTGGCGATTTCAGCCTTAAGCCGCCTGGCGAGAACGCGATTTGCGGGTGTTGCAATGCAAGGGCTAATGCTCAAAGGGGAGGGCGTCGCCAGTTTCTAAATCTTGCCCATGCCAGAACTGCGGCTCCGGATTGAGAAATTCAAAGGCAACGTCAAAACACTCCTGCCGGACTCTTACGGATAGGACCGTGCAGTGCTGTTTGCTTTCGTTTCCTTTGTTCACCATCAGCAATTTCTGGCGGGGCAGAAGCGAAGTCTGCAGGGAGATCAATCCACCGTGAGTATTGACCTCAACGGTGCAGGCGTCTTCATGAAACGGGCTTTTACCCTTGTAGCCGTAGACGAGGAGCGGGATATGGACGCGGATGCGGGGCGTTCGCCGGCGCTCCAACTGCCGTGTGTTGCCTTCATCGCCGTTCTTTGCGCTGGCCAATTCGGCCCGCTTCAGGGCTTCGAAGATCTTGCTCAAGGCTTTGTCTGGAGCGCTGGCTTGCCGCTCCTCAGCAAGAATACGCAGGAATGATGCCCAGGTCGGCTAGTTCTAGAGATGAAGTTGCTATTTCAGCAAACCCTGAAGTGAATGGCCACCGGGTATCATTCACCGTTCGAGTGTTTTCCCGGGCGCAAACCACTGCGGGGATCCGGCGCCAATCGGGCGTAGGCAGTAGCACGCGAATCCGGCGTTGGCTGAACACCGCCCCTATCCTGATAGGCATTCGTTGGCACGGAACGGGTGCCTTTGACATGTCTGCACGAGAGATTTTTCCACAGGCTAAGGTTGAGCTACAGCGATTACCGGATAGGAACAGTAGGCCCACGAGTTCCTACTGGACAGCCGGCTTCCGTGGCTTTCGAACTTGAAGGAAAGCCAGCTTCCTGAGGAATCTGGTCCCACGAATGCCGTAGGCCACAGTTCAAGCGAAAAGGAGAAACAGCATGACAGATACCAACGCTACGATTGCCGTTTATGACACACACTCCGCTGCTGAAAACGCCGTAAAGGAACTTCAGAAATCGGGATTCGACATGAAGAAGCTGTCTGTTGTCGGCAAAGATTTCCGCACCGATGAACAGGTGGTCGGGTACTACAACGCAGGCGACCGCATGAAATATTGGGGCAAAATGGGCGCGTTCTGGGGCGGACTTTGGGGATTGCTTGTTGGCGCGGCGTTCTTTTGGGTGCCCGGCGTTGGCCCGCTGCTGGTGGCAGGACCGCTGGGCGCGTGGATCGTCGGCACGCTCGAGGGCGCGGTGGTCGTAGGCGGATTGAGCGCGATCGGCGCCGGCCTTTACAGCATCGGTATACCGAAGGACAGCGTCGTGAAATATGAGACAGCGATAAAGGCGGACAAGTTTCTCCTTCTCGCCCATGGGACCGCGGCGGAAACTGCGAAAGCCAGGGACATTCTGGCTACCACGCAACCGGCCGAACTGAATCAGCACACGCTGGAAGCTGTAAAGCAGGCGGCAAAAGCCTGAAACCGCGACGGCCTTACGGCGCCTTGGCCTTGGCCGCTTTCTCTTGTGTAGGCTGTGTGGGCTGGGTGGGGAAGACGCGGACCTGCCGCTTCTTTGTCGCGAACGCCACTCCCCATCCCAGCACGACAAAGAGCCGGTTCGCGAACCCGATCAGAGAATAGATATGCACCACGGCCCAAACCACCCAGGCCGGAAATCCCGCGAACCGCGCGAAGCGCAGGTCGGCCAGCGCATAAGTGCGCCCCACGATGGCCAGATCGCCCTTGTCCCAATACCAGAAGGGCGCCGGCTCCGGTTTCCCGGCGACGCGCCGGCGGATCAGGCGCGCCACGTACTGCCCCTCCTGAATTGCCGGCGGCGCCACGCCTGGCAGGGTCATCGGCTGCTTCGACTTGATCCCCAGCAGATTGCGGGACTCCGCTACGACGTGCGCCGTGTCGCCGATCGCAAAAATCTCGGGATGGCCCGGCACGGAGAGGTCGGGGTTGACGATGATCTTGCCCGACCGGTCCATGGCGGCGCCCAGCCATCGTCCCGCCGGCGAGGCCAGCACTCCCGCGCTCCACAGCACCGTTCCTGCCGGAACACGCTTGCCGTCGGCGACGATTCCCCCGGCATCGATGCTGGTCACGCGCGTGTTCGTGTACACTTCGACGCCCAGGCTTTCCAGATGCCGCTGCGCCTTGGCCGATAAGCGATTCGGGAAAAGTGGGAAGGATGCGCGGCGCCGCTTCGTACAAAAGAATCCGCGCGGAACGCGGATCGATATGGCGGAAGTCGTGCTTCAAGGCCATGCGCGACATCTCCGCCAGCGTGCTGGCCATCTCCACGCCCACGGTTCCTCCGCCCACCAGCACGAACGTCAGCAGTTGCCGAATTTCCGCGCTGTCGCGCCGTGGTCGAGCGCGGCCGTCTCCTCGGCCCGCTCGAAAGCCGTCAACACCTTGCCGCGAATCAGGTCGGCGTCGTCCAGCGATTCCAGTCCCGGCGCGACGCGCTGCCAATCGTCGTGCCCGAAGTAGTTGTATTGAATGCCGGTGGCGAGAATGAGGTAGTCGTAAGGCACTTGATACTGTCTGCAGGTGAACCAACCGGCTGCGCCGTATCGATCGCGGTGACTTCATCCTGCAAAACCTCCACGTTGCGCTGGCGGCTCACGATGGACCGCAAGGGCGCGGCAATTTCGTCGGCGGAGAGCAGGCCGGTGGCGACCTGATAGAGCAAGGGACGAAACAGGTGGTAGTTGCGCTTGTCGATCAGCACCACGTTTACCGCGGCGCCGAGCGAGCGCGCGCGTGGCAAAGAGGCCGCCGAATCCGCCGCCGACGATCACCACTCGAGGTACAGGCATCCGCATCCCCCACGGCGCGATTTTACCGCCTCACGGGGAATCGCCAATACCGTAAAGCATGGGCTTCGCGATAAGGCCGGCTACGGGAGCAGGCCAAACACGGCCACGCTGTTTGCCGTCGGGGCAAACACCTTCCCGTCGCTGATCATCGGCGTGATGAACTTGTTGCCGCTGCCAAAGTGGTCGCGGCCATTGCTGGCCTGATTGCTGTTGTAGAGTTCGTGCGTCAGATCGTTTGCCGGAAATGCGTGCAGGACGGCAGTGCCCGTATTTTCGATGGCCCACACGATTCCGTTGGAGCTTCCATTCGCGGAAACACTGGGCAGCACCCCGGGATAGGTAAAAGACGCGGCGGTATGTGTTGGCGTGGATGAAAGTTGCGCGTTGGTTATGGTGAAGGACTTCAATGTCCCGTTGGAGTCGCAGTAGTAGACCGCGCCGTTGAAATAAGCAGGCACTCCCCATACCCCATTCGGCACCGCGCCCGCGAGTTCCTGGTAGATCGGATTCGACATGGAGTTGAACTTGCCCATGTTGGTACGGTCCACGACATAGATGTTTCCATCCTTCCCCGCGCCAACCGCCAGAAGGACCGTGTTGCCGGCTCCGTCGCTGAGGCTGGGGAGAAGCAGCGGGCCGCCGGAACCGAGGTCCTGGTCGGCGCCCGACTCGCTTACCGTATTCTACATGTTGAAATAGTCCGCCACCTGAAGAGTGCCGCCGCTGGTGGAGACCTTTACGAACGCATTGCCATAATCGTGGCTCGTCGGAAATCCGTTGGCGTCGAGCGTCGTATCGAACGTGCCATTCGCGATGAGCGCATAGATGTTTCCTTGCGCATCCGCCGCGGGACCGCCGCCGCTCTGCCAGATCGAGCCTTCGCTTCCGTTGGGAGTGAGGTCCAGGACGCTCGACTGCGAGAGGTTCGCCTGGTCATAGCCGATGATCCACGCCGTGTAAGGGCTAATGTCGCAGTGCGATGCCCAGGTCGTGTAAATCACGCCGTTCAGAAGGAGCAGGCCGCTTCGTTCCTTGTATTGCTTGGGGTCGAAAATTACTTGTCCTCCGGAACTATTGGCGCCCGTCCCGGGGTAGCTGGCCTGAATCGTCACGGGCCCTGCGAGCAGCTCCGCGCCCGTGGTGACGTCGAGGGCGTGGATGCGCTGGAAATAGTTCGAGCCGTTCTTGGACATGGCCACAACATAAATCGTGCCATGCGGCCCGGCTTTGCGGTCGATCACCGGCGTGGAGGTGATGCCGATTTCGGGCGACACTTGCCCGCAGCCGCGGTTGTCGCTGGTGGTTTCGCCGGCGCCCAGCAGCGGACACCTTCCAGAGCTGCGCCCCGGTGTCCGAATCGAATGCGTAGACCGAGTCATGCTCGGTAACGATGAAGACGACGTTGTACACGCCGCCGGCCAGAGGCAGTTGCGACAAGTAGAGCGGCTCGGCGTCGACCTTGCCGTCCACGGAGAGGTTGCGCAGCAGTCCGAATGTCTGCGAGTTGACGTTGGCCGGCGTCAAGCATCGTTTCCGTGAGGTTCTGGCCCGTTCGAGCGTTGTCGTTGTGAAAGGTGGTGACGTCGGTTCCCGAAGGCAGCGCTGCGACCACGGTAAGCGTCGCCGAATTGCTGGTGACGCTCCCGGCGCCATTGGTCACGACCACGCGGAAGCTCGCGCCGTTGTCGGCGGAAGCGACGGCTGGCGTGGTGTAGGTCGATGATGTCGCGCCGCTGATATTCGCGCCGCTCTTCTGCCATTGGTAACTCAATGGCGCGGTTCCGGTCGCCACAACGGAGAAGGTCGCGGTCTGTCCGCTGACAGCCGTCTGGTTGGCCGGCTGCGTGGTGATCGCAGGAGCGACAGCGGAGGGCGTTGCGGAAGTGCCGGTTGAGGAAGTGCCCGCAGTCGAGGACGTAGTCGTTTTGGACGCTACAGAAGTGGTGCCGGAACACCCCGCCAGCGCCAGCAGCAGCCCGACAAGGGCGAAGCTTAAACCTCGTTGCGCGTGTTCGGTAAGCATAAGAGCTACACCTCTGCCGGACGCCAGCGCGGCGCGTATCAGCTTACGTAAAACGGTTGCGACGATCACTTACCCGCAAGGCCAGTTTTGGTCCACTCGTGTACAGGGGGGCTGCACTCCGGTCCGTAGGTACCTTTTTCGCTGGAGAGGGCGGCAGCGGGGTGGCCCATGTTGTAAAGTGTTGCGCTGGAATTGGAGCGCGGAAGCACCGCGCGGGAGCACCGGATGAGACTGGGAGAGCTGGCACAGAAGCTGGGCTGCAAAGTGGAAGGCGACGCGCAGACGGAGATTCGCGGCATCGCGGGCATCGATGCCGCGCAGGCCGGCGAGCTGACGTTTATCTCCAATCCGCGCTACCGGCAGGCGGCGCGGACGACGCGCGCGTCGGCGGTGCTGGTGGCGCCGGATCTGGCCGTCGAGCGCGAGGCGGGCTTGCCGCCGCTCGCGCTGGTGCGCTCCGCCGACCCCTACCTCGATTTCGCGCGGGCCATGCCGTTCTTTTATGCGCCGCCGCGCTACGCGCCGTCGATTCATCCGACGGCGGTGATCGCGCCATCGGCGAAGATCGGCGAAGGCGCGCACATCGGGCCTTACTGCTTCGTGGACGAAGGCGCGGCCATCGGGCGCAACGCCGTGCTGCACAGCTTCGTGACCATCTATCGCGGCGCGCGCATCGGCGACGACTTCTTCGCGCACGCGCACAGCGTGGTGCGCGAAAACTGCCGCATCGGCGATCGCGTGATCCTGCAAAACGGCGTGGTGATCGGCGGCGACGGCTTCGGCTTTGCCAAACAGCGCGACGGCCGCTGGTACAAGATGCTGCAAGCGGGGATCACCGTGATTGGCGACGACGTGGAGATTCAGTCGAACTCCTGCGTGGACCGCGCCACGGTGGGCGAGACGCGCATCGGCAAGGGCGCGAAGCTCGACGATCTGGTGCTCGTCGGCCACGGCGGCGCCGTGGGCGAAAACACGCTGCTCTGCGGGCAGGTGGGCCTCGCGGGCACCACGCGCGTGGGCAACAACTGCATCCTCGGCGGGCAGGTGGGCTGCTCCGGGCACCTCACCGTGGGCGACGGCGCGATGATCACGCCGCAAAGCGGCGTGCCCAACGACGTGCCGCCCGGCGCGCTGTACTCGGGCTCGCCGGTGGTGGAGCACCGCCAGTGGCTGAAGAACGCGGCGGCCATCAGCCGCGTTCCGGAGCTGGCCAAAACCGTGCGCCAACTGGAAGCCGAAGTCGCCAAGCTAAAGGCTCGAGGCCAAGGCTAAGCCAGAGAACTTGAAAAACGCAGGCAACCGACGGTCTGGTCAGCGATGCCAATCATCCAGTTGCTGGGCAGTTGCTGGGCAGACACTGCGTACCCGCACTAAATCGGTCCTCGCCGCGCCCAAACGCGCGATCCTCACCATATCGTCCGAAAATCCGGCGACCATGGACCCAACTGCACATTCGTACCGTAAATCGCCCGGACATCCCAGCGTTGCATCGAACCGGCCGCGAGATTGAATGGACTCCCCCTGTGCTCATCTGCGTGCTCCCCTTCCACAGCCCGCACCACACGGTAGGAGTCACGGCCTTTCCCACTACAATGCACTGCGGTTCGTTCGGGTCGGGAGTGTCGCCGCCAACCGTCAGCCCGGTGCCAACCGTGAAATCGATCTCCCCCGGCGCTGACCCCGAAGCAGGGAGCGCTGTCCCCATGTCGGGAGCCACTCTCACGAAATATCCGACCGCGTCTCTGACCGGCTCCCACGCAAGACATTCCGCTGAACTCCCGCTTTTGAAAGGGCATTGGCTCGCCGCGGTCGCATTGGAAGTGTTGGGCATGAATTGTACCGGGCAGGGAATGGTAAAGGATGCCGGCTGCGACCATGGACCGAGATCATTGAAATAGCCGGCGCGCACGCGGAAGAACAAGGACGGCTCGCTCGAGCACGAGGACGCTCCGCCTCCGTTTCCCCACAAGACATTGTTGGCCTGCGCATAATCGGGAGAAGTAGCAAATGCCCAATTGACCGCCAAGGGGTTGGGGCCGGACACCGTTTGGGGCGTAAACGAGCCGTTGGAACCCTTTTGACAAACAGTTGCCTGGGCCACGCCTGGGGGGCTGTTGCCCGGATTGGGTATCAGGGGAGGGTTGCCGGTATTCGGCGCGCCTGTCGCAGGCATGTTAAAAACGGTCTCCGCGATCTCGCCGGTCTGCGTATATACGCCGCCTTGCCCGAGTGGGCCGCTCGGGAAAGCCTGATTGGGAGAAATCTGCAGCACGTAGGTGTCGGACTCGGAGCAACCATCCGCGCTCCCGCCCTTGTTCATGGTCCACCACACCGGCGGCCATTGCATCACCGCATCGCTTGTGCTGCCCACGCCGCCCACCTGTCCCACAGAGAGAGTCGGGCGCCAGGTATCGTTCCGCCGCACTGTTGCGGCGGCACAGGAGCAAGGTTGTTGCTTCCGAAAGCCACGTTGGTGGGCGCATATAAGTGACATTTACGGTGAGGGCGCCGGTAACATTCTGTTCCGTGATCGCGTAACTGTGGGCCACTCCCAGGGTAAATTGATCGGCGCCTGAATCAGAATGGTGTCGAAGGCGGCGCGCACCTGCTGGTTCGGCAAGGTGTTGGAATTGACGGTGGTGTAATACTCTCCCGAAGGCGTGTTGAACGTTTGTCCGCTCGCGGGCGGAGTGGCGGAAAGCGTTGCCGTCTGACCGTTGGAAGTATCCGCAATGGTCAGCGTATTGGGAGAGTCGTGATTCACGAGCAGCGTAATGGATGCGATGTTCGTGGAAATAAAGTTCGAGCCGCAGGTCACCACTCCCGGTCCTATCCCTGAAAGGGAATCGGGGGATAGCACCGGGGGCATCGCGCCCGTACTTGGAGTCAAGGCCTGGGGACCGTTTTTGCACCCTGCCATTGCGCCTGCAAATGCGCACACCAAGGCAACTGCGACGATGCTTCTGAGACGATCCATTTCGCCCTCCTCTTAAACGTTCGTGTGGCCTGTGTAGCGGTGTAGCTTTTGCGTGCCCGAGGGAGCCGTCCGTGAGAGCGGTGATTGTAGATTAAGTAACGTATCCGGTTCAACTATTTAAGGCCGAAGCAGATCCGCACAAGTATTCCTTTGCCGGCCCCGCGGAATTGTGGAACGCACGATCCTAAGCCCGCGGGGAGGCGATGACCTGGGGCTGCTGGTCGGGAGGCAGGCCGGCGGCGAGCGCGTCGTGTACGCGTTCGGCGAGTTCGCCGCGGCGGTCCAGCGAATAGGCCGCCGGGTCGATCGGCGGACAGAAGCGCACCAGCACTTCGCCGGGGCGAACGCGATAAGACCTCTTCGCCAGCACCCGATGGGCTCCGCTGCACGCACGGGCACCACGGGGACGCCAGCCTTGATGGCCAACACGAAAGCGCCGTGGCGAAATGGGCGCAGGCGGCCGTCGGCGCTGCGCGTGCCTTCGGGATAGATCAAAAACGACTAGCCCGTTTTTCATGTGCATGACGGCCTCGTCGATGGCGGCGAGCGCCCGTTCGGGCTTGGAGCGGTCGACGGAACGAAATGCGCGATGCGAAACGCCGGGCCCACGATGGGAATGGCGAAGAGCGATTTCTTGGCCAGAATGGCGATCCGGCGCGGAACCGCGCCCACGATGGCCGGCCCGTCGGCATTGCTGGTGTGATTGGCGGCGAAAAGGCACGGCTCCGGAGGAATATTTTCGAGGCCCTCCACGCGCGTGCGCATCCCGGCCACGCGGCAAGTCCATACCGTGACCGCGACGCCGGCGCGGTACAGCGGATTGGCGTTGCCGCTGATCATGGCGTAGACGAGCAGCGGCAAGCCCACCAGAATGGTGACGACGGTGAGCGTGAGCGCGATAAAGGCGGAGCGAATCATGTCGGGTCAGTCCTACCAGTTCCGGCAACGTCCATTATTATTCGAGTTGGGGCAAAAGCAATTTAGGGTAGCCTTTCGCCGAACGAGGTCAGTTTGAGGACGACTAAATGCCCTTAGACCCAAACGCTGGGTCTGCGGAGACCGATGACGCCAAGCCAACGAGGAAAATACCCTGGTGGCTGTGGTTTTTGCTTTTTCTGGTTCCTCTCCATCCATGGTGGTTTGGACTAATCGTTCTCGCGATCTTCGGCCTTGTAATATTTCTATTGTTGGTCGTGTTTAAATTAACGATTTCAAACTGACCACTGCTCACTTTTACTCGGCCACTCATTCTGCGGCATTGGGCGGTACAATCAAAACTTTGCCGTGGCCGAGACGATCACCCACTGGGCGGCGCAGGTGCGCGCGGGCGATACGCGCGCGATTTCGCGCGCCATCACCGCCATCGAAAATGCCGACGCGCGCGCCGAAGATCTGCTGCGCGAACTTTTCCCCGCCACCGGGCGCGCCTATGTGATCGGCGTGACCGGCGCGCCGGGCACGGGCAAGAGCACGCTCGTCGATCGGCTGGCGGCGCACTACCGCGCGCGCGGCAAGACGGTGGGCATCATCGCCGTCGATCCCTCGAGCCCTTACACCGGCGGCGCGGTGCTGGGCGACCGCATCCGCATGCAGGGGCACGCCACCGATGCGGGCATCTTCATTCGCTCCATGGCCACGCGGGGATTTTTTGGCGGCTTGGCGCGCGCCACGGCGGACGCGGCGCTGGTGCTGGACGCCGCGGGCAAGGAGATCGTGCTGATCGAGACGGTGGGCGTGGGCCAGGACGAGATCGACGTGGTGCGCCTGGCGGAATGCACGCTGGTGCTGGTGGTGCCCGGCCTGGGCGACGACGTGCAGAACATGAAGGCTGGCCTGATGGAAGTGGCGGATATTTTTGTGCTGAACAAGGCCGAGCGCGAGGGCGCGGACCGCGTCGAGCAGCAGCTCGACGCCATGCTGGAACTGGCGCCCGTCTCGCATACAGGCTCGCACGATGGACGCGGATGGAAGCCGCCGGTGATTCGCACCACGGCCATCGAGGGGAAGGGAATCGGCGAGCTGGCCGAGGCCATCGAGAGATTTCACCAGCAGAACGAACGCAGCGGCGAGCAGCGCGCCAAGATCGTGGAGTATTGGAAGCAGCGCCTGGTGCTGCTGATGGAAACGCAGGTGATGGCGCGAGCGCTGGGCGGCGATGGGCAGCGCGCGCTGGAATCGTTGGCGTTAGAGGTCGCGGAACGGCGAAAGAACCCGTACACTGCGGTGCGCGAACTTTTGTCGCGCGCCGGAATGTGACGTAATCGGCAGGAAGGCAATCTTGTCATTCTGAACGAAGTGAAGAATCTCTCACTCGCCCAAGCTGAAGAAGGAGAGATTCTTCGGCCGCCGCGGCGACCCGGCTCGAATAAGTTGTCATCCCGAGCCCGCGCAGCGGGAGAGGGATCTGCAGTTGGCGAGCGAAGAGCAAGCAGATTCTCCGGTCCCGCATTCCCGGGATGCCGGATGAAACTGCGGCGTTTCTGGAGTCCGGTGGACTCCACCGGAGTCCCGACGCCGGACCTCGTCGCCCGAGCGGGCTCCTCGGAATGACAAGCATAGGATGCAGGACTAACACATGAGACTCGGCGAGATCGAATTTTACATATTGAACGACGGCACGTTTCGCCTCGACGGCGGGGCCATGTTCGGCGTCATCCCCAAGCCGATGTGGGAACGCGCCGCCCCCGCCGATGAGAGAAATCGCATCACGCTCTCCATGAATTCGCTGCTGATCCGCGCGGAAGGCAAGTGGATCCTGGTCGAGACGGGCGCCGGCGACAAATGGGACGCCAAGCGCCGCGACATTTACGCCTTCGAGGGCGCGCCGCGCCTGCCCGAGCAGCTTGCGCGCCCACGGCGCTCGGTCCCGAGCAGATCGATATCGTGGTGAATACGCACCTGCATTTCGATCATTGCGGCTGGAACACGCGCATCGTCGATGGCGTGGCCGTGCCCACGTTTCCCAACGCGAAGTATTACGTGCATCTGCGGCGAATTCGAGCACGCGCGGCATCCCACCGAGCGCGATCGCGCCAGCTACTTCCCCGAAAATTTCGAGCCCATGGTCAAAACGGGGCAGTGGCATCTGGTGGAAGGCCAGGGCGGCGAAGTCGTGCCCGGCGTGGAGTTGTTTGTCCTTCCCGGGCACACCAGCAACATGATGGGCGTGCGGCTTTCTTCCGGAAGCCAGACGGCGATTTTCCTGGCCGATCTGGTGCCCACCACGGCGCATCTGCCCTTGCCGTGGATCATGGGCTTCGATCTTTATCCCATGACCACGCTCGAAGACAAAAAGAAGTGGCTGCCGCAAATCGCCCGCGAAGGCTGGCTGGCGCTCTTCTGCCACGACCGGGCGGTTCCCGCGGCGCGCCTGCGCGAGGCCGAGGGCAAAATCGTCGCCGAGCCGGTTGTAGTAGACTGACCGGCTTCTTAAGCGCGAAACTGCGCCCGAATCGGGGAAAATAAATCGGACATGAGTCCAAGAGCAAAAGCGGCAAACGCAAAAGCGAAGTCAGCGAAGCGCAGCGCCAGCGCCGCGGCGGCCGAGATCGGCATCATCGGCGGCAGCGGGCTTTACGCCATGCCGGGCCTCGAGCGCGCGCGCGAAGTGCGCGTGAAGACGCCCTTCGGCGATCCCTCCGACGCGCTGGTGCTCGGCACGCTCGAAGGCAAGCGCGTGGCGTTTCTGGCGCGGCACGGGCGCGGCCATCGCCTGATGCCTTCGGAGATCAACTATCGCGCCAATCTCTATGCCATGAAGCTTCTCGGCGTCGAGCGGGTGATCTCCGTCAGCGCGGTCGGCTCGCTGCGCGAGGATTTGCCGCCGCTGGACTTCCTGATCCCCGACCAGTTTTTCGACCGCACCTACCGGCGCGTGGCCACGTTTTTCGGCGGCGGCATCGTGGCCCACGTGGGCTTCGACAAGCCCACCTGCGCGCAGCTCGCGAGCGTGCTGGGCGCGGCCTGCGACGCGGCGGGCGTGAAGGCGCATCGCGGCGGCACCTACGTCTGCATCGAGGGGCCGCAGTTTTCCACGCTGGCCGAAGCGCACGTGAACCGGCAGTTGCGCTTCGATATCATGGGCATGACCAACGTCACCGAAGCCAAGCTGGCGCGCGAAGCCGAGCTCTGCTACGCCACCGTGGCCATGATCACCGATTACGATTGCTGGCATCCGGAGCACAGTTCGGTGACGCTCGCCGAGATCATCGCCAATCTCAATCGCAATGCCGAAAACGCGCGCAACGTGCTGCGCAACGCCGTGCGCGCAATGCCCGCGGCGCGCGAGTGCAAGTGCGGCCGGGCGCTGGCGCACGCGATCGTCACGGACCCGAAGCTGGTTCCGGCGGCGGCGCGCCGGCGCCTCGCGGCCATCATCGGCAAATATATTTCCTAGGGGAGTCCTCATGTCACTTCTTGTGGTGGGTTCGGTGGCGTTCGATGCGCTGGAGACGCCGTTCGGCAAGGTGGAGCGCACGCTGGGCGGCGCGGCGACTTATTTTTCCGTGGCGGCCAGCTACTTCACGCACGTAAATCTGGTCGGCGTGGTCGGCGACGATTTCACCAAAACCGACGCCGCGGTCTTCAAGGGCCGCCGCATCGATATCTCCGGCCTGGAGCACGCCCCGGGCAAAACGTTTTTCTGGGCCGGGCGCTACGGCGCCGATCCCAACGAGCGCGTCACCCTGGCCACCGAGCTGAACGTCTTCGCCACATTCAAGCCCAAGCTGCCGGACGCCTTCCGCTCGTCCAAGCACGTCTTCCTCGCCAATATCGATCCCACGCTGCAGCATTCCGTGCTCACGCAGATCCACGGCAAGCCGCGCATGGTCGCGCTCGACACCATGAACTATTGGATCGAGAAGACGCCCGCCGAACTGCGCAAGATTCTGGCGCACACGCAAATCCTGATGATCAACGACGCCGAGACGCGCATGCTCTCGAACGAGCACAATCTGCTGCGCGCGGCGCGGCATATCTTCAAGCTCGGCCCCAAGGCGCTGGTGGTCAAGCGCGGCGAACACGGCGCCATGATGGTGCACGACGGCGGCATCTTTTCCGTGCCGGCGTTTCCGCTGGAGGAGGTGCACGACCCCACCGGCGCGGGCGATAGCTTCGCCGGCGGCTTCATGGGCTACCTTTCGAGCGCGCGGCACGCTGAACGACGGCGTGATGCGCCGCGCCATGGTCTATGGCTCGGTGATGGGCAGTTTCGCCGTGGAGAAGTTTGGCCTGGAGCGCATTCGGAGCCTCACGCGCCGGGAGATCGACGCCCGCGCCCGGCACTTCTACAAGCTCACCCAGTTCAGGCTGTAGTCCGCGGGCGTCCCGGGGCGTCGGCTACGACCAATAGACTTCGATGGCATAGCCATCGGCGTCCTCGCAGTCGAAGGTCACATAGCCGTCGTACTCCTCGATCTCTCCAACCTCGACTCCTCCCGAGGTCATGCGGCCATGCAGTTTCCGCACGGCGTTCTCGCTGCCCAGGCGAAATCCGAAGTGAAACCATTCCGGAAAGGAAGCCGGCGTCCGGTCGGGGACCAGCGCCAGATCGAAGCCGCTCGAATTCCTCAAAAACAAAATATTTCCATGACGCATGTGTTCCCGGAAGCCGAAGTAGGATTCGTAGAACCGCTTGGCGCGATCCAGGTTCCTCACGTGCAGGTGAAGGTGGTTCAGATCCATTTTCGCCGCCGTCTTTCGGCCCTCGGCCATGTCTTGCCTCCAGGGGGACAAACTATAGGATTGCAGAGTAGGTATACCACCGCCGCCGCAATCCCGATAAGTCTACCCAAGGGGTCGTTAATAGGCCTTGGCAAATTTCGGCGCCATGGATTCATGCAGAATCACAACATCCGCGCTTACGCACGAGGCTAGCATTGGGAGGCCCTCCTTCGTCGTATCGCCCAATTTCCTACTCGCGGCTGGCCATCGTGTATCCTCAAAATGTACCAGGGGGCCGGCACTGCTGCGTCTAACTTGTTGCCCGTGACTATACTCTCGGGGGTTGTCTCGTATACAGGACTATGTTAGGTATGAACGTCCACGAAATAGCGGTAACTGAAATCGTTTGGCGCAAAGAGATGTCCTGGGAGATTCGTTGAGCGCATCCAATCCGACCGTCGCTGTGCTCGTCACCATGAACACCAAGAGCAAGGAGGCCCAGTTTGTGGCCGGCGTGCTCGCCCGCGCGGGGGCCCGCCCGTGGATCATGGACCTTTCCATGAAGGCGCATGACGTGCCCGGCGCCGATCTCACCGGCGCGCAAGTCGCCGCGGCCGCCGGTGTCGACTGGCTGGGCCTCAACGCCCGCAGCCGCCAGGAAGCCGCCGCCGTGATGATCGAAGGCGGCACGCGGATTCTGCTCGAGCGGGTGAGCAAAGGAGAAGTCTCGGGGGCCATCGGCCTGGGCGGCGCCAACGGCACCGATCTGGTCTGCTCGATTCTCCGCGCCCTGCCGTATCTCGTGCCCAAGATCATGATCAGCGCCGTCGCCGGCACCGCGGCGGTGCAATGGTGCATTGCCGAGAGCGACATCTGTATGTTTCCCTCGATTGGGGACGTCTCGCTCAACCGGGTCACCAAGGTGGTGATGGAAAACGCGGCCTGGGCCATCGCCATGGAAGCCAAAAACTGGGCCGCTCGCCGCGAATCGAAGGCGCACTATGCGCCGCTGATCGCGGTCTCCTCGTTCGGAGGCACGGCGGCCTGCGTCGACAACGTGAGCCAGCGCCTCGAGGCCTTGGACTACGACGTGATTCAGTTTCACGCCTCGGGCGTCGGCGGCAGGTCGCTCGAGCGGCTGGCGTCCACGGGCGATCTGGCCGGCGTCGTCGACGTCACCACCCACGAGCTCGCCGATCTGGTGGCCGACGGCGTCTATTCCGCGGGAAAGGACCGGCTGACCGCCGCGGGCGCGGCCGGCTTGCCGCAAGTGATCGTTCCCGGAGCGATCGACCACGTGAACTTCTGGGCCGGGCAAGTGCTGCCCGAGCGCTATCGGGACCGCGAGTTCTTCCGTTACAACGCGCAGAATCTGCTGATGCGCACCAATGCCGAGGAGTTCGAGAAGCTTGGCATCCTCATCGCGGAGCGCCTCAACGCCGCGAAAGGGCCGGTCCGCGTGCTGATTCCGTACGAAGGTTTCAGCGAACACACCAAGCTCCGCGCCAGAGATCTCGCCGGCAACGACCGCGGTCCCTGGCGGCGCCCGGAGGAGTACCAGGCGTTCACGGAAACCCTCAGGGCGGGCCTCAAGCCGGAAATCCCACTCGAAGTATTTCCCGCTGCACATCAACGATCCCAGGTTTGCCGAAGCTTGCGTGAACGCGTTTGTCGAAATCGCCAAAATCGCCAAAGTGCCAACTTCAACCCGATGACAAAATTGCCCAGCACAAATCAAACCGAGATTCCCGTCGTTCGCTATAGCACGGACGTGCTCATCGTCGGCGGTGGCGCGGCCGGCACCATGGCCGCTTTCGAATGCGCCGACGCCGGCGTGCCTGTGATCCAGGTAACCAAGGGCCGAGCCACCAGCGGCACAACCACCGTCGCGCGCGGCGGATTCGCAGCCGCCATGGGAAAGGACGATAGCCCCGAACTGCATCTCCAGGACATCCTGAAATATGGCGGCGAACTGATCGACCCCGATCTCACTCGCGTCTGGGTCTACGACATCGTGCAAGTGGTCCGCGATCTGGAATCCTGGGGCGCCGACTTCGTCCGCCGCCCCGACGGCGAGCTGGACCTCAAGAATGTTCCCCAGCCACTCGCGCCCGCGCGCCGTCCATAACTACGACTTCACCGGCAACATGATGACCAAGGTGCTGTCGAAAAAATTGCGCGCCGACGCCCGCATCGACAAGCATTCGATTACCGCCATCATGGATCTCATCGTGCGCGATGGCCGCGTGGTGGGCGCCTGGGGCGTCGATTACCAGAATGGCGCGCTCGCGATCTACTCCGCCCAGCAGACCATCCTTTGCACCGGCGGCGGCAGCGGCCTGTTTTACGTGAACGACAATCCGCCGCAGGTCACCGGCGACGGCTACGTCTTGGGCTTTCGCGCCGGCGTGCCGTTGCTCGGCATCGAGATGATCGACTTCCAGGCCATGTGCACCTCGCCGCGCGAGCTGTTTGGGTTTGCCCCGCACCCCACCGGCTTCATCAACGCCGGCGCCGTCTTCCGCAATCAGAATGGCGAGGAGTTTCTGAAGCGCTACTTTCCCGAGACGGCCGAAAAGTCCACGCGTTCCGAAGTCATTCTGGCGATGGCGCAGGAGATCCACGCCGGGCGCGCCACCTCCACCGGGGGAATCTTCATGGACGCCACCAAGGTGCCGCTGGAAGTGATCCAGAAGATGATTCCGTACGTCTACAAGACCTGCCTGCACCAGGGCATCGACATCGCCAAGGTGCCGCTCGAGGTCGCTCCCGGCAGCCACACCTGGCTCGGAGGGCTCAAGATCGATATCGACGGCAAAACTCCGGTGGCAGGCCTTTTCGCCGCGGGCGAAACGGCGGGCGGCATTCATGGCGGCAACCGCATCGGCGGCTCGGCGCTGTCGAGTTCGCTCGTCTTCGGCCGGCGCGCAGGACGGCGGGCGTCGGCGCTGGTAAAAGAGGCTCGCGCCAGTCTGCCGGCGATCGCGGACGACGCCATTCCCAAAGAGGAGAGCACCTGGCTTGCGGACCTGATGCGCCGCGACCGGGGACCATTGCAGTCCGACGTGCGCACGGCATGCCGCATGCTCGCGCACAATAAACTGGGTCCCATCCGCGAAGAGAGAACGCTCCGGGAGGCGCTCGCCGAATACGAGCGCATCGAGCGAGAAGACGCGCAGGTGATGCGCCTCGACGAGAAGGCCCGGGCCTCCGACAAGGAGCGCGGCAACGAACTGGAAAGCGCGCTCTCGGTGCGCAACCTGGCTTTACTCGGCCGGATTCTAGCCACTGCCGCGTTGCGGCGCACCGAAAGCCGCGGCGCGCATTTCCGTTTGGATTATCCGAAGACGGATGAAGTGAACTGGCGGGTAGTCACCCGGCTAGAATCGGGCGCCAACAATGCGATCGAGTTCCATACCGACCCCGTGAAGGTGCCAGCCAATGCCGGCGAACCAGCGCCGCAAGACGAATAGCCGCGAGCGCTCTCTTGTAGCTCAGCGCGAACGCTCGCCCGGTTCCTGTAGCTCAGGTCGCCCGACGAATTGTGTCGGGAGACCTGAGGCTTTGCGTCTCGCCCTGTGAAGCTCTAACCGACCATCGCAGAATTATTTGCCCGTGTAGCTAACCCGCCAAATCGAATTGGAGCCATCGTCGCTCACCAGCAGCGAGCCATCCTGCGCCACGGCCACGCCCACCGGCCGGCCCCACACGCTGCCGTCGTCCAGCACGAATCCGGTAAGGAAATCCTCGTATTCGCCGCCGGCGTGCCCGCTTTGATGCAGCGGCACTCGAATCAATTCGTAGCCCGTCCGCACCGACTTGTTCCAGGAGCCATGCTCGGAGGCAAAGATGTCGTCCCGGTATTCGGCGGGGAACTGCTTGCCGGTGTAGAAAGCCAACTGCAGCGAAGCGTTGTGCGGCTGCAACACCACGTCCGGGGTGAGCACTTTCGATTTCAGCTCGGGATGTTTTCCTTCATGCCGCGGGTCTTGATGGCCGCCCATATACCACCAGGGCCAGCCGTAGAAGCCGCCCTCTTGAACGTGCGTGATGTAGTCGGGAACAAGATTGTCGCCCAGGCCGTCCCGCTCGTTCACCGAACACCACAGTTCGCCGGTCTGAGGATCGACCGCCAGTCCTCCTCCGGCATTGCGGATTCCGGAAGCGTAGATGCGCATTCCCGAACCGTCCGGCGCGAATTCCAGGATGTCCGCGCGATTTTTTTCGGCCGGCGACACGTCGGAATCGTCCACGTTGGAAGCGGAGCCTACGGCGACGAACATGGTCTTGCCGTCCTGCGAGAACTCGATGCTGCGGGTCCAGTGGCCGCCGCCCGAGGGCAGAGTCGCTAGGCGCTCCGCCGGGCCGCTGGCCTTCAAATCGCCGTTCTTATAGGGAAAGCGCACCACCGAATCCGTGTTCCCGATATAGACCCACTGCGGATTGGCTCCCGGCGGATAGAACGCAATGCCGTAGGGCCGGTTCAGGCCGCTGGCGAAGACTTCCACGCGCTCGGGCTTGGACTCGCCGCTGATGCCCCGGAACACTTTGATATCCCCGGCATCGCTCTCGGCCACGAAATAATCGCCATTGGGGGCCACGCGGATGAGGCGAGGCGTGTGCAGCCCGGTTGCGTAGAGATCCACCTTGAAACCGGCGGGAGCTTTCGGCCACGCGTTTGGAGGACGGTTAACCAGTTTGGGCGCATTCCCCGCGGATTCCGTGGTAAACGGCGCGGGCAGGTCCTGAACGGTAATTTTGCGAACCGTTCCCGGCGCTTCATGGCGAAAATCCGTAAAGGGAGGCTTAGGCGCCGGTGCGCTGGAAATGCCAGCGTCCAGTTCGGGCGAGTTGACGCCCCTGGGGATGGCCGGCAAGCCCGCCTTCATGTAGGCGACAATCTGCCAGCGCCCCTGGTCCGACAATGTGGACCAGGCAGGCATGCCATTGGCCGCATCGCCTTTCGTCACGAACCAGAAAAGTTCCCCCTCGCTGGCCGCCTGCGCCGGCCCCTCTTTCAACGCGGGAATATTCCCCGTGCCCTGTCCTTGCGGGCCGTGGCATTTGGCGCAGTTCACCGCGTAGATTTGCCCGCCGATTTCAGCGGCGCGATTCTCCCCGCCAAAAGGGTTCTTCGCTTCCTTGGCCGAGGCGGGAGCGTTGTGGAACGAACCGTTCTGAGCCTCCAGCACCGCGCACATCGCGCCAGCGAACACGATCAACATCCCCAGATTCCGGATGAAACCGCTCTTTTGTCGTTTCATGATTCGCCTCGAGAATATTCCTAACCAGTGTGATGAATCGGTGAAGGGAATCGTTAGTGCAATCGCCCTATTCTCCGTCTTTTTCTAATTTTAAAAAAGCAGAATTGCCAACTCCCTGCAAAAGCCAAAAATGCCAGCCTGCGGGACACCAGGGTCAAAATTAAAACTGACCCACCACCTCTTGGCGGCGTCGTGTATGAGCGTCTCCGTCTCTGTTAGACTATGCTGGCGGCTTGCTCTTCCTGGTCGCCAACCTTCATGCCCAGTCGCATAAAAAACCAATTGCCCGCCGTGCGCCGAAGCCGGGGAATCGGCGCCGCCGATCTGGCTCGTCGCGTGGGTGTAAGCCGCCAAACGATCTACGCGATTGAGGCTGGCAGTTACACCCCCAATACGGAATTGGCTTTAGGTTTGGCGCGCGAGCTGGAGGTATCCGTTGAGCAGCTTTTTTCCCTCGCCACGGAAGCGGAGGCGGCTCCGGACACCATCGCCTCCGAAGTGCTCTCGGCGCACACGCCCGAAAAGGGAGATCCGGTTCGCGTCGGCAAAGTCGGATCGAAATGGGTCAGCGTTCCCGTCAGCGCCGCGCCATATTACCTGCCCGAGGCCGATGGCGTAATCGCTCACCTCGAGCAGCGCCGCAGCAAAGCCGATGTGTTGATTCCCTCGCGAGACGCTCTCTCGGAAAAGCGTTTGGTGCTGGCGGGCTGCGATCCGGCGTCCAGCCTGCTGGTCCACATGGTCGAGCAGAGCAGCGGGGTCGAAGTCGTCTCCGCGGCGGCTTCGAGCAAGCTGGCGCTCGATTGGCTGCGCGCGGGGAAGGTTCACGTCGCGGGCTCGCATCTGAAGGACGATCGCACCGGTGAGTTCAACCTGCCGTACATCCGGCGCGAATTCAAGGATGGAGACTTCACGGTGGTGACGTTTGCCCGCTGGGAAGAGGGGTCTGGTGGTTGCCAAGGGCAATCCCAAGGGCGTCCGCCGCGTGCAGGACCTCGCCAAGCGAGGCGTGCGCTTCGTGAATCGCGAACTCGGGTCGGGCAGCAGGGCCCTGCTCGATCGCTTGCTCAAGGATGCCGGCGTGCCTGCCAGCAAAGTCGAGGGATACGAACGGGAGGTGCGCGGTCATCTGGCCGCCGCGTATTCGGTGGCCTCCGGCCAGGCGGACTGTTGCCTGGCCACGCGCTCGGCGGCGCAGACGTTCAATCTCGCCTTCACTCCCCTCGAGAGCGAGCGCTACGATCTGGTCATGCGCAAGCGCACCGTCGAAACTCCGGAGGCGCAAGCCCTACTGGATGTTTTGCAACGCGCCACCCTGCGCCGCAAACTCGAAGCCGTCGCCGGCTACGACACGGCCGAAACCGGCACCATCGTCGCCTGATCCGGATTCCCGCGAGACCGAAGGCAAGCAGCCGACCCGCAGTCGCGATCTCGATTATTTCTCTCTTAGCGAAAGATATTGCGCATACCGACGACCGCTCAGATCTTGCTTGCGTGGTTCCCTGAATGGAACTTCCGAAACAACAGCGAGTTACGCAGATTGCGAAAATGTCGATGCCGATGGCCTCTGAAGTGCATCCTCACCGAGGGGCAGTGTTTACCTGCGTTGTCTGCACAAGGGGGATGCGCAATGAATCGAGCTCTTAAGTTAGCTGTGGCTTCGTTGGCGTTGCTCGGGACCCTGGCGCTTCCCGCTTTAGCCGTTCCCCAAGGACCTCCAGGGCCGCCTTCCCCGGTGACAAATCCCCCGGGACCGCCAGGCCCTCCAGGACCACCGCCTCCGCCAGTTGGAACTCCTCCAGAGCCAGGCCCTCCAGGACCGATACCGATACCGTTCGCCGCAGAGTCCCACGACCATGCCGGAACCGGCCACGATGACACTTCTGGCGATAGGCTTGGGAGCACTGGGCCTGGGATATCGCAAAAAATTGAAAGCGGACCGGAACCGTTCATCGGACTCCGAGCAGTAGTCACTGCGGAGAGCCACTTTCCGTTCTCAGACAATTTACGCCAAGTCATTGATAAGTTTTGCTAGCTCCATCAGTCGATGAGACCGCCGCGTTTTGCGGACTTTGGCGGCGCTCCAGGGCTGAGGCGCCTCAGCCCAGAACGCCGCGAGCGATAGCCTGCCGCAGCCGAATTTCCCTGGACATCTCGCCGACGACGCCATCAAGTCTTCTTTCTGAATAGGATCTTTTAGCGGGGATTAGAGATCTATCGATCCGTCCTATCGATTTATTGATGTTTTCTGTGTGGCCCAGCTGAAACTACAGTATCAAGGATGATCTGGGATCGGGGACATGCCAGAGGGTGAGCGAGTGCGGGAAGTTCTCTATCCGAAGCGAGCGCCCCTCACTGACTTTGCCCGTAACGGCGAACGAGCGGACACTACGGAGGATGTGACGTCGCTGCTGGAAATGACCAGTATCCTCTCTGGCGCCGTGCCTCTAAAAGTCGGTATCCACCAAACGCTGGGAATTCTGGAGCGCCGCCACGGGGTGGAGCGGGGCATGGTGATCCTGCTCCGAGACGGAACCCGCGAGCTGCACATCGATGCATCGGTGGGCTTGAGTGACGACGATCAGCGCGCCCGTTACCACGTCGGCGAAGGCGTCACAGGCCGCGTGGTGGCCACGGGTAAGCCGGTTGTGGTGCCGCAGATCAGCCGGGAACCGCTGTTTCTCAACCGCGCCGGCCGGCGGCGGCCGAAAGCCAGAGAAATCACGGTTGTGTGCGTGCCCATCCTGGTCTAACCAGACGCCGGTGGGAACGCTGAACGTGGACCTCTCGTTCGACGAGAACCGGAATTACGAGCGGGTGGTAAAGTTTTTTGGCCTCGTCGCCGCGATGATCGGCCAGGCGATGAGGATCCGAAATCTGCTGGATGCCGAGCGCCGGGGGTTGCTCGGGAATAACGCGCAGTTGCAGGAAGAGGTCCTGGAGCGGTACGACTTCTCCAACCTCATGGGCAATAGCAGCCCGATGCGGCGGGTCTATGAACAGGTGACGCAGGTGGCGCCCACCAATACCACCGTGATGTTGCGCGGCGAGTCCGGGACGGGAAAGGAACTGATCGCTCACGCCGTTCACTACAATTCGCCCCGGAAGAACAGCCCGTTCGTCAAAGTTAATTGCGCGGCCTTGCCCGAGACCTTGATCGAATCGGAGCTGTTTGGCTATGAAAAGGGAGCGTTCACGGGCGCCGATTCGCAAAAGAAGGGGCGCTTTGAATTAGCCGACGGCGGAACGCTTTTTCTGGACGAGATCGGCGACCTCAACGGCCCCGCGGCGGTGAAGCTGTTGCGCGTGTTGCAGGAACGGGAGTTCGAGCGGCTGGGCGGCACGCGAACGATCAAGACGGATGTGCGCTTGATCGTGGCCACGAACAAGGATCTGGAACGCGCGATTGCGGCAGGCACATTTCGCGAGGATCTCTTCTACCGGCTGAACGTTTTTCCCATCTTCGTCCCGCCGTTGCGGGAACGAAAGTCGGACGTACTGCTGCTTTCCGACCACTTTCTGGAGAAGTACAACAGCCGCCATCGCAAGAACGTCAAGCGCATCTCCACTCCGGCGATCGACATGCTTACCTGCTATCACTGGCCGGGCAACGTCCGTGAACTGGAGAACACCATCGAGCGGGCGGTGCTGGTGTGCGACGGCGGCGTGATCCACGGGCACCACCTTCCGCCGACGCTGCAAACGGCGGAGGCTTCCGGGACGGTGCTGAACATTTCCTTCAAAGAGGCGGTGGAGGCGTACGAAAAGGATCTGATTCAGGACACGCTGAAAACCACGCGCGGGAACCGATCGAAAGCGGCCTTGCTATTGAAGACCACCGAACGGGTGATCAACTACAAGGTGAGAAAACTCAACATCGACTGCAAACGCTTTCGAAGCTGAGGCCTCATTAGGCGGGCTAGGCTTGCGGACGTGCTTCCAAGGCCGAGGCTAACGTCGCGGCTCGCTCGCGCAGTTCTCGCGACCACGACCCGGCCAGCTCAGGCACATCCGCAAGTTGAAGCGCCAGCGGAGCGTCGGTCTTGCGGTGGTGAAGAACCTCATTGGCGCGGGCAATCGGCCAATCGGGATTGGGGCGGTCCAATAGCGTCGACTGGCATCGAGGCCTCGATCCAGCCTTCCTGCAGGACCCGAAGATACCAGCCGCTTCGCCCGTTGCGCACCACCAAGCCTGTCAACTCGTGCATGCGCCAGCGGCGGGCCAGCTTCCAGCAAGGCTGCCGCGGCTGGCTCACCTCGAACGAGCACTGCCCCGATGCGCAGCGTGTCGCCGATGCAAACAGACTCCTCGCTCAGCCCGCGATATGGTGAGGTTCTCTCCGAAGGCGCCGTAGGGCAGGTCCGGCAAGTCGATCTCCCGCCGCCATTTCGGATAGTGGTCGGCGCTATAAGCCAGGACGGCCTTGTCGATGCCGCCGTGATTTTCAAGGTCCGCCTGGCCGTCGCCAACAAGGTTGGTCCGTGCCGACAAAGACGCGGCCCTCGACCGGCATCTTAAAGAAACCCGTTCGCCACGGTTTGTCGTGGGTGTCCAGCGGCGTTTTCGAAGCCGTAGGCTTGTCGGCGTTCCGACCTGGATGGAACAAAGGGTCGCCGATGGAGCCGGTGCGCAGTGCATCAGACCACTCGGACTGCATCGCCGACGCGAACTGTTCCGGCGTGAAGCACCGAGCCATACACGCCGACGTGACCCTGGTTGTGGCGCGCCACACTCTTGAGAATCGCCGGATCCTTGGGAAGGTCGCCCTGAGCAAGCGTAGTCATCACACAGCGTGGACAAGGCCCCGTGATTTCAATGCGCACCTCCGGTCCGATCGCGAGCGACTTGCCGATCCACTGATTCTCGACAAAGCCCTCTTGCGGCCCGGTATCGACGACCAGGTTGGGCCGGAATCGGCGCGGCTCGAAGCGGCTGCGCGGCTCGAGTTCGCCGAGACGGTTCAGAGTGCCGGTGGTGAGTAAATGCACGATGGCCAAGATCGAAAAAAGTTCCCGGCGGCATGGCTTCATCGGTGACGATGTCCGGGCTTGCCATCTCCTCCCGGTCGGGCCAGAACTCCTCGAGCTGGGCATGCTCAGGCGGCTTGGTCAGCAAGGCGACCGATCGGCCCAATGTCCCGGAGAGCATGGGAGCGAAGTCGGAACTGGAACTGACGGCAAAACCTCCATCGGGGAACGTAACGCGTACAGGCGGCAGAGGCGAGCCAGCCGATGGAGGAGTGACATAGGCAGCCCGGTAGCGAAATAGCTTCGGCCATTTGCGCGGGTTTTTCGCGCTCACCACCTTTCCCGTCTCCGTGTCGCCCAATGCGTAGCTGCGGTCGCCGAAGAGTCCCTGCGGGGTGAACTGGGCCGCATTGAGCTCCTCGCCCATCAGAGACTTCATCGGGTAGCGATAGATGCTGGCCAAATAGTCTGTGCCGTTTGTCATGATGTGTTGGCCTATCCGACATGAGAAGCCGCCGAGGACCGCCCGGGCGCTTCGGCGAAAAAGGCCCCCGGAACGGAGACTTCGGAATCCGGCGCCATGGCGACCTCTTCCAGCATCTTGCGAATGCCGTCGATCTCCATGATGCTGCGGGTGCGAACCGAAACCAACACGATTCCGGCCACTATGTAGGCCAGGAAAATGTAAGGGAAATAGTTCAACGGAGCCGCTGGAACCGGATAGACCGTGCCCACGATGGGCACAATCAAGAGAGCCAGGGCGATCACGGCTATGGCGATGTGGTGGGCCTTCAATTCGCCAATCTTCTTCAGATAAAACGGCGTGGCCAGCGAGATCAGCACGTACGCTCCGCAAAAGCCCATGGCGCCGAAAAGCCCGGCATCGTTGAAGGCATCGAACGGAGCCATCTGCCAACCGCCCACGGCGCCGTAGGAGAGCAGGATGAAGGAGGTGGGGATGAGGAATTGGATGACCGCGAAGACCGAGAGGGCCACGTGCGGCGTGAGGTTATGCTTGTGCGAACTGCCCATGGAGATGGGAAAAATCCCGTAGCGGCCCATGGTAAACATCACGCGGGCCCCGGCGTTCAGGCAGGACATGGCCAGGGCGAAGAAGCTGATCATCGCGCCGATGGAGATCAGCACGCCCATCCACTTCACGCCCAGGTTTTCGCTGAGCGTGGTAAGCGGCGCGTCGAGCTTGTCCAGCGGCGGCATGTTGCCGGCAAGAGCGTGCGTCTCCACGTAGGTGATGAAGACGAAAAAGGCGCCCGTCAACAGCAGGCTGGCGATCACGGCCCGCGGGATGGTCTTCAACGGCTCGCGCGCCTCTTCGCCAAACGCCGACGCGCATTCGAAGCCCACCAGGCTGAAGATCGCCACCACCACGCCCAAGCCAATGTCCTTCAGGCCGTGACCCGCGGCGGGATGCCACTGCGAGAAGTCGACCAGGCCGGTTTTCGACAGCGCCAGAATCGCCAGCAGCATGATGACGGTAACGGAGACGCCCTCGAACACCAGCATCAGGATCGTCGAGAAGGTGATGTCTTTGTACGCCAGGAACCAGGCGGCCAAGACGCACAAGGCGAACAGCGTGATGGAGGGGTGGGACAGATAGCCGCTGACGCCGGTCATATCGAGCAGTTTGGTCGCGAAGTGGGTGAACCCAGTAACCCCGGCGATGCCGATGAACATGTACGCCCAAATCAGGCTCCAGCCCGACAAGCCGCCGGCCCTGGGCCCGAGCCCCTTGACCGAGTATTCGTACATGCTGCCGGCCGAGGTGTAGCGCTTGGTGAACTGATTCAGGCTGATGGCGACAAACAACAGCATGATGGTGCCGAACAAATAGCAAAGCCATCCGGCCGCCCCCGCAGTGCCGAACATGAGAGGCACGATCAGCGCGGCGGTCATGCTCGGCGAAATCAACGCGATCGCCTGGGCCGATACCTCCCAGAAATTCAGCGCGTTGCTCTTTAATCGGGTGTGGGTTTTCTTCAAAGCCTGTTCGTAGGCCGTGTCGCCCATGGGACGCTCCTGGGATGGCGCAAGACTGCCGCAAGCAGCCATCCTTGGAGAGCCATTGCAAGCGAGTCGCCAGGCGGTAAAATCCAAGAAAACGTTGCCTTTATTAATTTTTAATAAAAAGAAACGGTTGGATGGAACGGCGCTTTCCGACATTTTTGTAACTCCGCGCAGGCGCCCCAACAATCTGGTGCAGGCGGGGCATTCCATGAGAGGTGGGCCGCCCCGTTTCTACAATCCTGTCAGATTTCGCCGGGGCATTAATACAAACTTGTCGCGGCATCGGGAGCCAACTCGTAAGTTCTCTTTCCGCAAACTGGCTTTGGGGGCTTAGAGCGCGCCAAGGGGCAGATTCAAAAAATTCGGCGCTCTGGAGCTGAGGTGCCTCAGCCCAAGAGCGCCGAGAGCGATGGCCGGCCGCAGCCGAATTTCCGGCTCAGCCCGCCAGAAACGCAACGAATAACGCAACGACCCAGAGGAGCTAACGCAACCGCTAGAAACGCAACGCGTAGTTCAGGGTTATGGATTGAACGCCGATGCGCACGGTGCTGTTGTTGTATTCGCCCGCGAGAATCGAGCTTTGCTGCACCTGAGCCTGCGCCGTCGGATCGTAGGAATAGGCCATCTCGAAGCTGGAGCGTCCCGCGTGATAGACCAACCCGGTCGAAATCTGGTTGGACATGATCGCCGCGGTCAAAGGCACCAGAGTCGAGTTCGGCACCGGGTTGTTGGCGTGCGCATAGCCGAATCGGAGCGAAGTGCTTTCGGTAAGCAGCCGCTCCCCGCCGATATGGAATGAATATTGGTCCTTCCAGTTGAGCGGAACGCCGTCCTGCAGCGACGAAGAGTTCACCAACCCATTGATCGCCGCATTGGTGCCGCCGGTGAGCGACACCGGCAGGGTCGTAAAGGCGTTGTGCCAGTTCACCCAATCGGTCTGGAACGCAAACAGCCAGCAGCGGATTCACGCGCCAAGCCACGTTCGCCAGCAGCGATTGCGGAAGCACGTTGCGCACTTGCGCCGCATAGTTGAAGCTGGAAGGGACGCCGCCCAGGCCCAGCGCCACGAATTGCGCATTCGCGTCACCGCTGGCCGTGCCGTTGCTGAGAATTGTCGTGCTCGATTTCCAGGCCAGCCCCAGTTCCACCGCGCGGCTGGGACGAATCACCGCGCCCACGCTTCCATTCCAGCCGTAGCCCGTCGTATGCAGGTCCAATAATGTCTTCACGCCCTGCAGCACCGGCTGCTGTTGGAAAACGTAGGGCGCATCCAGGGTGTTCGAGTTGTAATCGGCTCCCAACGTGAACCCCAGCGAAAGCTTCGGATTTACCACCACGCCCAAGCCGGCGATGGCGCGTCCCGCAAGGATCGCCGACTTCTGTTCCTGCAATCCATACGTCGCTCCCGCCGTGCCGGGCGCATCCACGTAGTGCCAGTCGGAGACCGACGCAAGGTCGGGCACAAATCCCACTCCAAAGCTGAAGCGCGAGTGGCGAATGGGCATCGCGAATGCCCCATAGGGAATCGCGCCAGGAGTCTGGCTCATCGGGGCCGAGGTGTTCACCGAGTTGCTGAAGGAACCGCGCGGCAGCACCAGGCTGACGCTGGCGTCCAGCGTGCGGCCCGTCAAGGAGGTGAGCCCGGCGGGGTTTGCCGCCAACGCGTCCACGGCATCGTTTGACGACGTCACATAGATTCCGCCCAGGGCTTGCGAACGGGCGCTCCCGGTATTCCAAAAGAAGCTTTGCGCGGATGCCGAAGACGCCAGCAGCGTGCAACCAGCAAGCGCCAAAGCCAATCGCAATGGTAGTTTCATCAAGCGATTCTCCTTTTTTGAATTGTTGCTGCACCGGCGTGAACCCTTGCCGTTCCAGATCGGAGGGCTCGGAACTCGATTTCGCGGCGATCAATGCCTCGATGCACGGCAAGTCCAGCGCCCGCGGAGCCTCCGCGCGCAGGATCGAAAAAGTTTTATCCAGCGGCGTGGAATCGCGGTAGGGCCGCTTGGCCCGCAGCGCGTCGAATATGTCGGCCACGGCCAGGATGCGAGCGAAGGTGGAGAGCTGCTCCGCAGCCAGGCCGCGCCAGTAGCCCGAGCCGTCGAGCTTTTCATGATGCGCGGCCGCTTCTTCGCCCAAAGCTTCAAAGCCCGGAATGCGCCGCAGAATCTCCAAGGTGTAATAAGGATGCTTCTTGACGACGATCCATTCCTCGTCCGTCAATTTCCCGGGCTTTTCGAGAATCATATTGGGAACGCTGAGTTTCCCCAGGTCATGCAGCAGCGCGGCGCGGCGCAGCAGTTTCAGATCGCGGGGCTTCATGCCGAACCAGCGGGCGATGTCCATGGACGCTTCGGCCACGCCGGTCGAATGGCGGTAGGTGAACGGCGATTTCGCGTCGATCACTTCGGCAAACGCCTGGCAGATGTTGTCGATGGCGTCTTCGTTGGCGGTGATGCGGCGTTGCTCTGGTTCGAGCGCGATCACCTTATCGAGTAGATCCGGGCTCTCCAGGCCGCTCCACAGCGTTCCGTCTTTGGACATGCGGACGGCGGCATTGACCAGCTCGGGATCGAACCAGCGTCCGCTGCGGCGGCCGGCGGCCTCGATCGCCGCCGAAGGGCCGCGCTCGCGTGTAAAACACTTCCAGCGTTTGCGATAGGTTCGCGATTCGCGAGAAGAGCGGGATTTCTTCTTTGCGCAGCCCGTCCGGATATCCGTGCCCGTTCCAGTGCTCGTCCAGGCTGTAAATGCCCGGACACCACGCTGTCGGAAAAGCCCAGTTGCTTGGCGATATCGGCGCCGCGTTCGCAGCGGATCTTCACCAGCGCGCAGGAGTCCTGCTGTTGCGTCGCGGCTACCTGGAAAAGCCGCCGCATTCGCTGCAAAAAAGGCAGCCCGGTGGCCACGTGCGTCAGCGCATACTGCAGACTTTCCCAGCCCACGCGCGTCCAGTCCGTCAATTTCACGTCGCGCTTGGCGCTGAATCTCGTCCGCCGTCACGATGTGAAACAGGCGCGAGGAGTTGCTGCTGCAGCCGGCGTCCTTCAGCAGCAAGGAGTAGTACAGATCGCCCTGCTCGCTCGTCGGGCAGGCCGATCTGCTCGGCCAGCCGCATCCCGATAATGCAGGCCCGCACCGAATGGCCCATGGGCTGGCCTTCGGTAAGGTCCAGGGCGTAGGAGAGCGCGGAGATGATCTCGGAAACTCGAATCGACGCTTCGGGCCGTATATGCATACCGGCCGGGAACTGCGAGCTGGAAAAGCGATCGGGAGCCTTCATTCAATCTCCTGCGCCGATGCTGGCTCTGGCTTCGGGAGTCCGGTGGATTCCGCAGTCCCGGAATGCCGGAAGAAACTGCGGCACTCCACCGGAGTCCGAAAACCGGACCGCACGGGTTCTACGGCAGATCACACGAGGCCTTTGTGAAGTCGTAAGCTTTTGCAAACAAGCCCTTTTGTCCGGCCCGCGTCTCGCTGGCGTCCAGCCAGTGTCAGAGCGGAACAGAGCCTCTATCGTCTCGACCGGCAGGGCGCTTGAAACTGGTACCGGCGTACCAAATTGCCCATAAAGTTATATCGGGTAATAGCTGTATCTACGAAAGACGTGACACGCTGCCTTTCCGATTACCTCGGCAGACTGGCGCCGTTTGGGAGCGAATAAGGCGAGGCCTCAATGTTTCGCGGAGGATGTGAACGATCTTGCGTTGGGACCGCAAGAGGATGGTGGTACCTATTCCTGAAACGGACACGACGACGAGCTACAACTCGAAGTAGCCTCGTGTTCTAGAACCGATCTCTTCGTGCCAACAGGAGAGCTTCGCTGCGAAGCTCTCCTGTCTCGACTCCAGCGCGGATATCGCGTGAGGAGCTTTGCGCTTACCTGCCCGCCGGCGGAGTTCCCAGCTGCACGTTCGACGGACGCCCTTCCTTCTGCCATTCCTGGGGCTCTTCATTGGTGGTGCAGAAGAATTCTTCCAGATCGTCATCGGGCACAACCGAAAGGGACCACTTCCGAGGCGCCGACTTCCAGGGTTTCGCCAAAACCACCGGGTCCTCAACGATGTCTTCCTGGACAAGGTAGTTCTTCGAGGGACGGCTAAAACGCTCGATCACATGCTCCTGCTCGCTGTGAAAGAACCCGCCGAAATTCGCCCGGGTATCGAGCGCGATCGTGTCGATGACCAGCGTATCTCCCTCCCAGTGAGCCACAGAGTCGCCATTGAACGTGGGATCGGGATCTTTCTGGTGCGGGCGTCCGTCGGTGTGGATGATGCGGAAGTCCATGGGATATTCGACCATCATCACCAACCGGTCCTTGGTCTGAACCAGCTGGATCGGCCAGGTTAGGACGTTTTCCTCGAGCAAGGTGCCGGGCGTGCTGGGCAGGGCGCAGTCGCCATAGCGGGCCGGCCTCTTATATTGTTCTTGTGAGCCGGCGATCACCACGGGCTTTTCTTCCGGCGTCACCTTGGGATCGAATTGCCTGCGTGCCGCTGGGTCGATGGGATAAGCCCTCTGCACCTCTCGTCCAGCGCTGTTTGGAAACCACACGCCACTCAAGTCCGGATGGCCGTCTGCCGTGCGCGGCGCAGGCCCGCCTTCCGGAACTACGTGCCAGTTCTCGGACCCGGCCGAGGTACGTTCCGTTACTTTACCCACCGATCCTGGGGGAGGCGCCTGGGCAAAAGTGGGTGTCACAATGATCCCCAAACCCGCCAGCAGAGCTCCCGCCGTCAGAACACACTTTCCGAACCGCCACTCGAATCCTCTCATCACACTCCCCTTTATGTTTATGCGAAGTTGCTCGGGCATGAATTGGGTTCCTGCCCGGACCTGATTTCCACTCATTCTCACTTCACGGCAAGCAAAAGACTACTGGTCTTGAGATTTCAACGTCAACGGCCGGCCATCCGCGAACATAATCTTTCCCGCAAGAACACCCACATGAGCCCCGTTTTTTGCGGGACGCAGGGAGACCTTGATTTCATCGCCAGGCTTCAGCGTTTCCTTGGTCCATCCCTGTGCCACCACGGCCCGTAGCTGCCCAAACTCGATCGCCCAGCGGGTGACGTTGCCCTTGTCGTCTTTCACATCGAAGGCCAGCGAGGAATGCGGGTTGGCCAAGGCCACTTCCGTAACTGTCCCCGTCAGCGTCAGAGTCTGGTCCATCGCGTAGGCCGCATAGCCATGATGCGCGAATGCGGGCGATGCGAAACCGATCCACCCCAAGAGGGCCAGCAAAAACACGCGTCCACTATTTGCCATCACACACTCCCACTCGAACGTTAGATTTCCCACTCATCCGAGCTAGTTGCGGATTTGACGTACCGCGGGCGCTCCGGGTTTCTCCCCGCCAAGGTGTTGACCTGCACCCTGCCGGGCGTTGGAAGAGCCCCTCCGAATGCCGGTATTCTCACACCCAAGAGCCCCGAGATTCTAGCGGGCGCTTGGCCTGGCGCCGAGCACGATTTACTTGACACTCGCCCCAAGCTGTGCGAATAGTCTCGGCACTTTTTCCAGTGCCAAATGATGCCTCAAAGCTTTCGGCAAGTCTACATGGAGAGTTGCGAATGACCACCCACAAGGGATGCGGCGTTCAGCTTGCAGTTCTGCTCGCAGTCGTAGCGTTCGCGCCGGCGCTCTTTGCGCAAAAGACGTCTTCAACTGGCGCAGCGGCGGCCAATTCGAAGTTCGATCCGAAAGACTTCAATGGCTCCTGGATTGGCACCGGCCGGATCTACGGCGATAACAATCCCGTCCCCGAGCCGCCTTTAACGGACTGGGCCAAGCAAAACTTGCTCCTGAAAAACATTTCCCATGCCGGCTTGAACGCCACGGCGAAAGGCAACTCTTCGGCGCAGACCACGGCGGGCGAAAATTCCGTGGATGAAAATGGCGTCCCGGCGAACGTGTCCGAGGGTCACTATCCAGGTGAATACTGCGAGCCCCAGGGCACGCCGGTGGCGTTCAACTATATCAACGCCTATCCCGTGCTGTTCATCATGCTGCCGGATCGCATCTATCAGTTGTTCGAGTACCACCGCGAATGGCGAACGATCTGGCTCAATCGCGACCATCCTAAGGATCTGCTCCCCAGCTACTTCGGCGATTCCGTGGGCAAGTGGGATGGAAACACGCTGGTGGTGGACACCATCGGCTACAACGGAAAAGAAGGCCACCGTTGGATCAGCGAAAACGTCGGGCACTACATGAGCGACGAGTTTCGCATGGTCGAGCGGTACACCCTCACCGATGCTACCCATCTAGAGTTGGAAATGACCTATTACGACCCCAAGGCTTGGGGCGACAAGCCCTGGACCGGCTGGAAAAAATCCTTCAAGCTCGATTCCAAAACCGACAGCCTGGAAGAAAACGTGTGTGACACGGCCCGCCGGTACGACGATTTGATCGAGCATCCCGCCGGCCTTCCCGACCTGATACCCAAGGAGTAAGCTCCCGAGATCGACGCAGGTTTCTGCACGTGCCGCCTCGTTTGGTCACTCGCAGAACACGCCGGACTCATCCAATCCCGTACTCGGGTCGGGCGGTCCGCGCCATGTCCAGTTCGGCTTGAAATTAACGTTCTAGCCGATCCAGCGGTCCAACGAGTAGGCCGATTTAGCAGTCCATAGAGGGATTTAGCAGTCCAAAGAGGAATGTCCAGCCGTGAAATTGACGGCCCCGGCGTCAACGCAATAGACTTTTGGCATGAAGCGTCACGCCAGCCTTCGCCCTCTCAGTGAACATCATCATCATGTGCTGGTGTTGGCGCTGGAAATTCGGCGAGCGGCGGAATTGCCCGCCGCCGAGCGCATCGAAAGACTGCGATCGCTAGCCGAGTCCTTACTTCACTTTTGGAACGAAAGCGGCCAAACCCACTTTGCGGAAGAAGAGCAAGTGCTTCTGCCCAAGTACGCTCGCCACTTCCGCTTGGATGAAGATCCTGAAATCATGCGCATGCTTGCCGACCACGCGGCCATCCGTGCTCGGATTGAGGACGTGCGGGAGTCTCTTGCTGGAAGCTTTTCTCCCGAGCCAATCATTGCGCTCGGCAGCATGCTTCACGACCACGTTCGCTTAGAAGAAGATCGTATTTTCCCGCGAATCGAAAAAACGCTGAGCCAGATGGAACTTAACTTCGTCGGCTCCCGGCTCACCCGCCTGCATGGAGGGAAGTAAGGCCCCCGTAGGACCGAAGCGCCGAGGCGCGTTTACCTACCACGGATAGTTGATTTCACTGCCAACTCTCGGCCGCCTGGCTTCTCGGAAACTGGCCCATGTGTAGCCAGCGCGTACACCAGCCCCGTTTTTGAACACAGTGTAGTTTTGTTCCGGCACATTAGCTCCGCAAGTCGCTGATTCCATGGTTTATAGCTAAGCTCGTTTGGCCCCGCCCCTGCTTTATCTATAGCCGAGGACAATGACAATGATCATCGAATGCATCCTGATCAGCTCTTCGCTCTGCAACGCGGTGGCAGCCAAGCCCCGGCACACCGACGTGCTCCCGAAGAGGCAGAACGCCATCGTCTCGATGCTGAAGGATCGGCCGGTGATGGCGCTGGCCACATTGGACCTCACCGTGAAAACGATGGACTACCGCCAGACCGAACAGGACTTCAAGATGGGCGGCTTTCAGGAACAGGATGCGATAGTTCGCCCGATGCTGGGCCACCCGGTGGCGATGGCCGCTTACGCCACGGCCTACGCCATGGGCGCAGCCTTCCTGGGACACGAGATGCGCACCTCGCGCTACAGCGTGATCCGCAAGCTGTGGTGGCTGCCGCAAACCATCAGCATCGAGCAAAACACTTTTGGATATGTTTATACCCGCGCGCACTACCGCCGCTAAGTTCGTCGAAACATAAAAATTCGAGAGCGAGGAACGAGACGATGATGGAACAGAGCGAATCGAAGAGCCCGGTGAACTCCCCAAGCGGCTTGGTAACACTTTACGTCTACGGATACGGCGCCAACAAAAATCCCTTCTACAAACAAGCAAAATCGCTGAAGGGGCATTCCGCGGGATGCTCTCTGATCCTTAGTGGTCCTGTCAGCCGTGGGGAGAAGTTACTGCTGATCAACGATGCGGGACGAAATCCGGTGGTCGGCGAGATCGTAACCGCGCGCAATCTGACCACGCGCATGTTTGAAGTCGAAGTGGCATTCGATGCACCCCGGCCCGATTTCTGGCAAACCGAGAAGCAATAAGATCTCCTGGGAGAGAATAATGATCAGACGAGTCATGGAGTGGAAAGTAACGGCGAATGGAGTCGCGGCGGCCTGTACAACCTGCTCGTGGTGGACTCCGGTGCTTCAGGGTATGACCGAGGCCAAAAGGGAGTTCGACGCGCACGTTTGCGTGAACCACGCCCAGCCCAAGAAGCCCTCAACGCTCGAGCGGCTGCTGTAGACCGGTTGCCCCGTCCCAGGTATTCATACCGCGATTCCTGGGACGGCTACTATCAAGGCACCGCGCTCCTGACGGCATTCTTGCCGCACGCCGAACAGCGCATAATGGCTGGTAACTTCATTCGGGAGCGCATCCGTGCTGTTCTTTCTCGTAGGACTGGCAGCCATCGCCTGGGCGGGCCACAGCTTGATCACCGGAAAGGGTTTCTACAAGGGCTGCCCTCCCGGCGGTTTTGATCGCACCAATGACCCCTTCAGTTTCTGGGCGCCTACCATCATCATTTTGAGCATTGGTGTCTGGACACTCCTGCTCTCTCTGGGTTTGGTTTCATTCCCGGCGCGCTCCTATCACCCCTAACTCTTGAACGCTCGAACCGCCCCATCCGTGTTAGTCACGCGATGGCGCAGATACCGGTCGCCCTCCTCCGCGTGTTCACCTAAACTATTTGGCTCGACGCATGGCGGTTTGGGCGGGCGGCTGGAATGAATCACGAGAGTAACGATGCACTCTATCTCGAAGATTTGCGCGTGGGCCAACGGTTCACCTCGAGCATATACGCACTGAGCGAGGAACAAATCAAAGCCTTCGCCGCGGAGTTCGATCCCCAGCCCTTCCATCTCGATAACGCTGCCGCCCAGAACAGCATTTTTCGCGGACTCGCCGCCAGCGGCTGGCACACCGCCGCCATAACCATGCGCCTTCTCGTTACCGGCCAGATGCGATTTGCCGCGGGAACGGTCGGCCTGGGTGGCGAAATCGAGTGGCCTCTGCCGGTCCGCCCCGGCGATAGCTTGCACGTCGAGAGCGAAATCACGGAGATCTCGCCTTCGCGCACCAAGCCGGATCGCGGGGTGGTAACCGTGCGTAGCGTCACGTTCAATCAAGAAGGCGCTGAAGTGCAGCGGCTCATCGCAAAATTGCTTGTCTTCAGGCGATCCCAGAAATCCGATTGAGGAGGCACCATGGCGGTCACCACGGAAATCGCGCCGAATATCTATCGCATCTCGATCTATGCTCCCTGGGCCCATCTGCAGTTCAACCACTTCCTGGTGAACGACGACGAGCCCTTGCTGTTCCACACCGGCTTGCGCGGAATGCACGCGGAAATTCGCGAAGCGGTCTCCAAGCTCATCAAGCTTTCGGACCTGCGCCACATCAGCTTCAGCCACTTCGAGTCGGACGAGTGCGGCTCGCTCAACGAATGGCTGGCGGCGGCGCCCAACGCCGACGTGATCTGCAGCCAGGTCGGCGCGCTCGTTTGCGTGAACGACTTCACCGGCCGGGAGGCCCGCGGCCTCGCCGATGGCGGCGCCTTCGCGACAGGGAAGTACCGCTTCCGCTATTGCCGCACTCCCCATCTGCCTCACGGTTGGGACGCCGGCGTGCTCTTCGAGGAGACGCAGAAGACGCTGCTCTGCTCGGACCTTTTTCATCAGAGCGGCGAGGTCGAGCCGCTCACCTCCGCCGACGTCGTGGGCCGCTCCCATCAGGCCATGAAGGAATATCAATCGGGCATACTCGCGGACTACGTGCCCTATTCGCCGCTCACCGCGCGGAACCTGAAAAAGCTCGCCGAGCTGAAGCCCAAGACGCTGGCCATCATGCACGGCTCGAGTTTTACGGGCGACTGCGCCAAAGCGCTGGACGACCTCGACGTAGCGTTGCGCGACGTTTTCGGCCAGCCGAGGTAGAAGCGGAGCCAACCCGCCGCGCATTCGGAAGCGATCCTGGGGAGGAGTCTTTGGGAATCAAGGATTTGTTCCGCAAATCCAGCCACAGTGAAGACGAAGTCGTGGGCTCGAAAGTTCTCGTCTGTAGCTTGGACCGTAAGTTTGCCGAACTGCTCGATGCCGATCGTAATTCGTACGGCCGCTTCTATCCCACTGCGACGGCGGCCACTTTCACCAGCGTCAAGGAATTGTCGGCGGCCATTGGCAAGGGATACGACGTCATTCACTTGTTCTGTGACGCCTCGCCGGAGGGAATCGTCGCCGGCGGCAGCGGTGCAACGATTACCGGCACGAGCCTGATCCAGATGTGCTGCGACTCCGGCGTGAAACTGCTCTGGATCGCGAGCGAGAACAAGCCCGATGCCTATATCAAGGGCTTCAAGGCCGGCGGAAAACCTCTGAACCTGGTGATGACCATCCATCGCCAGGGCCCCAAGTTCTCGCTGTTTCTGGAAAAGCTTCTCTCTAAAATGTCGCTCGGAGAAACCATGCCGAAAGCCTGGGTGGCCGTTTCTCCGCAAAGCCCCAACGACCCAAGTCAAAAGGACTCTCCCGTCTGCATCTTCGCAGCGGGCCGCGCTGCCGTTAAGTTGCGGTAGCCAGGGATTCATGGCACAAGGGGCAACTTCACACTGGCCCGCTACCCGCTCTCCCTCTCGCCTTCTGTCTCGCCTCCATCTTGCTTCCTGTCGATTGACACTCCGCGCCGACAATGCAAAACTCGCGTCTCGCCGATGCTCTTCATTGCCCAGGAATGTGCCGGAAGCCATGCCGGAGGAGAGGTTTGAAGATGACCAGACGCCGCGATTTCCTCACCCGCTCCGCCGCCGTCACCGGCGCCCTGGTTCTGCCCGATTTCGCGTTTGGCGGCAACCCGGCGGATTCCAAAACGGAAGCCAGGATGGTTCCGGGCAACGCGGGCAAAAGAGTGTGGATGACGGGCATCATGGTCACCATCAAAGCGGACTCCCAAATGACCGGTGGCGCTTACGCCGTGTTTGAGGACCTGGTGTTGCCAGGGCAGGGAATGCGCTTGCACGTCCACAGCCGTGAAGACGAGACCTTATATGTTGTCGAAGGCGAGTTGCAGGTGGTCCTCGGCGACCAGACGTACTTGGCCCGAGTCGGCGATTTCGCCCATATGGCCCGCGTCACGCCTCATCGCTTCCAAAACGTAAGCGACAAACCCGCGCGAATGTTTATGTCCTACTCGCCTGGCGGCTTCGAGCAGTTCTTTCTGGACGTCGGAAGGCCGGTCACCGATCCCAATGCCCCGCCTCCCGCGACCACGCCCGAAGATATGCGCAAGGCCAGGGAGGCCGCGCAAATGTACGGTGTCAGCGCCGTTTGATGCATTTTAGTCTTGGTCTGCAGAAACGCATTCTGGAGGAGCCCATGAAAATCGCCAGTAAAGTCGCCACTAAAATCGCCCTTAAGAAAGCCCATAAGAATACACGCCTCGCTTCATTCCTTCTCGTCTGCGCTGCCATCGTCCTGCAAGCCGGCGCCGCCCACGCCGCCATCAAGACCCAGTGGATCGATTACAAGCAGGGCAATACGCCGCTCTCCGGTTATCTCATCTACGACGACTCCGTCCAGGGACGCCGTCCCGGCATCTTGATGATCCACGACCGCAGCGGGTTCTCCGAGGGCACCCTCGCCGACGCCCAGACCATCGCCAATCTCGGCTACGTCGTTTTCGCCGAAGACATGTTCGGGAAGGGAATCGTCCCCAAGGACGTTCCCGAGATGACCAAGCTGATCGGGATCTATGACAGCGATCGCCCCCTGATGCGCGCGCGCGCCATGGCCGGGTTCAACGTGCTGAAGGCCCAGCCCATGGTCGATCCCACCAAGCTGGCCGGCATCGGCTATTGCTTCGGCGGCACCACCGGCATCGAGCTCATCGAAACCGGCGCGCCGCTCGTCGGCTTCATCTCCGTGCACGGCGCGTTCAATAATTTCACCGCCGAAGCCGCCAAGAACATCAAGGGCCGCGTGCTCATTTTGCATGGCGCCGAAGATCCTGTCGCCCCGGTCGATCAGCTCAACATCCTGATCTCCCACCTGCGCGCCGCTAAAGTGGATTTCGAGGTCGATCTCTATAGCGGCGCCACCCACGGCTTTACGCACCCGCAGAGTCCCGCCGAGGTGCGCGCCGACGCCGAATACAAAGTGGCCATGGCGCGCTTCTTCAAGGACGTCCTGGCCCAGTAACCGAGCGAACTGTGTCGCGCGCTTGTAGCCCAGGGCGCCCGCCGGCCCGGGGCGTGGCAGTTTGTAGCCGAGGGCGCCCGCCGCACTTGCGGGGCCCTGGGGCTTTTGCCTTGCCGCGCTGTGTACTCATTCGGCGGGCGCGGCCGCGGTCTCCCGTTACCGCTGTCATTCCGAGGAGCGGTCGCGATTTGCGCGGCGACGAGGAATCTGCTTTTGATTTTGGGTTTGTGTTTCCCTCCACCCGCCATGTACTCATTCAGCGGCTCGCGCCGCGCCCTCGGAAGCGCTGCCCGAAAACGTCGTACCATAAAGAGAACCACGGGAAGAACGGCACGAATCACGGCACTGCCGAACTTCTAAATCCCAATCTCACGCGCGCGCGGAGGCATCCCCATGCGAGCTTTTCGCGGTTTCCTTGTGCTGCTACTCCTCTCTCCGGCACTCCTGCACGCCGACACCACCATCCGCTTCAAAATGGATATGAAGCTCGCGGCGGGCTTGCCTCCCGCGGCCGCCGAGCAGATCGCCAAGAACCAGAAGACCCAGTTCCCGCGAGAGACCGTGGTGGAAATCAAAGGCGACAAGGGCTACTCCAACGCGGGGAAAACCATCTCCTTGATGGACCTCACCAAACAGCAGATCACCATCGTCGATACCGACCACAAGCTCTACGCCACCGTTTACATCAAGGATTTTCCCGGCGTAATGGGCGCGGCCACGGCCTTGCCGTCCATGCCCCCCGCCGCCCAGAAGTTCCTCGAGTCCATCAAGTCGGACTTCTCCATGCAAAAAACGGGCAAAACCGATGCCATCCTGGGCATCCAGGCGGAAGAGACCGAATGGACCATCTCTCTCCAAATGCAGGTTCCCGCCGGTTTGCCGCCGGGGCTGGGAACTCTCAAACCCGGCGACACCATCACGCTCATGAAAATGGTGATGCGCATCTGGACCCCTTTGCCTGCCGAGGCGACCCGCGTCCCGGCGTTGGCTGAATTCGCGGCTCACTCCTGGAAGCAGCTCTCGGCCGACCCGCCACCACCATGCAGCAGCAGCTTCCCAACTTCCCGGGTCTCAGCGACAGCCTCGCCAAGATGGCCCAGGAGATGGCCAAGAGTACGGCGCCGGCGCTGAAAACCCATGTGGAGTTGTATCTTCCGGTTTTGATGCAACTGGGCGGGCTGATGCAGGGAAGAGCGCAGCCGCCGATCCTGGGCACTTACGATACCAGCACTCCCTTCGTCGAAACCGATAACGAAGCTGTGGAAATCTCCACCGCTCCCATCGACGCGTCCATATTCGACGTCCCCAGCGACTACCAGCCCGCTACGCTTTCCGACCTGCTCAAAGCGTCGCGCCCAGCGCCCGCGGTCGCGCCCCCGATCCCGTCAGCGATCCCGCGCCCGAACGCGACCATGCCGCCGCCCTCATCGCTTCCTGGCACGCCCTGACATCTGGCGCTTCATCGATTTCAGGAGTAGTCTCCCACGGTACCTGCGGCGGATTCCGCGAAGGGAAGGGAGAAGCCATGAAAGTAATTTCTTTTGCAATGCTGTTGATTGCGGTTCCCATCCTCGCCGCTCCACTCTGGGCGGACGCCATCAACCAAAAAGATTATCCGGTTCAGTATCAAGTGATGATCAGCAGTAAGAAGCCGTGTACGCTGAGCCTGCGCGATCAAGCCAAACAGGACGTGTCGATAAACGTGTCCAGAAATGGCGCCTGTCATCCGCTCGACAAGGGCAAAATCTATCGTGGCCGCCAGAATGACAAAAAGAACGAGATTGAACTTCTGATAACCGGTGACAAGAAGCCCCGGGTCGAAGAGTGGCATATCGATGGAGTCGTGAATACCACCCCACGTTCGCAATAGCCTGCTTCGACGATCATCGCCTAGTCGCGCGCCTCAGCGGCCAGCTCGTCGAGCAGGTCCGCCCCCTTGGTCACACGGTCGACCCCGAAAACGAGCAGTGCCTTGGCCGATCCCGGTTCCAATCCGCCGTAGGAGTAGTCGATGTTGATGCGATTTTCGCCCAGCAGCGCCGCGGCGCGGCCCAGCTCCCCGGGGCGGTGCGGCACTCTAGCCACCGCGACGTCGTTCTCCTCGAAAATCATATGCAATTCACCCAGCACCCGGTTGGCGCCGGCCGGATCGTCGGCCACGAATCGCACCAGGCTCTCGCGCTCTTCGACATACGATTCGAAAGCCATGATGTTGATTCCACGCTGGGCCAGGGCGAGGAAGCACTTCCCCAGCGCGCCCGGTTTGTCTTCGATCGTTACCGTAAACTCCTTGGCCTTGGCCATGCCCATGGACTCCTTTTCTCTCGAGATGAAACCCCGCCCGCGACACCCTGCGCCAATCTCATAGACGGCCCGCAATCGTCTTGTAAGAGGTTCAGAATTTTATCCCGACTTGGGGTTTTCGGGGCCAGTTCGTTGGCGACGTCTCGTTCGCCACCTGGGATCGCTTGCCCACGGAGCCAAGGCGGCAGGGGTAATTACTATTTCAACACGTACCGCAAGACTTAATCGAATGGCTACTCTGCCTTTCGCCTAGACTCGCTTCAGAAGGTGGAGAAGCCATCCGCCGGCCCGTGAAATCCCAATCATCAGGACGAGGTGATCTTATGAGCCCAGCCGCCGAAAGCGATCAGCCCGTAAGGATAGTGGTCATCGACGACGATCCTAAAAATCTCAAGATGGTCAATTTTACTCTCAGTAATGGCGAACTCGAGATTCACACCGCCTCGGATCCGCGCATCGGCCTGGATATGATCACTCAGTTGCGTCCCCAAATCGTGCTGATCGATCTGATCCTGCCCGGCATCGGAGGAATGGAGTTGCTGCAGCAGATCGTGCAACTCGAGCGCGGCATCGCCGTGATTTTGATGACCGGCTATTACTCTCCCCAAGGGGCGAGAGAGGCCATCAAGATGGGCGCGGCGGACTATTTCCCCAAGCCGTTTTCCCCAAACAAGCTTCGCGAAAGAATTGAACTCATCGTCGAGGACGCCAAACGCCGCCGGCGCAGCTCCACCATGGACGGCATCGCGGAAAAGCAAAGGGAAGCCCTGCAGTAAATCTAAGCCTCTGCCTTTGGGCAGGTACCGCCCCTAAACCGCTTCCTTGCCGCCCAAAGCTCGAGCAGTTGCGCGCGTCCTCTCTTCACATTAATATTCCCACGAATGCAACCCGGTGGAGATCCTATACCCCCGAGCGAGCCTCTCGCTCGCCGGCGGTTGCTTTTCGCCATCCTCGCGCTTCTCTTGGGATGCGGTCGCAAGCCCAAGCCTGAGCCTCAGGCCGTCGATCTTTACATCGCCTCGGACGGCGACTTCCTGGACTTTGTGCCCGACACCCTGACTTGCCGAACCGGCGCGCGGGTTTGCCTCACGTTCCATCACGCCGGCAAGATCATCAGCGCCCGCCACGATTGGGTGCTCACCTATCCCGGCAAGCTCGATGCTCTCACCAAGGACTGTCTGGACCTCGATGGCATCCTTGCGCAAGACGATCCGCTGGTCATCGCCAGGACCCCTCTGTGCGACAAAGGCCAGACAGTAATGGTAGAGTTTATCGCGCCCCGGCCGGGCGACTATCCGTTCGTCTGTGCCACCCATCCGGAGGATATGCGCGGCGTTCTGCACGTTACGTCGTGAAAACGTTCCGCGAACAGGAAGGAGAAACAAGATGAAAACGAAAAGAGTTCCGGCCCTTCTCGCCACCATCGCAATGGCGCTGCTGGTCGCATCGCCGCTGGCCGCCCAGTTGAAATCGCCCGACGATGTGAAGACCGCGCTCAGGCTTCTGGTTCAGGTGTCCAACGACTTCAAGAGGCAGATCACCGCCAAGAACTTCGCGCGCGTGCCCCACGAGAATATGGAGTATCACGAAGCCGCCGACGCCCTGCGCGCGGCCATAAAGGATGAGCCCGCCGCCTTCAAGACCAAGGCGGAGACCAGGCTGGACGCGGCCGTTGCGGCCTATCAGAAAATATCGGACATGAGCGCCACCACGCCCGATGCCGATAAGCTGATGGCCGAACACGCCAAGGCCGTCACGGCCATGAACGCGCTTTTCGACCTGTTCCCAGCCGATCTCCGGCCCGATCCCAACACGCCTCCGGGCGGTCGCGGCCGCGGCCCCGCCCCGGCGACAAACTGATCGTCGTCCCTCCGGTGATTTGGGACTGTGCCGCTGGCGGCCGACCCGGCCCCGACAGGGGCGGAATAATTTAGCCGAGGGCGGAAGCCCTGGGATGCCTGTTCACCGAATCTCCGCCCCCACCGCTTCCGCGGGCTGCGTGATCCGCAGGGTGACGATAATTTCCGTTCCGCTATCGTCGGAACGTATTTCCAGCTCGCCACCCTGCTCCCTCACGCGTTCTTTCATGCCGGTGAGCCCAATGCCGGTTTGTATGGCGTTCGTCCGCAGAGCCTCCAGCTTTTCCGTGGGAATCCCGCGTCCGAAATCCCTTACACGCAAAATCACTTTATCCGCACCGGCCTCTACGCTGACCTCGGCCCTGGGACTCTTCGAGTGCCGATAGATATTGTTGAGCGACTCCTGCAGCACCCGGTACAGCGTAAGCTCCACGGCGCGATCGAGGCGCCGTTCCGGCTGATTGGGAATTTTTGCAGAGACGGCAATGCCCACGCGCGACGCAAACCCTTCGATCAGCCAGTTGGCGGCGGAGTAGAAGCCGGCGTCTTCCAGCAGCGGCGGATGGAATAGATAGGAGAGCGTCCGGACCTGGGAAACCACGTCCCCCAGCAAGGTGGTGAGCTCGGCGATTTGCGGCTTTTTGGCGCCCTCGCTCAAGGCGTCCGCCATCATTTTCGCGCCCACCAGCGTCTGCCCCAGTTCGTCGTGCAATTCGCGCGCGAATCTTCGCCGCTCCTCGTCTTGCACCCGCATCAACTGCATGCTCAACCGCCGCAGTTGGTTTTCCGCTCCCCTGCGCTCCTGCAGCTCGCGATTCAGCATGTAATAGTGCAGCCAGAACATCAGCGCCGAGAGCGCGAACGAGACCGCCAGGATGCCGGGGAGCGCCGCAAACAAAAGTTGCGACAGGCGGCTGCGCTCTTGCAGCAGCGCGTCTTCATTGTTTCGCATCTGCTGCGTGATCGCCGCGGTATCAAACGTGGCCCGGGCCACCGTCGCCGTCAATTCGAACTGCTTCTCGGAATCGGATCGATTCTGCGTCCTCAGGTCCACCGACGCCTGCGCCACGGCGATCCGCTGGTTGGCGTTCGCCGCCAGCTGGTCGCATAACTTCTGCTGCGCCGGATTGTCGCTGGTCAATTGCCGAATTCTGGCCACCACGGCGCCCACTTCCTTGGCCGCATCCGTATAATCCCGAAGCGATTCGGCGCTCCCCGAATTGATGTAGGCCACCCGGTTCCGGCCCACGCTGGTCAGCGACGTCTCCAAATCCCCGAGAGCCACCTCCACGTCGTAGGTGTGGCGAATCAAGGCCTCGCTGCTGTACAAACGGATGATCAGGGAGCCTGCCGCAAAGCCGCTAAGAAACAGCAGCAGCAGAGCCACGGCAAACGCGACTTTCGCGTTTCGACTCGACGACATGCCGAACGCTCACCCCACCCAATGAGATTTGGACTCAGGGCAACGTCTGCCCAGTCTGGCTTCGGCTGGCCTTACTCGTAGTGGCCCTGAGTTGCTGCTGGACAGAATACACTAAAGAGCGTATGTATCGGCTATCAACGACCCCTTTAGGCCCATCCGCTGCTCTAATTTTCAGGAGCCCAGGTGCGGCAACACGGCGGCCTGACAACTCGGCCAATATCGCGGCGTGCGCGGCGCCTTTTCATTCCGGCGATCATCGCTACGGCCTTATTAGGGGGCCTGCCGGCGCGAGGGCAAGGCCGCATCGATCCGACGCTGCCGCTGCAGCCGATCCGGCCCACGCGCACGCTTTTCATCTTTCCCGGCGTCAACACCGTGAAAGATCCCGATGCCGTCGTGCCGCCATTGACGAAAAGTCAGAAATATCAGATCTTCTGGCGTAGAACCTTCGATCGTTCTCTGCCGCTCGAAGCGCTGTTTTTTGCCGGCGTATCGCAATCGATAAACTATTCGCCGCGCTACGGGCAAGGCTGGGGCCCGTTCGCCGAGCGATTTGGCTCGTTCGCCGGAAGCATTGCCAGCACAGGCTTTTTCGCCGACGCGTTCCTGCCTGCGCTCCTGCATCAGGATCCCCGCTACTTCCGCAAAGCTCGCGGATCGTTCGGATCTCGCCTGCTACATTCGCTGGAATCCGCGGTCATCACCCATAACGACAATGGAACCACGACCTTCAATACCTCGGGGATGCTTGGCTTTGGAATGTCCACTGCGCTCTCCAATGCCTGGGCTCCGCGCCACAGCATAACCTTAAGCGACACCATGCAGCGTCTGGCGATTAAGTTGGTGATCAGTTCGAGCCTGAATCTCTTTCGTGAGTTTGGCGGCCAGACTCCTCCCCCTCAGGAGACGCTACAATCGCATTAGCGCCCTCGCGCTGCCGCGCACCTCGCGCGCTGCCCGCCCCACGAGTGACTCCCGGCGAATCCCACGGTCGATTTCGTTGCCAACTCCCGAACGTCCGCCTTTGTCGGAAACCGGCCCATATGTAGCCAGCGTGTACACCAGCCCCGCTTTTGAACACAGTGTAGTTTCGTTCCGGCACATTAGCTACGCAAGTCGCTCATTCCATGGCCTGTAGCTATGCTCGTTTGGCCCCGCCCCTGCTTTATACACAGCCGAGGACAATGACAATGATCATCGAATGCATCCTGATCAGCTCTTCGCTCTGCAACGCGGTGGCAGCCAAGCCCCGGCACACCGACGTGCTCCCGAAGAGGCAGAACGCCATCGTCTCGATGCTGAAGGATCGGCCGGTGATGGCGCTGGCCACATTGGACCTCACCGTGAAAACGATGGACTACCGCCAGACCGAACAGGACTTCAAGATGGGCGGCTTTCAGGAACAGGATGCGATAGTTCGCCCGATGCTGGGCCACCCGGTGGCGATGGCCGCTTACGCCACGGCCTACGCCATGGGCGCGGCCTTCCTGGGACACGAGATGCGCACCTCGCGCTACAGCGTGATCCGCAAGCTGTGGTGGCTGCCGCAAACCATCAGCATCGAGCAAAACACTTTTGGATATGTTTATACCCGCGCGCACTACCGCCGCTAAGGCCGGAAAATACAGGAGCACACGATGGGAACTAAGGAGAAAAGCGCGATGAACAAGATGGAAGCGGATGCTCAGAATTTCGATAACCCCGAACGCCTCCTGGGAAATTGGAGAAGGGAAGCATTCGCGGACGGCGACCGCTGGGCTTTTCGTGACGTAGAGTCGCCCAGCGTGCCAACCACCTCAGTTCCGGCCGTCCGGCAAAAATCCTGATCGCCGCGCTCCCCCGCTCACATCTCGGGATCAACGCAGGCCGGATTCACCGCAAAAGTTTTGTTTACACTGTATCGGCCAGGAGCGTATAAGTGCCTCCGTGCGCCTCAAGTTACTCTATTGGACAATTCCTTTAGTTGGGCTTCTTTTGCCATCCCTGGTAGCACAGGATCGCTACAGTTTCTTATCATCGCTCTCGGTTGGATACACATATGCCGGCGGAAATCTCTCAGCCCCAGTCTCGGCTCCAAACTCAATCGGTGCAACCACAACGAACAACTCTTTTTTTCCTTCTGGCACTGGCTTCAACGGATTCAATGGATCGCTAAGTGCCAGGGTTCACCGATTCTTCGGACTCGCGGTTGATTTTGGCGGCATGTATGCGTCATCGTCTAATCCGGATTTCGGATTTTGTTCCATTACTCCTCTTTCTGCTTTCGTCTGTAATCCCATCGAGGAGTCCCTGCACACGAGCGGTGCTCTCTACACCCTGCTTGCTGGACCTCGGTTTGCTGTCCAGTTGGGAAGGTTCACGCCGTTTGCGGAGGTATTGGTTGGCGCTGCCAGGGCAATGGATCGCGCCAACACCGTCGTTTCCACTCCTACTCCTTTTGTAAGCCGCCATGAAACTTCCTTCGCCGGCGCGTTCGGAGGCGGTGTTGCTTTTCGATTGTCTCGGCGAATTGACTGGCGCTTGGAAGCGGACTGGCTCCAGACGCGCTTTGCCTTGGAGAAAGAATTCCCGCAGGGGTCAATGACAACCAGCCAACATATGTTAGGGAATAGTTGGCGCATATCGACAGGACCTTCATTTCGCGTTCACTTTTAGAATTGCCCTCGATCTGCAACGAAATCCCGCTTTCCCACGGCTTGGCCCCGAGCGCTCGCTGCGCAGGCCTGCGCCGCTTCAAGTTCATTGTCTTAGGCGCGGGCAAAGCGTTAGGATACCGGGGCCCGAGTTTCCAAGCGCGACCCGGGCTTCAAGCGCAAAACTTCGGCTGTGCCGGCTACAGTCCCGCGACGCCCAGCGTGGCGAGAATTACGCGATTCGCAAAAGGAGAGAACCGATGTTGCGCATAAACGACGAAGCTCCCAATTTCACCGCAGAAACCTCGCAGGGCGCCATCAACTTCCACGATTGGATCGGCAACGGCTGGGCCATCCTGTTCTCGCATCCCAAGGACTTCACCCCGGTGTGCACCACCGAACTGGGTTACATGGCCGGCCTGCAGCCCCAATTCGATTCCCGCAACTGCAAGATCATCGGCCTCAGCGTGGACCCGGTCAGCAGCCACAGCAAGTGGGCCGCGGATATCGAAGAGACCCAGGGCCACAAGGTGAAATATCCCATGATCGGCGATCCCGAACTCAAGATCGCCAAGCTCTACGACATGCTGCCCGCCGACGCCGGCAACACCTCCGACGGCCGCACCGCCGCCACCAACGCCACCGTGCGCACCGTCTTCGTCGTCGGTCCCGATAAGAAGATCAAGCTCATGCTCAGCTATCCGATGAGCACCGGCCGCAACTTCGACGAAGTCTTGCGCGTGCTCGATTCCATCCAGCTCACCGCCAGGCACCAGGTCTCCACGCCCGGTGAACTGGAAGCCGGGCGAGGACGTCATCATCAGCGGCAGCGTTTCCGACGACGAGGCCCGCAAGAAGTATCCCGCGGGCTGGAAAGCGCCGCGCCCCTACCTGCGCATCGTTCCGCACCCCAAGGAGAAAGCCTCCGCCGGCGGAGCCGAGTGATCTTCAAGCAGTTCTATTGCCGTGCCTGGCGCACGCCTCCTACATCATTGGAGACGAGGCAACGGGCACGGCGGCGGTGGTCGATCCCCAGCGCGACACCGAGCAGTACACCGCCTTCGCCGCCGAACACGGCCTCGCGATCAAGCACGTGATCCTCACGCATCTCCACGCCGATTTCGTCGCCGGCCATCTGGAACTGCGCGACCGCGCCGGCGCGACGATCTATCTGGGCGCCGCCGCCAAAGCCGCTTACCCCTTCACGCCGCTTCACGATGGCGACACCCTCGAATTCGGCCGCGTCCGCCTCAAGGCTCTGGAGACGCCCGGACACACGCCCGAGTCCATCTCCATCCTCGTGTACGACCTGAACGCCGGCGGCGCCGAGCCCTCGCCCACGCCGTATGCTGTCCTCACCGGCGACACTCTCTTCATCGGCGACGTAGGCCGTCCCGATCTGCGCGCCGCGCTGGGCTGGTCGGCCGCCCAACTGGGCGGCATGCTCTTCGATTCGCTGCACTCCAAGTTGCTGGTCCAGCCGGACCAGACTCTGGTCTATCCCGCTCACGGCGCCGGCTCGCTGTGCGGCAAAGCGCTGAGCAAGGAGACCGTCTCCACCATGGGCGAGCAGCGCCGCTTGAACTACGCCCTCCAGCCCATGAGCAAGGAGGCCTTCATTCAGGTGGTCACCGCCGACCAGCCCGAAGCTCCCGCCTACTTCAACTATGACGCGGTGTTGAATAGCCAGGAGCGGCCCACGCTCGAGCAGGCGCTGGCGCGCATAAACCCGATGACCCTGGATCAAGTTCTCGCCATGCAGAAGAACGGCGCGCAGATCCTCGATACGCGCGACCCCGCCGAATTTGCCTCCGCGCACCTGGCGGGCAGCATCAACATCGGCCTCGGCGGCCAATACGCCACGTGGGCCGGAACCCTGCTCGATCGCGACCATCCCATCGTCATCATTGCCGACCCCGGCCGCGAAAACGAATCGGCCACGCGCCTGGGACGAATCGGCTTCGATCACATCGCCGGATTCTTGCAGGATGGATTGCACAGCCTGGAATCGCGCCCCGATTTGACGGTCGCCACCGAGCGCGTCAGCGCGCCATTTGCCTCCCAGCTTTTGTCCCAGCCCGAGCCGCCCCTGGCTATCGACGTTCGCACCCCGCTCGAGCATGAACAGAAATTCATCGACGGGAGCTTGAGCATTCCGCTCGAATCACCTCAGCGAGCGCGCATCGGATTTGCCAAAGGACCGGCCCTTGCTGGTTTATTGCGCGGGCGGCTATCGCTCCTCCATCGCCGCCAGCCTGTTGCAGCGCTGCGGATTCGATTTGGTCAGCGAAATTGCCGGCGGAATCGCCGGCTGGGAAGTCGCCAAGCTGCCCTCGGCAGCGACTCGCAGCGCGACGCCTTGCAGTAATTCTCCACGGCGCACATGAAGACCGGTTTCGCGGGTGGTCACCTTACGAGCGCAGCTACTACCTCAGGAAAATAATCCTGCCAGCCCGCGCTCGGGTACCACGACGCTGCCCGGCCAGTTAGAGAATCCCAGTGCCAAGAGCAAACAGATCGGAATAGGAGCCGTTAAATAGTAGTTCGCTTTCTGTTCGCCTTGAGGTATAGTGGGGCTCCATGACCCTGACCATACGCTGGCCTCGCTCTCCGATTCGTCGGGGCTCGGTGCGCCCACATGTTCGCCAACCGAACCTTCGCGGCAACGCCCGCGACAAAGCCCCCGACAAAGCTGAATTTCGGAAACAGGGGCAGGGCCAACGCTCCGTTCCACTGATCGAAAAGCTGCTCTATCTCCTATTCCTATCGCTCCCCTTCGTTACGCTCATTCAGACCGTATTAGCCCGGCCCGGTTCAATCCGCGAAGATGAATCCACGGTCACACCACCAATAGCCATGGAAACGTTCATTTCCGGTCCGCGATGGGGATATTCGCTCCCGTTCGCCGTGAAGAACAAGGCCACGATCGAAAAGCTGATCCAATGCGAGAGTAGCGGGAGGAACGTCTCCCGGCCCGACTCTGACGGCATCATGTCCGACGGGATCTTGCAGTTTCACCGCGGTCCGGCCGACACCCTCGCCGGCGGCACCTGGGAGGATTTCTCGCAAGCCAGCGGAATCCGGGGATCGCCGAAAAATCCCGCGGATGCGATAAGGATGACAGACTGGGCGATCAGCCACGGCCGGGGCCCGCATTGGACCTGCTGGCAGCTCCGGAAGTTATCCCCAGGTTCCTAACTTACTCCCGGCCGAAAGCCCCAGTTTCGAAAATCCGGCCAAAGCCAACTTGGCGTAGCTAGTTCCGGTTTGCGGATGGGGGCCGCAATCGTTGAGCGAAATAACCGGGGAGCTTCTCTTTCAGAGTGTTCGGTGGAACTTCCGTTGCCTCTCCGGGCGGTAGGGAGCCCAATTGAAAGGGACCGTAGGCCGTGCGGATCAGCCGGTTCACTTGCAGGCCAATATGCGCCATCACTTTGCGGACTTCGCGATTCTTGCCATCTTTGAGCATGACGGCAATCCACGAATTGGCGCCGCCCCTTCCCCCTTCGATCCTGGCTTCAATGGGCCCATATCTCACACCCTCAGCCGTGACGCCTTGCGCGAGCCGGGCAAGAGCGGCGGGATTTACGTCGCCATGCACGCGCACCCGGTAGCGACGCTGCAAGGCATTTGCCGGCAATTCGAGATATCGCGCCAGGCCCCCATCGTTGGTGAGCAGCAGCAGCCCTTCGCTGGTCAGGTCCAGCCGCCCGACGCTGACCACCCGCGGAAGCCCGGGCGGCAAATGGGCAAAGACGGTCGGCCGCCCTTTTTCGTCGCGCGCGCTGGTCACTAGGCCGACGGGCTTGTGATACAAGAAAAGGCGCGGCGCTTCCGCGGCCGGCAGCGCTCTGCCGTCCACAAGGATCTTGTCGGCTGGCCCAACGGTGAAGGCCGGTGTGTCCAGCATCTTTCCGTTGACGCTCACGCGCCCGTCGGCAATCCATCGTTCGGCATCGCGGCGCGAGCACAATCCAGCGCGTGCGATCACCTTGGCGATGCGCTCGCCCTCTCTGTCCTTGTTCATGCCGAAGGAAATAATAGGAGCAGGGATAATCACAGACAAGTGGAATGCCCACTCCTGGTAAGTCGCCGGCTGTCTAGAACGGTGACTCAGTACCCTCCAATTGACTAGCAGCGGCAACATGGCGCCTTCGGGTGTATACATGTAGAGATAAAGGAAGCCCAGGAGGGAACCCATGAGCGAAAGCCGTCGCGCCCCAATTAACGCTGCCAACGCCAACGCCGCCGCCGACACAGAACCGCGCCGCGAGATCGGACGCCGCGCGCTCCTCCGCGCGGGCGCTCTTGCCGCGGGGGCCGGGCTCGCAGGAATCGGCGCAAGCGCTGCCGCGCTCGCCGCCGCCCAGGACGCCGCCAGCCAAGCCGGGGGTGCCGCAAGCATCGGGTCTTACAGCATTGGAGAGGGCGCGCCCCCGTGGATGAAAACTCCAGGCCGTTCCTTCTCCCCCTACGGCGCGCCGTCGCATTGGGAAGAAAAAGTCCAGCGCGCGATTCCTCCCACGGCCGCCGTCCGCCTCGGGGTGGGCGCTTCGCGCACGCCGCTTGAGCAGCTCGCCGGAACCATCACGCCCAACGGCCTGCACTTCGAGCGACACCACAACGGCGTCCCCGACATCGACCCCGCCCGCCACGAGCTGGTCATTCACGGCCTCGTCCGCCAGCCCCTGGCCTTCACGCGCGAAACGCTCCTGCGCTATCCGCTCGAATCGCAAATTTATTTTGTCGAGTGCGCCGGCAATAGCGGCACGTTCAGCCAACCCCAGCCGCAGCAAGCCGCCGCCGGCGCCTTGAACGGCCTGGTCTCCTGCTCCCAATGGACCGGCGTGCGCCTCTCCACTCTGCTCGACGAAGCCGGCATCCAGCGCGGCGCCAAATGGGTGATCGCCGAAGGCGCCGACGCCGCGGCCATGAGCCGCAGCGTGCCCCTCGAGAAATGCCTCGACGACGCCATGATCGCGCTCTTCCAGAATGGCGAAGCCATTCGCCCCGAGCAGGGTTATCCCATGCGCCTGCTGCTGCCCGGCTTCGAGGGCAATATCAACGTCAAGTGGCTGCGCCGCCTCAACGTCATCGACGCCCCCGTCGACGCCCGCGACGAAACTTCGCACTACACCGAGCTGCTACCTGATGGCAAAGCGCGCCAGTACATGTTTCTGCAGGGCGTGAAGTCGGCCATCATCAAGCCGTCGTTTGGAATGAACCTGCCCGCGCCCGGCTTCTACGAAATTTCCGGTCTGGCTTGGTCCGGCGCCGGCCGCATCTCCAAGGTGGAACTCTCCACCAACGGCGGCAAGAGCTGGACTCTCGCCGCGCTCGGCCAGCCCGTTTTGCCCAAGGCGCTGGCCCGCTTCCATCTGCCCTGGCAATGGGACGGCCGCCCCGCCATCCTCATGAGCCGCGCCACCGACGAGAAGGGCAACGTCCAGCCCACGCGCTCGGCCTGGGTCGCGCAGTACGCGCCCGGCCAGCCCTATCACTACAACGGCATCCAAAGTTGGAACGTCGCCGCCGACGGGACGGTGCAAAATGTGTATGTTTAGGCGCGCGCGCTTTCCGCGCCCGGCCCACGATTGTTTAACCGCGATTGCCTTGCTCGCCGCGGGGCTCTCGCTCTCCGTCGCCAGCCTCTGCCGCGCCCAGTCCCAAGCTCCGGGCGAAACTCAGTCGCGGGCCGCGAGTCAAAATAAGTCCACGCATCCCAATCTCGGCCGCCCGCTCATGCCCGACGAAATCCGCCAGCTCGATATCACCGTCACTCCCGACGGCAGGGGATTGCCCGAAGGCAGCGGCTCGGTCGAGCAGGGCGCCAAAGTCTATGCCGAGAAATGCCAGGTCTGCCACGGCCCCGAAGGCAAAGGAGGGCCCCTGGACCGGCTCACCGGCGGCATCGGCACGATCGCTTCGGCCAAGCCGGTAAAGACTCCGGTAAGCTATTGGCCCAGCGCCACCACCATCTTCGACTACGTCCGCCGCGCCATGCCTTTGCGCGCGCCCGAATCGCTCTCGAACGACGAAGTCTACGCCCTCACCGCGTACATCCTCTCCATCGACGCGGTCGTCCCCAAGGACGCCGTCCTCGACGCCAAATCCCTGCCGCAAGTAAAAATGCCCAACCGCGACGGCTTCCTAAACTCCTGGCCCCCTCCCAAGCGTTAACCGCGTGTCAAACCTGAAAGTGTCGGCCCTCACCGCTTGACGTATAACGTGAAGCGTAGTACTCTAGGCGTGTGATCCAGAGCTTCCGCTCGAGAGAAACCGAGGAGCTCTTTCAGTATCATCACAGCAGGCGTTTTCGTGTCATCGAGAGAGTGGCCTTGCGGAAACTGCTTCAGCTCCATGCCGCTACGGAGTTACGAGTGTTGGCGTCTCCGCCGGGAAATGAATTAGAGGCGCTGCGAGGAGATCGAAAGGGACAGCACTCAATCCGTATCAACGATCAGTGGCGTATCTGTTTTGTCTGGCGCGAGGGCCATTGCTACGATGTCGAAATCGTCGACTACCATTAGGAAGAACAATGAAGAATAAGCCCGCAACCCTTATGCCCCCTGTGCACCCCGGCGAAATCCTCCGCGAGGATTTCATGAAGCCCCTGGGCCTCAGCGTCAATAAGCTCGCCCTCGAACTGCGCGTGCCCGCGACGCGTATCGGCGAAATCGTCCACGAGCGGCGGCGCATCACCGCAGAGACCGCCCTGCGCCTGGCGCGATACTTCCGCACCAATCCCGAGTTCTGGCTCAATCTGCAGAACTTCTATGACCTCGAGGTATCCAGGCGTGAGGGAAAGGTTTCCGAGATCGAGCTCCAAATACGCCCCGCGCACTCCTCTCCTTAAATGCTCCACGCAAACCGTTCTCAGGTGTTCCTGCCATCCCGCCGCCCGCTCACCAACATCTAACTCACAGAAGGCCTAGGAAAGGTCAAATGAAGCGGCATATGAAAAGACTATCGAGTGGCGTGTTCATGCTCTTTTTGGGACTGTCCGCAATGGTAGCCTCGAGCGGCTGCGCGGCGCGCGTAGGCGTCTACGATCCTGCCTATCGCGATTATCATCACTGGGATGCCAACGAGGATCGCGCCTATCACAACTACTGGGTAGAGTCTCACCCGCACGATACGTACCGCGACTACGGCAAGCTGAATCAAAACGAGCAGAAAGACTACTGGAACTGGCGGCACTCTCATCCGGACCAGGACAAGCACTAACTTCAGTTGCTTCGAACCCGGCCAGCTTCTTCTCCAAAACCACAGAATGGCGGGGAGGCTCGATCCGCTTACTCGAAGTAGCTGCGCTTGCCGGTCTGGATCAATTCGTAGAGCGACTTGATCTCATTCTTCAGCCGCTGATAATTACGCCAATCCTTATACTGCGGAAACGTGAGGGTCGCCTGCGCTTGCTCGAGGGGCATGCCTTTGTCCACCGCGGCTTTCACTGTCGTGTATTCGTCTTGCAGCATATTCGCGAGTTCCTTGACGTCTTCGCGGTGCGCCACGTCGCCATGCGCGGGCAGGATGAAGTCATAATTCGTCCGCGCGGCAATCTGATTGAGCAGCTTTAGCCAATTATCCACGGACGGGGTGAACGCCATGTTCGGCATGCTGTGCCGCGCAAACGCGCCCGGCGTGTAGAGCGCGCGGTCCTGTGGGAATAGCACAAAAGTGTCCCCGGCCTGCTGTCCCGGCCCGAAATACATCAGCCGCGCCTCGCGCCCGCCAAGAAAAATGCTCATCTGCGTCTCGAACGTGACATCCGGCAAGATGAGCTTCACTTCCTTGGGATCGTAGTTGTTTTCCTTGAAATAATCCTGCCGCCGGGCCATCTCCTTCGGCTGCACCAGCGGCATGATGCGCGCCGTCTCTTGCTGCGCCACGAACATCGCCCCCGCCGCCTGGAAGGCCGCGTTCCCGAAGGTGTGGTCCCCGTGAAAATGGCTGTTGATCACCCACTTGATTGGCTTGTCTGTGACCTTGCGTATTTGCGCGATCAATTCCGCTCCGGCCCGTGGATGCTCGCGCGTATCGATCACCAGCACGCCCGCATCGGTCACTAGAAAAATGGAATTGGAGCCGTCGAAATCGAAGAAAAAGTAGAGATCGGGGGCGACTTGCTTGACCACCGCGGGCTGCCTGGTGCGAGGCTCGTTCGCCTGCGCGCCGTTCTGCGCGGCGGTGGAAGGAATCGCCAACGTACCGGCAACGAGCGCCAACAACGTCGCGGCAGCAAGCCGGGGCAAAGCCCCGCGCGCCCGGGTCGACAGCCTCGATTTCGTTTTCTCGCTCATGTGACGCAATCCTGCGGCCAATGGAAATCGGTTTATACGATCTCTCCCTTGGCGCGCAGACCCGCAAGAATTTTGTCCTTGGTGATGGGATGCTCGCGAATTCTTACGCCGCAGGCGTTGTAGATAGCGTTGGCGATCGCGCTCGGAGCGGCGCCAATGGCGGTTTCTGCGAAACCTTTGGCCCCGAAGAACCAGCGCGGCTCTTGGCTGTTGATAAACACGTTGGTCTGCTCCGGAGGCTCCATGATTGTCGGCAGTCTGTAGGACAGATATCCCACGCCGTAGTGAAGTGTCCCCGGAAATTCGCGATCCCAGGGAATGGCGTCGGTGGTCATACCCATGTTTTGCACCAGCGCTCCGTGCTGATCGGCGTTCGCCAGCAGCGGATTCATTACATGGCCGGCGTCGTGGCAATACGCCGCGTTCACGTAGCGCCAGTCGCCGGTCCATGTGTCCACTTCCACTTCGGCAAAACACGCGCCCACGCCTCGGGCCATTGCTCTTCCGCTGCCCGTCAGGACACATCTGCCCGCCATGCGTAGGGGTCCTTTGTTGGCCTTCACCAGCGCCGCGAAAGTGATCTTGGCGTTGGGCCGTTCGGTGGAGGAGATCACTCCGTCTCGGATCTCCAGCTTCGCCGCATCCGTCTTCAGCGCCCCGGCCGCACGCTGGAGAAGATCCTTGCGCAGCTTATCCGCGGCATTGCACAGGGCCCCGCCTTGTATGGCGGTGGTCAAGCCGGAACTCCAACCCGGGGCCTGGGGCGCAAGCTCCGAATCTCCCCAGATCAGCCGGATGCGATCCAGCGTCGTGAATCCTAGAATTTCACCGACCTGCATGGACATCGACGTGCCGTGATTGGTGCCGCTATCCGGCTGGGCGAATCGCAGAACCACGTCGCCGTCCGCGTTGATCTCGAGCGCCCCGTCGTAGATGTCGTTTCCCGGCCCGGCGGCGGCGCCGCCTCGCCGGTTCGCCATCATCCAGTCGAACCCCGGCTCGCCTTCCTGATATCCCAGCCGCCCGGCGTGGTGCTGGGACATGGCCACGCCGAATCCGCGCTTGAATCGGCCCGGATTTCCGCCGGCCACGGGATTTCTCTTCTCCCACCCGATGGCCTTCGCGCCTTCCTCCAGCACCTCCACCGAAGCGAAGCAGTCGTAGCGCAGAGTGCCTTTCTCCATCTCCGGCATCGGAATGACAGTCGTGCCACCCTGTTTCAGGGCGACCTGCGTTCCCGGCTTCTGCACGTTGAGCAGCCGTATCTGCACCGGGTCCATGCCCACCGCTTCCGCCATCTCGTCCATCATCTGTTCCCAGGCCCACTTGAACTCTTGCTGCAAATAGCTGCGAGCCGCGCCGGTGTTGATCGAATTCGTTCGGTAAAGGAAGCCGATCTCCTTCCAGTTGGGAACGACGTGAACGTAAAGCTCGCTCCTGCCCCCGTTCATCCCTGGGCCCTCGCTCAGATTCGCGCCCGAGTTGACGTGGAATTCGCGCTGGCACGCTGTGATCTTTCCGTCTTTCATCGCCCCGATCTTGAACTTGGTGAGCGTCTGCGGCTTCACTTGCAGAAACGCCAGCTCCTGGCTCTTGGTGAGCATCAACTTCACCGGCCGGTTCGTCGTCTTGGCGATGTGCGCGATCCACGGATAGAACTTGTCGCCGGTGTTCTGCGCTCCTCCAAACGTCCCGCCGTTCCATTTATCGATGAAGCGCACATTCTCCACGGGAATCCCCAGGCGCCTCGCCGCCGTCGCGCGCGATGGATAGATGTTCTGTCCCATGCCCCAGATCGTTACTTTGTCTCCATCCCATTTGGCGATGCACCCGTTCGGCTGCAAGGGAACAGGAAGTCCTCCGCCAAAACCGTAGGTAAACTCCTTGACGATCTCCGCCTCCGCAAAAGCCTTATCCACATCGCCCCATTCTGAAAGCGTCTTCGTCACTGCGGGTTTTTGCTTGCTGCCCAGGTCCGGCGCGTTCGGCGCCATGGCCTGGTCCAGGTTCGACGCAAAGGGCAGTAGCTCGTACTCCACCTGGATCGCCGCCGCGGCGTCCTCGGCTTGATCCTCAGTCTCCGCGGCCACGATGGCCACCACTTCGCCTTGAAAGAAAAGCTCCTCAGGAAGCGGATAGGTGTTCGGAGCATTCTGCGGCGTCAGAATATGCGCCACACCCGGCATCTTTTCCGCTTTGGAAACGTCCAGCGCTTTCACTTTCGCGCGCGGATGCGGGCTGGTGAGCAATTTCGTATACAGCATGTTTGGCAATTGAATGCGAGTGGTGTACTCGGCTTTGCCGGTGAGCCGCGGTATCCCCACTTGCGGCATGGCCGGATGCGGTTTTCCGATCAGATTCAGATCCCGCGGAGGGTAGCCCTGCCACTTCTTCGTAACCAGCTTCCCATCGCCTTCCACCAGCGTCTCTTCGGGCCCGTGTCCGCCGCCGGTTGAGTAGTCGCGCACCAAAGGTTGGTCGATGATGATGCAGGATTCCGGTGTGGGTCCCAGCTTCTGCTTCGCCGCATGATCGGTGTTCTTGTCGCTCATGGGATTTCGCCTCCGTCATCCGAATGGGAGATCCTTTCGCCAAAAAACCTTGCAGCTATTTGGGCGCCTGGCCGCCGCCCATCATCAGTGCCGGATTGAAGGGCACCGGCGTCCCCGTGATCTTGTCCTTGGCGTCCTTTACCTGCTTGATCAGCACCATGGTCATGTCCTTGCCCTGATACTTGATCAAGCCAATGGGCGATACTTTGTCGCTCACCCAGAAATCGCCCGAGCCGTTCTTCAGGCGGTAGTGGTCGGCATTGAAGTCCCCCGCGGGCGTGCTCACGGACTCGCTTCCCACTTTGTCCGCTTCGCTGCGAATGTCCAGCGACTGCTTCTGCTGCATGCGGCCCATCGCCGGCATCTCCGTCGCGGAATGTCCCGCCATCTGCATGATCGTGCGCGTGAAGGTCGTGTTCGCGCCCTCCTGCACCGTAAGCACCTTCACCACCATGTCGCCCACCGGCGTCGTGCCCGAGCTCTCCAGCCAGTAGCCGTCCTTGCCGTCCACCGGCTCCTTGCCCGTCGCGTCGATCTCGATGGTTGTCTTCTTGCCGCCGGCATCCTGCGCGCCGCGCTGGATCTCGTACTGCGCCCCGGAACCTACAATCGGATTGAAAATGCCGCGCGGCTGCGGTCCCAGCATCCCTCCCATGGGCCCTTGGGCGCAGGCCAAGCCCGCGAAGGCCAATACCAAAATCAAAGCGGCAGCGATCGTTCTTGAATGGTTCATCATGCCTCGCTCTTTCGTAAAGGACCTTCCGTTATATACCCGCCCCGCGCCCAGCGAAACCCAATTCTTCTCTGCGTAAGGGATGCGGCGCAAGGCGACGCTATTTGCTTTCCCTGCATCCGTAACTGTTCGATCCATGCGAAGATTTTGACGAGGGGCCGATTCGAGATAATGGTCAGTCTGAATTTTCTTGATCGCCCGACAAGTTCCAGCATGAAACGTCAATTCGTAGCCGCGCTCACTTCCATCTGGCTCATCTTTTTCGCAGCCGTGGGCCTGCGCCTCGCTTATGCCTGGGAGCAGCAGCGCCAAATTCCCGGTGAAGTTCTACTCCTGCGCTTCCACCAGGAGACCGGCAACATCGCCTACTCCCTGGCCATGGGCAAGGGATTCAGCTCACCCTTTGGACGCGACACCGGCCCTACCGCCTGGGTCGCGCCGGTCTATCCTCTGCTGATCGCGGGCATCTTTCGCATTTTCGGAGTCGAGACCATTCGTTCGTTCTTCGCCGCCACTCCATGAACATTCTCTTCTCCGCGGCCACCTGCCTGCCGATCTTCTACGCCGGCAAGCGCATCGCCGGCCCGGACACGCCAGACACGGCGGTCACTGCGGCTGCGGCAGCCTGGTTCTGGGCGCTGCTTCCCAACGCGGTGATCTTTCCCTTCGAGTGGATTTGGGACACCTCGCTCACCGCGCTGCTGGCCGCGACGCTTTTGTGGGCCACGCTGGAGCTCGCCGAATCGCCGCGCCTGGCACGCCTGCACTGGCTAAACGATTGGTGCGCCTATGGACTGCTCTGGGCCTTCGCGCTGCTCACCAATCCCTCGCTCGGCTCGGTTCTACCGTTCTTGCTCGGATGGGCCGCGTACCGCGCCGCCAAGCGCGGCGCCGGCTTCCGCGCGCCCGCGCTGGCCGCCGCGGTCGTCGTGCTGTGCTGCGCGCCGTGGACCATCCGCAACTACCGCGCCTTCCACAGATTCATTCCTCTGCGCTCCAATCTGGGCGTGGAGCTTTATGTCGGGAACAACGAAAACTACGGCCCGCATCCGCCGGTCTGGCCTTTCAACATCACCCGCGAGCGCGAGATTTTTCGCTTCTATCGCGTGGGAGAGTCCGCCTTCATGCAGGAGGAGATGCGCAAGGCGCTGCATTTCATGGCCGCCAATCCCGGCATTGAGCTGCGCCTCACCTGGGATCGGGTGGTCGCTTTCTGGTTGGGCACCTCCGCGCCGTTCAGCGATTTTCTCTCCGCCGATTCGCTCTTGCTGCGCGCGGTGTCTATCTGCAGCTTCCTTCTTCTGCTGGGGACCGTCGCCGGACTCGCGCTGCTCTTTCTCGCGAACAACGAATTCATCTTTCCGCTAATCTCGTTTGCGCTGTTCTTTCCGTTGGTCTACTACCTGGCCCACGCCTCGCTGCGCTTCCGCCACCCCCTCGACCCGATCCTGGTCCTGCTCTTCGCCTTCACCCTTACGACGATCCTGCGCTTCTTCGCCGGCGTCGCATCCACTCGAAGGCTTCGCCGAAAAGCTCCCGCGCGCGCCGCCTGATCCGGGCCTTTCCTGTGCGTTTTGCCAATCAAGCCGTGCCACCGTGCCGTGTCAAGGCACACCAACACGGGGCTGCACGGTGTGCATACGGGCGCTGCTCGCGCAGCATCCAGTACAGCCGCACCGCCAACTTGCGCGCCACCATCACCTTGGCCAGCGCCTTGTGTTTGCGCGCCGCCAGCCGGCGATAGTCCCGCCGCAACTGTTCATCGAAACGCGCCGCGTTTTGGGCGGCTTCGACCAAAAGCGTACGCATCATGGTATTGCCTTGCTTGCTGATCGCTCCCAGCTTCTGCCGCCCGCCGGAAGAATGTTCCCGCGGGATCAATCCCAAATAACTGGCCACCTGTTTGCCGCGCGGAAATCTTCCCGGCGGTCCGATGGTCAAGGCATACGCTAATCCCACCACCGGCCCCACGCCCGGATGGGTCATCAACAGCCGCACCTCCGGCCGCTGCTCGGCTTCCGCTCGCACCGCGGTGTCCAGCTCTTGGACCTGCTCCTGTAAACGATCCAGCATCCCCAGCAACTCCGTTCGGCGCCGCGCCGTCCAGCCTTCCAGCGGCAACTGCTCCAGCACCGCGCGCCCTTGCTTGCTCCACAACTTCCCCTTCCGCCGCACACCCTGGTTCAGCGCCAGATGCTGCAACTGGTTCTTCACCTGGGTGCGCCACTCCACCAGCTTCTGCCGGTGCCGCAACAACTGCCGCACATCGCGTATCTTCCCGCTGGGAACCCACAACCGCGGAAACCGCCCGTCGATCAGCAACTGCAAAATATGCTGCGCATCCCGCCGGTCGGTCTTCTGTCGTCGTACCACCATCTGCCGGATCTGTGTCGCGTCTCCAATCCACAACTCCTGCCCCAACTCGGCCAGCAACTGCTCGAACCACTGCGAGTTGCCCACCGCTTCCATCCCCACCCGCACCGGCCCCTGCAGCTGTTCATAGAACCGGCGCGCCTCTCCTTTCTCGTGCTCCAAACGAAATTCCAACAGCTCGCCCGTGTCGCCGTCCAGCATCGCGATCTGTTGGTAGCTCGGGTGAAAATCGCAGCCTATAATCTTCATTGCGGTTCCTTCCGACCGAGCCTTGGTTTTCGCAAACACAAGTCTACTCGCTAGGTTCTGGAGCCGCTCCTTCGTCATCCAATCAAACCCAGCGGCGCTTTTTGCCGATGTCGGTGAGGAATCTGCTTTTCGGCTCTAGTGGCACAGCCACTCTTGGCTGTGCATCTTTATGTTAGAGACTCACTCGGAGAAAAGCTTGGGCTGTGCCGGCAACGCCGCCGGAGCAGGCTTGCGGCGCGCCACCCCCACCACGCCCAGCACGGTCACTTCGCTGAGCGCGGCGCGCGGCACGAAGATGCGCACGGCCGTGCCGTTCAGGTCCGGCGGCGTAATCTGTAGGCCGCCATCGAGCAGCGCCAGCAAGTCGTTGGTGACCACGCCCTCGAGCGTTTCCCCGTCGCGAAACTTCAGCCGCACCCACAGCCCGTCCAGCTTGGGCCGGCTGAGAAAGGCCTTGCGCTCGGGCTGGTAATCTTCGCTGAAGTCGCGCACGAAATAGACCGCGCGAACCTCCCGCAGCGGAATCTCGCGGTGCTCGCCGTTGGTCGTGAGCACATCCAAGGGATCGTTGGGCAGCCGCAGCGGATTGACGTACCCCTGCAACGAGCTGCGGTCGGCAAGGTTCACCACCACCTTCTTGTGGGTTGAGGCTGCGGCTCGCGCTTTCACAGACGTAAATGCTACACGATTCAAAGCCGCGCAAACTCGCCCTTTTGAGAAAGTTGCCATAAAGTTCCCGGCGGTCAACGATCCCTGATCCGTGCGCCGGCCCGAAAAGGGAATCCACAGGCAATTCCCAAACCAGCCTTGACACGCGAGAACCTCTGACATAGCTTTTCCCGCGAACCCGAAAGTCGCGAGCGGCAATTCGCCCGCGAGCTTTTCGCCCCCCCCCAAAAAATAAAGGAGCTGCGCAAATGAGCGAGCCAATCATGGACGACCCCAACGAATCCGATCAGCCCGACGAATCTTCGAGCGATCTCTCGCGGCGCGATTTCATCGCCATGTCCGTGGCCGCCGGCATTGCCGCCGCCTCGGGCTCCGCATCGGCCGCCATGACCGTCACCGAGACCGACGTGGAGATCAAAACTCCCGACGGCATGTGCGACGCCGCCTTCATTCATCCCACCGGCGGTTCGCATCCCGGCGTGGTGATCTGGACCGACGCGTTCGGCCTGCGCCCCTCGATGCGCGACATCGGCAAGCGCATCGCCGCGGAAGGGTACAGCGTGCTGGTCCCCAATCCTTTTTACCGCGTCAAAAAAGGTGCGGCGGTCGACGATGTGGCCACCTTCAACTTCCAGACAGACATGCCCAGAATTCAGCCGTTGATGGCCTCCATCAACGCGCCCGGCGCGTGCGAAAGAGATGCCATGGCGTTCATCGCCTGGCTGGATGCGCAAAAGCAGGTGAACAAGTCCAAGAAAGTCGGCACCCAGGGCTACTGCATGGGCGGCCCGCTGGTGGTGAAGACCTGCGCGGCCGTTCCCGATCGCGTAGGCGCGGGCGGCTCGTTCCATGGCGGCGGCCTCGTTTCGGACAAACCCGACAGCCCGCACCTGCTGGCGCCCAAGATCAAGGCGCGCATGTATTTCGGCATCGCTTCCAATGACGACATGCGCCAGCCCGACGCCAAGGACAAGCTGCGCGAGTCCTTCGCAGCGGCGCACGTCACCGCCGAGATCGAGGTCTATTCCTCCAAGCACGGCTGGTGCGTGAAAGACATGCCCGCCGACGCCCAAGGCCCGATCTACAACATGGCCGACGCCGAAAAAGCCTGGGGTAAGCTAGTGGCATTGTACAAAGCCGGCCTAGCCTGATCCGGCAGCAGGGTGGCACAGCCACTCTTGGCTTTGCAGATGGGCTGTGCGCAGTTTGCAGCTCAGGTCGCGCCTGCGCCTTTCGCGGGCGAGACCTGAGGCTTTTTCTCTTCTGCCGCGCCGTCATTCGGCCGCGTATGCTTTCGCGCCCACGCCGCCTCTCGCCGCGCCCTCACCTACTGCTCGGCGCTCACCTGAATCTCCACGGCGCCCGCGCGCCGTTCCTTGTACCTGAGGATGCGCCCTCCGGCGGGAATATCCCGCCGCGCCTCCACGCAGCGGGCAAAGCCCGCTTCGGGAGATTGGTCTCCCGGCGCTTCGCCGCGCTGAGGATCGCCGTGCATGCTGACGCGCATGCCCGTCCACCTGCCGCCCGCAATCGTGAATATCTTGATCAGCGTGTCGCCGCCTTCCGCGTGCCAGTCGGAGGCAAGAAACACCTCGCGCCAATCCTGCGCGTAGCGATAGGCCTCGCGGTCATCGGTGATGGCCGCGATCGAGAATTCCCCCGGACTCTTCTTCAGGCACGAGGCGAGCGCCGTCTTGGCCGCGTCGGAAAGCCGCCGCGGGGGCAGGGAATTGGCGGCCGGGTCCTGAGCGGCATCCTGAGCCCGGCGAGTTGCGCCCTGTTTGCCGTCGGCCGAGCGAGCGGCTCCGCCGCGCTCGGCCAGGCTCGCGCACGGCAGAATCAGCAGGATCGCAATGGCCAGCGCGCGTCTCATTGTTTCAAGGGTGGTTCCACGGATGGTTTCACGGGGCTTCATGCGGAACGAACCCCAGCGCGTCATGGCGCGAGATGAGCATGTGTGCGTCAACGTGAAGGCTCCCAACGCTGCGCTCCCGGAGCAATAATCTAGTACGCGTAGGCCTTGAGGAAGACGAAAACCACCACGCCGGTGATGGAAACGTAGAGCCAGATGGGGAAGGTGAAGCGCGCGATTCGGCGGTGCATGGCGAAGCGGCCTGTGAGCGAGAAAAAGAACGTCGTCAGAACCATCGGCAGCGCTACGATGGAAAGGATGACGTGGCTGGCCAAGATGGAAAGGTAGAGCGTGCGCACCGAGCCATGGCCGGGGAAAATCGTGTCGCCGTGCAGCGCGTGGTTCACGATGTAGCTGACGAGAAAAGCCGCGGAGAACGCGAAGGCCAGCAGCATGCTCTTGCGATGCGCGCTCCTATGGCCATGCTTGATGAAGTAGAAGCCCACGCAAAGGGCGATCGCGCACAGCCCGTTCAGGAACGCGTTCAGCGCGGGCAGAAACATCCAGCGTCCGGCAAAATCGGCTGGAGCGCGATGCACGTACAGCAGCCACAGCAGGAAAGACACGGCCAGGCCGCTGACCACCACGATGGCCCCAACCGCGGGGCGCGGACGAATGGCCGCCTGATCCATGCCGCCAATTAAAACACAGATAAATTACAAAAGCCGGTTCCCTTCGGCCAGAAGGCGCTTGATCGTGGGCACCAGCAACCTGACCAGGTCCGCTTTCGGAACAAACGCTCCCACGCCCAGCGATCGCGTGACTGCGGAACCCTCGCGCATGTCGTAATGATTGCTGATGAAGATGATCTTGGTGGCCGGATGAGTTCGCCGTATTTGATAAGCTGCGGCGATCCCGCCCATCGGCGCCATCATGATATCGAGCACGGCCACATCCGGACCTTTTTTGCCGAAGAATTCCAGCGCTTCCTGTCCGCTGGCCGCTTCGGAAAGCCGCCAGCGAGGCTGCTGTTCTTTCAACAGCCAGCGAAGGTTCTCCCGAACACCTTGGTGGTCGTCCGCTATGAGCACATGCATCACTTACCTGCCGGCGCAGAGACTTATGCTTACGCGCTCGGCAGTGCGGCCAACATACGGCGATCCCATCAAGTGGACGGATTTTTGTCACCTCTTTAAACCGCACCCTCGAAACCGAAGGGTGCGGCACCCGCCCGAAAGCCTCAGGCCGCGCCTGCGAAAGACGCAGGCGCGGCCTGAGCGACAAATTTGCTCGACCTCAAGCTACACACTCTCGAAGTTATTTCTTGCCCCCTACGTGGCCTTTTCCATCGCGCATTTCATTGCCTTTGAAGTGCGAGGGCTTACCGACGGGCTTGGAGGGCTCGGGATGATCGCCGGGCCTCGGCATCGGGCCTTTGTAGCCGTGCTCGGGATGGAATTTGTTATTCACGTGGCCGCGGAAGTTGGCCGGGCCGTGAAACCATGGTCCGGCGCCGAGGAAAGCGCCGCCAACAAACCATTTAGTAGCCATACGGCGCGCAGCCGTAAGGAGCCACGTCGTAGTACCCATAGGGACAGTCGGGAGCGGGCCCGATGTTCACGTTGATGCTCACTTGAGCCGCCGCTTTGGGAGCGGTCGTTAAGCCGACTCCGAGAGCAAGGACCGCGAGCGCGACAAAATGCAATCGATTCATGAATTCACCCACGCTTTCGTAAGGTCGTCTACCTGCCAGGCGTTATAGAGGATGTGGCCCACATGCCGTACTTGACGATTCCAGATGATTCAGGCGTGCCGCGTCATATCCGATACTCCTTATCCCCGAATTTGTACCCCTCCCCCCACCTTTTTTCACAAGAGTATCATTCCAGGGCAGTTATTTTTGCGTTCACACAAGAGTATCATTCTAAGGCTTTTAGCAGCCGCGTCCTACGGGATGCGAGATGTCCACAAACTACACGTTCTGAAGGGCTTATCGTACTCAGGCCGGATTGTCCGGGCAGGATGGCTCGCTGCGAGCCGCGTTTCTTGCAAGAGTGTGATTCTATGCAGGTTATTCTTTCGTTTGCGCAAGAGTATCATTCCAGTCAAGTTAGCGCAGCCTCGTTTGGTCGAAGTCTCCGGGGGCTGCGTTTGCCTCGACCCTCCCCCCGAGCTGCTTCTCGTAAGTGCACCAAGATCTCGGATTTTAGAACAGGAGAAAGCAGATCCCCCAAAGGCATCGGGTCGAGGACTGGAGGAGTCTCGCCGGGTAGCGGGGTTGCGGCCAGGCAGTTTTGTGGGCGAGTCATATGCAATGTTATTCCCAACGTAAATGCCAGCCAATACGGTTATGGTGTGGATAAGACCGGTGCCGTGGAAAAGCTTGGTGGTTAGCGTGTGGCGGGAGACGCGGAATAAAGTCAAAAACCGCACCCTTGGAGAGCAAGGGTGCGGCACCCGCGGGCGAGGACAGAGATCGCGCGGAGGCGAACTATTGTTCCGTACAGCCAGGAGTGGCTGTGCCACTTGTTGGTACAGACCGGGGACATAGCTGACAGATTGGACCGGGGAGATCGCTAACACTGCGACGAAGGGCGTGTAGAACAGCAGGATGCCCTGGAAAACGAGCAGTGTGGTGGACGAGAGAGCGCGATTTGTCCTGGAATGGGAGAACGACGAACAAACGATGGTGGAGTTGTGCGAGATCTACGGGATCTCGCGGGATACCGGCTACAAGTGGCTGCGGCGGTTTCGGCAAGGAGGGCTGGAAGCGCTCGAGGACCTGAGCCGGGCTCCGGAGCGGCATCCGAACCAGACGGCGGCGGTAATCGAGGCAGCGGTGTTAGAACTGCGGCGAGCCCACATGGGTTGGGGACCGAGGAAGTTGAAGATCGTGCTGGAGCGAAGAGGTCCGGGCGTGGTTTGGCCGGCGGCCAGCACGATCGGCGAGATCGTGGCACGGGAGGGCTTGACGGTGCCGCGCAGGAAGCGTCGGCGCGTGCCGCCGTACAGCAAGCCGTTTGCGGCGGCCGATGCGCCCAACCGGGTGTGGTGCGCGGATTTCAAAGGGTGGTTCAAAGCGCAGGACGGCACGCGGATCGATCCGCTGACGATCAGCGATGCGTGCAGCCGGTATCTGCTGCGGTGCCAGCAAGTGGGCAAGACCAACGGCCAACAAGTGCAGGCCATATTCGAGGCGGCGTTTCGCGAATACGGTTTGCCGGAAGCGATTCGAACCGACAACGGCGCGCCGTTTGCGTCGCGGGCGATTGCCGGGCTGTCGCGGTTGGCGGTGTGGTGGATGAAGCTGGGGATCGTGCCGGAGCGGATCGCGGCGGGCCATCCGGAGCAGAACGGGAGACAGGAACGGGTGCATCGCACGTTGCAGCAGGAGACCGCGTCACCGCCGGCGGCGACGCGGAGAGCGCAGCAGGCGGCCTTCGATCGATTTCGCCGAGAGTATAACCAAGAGCGTCCGCATGAGGCTTTGCAGATGCAGACGCCCAGCGCTGTATACCAGCGTTCGGAGCGGGAGTATCCGGCGCGCGTCCCGGAGCCGGAGTACGGCGGGGCCTTCCAAGTGCGCCGCGTGCGCGAGCAGGGTCAGTTCCGCTGGAAGTCGGAAAATATATTTTTGAGCGGCGCTCTGGAAGGGGAATCGATCGGGTTGCAGCAAACCGATGAGCGGTCCTACGATATTTATTTCGCGGCGTTTCCGATCGGGCGTTTTGACAGCGATAAGCGAGTGGTCTTGCCGCTGCCGAAAAAGGCGGGTGATTTTAAGGTGAGTGCAAGGGAAGGGGAACCTTCTCCCCCTTCCCCTGCACCCCATCCCCCCGCTCAACAAGAACAAAAAGTGTCAGGGATCTGCCCGGTCTAAAATGTCAGCCATCTCCCCGGCCGTTCATGTTGCGAGGATCCAGCGGCATGCGGCAGAGGCGGAAGCCACTATTTGACTTCGAAATGGTTCTGGCTGATCCGTTCCAGCAGCTCTTCAATCTGCCTGTTACGCTTGACATATTGCTCGGCATCGACGGCCGTCAGCTTGCCTTTAAGAGTTTCCATCTGTTCGTCAATCAACTTGTGAATCGTGGTTAAGATTGTATCTTTTTCGCTCATCACACAGCGATGTTGCAGGATTTTAGGTTCTCGCTCAGTGACGCAAATCCATTGGGGAAGTGACGCAAATCACTTTCGCAGGCGTAGGGAATCGCCCGTTTATCGTCAGTTTATGGAGGGAAGGCCGGAGCTACGCGATGTCTTCGTTCGGAATTTCTTCGTTGCGGTGAGCAGTGGTCTCCCCGAGGAGCACGCGCAGCGCCTGCAGCGCGTCCTTTATAACCAGGCGCTCGTCTTCACCAAGGCCGGTATCGACCAGCCGGGTGGCGATGGCTCTTTCAGCGATGCCGATCTTGACCGCGAGGGAGTTGGGAGGCGCTACAAAGGCTTCCAAGACGGTTTGCTGCCAGGGGTAAAGGAAGTCAGCCGCGAGCCGAGTGTACACCCAGGGCGGGTGCGTGCCTAGGACTGGCGATGGAGACGGGGTGCTGCTGAAAGGGAAGTTGGCGCACCGCGGAGCAGCGTAACCCCAGGTTACGCCGCGATTGATGGTGTGTCGGGCTGAAGGCAGGCGCTCGCTGCAATCCTTACTCACTTTCCAACTTGCTGAAGAACGTGAAGGTATTTGACGATGTCGCCCGTGGAGAGCATTCCAACAAAATCGTTTTCCGCCATGACCGGCATCTGATTGACGCCGTCGCGGCCCATTTTTTCCATGGCCGTCCACAACTCCGCGTTGGGATCGAGCTTGCTTAGTTTCTCCACGGGTATCATTGCCTGGGCCGCCGTGGTCGTGGTCCACGAAGATCGAGGAATCTCTTTCATGTCGTGCAGGGTGAGCAATCCGACGACGCGCTCGCCCCGGTTTACGAGGAAGCACTGCCGACCGTGCGCGAGAACCTCCTGATCGATTAATTTCTGCAGAGTGACGTCATCCGGAACCGGGGTGCATGCATTTCCCATCACCTCGGACACCTTGTGACCCACCAAGAGGCCTTGCACCAATTGCTGCTGCACTTGGGCTACGGCCGCGCTTTCGAGGAACCAGCCGATGAAGGCGATCCATAATCCATTGATCAAGTTTCCTTTCAACGCCAGCCATACGCCCGCAAAAATGAAAAAGAAGCCGAAGAACCGGCCTGTGTTTGCGGCGATGAGAGTCGCGCGGCGAAAGTTCTTGATCGATCCCCAAACAACAGCCCGAAAAACGCGGCCTCCATCGAGCGGGAATCCTGGAATGAGGTTGAACAGTCCCAGCATGCCGTTAATGAGCGCGAGATACTTGGCGATTGCCAGGGCCGGCGTGAGGTTCACAAGCAACGGCTCCAAAAGGAAAAAGATCGCCGCCAACGCAAGACTGGTGAGCGGCCCGACAACCGCAATCAGGAATTCGGCGGTGGCGCTGGGGGGTTCGCCGGCGATCTGGGATACGCCGCCAAAAATGAACAGAGTGATGCGGTGCACCGGTACCTTGTAGCGAAGAGCCACCCACGAATGGGCCAGCTCGTGCACAACGATACTGGCAAAAAACAGCGCCGCCGTCACAGCTCCCATCACCCAGTATTCGACGCTGGAGCCACCCTTGAACTCAGCGGGATAGTAATTGACGGCCAACATCCAGGTGATCAGAACAGCGATCAAGAACCAGGAGTAGTCCAAATCGATCGGTATTCCCAGGACGCGTCCAATCGGAATCGTATGGCGAAACACAACGTACCTCCCCTTTTTGCCAGAGAACCATCCGAACGTTGTAGCCGAGTGGTTCGGTCGCCGATGCTGTTGCGGAAGTCCACCGGGATTTTCGTTTGGCCTCCCGGACGGGCACCCTTTATACACCCGCGGCCCTTGTATTCGTATTAATTGGGCATCAGTGGGGAATTAGAGTTGGGCATTAATGGCTGGCGCTGCCCGGGGAAGACCCAGGCAAAAGCCGCGGTTATGGCTGCCGACGGTCAGGGAAGGGGCTTGTCAGGGAGCTTGGGCAGATTAACTTGATATGGTTAACCATATTAAAAGACAGCGATATATCGCTTGACTTATGTAGTTAAGCAGCCTACTGTTGGGACATCCAATTGACATAGAAACTTAGGAGGTACAACAGCATGAGCACGATTACACGATGGGAACCATCCCGGGGTGTTACATCCTTGCAGGATCAAGTCAATCGATTGTTCGAAGACACACTTACGCGCAACCGGACGGGTCAAGCTGACCTAGCGACGTGGGCGCCGGCTGTGGACATATACGAAACCGAGACCGAGCTGGTGGTAAAGGCCGACCTGCCCGATCTACAAGAAAAGGACATCGACGTTCGAGTCGAAAACAATACGCTAACCATCCGCGGAGAGCGGAAGTTCGAGAAGGAAGTCAGCGAGGAGAACTATCTGCGAGTGGAACGCGCCTACGGCGCATTCACGCGGAGCTTTTCGCTGCCGAGCACAGTGAAGACCGAAGGCATTCGCGCCGAGTATCGCAACGGGGCCTTGACCGTGCACATGGCGAAGCGCGAGGAGTCCAAGGCCAAGCAAGTGAAGATCAACGTCACAGGAAACGGCAAATAAGCTGAAGATCGCGCAGCGAGGGGCCGATGCCGCGGCCCCGACAACTGAGGAGGTTGCCAATGGTGGAACGTCAGGAAGTGTTGAGAGAGGGAATCGCTCGCCGGGCCTATGAGATTTATGTTCAGCGCGGCGGAAAAAGCGGCCAGGATGTAGAAGATTGGCTTAAAGCGGAAAACGAGATCACTGGCAAAGCTGCCGACGCGCCAGCAAAAGCGAGAGCGGCCGCGGCAGGGGCCGACTCGCCAAACCGACTACGGTGAACGAGTAACAATTTGTGTATCAGGTGAGGGGCGAGGGATTCTGACTCGCCCCTCTGGTTTTGTGGGGGCGAGATTCCGGAGCGGCTGCCCGGGAGTGTGCGTCTGAGAGGGCGCGTCGAAGAGGAACAAGAAACTTCCGTCAGTTATTCAATAACAACGGAAGCGGGTGGCGTCCAATCGAGAGGCGGAAACGCGAGATGCCAAAAATTCGGGGCAGGGTGCAGGAACTCGAGTCCCACTTCTGCCGGACCCGTCAGGCTCGTCTGGGTGGAGATGACGCGGCATTCCTGTTCTTCCCCAGTGAGCGCGTGCTTCAAAACGATGTTTTGATCAGCCGCTACCTTTGCCGTCAGACTGATCGATGCGCCGTGGGCGCTGACGGCCAACGTACGAGTCCCTTCGGAAAAGAGCAGGCCGGGTTTTTGGGATCTGTAAGCGACGACGGGGATGCTCAGGACGAGCCTTTGGCTACGTCGATTCCTGTTCCCGATCATCCTTGCTTTCGTGGGGCCTGGACCAAAATTTCGCTCAATTTCAGCTTTGAGTCCCGATCATCTCGCAGCGAGGTGTTACCGGGTGAGCTATCTCCGCGTCTTTTTTTGTTTTGAATGAGGCGATTACATTCGGCAATCTGATCGTCGATAATCTTGATTTCCAGAGCTAGATGGATCTCGGCCGGATTGCCGGCAAGCCGCCGGAACAGAGGCTCACGCTCAGTTTTCAACTCCTGCAGCTTTTTTTCGGGCATGGTCCCTTTGGGTGAAGCGACAACTTGAAGAAGCGATGAACAGAACGATGGTAGCAGGTTCGGTCGGAATGCGTTGGCAAAACCGAACAGCGGTTTCCAATCCCGCTGACTATTGTGCCGATTTGGGACAGGCCCTGAGCCTGGCCGCGCAAAGGAGGCGAACATGAGTAAGGCGACAGAAAATTTGCAGGCTGCGCTGCAACGCGCCAGGGCTGGACGGCCCAAGGTGGGCGGATTTCCGTATCTGGCCGAGACGCTGCGGCGGGCGGGAGTGACGCGCAATTTGTGGTTTTTGCCCGCATGCGAAAGCCTCTATCTCACCGAGCACGGCTCCGTGGTGATGCAAGGCGAGCCGCTGGTGACTGGGACTATCGATGTGCCGCCGTTCGATCGCGAGTCGTTGATCGCGGCGTTGCGAACCGACCAGGCCGGGAAGAGCACTTTTCCGGAGTTTTTGGCGGCTTCGTGGCGCGCCGGGGTGGTTCGGTATGACGTGGATTTCGCGGCGCGGGAAGTTGGGTACTTCGGCGCGAACGCAGAGGAGTATATCGAAAGCTATCCCGCGGTTAAGGTGGACTGAGGCAGGCGCGACTTTAGGTGCGAAGCGTCGCTGAGAACCGAAATGCAGATTCCTCGGTCCACCACCCCAACACACGCAACTTTGCCATAGCGCGCGAGCGAACGCTCGCGCTGAGGGGCGTGTCTTGGGGCCCCGGTTACGCTGGGAATGACAACGGGTTGTCGGCGCGGCGGTAGCGGCAAGACGCGGGGAAAAAGCCCCAGGGCCGGCTGGGAACCGCCGCGCCCTGGGCTACAAGGGCGAACTCGCAAGGCGCGTGTTTGTTCTGCACAGCCAAGAGTGGCTGTGCCACAGGTTCTGCTTACGAAGGGTCGCTGCGACGTGCTACTGGCGGGGAATTTTGCGAGATTTGCTCCTGGACCTGGCGGCGAAACTCCAGCGCGTGGGAAATATTGCGGAAAGGTTCGAGCGTTCCTCCCGTGCCGCGAATGGCGATCGTTCCGTAGTCGAGCGCCCGGCCCAGCAGTCCCTCGTTCACGCCCACGCTTTCAATCTTCTCCAGGAACATCTCCTGGGTTCTTCGTTTCAGGACGCCGACCTTGAAAATGACGCGCTTATTGGTCACCGCGAATTCGGCCGCTCGCCAGTGAAGAATGGCGGCCAGCAAATAGATCGCGGCGACGAAAATAGCCACGGCTCCAGCGGAGTAGGCGAGTTCTCGCAAATCCGCTTCTTTGGCCGAGCCGCCCGCGACCAGCATGGCCACGCCGAACAATACGACGATCAGCGCAATGGATGCGGGCGCAACGAGCACGATCCAGTGCAGGCCGCCGCGGTAGGTAACGTTCTCGCCGGTGATGAGATTCGCGTCGACGTATCCCTTTGGCGTTTTTGGCTTTGAAGTCACGCGTTTCTGCCTCCTCGACAGGCGGCCGGCGCCGCGCGCTGGGCTAAACCGGAAAAGCCTCAGGTCTCACCTGCGAAAGGCGCAGGCGCGACCTGAGCTACAAACCGCACAGCCAAGAGTGGCTGTGCCACTCGTCTGCAAAGCTGAGACTGGTTGTGCCACCTAACGGCGCTGCGGGGCGGCGTTGGGGTCGCTGCCGGCGGGGTCGCCCATCTCCTTCAAGTATTCTTGGACTTCGCTCGGCACGCAGAGCCATTCGTCGAGTTCCTGGTTGGGAATCCACCGGAAATTGTAGGTGCCCATGGAGAAAGGTTTGGTGAAGATTTTCGGGTCGTCCACGGTGACGCTCAGCTTCATGTCGTTATGGTCGACGCGGGTGTAGCGTTCCTGCACGTGGGCATTCACGGTGTGGGGATAGCCGGCGGCGGTGACCCAGGTGCGTTCGTCCAAACCGGTGGTATCGACGACGAGCGTGTAGTCGTCTTCCCAGTGACCCACCGAGTATCCGTTGTATCGCGGATCGAGTGCGTCTTTCCCCGATTCACCGACGTTCGTGGGCAGCTTGCGGCCATCCATCCAGATTTCGCGCCAGAGATCTTGGTACATCAGCAGCATGACGATGCGATTGGGCATGCTGGCGAAGGAAAGGCCGCGAATTTCCTGAATGGAGTTGAGCGGCATTCCAAAAGGATCGCAATAGCGCACATGCGGATCGTTGGTGCCGGCCGGGCTGAACTTGCCCAAGGGTTTGTTTTGGCTCATGAGCTGCTGACCCAAGGGCGTCAGCTCAGGCTTCTCGGCCGCTTCGCCGCGGGGGACAGCCATGCCCGAGCCTGGGCCGGCCCACGTGCCGGTGAGATCGCGTTTGGGCGCGGGGCCGCCGTCGCCGACGGGCCGGTCGGTGGGGTGAAACTTCCACGGGTTGAGGCCCTGACCCGCCTGAGCGGGCGAAGCGGTTTGCGCCGCAACGAACAAAGGGAAAAACAGCAGTGCCGAGGCGGCCGCGATAGCAGCCAAAAAATGATTTCGCATGACGTTTTCTCCCAACGGAGTTCGGTTTTGCCGATGATTCGGCACGGACTGTATCCGGGGAGGAATCGAGTGTCAAGCGAGTGGGGGCCGGCCGTAGGGAAGTACGGCCGGCCGCTGAGTTGTGCAGCTTCAGGCGAGTGGCTTGCAAAGTGCCGGAACATTGAGAAGAAGACCGAGAAGTTATTCTGCGCAGCCAAAGAGTGGCTGTGCCACTTATTCTGCTTCTACATAGGCTCAGATGAACCCTCGAAGTGAAGCATACAGCCCTCATTCCAAGGCGCTTGCAGTGGGGAACTAGAACGCCTAGTTCTTCAACTGGAGCTTTCATCCGCTTTTAACATAACCGTAAAGAAATTGACGCCGGCGAATATGCGACCTTTTCCGCCGCCCAGGAGGGCCGGCTAGTGAAAAAGAAAATTTTGGTTACAGCAGTGGCGTTTTTCGCAAGTGCAGTCATTTTTGCAGGAAATTATGCCGCGCAGGCTGACGACAAGCACGATTCCGATAACTGACCACCACGATTCCGATCATGCGTCACGATCATCCCGCGTTTTCCAAGTTCGTTCCGGGCACGATTGTGCTGAGCCGGACCGTATATAAGGGGACGGCCGACACCATCACTATCGGCGAAAGCTTGCCGCCCGGATGCCAGCCGGCAACGACGCGGAAACGCCGCCAGTGTCGCCATCGGCTAACGTCAACGTGCCGGTTCTGGCCGCCGATCAGCCGCCTGCCACGATCGCCGTGGCGGTTTCCTGTGGCTACGCCAGCGACAACGGAGAGGCCCCCAATCTTCTCGATAATCACAACGTCTGGAACAACGCCGCCACGGATGGCAGCTTTGGCGTCTCCTCGCCGATTCGCCTCGATGACCTGACTACGGATGGCAAACTGATCGGCACGCTGCGTGTTCCCAGCCATGAGATCGTGACCAGCTTTAGCTCGAAATCCGAGCTGGCCCTGAACCGATCGGTGGACGGCAAAACTCTCACGTTCATGGGCTATCGCGGCGGCCCCGGTTGCCCGACCCTAACCCTTTCTGGATCCGGCAAAACTCTCACGCTTACCCAAGGGACGAACGTCGGTCCGATCTCGCCGACGGCGTCCAACCTGATCGATGTTTCGGCCTCCAGTACGCCGGGCCTTTGCGATCCCACCAATTCCGCTGTGTCGAGCTACGTCGGCGCATCCGGGCCGACCGCCTACTACCGCTCCGTTGCTGAAGTCGATCCCTGGGGCCACATCTTCTACACCGACAACAACGCCTATAGCGGCGACAACAGCCGCGCGGTAATGAAGGGCGATAATTGGCTGTACTACTCGGCTGGAAACGACAACAGCGGCGAACCTGTCGAAGTCACAAGTGGGAATCACGCAACTGGGCTTCGATCTCTCCCATTCCACGGGCGCCGAACTCATCATTCCCGGCCAGGCGCCGCTCGTTCCCCCCGACAACAACATGCTCGGGTATTTCGTTGTCGGCAAGGACAAGCCTGGCAAGGATACCAACTTCCGCGGCCTCACGATCTTTCGACAATACGCTCTACGTCACCAAGGGCAGCGGCGGCAACGGCGTAAACACCGTCTACCAGGTGGGCCCGAGCGGCACCCTGCCGACGACCTCCAATGCTCCGGGCACTCCGCCGGCCACCTTGAATTTCTCGATCACGCCTCTCCCGGGATTCCCTCAGGTTACTCCCACTCCTGACACATCCACCACTGCGAACACGGCGAGCATGGGCGGGTTCTATCCGTTCGGGGTCTGGTTCGCCAACTCCAGCACCTTGTACGTTTGCAATGAGGGCGACTTGGTCTACACGCCCGACCAAACCATCAATGGACAGGTAAACGTGGCGAACTCGGGCGACCTGGGCGCCACGATGTTCGGCGCCGGCCTGCAAAAGTGGGCTTTGAAGAACGGGACATGGACGTTCCAGTACGTCATCCAAAACGGGTTAAACCTCGGCGTGTCCTATAGCGTGCCGAACTATCCCGCGTCCATCGAGCCCGCGACCGGCGGCTGCCGTAACCTCGTTGGCGTCGTCAATCGCGACGGCACCGCCACCATCTATGCCGTCACCTCCACCATCAGCCTGAACGGAGACAATGGCGCCGACCCGAACAAGCTGGTGAAGGTCACCGACGTGCTGAGTGCAAGCACGCTGGCGACAAGCGGCCCGTACGACCGCTTTGAAACGATTCGCTCGGCTCGCGCCGGCGAAGCGTTCCGCGGCGTGGCCTTGGCTCCGCAGGAGCAGGGCCACGAGGATCGCGGGCGCGGCCGCGATGACGATGACGATCGAGGATGGGACCGCTAAGCGACTCTCACGCCTCGTCACATACAAATCGCTGAAACGACTGCGGACCTGGAGGAATCCAGGCCCGCAGTTTTGTTTTTGCCCGGTGATTCCGAGGGCCAGTTTCGTGTTGTGAACCCTTGGTCAATTCGTACTATTGCCGCTTGCCATGCGGATGCTTAGGTTGGACTTGAGGCATCCTCAAATGACAATCGAGCCGATAAAGATCGCGCGAAGGTTTGTGTGCTTCGGTATCGCTGCGGCCATGTTTGCGGCGAGCGATCCCGCGACGATGAAGGCGGCGCGAGCCGCTCAACTCAAGGGCGGCGTGCGGGCGGCTTCCGCGCCGAAGCTTTCGGATCATGAGATCGAAGCGCTGCCTTCCATGAGTCCGCAACAGCAAGCGCAGCTCCTCATGGAACGCGCCATCAACCATTACGAAGGCGCGATCGAACTGATCGACAAGAATGTTTACTCCTGGTATGGCCAGATCGACGTCGAGAAGGGTCCGCTCGCCGGCCTGCTGAATACGGCGATCAACGCGAACGATCTGAACGTGCGTGCGGCTTCGCTGGAGATGACTCTGGCGGGCTACAACTTGCCCAAGAGCCCCGAGAGCGTCGATAAGATTCTCACGCGTTTGGCGAACGAGCCCGAGCATCGCGCCTGGTTCCTTTGGATTCTCGGCGTGCTGGGCAATCGCGGCGTGGAAACTTCACGCCTGGAGTTGACCTTTCTCGACCGCATCCACGATCCCGACCAAACGACGCGAAACTATGCGGCCATCGGGCTAGGCCTTCTGGCCACCGACAACGCGCTGCCCGCGCTGATTCGCATGTTCCGCGAAGATCCCTCGCCGCAGGTGCGGGAGACGGCCGCGTGCAGCATCTCGCAGTCGGGAATGTTCAGCGAAGCGCAGCGCATGCGGGCGGTTCCCGATCTTCTGAAGATGATGGACGATGCCACTCTGGACGCCGCGACGCGCTCCTGGGTTTTCCAGGCTTTGCGCGATATTACCGGAGCCTCGATAGCCTCCGATCCTGCCGCGTGGCGGGCGTGGTGGTCGCAGCACCCGCACGTCTGATCGGCAAATTCGCCGCGTAGCTTGCGGCGATATCGCGTTCCTCACGATGACATCGCGGATCTGGGCTAGGGGACGGGATCGTAGCCGTCGATTTTCAGCTGGTCGTTGATCCACTTCAACTGAGTATTCGACCACGAGTAGTTGCTGTCAGCGGTGCCGGGCGATTCGATGGAGATATTCGTATAGGCCTTCGGCGTCAACTTGCCTGTGGCGTCCCATTGAGTTTGCCGCGTCCAATCGACCACGCGGACGACCCTGCAATTACAGATGCAGAAATCTTTCGCAGTGACCTGCCAGGCGAGATCGGTGGAGGCGGACACATCGGGCGCGTCGAGAATTTCAGCGTAGGTGGGCAGGACAGAGTGACTGGACCCGGGAGACTGTTCGTAATAAGCGTTGGGGATTCCAATCGCGTCGGTATGCCACTGGGGGTGAGCGGGATCAAGCGTCAGCGGGAACGTGCCCCAGGTAAGGCCGTATGTCTTGTCGGGGGGATGGTTGCCAAGAACATAGGTATACATACGGGAGACGAATTGCACGATGTGCGGATCGCGTGGACATTCCAGGTGCACGCGGATCCCGTCGGCAGCAAGGAGTCCAGCCTTGCCGGCAGCGTCCAACTGATACGCGTCTACGTCCTTTCGAACGCTTACCACCGTGTCCGCGTTCGCCGTAGTGCCTCCTTCGTAGAAGGACACATGAGCAGGCGTCGGATACATATGCACGTTGAAATGGTAGAAAACGCCGGAGTCGTGGTTGCCGCCCTGTGCCGTGACGCCGTAAAAATCGCCATTGGAATACTGGATCATCGGCGACATCGCGTATCTGCCGTCGTTCAAGTCCAGGTCGAATATTTTCGAGAATGTGTAGGTGCCGCCCTGCAAGGCATAGATTACGCCCCTGCCGGCTACTCCTCCGCCCTTGGTGACGCCGTAGAGTGTGCCGTCCTTGGCCTGGGTGAGTTCCGCGACGGGAGCCGCGCCGTCGCTGCCGATAAATGGGTGGATGACCGTGAACACCTTCGAGAGAGGGTTCAGCTTGTAAACCACGCCATAGCTCGTGTTGGGGCCTGGCGCCACTCCATAGAGAGAGCCGTCCTCCGCTTGAATGACGCCTGCCGATCCCTGATAAGCGGCGGTGAACTTATGAATGGTGGTAATGCCGCCGCCGGTGACCTGAAAAACCGTTCCGTAGCCTAGAGCGCCGCGTGCCGTTACGCCCCATATGCTGCCGCCAGGCCCGATGCTGAGACTGGTGGGATACGCACCGCTGGCTGCCGAAAGCGACGGACTGAAATCATAAAGGACCTGATACTGGCCTCCGCCGATCTGGTAAAGGACGCCGTAGGCCGCGCTGCCCATATCGTATGTGGTGACGCCGTATAGGGTGCCGCCGAGTTCCACGGGCGGGGAGAGGGGATGGCCCCCCATGGCCATTCGTGTTTCTTCCGGGGTTTGCGGGCGGCCCACTGGCGGAGGAGTAAGGGCTCCGCCTTGAAAATCCCACAGGACCGAAAATGCGCCGTTGGCGGTAATTCGAAAAACGTTTCCCAGGCCGTGCTTGCCTCCCCCGTATGAAGCGCCGTAGAAGCTTCCGTCGCTTCCGCGGGTGAGGCCACCCTCGGGACTGATGCCGTCAGGACCGTTGAAATCGTGGAGAACCAATGGCGGCTGACCGTCCGTGGTGGAGATCCGGAAGACGGTACCTTTGCCGTATTTTCCGCCTTGCGGGGAGGTGGAGTACAGATACCCGTCATTGCCCACTGCTATGGCAGTAGGCTGATCTTGCGCAAGCGGATCGACGAGAGGACGATCGCCGAAGTCGTAAAGGACGCAGTAGCGCGCCGAAAGGGATTGGGGGCCTTGCCATGGTTTGGCCTGCGGCGGACTGGTAAAAACTGCTCGCGCCGGAAACAACAAGAGTGCCGCGAGCAATGCAAGCAGGAGAATTTTGCCGAATCGAAGAGGCGTCATGCGCACGCTCGCCGGGATGCCGCGCCGATCCGTCCGATATTGCGAAGCCGCATCGCGTCAGAAGGTCGGCTTGTTCTGGTTGCCCCGGTTGATCAGGTCCTGCTGAGCCTTCTGATCGGCTGCGTTTTTTGCGTTGGCCGTATTCATCGCAGCCTTATATGCGTAGGGCAAGTTGGCCAGATCGACGGTGTAGGAGTTGAGCATTCCGTTCGCAGCGCTATTAAAACTTGCTTTGAGGCCAAAATAGGATTTGAAACAGGCTTGTTCGACTTGGGTGGGCGCCTGTGGCAAGCCGTTGCTCATATAGAGACTGAACTGACCGGTGTTGCAGCCTTGCAGGGTTTGGTCGGCGGTGGCCAGCAGCTTTCCGCTCTGATCGAACAGCCAGAACACGTAGAGGCCTCCGCCGCCTTGATCGTGGGTGAATGTCTCTTTTCCATATTTTTCGCGCAAAGCCGTAAGCACGGTGTTCAGCATCAGAGGGGGACCGCCGGCACCCTGGTTGTAACGCTGAGACCGAGTGATCCACCACACCATCGGATCATTGGGCGCTCGCGTGAGGTTAACGTTCATCGAGTTTGGATTCTTAGGATCGGTGATGCTGATCCCAAACCCTGAATCCGCCGGTGAAGCAGTGGTCACGTTCACTGTTGACGAGAGCTTTTGCATCTGAGCGCGCGCGGCCGACGCAGGCATGCCGGGATAGATGCCCAGCAAATCCGGAGTGTGCGGAGTGGGAGGAAGATCCTGCGCCGGCGCGAAAGAGGCAAGCCCCAATTGCCCAACCAGGAAGGCGACAGCGAAGAGGCGCGTCTTTGAAAACATCAGAAGAAGATCCCCCTGTCTTTCAAACGCAAGTCTGGCGCGGCCTATAGCTTTGGCGCCGAGCGTCCCGCGGCGGCATCGTTGTCCTGTTTGATCTTGGCATCCGCTTCGGCTTGCAGCCAGGCGTGGGTAGCCTTAAGCGACATGTACATCAGGGCCCCACTTTCCATCGTCACCGTCAGGCTACTCAGCTGGCTATTTGGCGCGACGTCTTCTCCAACTTCGCGGGCCACGACCCACACCAATGGCACGCAGTCGGGCCCGGCCTCCACGACCTGGGAGTTGTCCGTGTTACGCAGGTTTACGCCGACTCCCGTTTCACCGGGTGGCGGGTGCGGCCCCGACCCGCCGCCCGGGACACCCGCCGCCATTCCATCATGGGCGCAAGTCTCCTGGGGGTTACCCACGCGAGTCAGCAACTTGCCATTCGAGTCATACACCCACATGTCGCCCGCATAATTGTCCTGACCATACTTTTTGCGCAAGGACTGAATTAAGTTCGATGCCATCACCGGCTGGCTGGCGACAAATCCCGTGTATCGTTGAACTTTCGCAAGCAAGGGGGGGCCGGGCGGCAGCGTAAACTGCATGGCAATCCATTCAACCGGGCCGAGATCTTGTCTGGTGTTTGCAGTGTACGCGTTAATCGTATATGGCACCCGAACGAAATTTCCCGGTGTGCCCGAAGGATGCTCCAGTCTGGCAGTCAGATTCTCGATCTTAAGATTCGGATTGTACGCTTTGACGGCCGCGACGGCCTGTTCGGGAGTCATGCCCAGCTTGATGCCAACGATGTCCACAAAGCCGAGCGAGGCTGCGGCTTTTTTCATGGCCTCGGGAGTGCAGCAGTCGGCGCCTGCGTCGGGCGGCGGGGCTGCGGCAGGCTGAGCGGCGGAGGCGCTCGTGGAACTCACGGGCTGCGCCGCGGCGGTCTGCGATTGATCGGCCGGCTGCGGAGATTGCTGCTGGGACTGAGGCTGTTGGTTTTGTTGCTGGCCTTGTTGCTGCTGTTTTTGCTGCTGCTGTTGCTCCTTCGCTTTGTTGTAAGCGTCTTTTGCCGCCTTGATCGGATTCTGAATCTGCGCGGCCTGCGACAGCGTCAAGCCAGCCGCGACAAAAACCAACGGAAGAAGGAGTGTAATCTTGCGCCTATTGGAATGGTGCATCGCTAGAGGCTCCGACGTAGTCACTGAAAAGCAAAAGTTGCGCGGGAGGATAGCACGGCGGCGTACGGTAAATCTAGTATGCAGCCCGATAGCGTCGATAAGATTCTCACGCGTTTGGAGTACGAGCCCGATCAGGGACGACAACGGCTCACTTATGCTTCCACCAGCCTTCGGAACCTACGGAACGATGCCGCGGGGTCTTTTCCGCGGTACGGGGCTGAAGCTGCTGGATATGTCTCTGACGAAGGACACCAAATTCTCGGAACGGTTCACTGGCCAATTCCGCTTCGAAGTCTTTAACATCCTTAACATGACCCAATATTCGTACGCGGCAACGAACACGACCAATCCGGCTGCCTCGGCGACTTTTGGCTCGGCCAGGGTTACACCGGACGTGCAAATCTCGAATCCCGAAGTGGGCAGCGGAGCGGCCCGATCCATACAGCTGGGCTTCCGATTGACGTTCTAGAATCGCGGAGGGCAGGGCATAGCAAGGTCTTTCAACTATGCCTCTCAGAGGAAAGGGCCGGATGCAAAGTCCGGCCCTTTCCTTTCACGGCGATTCGTTTTTGCGATCACAAAGGCTGATCGCGCTGAGAAGTCCTGTTCTCCTACCCTGGCCCGCGATATTCCAGTGCCCGAGAAGACCGTTTCTCGAGGGTTGGCAAACAACGCCGGGACGCGTAAGCTGCGGGGGGTGATTCTTGACAAACATGAGCCGTGATGGCGCGATCAACGACTTGCACGAGCGGTGCGATACAGCGAAAGTTTGGAGGTTACATGACGAAGATTAGATCTTCAGCTCTGGTTTTATTTTGCACCGTTTCGCTGGCGTCCTGCCTGTTGCTGGGGCAGGTGCAAAGGCCTGGGGAGTATCCGCGGGGCGTGAAACCTTCTCCGATGATGAATTTTTTCGTGACGAGCGAACCCGTTGGCGACGGCGGCAATCTCGGCGGACTGGCCGGCGCTGACGCACATTGCCAAACGCTCGCAACGGCAGTGGGCGCCGGAAATCGCACCTGGCACGCTTACTTGAGCACGCAGGCGCGGCCCGGCCAGCCGGCAGTGAACGCGCGCGACCGCATCGGCAAAGGTCCCTGGTACAACTTCAAAGGCGAAATGATCGCACAGGATCTCGCGCACCTGCACGGCGATACCATGGAACTGGCGCATCAGGGAAATAATCTGAATAAGCTCACCGGGCTGACGGAAAAAGGCCAGATCGTGCCGGGTTTGTACGACTATTCCGATCCACGCGACAACGACTGGGAATACGCCAAAACCACCCGGTTTTCGACCCGGCACGAAATGCTCACCGGTAGCCAGACCGATGGCACCGCGTTCACCGACGGCCTCGATCACACCTGCGACAACTGGACCAGCAACAAGAGCCCAGCTCCTGGAACGTCGAGCGGAGACCTGAATGCCGCCGATGGCAGGCCCAACGCCCAGATCGGTTTTCCCGATCGCAATGGCGGCGGCAACGGTTCCTGGAGCTCCGCTCACGGAACGCGCGGCTGCGCCCAGGCGGATTTGCCGAAAACCCACGGCCAGGGCCTGTTTTACTGTTTCGCGATTGACTAAAACGGCGGAGAAGCCCATGACCAGACTACGCGCTTACGTTGTCGCCTTGTGTACCGTGATGCTGGCCTCGTGCCTGTTGATGGCTCAGCAGAACCTGCCGCCGAATACTCAGGGCGTCACGCCGCCCCCCGGCAGCCCGCCTGCGACTCCGGCTCGAATGACCTTCTTCGTCACCAGCGTCGGTATTGGTAAAGGCGGAGACCTGGGCGGACTTGCGGGCGCCGACGCGCACTGCCATGCGCTTGCGGCCGCTGTCGGCGCGGGCGGTCATACCTGGCACGCCTATCTCAGCACCCAGGCTCGTCCCGGACAGCCCGCTGTCAACGCGCGTGACCGCATCGGCACCGGGCCTTGGTTCAACTACTCGTTCGCGCAACTGGGGGCGCCGCAAAACGCCATCATTTCGGCGAACCTTGGGGAACTTCAAGGGGACACGCTCGTCCAGGCGCAACGCGGCAGCAATTTGTTTAAGCAGTCTGCACGCAACGAGCACGGAGAGGTGATTCACGGCATCGGCGATACGCCACCGATTCAGCATGAAATTCTTACGGGATCGAAGTGGGACGGCCGCGCTTACACGGATAACGCCGACCATACTTGCAACAACTGGACCAGCAGCACGACTGGTTCCGCGCAGGTGGGCCATTCCGACCGAATCGGCAATGGCTCCTCCTGGAATTCGTCGAACGCCACAAAAGGATGCAGCCAGGCAGCGCTCGAAAGCACAGGAGGGGCTGGACTCTTTTATTGCTTTGCCATCGATTAACCATCTCAGCCCCGATGGCCACTCTGACCTCGCTTCCAACCTCGCCCGGAGTTTGTGGGCTTCAGGCTCTTTGAGGGAGCATCCCCGGGCCGAGTCTCGTGAAGTCCTCTTCTCAGAAACTGGAACAGCCCCGATTTCTAGTCTTCGAGAAGGCTGTTTCTCAGATGGCGGCAAATCGAATCAGTAGAGAATGCTCAAGAGCGTGGGGTTACGGCAGCAGCAGAAGCCGGCCGCTGATCTGCCGCGCTTCAAACGCCGCGTGGGCTTTGGCGGCTTCGGCGAGAGGATACGTTGCGGCGATGCGCACCTTGATGTGGCCCTGCTGAATCCAGGGCACCAGTTGCTGGAGATAGCGCGGATATTCGGCGAACCAGGGCAGGGCATTGGCGCGCGTCAAATAGAGCGAGCCTTTCTCCTGCAGGCGCATGATGTCGAAGGGGGGAACGTAGCCGCTCGATTGTCCATAGATGACGAGATAGCCGGCCGGGGCGAGGCTATCGAGATTGGCGTCGAAAGTGTCCTTGCCGACGCCGTCGTAAACGACGTTCACGCCGCGATTATCGGTGATGCGGCGCGCTTCCTTCGCGATATCGGATTGCGAAGAGACGATGACTTCGTCGGCGCCGGTTTCGCGGACGAAGGGGGCTTTTTCCTCCTTCGAGGTGACGCCAATCACGCGACCGCCGCGAATCTTGCACATCTGGCAGATCAGCAAGCCCACGCCTCCGGCGGCGGCCTGGACCAGGCACCAATCGCCGGGCTTGACGGGGTAGGTGTGGTGGGTGAAGGCGTAGGCCAGGAATCCCTGATTCATTTCCGCCGCGGCGACCTCGAAACTCAATTCGTCGGGTATGCGAATCAGGCGCGCCGCCGGAAATAACGTGTGGGTGGCGTAGGAAGGGCCCCAGAAATTGACGCGGTCGCCGACTTTGACGTTGGCGACGCCGGAGCCAAGCGCCTCCACGACGCCAACGCCCTGGCTGCCCATGATCGCGGGGAGCTCGCTTCCACCGTGGCGATTATAGAAGGCTTGGCCCACGAGTTCGCCGCGGCGCTTCTGGATGTCCAGGAAATTGACGCTTGCGGCGTGAATGCGGACGAGCGCTTCCCCCGCGCCCGGAGCGGGCGTGGGCAGCTCTTCCAGCCGCAGCACTTCGGGACCGCCATAGGAATGAATGCGAATGGCTTTCATGAGTGCGCCGGTCCAATATAACAGCTTCAAAACGGGTTGAAGCGGCGAGGTCGTCCGGTTCAGAGAATGCGGAGGTGTGAGCCTGGAGAAATCTCGCCGAGAGGCTAGGCTCGGATACCTTTTTAGGATAGTGTGTCGGGGCGCAGCGGAAGCAATTGTCAGATATCAAGCCTGTGGAGGAGCTACCAAGGGTTGGGACTTCAAAGAGCCGCAAGGAATATTCGAGAAATACTTCACAAAGGTCGACTCGCCGTTCCAGTTCCATCGCTCGCCGGGCGCTCCTGGCGGCAATGCGTTTACTTTTGCCACTCTGAGGCAGGCCCAATACGGTGGCTCCCGCGGATCGTCTTCACGCTGATTGTCCTGGTTCTTGGCGCGGCCGTTCTTTGCGAGCGATTGGCGGCGCAAACGCAATCGGCTGCACCGGCGAGCGCGCAAGCCGTTCCTGTCCAGACCAGCAGTGTGGACCAAACGGCACCCTCGTGGCTCTTTCCTGTGGACAAATTGAATGCCATCTTGCCGGGCTGGCTTCGCATAGGCGGCGAATACCGCGATCGCTACGAGAATCCAGTGGGCGTGGGCTTCGCGTCCACACGCGATGCGTACTTGCTGGACCGTTTACGTGTGAACGCGGCGATTCAGCCCAAACCATGGCTGCTTGTCTATGGGGAAGTGCAGGACGCTCGCATCTTTTTCAATCAGCGCGTGGCGACCAGCGTCAGCTACCAGGATACCTGGACGCTCTGGCAGGCCTATGCGCAGCTGGGGAGTTCGACCTCGGGCTGGATCGATGCGCTGGCCGGCCGGCAGGTACTCAGGTTTGGCGATGAACGGGTGATCGGACCTTCGCCGTGGAACAACGTAGGCCGAACTTTTGACGTGGCTCGCGTCGATCTCCATCACCCGGGATTCAAGGTGAGTCTCTTCTCCGCTTCGGTGGTGCCCCCAAGTAACGCGTACCTGCACGGCGCGATTCCCGGCGATGACTTACATGGAGCCTACGGAAGCTTTTCCAATATCATTCCTCATGGGATCTTCGAGCCGTATGTGCTTTGGCACCTCGCACCGGGGAATTTCCCGCTGCCGGAAATCGTTGGCCGAGGGCATCTCAATGAAGTGACCCTCGGCTTGCACCTCAAGGGCACGCTTCCGCGCGCGTTCGATTACAACACCGAATGGGACGGACAGACCGGCTCGCTTGGCGGGCGCTCCATAGCTGCCTGGGCGGGCTACGCTGCGTTAGGAAAGGCGTTTCCAGCGGTTGCTCTGCATCCGCGACTCTTCGCCGAAGCGAATTTGGCTTCGGGGACAAAGAACCTTGCGGGCAACCACTGGAACACTTTCGATCAAATCTATCCGTCGAATCACGATAAGTACGGCTTCTCGGATCTGGCCGGGCGCAGGAATCTGGAGCAGTCGCGGGCGGGCATTCAAGAAACAATCACAAAGAGATGGAGCATCCGGCAAGCCTTCGAAGGCTTGTGGCTGTTCACTTCGGGAGACAACTTCTACAGCTCGAGCGGAGGGATTGCCGTTGCGGCGCACCCAGGCGCGCCCCGGCACATCGGCAATGAGATGGACCTGACCAGCGTCTACGAAGTCGACAAAGGACTGGATTGGGGCTTCGGCTATGCGCGGCTCTTTGCGGGCGCTTTTCTCAAAACAGCTTCGCAGGGCCGCGATTACAACTATCCCTACGCGTTCGTGGAATACACGTTCTCCAAAGTCGCATCGCAGTAATCATGCCGGCACAGTGTTCGTGCCTTCTCGTACTGGGTTCCCGAGAGTCCCGTTTATCAGGGGTGAGCAAAACCCATTTTAAGCGCTATTTAATCTGGTTTGGACCACACTCGGCCGGAATTGAGACCCCGTACTTTGAACCCCGTTTGGTCTCTGTGCCTGACGGGGTTTCTTTTTTGCAAAGAAGTTGGGCTTCTAGGCTGTCATCTGAGCGACAATCTTACGACGTACAGCGCCAAACCCAAATTCGGGCCAGCATTCACGAATCGGAGAAGAGCTCATGAGAATTTTGCTGTATAGCCCCGACAATGGGGTGACCCGAAACTTCATGCCACATCTTTGGATGTTCCTGCTGCAGACTCTCACGCCTCCGGGCCATGAGGTGTTGCTGATCGACGGCAACGCGCGACCTATCGATGAAGCGGCCATGACACAGTTTGTTCAGGAACAAAAGATCGGGCTGGTAGGCATCGGCGCCATGACCAGAATGGTTGCCAAAGCCTACCGCATGGCCGATGCGGTTCGCGCTGCTGGCGTTCCGGTGGTGATGGGCGGCCCTCATGTGACCGAAGAACCCGACGAGGCGCTCGGCCGCGGCGGCGGACCACGGCACGCCGACGCGGTCGCCCTGGGGGAAGCCGATGAAACGTGGCCCCAGATCGTGGCCGATGCCGCGCGCGGCCAGCTCCGGGAAGTCTATAAGCCTACCGACGAGTTTGGGCAGGAGCGAAAACCCTCGTTGCAATCCTACCCGTCGATTCCGTGGGAATCGATGGATCTCGATCAGTTCAACATCGTTCCCAAGGCCATGGCTCCGCTGCTTCGGCGCGTCGGCGGCGGATGGGCCACCTTCCGAATTATTCCGGTGGAGTCCGGGCGGGGCTGTCCTTATGGCTGCGAGTTTTGCACCGTAACCGGCTTCTTCGGCGATTCCATACGCTTTCGCAGCAATCAAAGCGTGGTGGATGAACTGCTGCGATTGAAATCTCGCGCCCGCAGCGAGGACGGCCAGATGGTGGTCTTCTTTATCGACGACAATTTTGCCATCAACGTTAAGCGCACCAAGTCGCTGTTGCGGGATATCATCGCCGCCAATGCGCAGGTGCATTGGGTGGCGCAAATCAGCGCCAACCTGCTGCGCGACGAAGAGTTCCTGGACCTGATCGCCGCTTCCGGAGGTCGGTGGATTTTCATTGGCATGGAGTCCATCGATCCCGCCAATCTCGCCAGCGTGAACAAAGGATTCAACAAGCCCGGAGAATACCAAACCGTTCTCCAAAGCCTCGCCGATCGCAATATCTACGCCATTACTTCTTTCATTTTTGGCATGGATAACGACACGTCCGGAGTGGCGGAACGAACGCTCCAGCAGATCCGCACCTGGCCGCCCGGCTTGCCCGTCTTTGGATTACTCACCCCGCTGCCGGCAACGCCCTTATACAAGCGGCTGGAAGAAGAGGGAAGGCTTACGCGGCCGAAACACTGGCAGGACTTTCAGCCCTTTGCGATGGCTCACACACCCCTGAAGATGACGGTCGAGGAAGCCCACGACGAAGTTAAGTACGCTTGGGCGCACTGCTATAGCCCGGAGGCGATCAATCGCGCTGTAAACTCGCTCGGCCACAAGGACGTGGGTTACCGCATCAACATCCTGGTCTCGCGCCTCTGTTTTCGGGGAATCTATTTCCCGCAGATGGGTCCGCTGGCGTGGCTGAAAGTGATCGCTCAAAACCGGCGAAGCATTTTCCAGGTAATCAGGGATGGCTTCGGCGACTGGTGCAATGGGTTCAAGAAGAACCGGGTGATCCCGTCCATCGCGGATCGTGGGGCCATGGAGAGGCTGGGCTACGCCTGTACTCCGCAAAATGCCGAGGGCACGAGACCGAGCCGCTCGAACGACTGAAGCACGCCATCCTGAATCCCAAGTCGCAGGAAGTCCTCTGATCGGATTATGGCCCCGCAGCAAGAGCCAATTGCGGAGAAGGCCGTAGATTCCGCCATTAGTCTCTTCGGTGTAGGACAGGGTCTGGCGAACAGTCGTTTTTGCGATGCTGAACTCGCGAACACCTGTTCCAAGGTTCCATTGCTCGTCGCTGGTTCGGGCCTTAGGCTCGACCAATCTCAGATCAAACGCGGCAACCTTGAGGACGCGTTCGTGTCGTAGATGTGTCCGCCCGGCGCCAGTCCGGTGATCTCCCCAAGGGCCAGCGGAGGAGACAATCACAAATGCGCAAACAAAAAGGTTTCTCGTTAATTGAGTTGTTGATCGTGGTGGCGATCATTCTGATTATCGCCGCGATAGCCATCCCGAACCTCTTGAGGGCCAAGATGGCCGCCAACGAGGCTTCGGCCGTAGGCTCTCTGCGGACGATCAATACGTCCAGCGTCGAATACTCGACCACGTACGGCGTCGGCTTCCCTCCGTCCTTGCCCTCTCTTGGCGGGACCGGCACCGCGACTTCGGCGTCGGCAGGGCTGATTGACTCGGTGTTGGCGGGCGGCGTGAAGAGCGGCTACACCTTCGTTTATGCGGCAGGTACCGCTGACACAGCCGGCAACATTGACACCTATACGATTACGGCGACTCCAGTCGTCGCGGGCACAACCGGTCAGCGCATGTTCTTCACTGACCAGTCGGGCGTGATCCGCGCGGACGCTTCCGGTACAGGCGCGAGCGTGAACAGCACGCCCATTGGCTAGATTCCTCCGACCGCAATGGCAAAAGGGGGGAGACCGCATTCTCCCCTTTTTTGCTTTTTTCAGCGCCGAACAGACCGGCGGTCTCTCTCCCTGAACGCCCCGAAGATCGCGGCTCCCTTGCGGCTTGCCGGCGGCAGGGGGTCGGACAGAATTGCTCTGGACAGGCGGGGCGGAGTGCGGTAGCGTCTCGTTTCATGAAGCCCGTTTACAAGTTTGGCGCGATTGCGGTTTTGGTGGTCACGGCGGGGGTCGGGGCGGCATCGTTTCTCGCCGGCCAGGCGCCCTCGAGCGGCGATCGCCTGGTGGTGTACGGGGACGTGGTCTACTTTTTTGGCGTGGGCAAGCCGCGCAACTGCACGGCCAATAGCCAGTTCAAAAAAGGCGAGCCGATGGGATTCCGGATGACGGCCATCGATCCGGCGACGGGAAAGCGGGACCGCGCGACGCAGCTTGTGGTTCACCTGACGTACAACGGCAAGACCATCGATCTTCCCATGCGGGACCGCGAGACTGCGCAGCAGCCCGATCACAATTTCTGGGTGCTTAAGTGGATTGTTCCCGCTGACGCGACCACCGGAGTCGTGCGCTACACCGTCTCCGCGAAAGACCCCCAGGGCCGCACCGGCGAGTTCAAGCCGTTCGAACCGGAAGCTTCGCAACTCACGATCGTCGAATAGCGCGAGTGGTGTGCGCCAGGGCGTGCAGCAGGGCAGCTTGCGTTAAGCAGAGCGAATTTTCCGCGTGATCTCCCCAAGCATGAAAAGAAAACAAGTCTTCCGGTCCAGCGCCGTCATTTTGGCATGCGGGCTGGCTTGCGTGGCGGCGTTCTCCGCCTGCTCCCGATTCCAGCAGACTGCGGCGCAGGCGCCGGCGTCCGCGTCGGCGTCTGCCGCGAGCAAGCCTTCGAGCGCCGCGCCGAGTACGAGTGCGTCGCTCGAGTTGGCCTACGACAAGCCTGCCGTGGTGGGCGCGAGCGTGCATGCCACGGCGACGGGCTTGCCGCCAGGGAAGCGCGTCGATCTCACTTGGGGAACCGTGCAGGGCGGCTGGGTGGTGGAGGACTACTACCACTTCCGCGGCAAGAAATATACGGAGACGACCAGCAAGCTGGGCGAGTTTTCGAGCGACCCCAGCGGACGGCTGGACGCCAGCTTCAGGATTCCCGAGGACTACGGCGGCGTGCACGAGGTGATCGCGGTCGTCGATGGCAAGGCCGCGGCGCAGAACGGCATCGACGTTACGCAGAGCTTCGAGTTCGCGCCAACGTCCGGCCCGGTGGGAACGCCGATCGAGCTGCGAGTGAAAGGCCTGGGCTGGCGCACCATGGAGAGCACGTGGGTGGTGAACTGGGACAACAACAACCTGGGCTGGGTGTCTGCGGCGAGCTCGCGGGGATCGGCGACGGCGCGGTTTCGCGCGGCAGGGCCGGCTGGCGATCACATCATCAAGATTTACACGGGCTGGCAGGGGCAAAGTTATCTGAACTACGAGCAATCGCCGGTGGCGCGGATGCCGCGTCCGCAATTCACGTTCCGGACCACGATGGCTGCTACGACGAGCGGCGGGAAACAGAGCGCGGCGCCAGCGGCGTACGAAGAGCCTTACCCGGCGCAGGGCGTGAAGCCGGCGGAACTGAAACTCGCCGGAGCGACGCTGGCGCTTACGCCGACGCAAGGACCCGTGGGCACGCGCGCCATGCTGCGCGGCGAAGGTTTTCCGCGAAACGCGTCGCTGAAGCTGGCGTGGGAGACGTTCGAGGGCAACCGGGTGAGCGGCTCGGGGTTCGATCCCGAGGAGAAAGCTTTGGGGCAGGTGCAGGTGGGCGGCGACGGAAAGATCGCCTGGCCGGTGACGATTCCGGAGGACCTGGGCGGGCTGCACGGAATCGTATTGCGAAGTGGAGACAATGTGGTGGCGCGGGCTTCTTTCGCGATCGAGACGAGCATCGTGAGCATCACGCCCACGGCGGGGCCGGTGGGCACGCCGGTGACGATTCACCTGAAGGGCGTGGGCTGGACGGAATACGACAACATCTACGTGGCCACCTACGACAACGCCTACATGGGCTACGCCTGCGGATTCAACAGCCAGGGCGACGTGGTGATCAACTTCACGGCGGCCGGCGCGCCCGGCGTGCACCTGATCGATCTTTACCCCGGAATCTATGAAGGACCGGCGAGCGAGCCGCAGCAACTCTACCGGCTGCCGCAACTGACTTACGCCGACGATCATCCGGGCAACAAGATTCCCGCGCTGCGATTTGCGTTCGAGGTTACGTCGGGACGACGCGCGCCGGCCTCGGCGGCGCGCCCCGCGCCATCGACATCCAAATCGCCTGATCCCTCCTAGCGGCATCGCTAATTCCGGCGAAAAGCATGCGTGGCAGGTAAGTCGAGGCTAGGGTTTGGCCGTTCCCACGGCGGCATCCCTGATGCGATCGTTGAAGTGATTCTCTTCGGAAGGCGCGCAGATCTCCTCGAAGATCGCCACCTTCACCCGCTCGAACTTGATCGGGTCGCCCACCCAGGGCGCCGTATACGTTTTCGGGTCGGTCAGGGTCATGTCCATTTGCAAGGTGTCGGCGTCCAGGCGCTTGTAGCGCTCCGTGAGGACCATCTGATCGCTGTGCGGATCGCCGAAATGATCGACCCAGGTTCTCTCGTCATAACCGGTGGATTCCACGACGAAAGTGTCTCCCTCCCAGTGGCCGATGGAGTATCCATTCCAAGCCGGGTCGGGATCCTTCGGAAGCGCGCGCCCGTCGGTCCAGATCGTGCGCCACAAATCGTGATACTGCATGTGCTGCAAGATGCGGTCTGAAGTCTGAACGATCTCAAAGGGCCGCAGATTCGCTTCCCAGAGGTCGCGCGGGTAACCCAGCGGGTCGCAAATCGAAACCACGTCATTCCCCAATCCGGGAGGAACCGATCTGGGGCCGTAGCTCGGTTTGGTGGCTTCGAATTTTGCTTTTCCCCAAGCCGTCATGGGAGGCGGGTAACTCTGGGCCCGCATCTCGCCCGGGATACTCTTATCCTGGATGTTTAGCCGCTTGTCGTTCAGGGAGTGCCTTTCAAAATTTGTTTTCGTCGGCATAGACCAAACGCCGGACAGATCATGGGGATTGAACGGCTTGGGCTGGGAGACGCCGGGCGGCAGCTCGTCCGGCTTCCACGCGCCCGGAGCATACCCTTTGGTGCCGTACGTTTGGGCAAACGTGACGCACGAGAAGACCAGCGATGCCAGGAAAGTTAAAGTCGCATTCACGAAGCGTTTACGCATTGGGGCGATCCTCCGGCAGTTTCTGTCTTAGCGTTCACCCTTACAGATAGGAGCTGTTTGCCATTTTCGGCTTCCATTTCGTCCGGCGCAACTTCTGAGTGGAGCAATCTGCCGCTGAAAGGCCTGCTCATTTGGAATGCCGCGCTTCAGTTCAAGGGCGGCATCCAGGCGCCACGGTCTTGCGACGGGGTTGTGTACAGATCGTGGTGCGATATACTTTCGGGTCGATGTGGGGCGGAACACCAGAGGGTTGCGGTGTTCAAAGTGGAACACTCAGGTGATTCCTGTATCGGGAACCGGAGAGGGCAACACTTAAGATGTTGCGACTCTTCACAGGTCTAAAGCCCGTCGGAACACAGGTCTAAATGGTGCATGTACTCATCGCTGACGACCACAAGGCTGTGCGCGACAACCTTCGCTCCGTGCTGAACGAACAGCAGCCGCAGTGGAAAATCTCCGAAGCTTCCGACGGCCAAGAGGCCGTGGATGTATTTCGTAACGCCGCGCCCGACGTGGCCGTGCTCGATATCGTGATGATGCCGATGGGCGGCGTGGCGGCGGCTTACGAGATGCGGCGCATCGATCCGAAAGTGAAGATTATTCTCATCAGCGGGCACTACGCGCCGGGAGACGCCTCCATCATCGTTCGCCTTCTGGGCGCGGGAGCGTTTGTGCCCAAGAGCGACGCGGTGAGACAACTGGTGCCGGCGATCCAGCGGATCCTCAGCGAAGAAAATCCTATCCTCGAAACTCCTATCGTTTAACTATCCTCGAAGCTCCTGTCCTCGAGGGGGCGTACTCAGCTCTCGGAATGGCACAGTTTCATCTGGCATTCGCGGAGCGCGGAATCGCACAGCCAAGAGTGGCTGTGCAACTTGCCCGTCAAAATTCGAGACGCGCATGAAGCGCGATCATGCGTGGCGAGCTGTCTGCTCCTAAACCCACGCCGAGGAGGCCGGTGGGCGGAGAGACGGTGTAAGTCAGGGCGCCAAATCCCGTCTGTGTGGAAGGTTTGCCTGGGATGCCAGCCAGCACGATGCTGGGCAGTCCAAAATTGGGGTGATTGAACACATTGAAAAATTGCCCCTCGATCCGCAGATTTATCCGCTCGGTCAAAGCAAACCGTTTCGAGATGTCGAGGTCGCTCCAGAAAAAATCGGGACCGCGCAAGGCGTTCCGGCCAAGAGTTCCGAACTGGCAATTCTGCGAAGTATCTCCGCCGTAGCAAGCTCCCGTGCTGGGATCGACCGCCGACACGAAAGCATTAGGATTGAGCCACTGAAGCGAGCCCGGCTGAGTGACTCCAGGAATGGGATTGTGGTCGTAAAGAGGCACGCCTGGGACGAGGCTCGCGAATTGAGGTCCGCCACCCTGCACGATGCCGTCTCCGTTTGCCGAGTAGGGCGTGCTGAGCACGGTGAAGGGAACGCCGCTATGCCAGAAGACCGTTCCGGACACTTGCCAGCCGTTCAAGGCGTAGCCGAGTTCATGACCCTTCACTTTGATCGGAAGCTCGTAGACATATTGGGCATTGAAGTTATGCCGAATGTCGTAGTCGCAGGGGCCGTAATCGCGGGCGAGATCGCCGGGCAGGGGTGAAAGGATCCCTCCGGCGGCGAATGGCAGGAATCCGCCGTTCGAGACGGTGTCCATGCAGCGGCTGAAATTATAGTTAACCGTGCCCTCGATGCCGTGCGCAAGGCGTTTGGTTGCCGTCAACTGAAGGCCGTTGTAGTGGCTGTAGGCGCCCGTGGAGAATTGGGTCACCGCCGCGAACCTGGGATCGGCCGGTTGCATATAGGGGAAGGGAGCGAAGCAACCTTGGCAAACCGTTTGGTAACCGTTTACCTGGGTCAGATAGGGCATGTTCAAAGCGCGCGTGCCCACGTACTGCGCGCGAATGCTGGTGGTGCTTCCAAACTGATGCTCGATCCCCAGACTCCACTCCATAAAGTAGGGTGGATGCAACGTGCCGCCGGGCACTGCGGCAAGAGCGACTGGTTGAAGACAAGCCGTAGGGCTTGCTGCCGGTGACGCGCAGGAAAGTTCGCCTTGGGCGAAACCTGCGCCAAACGCCTGGTTGGCAGCCCGAGTGGCATCGACCGCACTCGTCGGCACTCCCGGTGCGATGGCTAGTCCTCCAACCGTTCCGAGCAGACCGCCCTGGAAGGTCTGCACGTAGGGCGGATTCATTCCGATGGCGTCGGCCACGCTGCCCGGCAGGATGTCGCTGAAAAGTCCGAAACCGGTTCGCAGCACGGTGTTGGGGGCAAACTGCCAGGCGATGGCGGTCCTGGGTTGGAGAATGGCCAGCGGCGTGGCGGCGAAGAGGTTGCTGAGATTTGTTTGAATCGCGGCATTGAGCGGCTGGTTGACGTCGTGGGAGATTGCCTCGAAAGAATCGCCGAGGCGCGCCACCTGGTTATGCGGATTCGCGGGGTTGGAGTTGAACGAATCGCGGACGCCGATGGTCCAGGTCAGCTTGGGCGCCACCTTCCAGGTGTCTTGCACGTAGAAATCAAGATTGAGGAAGTCGAATGGTTCGTTTTGCGACGCGGGAAACGTTTCCGTCGCGGTTGAGGCGACCCCGTAAATAAATTGCGGCAAGGTGGTATAGGTTACGGTCGGGACGTTTCCTTCGCCGAAGTCATAATCGTTGAGCCGAAGAATGCGAGTATTGGTGCCAAACCTCAGTTCGTGCGCGCCGTGAGTCCAAGCCAGATTGTCATTGATAAAAAAACGGCTGGCCCGCCTTCCCTGAACCCAGGTGTTGTCTTGCCCGCCGATATTGGTGAACGGCGCGTTGGCTCCCTGGCCTTGCAAGACGATGGGAAACGCCGCCAGGGTCTGCGGATAGTTGCTCGGTCCGAAGAGACTGGCATACCAGGTGAATCCGGGGTTGAAATAGTTCACCAGGTTCTGCGAGAAGACGTGGGTGTATCCCGCACCGAACGTATATTCGGGCTGCGAGGAGATCGAGTTGAATAGGGAGTTGATGGGATCGGTGTACTGGGCTTGCAGTCCCGTATCGGCCTGGAAGCGGAACCATGCGGTGTCATTGGCGTCGATGTTGTAGTCCATGCGCACGGTTTGGACCTGTTCGTGGTCTTTGCTGGTGTGGGAGACGATTTGGCGATTGGCACAGCCGTCTCCGTTCGGTGGATTTCCCGTTAGCAGCAGGCCTTGGGCATTGAGTGGGCAGCCCAGGACAGCCAGGGGCGTTCCGCTGGTATTGCCATAGAGCGAGAACATTTTCTGGTAAAACGGCGCCAGTTGCGGCGCCGCCGGATAGCTCGATCCGGTTACGCTGTCGATTCCTCCGAGCGGCAGTTGCTGCAGAACGTAGTTTTGAAAAGCCGGAGTGGGAACGGTGGCGGGCGAAACGATGGGGAGCGCAAGGCGCATCCACTCGAAATCGGAGAAGAAAAACAGCTTGTCGTGCAGGATTGGGCCTCCCAGGCTGCCCCCGAAATGATTCACGCTGGATTGAGGCTTCTGGTTTCCGGACGTGGCATTGGTAAAGTAGTCCGCCGCGTTCAGAGCCGCGCCGTTCCAAATCTCATAGGCATTGCCGTGAAACTGATTCGTGCCGGATTTGGTGACGTAGTTGATTTGAGACGCCCCGTACCGCCCTTGATCCACCGAGTAGGAGAGAGTATTCACGGTGACTTCCGAGATGGAGTTCATCCCCAGGACGAGATTCGTGGAGAGGCCGATATTCAGGTTCGTGAGCGGATCGTTGGTTTCCAGACCGTCAACGATGTAGCCATTGGAGGCTGCGGGAAGCCCGTTGAACTCCACATTGCCGTAACCATTGCTGCCTGACACGGCATCGCTGCTGTTGCCCGCCGTATTGATCAGGGCGCCGGAGGCGAACTGCAATGGATAGGTGAGGTCGGCCCCCGGATTCGGAATATCCGCCAGGACTGCGCCACTCAGCGTCGAGCTGGTATTCGTGTTGGCCGGGTTCAGGAGCGGCGCTTCGCCGCTCACCTGCACATTCTGTTCCGAGTGAGCCACGTTCAGCCGGAAATTGAGCTCCTGCTTCTGACCCAGAGCGGAAGCGACGATTGTCATTCTGTTGTGGCTCGAAGCCATCCGCTTCCGCCTTCACGGAGTAGGCGCCGGGAGGCAGTTGCGCGAAAATTGAACCGGCCTTCCTGGTCGGTCTTGGCGGTGCGTTGCAGGCCGGTCTCGCGGTTCATGACGCTGATCGTGGCGCCCGGAATGGCCGCGCTGGTGGCGTCTGTCACTTGCCCGAAAATGGCGCTGGTGGTATCGCCTTGTGCCTTCGCTCTTATCGAACCAACACACAAGGTTCCGATTAAGAAAAAAGACAAGAAAAGCGCTCGCGCGCAGCCGGAGGATCGAGCCGTTGGCGGGTGCAGCCGTTCCGCGGCCGCCTTGGGTATTCCTGGAGCGCACATCGAGGCATCCTTTTCAAGCAACAGCAACGCACCATATTAACCATAGTTAACTGCAGAAGTAAACTGATAGTTTATAAGACGCGCAGGGAAAGGCCCAGATCGGCACAGCCAAGAGTGGCTGTGCCACTTGCGCTGTACTTAACCTTTGACGTTAAGCCCCGGGGCCCGGGCTGACTTTTTGGGGGCGTGCGTTCGCGCCGGGCGGCGGGTCTTGGGCTACAAACCGAAAAGCCTCAGGTCTCCCGACACGGGACCGTCGGGCGACCTGAGCTACAAGTCTTGGGAGGAGAGTGGAGGCACGCTTACGTGGAGCTAGCCGGGGGTCGCCGGGGGAAGGGGCTGCTTGGATAGCTCGGTCCCGGTGACGATGGCGTTGCGAATCTGGCCGAAGAGGTCGGTGAGGGTATTCGGCGTGTGCGGGATCAAGATGGTGTTGCTGTGGTCGTTTGCCGCGATGTCCTTCAGCGTGTCGAAGTACTGCGTCATCAGGACGAGTTGCATCACGTCCTGCGGCGTGGAACCCGGCACGGTTTTGGCGAAGTCCTCGACCGAATCTTTCAGGCCGGAGATGATGGCCTTGCGCTGATTGGCGATGCCTTCTCCCTGCAGGCGCTTCGATTCGGCCTCCGCTTCGGCCTGCTTGACGAGCAGCAGCTTGTTCGTCTCGGCGCGGGAGACCGTGGCTTCCCGCTCGCGCTGCGCGGCGTTGATGTCGTTCATCGCGGCCTTCACCTTTTGGTCGGGGACGATGTCGGAGATCAGGACCTTGACGATCGAGTAGCCATACTCCTTCATCGAGCCGTCGAGGTTGTCCCGCAAATCGCTGGCGATGTCCGCTTGGTTCAGGAAGGTATCGTCCAGCTTCATCTTCGGAACGTGGCCGAGCACCACGTTGTAGACCATGGATTCGATCTGCTTGACCGGGTCGGACAATTTGTAGAAGGCGGCTTCCACCGCGTCGGGGATCACCTTGTACTGAATCGAAACGGGTATCTGGACGAACACGTTGTCCTGCGTCTTCGTCTCCACCTGAACGTCGAACTGCTGGACCTTCATGCTCATGCGGCGAACCACGGTTTCGATAAACGGCGTCTTCCAATTCAGGCCGGGACCGGCGACGCGCGCGAACTTTCCGAGCCGCTGAACGATGGCCACCTGCGCCGTCTCCACGGTGAAGAACGAACCGAGGATGATGCTCAACACAAAGAGAAGTACGATGCCGACAAGAACGACAAGCACGACCGTCGTTGCGTCCACGCGTTTCGCCTCCTGATTCGCTGCCGACAGTGTGAACGATCTTTCCTTTACTGAACCAGCTAAGTCTCGGTCGTGTGTTCTTCCCAAAACGGGGCAGTTCTCCGGGCAAATTCCGAGATAGGGCGGGTTCCGGAAGCGAGGGAGCACGTCGTCGGGATCGTTGGGATAGGAGCGATCCCGAGCCGCGCACATCTGTCTTTCAGGGGCTACCGAGGTTGCGATTGGGGCTTCGCGGAACTGCTATGGCTGGTTCGTTTGCCGTGGTTTTTTTGGGAGAACGAATCCTTCAGCCGGGGCACATCGTCGTTGGTGAAGACCTTGGCCGGCTTGGCCGAATGCGGCTTCTGGGCGCGAGCCTGGCGTGCCGCATCGCCCAGGGAGTCTGACTGAGGCTGCGGGGTTGCCGCCGGCTTATCCTGAGCACGGACGGCGGAGATGCCGCCGGAGAAAAAGCCGGAGAAGACGCTAGAGAAAAGAAGAACCGCCGCTACAAAGACGAAGATCCGGGAGATCACAGGGCCACCCTTTCCGCTGTCGTTGAATTCATTTACCTAATAAGGGCGTTTCCAATCGGTGGGCGGAAACGCGATGCGCCAAAAGCCAGGCGCGGGGTTGCGGAACTCGACGCCCACTTCGGTGGGTCCGTTGGGCTTCTTCTGGATGGAAATGACGCGGCACTCCTGCTCTTCGCCGCTGAGGGCGTGCTTCAAAACAATTTTTTGATTTGCCGCTACGCCGGTGGCCAGGCTGATCAGCGCGCCATGGGCGTTCAGCGCCAGCGTGTGAGAGCCTTCGTAAAAGGGCCGGCCGAACTTGGGAAGCCGATAGGCGACCACCGGAACGCTCATGGCGATCCGTTGGCTGCGGCGCTTTCTGGTCCAGTTGTCTGGCGGAGCTACTTGTGGTTGAGCCATAAATGGGTCCCCCGGGCGGCTTGCTACACCGCAGATGCACCCTAACCCGGTTCGGCGTAGGAGACCACTGCCCGTGGGACTAGTTTGAGGACAGAACCGTGAGAACGGGTTTGGAACCGCGGCACGCACGACCGACGGCGTCTAGCGGCTTATCGGGGGCTGCCTATCGGGGGCTGGCCGGATCCGATACGGGCAGGAAGGCATTTCCGGCTTGCGAGGGCCCGGCGGATTTCAGTTCGGCCAACTCCTCGCTCAAATGATTCCAGGCCTTGGCGTCTTTTTTGGTGACGATGGGCGCGGCGGGATCGCGGTAGTAAGCGAGAATATCGGCTCGCAGGCCGGGCGAAACGTCCTGGAAGCGATTCTTGGCCAGATTGTCGACCAGGCGCGCGTAGGCGCGGTCGGCCATGAAATAAGCGGCCGGCTTGGTGGGCGCGCCGGTATCGAAGTTGCGGTTGACGAGATGGAGGCGCCCGGCGCGCTCGTCGTTCAGGAGGCGCTGATATTGGTCGAGCGCGGTATTGAAGCTGCTGCGGAACATGGCTTCGGTTTGAGGAGTGGGCAATCGCAAAGTGAGCGTCTTCAGCGGCCCCACCTTGGGCACCAGCTTAATGATAAATGCGACGATTTTTGCGCCCTTACCGGGAGCCTGATAATTCTTGCCCCAATTTTTGCGATAGCTGGCTTTAGACATGTTGTAGAGGAACTTTTTCCGCGTGATTCCCGGCTTGGCGCGCTGGATCTCATCTTTCTTGAGCACCCAGGCGATCCTTACGGCCTTGGGGATGGTGGAATGGACCGTGTAGCGATACGAGCCGACGGCCCGATCCAAATTTCCGAAAAGCGACGGCAGGGGGAGGCCATAGGTCTCCTGGAAGGCGCGTTCGAGAAGCGGCGTGGCGACTTCGAAGCCGATAAAATCGCGATAGGCGTCCGGCGCATACTGGCCTTTGGCAACCTCCAGCACGTCGAATCCAAACTCCGTTTTCAAGTGCGCGGCGGGATTGTCTTCGTAGGTGACGACGGGGCCATACTTCCTGGCGAGGTTGGGGTAAACCAAAGGAACCGCGCGGTTCACCGCCTGGTGGCCGTCATCGTCGGCGGCATAATGGGCCATCGCTCCCAGCGCAAAAGCGTACTCATCGATATTCTGGGAATCTCGGAGCAGCGCTTCAATGAACTCTCCGCTGCGCACATAGTGGGTCAAATCGCTGAAGAAATGGCTCCCGTGCGGGTAATAACCAAGATCCTGAACGAGCGACCCGCCATAGGCGTAGGCGTGCGCCATGCGCAGTTCGTCCGGCGTGGCGGTGGGGAAGCGCTGCAGAAGCAACGGAGCGGATCTGGTCCCATGCGGAGTCGATGATGGCTTCGTGGGCCAGAACGGAATAGGCATGCCCTGGCGACGAGGCGAGCAAAAGAAAGATCGCCGCCAGAATCGGGAGAACAAGCGGCGGGGTCCTGTAGTGCCGAATGCGGTGACTACCAATCCCGTATTGGGCGCGGTTCAACAATTACAATCCGATACAAAATTGGATGTTTCGCATGGCGCCGTGAGGCAGGGCTGAACGGGTTTTGCCAATTGTTTTTGCTAATCGGGCTTTGCTCATCGAGCTTTCATCATAGGGCTTTTGAAAGGCAGCGTGGAACCTGTAACTTTCAGGATCGCGTGCAGAGCATTGCGATCTGGTCGCCGGGACGGATTTCGCCTATTCTCAAATGACGATGAGCGATCACAAAGAGCGCGGAGCCGGCCAGCAACCCTGGACGTTGCGGGCCGCGAACCTGCTGGAGATGTCCGAGAGCGTGGTGCTGGTGGTGATTGGCGTGGCGCTGGTGTTGGTGGCCGTACTGCTCCTGTATTCGAGCGTATTCGACCTCAACGCGGCCGTTCGCCTCGGGACGGGCGAAATCGAGAACAAAGCGATCGCCATACTGAACACGGTGCTGCTGGTGATGATGACCATGGAGATCGTGTACACCGTGGCGCTCACGCTCAAATCGCACGCCCTCAAGGCTGAGCCCTTCCTGATTATCGGCGTAATCGCCGGAATCCGGCGGATGCTGGTGATTACGGCGACCTCGACCGCGGTGGAACAGCCCGATGAGTTTCACAACATGCTGCTGGAACTCGGGCTTCTTGCCGCCACGGTGGTGGCGCTGGCCGGGGCGATCTGGATACTCCGCTACAGCGCGCACAGGTACACCAAGGAGCAACTGGACGAGGGCGAGCCAGCGCCCGATTAGCTAGCCCCATTTAGGCCGCCCGCTTAGCCCGCCCGATGCGCTGAATCGACTAGCCCGATTTTTGCCGTCGGAATCGCCATCCCGGCTACTGGCCGCAGGATGAGTCTCACGAGATTGGCCAGCGAGGATCTCCCTGTCTCTGAACTGCCCCCTCGATCAGTAGATTTCTTATGAGTGAGCGCCGTAAATTGAGGCTCACATGGGGGAAGTTTTCTCTTAATTCAGGTTTGTCGAACATGAAGAAGGGCACAGGAAAGGGTGGGTGACCATGGCGGAAAATTCAGGTCTGGCCGAATTCAAGCAGGGAATCTCACTTTTGCGGGACGGACACTCCTCGGAAGCGCTCGAATACCTGCGGCGCGCCACCGAATTGAAGCAACAAAATCCCTATTACTTATCGTTTCTTGGCGTGGCCATGGCGCGTGCCCAACGCAACTGGCCCGCCGCGCTGGAGCTTTGCAAAACGGCCGCCAGCATGCGGCGCAATGAAGCGCAGCTGTACGTCAACCTGGCGGAGGTTTACGTTTCGGCCGCGCGGCGCAACGACGCCGTGGAGACGCTGGATACGGCGTTGAAGTATTGCGGAGCGGATGCCCGCATCACGCGAATCCGCGCCAAGCTCGGAAAGCGATCCGCCCCGGTGCTGCCTTTTCTGGACCGCGGCAACGCGCTTGAACCGGAGCCTGGGGAGGCTGCGGCACCGCGTGTGGAAGCACGTGGCGAACTGAGGCGGGTCGAGCAAGGTCGGCCGAGCCGGGGCCCATTCGGTAATAAGCCTCCTCCATAAGCTTTTTCTTCGGGCATTCACAATTCCACCCAGGGGTTGGGTAGAATTGTGAGGAACGTTCCCAGCGGACGATGGCGAGGTCGAAATGTTGGAGGAAGGATTTTGGGCCGAGGTCAGAATCGGCGACGAACACCTCAGACTGTTTTCCGAACACAATGCCATGGGAGTGCAGGCCTCCGTGTACAACGTCAAGGCCAACGCCTGGATCGCTCCCTCGGAGGCAGTGGACGATATCGAAGAGGGCAAGGAGCGGGCGGAGGAGTACGCCAGGGCCTATCTGAAGCGAACCGGAAATCTGGAACTGCCGGCATTGAATTGGAAGAAGGCTCGCTCGCGATAGCGGCCAGTGGTTGCCTTTTGGAGTGATGCGTCTCGCGCGAGGTGTCTCGAGAGACTCGCCCAATCCCTACGCGTTGGCGTGGGTGAAAATAGCGTGCATCGATTTTAGGTTTCTGGCAGCCCGGCACCGCGAACAGGTGTCGTTGTGTTCCTCAATCGCGTAGGTCTCGCCGTGACGCAACAGTTGTTTTGCACTTGCCTCAGCTTCCGCTGGAGTGTTGAAGCGTTCCCAATCCAACTGTACGCTCCCAGACCAACGAATGTGATAGTGGGTCATCGTAACGCCTCCCAATTTACTCGGTGTCAATTGAGCTTGAAGAGGCTGGGTTCGTGCTGTGCCGTAGTGCCAAGTAACGAGGGATTTCTTGATTCCCATGATTAGGAGTGCTCGCATCCGCTGTTCCACACTTCTTCTACACGTCGGGGCGAGCTAATGCCAGCACTACGAATGAGATACGGGAAGCACGCCAGGGTTCGCGCGGGTCCTAGGACGGGCAATTCTCTGCCCAATCCCAAACCTTTTTACACGTTTACACTGAATTTGACGGGATTACGCTGAATTTTTCGTCGCGGCCCCGTTATGAAGAGTGGGTTGGCGGTGCAAGACCGCTTTCTGCTCTCGGGGCGAGCGCCGCGAGGGGGAACAGCCGCGAGGCGGCGGCTTCGATTATTTTGCGGGAACTTGAAACCAAGCTGGCTGTGCCAGCGTCTAAGCCACCAATGAACTAGCCGAAGGAAGCAGTTTCGGGGTCTCCTGGGCTGCTTCCTATATTTTTTCCGACTTCCTCTTTAAGGACGAACCCCGAAAAGTTTTCCGCCGAATGCAGCACCGAGAGCGGCCCGCATCGTTGCGAAACGGGCAACGCGAAAGAAAGGCGCAACAGAGCCGGTGTGCGAGACGTCCAAAGGGCAACTGACAATGCTAGCCGTGGAAGCAGTTTCGGGTTAACCCTTTGGGGTTGACTCGGGCTGCTTCCCATTTCTCTCGCCAAATGGAATGCCCGAAAAGGCTTTTCGTGGGAAGGCCGCAGGGGGCTAGTGGAGGGCTTCGCCGCGCTGGTCCGGTCTGTCTTCGTCTCGAAAACTCCAGAAATTCCGCACCGATCCCAAGAACTCGATGGTGAGTAGCTTCACGTCATGTAGTTCGGGTGCTTCGGGTACCTCGGGTCCGGGGGCCACGGAGACGACCCGGCATTTTTGCTCCTCGCGCGTCAGCCGATTCCTGAGCCGAACGACCTGGCCGGGCGAGACCGCGGCTGCCAGCCGGAGCGAGGCCCTGTCGTAGGTGGTAATGCGGGTCTCGGTCTCTTCGGTGAAATCGCCTGAAGAGAGCTGGCCGAACACGGTGACGGGAAGGCTTCGCGCGTTGCGGCAAAGAGGAGGCTTGGGGTCGAGCCACTGTTCGATCGTGGCTTGATCCTTGGGCTGGATCTCGACAAATTCGATTCCCATACCTTGCGCGTTAACATTCGCGGTCACCCGACCCGTGGCGGCGAAGTCGGTTCCCGAGCATCGGATACGCACAATGACCGCGGTTCCTTTGAGGAAAGGCGCTTTGGCGCGGATGAAGCAGCCGGATAGGCTCAGATCGCGAGTCACTCCAATCATGTCTTCTCGCGAGTCCAAATCGATCACTTCAGCGATTGCGCCGAAGTCGTAGCGGGTCATTTGACGCCGTTCGATCAACAAGGCTTCCTTTTGCGGAACTTCCGTATACGAGCCAGTTTTCCGCTTTTACGCGGAGCCGAAAATAGTACTCTAGTTACATATACCCACTTAGGTAACTAACGGGAGGTAACGGCGGCGAGGTGACCGCCCCCGGGAGCCGGCGAGCTAAAGCCGTTACGGCTAGAGGTAACGTCTGGGCCACAGCGCCGTTGTTCGGCAAAGAGACCAGGTTTTGCAGCAATTACAATGGTTTCACGCGGTCGGAGCTGCCTGGAGCGCCGGTGTGAAACAGCTTGGTCGATACGAGATCCTGGACGAGTTAGGGCGCGGCGCCATGGGCGTGGTATTCAAGGCCCGCGACCCGCTGATCGGGCGGCTGATCGCGCTCAAAACGATTACGACGTTCGCGGCTGAGGATCCGGCTATGGTGGAGCGGTTTTGGCGCGAAGCCAAAGCTGCGGGGGCCTTGCAGCACGCCAACATCGTCACCATACACGACGTGGGCGAAGCGGACGGAGTTCCCTTCATCGCCATGGAGTACCTGGAAGGGGAGAGCCTGGCTGGCCTGATCTCTCGCGGCGCCCCGCTATCTTTGACGGAAAAAGTGGGATACCTCGTGCAGACTTGCCGAGCTCTTCAATATGCGCACCGGCGGAGTGTGATTCATCGGGATATCAAGCCGGCGAATATCGTTCTCACTGTGGAAGGCGTGATCAAGGTGGTGGACTTCGGCATCGCGCGGGTCTCCGATGCCCCCAACACACACACGGGGACTTTGCTGGGCACGCTGGGCTATATGTCGCCCCAGCAAATCCGTGGAAAGCGCGCCGACGGGCTTTCCGATATTTGGTCGGTGGGCGTTGTTCTGTACGAACTGTTAACCGGCCGGCGGCCCTTCAAGGGAGGAAACCAGGCCGATCTGATGCGCAGCATCGTGCAAGACGAGCCGGCCGCGCTTAGCGACGTGCTCGGCGGATGCCCCTACCAACTGGTGACCATCTCCCGCCGCGCGCTGGCCAAGAATGAGGCCAACCGCTACCAGAGCATGGAGCAACTGCTTCTCGACCTCAAGTCGGCGTGGGCTTCGATGCACCTGAATACCAGCGGAGAGCCGGCTCCGGCGGCAGGAGTGCAATCCGCGGAACGCGCGTTCGCCATGCAAGAGGCTATCGGGGGAAGACCGCTGATTTCGCAATCCGCGCAGAGGTTGGAGCCGAGGAACTTGCCTGCCAGGGACGCGCGGCCGAGTGGCTTGGTCGGTGCGCCCAAGGCGGCCGACGTTCCGGTCATCCCGACCCCGGAATTTGTGCCGCCGCCGGCGCCGGCGATTCCGAGCGCGAGTGCGAGCTCAGCGAGCCGGGCGTGGCCTATGCCCGAGTGGGCGGGGGGATCATGGCAGCGGGGAATCGCCATCTTCGCGGCCGCATTCACCATCGTGACCATCGGCCTCGAGGCCAGCCGTCTTCGGCTGCATTCCTCCGGGAGCACGCCAGTTTCGGCGGCATCCGATGCGGTGACGCCGGCGTCGAAGCCAGCCCCGGCGGTTTCAGGCCAGTCTGTTTCGTCCCAGTCTGTTTCGTCAAAGACCGGCTACGATCGGGAGCGCGCCTTCAGGCGCCGAGAGATCGACACCCGAGGCGCAATTCGAAGCCGCCGTGGCCGAGTTCAATCGAGCCGTAGCGGCCAAGGATGCCGCCGCATTGAGATCGCATGTCTTGCCGGAATTTCAGCGCATCGCGCAGGGAGCCGGTCCCCGAGCCAAGGACGCGGCGGGATACGTCTCCTCGGCGATCCCCAAGGCGCTGCGCAGCGTTACGCGCTGGCCGGAGATCGGATGCGGCGCCGGTGTGCCCAATCCGGGAAGCGACCCGGGAAGCGACGCTCAGGCCGGCCTCTTCGCTGCGTGCGGGGAGCTCGATCCGCCCAATCCGCAGTGGGTGCAGTTCTCCTGGCCGGAGTTTCCAGCCGCAGGCCCGCCAGGCGGGTTTGGGCAACGGCGTGGCTCTGCTCTCTGTGACGGTTGACCAGCGAGGATCCGTGATTGCGGCGCGGTCGCGGGTGCCCTCCGATCCCTTTGGATTTACAGACGCGGCGATTCAGGCGGCTTTGAAGTGGAAAACGACCATGCCGCGCGCGGGAGGAGCGCCGGTTCGCACCCAGTTTTCCGTGGACGTACCCTTTGACCAACTATAGCTCAACCCAGTAACTCGCACCAGCAACGCCTGAGTAACCGCGAACGCGGGCCTTTCCTCCCGGAATCGGCCCCTCCTCGGATCGTTTTTATTCCCCTCAGATTATTCACCGGACGGGAGATGCTCACAAATCCCTTACAAATCGTTTATGCCTTTTTGAGCGCCCGCGGGCTAAACATTCCTTCAGAGAAGCGTTATGTCCATGATTCGGAAGATACGCGGTTCTGGTCGGCCGGCGGGCCTCGCACGATCGTGGAATGCGAGACGAACAGCGCCGCGGACTGCGAGACGAAAACGAACGGCAGCGGCGTGCCGACGGTGGCTGCGATCCATGCCAACAGACCCGCCCTTCGCCCGCCCTGGCGCGCTACTTGACCATTACCGTATCGAAGGCGTGGTCGCCCGAACCACGACCGCGTTGATCCTGCGCGGCACCGATTCGCGAACGGGCCGCCCGGTGGCCATCAAAGTCCCGCACCTCGAGGTCGAATGCGACGTGGTCTTTTTCAGCCGCTTCCAGCGCGAACGGGAGATCGGCAAGAAGCTGGACCACCCCGGCATACCGCGGGTGATCGAGGACGACGACCGCAGCCGCGTGTACATGGTGACGGAATGGGCGGAAGGAACCATGCTGCGCGAACTCCTGCACGAGCAAGGAAAGCTCCCGGCGGAGCAGGCGGTGCGGATTGCGGTGAACGTATGCAATTCGCTCGATTACATTCACTCCCAGGGAATCGTGCATCGCGATCTGAAGCCGGAGAACATCGTGGTGGATCGCGGCGATGAGACCAAGCTGATCGACTTTGGAATCGCGGGGCAGTGTGGAGCGCGCCGATTGACGTTCGGAAAGTTTTCCCAGGTGATGGGGACGCCGGATTACATCTCTCCGGAGCAGGTGAAAGGCAAGCGCGGCGATGCCCGGAGCGACGTCTACGCCATGGGAGTGATGCTCTACGAAATGCTCACGGGCAAGTGCCGTTTACCGGGAACACTCCTCTGGTCATCATGAATAATCGGCTGGTGAGCGACCCTGCTCCGCCGCGAGAGCTGAATCCGGAAATTTCGCCCGCGCTCGAGCAGATTGTCCTCCGGGCCTTGGAACGCGATCCGCAAGGACCGCTACGCCAGCGCTCGCGAGCTTGCGTATGACCTCGAACACCAGGACGAGGTCCAAATCCGCGAAACGATCCGGCCGCGGAAGCAGTCACAGGTCCCCGGCCCCGTGGGCCACGAGGATCTTGCCGTATGCGATTCTGGCGCTGATTCCCGCCATCATCTTCTTCGCGTTATTGTTTTACGCGCGAAGCCACAGCTGACCTGGTACCGAGAGCGGATCTTGCCGCGCGCCGCGATTGAGGAAAACTGCCACATCGAGCTGGAACCTCAGGCGCGATTCATGGGGCAGCTCCATCAGGCCGCGAGATTGGTCCTCTTCGTGGATGGCCGGGGGCGAAGGAGCGTTTACCGCGAAGTGGGGCTTGGCGCGGCGGCCGAATGGGAGTACGCTTTCCCGCCGCACAAGAGGTGCACGCCATGAAAGTACTGAAGATCGCTGGCATCGTACTCGGAATCGTCGTCCTCGTACTTGGGATCACGGCGTTCGCTCTATTTGGCGGGCTGCAAGGAGCGACGGCGGGACCTTCGTTGGGAGCGGGAATCGATCGCGTGCAGGCCGGCTATTCGACGGCCTACGTCCTGGATGCGGGGAATGGGCAATTCGCGCTGATCGACGCGGGCGCGGACGCCAAGGGCGCCGCGCTGATCCAGGACTTACAGGCGCGGCACGCCGGTCCCGAGGCCGTCACGGCGATCTTGCTCACGCACTCGCATACCGATCACATCGCCGCCATCGCGCTCTTTCCCAAAGCCACGATCTATGCGCTGAAGCGAGAAGTACCCATCGCGGCGGGGCAGGAGCCGTACAACGGACCGCTCTTCAAGCTCTTTGGCGGCAAGAATACGACGCCAGTTAACGTGACCCATCCGCTCGACGATGGCGAGAGCTTCATGGTGGGGAATCTGCAAGTCACCGCTTACGCTGTTCCCGGGCATACCGAGGGCAGCGCCGCGTACCTCACCGAAGGCGTGCTCTTTGTCGGCGACGCGCTGCAAATTAATTCCAACCAGCAAATTATCGGCCCGTCCGTGATTTTCAGCACCGACCGGGCGCAGGGTGAGGCTTCCCTGCAGCATCTGGCTCAAGAGGTGCAGCCACAGGGGGCCCAAGTGAACTTCATTGCCAGCGGGCACACCGGGACCGTGGCCGGCCTTGCGCCGCTCGTCGCTTTCGGCCACTCCTGAGCGGCGCTGAAGGCTTATCGGTTAGGGTTACCTCGGGAAGCGGTATCGTTCCCTTGATTCAACTTCTCTTGATTCAACTTCGCGATTTTGCGGTACAGCTCTAACAATTTGTCGCTGTCCGTTTCTAGGGCGGCCTCTCGCAAAAGCTGAGCGACCTTTTCGTCCTCGGGCGTTTGGTTATTTGACTCCACGGGTAACCTGAACCTCTTTCTGAAGGGCCTACATTATAGACACATCGGGATATGTATGTCACATGGTGGACAGTGGGCGGCGACAAAGAGATTGCGAGGACAAGCTCACTGTTTTCCTTTGCCCCGCGTGAATCTGGCTCGCTCTCCGCCACTTGACTATCCGGCGTTCCAGCCCGGGAAATGCAGCCTCTTCAAGACGCGCAATGCGCTCAGCGCTTCGCTGATGGCATGCCGTTCGTCCTCAGCCTTGCCCCTTTTGGCGAGGCGTTTCAGCCGCGAATGGATTGCCCCTTCCGCTCGGGCGATGTCCGCGGGCAATTCCGCTAGATCGCGCTCGAACAGTGCTTTTTGATATAGCACTTGCCACTCCTGTGACTTGTGTTCGGTCACGTGCCGCCACTCCTCTCTATAGATTCGGTCTATAGATCGGGCAACTCCGGCTGGGATCAGAGGAACGGGCATCAGAGGGACAACGATGCCTATTCAGACTGCCGAGGAAGGTAGCAGGCGAAGCTATTCCAGTCTGAATCTGCGGCCAGGTGTGGACAATACGGCTGCCGACGGAAGGAGCAGCGAAAATTACTCTACGAAAAAATTGCTGGGCGGTGCGTAAAATTGTTGAGTGGCAACTTCAACGTGGAAAAGCGCATACAGTCGCTGTCGCGCTAACGCGATCGAGCTACTGTAATGGAGTGCGGCAGGGTGCGGGCCGGGAAGATTGGGCTTCGGAGCAAGCGTGCGGCGAATTCTCGATCGTGAACACAGTCTTCGCCGTTCACGTCACTCCTCTTCATCATCCTCGGCCACTTCCTCATCATCGTCATCATCGCCATCTTCGTCATCGTCGTCGCCATCTTCATCGTCGTCATCATCGTCCCCGTCGTCGGTTTCGCCCTCTTCGGCATCGATCGCGCGCACCTCGATGTCGTCGGGATCGAGATCGTTCTCCTCGGCATACTCCTCCGGCGAATTGTAACGGTTCTCGTCGTCCCTGCAGTCGCCATCGAAGCTCCAGGGGTGATATTTGCCGCAGGAGCACTTATAAATTATGGTTCCGGTTGCCATGATTCCTCCCGTCCTGTCCGGAAACTCGTCCGGTAATGTTCCTAGCCTTACTTGTGATTCGCTTCTCTGTCAGGCGGGCTCGTTAATTTCAGATGCCGATAACCCGATCACCCATCAGCCCGGCAGGGAGCCCAGCTTCTTCACGAGCTGATGCTGCGCGTCCCTCGAGCCGTTCATGAATTGCTCTCCAGATTAAGTTAACACATCATTGTCCTGACGTTCCAAAGCCCGGAGACGTTGAGGCGACCGAACGCAGCATTTCTCCGATGTGGATTTAGATTCCCAGGTTTGCGAAGTACTGAGAATGGATTTCGCGCGGGGTAGCCTTCGAAAAGCCGCTTGGAAGTTACATCGTCCACTTGCTCATGCGGGCGTGAGCAGATTTTGGGATACCGCCTTGGCGCGGTCCAGCGCTTCCGAAATGCTCGTGCAGATATTTCCAGATCCTACGTGCTGCTCGAACTCGGCTTGGCGCATTAGGCGAGAAGGTTGCTCTCTGGCTCCGCAGAGAATCAGTTCGCGCCCGGAGGCATGCACCGCATCCGCCAAATCCTCCAGAGCCTGTAGGCCTGTCGCGTCGATTGCGGTCATGTTGCGAAGGCGAAGGATGATGATGGGCGTCAACTCCGAAAGCCGGGAGGTGATCTGGTCGATCTTGTCCGTGGCCCCAAAAAGGAAGGGGCCGTGGATGCGGAAGATCGTCACGTACGACGGGATCTCTTTGTGCTGCAGGATATGCGCGTGACCTTCTCGAAGGTACTCTTCGGTCACCTGAGAGACGGTGGTTGTCGCGGTCACTTTGCGGATGAACACGAACGCAGCCAGGATCATCCCTACCTCGACGGCAACGGTCAAATCGGCGAACACGGTCAGCGCAAAGGTGATGAGCCAGGTGGCTACCTCCAGGCGGGAAAGCCGCAGCAGCTCGGGGATTTCCCGCCACTCGCCCATCTTGTAGGAGACCACGAATAGGATCGCGGCCAGCACCGAGAGAGGAATGAATCTGGCCAGCGGGGCGGCCCAGACGACGATGGCGAGCAAGGTAAGAGCATGCACCATCCCGGCCACTGGAGTTTTTGCTCCCGCGCGGATATTGGTCGCGGTTCGGGCGATGGCGCCGGTCGCCGGCAAACCGCCAAAGAGCGGCGAGAAGATGTTCGCCACGCCCTGCCCGATGAGCTCGACGTTGGGGTTGTGCTTTCCTCCGCTCATTCGATCGGAGACAACCGCCGTCATGAGCGATTCGATCGCTCCAAGCATGGCCACGGTAATCGCGGGCGAAATCAGGGGCCGTAGCAGGTCTACGCGGAAATGGGGAATTCTCAGAGTGGGCAGACCGGAAGGAATTCCCCCGAAACGCGTTCCGATCGTCTCCACGGGCAACTTAAGAAGGGCCACGAGGATCGTTCCGGCAAAGAGGGCCACGATGTACCCCGGCACTCTCTTCACGTATCGCGAGAAGGCGATAATCATTGCCAGGGCCACGAGGGCAAGCGCGGTAGCAACCGGCGACAACGAGCGAAAGTTATGGCCCAGGACGAGCATGCGGGCAAAGAATTCGCCCGGCACGTTATCCACGCGGATGCCGAAAAAGTCCTTGATCTGCGTGCTGGCGATGAGCACCGCGATCCCGTTGGTGAAACCCAGCACGACGGGGCGGGGAATGAAGTTGACCAAAGTTCCCAACCCGGTAGCCCCCAGAATCACCAGCAGGATTCCCGCCATCAAGGTGCACATGAACAGGCCGTCTAAACCGTATCTCGCGACGATACCGTAGACGACTACGACGAACGCCCCCGTTGGACCTCCAATCTGAGTGGTGGACCCGCCCAGAAACGAGATCAGGAAGCCGGCTACAATCGCGCAGTAGAGTCCGGCCTGCGGGGAGACGCCCGAGGAGATGGCAAACGCCATGGCCAGCGGCAAAGCCACGAATCCAACCGTGACTCCCGCGATGGCGTCGGATAGAAATGTCTTACCGCTGTAATGCCGCAAGGAGAGGAACGATTGGGGCAGCCAGTTGGCGAGCGTCGTTCTGCTCAGATCGGTTTCCACGTATGCACCTGAGGTTTGCGGGTCAGTCTCGCCAATATATTCTGAGGGCAAAGCAATCTCCTGGAACCCAAAGAGTTTGTAAGACGCAGCCAAATCAACATTAACCGAGGAACGTTTGGAGATGCTGTGATCCGCATCACACCAAGGCCGGCGGAAGAGCCGCAAGAGGCGTGAAGTTCGGGTATAGAATGCCCTATAGCAGTTCCGCCGGAGGCTATGGATGTATCCGCATCGCCAGAAGGCCGATGCGAGGACTGCCAGCCGCGGCGAAGAATGTCCTGGGAATCCTACCGGCACTGAGGAGGGAAGCGATGATCCTAAAACTATCTCTTTGTGTTGCTCTGGTGATGCTCGCGTTTTCAGCGGTTCCCGTTTCAGCCCATCACGGCTGGGGCGGCAACGTCGATGAGACCTCGGACCTGACAGGCGTGGTCGTGGCGAGCGTGAGCCTTGCCGGACCTCACGCCACGATGAAGATACGCGTTGGCGACCAGGTTTGGGACATGACCTTGGCCCCGCCAGCGGCCACCGAACGGGCGGGCCTGAAGGACGGAATGATTCCGGTGGGAGCGACGGTGACGGTGCACGGCAATCGCAATCGCGATGCGAAGAAATTTGAAATGAAGTGCACGCGCGTGACCTGGAACGGGAAGACCTACGACGTCTATCCCGGCCGCTCGTAAGGCAGGCTGGACTGTACTACGACTTCATGGCCTGGCTGCAGGGCTCGTTCCTCGGGCATGCCATGCGCTCGTCGGGGGTGTGGGCCTACGGCGTAGTGAATCTTGTGCACATCCTCGGTGTGGCTTCGCTGTTTGGGTCCGTGCTGATTCTCGATCTGCGGCTCCTCGGCTTCCGGCGGCAAATACCTCTCCGCGATATTAGCGGGCCCACGGTGCCCGTTGCGGCGACGGGGTTTGCCGTCGCCGCGCTCAGCGGAGTGTGCCTGCTGGTGACGAAAGCGACGGAATACGTAGGCAATCCGTTCCTGCTCATCAAATTTCCCGCGATCGGGCTAGGGATCCTGAACGTGATCGCGCTGAATTTCCTCCCGGCCTGGAAGGAGCACAAGAGGCGGGAACTCTCCTCGCGGGAAGAGTCCAGGCTAGCGCTGATGGGCGGGGTCTCGCTTTTCTGCTGGCTCACCGCGATCAGCGCCGGGCGCATGATCGGATACTGGTGAAATCTTTTTCAGAGACGGACTGTTCCGAGTTCCTGAAAAGAAAGGCCCCGCGCCGATCTAATACGTGACCGGAATACGCGAGGCCGTTAAGGATTTAATTGGCTTGCTGCTTCGCTACTTCTCGCAACTCTTACTAACCATCTTCAGGTTCGTGACCGTCATGTGGCCATGTTCGCTGGCGTTTTTGGCTACCCCGTGTTCCTTGGCTTCTTGCTTGGCGTCTTCCTTAGCGCCATGTAGGGCGGCATTAGATACGGCGCCCGTCGTCGTGATGGTATGTCCCAAATGCGGGGCGAGGGCGACGCTGTCGCTCTTGAGCTCCCAAGTGCTGCCGTCCTTCGTGAGCAATTGATACTCGTCTCCGTCCTTCTGCAGGCAGCCCGTTACGGTGCGGGTGTTCTGGTGGGTTTCCTTCTTGGGTTCGTCTGTCTGTGCACGCAGGCCGCAGGACATGAAGGCGAGAGCAAGCATGGCGATGACAACTTTAAACTTCATCTGAACCTCCGATTTGAGTGGTAGCTACGCACTGCCTAAGGGTCCCTCCGCTGAGTCGAAAGCGAAATACCATACCCACGTCAATCGGCCCGCCGGACACCTGTATGGCAGCAACCTCAACCTAACGCGAGGGTTATGATCATTGGCATTCCTGAAAAGCTGACCGACCGGCAAGGAAAGGAGTCTAATCTGACGAGAATTGATGTTTCGAGGACAGGAGCGAGGAGTACGATTAGAGAAACGTCCCAATCGGAAACTCCTAGTTTGAAAATAGGGAACTGATGGATCCTTCCAGCGCGCCGCCGAATCCGAGAGAAGAACGCCCCGAACCTTCCGCCGCGACCCAGGGAAAAGCGGGATTGGTACTCGGGGCGATTGCGCTGGCGCTGGTGCTAGCTCTGGGGATATGGCTGGTGAGGTCGCTTACAAGACTAAACCGGCAGATGGCCCAACTCAGCGGCCAAAGCGAACAGCTTAACCGCCGCGTGGAAGGCGCGGAGCAGCAATCGCAATCGCTGGCTCAGCAGGCTTCGCAAGCCGCGGCGAACGCCCAAACGGCCGCCCAGCAGCGCGATGAAGCGAAACAGTCGGAGGCTAACGCGGCGGCACAGGCGCAATCGGCCCTCAATGCCGCGGCTGCCGCGCAACTGCAGGCCGATCAAGCCGAGCAGAAAGCCGAGGAGTACCGCAAGCAGCGTGAAGAGGAGCTGCAACAGCTGCAGCAGGTGCTGGGGCAGATTGCCGAAACCCATCGCACCACTCTGGGATTGGTGATGACCTTGGGCGAGAAATCGATCCGCTTCGACTTCGATAAGGCCAATATCGAGCCGCAATATCGCGACATCTTGAATCGCATCGCGGGCGTGCTGATGACGCTCAAGGGATACTCCATTTACGTTTACGGATACACGGATGACGTCGGCACCCAGGACTACAACCTGAAGCTATCCAGCCGCAGGGCGCAAGCCGTCCGCGATTCGCTGGTGCAGGCGGGAATTAATCCTGGGCTGATCACCACCAAGGGTTTTGGCCAATCCGACCCGCGCGTGAAAGACGATAGCGCCCAGGGGCGTGCGGCCAATCGCCGCGTGGAGATCGGCATCGTCGATTCGCGGCTGCTCTTTGAACCTCTCCCGGAAAAGTAATCTCTGCCGCCTCATTTTTTGGGAATTGCGGCCGGCGGGGTTTCCCTCAGAACGAGGCTGCGTGAACATTTCGGAACCCCGCAGAACCCCGCAGAACCCGCCGGCCTAGCTTATGACCTCCGCGCCGCTCAGTGTCGAAACGAGTGGCTACCGGGCCAATTCATCATCGTATGAATCACCAAGTACAAAAACGCGGCGAGCAATGCTGCAAACAGATAATCTCCGTGTACCATGACGTCCCTCCCGCAGCGAATCGGTTACTTCATCGCTGCCGCCGCTTCGGAATACCAAGCCGCGACGTGGTCCACGAGCACCGTGTCCCGTGTTACCGCCCGGCCATTTACCCTCACCTGTTTTCCGGCAAACCGCTCCAGATCGGCTGGATGGCCCTGCAAAATATATAGTTTGTGACCCACCACCAACGCGTAGTCGGCGCCCAACTCCACGCACAGGCGCGTACATTCAGCGTCGCCCGTTGCTTTGATCCCGTGATCGTTGCCGCAAAGTGAATCGCTCACCGTTCCGGTCAGCGTAACGGCAGTCTGTTTGTTGACGGCGATGCTGCCCGCCCATGTTGCCGCCGCCATCAGTGCGCCGGAAATCATGATGCCGGAGAGGATCAGAGCAGGCGCGGACCTCAGGAAGGAACTCACCCGCGTGGTCTCTTTTTCGGTCCTCACGGTATCCTCCTTTTTCCCCTTGCCTCAAGGATCCGATACCTTCCGCGAACCACCTATCGAACTCTCAAATGTATTTGGCTCCAAAACCGCAGCATAGTCAGTGTCGCCCGTCACACATGGGTGCCATCCTGGATCACTCGGGCACGGGGATGTTTCTCGGGGAGTTATTCGGGGAAGGGAATCGCTGTCTTCGACTACTTCGTCATACGGCTGCGAGCGGCAGGCGCGAATCGATTCGCCGGCGGCTCGCCGAGTTTGGCCTGACGTTAATTGTAACCTTCCATTATTCAGAAGGATGCCAAAGTTTAACTCTCCGTTTTCCGGGGCGTCATGAAAGATGGGTATTAGATGCATCGGCAGGCAATGTTTCCAAGGAGGACGGGAGATGCATCGAGAAGGGGTGGTTCCTCGCGCGCTGGTGTGCGCACTCGGCTATGCGCTACTGGCTCTCGGCGTGGTGGCGTCGGCTAACGCACAATGCCAACTGAATTCGCCTTCGGGAAAGCTCAAGCACGTCGTCTACGTGGAGTTCGATAACGTTCACTTCACTCGCGATAATCCAAACGTTCCATCAGACCTGGAACAGATGCCGAACCTGCTCAATTTCATCGAGCAGAACGGCACGATGGACGCGGGCGACCACACCGTGCTCATTTCGCACACCGCGAATGACATCCTAACGACTGAGATCGGGCTCTACTCCGACCACCACGGGATCTTCATCGGCAACAGCTTTGGCGTGTTCGCGCCGAACGCGGCCGGCCAGGAAGTCGGCATGTTTCCTTCTTCATTCTTCTACTGGACCGACAGGGTGTCGGATATTACGCCGAGCACGGACGACAACACCTTCGCGCTTACCACGCCCGACGGCCATAACGTATCTGCGCCCTGGGTGCCCTTCACTCGCGCCGGCTGCACGGTGGGCGCCTTCTCGACCGCCAACATCGTTTTGGAACGGGAGCCCTTCGACGTGGCCAAGGTGTTCGGCAGCGGCTCTCCGCAAGCCACGGAAAGCGGCAGCAATCAGACGAACGACTTTATCGGCGTGGCGATCCACTGCGCGCTGAACGACGCCATCTGCAAGTCAAATCCTAACGCCGTGGCCGATTTGCTGCCGGATGAACCGGGCGGCTACTCCGGATACCAGGCTCTGTTTGGGCTGAAGTACATAAATCCTGCGCTAGGTTTCCCCTCGGGCATCCCGGATTACAACGGAGTTCCCCTTACCGGATTCAGTCAATTGAATTTCGACCCGACCCCCGCACAGACTCTCTCCGTGATTGAGACCATGCTGAAGAAGGGCATCCCGGTGGTTTACGCCTATATCGCCGACGCTCACGACAATCAGGAAGGGAAAGCGCTTAGCGCCGAAGGTACTTTTGGCCCCGGTGAGGCGCCCTACGTGAAGCAGCTCAGCGATTACAACGCCGCCTTCGGTACATTCTTTGCGAATCTTGCGAAGGAAGGGATTACGAAAGACAACACGTTGTTTATCTTTACGCCGGACGAAGGCGACCATTTCGTGGGCGGCGCGCCGAGCCCAGCGAACTGCGATGGGGCGAAAATCGGTAACGGCGGCACGGTCACGCCGGATGTACCGTGCACCTATCCAGCCAATCCTGTAACCGGAGCGCCTGGGGTCGGCGAGCTGGATCTCTTCCTCAACAACGTCGTTACGAACGCGGGCGACACGACACCGTTCTCGATCCATTTCGACGATTCCGCCACCACTTACGTCAACGGACAGCCCCTCCCGAGCGATTCCTCCGCGCGTCAACTGGAGAGGACCATGGCCAATGCGAGTGTGGTGAATCCGCACACCGGTTTGCCGGAGAGCCTGATCGGCAACGGCCTGGGATCGGACCTCCAGGGAGCGCTGGTGGATCCTGCGGCGCAGAAGCTGATCCACATGAATACCGTGGCGGATCCCAACCGCGAGCCGACCTTTACCTTATTCGGCAATCCGAATTTCTTCTTCGAGACGTCCACGACCAATCCGAGTGCCGCTGCTTCCGTCGGCACCGGATTCGCGTGGAATCACGGCGATATTCAACCGGAGATCGCGCGAACGTTCATTGGCATCGTGGGGCCGGGCGTAAAGAACCTGGGCGTGACCGAGCCGAGCGATTTCTTCACCGACCACGTGGACTTGCGGCCAACCATGATGTTCCTCACCGGCCTTAAAGACGATTACGAGCACGACGGCCGGGTGATCCTGGAACTCATGGACAACAACATCCTGCCGAGGAGCCTGCACGAACATTCCGACACATTGCTCGGCCTAGGGCAGATCTATAAACAGATCAACGCGCCCTTCGGCGAACTCGCGGAAAATACGCTGAAGGTATCGACCTATGCACTCGAAAGCGATTCAACGGGCGACGCGGTCTATGCCAGCCTGGAGAAAAAGATCGCGTCATGGACGGTTCAGCGCGACGCGTTGACGGCACAGATCAAGTCGATGCTCGAAGACGCGGAGTTCCACGGTCGAGAGATCAACGATCTGCAGGCCTGGTGGATCATCATTCAAGGCCAGGTGCTCTTGGATGAAGCGAGATGGTGTGGAGCGAACCTGCGGGGCGTGCGCGCGACCGTTGGTGTGGTAACGGCGGAGCTAGGCGCCTGGGCCGGAATGGCCCAGGCGCCCAGCTCCAAAAGTTACCCGCAAGCCCATCCTGGCAAAATTACGTTTCCCCTTGCACGACCCGCCGGGGCACGACCCTTACTTCGATGCGGGAGCCTGGTTATTCCCCGGGCCGCCCATCATGTGTTGCATCTGCTGCATCATTTCGCCCTGTTGCATCATTTGGCTGCGCATCTGCTCGAGTAGAGCCCTGTGAGCGGCGAGCTTTTGCTTCAGCGCGGCGGGATCTTTCTCCGCCTCGATAGCGCTCATGCTCTGCATGAGCTTGTTCATGTTGTCCACCATTTGTTGATGGTGATTTCCCATTTGCCCCATCATACCCATCGAGCCCATCATGCCACCGCCCATTGCGCCGGTCTGTTGTGCTGCTGGGCGACAGCAGCAATACCGAATACCGAGAGAACAGCCGCCAGTGCCAACACACCGATAGTCTTCATTTCCCCTCCTTACGCCTTTAGCTTCCCGCCCAAGGTGCGTTTAGTCAGTGAGCAGCGTCACAGTTGCTTTGTCCACGGACTTAAAGCGAAGGGAGGAAGCTTCGAACTCAAAATCCCGCGCCTTAGTAGGGTCTCTTGTGTCGAGCAAGACAGGAGGGTACGATTCGTTGAGTCCAGGGTCGCAAATCGGAAACTCGGATTACTCCACGTGAAGGCTCTCCCTCGTCGTCTCTGCGCACTTTTCTTGTTAGCCGTCTTCGCGTTTCCTGTTTCTCGAGCGAAGCCGCAGCCGCAAGAGTTCCAGGTCTCCACGGATCGACTGACCGCTTTCGCCGGGCAATATGAATACGACGACGATCCCGATCTCATCTGGTCGGTTTCCGTGGACGGCTCGCGGCTGTTCATGGAATCGCGCCGAAGCGGGCGCATCGATCTTGTTCCGCAATCCGAAGACACTTTCTCGCCGCTCAACCTTTCCATCAGCTTGAAGTTCATCCGCTCGTCAGAAGGAAATGTCACCGGTTTCAATCGCGTCGCCGAGGACGGCACCCGCCATGCCCGCAAAATCAGCGGACAACCGCTCGCCTTCCACAAGCTCGCCTACACGCGCCAGGATGCGATGATTCCCATGCGCGATGGCGTCAAGCTCCACGCCGCCATACTGCGCCCGAAGGGCTCCACGGCGCCGCTTCCTTTTCTTATGGTGCGCACGCCCTACGGCGTGGACGGCAACACACCCGGAGTCCATCAATTCCGTGCAGCCCGAGCTGGCCGCCAGCGGCTACATCTTTGTCTTCGAGGACATTCGAGGGCGCTACAAGTCGGAAGGCACGTTCGCGATGATGCGCCCGATGGCGGAGCATCACGATGCGAAACTGGGCGATCCAAAACTCGTCGACGAAAGCACGGACGCTTACGACACGGTCGCGTGGCTGCGTGAAAAATGTTCCCAACAACAACGGCCGGGTGGGAGTGTTCGGCGTCTCCTACCCGGGATTTCTGGCCATGGCTGCGGGCATCGATCCGCATCCGGCGGTAAAGGCCATCTCTCCGCAGGCGCCCATGATCGACGTCTGGATGGGCGACGATTTCTTCCACAACGGCGCGTTCCGCCAAAGTTACGGTTACGACTACACGCTGGGAATGGAAAGCTCCAAGGAGAACGCTTTCTCCAAGCTGGACGAGGATGGGTACGATTTCTTCCTCCGCTTCGGCTCCTTCGAAGCGGCCGCAAAGCAGGGCGGCGTGGACAGGCTTCCGACGGCTGCCGCGTTCCTCAAACATCCCGCTTATGACGACTTCTGGCGCAGCCGCGGCGTGGAGTGGCACCTCGACCAGGTCTCCGTCCCGACGCTTTTCGTGGGCGGGTTCTGGGACCAGGAAGACATGTTTGGCCCGCAGGAGGCCTATTCAAAGATCGAGCCGCACGATTCCCATCGCCAGAACTTCCTCGTGATCGGTCCATGGAACCACGGCCAGTGGGGCGCCACGACGCGCCGGCTGGGCGCGATTGAATTCGGCGAAGCGACCACGGACGAGTTTCGCGGGCGCTACGAGGCGCCGTTTTTCGCCTACTACCTCAAGGATGAACCTGGATTCAATTTGAAGGGCGCCGCTGCGTTCGAGAGCGGCGCGAACCGCTGGCGCGAATATACGCATTGGCCGCCCGCGGAAAGCAAGTCGCAGAATCTTTACCTCTCCGCCGATGGCTCGCTGGTTTTCTCTTCATCGGACCCGGCGAACACTTCCGCGACTAACTCCGGGGAGGCGAACCGAGAAACGGGCCAGGCGAACTATCGCCAATACATCTCCGATCCCGCGAATCCCGTGCCGTACCGCCACCGGCCGATCCAGGCCACCTACGCCCCAGGTTCGCAGTGGTATACGTGGTTGGCGGAGGATCAGCGCTTCGTTTCAGGACGGCCCGACGTCGCCACTTGGACCACTCCGCCGCTGGATAGCGACGTGACCGTTGCGGGCGATGTGATTGCCGATCTCTTTGCCTCCACGTCCGGCACGGACTCGGATTGGGTGGTGAAGCTGATCGACGAATATCCCGATTCCGCTGTTGTCGCCGCGCCCGCTTCAACCGGTACTCAGCCGAACATGGCCGGCTATCAGCTGATTATCAATGCGGAGATCTTTCGCGGCCGTTACCGCCAGAGCTTCGAGCGTCCCGAGGCGATTCCCGCCAACGCCACGCTCGAATATCGCTTCAGCCTTCATGCCGCCGATCACACCTTCCTCAAGGGCCATCGCATCGAGGTCCAGGTGCAAAGCACCTGGTTCCCGCTCTACGACCGCAACCCGCAGAAATTCGTTCCCAGCATCATGAGCGCATCGCCGGCCGATTTCTCGAAGGCCACCCAACGCATCTATCCCGCTTCTCACCTCGTTCTTCCCGTAGCCCCGTGACGGCCTGCTCCCAGGCGCGGTATGTCGCTTATAGGTGATTATTCGGCAGCCTTGGCGGCCAAGGCTCCCGCGACCGCGATATTCTGGAGCAAATCTTGCGGCAGCCCATGCCGCTCCTTCAGGTATTCCGGGCTGTTGTACGAAATCCACGCCTTTCCCTGTTCGTCTTCCCAAACGAGAAGCTTCAGAGGGAGGTCGATGGCGACGCTGGGAGCGGCCTGCATGAGTGGCGTGCCAGCCTTGGGGCTGCCAAAGATCAGCAGCTTGGTCGATGGCATTTTCATTCCGACTTTTTCCGCTTCGCCGCTGTGGTCGACCAATGCAAATAGGGTGACTCCCTTGGCCTGAAGGATCGCTTTGAGCTTCTCCACCGTTTGGTCTACGGAGTGATTGCTGGGCGTATCGATCATTCCTCTGCCGCTTGCCGGCGCTGCCTGTGCCATGGATGCCTCCTTACTATTTTGGGATTGAGTATTCGCTGAACCGCGTACCGTCACGAGATAGATGGCCATCGCCAGTCCGACCAGCGCCAGGAACAAGCAGGTGAAGACGGCCAGCGCCGTGGAATACGGCTGATGCCCTTGCTCCCGATTAAAGGTGCGGACGAGTTGGACGTGACTCCACCCGGACAACAGATTCACCAGCACGCCGGCCCCGATGAGCGCAGTCCCGAACCAGAGCGATAACCCGTATGGCTGGATTGCGGGAGCGTGCTGCAAAATTTGAAGTTGTTGCAGGAAAAGCCCAAAGCGGGCCACGACGAACCCGAATCCCATGAGAGCCAGGCCGGTGCGAATCCACGCCAGCAGCGTTCGCTCCGCGGCCAGATAGTCGCTAACCTCGGGTTGGTGCCCCGTTTTCGCTGGCGCATCCATTTGGTTTTCCTACCGCTATGCCATGCGCCGTGCCGAGCGAATCAACCCCACGCCGAGGGTTAGAACCGCGGCGGCGAGAAACAGCGCGCCGATGTAGGCGAGGTTCATCAAGGCATTGGGCGCGGTCGCACTGGGAGAAGCGACGGACAGGAAGAACGCCGCCGGAATGAGGATTGCGGCGATGGGTGCGCCGGTTCGGGCCAGCCATTTCCAGAACGGCGAGAGCGCTGCCTCGTCGACGTAGCGGAGCATCACCAGCGACAGCACCAGATATACGCCCGCGTGCGCGTGGCCGGCGCGCCAAAGGTCGTGCCGCAGGGGATTGTCGTTGTATCCGGGAACATTTCGCGTCAGCGAGTAGAGAAGAGTCAAGCCGCCGTACATCACCGAGGGAATAACGACGAGAAGGATTCCGCCGAGCATGCGCGATTCGCGTGACATCGTTTCCTCCGAAGTAGGGTTTTTATGCAGCAGCTCTTTTCACGACGAGATTTTGCGACCTGCGTTTTCTTCAGGCAGCGTGATCGATTCGCTCACGGTGATTTCCGCGGCGCGAAGCCGCTTGACGGTAAGGTCCTGAATCTCGAGCGACTTGAATTCGGCGCTCTCGATCACGACGCGGCGGATCGCCAGCCGCCCGATGGCCAGCACTCCGATCGCGAATGCGCCCACGGCGACGGCGCCGACGGCAGTGGCGATCATGGCGACACCGTGGAAGCCGAGAGATTTTGAATTACGGTTCTCTTCCATATGGGCCCACCCCCTTAAGGCGAAGTTGCTTCTTTACTTTTTGTCTTTACTTTTTATCGGGTGACGAGGCTGCGGATCCCTTGAAGACGGCGTCGATGGCTGCCTGGGCGCACTTCTCGCCATCGGCGCCGGAGACGCCCATCGCGCCGACAATCTGGCCGTCGACCATGATCGGAAGCGCGCCGGGTTGCGGGAAATCGCGCATGAACGTGGGCGCCAGGTTCTCGCCGCTGCGGACCCTCTGGTTGGTCTCCGAGGTGGCGCGGCGCCAGCGCAGGGCCGACTTCGCCTTCAGCAGGGCGGTATCGATGGAGTTGGCGGAAGCGCCCTGCATGGCGTGCGACTCGATGACGTTGCCGCCCCAATCCAGAATCGCGATGGCCACCACTTGCTTATTCTGCTCGGCCCAGGCCGAACAGGCGTCCACCAGGGCGCGCGCGCCGGCGCTGGAGATGATCTTGATCGTCGTGGTGGCTTGCTTCGCCGAAATGGCCGGCGCCTGCTGAGCGCGCAACGACGCGAGCGGCAACAGGGCCAATCCTGCGACGACGATGGACAGGAACGCGGTTTTTTTCACGTGGAATCCTCCTTAGCACCGGTACGCCTGTCGTGCTGGTTTCCGGGCAGGCTTTCCGGGCGGCCTTTGCGTTGAGTACCGTGCCCAGATCATAGCCCAATCGGGGATATACTTCGCTTCGGGCGTCTGCAGCCGGAGGGCGGAGGCGAATATCGAAATCGGCATGAGTTCCGGACGTCCGCGATCGGTTCTTCTGCTGTTGGCGCTGGCTTCTCCTCCTCCTGCTCGCATGGGGCGCCATCGGCGCTAGCGGGGGCGCTGCCCAGGGAGCCACGGACAAGCCGCTCTACCTCGTCGCACGTCCCGAGTTGCGCAATCCTTTCTTTCAGGAATCGGTCGTCCTGATGCTTCCTTTGCACGATCGAGAGCCGCGATTGATCGTCGGACTGATTGTCAATAAGCCCGGACGGATACCGTTGGGGCAGGTGTTTCCTAGTGAGCGAAGTTTGCGGGACCGCTCGGACACTGTGTACTTCGGCGGTCCGGTGGAGATCGAAACGCCGGGAGCGGTGTTTCGCGCGGAAAAGCCTTCCAAGAAAGCCATTCACCTCTACGAAAACGTCTATATGAGCTTCGATAGGGATTTCATCGTGGGCATGCTGAAGAAACCCAAGCCGGGGGTGGATGTGCGCGTGTTCCTGGGCCGCGCGCAGTGGGCGCCTGAACAGCTCCAGGACGAAATGAGCCTGGGGGCATGGTACAGCGAACGCGCCGAAAGCAGCTGGATTTTCAGCCCGACATCGCAGGATGCCTGGCATATTTTGCTCCAGCGCGTGCGGCGCCCGGCCCCATCGCGGAGCTGCGTTCTCCGATCCCGATTGACAGAGGCGGTGGGCGGCAATAGCATGGCGCCATCATTCACGCCGCAACTCGCGAGGTCCCTATGAAGCGCAGAACAGCCGTTATGGCCGCATTGTTTATGCTGGGGGCGCTGAGCGCATCGGCGCAGCAGGTGAAGGATGTCCGCTCGGTTTTGGAGGCCTCGCTTAAAGCCATGGGCGGCACGAATCTGAAGACGATTCAGTACTCGGGCGGCGGCTGGTCGTCGCGAATCGGACAGACCTACGGGCTGGCCGAAGACTGGCCGAAGTATGAGGTGGCCGACTATACCCGCACGATCGACTATGACGCGAAGTCCTCGCGCGAGGAGTACACGCGCAGGCAAGCGAAATACCCGCTGCTGGGCCGGCCTCCGATGCCCGAGGAGCACATCACCTCGATTTTGAGCGACAACTATGCGTGGGACGTGCAGGGCGACAAGCCGGTGCCCTTTACGCGACTTTATCTCGATGGCGTGCCTTACGCCGACCTGCGCCTGCTGGAGATTGCCATTACGCCGCACGGATTTCTGAAGATGGCGCTGGCGGCCAAGGATGCCACGGCCATCACGCTGCCGATTATCGGGCCGTCCGATTTCGGCCTGTCGCAGTTTGGCCGCAAGGTGACCATCGTTTCGTTCACGCTGGGGAAGTACCGCGTGAATGGAACCATCAACGACCAGAACCTGGTGGAGTTGACCGACACGTGGTTTCCCAATCCTGTGTATGGCGACATGGATTACGAGATGCGCTACACGCGCTACAAGAATTTCGATGGCGTGATGTTCCCCACGCTGGTCCACGTGCACCAGGGCGACCCGAGGCTGAATCCGGCGCACAACTACTATCAGTACGACATCACGGATGTGAAGCCCAACGTCGCCGTAACGCCGATGCCCGTGCCGGAGGTGGTGCGCGCGGCGACTTTGACGCCGGTGAAGGTGGAGAGCCGGAAGCTTGCCGATGGCGTGTGGCTGCTGGGCGGCGGGACGCACAATAGCGTGCTGGTGGAGTTCAAGGACTTTGTGGCGGTGGTCGAGGCGCCCAACAACGAGGTGCGCTCGCTGGCGGTGATCGAGGAAGCAAACCGGCTGGCGCCCAACAAGCCGATCAAATACCTCGTCAACACCCATCATCATATGGACCACGCGGGCGGGCTGCGGACCTACGTGTCGCAGGGCACCACGATCGTCACGCACGCGGTGAACAAGCAGTATTACCTCGACGTGATGTTGCATCCGGCACCGAGGGAGTTGCAGCCGGATCGGATGTCGCTCTATAGCCCCATGTACATGATCAGCCGCCGCCCGGCTCCGATCGAGACGGTGGGCAGCGCGGAGGCTGGCGGTCCCGGCACGGGCTCCAGCGGCAGCACGAAATACGTGATCACCGATGGCGACCACATCATGGAGGTTCTTTTCGTCGAAGACATGAGCTACGAACTGGGCGACAACTCCTATGCTCAGGGAAATCACAGCAACGACATGCTGATGGTCTACTTGCCCAGGGAAAAGATGCTGATCAACGCCGATCTTTACTCGCCGCCGGACTCCGGCGCTCAGCCGCCGGCCACGCCGACCAAGTCCATGCTGACGCTCTACCAGAACATGCGCAAATACGAACTCGACGTGGCCCAGCACGTGCCCATCGAGGGACACGTGGGGACCAACGACGAGTTCTTGAAGTTGCTGGGCACTAAGGTTTCCAAGGCGGAAAACTGAGAACGCATCTTCGCGGGGTTGGCCGCGTGAAGACGGCAAGACTCGTGTCCTTGGTGGCTTTCCTCCTATGGCTGGGTCTCTGCTCGGCAAGCGCCTCGGCGCAATCGGCCGAGCCCGAGAAGCCGGAGAAAGAGATCGCCATCGTCGAGTTAGGAGCGGCGGCTAGCCAAAGCGTCACGGGCGGGGGATCGAGCTTTGGCCCCGATATAGCCGTCGAGGCTACGCCCATCGAGAATTGGCTGGAGCTCGAGGCGGGCGTCACGCCGCTTTTCCGGCACGGCATGAGGGAATGGGACACCGACCTTCTGTTCAAGAAGCCGTGGACGCTGTCAAAGAAAGCCGAGTTCATGATCGGCGCCGGTCCGGAGTGGATTCATACCAACGAATCGGGAGTGGTATCCAATTCGGCGGGCGTCGAAGCGGCGCTGGATTTCATGTTCTGGCCTGGCGGGAAGCATCGGTTCGGCTGGTATCTCGAACCGGGCTACGACTACAGCTTCGGGCGCGGGCATGAACAATCGGTGGGCATCAGCGGCGGGCTGCTGATCGTTATTCCCTGACGCAGTTCCCTGACGCCCGAGCAAGGGGCCATGTTGCAAAGCGTTGCGCGGTATGCTATCGTATCGCTCCGTAACGGTGTCAACCTATTGCTATCATTGGACTTAGTTCGACTCGGGCTGAGACGCCTCCCCTTTTGAACCAGAAGAAGCAGATCCTCAAATCAGCCTCGGTCATCTCTCTTGTCACCGTCGTCAGCCGTATCCTCGGATACGTTCGCGACCAGCGCATCACTTTGCTGCTGGGCACCACCCCGACGGCGGACGCCTTCGTCCTGGCCTATCGCATTCCCAGCTTGCTTCGGCGTCTGGTGAGCGAAGGCTCGATGACCGCCTCTTTCATCCCCATCTTCGCGCACTATCTGAACACTAAGCCGCGCGAGGAGGTGTGGGAGTTTGCGCAGCGCCTGTTTTGGACGCTGGCGGTAATGCTGGCCGGGGTAGCCGCCCTCGGCGTGGCTTTCTCGGGGCCGTTCATGCGTCTTTTCACGCTTTTTGCCCCGGGCCAGCCGGCCATGGAGCAGGCCATCTATTTGAACCGGATTATCTTCCCGTACGTCTTTTTTATCGGCCTCTCCGCGCTGGGCATGGCCATCCTGAATTGCTTTCACGTCTTCGGGACGCCCGCGGCGACGCCGGCGCTGCTAAATATCTCCATCATCGCCTGCTCGGTGGCGGCAGTGTCGCGGCATTTTTCGAGCGCGGCGGTGTCGCTGGGCGTGGGCGTGCTGATCGGCGGAGCGCTCCAGTTTTTAGTCCTGTTGCCGCAACTGGTGCGCCGCGGAATGCGTTTTCATTTCGGCATATCCCTGCGGCACGCGGGAGTGCGCTCGGTGGCTGGCGTGCTGGCGCCGGGATTCTTCGGCATCGGAGTGGCCCAGATCAACTTTTTCGTCGGCACCATTTTCGCCACGGCGGGAAGGATGCCCACCGGAAGCGTCACCGCTCTCTATGTCGCCGAGCGCGTGATGGAGCTGGTCATGGGCGGCTACGCCATCGCCGTGGCCACGGCCATTTTGCCCATGATGTCGCACCAGGCGGCGGCCGGCGACATGGAGGAGTTGAAGTCCACACTGGCATTCGCGCTGCGCATCGTTTCGTTCATCACCTTGCCCGCTGCGGTGGGGTTGGTGGTGTTGCGCGAGCCGATCATCCGCGTGCTCTTCGAGCATGGCGAATTCGTGGCCGAATCCACCGCGCTTACCACTCGCGCCCTCTTCTACTACGCCTTTGGGCTGCCCGCCTTCGCCGCCATCAAACTGATTGTCCCGGCGTTTTACTCCACGCACGACATGCGCACTCCGGTGCGCATCGCGGCCTATTCGCTGGGTCTGGCCATCGCGCTGAACGCCGTCTTCCTGCGCTGGCTTTACCCCTTCGTGCGCAACGGCGGCCCGGCGCTGGCCACCGTGGTCGCGGCGTACTTCAACTTTTTCTCGCTCTTTGCCATCTTCCGGCTACGCTTCGGCCAATTGGGGACACTGGACGTTCTGCTCTCGCTGGCGCGCAGCGGAGTTTGCGCCGCCATGATGGGAAGCGTGTGCTGGCTAGGCTTGCGCGTCTCGGGGTTTAACGCCTATGCCGGATTTCTGCCTCGGCTGGGGATTTTCGTGGTCTTGATCGCCGGCGCGGCCGTCTCCTATCTGGCGCTGGCCTGGGCCATGCGTTGCGGCGAGATGGCTGAGATTTACGGCATCGCCATGCACGCCGAGCCGCAGCCCGCCACCGTCGGGAGCCTGAGCCAGGAATTGTGATGCAGCTAAACGCCACCATCGTCAGCTACCTGAATTACGTCAAGGTGGAGAAGGGCCTGGCCGCCAATACGCTGGCCGCCTATACCAGGGACCTGCGCAAGTTCGAGGCCTTCGCGCAGAAGCGCGGGCTGGATTTGCAGACCGTCAGCCGCGATCACATCGTGGATTTTCTCGGCGACCTTTACCGGCTGGGCCTCGATAGCCACACCGTTTCCCGGCACACGGTCTCCCTGCGCAATTTCTTTCGCTTTGCCTTGGCCGAGGAGGCCATCGCCGCCGATCCTACCCTCAACCTGGAGACGCCCAAGACCCGGCGAACCTTGCCCGTCTATTTGCGCATGGAAGATATCGACCGGCTGCTGGTACAGCCGAACCCGGCCACCCCGTTTGGATTGCGCGATCGGGCCATCCTGGAGGTGCTCTATTCCACCGGCCTGCGCGTCTCGGAATTGATTAATTTGAAGATATCGGACATGGAAATGCGCATGGGCTGCTTGCGCTGCGTCGGAAAGGGTGATAAGGAGCGTCTGGTACCAGCCGGGCGGAAAGCGCTGGCGGCGGTGAAGGAGTACCTGGAGAAGGGCCGGCCGCATCTACTGCGGCGTGAGGAGGGAGCCTCGCCCCAGGGTGCCCGGCTTCGTTCCAGCTCTCCAGCAGCGGCTCGTGCCGCGGGGCGTGCGGCGGGGGCTGCGGGTACTTCGTGGATGTTCGTCAACCGCCACGGCACGCGCTTGAGCCGCACCAGCGTCTGGCGCTTGTTGAGCGCCTACGGCCGGCGAGCTGGCATACGGGCGCGTCTCTCGCCCCACAAGCTGCGGCACAGCTTCGCCACGCACTTGCTCGAGCGCGGCGCGGACCTGCGGTCGGTGCAGTTGATGCTGGGCCACGCCGATATTTCGACGACACAGATTTATACGCACGTGATGGAGGAGCGCCTGAAGGCGATCTACAAAGCGCACCACCCGCGCGCGTAACCACCGTGGGCGACTCTTGTTTAAGGAAGAGAATGGCCGATGCCTGATTACATGTACATGCTGGAAAGCCGGCTCTCCGCCGAGCAGCGCGCCGTGTTATTGCGCATGCAACAGCTGGCCGTGGAAACCTCCACCAACGTCTACCTCACCGGCGGCGCCGTTCGAGACGTGATTTCGGGGATGCCCATCCGCGATCTCGATTTCACCGTGGAGGGCAATCCCTCGCGTTTTGCGCGCGAACTGGAAAAAAGCGGCGCGCGCGTCGTCCACGAGGATGAAAAGCTGCGCCACGTGGAGATGATTTTCTCGGGCGACGTCGACGGTAGTATCGCCGCGGCGCGCGAGGAGATCTATCCGCGGCCCGAAGTCCGCCCGGAGACGCGCTGGTCCACGATCATGGAGGATCTGCGGCGCCGCGATTTTTCCCTCAACGCCGTAGCCATCTCTTTGAACGCCGCGTCGCGGGGCCTGCTTCTCGACCCCACCAACGGCTTGGCCGATCTCGAAAGCCGCGAGGTCCGCGCGCTCTCCATCCATAGTTTCAGCAATCAGCCGGTGCGCCTGCTGCGCGCCATTCGCTATGCCGCGCGCATGGACTTCAAGCTCGAACCGCGCACCGAGGAGTGGTTCAAGCTGGCGCTGGAAAGAGGGAAGCGCGAAGCCATCTCTGCCGCCGACGCCGGCAGCGAACTGCGCCAAATGGCCCGCGAAGATAAGCCGGTGCAGATCCTGAAGGCCTGGGAGGCGCGCGACCTGCTCGAGCCCATCTCGCCGCAGTTGGCCAAGCGCCATCCGCACTACGAAATGCTGGCCCGCATTCTGCGCGCGCGCGACGATCTGGCCGCCGGCGGAATCCGTCCCCGGTTTTTCGCGCCGGTCACTTTTGCCGTGCTGGGCAGGCTGAAGGACCGCGAACTCACGAGCGCGTTGAATCACCTCGAATTTCGGGCCCAGGAGATCGAAGCGATCACCACGGTCGAAGAACGCGCGTCCAAAATTACCGCGGCACTGGCCGGGCGCAAGACGGCGTCTCCCGGGGATGCCTACGCTTTTCTGGAGAAGGCTCCAGGCGATCTGCTGGCGTTTATTCTGGCGGAGTCCTCGAACTCCAAGGCCGTGGGAAAAATTCGCACCTATCTTACGAAATGGAGGCCGTTGCGCCAGGCTTTGCCCGCCGCCGTGCTGGAACTCGAAACCATCGGCATGGAGCATGGCCCGAAATTCGACAAGGTGATCGAAGACCTCTTCCAGGCCCAACTCGCAGGCAAGGCGCGCAATCCCGAGCTGCGCCTCAAGCTCCTGCGCAAGCTTTCCGGCATTAAAGAGGCGCCCAAGAAGAAGATTGAAGAAAAGAAGAAGCCGGAAAAAGGGCCCAAGAAGAAGCCTGGAGCCGCCGCGCCGCCGAGCGCGGCCATTCAACCCGGGAGGGTGGAGCAGCCGGCGGCCGATGCGCTGGCGCGCCTGAAAGCGGCACGGAAGGGCAAAGCTGCGCCTCCGCCGCCTCCGGCCGCGCCAGCGGCGAAGCCCGCCCACAAGCCCAAAGCAGCCGCCTCCCGCAAGCGCTAGCCTGGCTTGCGCTTGCAGGAAGGTGTAACTTTTTCTCTTATTTCTTGGGTTCTTCGCTCGGCTTGTCTGTCCTAGGCCGAATGCTGAACTCCGGAGCCCAGTCCACCCCGCGGTGTATGGAGTCATGGGTTCCCGTGTCCATGCCCTGATTCAAATCTTCGCGTTCGGCTCGGTCGTTTAGGGCTCGAGTTTCGTCCCGTTGCTCCATCTCCGATTCCATCTCGTTCGCGGCTTTGTCTTTACGTTCGTCAGCGTCGCCCATAGTTGTCTCCTCCAGTCGCACAGTCCTGCGGGGCCCCATGCTCTCCGGGTCATCCCTCGGCCCGGTAGATATGATGCTCGCGGGAGGGGCATTGTGGCGAGCTATTTGTGGCGAATATCCTCGGGAGCGCGCTGCCGGTCGAGCGGCAACACCTGCAACTGCCATTGCACGGCTATCGACGCCGGCAGAAAGCAAATCTTGCTGTCGCAGGCTTGATACAGCAACTCCCCGGCAATGGGGATCGTCTTTCCTTCCGCGCCCAGAGAGTTGCTGAAGTCGTTCGCGCTCGCCACCTGCACGTCCTGGCTGATGCGGAATTGGCCTTCGAAGACGGGGACGCGCTCCTTGATCGCCGGCAGGAAGAGAATTCGCGACTTTGGGTAGACCGCCGGCTCGATTTGCAGCCCCGCCGCCGGCTCGACCGTCAATTGGATCGGTTTGTAGTCCTTTGTACCCGGCGCGTACACGTGCACGCCGGGCGGAAGCCGGATTTCGGCCGTGAGAGTGATGCGCCCGCCGGGGAAGGCGGTGCGATCGGACTGTTCGAGCGCCAACTGAAGGTGCGGCGCCTCCACGGTATTCGTGACTTCCTGGCCCAGTTCCGGAAAGAGCTTGGCGATGACGTTATTCCCCGACAGCCGCTGGCGATACTTGGCCTCGAAAAACTTCTCGCGAATCACGCCCCCGGGGTCCACGAAGAAGTACCCGGGCCGGGCCATGCCGTTGAATTGGCCGGCAGCCTCGGCGTTCAAAACCTCGTAGGCGCGAATGATTTGGGAGCCGGGATCGGAAAGCAGCGGGAAATCGATCTTCCGGCGATCGGCGAAATATTTGAGTATGGCTTCGCTGTCGTAACTGATGCCGGCGACTTTGAGTCCTTGCTTCTCGAATCGCGCCTTTGCATTTTGCAGCTCCACGAGCTGCCCCTTGCAGTAGGGTCACCAGTCCGCGGAACGGAAAAAAAGCAAGACCGTGCCGCGCGGCCCTTTCAGGCTCTCCAGGGTTTGTTCGCGCCCAAACTGGTCCCGAAGCGAAAAGGGAGGCGCCTTGCGCCCCACGGGAAGGCCGATGGCGGTGAGTAATTCGAGCGACGCGACGCGAATGGTGTTGCCGTCGAGGGCCCCGCGAACGGTTACGCTCTCCCCCAGATGGCCGGCGGCCTGGTTCTGAGGATCGAGCGCAAACATCTGCCGCGTCGTGTCGTCGTACAGGACGAGCTTCGCGCCCGGCGTGTCCTCGGTGCATTTGGCGGCTTCGGCAAAGGCCTCGTCGAGGGTGCAGCCGCCATTGAGGATGACCCCGGACCAGGCGGTGGGATTCGCGGCGTCGGCTTGTCGCGCAATTGCGGTCTCCGTTGCGCCCACAATCAGAGCCACCGCCAGGAAGCATGCGGCCGCGCGCCAGAGCAGTATAGGTTTCGCCCTTGCCATGTTCGTGGACCTAGCGGGCTATTTCAACTCGAGGCTACTTTAACACTGTTCCGCTACGACTTTTATTGGGGATCGGCGGGCAGGAACAAGCGGATATTGGAATAAACAAAATCGTCTGCGAGCCCCTTTTGCTGGTTATCCAGGAGGGCCCAAAGTTTGGCGAACGTCTGGGCCTGCAGAAACAGCATGCGCGAGGTGAGCTGGCCCTGTTCGTCCGCCAGATGCCTGATCTCCTCCTCGCCTTTTCCGGAACGGGCTGCCGCAAAGAGCGCGTTCTTGGCGTGTTCCATCTCGCCGGCGATGGGCGTGGCTTCCTTGAGCGCGGCATCGAAGGCCGCGTGCAATTGCTCCTGCTGCGAATCGTTCAATTTCAAAACCAGCGTTATCAGCTCCAGGGCGCTCTGCTCGTTGGCCTGGCCAAGCGAGCTGCCGCTGGTACCCGCGCCGGGAGTCGGCGCGCTCATTGCCGCGGATGGCGCTGCGTCGGATTGGCCCTGGGCGCGAGCGACGGCCGGGCCAAGCGCCAGCAGAGCGGCAACCAACAGCAATCCGTCGATGAGTCCAGAATGGAGAAATCCAACATGGGTGCGCGCGTTTGGTCATCGTTCGAAGCTCCTCTTTCCGTCTCTTTCGGCTGCACTCGAGCGAAGGAATGCCTGCCTCTGCTAAGACCACGGCGCCGTCTCTTCCACCGGACCGAGTCCCTTCTCTTGCACTGAAGCCTTGCCGCGGAAAACGCCTCGCCGCGGGTTAGGCGAGATCATTTCCACCTCCTGGAATCCGACGTGTTCCAGCATTGCCTTGCAGGCGGCGGCATTTGGAAACCAGAAGCAGGTGGGATCGCGGCTGGGGTTCTCCGGAGGTCCGCTGGTAATGCCGAAGGGATGGAACTCGGCCATTGGCTTGCTGCTCCAATTTTGGGCGACGGCGGTTTGCATCAGCAGCGTCCCGGAACAAACGGAGTGGATCTTCTCCAGCGCCAGCAGAGGATGGCGCAGATGGTAGAGCACGCCAAAGAACATCACCAGATCGAAGGTGCCGAATGTTTTGGGGCTAAGATCGTAGACGCTGGTCAAGTGCGATCGCGCGCGCGAACCGAGGGCGGCGCGGCAGATTTCAAACTTGCGCGCCATGGGCGGATAATTTTCTATTCCCACTACCTCCTCGGCTCCGCGGCGTTCGGCCTCGAAACTGAAAAAGCCTTCGGCGTGGCCAATATCCAGAACGCGCATTCCCGTCATGTCCGCGGGCAATCCGTAATGCGGTAACTTATCGACCCTGCGGATCGCTCCATCCCGGAGTGACCAATCCGCCAGGCAACTCCATTTTGAGGAACCAATACGGCTCTTCTTCGAATTCTGCCGCGCAGCCAATCCAGCACGGTCACTTTGTTCAGGTCGATGGGGACTGGCGCGGAGGCCTTGCGGGGAGCCTCCACAGCCGGCACCGCGTTCTTCCGCTTGCGTTTGAAGAACATGATCCGCCTTTCCTTACGCTTCGCTCTACGGAAGGATCATTCTACTCGTCATCGCCGCCCTGTTGCTGCTGGCCGCCCTTCCGTTGTGGATTCCGCGACGAATATCTTGGCGTTCGTCTGGAAAAATCGCGCGGCGCAGACTAGAATGAAGCCGCCGATGGCAACTCCGCGTTTCGTCCATCTACATCTGCACACCGATTACAGTCTTCTCGACGGCGCTTGCGACATCACGGAACTGGTTGACGAAGCCGCCCGCCGCGGCATGCCCGCCGTCGCCGTCACCGATCACGGCAATCTCTTTGCCGCCGAGCATTTCCACCACGCAGCCGCCACGCGCGGCGTGAAGCCGATCATCGGCTGCGAAGTATACGTCGCGCGCACCAGCCGCCACGACAAGGGCGTGGAAAAGACCAACGGCGCCGACGCTCGCGGCTCACGTCCTCTTCCGCGGCAGCCGGCAATGGGCAGCAAAATGGGCAGGGCCAGGAGATGGCTGGGCGCGGCAACAATCATCTGGTCTTGCTGTGCGAAAATTCGGAAGGCTACCGCAACCTCATCAAGCTGGTCTCCGCCGGATTCCTGGAAGGCTTCTATTATAAGCCGCGCATCGATTACGACCTTTTGGCCAAGCACAGCTCCGGGCTCATCGCGCTTTCCGCCTGCCTCAGCGGCGCGGTGGCCGAGCCGCTCACCGAAGGCCGTTACGAAGATGCCCGCACCGCCGCCTATCGCCTGCGCGACATTTTCGGCAAGGGCAATTTCTTCCTGGAAGTGCAGGACCAGGGCCTGGAAATCGATCGCCCGGTGAACCGCGAACTGGTGCGCCTCTCGCGCGAGAGCGGCATTCCGCTGGTGGCCACCAACGACTGCCACTACCTCACGCGCGCCGATGCCCGCGCGCAGGAAGTGCTGATGTGCATTCAGACCGGCAAGACCATGTCCGACCCGCAGCGCATGCGCTTTGCCACCGACCAGTTCTATTTCAAGACTGCCGAGGAGATGGCGCAGGTCTTCGGCGGCGAATTTCCGGACGCGCTCGAACGCACCGCGGCCATCGCCGAGCGCTGCAACGTGCGCATCGACCCGGTGCACAACTCGTTCCCCGAATTTCAGGTGCCGCAGGGCTATACCGCCGACAGCTATTTCGAGCGCGTGGCCCGCGAAGGATTCGCCGAGCGGGTGCCGTATCTCGAGACGTTCGCCAAGCAGGGCTGGCTGCGCCGGCCGCTGGCCGAATACGAGCAGCGGCTTTCCAACGAAATCAAGATGATCGTGAAGATGCGCTACGCCGGATATTTCCTGATCGTCTGGGATTTCATGCGTTATGCGCGCGCCCAGGGCATTCCGGTGGGGCCGGGACGCGGTTCGGCGGCGGGCAGCCTGGTCAGCTACGCGCTGCAAATCACCGACGTCGATCCGCTGCAATACGATCTGCTCTTCGAGCGCTTCCTGAATCCCGAGCGCGTCTCCATGCCCGATATCGATATCGACTTCTGCATGCGGCGCCGCGGCGAAGTGATCGATTACGTCACGCAGAAATACGGCCGCGACAACGTGGCCCAGATCATCACCTTCGGCACCATGGCCGCCAAGGCCGCGCTCAAGGACGTGGGCCGGGCCATGGACCTGCCCTATGGCGACGTCGATCGCATCGCCAAGCTGGTGCCCAACCAGATCAACATCGAGCTCGAGGAAGCGCTCAAGCAATCCGCCCAGCTTCGCACGGCCATCGATGCCGACGAGCGCTTCAAGGACATGCTGGAAATCGCCAAGCGCCTGGAAGGCCTCGCGCGGCACGCCTCCACGCACGCCGCCGGCGTGGTGATCTCGCCGCAGCCGCTCACGGACCTGCTGCCGGTTTACAAGACCAATCGCGACGAAATCACCACGCAGTACGACATGAAGGGCCTGGAGCGCCTGGGCCTGCTGAAGATGGATTTTCTGGGCCTCACCACGCTCACGGTTCTTTCCGACACGGTGAAGCTGATCGCCGCCAATCGTAACGAGCAGCTCGATCTGCAAACGCTGCCGCTCGACGACGCGCCCACCTACCAGCTTTTCTCGCGCGGCGATACCACCGCCATCTTCCAGTTTGAATCGCACGGCATGCGCGACATTCTGCGGCGCTACCAGCCCTCGCGCCTGGAAGACCTCACCGCGCTCAACGCTCTCTACCGCCCCGGCCCCATCCAGGGCGGCATGATCGACGATTTCATCGCCCGCAAGCACGGCAAGAAGAAAGTCACCTACGATCTGCCCGAGCTGAAGGAGATCCTGGAAGAGACCTACGGCGTCATCCTCTATCAGGAGCAGGTGATGCAGATCGCCAATCGCCTGGCCGGCTTTTCGCTCGGCGAAGCCGATATCCTGCGCCGCGCCATGGGCAAGAAGAACCGCGACGAGATGGCCGCGCAGCGCGAGAAGTTTCTGGCCGGCTGCGCCCTGCGCAAAGTTCCGGCGAAAAAGGCCGAGCGCATCTTCGATCTGATGGCCGAATTCGCCGGCTACGGCTTCAACAAATCGCACTCCTGCGCCTACGCGCTTCTGGCCTATCAGACCGCCTGGCTCAAGATCGCACTATCCCGGTGGAATTCATGGCCGCGCTGCTCACTTCGGAAACCGGCAACACGGAAAAAGTGGTGAAATACATCCACGAAGCGAAAGGCATGGGCATCACCGTGCTTCCGCCCGACGTCAACACCAGCGACGTGGACTTCACGCCCGTCGGCGAACAGATTCGCTTCGGCATGCGGGCCATCAAGAACGTGGGAGAAAATACCGTGCGCGGCATCCTCGAAGCGCGCGAGAAGCTGGGCCGCTTCCATTCGCTCTTCCAATTGTGCGACTCCGTGGATCCGCGCCTGCTGAACCGGCGCGTGCTCGAAAGCCTGGTCAAGGCCGGCGCCATCGATTCCTTCGGCGCCCGCCGCGCGCAGCTTTACGCCGTGATCGACCGCGCCATGGAGCGCGGCCAGAAGCTGCAGCGCGATCGCGCCAGCTCGCAGCACGGCCTTTTCGGCTCCGGCGGCGGCTCGCACGAGCCGCCCGAGCCCGAGCTTCCCGATGCCGAGGAGTGGCCCGAGTACGAACTGCTCGCCAACGAATTCGCCACGCTGGGCTTTTATATTTCGGGGCATCCGCTGGCCAAATATTCGGCGCGCCTCAAGGAACTGAAAGCCGTGGAGCTGGCCGCCATGGAGGGCCGCCGCAACGGCGAAGACGTGGTCATCGCCGCTCTGGTGTCGTCCATGCGCCCCATGCGCTCGCGCAAGGGCGATCGCTGGGCCATTCTCAATTTGCAGGACATGACCGGCGAACTCGAAGCGCTGGTCTTTCCGGAAGCCTTCGCGCGCCTGGAAACGCTGCTAAAATCGGGTGCGCCGCTGCTTTTGAAAGGCCGCGTCAACGTGGAAGACGCCGGCACCCGCGTGGCCATCCAGGATGGCCAGCCGCTCGACCGCGTCGCCGGCACGGTGGGCGCGACGGCGCAGATGCGCGTGCGTATCGACTTGAGCGCCATGGACGATTACACTCTCGATCAGATCAAGGCGGTGCTGGCGCAGGCCCCCGGCCCGTGCCCCATCGCTTTTGACCTCATCGATCCGGACGGCACGCGGGCCACGCTGGCGTCCAACCAAAGAGTTCGCATCGACGACCGCCTGGTGAGCCGTTTGCAGGAGATGCCGGGCGTGGGCCCGGTGGAAGTGGTGCGCTGATTGAAACGTGCTGATGGAAAAGCCCTGATGGAGAAAAAAGAACGGCGCCGCCAACTCGAGGAGCTCGAACGCGAAGTGGAGAGTTTGCGCCACCTGTCGGTGGACGGCGCCCAGAACGGCGACCTCGAAAAGCTTCGCGAGCAAGTCTCCGAATTGCGCCGCGAATTCTATACGCACCTGGGCGCCTGGCAGCGCACCCAGCTCGCGCGCCATCCGCAGCGGCCTTACACGCTCGATTTCGTCCGCCTGCTTTTCACCGATTTTTCCGAGCTGCACGGCGACCGCGCCTTTGGCGACGATCCCGCCATCGTGGGCGGCTTCGCGAAGTTCAAAGGCCGCCATGTGCTCGTCCTGGGCCACCAGAAGGGCCGCGACACCAAGCAGCGCGTGGCCCGCAACTTTGGCCAGGCCAAGCCCGAGGGCTATCGCAAGGCGCTGCGGCTGATGAAGCTCGCCGCCAAGTTCGGCCGGCCCATCTTCACGTTTGTGGATACGCCCGGAGCGTATCCCGGCCTCGACGCCGAGGAGCGCGGCCAAGCCGAAGCCATCGCCGTCAATCTGCGCGCCATGTCGCGCCTGCCCGTGCCCATCATCGTCACCATCACCGGCGAAGGCGGTTCCGGCGGGGCGCTGGCCATCGCCGTGGGCGATCAGGTGAACATGCTCGAGAATTCCGTCTATTCGGTGATCTCGCCGGAAGGCTGCGCTTCGATCTTGTGGCGCGATGCCGGCAAGGCCGAACTCGCCGCGGAGGCGCTGCGCATCACGGCCCAGGATCTCAGCGATTTCGGCATCATCGATAAAATCGTCCCCGAACCCGAAGGCGGCGCGCATAACGACCACGAAGCCGCCGCGCAGATGCTCGAGCCTGTGCTGGTCCGCGCGCTCGACGAACTGTGCGCCAGGCCGGTTCCGGAATTGCTCGAGCGCCGCTACGCCAAATTCCGCCGCATGGGCCAGCTTGCCGGCGCCGTCTCCGGCTGACCCGCTCCGCCCAGTTGTCATCACGAGGCCCGTTCTTCGGGCCGAGGGATCTGCTGTGAACGTCAATCGATCGTGCTTCGTCTATATGCTCGCCAGCCGTTCCCACAATTTGTATACGGGAGTAACGAACAATCTACTCCGCAGGCTTGTGGAACATCGCGAGGGTTTGCTTCCAGGTTTTACGAAGCATTACAGGATTCACCGCCTCGTGCATTACGAGAGCTTCGGAGACATTCGCGCGGCCATCGCTCGCAAGAAGCAAATCAAAGGATGGAATAGGGCCAAGAGAGTCGCGCTGATTGAGGCGGCTAATCCTACCTGGGGGGACTTGGCGGAAACCCTGCTGTCAAAGCAAAAGCAGATCCCTCGGTCCGCGAAGCGGACCTCGTGATGACAGCGTATGCCTAGGAGCCGGGCTGAATCTTGGTCACAGTAATTGTCTGGCTGGCATCTTCATAGTCGCCCGTAACCTTCACTTTGTCTCCCGCGAATTCCTGCGCCTTGGCCTGGTCGCTCAACTGGTAGACGGTCTTAGTGGCCGGATCGTAGAGCACGAAGCTGCCGCCCGTCTTGGCGCAGGCCAGTGTGCAAGCCTTGTCGCTCGATCTGTCCGCGGACATTCCATGCGCTTTTTCCATGGCCGCGTGCGAACCCTCCTTGGCGCAGATGCTGGTCCATGATTTCGCCGCTGAAGGTGCGTTCCTTTTGCGCGCCATAGCTGCTTCCCAAAAAGAGCAGCACCGCAGCGAAGAATCCCACTCCAATGCCTTTCATATGCACTCTCCCTCTTCTAAATGGGATAGGAGCTATGGGCAAAGAGAGTCAAAAAAAGGAGGATGAGAGGCTGCGCGGAACATGGCGGCAGGTTACCGATTTTGGCCAAAAAAGCGCCTCAATATGCACGTGCCGGATTAGAAACGTCCGCATTGCGGAATATTTGTGGGCGCTCCCATTTTGGTCTACTTTATGGCAACGATGCTTCCCATAAAAGAGGACGCTGAAATTACGCAAGTTACCGACCCCTTTCGTCCTTACGAGCGCCTGGTCAAGATCAAGGTGCTCAACAAGACCGTGGAGGTCCCGGAGCGAAATTCGCTCTTGCGCTGCTTCCAGTTTTTGAGTCCCGGAGACGATCCCTTACGGCCGGTTCTGCTGGAACCAGGATTGCCAATATTGCCGGGTGATGGCCAAGCTCCCGGACGATACCAAGCCGCGGGAGATGCTCAGCTGTAAGTTCATGGTCATGCCGGGCATGGAGATCACCGAGATCAGCCCCGAACTGAAGCTCTGCCTTCGGCCCGTTCTACACAAATAGCTCGCCCTCACGCCGGCTCGTCATCCATTTGAGTTAAGTCCGGAAGGGAAGAAGCGCTTCCGTGCTGTCGCCGGCGTCTGAACTAGCGAACGTTCGGGCTCTCGCGCTGCTGCTGCCTTATAGTGTCGATGACGTGATCAAAAATGGCGGGGCTGCCCGGCCCTTTGCAGGAGTCCGCGTTCGCACCTTTCAAACCGGATTCGGCGATCGTGGCGGCGGAATTGAAAAGCGACTGCACGCGTTCCCGTTTTGCGCGGCAAGGCCCGGGCCGCAGACAGTCGGGCGGGCTCGGAAGTTGGGCGAGTGCGTCCAGCCTCCGTGCGGCGGTCTCTTTTGCGGCTGTATAAGATTGCGGCGTTCGGAAGACGGCATCGACGCAGCCCGCCAGAAAAGCCTCGGCCCTCGTGATCAAGGCTGCCAGCCGATCTGCCGGATCGTTCTTTTCCCCGAAGGCCAGGAACTTATCGACGTAGTTGGCGGTCTCGGGGTAGTTGCCAAGCGAGAAATGGGTCATGTATTCGTCGCGGTAAGCGTCTCGCAATAGGGACGAATCCGGATGCGCCGCCGCAAAATCGTCGAGCAGCTTGATCTTTGCTTGCGCGTCTTTTTCGTTGTGGGCGGATTGGTAAGCGTTTTCTTCGGCGGCGCTCGGCTGGTCTTGCGGCGTGTCTTGCGCCGTACAAGCCAAAGAAACGCACAGGAGCAATGCACTCGCGCAGGCGAGGGCCACAACCAGGAGTTGCCGGATTCGCTTCATGGCGCGACCTCAGAAGCTCGCGGGCAGCTTCAGTTGATGTAGATTCTACACCGAAGACGCCTGCATCCATCTCCCCGGCCCGCAGCCTCGTGGCTTCTGGGCTTCCCTCTGGTATCCAGGCGATCTTGCGGCCAATCTTGTGGTAAGATCGCGTGTTACAAGGGAAACCTGGGGAGGCTCGGTGAAAGCCAAGACAAAATTCGGCATTGGCATAGGCGTTATTGTGATATCGCTTTCGGCCCTGGCTTGGATGGGCGCCAAGCAGAGCCAAACCTACTACCACACCGTCGCCGAAATTCCTTCTCTCAGCTCGTCCGCCATGCACCAGCGCATTCGCGTGGGCGGCGACGTCGCCGCTGGATCGATCAAGCACCTGCCGGGCCGCATCGATTTCGTCCTCACCGAAGAGGGCAAGACGATGCCCGTGAGCTACGTCGGATCGGACCCGCTGCCGGATACCTTTAAGGATGGCGCGCAATGCCTGGTCGAGGGGCATGCGATGCCGGATGGACGCTTCGTCGCCGAAGAGTTGCAGGCCAAGTGCGCCTCGAAGTACGAAGCGGCGCCCGGCGGCACCCAGTCGTCGCAGCCCGCTCCCAGTTCGGACCGCAAGAGCTGAGTTTGTTGACCGGCGCAAGTTCGACTTTCTTTTCCGCGAAAGGCGCATCCTGTAGGTAGCTTTTTTCGCGGAAGAGGCTAGACTCTCGTCGGAAGATCTAGGGGGAAGTCGTTGGATCTTTTTGGTTCCTTTGCCCTGCTCCTGGCATTTCTGTGCGGACTCTATGCGTTTGGCGGCGGAATTGCCGCCATCGTCACGCGCCGTCCGCTGCTGATCAAAAGCGCGCGCCACGCCGGCATGGCGGTGTGCGTGCTCATCTGGCTGGGATTCGGCAGCCTGGCCTACCTTTTCCAGACCGACAACTTCTCCATGGCCTACGTCGTGGAGCACAGCAATCGCACGCTCCCGGCCTTCTTTAAGTTCGCGGCCATCTGGGCGGGGCAGGAAGGCTCACTGCTGTTCTGGAGCTTCCTCCTCTCGATCTACGTTTTCTCCGTTCTCTTCGTCTATCGCGGCAAGCATCCCGAGTTGATGCCCTACGTCGGCGTGGTCATGGTCGGAGTGCAGCTTTTCTTCCTGACCATGAATAATTTCGTCGCCAGCCCCTTCCACATTCTCGGGTCCGCCGCTCCCAATGGCGCCATGCAGTGGATCATGCGCGGCGATGGCAATGGGCTCAACCCGCTGCTGCAGTATCCGGAGATGGTCATTCATCCGCCGGTCCTTTATTCCGGCTATACCGGATTTACCATTCCGTTCGCCTTTGCGCTTGCCGCATTGCTGGGCCGGTATCCCGGCGAAAAATGGATTCATCTCACCCGCCGCTGGACCATGATCGCCTGGGGTTTCCAGGGCGTGGGCATTTTGCTTGGCGCGCACTGGGCTTACGCCGTGCTCGGCTGGGGCGGCTACTGGATGTGGGACCCGGTGGAAAACGCCTCGCTGATGCCCTGGCTCACCGGCACCGCGTTTCTGCATTCGGTGATGATGCAGGAGAAGCGCGGCATGATGCGGGTGTGGAACGTCTGGCTGGTCTTCATCACGTTCCTGCTGACCATCTTCGGCACCATGCTCACGCGCAGCGGCATGGTGAATTCCGTGCACGCCTTCGCGCAATCGAGCATCGGCAATTGGTTCCTCGGCTTTATTATCCTGACGCTGGTGGTGTGCTTCGTTTCGTTCTGGCGCAATCGCGACTATCTGCGCAGCGACAATACGCTCGATTCGCTGGTCTCCCGCGAATCGAGCTTCCTGTTCAACAATCTGATCCTGCTGGTCGCCTGCGTGGCGGTGATCTCCGGAACGTTGTTCCCGGTGCTCTCGGAATGGGTGCGCGGCACCAAGATCAGCGTGGGCGTGCCGTTCTTTAACATGATCAATCTGCCCATCGGCCTGTTCCTGTTGTTTCTTGACCGGCGTGGGACCGCTGCTGGCCTGGCGCAAGACTTCCATGTCCAGCCTGCGCAAGAATTTCGGCGGGCCGCTGCTGGTTGGGATCGTGGCCGGCATCGTGGGCATTGCGATGGGCCTGCGCAACTTTTACGTGACCATTTGCTTGATCCTCTCCGTTTTCGTCACGCTGACGATTCTCCTGGAGTTCTATCGCGGCGCGCGCGTGATCTCCTCGCGCGGCAACACCAATATCTTTCTCGGGCGTGGCCCAGCTCACCATGCGCAATACCCGCCGCTACGGCGGCTACGTCGTGCACTTCGGCATCGTGCTGATCTTCATGGGCATCTCCGGCGCGGCCTTCAATCAGGATAAGCAGATGGAGATGCCGCCGGGCGCGCAGATGACGATCGGCCCCTACCGGCTCACGCACCAGACTTTTGACAGCACGCCAGGAGGCAACTACACCGCCGATCGCGCCACCATCGCCGTGGATCGCGGCGGCAAGCAGATCATCATGCTCTATCCCGAGAAGCGCCTGTATCCGGCCAACCAGGAATCGGGAACCATGGTGGCCATCTACTCGACGCTCAAGGAAGATCTCTACGTGGTCTACGCCGGCCGCAGCCCGGAAACCAACCAGCCGGTGATTCACGCGTATCTGAATCCGCTGGTGAAATGGATTTGGCTGGGAGGCGCGATCGTCGTGCTGGGTACTTTGCTGGCCATGGTGCCCAATCGCCAGCCGGTGCTGGCGCTGCGTGCCGTGGTCGATCCCGCAAGCGCCGGTCCCGCGCTTTCGCCCGCGCGCGCTCCCACGCAGCGTTACGATGGCCATGATTGACGTGCGCACGGCAATGATGTCGTTCCCAGGAGTCCGCTCGCGCGGACCACGCGAAATCCGCCTGTCTCTTTCTGCATTTTTCCTCGCGGCGATGTTGGCGTTCGCCGTCGCGCCGGGCTTCGCCCTACCCGCGCCGCCCGCGGCGCAGATGAGTATGCCGCCCGTCGAGCCCGCGAGTAGCGCGTTGCCCACCGGCCGCGCCCGTGAGATCGCCAACCAAGTGATGTGCACCTGCGGCTGCGGCGATACCGCTGGATCGTGCAGCCATCCGGGCGCCGCGTTTTCCGGACCCTGCGAAGTGGCCAAAGCCAAGATCAAGGAGATCGACGAGCGCGTTGGCCGCGGCGAATCGAACGCCTCCATCCTGCAAACTCTCGTGAAGGAGTATGGCGAAGGGGTGCTGGCCGCGCCTCCGGTGAGCGGCTTCAATTGGTTTGCCTGAGCTGTTCCCGGCCGTCGCGTTTGCTATAGGCCTGGGATTGGTCATAATGATAATTCGGCAATGGCGGCATCGTCCCGTCGCCGCGCCCGCTTCCGGGCCGGCTGTTTCCGCCGAAATGCTGGCACACGCGCGCCGCCAAATCGCGCGCGATGTGCGCGACGATTGAAGGCTGGGCTCCCGCCGGCATGGCAATGAATCTGGCAATGGCACTCCCCATCGCGGTAAGGGACATCGACACGCTGGCCGTGATCGCCTGCGTGGCGCTCACCGCCGCGGTCCTGATTTTCGTCTTCTTGATCGAACCCGATCCCGGCGATTCCGCTCCGCATCGCTCGCTGCTCGATCAACTCATGGAGCGCCGCGACATCATTTACGATAATTTGCGCGACCTGAAGTTCGAGTACCGCACCGGCAAATTCGCCGAGGAAGATTACGAGCAGATGAAGCAAACTCTGGAAACCGAAGCCGCCCTGGTGCTCGCCGAAATCGGACCGCGTCACCGGCAATCCCGTGGCATTGCCGCGTTCAGACGCCGCTGTGCGGGCCCGCGCCGTCTCCGCCGCGCCCAAGGCAGGGAATTAGCCATGCCGCTCTTGATCACAGGCTTGCCGCGAACCTTCGCAAGCTGTCATTCCGAGGAGTCCCGCCAAGGCGGGCCGTCTGCGCCTCAAGGTCGAGACGACGAGGAATCTGCTGCTGCATTGTCCCATCGCAAAAAGCAGATCCCTCGCCAGGCTCGGGATGACATCGTTCTTTTCGTACGGCCGCAGGGCCCTGGCCTGCTGCGCCTTGGTAATCGCCTGCGCCGCCGCTGCCGCTGCCGGCACCGTCACCGGCGTCATCCACAACGGCACCAATGGCAACGCCGTCGCCCCTGGCGTGGACGTCATCCTGATCCAGCTGCAAGGCGGGATGCAGCCGGTGGCCAACACGAAGTCGGACGCCAAGGGCAAGTACAAATTCGACAATCCCGCCATCGGCCAGGGGCCCATGCTCATTCGCGCCGTCTATCACGGCGTGATGTTCCATCAGCCGCTGGTTCCCGGGCACGATACCGTGGACGTCACCGTCTACGATCCTTCCTCCGACTCGAAGATCGTTAATGTAGGCTCGCGCGTCGTCGTCTTCCAGCCCAACGGCGACAAGCTCGTCGTCGGCGAAGAGTATTCGCTGCAAAACCAGTCCCAGCCGCCGATGGCCTATTTCAGCGAGAAGGGCGATTTCAGTTTCCAGGTTCCCGAGGGCGCGCAGCTTTCGCAGGTCTCCTCCTGGGGACCTTCGGGCATGCCCGTGGTGCAGGGCACCATCGACCGCGGCAAGGGCAAGTACGCCATCGCCTACGCCTTTCAGCCCGGCGATAACGGCGTGCGCTTTTCCTACCAGATCCCCTATCCCTCGAATCACGCCGATGTGCGGTTGAGCTCGGACTACTCCGTCGGCCGCGTGTTGCTGGTTGCCGCGCCCAGCGTGCAGATCAACAGCCCCGGCTTCATGCCCGCCGGCACCGAGCAGGGCTTCAATCTCTACACGCGCGATTCCGTTCCTCAGGGCTTGCCGTTCGACGTATCCGTCTCCGGCACCGCGCCTCCGCCGCAGGCTTCGCAGGACCAAAACCAGGGCCAGGGCGGCAACGATCAAGACCCCACGGTGAATAGCCGCGTCAACGAATCTGTTCAAGCGCTGCCCAACCGTCTCGATAGCCTGCGCTGGATCATCATCGGAGGATTCGCCGCGCTCTTCGCGCTGGGCGTGCTCATACTCTGGCGCAAGCCGGACTTCGTTCCCGGCGTCGCCGCGGGCGTGGGAGACATGCCCGTGCCGTCTTCGCCAGCTGGCCCGCGCGGCAAGCGCAAATCGCCTGCTTCTCAGGCTGCCGCGCCGTCAAGAACGGCTTCGTTTTCGCCTGCGGCATCGCTGGCGCGACCCTGCGCCTTCGGCGCACGCCGCGCCATCTGCATCGGCTGCCTCTGTCGCGTCGAGCGCGACTGCCGCATCTACGATCGACGTGCCTGCCGTCGAGCGCGAAGTTCAGAACGGGCTCGACGGCCTCAAGGACAAGCTCTTTCGCCTCGAACTCCGCCGCCAAGCGGGCACCATCTCCGAAGAGGATTACGCCCGCGAGCGCGCCCGCACCGAGCAGATTCTGCGCGAACTCGTGCGAGGGTAGCCGCCGCCGTGCAATCTGGTTCCTCCACTCCATCGCCCGCAAAATCGGCGCGCGCTGGGGACTCCTCCGCAACACGCGCGCCCCGCGGACTGGGCCTCGAATTCATCGACTTCGCCAAACGCTACGGCCCGCGCTTTGCCCTGCGCGGCGTGTCTCTCTCCATCGCTCCCGGCGAATGCGTCGCGCTGGTTGGCCCCAATGGCTCCGGCAAAACCACTTTGCTGAAGGCCGCGGGCCTGCTGATTCGCCCGTCCGCGGGCCGCGTGAGCTTTTCCCACGTGAACGCCAATGGCGCTGCCGCGGACTCCGGCTCCGGCGATAATGGCGGCGACTCCTGCGCCATCAAGCGCTCCATCGGCTTTGTCTCCCATAGCATCCTGCTTTACGACGAGCTCACCGCCGAAGAGAACCTGGTTCTCTTCGCGCGGCTCTACGGCCTCGACGCTCCCGAAGACACGCGCCCGCGCCGCGCTCCAGCCCGCCGGGCTCGCCGCTCGCGCCGGCGATCTGGTGCGCAACTTTTCGCGGGGCATGCGCCAGCGCCTGGCCATTGCCCGCGCGCTGCTCGCCGGTCCCGGCCTGCTGCTGCTTGACGAGCCTTCCACCGGCCTCGATCGCGCCGGCCAGCAATGGCTCGGCGCGACGCTTGCCGATCTCGCCGCCGGCGGCTGCACCGTGCTCATGAGCACGCACGGCGCCGGCGAAACGAACTCCTTCGTCACTCGCGCGATCCGGCTTGCGGCCGGATCGGTGGTCGAAGATTCCGCCGTCTCCGGCGATGCCCGCGCCATGCTCGCCGCGGCCCTGGCCGCGCACGAGGAGGCCTGATGGCGCTGGCCCGGCCCATCGGCATTCTGCTGGCCAAGGAGTTGCGCACCGAATTCCGCACCCGCGAGCTCCTGGCGACCACGTTGGTCTTCGTGCTCATCGTGCTGGTGCTCTTCAGCTTCACCTTCGATCCCACCAGCGTCGAATCGCGCCGCTTCGGCCCGGGCCTGCTGTGGCTGGCGCTTTTGTTTGCGGGCTCGCTGATGCTGCACCCTTCGTTTACGCGCGAGCAGTCCAACGACACGCTGGTCGCCCTGCGCATGGCGCCCATCGAGCCGGTGGCCATCATCGCCGCAAAAATTCTGGCGAATTTCTGCTTTCTGCTCCTGGCGGAGATTCTGCTGCTGCCGGTTTTCGCCGCGCTTTATAACTTGCACATTCTGCCGGTGCTGGGCCGCCTGGTCGCCGTGCTGGTGCTGGGCACGCTGGCCATCTGCATCGTGGGCACCGTCTTTGCCGCGATCTCTTCACAGGCCCGCATGCGCGAACTGCTGCTGCCGCTGCTGCTGCTGCCGCTGCTGACGCCAGCGCTCATCGCCAGCGCCGAAGCCACGGCGGGGCTTTTCGAGGACCAGCCCGCGCTGGCGCCGGTTTGGATCGGAGTTTTGGCAGCTTTTGATACTATATTCTTTACCGTCACCTGGCTTTTCGGCGATTATCTGTTGGAGGAGTGAAGCCGCGCCATGGCATCCGCAGCGCACGCGAAAACTTTGCAGCCGTCAGGATCGTCCGCCGGCCAGGCCGTCGCCACCGTTGGCGTCGCGCTCTTGCTCTTCGCCTCGGTTTACGCCGCTATTCTGGTCGCGCCCGAAGAACGCACCATGGGCCTGATCCAGCGCATCTTTTATTTTCACGTGCCCTTCGGCTGGTCCGCTTTCATCGCTTTCTTCATCAACTTCGTCGCCAGCATCGCCTATCTGCGCAGCCGCACGCCGAAGTGGGATTGGCTGGCGGTTTCTTCCGCCGAAGTGGGCGTGCCGTTCGTAACCGTCATGCTGGTCACCGGCCCCATCTGGGCGCATCCCGTGTGGGGCATCTGGTGGACCTGGGACGCGCGGCTCACGTCCACGTTCGTGCTGTGGGTGCTCTACGTCTGCTATCTGCTGCTGCGCACCCTCATCGACGAGCCCGAACGCCGCGCCGTGGTCTCCGCCGTCTTCGCCATCTTCGCGGCCTTCGATATTCCCCTGGTCTATTTTTCGATTTGGTTTTTCCGCACCCAGCATCCCCAGCCGGTGATCGGCGCGGGCGGCTCGCTCGATCCACGCATGCTGGACGTGCTGCTGCTCGCCTGGGGCGCCACGCTGGCGCTGCTGGCGCTTTTGCTGGTGCAGCGCTATCGCCTGGAAGCCATGCGCTGGGAACTCGACCATTTGCGCCTCAACCTCGATCGCCCCGGCCCCGAGCCGCAGCGCTTCGCGACGGTCGGCAACAAAGGCGGCTCCGCATGACCTCGGTTCGCACCACAGTATTGTCATCCCGAGGGAGTCCGCCGCGGCGGACGATCGAGGGATCTGCAGTTCGTTGTTCGGGTGCGCACCACTTAAAAAGGAGGCACGATGAAAAATCTCGATAGCCTGGTGGCCGCCTACATGGCCGTGTGGGCCATCTTCTTCGTCTACCATTTCACTATCGCGCGCCGCCTGGCGCGCCTGCAGGACGAACTGGCGCGCCTCAAACAATCGCTCAAGCAATAATCCGGCCGGATGACCAAACCTCGAATCGGTGTCGTGCTCTTCCAACTCGGCGGCCCGGACTCGCCTGAGGCCGTCGAGGGCTTCCTCTACAATCTTTTCTGCGATCCAGACATCATCAATTTCACCGGCGCTGCGCTGGCCCGCCGCCCGCTGGCTTGGTGGATCGCCCATCGCCGCGCGGCCATCGTACGCGAGCATTACGACGCCATCGGCGGCCATTCGCCCATCCGCCGGCTCACCGAACTCCAGGCGCGCGAGCTGGAACGGGCGCTCGCGCCCGATTTCGACGTGCGCTGCTCGATCGCCATGCGCTATTGGAATCCGCTCACGCGCGAAGCGCTCGATCTCGTGCATGCCGCGCATCGCGACGCTCCGCTCGACGCGCTGGTCTTGCTCCCTTTGTATCCGCACTACTCCTTCGCCACCACGCTGAGCAGCCTCAAGGAGTGGCGCCGCGTCAAGGCGCAGGCGCGCCCGTCCCTCCCGTGCGAGGTCGTCATCGAGGGATTCCACGTCCATCCGCAATACCTTCAGGCCCTCGTCAGCAATATCGAAACCGCCTTCGGACGTTTCTCCGACCGGAGTCAGGTGCAGCTCGTTTTCAGCGCCCATGGCCTGCCGATCAGCCTCATCGAGCGCGGCGATCCTTACCAGCGCCAGGTTCAGGAGACCGTGGCCGCCGTGATGGCTCTCGGCGGCTGGCCCAACGAACATCTGCTGTGCTTCCAAAGCCGCGTCGGCCGCCAGAAATGGCTGGAGCCTTCGCTCACCCAAACGCTGGAAAGGCTGCCGCGGGAAGGGAAGAAACATCTGCTGGTGATTCCCATCTCCTTCGTCACCGAACATATCGAGACGCTGCACGAGATCAATATCGAGGCGCGCGAGCACGCGCTGGCTTCGGGCGTCGAGCAATTCGAGATGATGCCCGCGCTCGACGATTCGCCCGACTTCATCGCCGCGCTCGCGTCGCTGGTCCGCGCCGCCGTCGCCGCTGAACCCGCCGTAGTCGCCAGGCCCAGCGCCGCCCCGAAGGCCGCCCCTGTTCGTTGACGCCTGAAGCGCGCCGTGAAAGACGCATCGCTAGGCGACCTCTGGAATTCTGCGAAAGCCTCAGAAGCCCGCTTCGATCCCGCCCTACTTGCGGCCCTTCCGGAACCGGTTCGGCGCTATCTTCAGCACGCCATCGCTCCCGGAACGCCTCTGGCTTCGGCCGTGCGCCTGCGCATGCACGGCGAGATCAAGCTGAAGCGCTGGTACACATTTTCCGCCGAGCAGGTCATCTGCTGGAGCCGCGGCTTCATCTGGCAAGCCGCGGCGCGCATTGGCGCGGTCACGATCCGTGGCAGCGATCGCTACGTAGATGGCTACGGAGCGATGCGTTGGAAGTTGTTCGGCCTCGTGCCTTTCATCACGGCCTCGTGCCCGGATGTTACGCGCTCCGCCGCGGGACGGATGAACCTGGAGTGCGCCTGGCTGCCGTCGGTCCTTTGCGGCCAAGACATATCCTGGTCCGCGCCGGACGCCTCTCACATTCGCGCCTCGTTTAAGGCCCACGGCGAGATGGCTGATGTTAACTTTGGCATCGACAAGACCGGCGCGCCGAAAACGCTGAGCGCGCCGCGCTGGGGCAATCCCGAAGGCGCGGCATTTCGCTACGCCACCTTTGGCGGGTTTGCCGAGAACGAGACGATCTTCGGTGGCTACACCATTCCGACAAGCTTCCGCGCGGGCTGGCACTTCGGCTCGGACAGATTCGAGCCCGAAGGAGAATTCTTTCGTGTCACCATCGACTCGGCCGAGCATAAGTAAGTTGGCGGAGGAACTGTGGCGTAGGCGATAATCCGTCCGCCAATCCCCGCTCAGGCAACCCCGTCTTCGCAGCCTGCTTCTGAGTTCAGTCGAAGGACTGCGGGGAGGGAATCCCTCCGCGTTTTTCGTCGCGAATGCCGGACACAATCAAAGCCAATAATGTTAAAGTCCCCTGTGCATTTCGCGATTGGCTCCAGCGCATTACGCGACTCGAAGGAGTGCGGCATGAAATCGTTGTCGGAGGAAGTTCGGCCGGCGCATGACTGAAAAAGCATCGATCTCAAGCCGTCGTCCGCGTTTTCCCGGCACTCCTCTGACGCTTCTTTTCCTCGCGGCCTCCTGCGTCTTTCTTGCCAGTTGCTCCAAGAGCTCCAGCACTCCGACTCCGCCCGCTGTCGCCGCTCCGGGCGCCCTGGCAAGCATCACCATAACGGCATCCTCCACGACGCTGGCCGACACCGACATGTCCCAAACGATGACCGCCAGCGCGGCCGATAGCAGCGGCATAGCCATCACCGGACTTACCTTTACCTGGACGAGCAGCAATCCGAATGTCGCCACGGTTGATGCCAGCACCTCCATGATCGTTCCTGTGGGGCCGGGCTTCACGACGATTTCCGCTTCCTCCGGCGGCGTTACGAGCGGTGGCCTCACCTTGACTGTCACCGCTCCCCTGAGCGGCCAATACGCCTTCCTGGTGCAGGGATTTGCCGACGCCGGCGGCAACCAAGTGGCCATCATCGGCAGCTTCGTGACCGATGGTATGGGCAATATCACCAGCGGCGTCGAAGACATTAACGGACCTCCGGGCGGGACAGGAGCCTTTCCTATCTCCCTGCCCGCCGAGCTCACCTTCACCGGCACTTACACAGCCGGCACGGGATCGGAAAGTCCCGGACTTATGATCTTCAACAATTCCGCCGGCTTTTCCAACGAGTTCACGTTCTCGACCGGCACCCTTAGCTCCGGCGTGCCCACCATCGGCAGGATGACGGAATGGGACGACAGTTCGGGCTCGAACAGCCAGCGCGCCGCCGGCTCGTTCTATCTTCAGAATACGTCGGCCTTCGCGCTCTCCAGCATCAGCGGCCCGTATGCCTTCCAATTCTTTGGACAGCAAAGCGCTCCCGGCTCCTGGTACGTAACCACCGGCGCATTCACGGCCAACGGCAACGGCAATCTCAGCCCCGGCGAGCTGGATTTCAATACTCCCTCGAGCCACACGTTGCAAAACACTGCGTTCACCGCCTCGCTGGCTACGAATGCGGCCACCACCACGGACACCACCACCTTCGGCCAATTGCAGATGAACTTCACCTCGGGCATATCCCAGACCGGCTATCTTTATATTGTTTCTCCCACGCAGGCCCTTTTCATGGAAGGCGACAACGAAAGCGGTTTCGGTCTCGAGGCCGGGCAAATTCTCGCGCAATCCACTCCGCCGTTCTCGAACGCGTCGCTCAACGGCGTCTCCGTCGAATACGAGCAGGGCCTCGGCTCGACCGCCGGCCAGCCGCTCGCCGTGATCGGCCTGATCACTTTCACCAACGGCACGGCGGCCACCGTCAGCCGCGATTCGGACGATAGCGGCACGCTCAGCTCCCAAAGCGGATCGCTCACCTCCTCCGGCCCCGACGCGAGTGGCCGCGCGGTCTTCAACGGAACCCCTGCGCCCGTCATCGTCTATCTCGTGAGCGCGAACCAAGGCTTCATCATGTCCACCACGACGTCGGCCACCATGGGATTTTTCCAGCCGCAATCCGGGCCGTTTTCCGCCGGATCCATCAACGGCAACTACTTCGGCGGCACTGTGCCGCCTAGCCTTGGACAAGTCACCCCGACAACTAGACCTCCGGTCGTAAACGACGCCGAGCTGGCCTCTTCGGGAAACGGATCTGCCACCAGTCACTCTCGACCTCAGCTTCAATGGCGGCCCGGCAAAGTCGCTGTACCGAGGCTTGTCACCCGCGTTCAATATCACCGTTAGCGCTAACGGCCGCGCCGTGGACACTGCCAGCCCTGCCGACATCTATTACCTGATCGGCCCCACCAGCTTCTTGATGCTGAATCCGGGCGCCGCCGGCCCCGCGCCAGTTCCGCCCACCCCCGTCATCGACCTCTTTCAGCAATAGCCTCGCGTGACTGCCGCACTCGCCTTTTCTCATCGCTGCGTAACGCGGTGCGAGATATGGAGGATCACGATACTTTCGGCATCCCCGCCAATTTTCGGCACTCCCAAATCGGCTTGACACAAAGCCTCTGCCGTCATATAACCAAATGTTCTAAATAGTTGGTTGCATTTATATTGCTTTCCTAGCACGAGGTTGACGTCGTATCCATGGCGGACCACGCCGAAACAAAAACCGCAGAGATCCCGAGCTCAGCAGCTAAACCCTCCGGAACCGCACCCGTTCCGGCAGCCAAGCCCCCGTCTAAGCCCAGCGCCGAAAAGGCCGGGGCGGAGGCTCCGCCCGATCGCATGCGTCGCCGTGTGATCTGGACGGCCATTGGCGGCTATCTCGGCATCAACTTCCTCATGTTCCTGCGGTTCTTCTTTCCGCGGGCGCTTTACGAACCCAATACCGTCTTCTCCATCGGCTATCCCGCGGACTTTGCGCCTGGGCGTCGAATCAGCGATTCCTGATGACCAACCGCGTCTGGGTGATCAAGGAACCGGACCGGCATCTTCGTCATTTTCGCCCGCTGCACGCACCTGGGCTGCACGCCCGAGTGGAAGCCCAGCGAAAACAAGTTCAAGTGCCCGTGTCACGGCAGCGGCTACGACGCGGAAGCGATCAACTTCGAGGGGCCGGCGCCGCGGCCCATGGACCGCGCGCACATGGAAGTTGACGCCACCGGCAAGATCATCGTCGATACCAGCCGTCTGTACGTGGACGATCCCAACGCCGGCGTCAACCATTTCAACGATCCAGGCGCTTTCGTAAGCGTATAAATGCGGCCAAGCGCGTCCGCAGCGTTGCAGGGCGACGCACGCGCGTTGCTGAGACAGGAGAGTACGCGGGTCCATGCGCGGTCTTGCGCGTGATGGGGAAGTAGTCAGGGGGATCATGGCGGAAGAAAACGGAGGCAAGCGCAGCGGTTTGATTGACCGGGTGCGCGAAGACGCCGAAGATATAAAGAAGCTGGTCCAGGAGAAGGGCAAGGAAGAGATCGAAGGCCTCAAGGAGCCCGGAAAAAACCCAGCTCTACCGCTCCATCTTCCGCGTCAAGCACGAAGAGACCCCGCGCAGCCGCTCGCTCGGCGTTCTCAGCAACGTCTTCCTGCATCTGCATCCCGCCAAGGTCAATCGCGACGCCGTACGCTACAACTACACCTGGGGCATGGGCGGCATCACTTTTTATCTCTTCATCGTCCTGACCTTCACCGGCGTGCTGCTGATGTTCTACTACCACCCCACCAAGGTGCAGGCCTTCCGCGACATTCTGTATCTCGAAAACGACGTTCCCTTCGGCAAGCTGCTGCGCAACATGCACCGCTGGGCCGCGCACTTGATGATCATCGCCGTCTGGCTGCACATGTTCCGCGTCTTCCTCACCGGCTCCTATAAGAGGCCGCGCGAATTCAACTGGTGCGTCGGCGTGCTGCTGATGGTGCTGACCCTGCTGCTCTCCTTCACCGGCTATCTGCTGCCCGACGATCAGCTGGGCTTCTGGGCCGTCACCGTGGGCACCAACATGGCGCGCGCCACTCCGGGCTTGGGCAACGAAGGGCCCGTTCGGTTCGCTGCTGGGCATGACGCCGTACAACGACGTGCGCTTCGCCTTGCTGGGCGGCTCGATCGTGGACGCCAACGCGCTGCTGCGCGCCTACATCTGGCATTGCATCGCCATTCCGCTGATCGCCTCGGTCTTCATGGGCGTGCACTTCTGGCGCGTGCGCAAGGACGGCGGCATCTCCGGGCCCGCGCCGGTGATGCTGGAATCGGAAATCAAGGAAGAGAAGGGGCCGCGGCCGGTGATCATGCGGCCCGAGCGGCATGACCTGACGATGCGCGCTAACAGGTCACGGCGCTTTGGCGCGACGAAAGTCTGTCGATGAGCTGAGGCAGAAGACTAAATGCTAGGCAACTGGCACCAGCTTTGGGAGATCGTTTCGGCGCCGGACAACGTGCCCATCGTGGCGCTGCTGTTCCTGGTGCCGTTCTACATCTGGTACGCGTTCCGGCAGGCGCTGCGCCAACGACGAGCTGATCGAGAAACTGGAAGCCGATCCCGCGGCGGCCAAGACGGCTCACCGCAAGACGCAGCCCTATCAGCCCGAAGTGGGAGCGCGAAGTTCACACCTGGCCGTACCTGATGCGCATCGAGTTCGTCGCCGCGATTCTGGTCACCGTGCTGCTGATGGTCTGGTCGCTCACGCTCAACGCGCCGCTCGAAGAGCCGTCCAATCCCAACGTCACCATGAATCCGGCCAAGGCGCCCTGGTACTTCCTGGGCCTGCAGGAGATGCTGGTCTATTTCGATCCCTGGATGGCCGGCGTGGTCATGCCCACGCTGATCATCGTCGGGCTTGATGGCCATTCCCTATATCGACGCCAATCCCCTGGGCAACGGCTACTACACCTACAAGCAGCGCAAGATTCGCCATCTGGACGTTCTGCGTCGGCTTCATCGGCCTGTGGGTCGCGATGATCGTCGATCGGCACGTTCATCCGCGGCCCTGGATGGATGTGGTTCTGGCCCACGGCACACGTGGGACGCGGAGCGCGTCGAGTACGCGGTCAACCGCAATCTCGATCCAGATCTTCGGTCGATCAACGGCTCCTGGCTCGCGCATCTGATGCCCGCGGCCAATCGCGACTACGCGCCGATTCTGGCGCGCATCATTTTCGGCATCTTTCCCGATCGCCCTCTATTTCCTCGTGGCGGCCTACTTGGTCTATCTGGTGATGAACTCCACCGAGTTCGCGCGCAGGATCTTCCGCCGCATGACGCTTGCTGCAGATCGTCACCACCGATCTGCTTCTGGTCTCATGCTGGCTTTGCCGGTGAAGATCCTGCTGCGGCTGGTCTTCCGCATCAAGTATATCTGGGTGACGCCGTGGTTCAGCATTTGACGCTGGCCATGAGGCGCTCTCGCACCGGGAGCGCTTCGCGGCGTCGCTTTCAAGGAGGATCCGGGGTGCCTGAGCATCCCGCCGCAGCAGGACGATCCTGATCAACCAGTAGGTCCGCATGAGCCTGCTGGTCGCTGATTTCTCTGCGTTCTTGCTGCTGCTGACGGTGGCCTGGTCGCTGTACAGCGAATTTTTCGGCCTGCGGCCCTGGCGCGACTATCAGAACCGCTTCCGCACCGCTGTACTCCAGCTATCTGCAGCAAGCAGATCAGCCAGCGCCGCGCCGCCGAGCAGGCCCTTTACGCCACTCCCGACTACCAGAAGCTGAAGGCCGCGGTCGACTCCGCCGGCGCGGCCGCGCTGCCCGACGGACCGCCAGATCCAAGCGCAGATCGACCTGCTCGATCGCCAGCGCGCCGCCATGACCCCGACGTTCCAGGACGCGCGCGGCAAGGTCGGCGCGCTCACCTACCAACTGGAACAGATTCCCGAGAGCGACAAGAGCGCCAAGGCCTCCAAGCTCAAGGAACTCAACGACGCCAAGGCCGACACCTACGAGCGTCAATTGGCCCACGGCCAACGGCATCGAAGTTCGCAAGATTCAATTACGACCAGCTGAACGGCACGTTCACCGGCATCATGGCCCAGAAGGCCGCGCTGGTGGCGCAGCGCGGCGACGTGGATAAGCCCGCCAAGGACGCGCAGACCGCGCTGGACGAATTCGTCAAGGAAAGCCTGCCCGGCTTGGGCGCCGCCGATCTTGACCGGGCTGCTGCAACAGCGTCCAGAGCATGGACGTCAAGCTGCGCCAGATCAACGTCAATCCTCCCGGCACGCAGATCAACTACGTCGGCGGCGTCGGCCTGGTCGATCGCTGCCAGTCCTGCCACGTGGCCACCGACCCGCTGGTCGTTCCCGTGGTCATGACGCTGACCAAGGCCGATCTCGGCTTGGCCAAGAGCAAGGATGCGCCGTTCTCCAGCCATCCCGATCCGGATCTGCTGAAGTTCCATCCGCTCGAAAAGTTCGGCTGCTCGCCGTGCCACGGCGGCAATGGCCGCGCGCTCGACACGGTGGAAAGCGCCCACGGCCGCTACGAGCACTGGCTCTGGCCGCTCTACTATCCGGAGAATTACGACGCCGGCTGCCAGCAGTGCCACGCCGCCGATATGGTCACCGAGCACGCGCCCGTGCTCAATCGCGGCAAGGAGCTCTTCCGCGAGAAGGGCTGCATCGGCTGCCACAAGTTCCAGGGCTTCGATAATCAGGACGAGCTGCTGGTCGCCACGCGCCAGCAGATTCTGCAGCTCGAAAGCGACAAGCAGCGCCGACCAGCTGGAGATCCCGCGCCTGAACAAGCTGGGCGATCAGGCCGCCAGCAACGACGCCGCCAACCGCTTCTATCAGCAGGCCACCAACCTGACCGTCACCGTCAGCAACATCGACGCGCAGGTCGAGCAGCTCGATCAGCGCTCGCACGACCTGCTGCAGGAAATCAAGAAGGTCGGCCCGGACCTGAAAGAAGTCCGCATGAAGATCCACAAGGAGTGGATCCCGTACTGGCTGGCAGAACACGCACGAGTTCCGCCCGACCACCAAGATGCCGCAGTTCCGCTTGCAGCCGGACGAGGTGCAGGCCATCGCGGCGTTCATCTGGCAGTCGGCGCTCACCGGCCCGGCGCTGCCCAAGCAGACGCCCGGGCGACGCCGCGCACGGCAAGGAACTCGCTCGAATCGCGCGGCTGCCTGGCCTGCCACTCCGTGGGCGAAGGCACGAGCATGATCGGCGGCACCTTCGCCGCCAATCTGAGCCGCGTCGGCGAAAAGGACAATTACGATTACCTGGTGCGCTGGGTGCACAATCCGCGCGAGCGCACCCGCCCCTACAGCCCGTTCGAGAAGCGCGACCTGGGCCCGGAAGATTACGCCAAGCACAATCTGCCGTTCGTCTTCGACCTGGATCATTCGCGCAGTCCCGAACGACGGCCACGAGCTGGTCGTGCAGCAGCCGACGGTCATGCCCAGCCTGCGCCTGAGCGTCGAGGACGCGCGCGACATCGCCAGCTATCTGATGACCCTGAAGCATGCCGACGCGCACCTACGATCCGCGCCGACTTCATGGACGATCCCAAGCTCAAGGCCAAGGGCAAGGCCCTGGTGCAGTTCTACGGCTGCGCCGGCTGCCACGAAATCTCCGGCCTCGAAGACGAAGGCCGCATCGGCACCGAGCTGACCAACGAAGGCAGCAAGCCCATCGAGCGCCTCGATTTCGCGCTGCTTCACCGAAGACGCCAAGCGCGGCATCGATGCCCGACGGCAAGAAGTCGCCGCGCGGCCCCTGGTACGACCACAAGGGCTTCTTCGAGCACAAGCTGGCCAATCCGGCCGTCTACGATACCGGCAAGTACAAGCCGAATCCGCTGGACCGCCTGCGCATGCCCAAGCCCAACGTCGACGCCGACGGACATCGACGCGCATCACCACCATGCTGCTCGGCAGCACCGATCCGTCTCTTGCCGCCCGACTACATGTACAAGCCCTCCGACGATCGCGCCGCCATCCAGAAGGGCTGGTGGATGGTCAGCAAGTACAACTGCATGGGCTGCCATCAGGTCGACATCGGCCAGAAGTCCGTGCTGATGGGCCTGCCCATGTATCAGGGCGCAGGACAAGATCGGTCTGCCGCCCGTGCTCACCAGCGAAGGCGCGCGCGTCAATCCGGAATGGCTGCAAGGGCTTCCTGGCCAATCCGGCGCTCAGCACCACGGATACCAATCGCGACGGCGTGCGCAGCTATCTGCAGGTGCGCATGCCCACGTTCTATCTTCTCCGACGACGAGATTCGCACGCTGGTGCGGTTCTTCGAGGCCCTTTCGCATCAGGCCCAGCCGTTCATTCCGCAGAAGCTCGAGCCGCTCACCACCGCCGAAGCCGGCATGGCGCGCGCGCTGTTCACCAGCACGGCCGCGCCTTGCCTGAAGTGCCATGCCACCGGCGATCCGGCGCACGACAAGGACGCCACCGCGCCGAATTTCCTGCTGGCCAAGGAGCGCTTGCGGCCGGCCTGGACCGGGCGCTGGATCACCAATCCGGCAGCTGATCGCTCCCGGCACGGCCATGCCTTCGGGGCTGTTCCGGCGGGACGGCGACCGCTGGGTCTTCTCCGGCCCCATGCCGCGACAGCATGCGCAACTACTACGGGCGATCACGCGGACTTGCTGGTGCGCTACATGTTCCAGCTCACGCCGGAAGAGCAGCGGCAGTTGCTGGGCCGCACTCCCACGACCTCGGCGAGCAAGTAGCCATGTCCGCGCGAGTCGGCAAAGCGATGTCGATCCCGAGTCGCCGTGGCGGCAGAGGGATCGCTTTCTTGCGTCCATCCCGTCTATAATCATAGGCAGCTGCGCAACGCTCAGTTCGGGCAACACAACTGCTTAATTCAAGGCCCGTGTCATTTTTTCTAGGAGGGAGTCATACACGTTATGAAAGTAAATCGCTGTATTCTGCGTCCCGGCCGCTCGGGCGATGTTGTCTTTGCCGCCGGCGTAGTTCGGCGATCGATTAGTGAGTTGCGGAGGGAAGAGGAAACCAGTCCGAAGCTCCCGCTCCGGCCGCCAATCCCGCCGGCAAGCCGGTCGATCGCGCCACGGCCGGAACCGTGACCGGCATGATCAAGCTCGACGGCACGGCGCCCAAGATGAAAATCATCAACATGGCCGCCGAACCCAACTGCGCCAAGGAGCATACCACTCCGGCGATGACCGAAGACGTTGTCCCCGGCGATGGCGGCACGCTGCAGAACGTCGTCGTCTATCTCAAGGGCGATTTCAGCCAGTACTCGTTCCCGCGCCAATCCACGCCGCAGGAGATCGATCAGAAGGGCTGCCAGTATCACCCGCACGTCCTCGCGTTGCATGACCGCCCAGCCCTTGCAGGTGGTCAATTCCGACCAGACCACGCACAACATTCACCCCGTTCCCAAGAACAATCGCGAGTGGAACGAATCGCAGCCGCCCGGAGCGCCGCGCCGATCATGCAGAGCTTCGCGCGCCAGGAAGTCGCCATTCCCGTCAAGTGCAACGTGCATCCTTGGATGAAGGCCTACATCGCCGTCTTCGATAACCCCTATTTCCGGTTACCGGCAAAGATGGCTCCTTCACCATCAAGAACGTGCCTCCGGGAACTTACACCGTCACCGCCTGGCATGAGAGCTTACGGCATCCATGGACCAGAGCGTCACCGTCGGCCCCAGCGAGTCCAAGACGGTTACGATCACCTTCAAGGCCAATGCCGCCTCGGCGGATTAATCTACGCGCCGAAGGGCGGGGTCGAACCCCGCCCGGCGGCAGCCTCGCTCCTGTTAACGCTTCCTTGAATACGCCGCGTACAATTCGCGCCCATGACCGCCACCTCCGCCCTAACCGCAACGTTCATCGCTTCGCCGTCTTCACGGCATGCTGCACGTTTTTCTGCTCATCGCCGGCGCCCTGGTCACCTCCAACGACGCCGGCCTTTCGGTTCCCGATTGGCCGCTCTCTTATGGCTCGCTCCTGCCGCCGATGGTCGGCGGCATTTTTTACGAGCACGGCCATCGCATGATCGCCTCCTTCGTCGGCCTGCTCAGCATTGTCCTCGCGGTCTGGCTGTGGCGTGTGGAATCGCGCCGGCTCGGCGAACGCTGGCTGCGCTGGCTGGGCGTTGCCGCGCTTGGCGCGGTCGTCGCCCAAGGCATGCTCGGCGGCATTACGGTGCTCTTCTTTCTTCCGCCCGCGGTCTCTTCCGCGCACGCCACGCTGGCGCAGCTTTTCTTCTGCCACCGTCGTCAGCATCGCCCTTTTTACCAGCGCCTGGTGGGAGCGCGAACGAGCCTGAGTGTTCGCCGACTCGCGCAGCCCTTCGCTTCACGCGCTGGCCGTCGCCACGGCGTCCGCGGTCCTGCTCCAGCTGATTCTGGGCGCAGCCTTTCGCCATAAAGCCTTCGGCATCGTCCCGCACCTGGTGGCGCCGTTGTCGTCACCGGCATGATCTTCTGGCTGGCCGGCGCGCTCGCCGCCGTTTCCCCGCGATTCCCGATGCTGCGTTTCGCCGCGCGCGGCCTGCACATCCTGATCGGCGTGCAATTGCTTCTCGGCGGCGCAGCTTGGTGGTCGCGCCTGTACGCGGCCGCGTTCCCGCAGCCCATTCCCGTAATGGTTACGCTCACGGTAATGCACACGCGTCACCGGCGCCCTGGTTCTGGTGAGCTGCGTCCTGGTCACGTTGGTCTGCTATCGTCTCGTGCACCGCTGGCGCCGCCGCGCCTTTATCTGCCGCGCCCGCCGCGCGCGCGGCATCGCGACCGCGCGATTGATGATGACCACTCGCGTCACTCGCCGTTGCCGCTCCCTCGCGCGCCATGTGCTATGTCTCGCTCACCAAGCCGGACGTCTCCTTCCTGGTGGTGATCACCACGCTCGCCGGCTACGCTCTCGGCGCCGTCGGCCCGCTCGATTGGCTGCGCATGGCCCAGACCGTCATGGGCACCACGCTTGTCGCCGCCGGCACCTCTGCGCTCAATCATTATCTCGAGCGCGACACGGACGCCCGCATGCGCCGCACCGCCGCGCGCCCGCTTCCCAGCGGCGCACTGGCTCCCGGCGGAAGCGCTGTGGTTCGGCGTCGGCCCTGGCCGTCGCCGGCACGCTCGAGCTTCTCCTCGACCACCAACGCGCTGGCCGCCGCGCTCGCCGCGCTCACCAGCGTTTTGTATCTGGGCGTGTACACGCCGCTGAAAACGCGCACGACCGCGGCCACGCTGATCGGCGCGTTTCCCGGCGCGCTGCCGCCCGCTGATCGGTTGGGCCGCCGCGCGCGGATCGCTCGGCCCAGGCGCCTGGGTGCTGTTCGCCATTTTGTTTCTCTGGCAGGTGCCGCATTTCCATGCCATCTCCTGGATCTATCGCGAGGATTACGCCCGCGCCGGAATTCGCATGCTTCCCGGTGGTCGATCCCGACGGCCGGGTCACCTTCGGCCAGATTATTTTCTGCGCCGCGGCGCTCATTCCCGTGAGCCTGCTCGCATCGGTCACCGGACTTGCCGGCGTGCACTACTATTTTTACGCGCTGGTGCGTGGGATTGATGCTGGTCAAGGTGTGCTTGTGGGCTTCGGCTCAGAGGACCAACGTGCGCGCCAAGTGGCTGATGCACGCCACCGTCGTGCATCTGCCGCTTTTGCTTGCGCTCATGGTCTTCGATAAATTCTCAAGGTGAGGATGATTGTCGGTACGAAAGGCCGTTTTTCGCGCGAAAGTCATGGACATCGGGAGCGTTCGCGCGGTTAAAAAAAGTCTCTAAGGGGTCGGACAACAAACGATGAAGAAGGAACACGGCATCCTGAGTTTGGTAGCCATCTGTTTGGTGATCGTGGTGCTTTCCGTTTCCGGTCTGGCTTCCGATGTTCTCACACGCCTCGATCTGGACCTCGACGGCCTTTTGCTGATCATGGTCAGCCTGCTCATGGCCGGCCTTTTCCTGCTCATGCTTTTCATCATCGCCAAGGAACAAGGCTGGCTGCCCGGCGGTCACAAGACGGAATCCGCCGCTGCGGCGCCCGGAGCGAAGGCCACTGCGGCTCCTGCAGCAGCCCGTCCGGCTGCGGCGAAACCGCAGCCCGAAGTTCCTGTCTCCGTCCGCCCGGGAGAAGGGAAGTAGGCTCCGGGCCTGCCCTCTAGCGCCACCGCGCCCTATCGCGATCTAGAGCACGTAGACAAGCATTGATAAAACGACCGGCGCGGTGCTGGCTCGCGCTCGCGTTTTTCACTTCCCCCAGACCTGCTAACATGAATCGTTGCCCGTCGAACCCAATCCCGTCCAACCCAATCCCGCTCCGGCCAAACCGGGCCTGAAGCGCCGCTGGCTTTTTGTCATCCTGGCGCTGACCTTCCTCTTCGTGCTCATGCCGTTTCTCTTCTGGCAGGCCACCTGGTTCGGCAAGCCGCTCGATAACGCCCAGCTCGCGAAATCGCTCAACGACCGCGCCAATCCGCGCGAAGTCCAGCATGCCCTTTCGCAGCTCGCCGACCGCATTCTGGCTCCCAGTCCGGCCATGCGCGATTCCGCGCGCGAGTTCTATCCCCAGGTCGTTCAGATCGCCCAGAACGGCCAGGACGAACTCCGCCTCACGGCCGCCTGGGTCATGGGACAGGATAATTCCGTGCCCGGCTTCCATGAGGAACTGCTGGTCCTGCTGCGGGATTCCAATCCCATGGTTCGCCGCAACGCCGCGCTGGCCCTGGTTCGCTTCCACGACGCTTCCGGCATTGCCGAAATCCGCTCCATGCTGCAGCCTTCTGACGTTGCCGCGCCGCAGGCTGGCGCTTTGGACCAGCGCCTCAAGCCCGCCGACGCCATCAACCCCGGCACGCTGGTGGGCCGCATCGATTCGGGCAACACCAAAAACGAGCTGCGCTCGCAAATCCCCGGCACCATAGACCATTGGCTCGTGCCCGATAAATCTTCCGTAGCCCCCGGCCAGCCCGTTTTGCTGGTCGATCCCAGCAGCGACGAAATCTGGGAAGCGCTCCGCGCCCTCTACCTCATCGGCGACGCCCAGGACTTGCCCGTCCTCGACAACATCGCTCGCGGCGCCACCGGCGACGTTCCACTCAGAGTCCGCCAGCAGGCCGAAGTGACGGCCTCGGCTATCCGTTCCCGCCTTAAATAGCGCAAAGCGTCATCCCGAAGCGCAGGCACGCCTTCGCAAAACAAAAAGGGGCGCGTCCTTCCGCGCCCCTTCTCGCCTTCGTAACTCTTAACTCTCGCTAATCCTCAACCTCGGCTGCCGCAGCTTCGGCTTAGCTTCCCACCACGAATACGCTGCTGCTGCCTTGCACGAAGATCTCCTTCATGCTGCCGCTATCGAGGTTGAAGCCGGTCGAGTTCTGCTTCTGCTTTTGATCTTCCCAGTGGCCCGGCACGGTGGCGACCACTTTATTGCCGCTGGTCTCCACCGTTACCTTGTCGCTCTCCAGCACGAACTTGTACGTGCCCGGCTTGACCATCGTGCTGCCCATCATGGTCTGGTCGTAAAGATTCATCGTGACAGTCTTCGGCTTGGAGGCCGAGGTGGTCTTGTCCGCCTTCGCCAGCACCGGCAACGCCATAGCCAAGCACGCCACCGCCAAAGCCAACTGAAGTGCTACTTTCCTCATCGTTCGTTCTCCTTTTATTTACCGCTTGTGTACTGCTATCTGCGATCAACGCAGCTGCCTAAACGCCAGCCACTTGGCACACGCATGCGCCATCGTAGTGACCCGTCGGAAGCCTCCCGTCGAGAGCCCGAGGATGAGTGCCCTAAAAATAGTAGGAATAGGGCCTGCACGGCGAAGCCGTGCTGAAGAACCGGACTCGACCGGGTCGGCTGGAAAGTGCTGCTTGGCTCGTTCCAGACGGCCTTATGGCTTACTGCGGTGCCCGCGGAGGCTCACCGAACTGCAAGCTTTCCGCGGCTGGCTAGTGTTTCGACATCCCGAATCTTAGACGGAATCGCTTGCCCGCGGGTTACATGCGCATCCCATTTGTGCGAATGCGTAACCCTGTACCCGCTGTCCAGCTTCTATTTCCTCCTGAGGGAATGAAGCGATATGCGTCCCGGCGTCAACCCAAGCCGAGGGAAGCCCGCGCGCTTTGAAAAAGCTTGTCTGAGGGGTGTTGGACTGCTTAATACGGCAGCGATCCGTTCTGTCCTTCAAACTCCGGCAGCGGAACCATGTCGATGGCGTCCCACGGGCAGCCTTCCAGAAACGCGCCGTCCGGCCCTTTGCTGGTGCAGAGCTTGCAGCCGATGCACAGCAGCGGATCGACGATGATCCGGCCAAATGGCGCGTGATCGGGGTCGGGATTCCAGTACATGCAGTCTTCCACCGGGCAGTACTCCACGCAGGCCGGCGAGCCCGAGCAGCCCGTGCAGTTCTCGTTGATCACCGCCAGAATGTGCGGTTTGCGCTTGCGCTTGTTGGTCTGGCCGTCTGACTTCGGCTCGTACTTGACCACTTCGCCCGCAATGTACTCTTCGATGGTCGGTGCCGTGTAGCTCACAATCCGTCCTTTATTAGAGCCTTGCGCTGCATTATCGTGGCGCTTTTCGCACCAAACAAAGTTGCCAACATTCATTTTTGCCGACGGCTGCCCCGATGTCAATGCACTTCGCGATCGTGTCCTGTCTGCCGTGTCTTTTAGCTATAAGAAGCTGGTCAGAAAAGAGCGCTGTGGAGAGCGGGCCGGGGAGTGAACACGTGGGCACCATGCCCTTCCGGATTCGGTCCCGCCCGGGCGGGATGCTTGGTACAATGAACCTCCCCAGTCCCCAGCCATACCTGCGAATGGGGGAATCGTGTCCCACACTTGGGAGCAGTTCGTCGGTCAGGTTGTCGATGGGAACTTCCCGCTGCTGCAGTTCCTCGGTGGCTCCGAAAGCGCCGCTGTTTTTCTAACCGAGCGGCACGATGGCGACCGCATCGTAAAGGCCGCCATCAAGCTCATTCCGGCAGCGCCGGAAAATAACGAACTCCAACTCGCCCGCTGGCGTAGCGCGGCGGAGCTTTCTCATCCTCACCTGATCCGGCTTTTTGAGACGGGAACCTGCGAACTGGGCGGCCTGCCGCTGCTATACATCGTCATGGAGTGCGCCGAGGAGAACCTTGCCCAGGTGCTTTTCTCGCGCGCGCTGACGCCCGCGGAAACCCGAGTCATGCTGGAGCCTCTCCTTGATGTTGTCGGCTACCTTCACGCAAAAGGGTTGGTACACGGCCACATCAAGCCGGCCAACATCATGGCCATCGGCGACGAGCTCAAGCTATCGAGCGACAGCCTTCTCCGAGCCGGAGAATCGGCTGGCAGTTCCGCTATTTCGAGCCAATCGCCCGTCGCGGATGCAAGCCTATACGACCCGCCCGAGAACGCCCCAGGATTCGTCCCGCCAGGCAAAGGCGCGTCGCCCGCGGGTGACGTTTGGTCGCTCGGCATGACGCTCGTCGAGGTCCTTACGCGGAATTTACCCGCAAGCGAGGCGGCAGGGCAGGGAAACGATCTTTCGTTGCCGGCCGAGTTGCCCGAGCCGTTCCTCGACATCGCGCGTCACTCTCTAGTTCAAAAGCCCGAAGACCGATGGACCGTCACCCAGATCGTCGCACGGCTCGCAAACCGCGCTTCGACACCCCAGGTCAGCGCACCTGCGCCCGAGGTGCGCACTCCGGTGCGTTCCGCACAACCCGCTTCGCGGCCTCAAGCCCCGCCCGCCCGGCGGCCTAATCAGGATAAACGTCACGCGAACCGTTACGCCGTCCCGGTCGCGATCGGCGTCGTTCTGCTGGTGGCTATTCTTCTCGCGCCAAAACTGTTCCATCGCCATTCCGAGATCGCCCCGGCTCCTGTTGCTGCGCTCCAGGAGCCAACTGCTCAACCAGCGCCGCCGCTACCGCAGGTGCTCCTCCCGGCGCAAGAGGACGCAGCCTTGCGGCCCGCCGCAGATGCTGCGGGACCCGGCGAAGTGATTGAGCGAGTTCTGCCCGATGTTCCCCCCGGCGCCAGAAACACGATTCAAGGCACGGTAAGGGTCACCGTCAGGGTCGACGTGGATACATCCGGGGACGTGCAGTTTGCGGAACTCTCGGCTCCCGGGCCCAGTAAGTATTTCTCCACTTTGGCCATGCAAGCCGCGCAGCATTGGGGCTTTCGTCCACCCAAGGTCGCGGGCCAGAGCATTCTGAGCACTTGGACTTTGCGTTTTGAGTTCACGCGCGCGGGAACCACCGTGATTCCCACCCAAGTGATCCCCTGACCGCCCACGCATCCCCGCCTTGCGTTTGAGGGAGCGCTACACCGCGCCAGCGGCGAGGCTGGCCCTGATTTGTGCGAGTTTCCCTAACCGCGCCGGCCCATTCGGTGCTATGATGCTCGTGCGCTTGTTGCTCTTGTAAAACCTTTTGATCCATCAAGAGGGGCTGCGAGTCCATCACCCGCAGCGCCCTTTTCTGTCCCTCGCGGCGGCAACGCACTTTGGCCGCGCTCAAAAGCCCCTGAAAGCAACGCCTTGAAAGCTGTGGAAGAGTCGCCCCTTGAACCGGCACAGGAAGGCAGCACCTGCACGGTCGAATTCGTCTGCGCGCTGTGAAAGCGCTTGGTGTGCATGAGCGCGGTTGACGCACATAAGTAGACTCTGTCGCTCATAAGAGATCGATTTCCCGCACTTTCGCAGGTTCATAAAGGAGCTTATACATGAACGTGATTCCCGAAGGGCAATACGTCAAGCACTATCGCTACGGCCTGGGTGTGGTCACCGAGTCGGACACTCAGCAGACCTCCATCGATTTCGATCTTCACGGTCTGCGAAGATTCGTCACCACCCTGATGGTCGTCGAGCTTTCTAACCTGACTCCGCCCCCGCAGGTTCGCGCTAAACACGGCGACAAAGTCTACGCTCGTCTCGCGTCGAAAAAGGACGCAGCGTCTTTGCCGTCAGGCCAGGCAAAAAAGTCACCATCCGAATCGAAGTAACAGAAATCAGATAAAGAGGCAGGGAAGTGGCCTGCCGAAGCGCAAAGGCTCCAGGAAGTCGGCTAACGAAGCGGCGGCGCGCGGCATCTAACGCGATAGGCCAGCACGATTGCTCGGGTTCCGGCTCCGGCGCCAGATAAGCTCAGATAGCGACAGAAGGCGGTCTGTTTTTTGTGATCGGTAAGCTAAGGGTAAGACGTCCGCAAACGGAAACGGAGAGGATGCGTGTTCGCATACTGCTGCAGGCGATGTCCACGCTGCAAGATGGGTTTCATCTTGCAACTGCTCCTGGATCCTGGGAGCGGGCTGCCGGTATTTCCGTTCAATGTTTCCGCCGATAACTGCTGCCCTTTGTGCCATGGCACCTTCCAACCCGAAAATTATTTTGTAGTCCGCACCTCCTCGCCCCTAGGCGAATCCCTCGGCACAGATACCTAATCTTCTTTTTGTCCGGCCCCAGCCGCGACCTTACCCACCGCATCTGCCGCAAGCCCGGAAGTCCGATCATTTATCTGATTGTTGGCATCTGATGGATGAAAGAGGTTTCGGGCGATGCGTATCTTAATTGCGATGGACGAATCGGCTCATTCTTTTAGGGCAGCCGAGGCAGTTTCGCGGTCTGTGCGCCACGAAAATTCACACGTACTCCTGTTGCATGTCCTCGAACCTCCCGCGATTCTTGAGCCGGATCAAAGCTTCTGGAAACGAGAGGAACAAGCGAAAATCTTCCTGAAAAATGCTTCCGCGCAATTGCAGTCGGAAGGCTTCCAGGAGATTGAAATCCGAGTCGCCGAGGGCGAGGCGCCGAGCAAAATCGTAGAAATAGCACAGCAATGGAGTGCGGATTTTATTGTGTTAGGTTCGCAGGGCCGCACGAGTTTGGCCAGCATGCTGCTCGGAAGTGTGACGGAGTTTGTCGCACGCCAGGCCCGCTGTTCCATCGTGATTGTTCGGAAGTCAGACGGCCCGCGCACCAGCAGCCCCGACAAATAGCGTGGAGACCAGCCGGATCGCGGGATGCAGCGGCGTGCAGCATCCAACCGGACGCCTGTCTTCAGCTCAGCCGCGTCACTTTCCCGGCATCATGTGCTGCGCTTTGTAAGCGGCCGCTGCCTGCTTCGAGGAGAGAAACGCGAGCAGCTCCTTGGCTCCCTCGGGACTTTTTGCGTTTGAGGATACAAACCCGACCAGCCGCGTTGGCGGACAAACCTTGCTCGGCAGCGGCCCGGCCACATCGATTCCCGGATCCTCCATCTCGCTGAGGAACGTCATGCCAATCTCTGCATTGCCCTTGGCCACCGCCGCCATGGCGCCCGCGCCGCCCTGCGCGCGCTGAATCTTCGCTTGAATCTGGTCCGCGATCCCCAGCGCCTTGAGCATCGCCTCCACGCTCACGCCCGCCGCTGCGCCTGCCGCTGCGTCGGGATAGGCAATAGACTTCGCCGCCAGCAGCGTCTTCTTCAGCGCCTCCGGCGTGGAAATGTCCGGTTTCGGCGCGCCCTTGCGCACCGCTACGCCCACGGCCACGCTCGCCAGCGGGCGTTCGCTGGACGCCACCACGTTGCCCGAATCCAGCACGTCCTGATACGGCGGCTGCACCACCGGCACGTCAAACGCGTCGCCTTTCACCACCTGCTTGTGTGTGCCTCCGCCCGACCCGAACGTGGCCTTCACCTTGTACCCCGTCTTGCTCTCGAACATCGGAATCAGTTGCTCGATCGGCACGCGAATCCCGCCTGGCGCGATCAGCGTCACGTCGCCCTTGGCCCCTGCCGCGCCCTGCGCCTTTGCCTCGCTCCGCGCCGCCGCGCCATAGGCCAGCCCCAGAACTACCGCCGCCAGCACCGCAATCGCCGTCCCCCGTATGGCTCTTCTCATCGCTTCCTCCTGTACCCGCGCGCCTAGAGCCTATCGAAATCCCCACCGAAAGTGAACTACCGCACCTTACGCGCACCTCATGAGTCACACAAGCTCAGATGTGTTGCGACCACCATCCCGCTAGTCCATCTAATCTAGTGACTGCTCCGGGCGCCCTTCCGTCTTTACCAAACGGAAGCCTCAACGCACACGGCGTCCTCTTTGCGCGAGCAACGGTTTCGCCTTTTTTGCTATACTGATTTCAGGCCGTTCGAGCTCATACCGCCGGCGGCCCCAAAAACGGGAGGGAACTTACAGATGCTTTCACTGACTGACGTAGCCGCGAGCAAGGTGAAGGAAATTATGTCCCAGCAGAATCCTGCGCCATCAGCCCTGCGCGTTGCCGTGGTGGGCGGCGGGTGCTCCGGCTTCAGCTATCACATGGCTTTCGATAATCAGGAAAATCCTTCCGACAACGTTTACGAGTACGAGGGCGTCAAGGTGTACGTCGACCAGATGAGCGAAATGTACCTGGACGGCGTGCAGATCGATTACATCGAGACGCTCGAGGGCGCCGGCTTCAAGTTCAATAATCCCAACGTCAAGAGCACCTGCGGCTGCGGCAGCTCTTTCACCGTTTAAGGGCACCGTCTAAGTGCTGGGGCGCCAGCGCGCCCCGCCTCTCTGCCTCCAAACATTCGTCGGCTCAGCAGAAGCGCTTCTTGTCTTTGTGGCTATCGGGTTCCGCATTTACGTGCGACTTTAGGTCGGCGACCAGGATTCTGAGCGACCGCAGCGCGTCCTCCAGGGCCGAATGCTCCGCGGGACTGATCTTCTCCGGGGCTTTCAGCCGCGCCATGATTGCCCGCTCGGCAATATAGATTTTTCCAGCGAGGTCCGCCGGGCTGGCGAGAAAAGCGTCCACCACCGTTTGCTGCCAAGGATATTCGATGTAATTTTTTTCCATTGAAGCGTTGTCGTTCGTTCTTTTCTTGGTCGGCCCTCTGAGTTGCTCGGGCCTGTCCTGGTTGATAAGCTCGCCGTTCTCCTCCTCGGCAATCTTCTTCACGATTTCGAGGGGTACTTGCGGGAAATGCGTTTTTGTCTTCAGCACCAAACTTCTCCTTACCAGATACCAAAATCCTTATTGAATTCGGACAGCTTCACCCTAGCAGGCGCGAATTCATACGGGTTATATCCTTTAAGAGCCGGGTATTTAGCTTAGGCGGGCAATCCTCCGCGGTTAGCGGCGCACCCCGTTCAGGAGTCTTGACACCTGCGACTTGCGTGTATTACCTTACCGGTTTCTCTCGTCACGTCTCGTTACGATTGCGTTACGTTGACGTTCCGAGAGAGGCGTGGGCGCTTCCCGGCGAAGGCAACAACTCGGCGCTTTCATCGAGAGTGGCCCCTCTTATGGAGGAAGTTGGCATGGCAAACCGCGAGTCCAAAAAAGTTCCTGTGCGCTACCGAACCATGCTTCAATCGGACGTTCCCCAGGGCCGGCAAGGCAAGCACAAGCCGGTGATCTCCTTGATTATCGAAGATCTCGACCGGCTCAAGGATGGCTCCGCCCTTAAGGTGCCCCTGAGCGAATTGAAGGAAGGGAAGGCCAAGGTGCGTTCCGCGCTCAATCGCGCCGCGCGCAAAGCTGGCCGCACCGTCGTCACGGCCAGCGACTCCGAATTTCTTTACATCTGGAACGCCACCCACGCGCCGAAGGACCACAAGTTCTGAACCCGCGCATCTCTTTGTCGGCTTCGCTTCGGGCACGAATCGAATGCGCTTCGAACCCGCAAGGCGCGCTAGGCATTGACTTTCGCTCTCTATTCGTCGGAAACTACCCGTATTGGAACCTTGCCCGCTTTCCTTCTATCCTCGACCCGCCTCTTTTCCGTTTTGTGCGCGGCTCCGAGGACCCAGCGCGAAAACGACATAGAGGTGCACGCATGCCCTGGATCTACGAACTTCGCGGAGCCGAAAATCGCCTGGTCGAGATTCGCTCCGGCTTTTCTACGGAAAAGGCCGCGCGCAACGCCGGGCTGCGCGCCAAACGTCTCGTCGATTGCATTTGCTATCCCAATCCCGAGACGCTGATGGTAGTCGTCAAAGAGGGCGAAAGTAGGACCAGTCGCTGGGTCGAAATGCCGGCCGTGGCTGGCGAAACTTCTTCGCCGGACTCCCCCCAAAGCCTGAGATATCCATGGCAGCAACTGGTCCTCGATGCGTTCAGGGAGTCGCATGCTGAAAACGTGCAGCTCAGAATCAACGTCGCCGAACGCGCCATTTCCGAGCGCCTGGTCGATCCCCATCCTTTCGAGCTGGCCGAGCGCTTGGCTATCGGCGAGGCCCTGCTGTCGCTCCGCAGGCTAATGGCGCAAGTGAGGGCGGGATTCACGGAAGAAGAAACGGATAGCGAAGAAAGCATCGCCTGACCGTGTCGGGCACTTAGAACGCTGCGTCTTTGGTAACATGGCTGTAATGACCCCTGAGTCCAATTCGCTCCAGGTCGAGGTCGCTCACGTGGCAAAGGACCAGGCCGTCAAGAGTTCTGAGTCGGTTCGAATCCTGATCGTGGACGACCACGAGCTCATTCGCCAGGGTGTGCGCTTCATTTTTTCTCGCGACCCTCAATTCGTCATCTCCGGCGAAGCCGCCAACGGCGCGGAAGCCATCGAGCAGGTCAAAAAGCTGAATCCTCATGCCGTGATTCTCGATATCAGCATGCCCGTGATGAATGGCTTGGAAGCAGCTACGGAAATCCGCCGCCTCTCTCCTCAAACCAAAATCGTCATACTCACCATGCACGATTCCGCGCAGATGCGAAATCAGTCCCAAGAAGCCGGAGCAGACGCCTTCATCACCAAATCACAGGTCGCTTCAAAGCTCCTCCAGGTGGTCCAATCGCTTCTGGAGATCCGCAAAGCGGAAACTTCCTAGGGTCGCCATCGTCCGGATTCGAGCCTTCGTCCATTTTCGATCTCCGCCTCGATACAGCAAACCCCCTAGTGTGCAAAATTGAACATCGGCGTAATGTCCCTCTCATAAGTGTCACAGCCCCTCGAGTCGAGCCGAGGCCGAGTGCAATGCCGTCTGTCCTTATTGCCGACGATCATCAGCCCACCCGCACTCAGCTTCGCGCCATCCTCGAGTCCCGTTCCATCGAAGTTTGCGGCGAAGCGATCAGCGGCAGGGAAGCCATTGATAAAGCCCGGGAGTTGAACCCCAACCTCATTCTTCTCGATATCTACATGCCCAACGTAAACGGCGTCGCTGCCGCCTACGAGATCCGCCGCGTTGCCCCTTCCATCAAGATCGTCTTCTTCACAAATTACGAGATTCCTAAGAATTCGGCGGCCTGGCGCATTTTGGGAGCCGATGCCTTCGTCTCCAAATCCGCCGGAATCGTGGAACTGCTGGCCGCCGTAAAGTGCTTCCTTGCGGGCGGCAACGTGGCGGACTCTTCCTCTTAGCGACGTCTCTTCGCGCGAAAGCCGCTTTGGCCTGACCCTGAAAGTCCCTTCGAGCAACTAATGGGCAAGGGGATCACCTGATGAGGAACTCATGCTAGCAGTCAGCCGGCTATTCTATGTTCTGCACGTTTGTGAATTAGCGGGCCGCGGAATATGCAGGAAGAATACGAAAACGCTGAGGCGTGGAATCACTGCGATCAAGGCGCTCAAGGCGTGGTGCATGTCGGCGCTGGATATTGCCGCGCCTTCGTGAAATCCGGGGCGGGCGCGCCGGCCCGCCGCGAAATCGCGTCGCCCACGCCATCTCGCTGGGCGCCATTTGTAGCCCGGAACGCGCCGCCCCTTGGCGGCCCTGGGGCTTTTTCCCCGCGGCAGGTAAATCCGCTCGCCGTATTGTGTAAAAAACTGCATACAATGATCCCTTCAGCCGCCTGGGCTCCCGCTCTAACGCGCTTAGCATCAGTGGCTTACCGTGCGACCTACGCCTCTCGGCGCTGGTATGCGACTTGCTTTCTTATTACGCAGCGGTTCATGCAGCATCATTGGCAGGTAAAACATGTGTACGATGAAATGTCCCCGCTGCGGTGAATTGGCCACGAAGCCCAAACCCCAGGACGATTTTGCCTGCGGCCACTGTGGCTGGAAGCTGACGCCGGCGACCGCGGCCAGCAGCGCCGCCGCATACGCAACCGCGCGCCCTGAATGGCGTCGATAGCCAGCCCCACGAATTAGTCCCGCCGCGGGTCATCCCGAAGTCGCCGCGGCCGCCGGCTGTCTTTTGCCGATGCCGGTCAGGAATCCTCAGACAGCTCCCGCATCTCCAACCCCTTCAATCATCAGTACTAAACCACCGGAACCGTCGGCCTATTACTCGATTCATGCCCGGCGAAGATGATGCCGTGAATCGAACGTCGCAAGAATACGCCTAGGGAGGCCATCAATCATGCTGGGCCGCGTACTGAGGAGCGCGCTCTTGATCCTGGCGGTAGGGGCGTTTCTCCGGGCAAACGATATCGACGGCACAATTGTCGTTCAGCACAAGCTTACCAAGCGCAAGGTCACTGCATCGGCTGACCTCTACCAGAGAGGCGCAGCCGTGAAACTCGGCGCCGACCGAGAACAAGATCCGTTGGACTGGGAGCGCAGCCACGTGGTCGTGTATGTCGAAGGAGATTTGCCCTCCAGCCCAGTTACCGCGGAACTGGCCCAGGAAGACCGGCGCTTTAGTCCCGATCTCGTCGTCGTCCCCGCGGGCTCCACGGTCTCTTTCCCCAATATGGATCCGATCTTTCACAACGTCTTTTCGCTCTCCAAAGCCAAGTCATTCGATCTGGGCAACTATCCCCAGGGCAAAACGCGCACCGTCGTGTTTCCCAAGCCGGGGATTGTTTTCGTCGATTGCCATCTCCACCCCAACATGTCCGCCGTAATCGTGGTCACCCCCAATCGTTGGAGCACCAAGGCGGACGCCTCGGGCCGATTCGTGCTGCCCGATCTGCCTCCGGGCACGTATACCGTGGTCGCCTGGCATAAGACCGCCGGCTTTTTCCGCAAGACTGTGCGGGTGACCGATGCAGGCAACGCAGCGGTGGAGTTCGTCATTCCCCTGGGCGAAGACGGCGCTGTCCAAGAGGCCCGCAAGTGAGAATGAGCTTCGCCACGCGCGCCTTTCTGTGGTCCTTTATCCCGTTTGCGTTGCTCTTGGCGGGAAGCTTCTGGGTGATCCAGCAGCGCGTGCAGACTACGGTGCGCGGCGGCTTGCGTTCCTCGCTGCGCGAAGCGCACATGTCCATGGCCCGGCTCAGGAAGGAGAATGAGCTTCAGAACAGCCGCTTCCTGCAGATCGTTGCGGAGAACCCTTCTCTCAAAGCCGGCCTGCAGTTGCTGTTGTCCGACCGCAAAAGCGGTGCGGCGCAGCGCACCGTGGAAGACCAGTTGCGCGAAATCGCGGAGACCCTGCGCTTCGATTTCCTGCTCATCTCCAATTCAGACGGCTTGCCGCTGGCCGGCATTGTGCGCGTCGACGATCAGCTGGTGGCCCTGGACATACACAGATTGGCGCCTCCCGAGCAAGGCTTCTTTACTCTGGGCGGCAGTACCTATCAAGTCGCGTCATTTCCCATCGACACCAATTCCGAGAATATCGGCGTTCTCTCCATCGGCGAACGCTTCGATCTCTCCGAACTGAGCACTCCCACGGTTCTCGCGCGCAACGGCAAAGTGCTGCGCTCCAGCGTTCCCAACGCCTCCCCGGCCGAACTGGAAGCGGCGCTGGGGCGCTGCGGCGACCAAGCCGAGTGCGAAACGCGGATCGCCGGAGACACCTACCTGACGCTGGCCGCCGACAGCATCGACTTCGGCGACGGCTACACCCTTCGTTCGCTGCAAGGCGTCGATTCGGTGAGCGGTCCGGTGCAGGGCGTATTGCGCAAAGTGTTCCTGTTCGCCAGCCTGGGTGCGCTTTTTGCCGCCGCCGCGCTGAGCTTTTTCTCCTCGCGATCGATCGTGCGCCCGATTGGGGCCGTCGTCGCCAGCCTTCGGGAAAGCGAACTCACCGGAACCTTGCCCACTTTTCAAACCACCCCGCAGACGATCCAGGAGATTCGCGAGCTGACCGAAAGTTTTAACCGCGCCGCGGCCGCCGTGCACGAGAGCCGCGCAAGTTTGCAGCAAGCCTATGAGGAGTTTGTCGGCTCCCTGGCCAGCAGCCTGGACGCCCGGGACGACTACACCGCCGGCCACAGCCGCCGCGTGAGCGAATACTCCTGCGTGATCGCCGAAGAGATGCACATCGGCGACGGGGATCTGGAAATCATTCGCGTGGGCGCCCTTCTGCACGACATCGGCAAGATCGGAGTGATGGATAGCGTGCTGCGCAAGGCCGGCAAGCTCACCGGTGAAGAGGTCATGCTGGTGCAACAGCACCCCTCGATCGGCCGCAGGATTCTGGAAGGGGTGCGCGGATTTCAGGTGTACCTCCCGATCGTCGAGCTGCACCACGAAAATTGGAATGGCACGGGCTACCCCCTGCACCTGTGCGACGTGAAGGTGCCCCTGGGCGCTCGCATCGTGCACGTGGCGGACGCCTACGACGCCATGACTTCGGCGCGCCCCTATCGATCCGCGCGGCGTCACGAGGATGCCATGCTCGAACTGAAGCGCTTCGCCGGCGTGCAATTCGATCCACAAGTCGTGGAGGCGCTGATCCGAGCCGACCAAAAGGGCCGAATCAATAGAGTTGCACAGGACCCCGCGCCCAGCCGCCGCCTGCTTTCCGTCTCCCGAGCGGCAGCGGAAGGCGAGTCGCTCGAAGGCTCTATGCTGGAAGGTAAGCTCGGATGAGATCGCGAATCGTTCTCCTGCGAATTCCTCTGCTGCGAGTCCTTCTCCTGCTTTTGTGCTCGCTCGCGGCGATGGGCCAGCTCCGCGCTCAGGAGGCGACCTCCGGCTTCGAGTTGGGAGCGACCTTCAGCGGAGAAGCGCTCTACTCGCCGCAGTTGTCCGCCGCCCCGCGCAACGGCGACGACGTCACCGGCGCCTTTCGCGCCGTGCTCTATCCCACCTGGAAAGTCAGCCGGAATTGGAGTTTCAACGCCGCAATCGAGGGCTATTCGCAGCCTTATTTTTACGAGGATTTCTCAACCTCGGAACATGGCTTCGAGGCGAAGATTCTCCAGGCCAACGTCAGTTATTCCCGCTTCTGGGAAAATCGCTCCCTGGTCGTTCGCGCCGGGCAATTGTCTTCGGCCTTTGGCTCTTTTCTCTTGCGCTATGACGACGCGGTGAATCCGCTCGTCGATATGCCGGCTTCCTACGGCTATTACTTCCACGGCGTGACCACCGCCAGCCTGGCTGGCGCCGAAGTGGATGCCACCCTTGGCAAGGTCGATCTGCGCACGCAATTCACGAATTCATCGCCGGCCAATCCCCGCAGCATTCTGGACACGGACCAATACCTGAACTGGGCGGCAGGGGCGGGCTACACCATCCGCCAAGGTTTCCGCGTGGGCGGCAGCATCTACCGCGGCCCTTACCTCGACCGCCAATCTCCCTTTTATCTTCCCGGCGAGGCCGAACCGAAGGACCTGCCCGCCACCGGCTTGGGCCTCGACGCGCAATGGGGCCGCGGACCGTGGAACGTCAATGGGGAATGGCAGCGCTTTCAAATGGACTATCGCGCCATACCGACGTTCCGGGAGGATACCGGCTACGGCGAACTTCGCCGCGTGCTAAGCCCGCGCTGGTACGTGGCCACCCGCCTCGGTTACGTATCGAACACATATGCGGGCTGGCGCTGGTACGAAGCCGCGGTCGGCTTTCGTCCCGGCCGCCACGAACTGGTGAAGGTCGATTACGAGGTCAAGCAGGGAAGTGAGATCTACGGCGCCCAGGAGAACACGCTGGCCATACAATTCGTAACCACCCTCGGCCCGCTCTCCTTCGCCGCCCGCTGATTTCCACCCAGGCCAGCCAACCTCGAAGTCGCTACGCCCTGGCTGCCGCGAGCGCCATCGGCAAGATTCGGCTTCCATCTCTTGACGCCGTCCCCCGGTTGCGATAGAAACCGCGCACACGTCATGCCTGCCAGTGACTTCGAATTTCGCAACCGCACCTGGCTTATCTTCGGAATTTTCTTTGTCGCTCTCGCCTGCTACTGGTTTGATCCGCAGAACTCCGGCCAAGCCCTCGGAAGGAGTTTGCACTCATGGCTCGGTTTCCTGGCGCGGCGAAATCTAGACACGAGTATTCGGATCCTCTTTGCCATCGGCGCGCTCCTGGTTGCTACAGGCGCGATGATTCGGGCTTGGGGAGGGGCATACCTGCGCGCCGTTGTGGTCCACGATTCGACGGTGCGAAGCGAAACCCTTGTCGCCGATGGGCCGTTTCGATATACGAGAAACCCGATCTATTTTGGATCGCTCATGGCGGTTTTTGGATCAGGTCTCTTGTTCAGCCGTACCGGCTGGATTGTGCAGATGATTCTTGCGCTGGTGTTCTGTTATCGCCTGATCTCGCGGGAGGAAAAAGAGCTTTCGCGCAAACAAGGCGAGCGATTCCTGGCCTATCGGCGAGCCGTACCCAGGCTGGTTCCATCAATCAGGCCTTGCCTTCCCGCGTCGGGAGCGACACCGCACTGGCCCGAATCATTGCGGGGACAGACCTCCTGGTGGGGCCTTGCGGCGGCGGAGATTGCCTATGCCTACTCTTTCCGTCTCGGTTTCGCGATTACCGTGGCCCTCGTTTGTTTTGCCATCTTCATCGTGCAGAAGTACGTAATGAAGTCTTTTTCTCGGCCGGCAACGGGTGTATAACGATTCTCATTCGGCCCCCATTCGGCCTAAGGCCCAAAACGCTGGTGGTTCCAACACCCTTAAGCAATCGTCAAGCTTGGAGGTTCGCATGAACGAATACACCCTCGGACGCCGGCATTTTCTTAAGATGACCGCCATCAGCGCCGCCGGCGCGTCGGCGCTTGGATCGCGCCTGGTTTCCGCCGCTGCCGCCCCCGCCACCGCGAAGACGGCATACGATCCTGCCGCGCATTTCGATCTCAACGTGAGCGAGGTGGAGATGCGGCGCAACTCGGCGGGACGAATGCTGATGGCCCGCATCTATCAGCCGAAAGGCGCGGGACCGTTCCCCACCGTGCTCGATCTGCATGGCGGCGCGTGGAACGCCAAGGACCGCCACGCCGAGGAGCCCATGGACCGTGCTTTGGCATCGAGCGGCCTGCTGGTCGTCGCCATCGACATGACCTGGGCAAAGGAAGCGCCGTACCCGGCTTCCGTTCAGGACGCCAACTACGGCGTGCGCTGGCTCAAGACGAAAGCCGCCTCGTGGAATGGCGATGCGTCCAAGCTCGGCATCTACGGAAGTTCCAGCGGCGGCCATGTGGCCGAACTCCTGGCCATGCGCCCGCACGATCCGCGTTACAACGCGATTCCGCTGCCCGGCGCACCGAAGGTGGACGCCACGGTCGCTTATGTCGCCATGCGCTCTCCGGTGAGCGATCCCCTCGCGCGCTACAAGAATGCGGAGAACCATAAGCGCGACGAGATGATGCAGAATCACGTTCTTTACTTCAAGCCGTGGGACAACATCCACGAATCGAACCCGCAGGAGATCCTCGATCGTCACGAGCACGTCACGCTCGTGCCGCTGCTGATCATGGCTGGCGCGCTCGACGATAACGTGCTGCCCGAGATTCAGAAGAAGTTCGTGGCGTCCTACAGAGCGGCCGGCGGCGAATGCCAGTTCCAGATCTTTGAAGGCGCCGAGCACGAGTGGGTCGCCAAAGAGGGACCGCAAACCGACCGCGCGCGCGAGATGGTCAAGGCCTTCATCGCCCGTCAATTGAAGTCCTAAGCGGAATTCGGCGCATGAGCGCCACCGAATTGGTCCGGCCGAACTTCCCATTGCGCGCTTTAGCATCGGTTCAATCGAAATCGTTATCGCATCTCCTCTCGTCAGTCATTGCCTCCTAACACCGCGCCGCCCGAGTCGCGATCGGCCTTCCATTTCCGAACGCGGGTTTGGGGGCCCTGTCTCCTTCTAACGAATTTGCCGTCGAGGATGGACCCATTTGCGGACGGTCGTCATGCGTAGGTACCGCCCGATGGCCGCCGGCATACTTCGCCACCCCGGGAGTAAAACAAACAGCAAAACAATAAGTAGAACATGGCTGGAACGGACATGAAGATTCGCGACGTTGCGCGTCGTGTGCGTTATTGGTCTTGCTTATAGCGGTTGGCTACGCTTTCGGATGCACTTCTCCCAGCCAGGCACAATCGACAAATCTTTCCTCTCAAGTGACGGTGGCCAATACTACCGCGCGCCCGTTCCGGTGACCGGCAATGTCGCAGTCAGCGGCAGCGTTCCGGTCACGGGTAACGTCGGCATCAACGGCGCTGCCGGCGGTAAGCGTCAGCGGCAGCGTTCCCGTTGCCAATCCCTTGGACTCAAACGCAAATCCTATCCCGCTTACCACGCTGAGTGGCGAGGCGGCCAAGTCGTTCGTGGCCGATCAAAACTGCACGTTCAGCGCCACGATTTGCACATTTGCGGTGTTCACCGTACCCGCCGGCAAAACGGCGCTGCTCGAATCGGTCACCGCATCCTGCTTCTTCGATTCTGGCAGCACGCTCGCCCATGCCCAGCTGTTTTACCTGAATCACGGCAGCGTCATCGGGGGCTTGGCCGGACCGCGGTAAGTCTGCCCTCGCTTCCGGCTCGCGCTTTCGCCAGTCTACGCGGCAGCTCTTCGCGGTGAACGTGAAACCCTACCTTCCAGCCAGCACGGGGGTCATTTTATCGTCCATGCGGGCCGTTTCGCAGACTCCAGCTCCGACGCATGTAACGTTTCCGTCTCGGGTTACTTCGTCCCGCAGAGCGGCCCGCTTATCTCTTTTCCAATTCCTTCTGTTCCGTCAGCGCGCGCTGGACTGAAAAGCCTTGAAAGCCGAGGCAAGGACTCCTACCCTAGGCCTGAGAGAATAAGACGTGGAGATAACGGACCATGCTAAACGCCACACCTGACGGAAAGTTGCCCCAAACCAATCTGACCAACGAATCGCCCGAGTACCTTGCCAAGCGCGAGGAGCTTCGCCTGGCCGAAATCGAACTCATGCGCCAGCGCGAACGCGTGGCCGAGTTGCGCCGCCATCTCCCGCAGGGCGCTCCTCTTCAGGACTATCAATTTGAAGAGGGCCCGCGCGACCTGAACGCCGCTGACGCGCCGGCGCGCGCCGTCCGTCTCAGCGAACTTTTCACCAAGCCCGATCGTTCGCTCGTCATCTATCACCTGATGTACGGAAAGCGGCAGGTCAAAGCTTGCCCCATGTGCACGGCCTGGATGGACGCCGCCAATGGCGTCGCCCATCACCTCGCTCAGAATCTCGACTTCGCCGTCGTCGCCGCCGCCGATCTGCCCACTCTGCGCGCCCACGCTCGCGCCCGAGGCTGGGACAAGCTGCGCCTTCTCAGCGCCGGAAACAACACGTTCAAGTACGACCTAGGCAGCGAAGACCGCGAAGGACGCCAGGACTCCGCCATCTCCGTTTTCACCCGCGACGCCGACGGCACTCTGCGCCACTTCTATACCGCGCATCCTTGGATGGCCCCCGACGTCAAGGAACGAGGCATCGACCTGCTCAACCCCATCTGGCACTTCATGGACCTGACGCCGCAAGGCCGCGGCAACTGGTACACCAGCCTCGACTACGGCACCAAGGTCCAGGCCGCTTCCACGTAGTTCGAGGATCGAAGTCAAAATAAAAAAAGCGCCTGAGCCTGGCACAGCCACCCTTGGCTGTGCGCTTGCAGCTGGTCCTATGCTCCGCACAGCCCCGACGACGATGCCACCGGCAAGTCAATCGCGGTGAACAAGTGTTGGGAAGTTGCGGAGGTCGTTATGGCCACGATGATAAAAGAGGAAAGGTACATCGTTTACATGGGCACCGAAGAACATGTGCTTGCGTGTGCAAGAGTTGCTTCGGAGGCTTGGAACCCTGGCCTAAGAGGTTCCGCATACAGATACCGGCATCGGCGGAAAGGCAAGCAACCACGGTGTTCGGTGCCACAGAAAGGGAAGTAGTCGAGCTGGTCGACGGAGTTCCTGAGTAAGTTCTCGGTCGCACGCACCCGGTTGGGTCAGGCGATGGCCTGCTGCCGCGGTTGCCGGGGCGAAAATGCGTCCAGGCTGGTTTTATCTGGAGAGATAAATTAAACGGTAAGAGCGTCTCACCTTGCTGATGCCCGCATCCGCCAAAAGCCCCAGGATTGCGCCGATCACCGCGCCGCCCAAAATACCCGCATAGTAGGAAGTGCCGGAGTAGGTTTTATATGCCTCGTTTGCCGCCCAGAACCCAGCGGCAGCTCCCAGGGCTGCGCCGCCGATTCCCCAGATGGCCCGTGGGGGAGAAGGCCCCGCGCACTTTCACGCTGCGAACGTCTTGCTTCCGCAGGGTTTGCTCTCCCGAGGCGTCGCGCAGGGATATGCCGGCGTCGTCAAAACCGACGAAAGTGCCGCGATGCTTTTTTGAGCTCGTCCGATCTACAACTTCCATCATTTGTCCCGGCGACAGCGCGCTGAGGTTAGTCCACTCCGTAAGATCCCGTTCTAACGCGATTGGTCCGGTTTGCGCCGAAGCCGCGTTCGGCGCCGCCGTGAACGCCAGCGAGGCGCAGTAGACGAGAGATAGCGCTCTCCGCATCAGGGGAAGCCTCCGATGTGCCGGGGACGATACGGCAGAGGCTTTCCAGTGTCAAGCTAGGACGAAGTGGCGGCGCGCGCCGGCATCGGAATCTGCGAATTCGCCACGGCCTGCGCCCTCAAATGAAAAGGGCTAGCCAAGCGGCTAGCCCCGGTAAAACACATTCACAGCCCTAATAGGGAACCGGTCAGCGATCACCACCGACGGGAACGCCTTGGCCATCGGCATGGCCGTTTTCGTATTTTTCCCGGACCTTGGGATCGACCTTCTTCCAGGCGTCGGAGTCTTCGTTCGAAGTGCAGAGATATTCGGTCCAATTGTCATCTTTGCCCTGAGCCAGCGACCAGCGTTCCACCGGCGAGACAAAGGGTTTGCTGAGGACGACGGGATCCTCCACAGTGACCTGATAGTTGAAGAAGTTCTTCGAGGGCCGGCTGAAGCGCTCGATGACGTGTTCTTTCTCGCTGTGCGTCCAGGAGTTCGCGTCTCCAAAGAGACCCACCGAGATATTTCTCATGCGCGTGTCGATGCCGACCGTGTCCACCACCAGCGTGTCGCCTTCCCAGTGCCCAACCGACTCGCCGGCAAAGCTGACATCGGGGTCGGCGGAATGCTTCCGGCCATCAGTGGGTATCCAGCGAATGGCCTGCGGAAACTCCGTCAGGACCCACACGGCTCCCGGCGTCGAGATCAGTTGCACCGGGCCGTGCTCAGTGGCTTGGGTGGTGATCGAAGTCGGCGTGCCGCCCGGAGCGCAGGTGCCGTACGGGGTGGGGAATTGATACTTATCTTTTGTCTCGGGCTTGAAGGCCGGCGACTCCTGCTTCGATCCAAGAGGCAGGATGCTGCCCGCATTGGCGTCCACGCCGCCCGGCGTATAGGAACCCACCATCCGTCCCACACCGTTCGGATAATAGCGCCCGGAGAGGTCCACGTGACCGTCGCTCAAACGTGGGGTCGGATCACCCGGCGGCAATAGATGCGTATTGAGGCCCGGATCCCAGAACCCTTTCGGTACCTCAGCGACGGCCGGCCGGTTCCCTCGTCCGACCCCGTCGAATGTCCCTCCGTCTCCCTGTCCTCGCCCCTGTGCCGCCAAATTGGGGCTAAAAACCAATACCGCGCACAAAGCTGCCAGTGCGACCCCACCTCCAAGCCAATAGTGGGACCGTCGCGTAATTCCTGTCATTGGAAATCTCCTTTTTCGGACCACTAACCCCCACACACGGCGAGGCGAGGCACCGTTTCCGGTGTCTAAAAATCCCGCGTACCTGACAATCACGCCAAAGCAACGGAGGCAGGCTTCTTGTGGATCAAGCCCGCGCCTTCGCTTTAGAAGTGTTTGTCGGCGTCGCTCCTGCGTTCCACCTGCTGTCCAACGAGACGTATCAGACCATCCGACAGTGCCAGGTAACTGGCAGCGCCTCTGTTTTCGCCGCCCTTGGCTGGGCATTCCCTGGCGTTGATCGTCTTACCGATATTCGCGAGGAAGACCTCTTTGGTGCTGCCGGTCCTCTTCAGGGCGTTGGGGGTGACCATCTCTAAATGCCAGGTCACGACCTTGCCGTCCGGATTCGTTACGTCCATATCGAAATAGGCGTGCGGATTCTCCCAAGTAATATTGGTGAGGACGCCCTTCAGGTCCGCACACTTGCTTGCGTCGAACTCCACGCCGAATCCATGGTGCGCAAACAGGGGAGCTGCCGCGCCCAGAACAAACAATACCATCAACACGCCGGGTAGCTTAACCTTCATTGCGATGTCCTCTTCAAAGCGAAATGGAAATGGACTCAAAATAAGACAGTTTAAAAGTACCCCGCTCTCGACCTCCTGTCAACCTGCACGACATGCGTCGTTGCCCAGTGAAAATGTCTACTATTGTGGCCGCTGTGCGGTCGGTGACCCTATTCACTATGAGTAATAGCCCGGCATGGCGCGCGCGCTGGGAAGGTGGAATGCCGGGCTTTTTTTAAGGGATCTCTTCGCCTCGCTCCGCTGGAGCAACGATTGGCGGGTGGCATCGCTGACAATCCCAAACCCATGTATACTGTGGCCAGATAGGCCAGATTTTCCTAGGGAGACTCTACGAATGCGAAATCGGTTTTTGGCTGTGATGGCTGGCCTTCTGGGAGCGGCGCTGCTCCTTTCCTCCAGCTCATTTGCCCAGACCGCGACGAACGGTGCCAAGGGCTGGCCCGATCCAAAGGAGAATCGCCAGCCGATTGCGGCAAAGGACAAGAAGCCGGCTCCGCCGCACAGCCTTGCCGGCCTGTGGGCCAATACCCGAGAAGGAAACCAGGCGAAAGGCGTGCAGTTGCATCCCAACGACGGCAAGCCCGAAAATCAGCCGCCGTACACTCCCTACGGCTTGCAACTGTACAAGTCCCACAAGCCGCTGGAAGGTTTTGACGCCGTGGGTCCGGCCTACAATAACGATCCCAGAGTGCAATGCGAGCCCTTAGGACTGCCGCGGGCCAATCATTACGATCTCGGCGTCCGAATCTATCAGGACGAGAACTCCGTCGCCATGTTGTACCAATATGATAACCGCTGGCGCATCATCTGGACCGACGGCCGGCCGCTCCCCAAGTTACTCGATGGCGGCGTGGAGATAAACGGCGGATACCATGAACAGCGCTGGATGGGCTATTCTGTCGGGAAGTGGCTCGACGATACCACCCTCGAGGTCCAGACGGTTGGGACCATGCCCGATGATCGCGTGTGGCTGGATAACACCGGCCGTCCCATCAGCGACCAGGTGCATATCACCGAGACGTTCAAGCGCCTGGACAACGACACGATAGAGTGGTCGGAAGTGCTCGACGATCCCAAAATCTTTACCAGGCCGTGGCAGACCATGAAGATCACTATGCGGGCACAGGATCCCCGCATCGACATCCTGACGCGGTACTGTTCGCCCAAGGAGATCGCCGCCTATAACAAGGCCTATGGTGATTCGGTGAGCGGTAAATAAGCGGGAGCCTGAGAAAATTCGTCAACAAGATTGTTCTACGAGATTCCTGTGGAGAAATTCATCATCGAATGGCGATTTATAAAATGGAGGGACGCGCAGTGATCAACAAGCTGATCGTCGGCTTTGCCTTGGCCGTTGGACTTATGGTTTCGATTCCGCTCGCCGCGCATCACGGTGCAGCCTCGATCTACGATACGAAAACGGTTACCTTGAAAGGGACCGTCAAGACCTGGCTGTGGTCCAATCCCCACTGCTTGTTGACGTTTGACGTCAAGGGAGACGACGGCAAAGTGGTCGAGTGGATCGCCGAAACGCAGGCTCCCAGCACCGTCTACCCCCAGGGTTTTCGCAAGGACTCCTTCAAGCCCGGGGATCAAGTAACCGTCATGGTGCAACCGGCCAGGAATGAGCGGCCCAACGGCCGCATAGTTTCGGCCGTAACCGCCGACGGCACCAAGTTAGGCGGCACCGGGGAAGGTGGCGGCCGCGGCGGACGGGTGGCGGCGAAGAGGCCCCCTACTAGTCGTCGTTCGTCCCAACTCACTCGCTCTCCGAATACGAGTACTCGTTTCGTTCGGGGAGCCTTTAAACCGCGCTTACCTAAACCTAGGTGCGCGGTATATTCTTGCTCGCGTGCGCGGCCGGAGATGCCAGGTGGCACTGCCGCATTTGGCTGCGTGCAAATCCGTCCAGCGCCTTGAATTCACCTTCGCTCATCTCGTCAACGCCCCACCCCCTCTTCTCCTCGGCATTCGGCCAGTGGCAACTCGCCCTGTTCCAGGTATTGATACGCACGAAATTCGCCGGAAATGCCGCTACTCAGAGCGGCGATTTGCGGGTACTCTTTTTTTCGCTTCCCAGGTGGCCATTGATGACAATAGCAGCAGCAGTCAACAGATCGGCGTCGAAGCCAGCGCATTTTGAAAGCCATCCCTATCCTGCTGTCCGGCAGCGACAGCGAAGGCCAGCAATTCTCCGAGCAAACCAGGACTCTGGTGCTCAGCCGGCACGGAGCGGGAATCTTTTCGACTAAAAAGCTGGCCCCGCAGTCTGTCTTGATCGTTCGCTCTGTGGAGACAAACCAGGAAGCGGCCGTTCGCGTGATTGACCGAGTGGCAGGCACGCCCGAAGGCTTTACCTATGGCGTGGCCTTTCTAGACCCGAGCGTTAATTTTTGGAACGTGGAATTTGCTCCTCAGCCGGAAGCCGAGGCCGGAGCAAAGAGCATGCTTCTTGAGTGCACCTCCTGCCATGAACGCGAGGCAGTCCATCCCAACGACGTGGAATTGGACGTGTACGCGATTAATAAGTCCGTGTCGCGGTTTTGCGCCAACTGCGGAACGCCGACCTCCTGGAAGGAAGTCAGCGGCGCAATCGAAACCAAACCATCCTCCCCCGCTGCAACAAAGGACGATACAAAAAAGGACGATGCGAAAAAAGAGCCGCCGACCAAGCGCCGCCAGCACATCGTCAGGAGAACAGGCGCAAAGACGTTCGCGCCAGGGTCAACTTTAGCGCCTGCATCCGCGATTCCGGGGCGGAGGAGATCGTCGCCTGTGAAAATTTATCGCGCGGCGGCTTCTGCTTCAGGAGTTCCAAGCGTTACGTCGAAAAGTCGATGATTGAAGTGGCGCTGCCTTACTCTCCGGGCGAGCCTGCGATTTTCTTCAAGGCCAGGATCGTATGGGTGGTGGAGTTGGCAGCCGAAAAGCACTTCCGATGTGGCGCCGCGTACGTGAAGGCTTAAACACCGCGATCAAATGTCGGTCTCTCCGTGCCTCAGCACGCGCGGGTGTGCGTCGGGGGCCCGAAAGCTTTGTACAGTCGCGCCAAAAGATACAGTGCCAAAATTCCCGACAGCAACAAGCTGAGCGAACTCGGTTCGGCCATAGGAGTGGGTTCGATGGTCAAATACATAAACACGCCGGGAATTTGTTGCGAAGGCGAGTCGACCGGCTGCACGCCAATAGAAGAGAGGTAGAGGGGATCGATCACAATAAAGCCGGGGTCTCCGATAGGAGCGCCGGGGCTGTAATCCAGAGCGAGGACGTCGTATGAAGGGAGGGTCACGTCGGGAAGGAGATAGAAATCCGCTAAAGACACGCTCCCAGAGAGGCCGATCGATGCAACCACTACACCTCCCGGATTTACCGTGAGTATGCCGGTGGGAGACGATAGGAAACCTGAGGGTGATGTGTAACTGAAGTCCGTGCCGGTAAACGAACCTACCCCCGTAAACGTGTAAGTTATGCTCTCGGCGCGCGCAACTCCGCTGCCGAAACCAAGACACGCCAAGAGGATGGCCATTTGCAGCGCGCCTCGGGCGGGACTTCGCAAAGATCGCATGGAACGCTCCTCACTCGATTGGGCGGCCAATAGATCATGGCGGCGGCGCGCTCGCAAGTACCAATCGCAATTTGTGAATACTAGAGCCATTCGTTCCCCATCTTTGCCGCCGATAACCTTTACCCAAAAAGGCCGGACGCCGCGGCCGCAAACCACGCGCCGCTCGCGTCCACGGTCATTTCGCCCAGGCCCTCGATCAGGGCGTTCATCCTGTCTGGGATTACCCCGGTAGGCTTCGGCAGCGCTCAGACCAGGTCGAAGCGATCGAGGTTCATCACTTTGGTCCAGGCCGCAACGAAATCTTTGGCGAACTTTTCCTTGGAGTCCGCACAGGCATAGACTTCGCCGAGCGCGCGCAACTGGGAATGCGAGCCGAAGATCAGGTCCACGCGGCTGCCGGTCCATTTGAGTTCGTTGGTCTTCCGGTCCCGCCCTTCGTAGACCGCTCCGGAGCCGTTGGACTCCTTGGATTGCTGCCAAACCGTGCCCATGTCGAGCAGGTTGACGAAAAAGTCGTTGGTCAGCTTCCCGGCTTGTTTGGTGAAGACGCCGTGCTTGGAGTTCCCGGCATTGGCGCCGGAGCAGTTCGCGCTGCGGCACCTCGAGGAGCTGCCGCGCGTGGACGAACTCGCCATCGCGCTGCGCCGCGAACCGCAGCCGCTGTGACGCAGCGGCCGCGGGCGATGCGCATCCATCGCGCGCTGGCGCGCGCGGGCATCGCGTCGCGCCGCAAGGCCGAGGAACTCGTCGCCGCCGGACGCGTGCAGCGTGAACGGCGTGGTCGCGCGCACCGGGCAGACGGTGGACCCGTCCGCGACGTGATCACGGTCGACGGCAAGCGCGTCGGCGCGCCGCGGCGCGCGGCGTGGATGGTGCTGAACAAGCCGGCCGGCGTGCTGACGACGACGAGCGATCCGCGACGGACGCCGCACGGTGTTCGATCTCGTGCCCGAACGTCCCCGGGCTCACGTACGTGGGGCGGCTCGACTACATGACCGAGGGGCTGCTGCTCCTCACCACCGACGGCGACGCCGCGCACGCGCTGACGCATCCCGAGGAGCGAGGTCGAGCGCACGTACGTCGCGACGGTGACGCGGCAACGCGCCGACGCGGCCGTCGTGGCCGCGCGAAGGGCGTCGAGCTCGAGGACGGAATGGTGCAGCCGGAGCACGTCGAGGCGCGATCCCGGCGGCGACCGACGTGGGAGTTCGACGATCTCGATCACGCGAAGGGCGCAACCGCGAGGTGCGCCGCCTGTGCGAGGCGCTGGGCCTGGACGTGCTGCGGCTCGTGCGCACGCGGTTCGGGCCGGTCGAGCTGGGCACCTGCCGCGGGCTGCCGCTGCGCGCCGCTGACGCGCGCGCGAGCGCGCTCATCGACGCCTGGCGGCACGCATGACGCGTCTGTAGAGGCGAATCGTCGCGCACGGCGCGGTCGCAGCGGTAGCGGCCATCACGTTATGCTCGACTGACCCGACCGTGGCAACCCAACCAGAACGTCGACCGATCACGCCTGGTCCAGGCCGTCCTCGCGCAGGTCGCGCGGCGCGTGGTCGGCCAGGACGACATGGTCGAGCGCCTGCTCATCGCGCTGCTCACCGGCGGCCACGTGCTGCTCGAGGGCGTGCCGGGCCTCGCGAAGACGCTCACCGTGCGCACGCTCGCCGAGACGATCGCACACGACGTTCAGCCGCATCCAGTTCACGCCCGACCTGCTGCCGGCCGACATCATCGGCACGCAGATCTACGATCAGTCGACCGGGCAGTTCTCGCGTCAAGAAGGGGCCGATCTTCGCGAACATCGTCCTCGCCGACGAGATCAACCGCGCGCCGGCCAAGGTGCAGGCGGCGCTGCTCGAGGCGATGCAGGAGAAGCAGGTCACGATCGGCGGCACGACGTTCAAGCTCGACGAGCCGTTCCTCGTGCTCGCGACGCAGAACCCGATCGAGCAGGAGGGCACGTATCCGCTGCCCGAGGCGCAGGTCGACCGCTTCATGCTGAAGCTGCGCGTCGGGCTATCCGACGCGCGACGAGGAGAAGGAGATCATGCGCCGCATGGCCGGCGGCGACGCCGATCGCCGTCGACGCCGTCGCGTCGCCGGCGGCGATCCTCGAGGCGCGCGCGACCGCATCGCCGAGCTGTACATCGACGACCGCATCGTCGACTACATCGTCGACATCGTGCACGCCACGCGCGAGCCGGCGGCGCCGGGCTGCCGCGACCTCGCGCCGCTCATCGAGTTCGGCGCGAGCCCGCGCGCGACGATCGCGCTCGCGCAGGCGTCGCGCGCGCACGCGTTCCTGCGCGGCCGCGACTTCGTCACGCCCGACGACGTCAAGGCGATCGCGCCCGACGTGCTGCGCCACCGCGTGCTCATCACGTACGAGGCCGAGGCGGAGAGCGTGACGAGCGACCAGGTCGTGCGCGCGCGTGCTCGACGCCGTCGCCAGTCGCCGTAGAGTCGGGCGCGATGCGTCAGGGCGCGCCGTCGGCCGTGACGCAGCGGGCCGTCCTTCGCCGGAGGTCCTGCGGCAGGTCAAGCTGCATCGAGCTGCGCACGCGCGGCCTCGTGAACTCGCTGCTTCGTCCGGCGAGTACCACTCGGTGTTCAAGGGGCAGGGCATGGAGTTCGCCGAGGTGCGCGAGTACCAGCCGGCGACGAGGTGCGCACGATCGACTGGAACGTCACGCGCGCGCATGCGCCGCCCGTTCGTCAAGCGCTACGTCGAGGAGCGCGAGCTGACGGTGATGCTGGTCGTCGACTGCTCCGGGTCGGAGCGGTTCGGCACGCGGCGGCGCGACAAGAGCGAGCTGGCGGCCGAGCTCGCCGCGGTGCTCGCGATGTCCGCCATCCGCAACAACGACCGCGTGGGCCTGCTGCTGTTCACCGACCGGATCGAGCACGTCGTGCCGCCGCGGAAGGGGCGGCGCCACGCGCTGCGCGTCATCCGCGACGTGCTCGTGTTCGAGCCGAGGGGCGGGCACCGACATCCCGGCGCTCGAGTATGTCACGAATGCTCG
>CAWGNM010000025.1:0-70433 GCA_963823935.1 uncultured Acidobacteriota bacterium
TAATTTCGTGGTGAGTTTGTCCCATGACAGCCATCGAGCTGCAGGCTGGTTCCTTTCCACAGCGTAGAAAGCCCGGTAGTATACACACGCAATTCTAAACCTCAAATTGTACTCGGAGCTTAGAAGTTGGCAACAAAGGGGATGCTGTTGATAACGGGTGCGTCGGGATTCCTCGGTTCGCATCTCGCGAATTATGCCGCTGAAAGAGGAAGAAACGTACGTTGCATGGTCAGGCGAACCAGCGAGACTTCCGGCCTGCAAACAAACCGCATGGAAATGTGTTACGCGGATTTGCTGGAACCGGGCTCTCTTGGCGCAGCGCTTGAATCGCCCGTGAGCGCCGTTGTGCACTGTGCGGCTACTACATCGGAGACCAAAGTAGATTATGCACAGAGCTTCAAGGTGAACGTCGAGGGCACGCGAAACCTGTTGGAGGCTTGCCGTGTTCGGGGCGTGCGCCGCTTCATTATGATCAGCACCCAATCCTGCCAATGCGCAGAATCCCAGCACCTACGCCCGAACCAAACTCGCCGCCGACGAAGCGGTGCGAGAGTCCGCGCTGGCTTACACAATTCTTAAACCAAGTACCATATACGGACCGGGATCAAAGGGGCTGTTCGCAAAGATGGTACGGCTCCTGGATAAGGTGCCCGTGGTTCCTATTCTAGGATCCGGTTCACGTCTCATTCGGCCGATCCATGTGTCCGATTTGTGTGAAGCGATCCTCAGTTGTGAGGATTGCGACCAAACGTTAGACAAGACATACGATCTGGGTGGGCGCGACTTGGTTAGCTACGAAGATTTCATACGCGCTATCCTGGATGCCCGGCGAAAAAAGAAGCCGTTCGTTAACGTGCCCCTGCCAATGTGCCGCGCTCTCGCCGCAGCCTTCAGCTTCCTCAAAAATCCTCCCTTCACTCGCGACAACGTTTGGGGCTTAAACCAGAATCAAGCGTGCAGCATTGACTCGGCTCGCAGCGATTTTGGATTCAACCCTCGGGGCTTGCAAGAGGGATTGTCCGAAACGTTTTCGAGATCCGATACCGCCGGCGCACAGACGTCTTAACTACGCGGAAAGAAAACCGCCTACCTGAGCAAGGTTAACCGATTGATCCGGCGCGAGGATCAGGCGGCCAGAAGTGTCACCCGCCAGAATTTGCTGGAGTTGAGGTTTATCCGACAATTCCAAACGTGGTCGGATCTGTCCGTGAAACAAGAAACCTGGGACTACGTTCGCAGGTCATAATATTGAATCGGCCAACATCGAGTTTGGGGACGGCAGATCGCTGGCCACAACGGTCAGGCAGGCGAAGACGATGCTGGACGGTAGCGAAATCCCTCTGCCGAAGCGCCTTCAATTGGGTCGCCAAAGAAAGAAGAAGCCCAAAGCGGTCGCGGTGAGCCACTCCGTCCCGTGCAAGGTAAAGGCATAGCTGGCAGCTAAGCTGGGATCCCGCATCCCCACGACCGAGAGTCCCAAAATGCAAAAAGCGTGAAAGGTTCCGGCGAAACCGGGCGCGGACGGGAAGGCTACCCCAAAGGTCACAAAAACGAGAACCAGCAGCGCGCTGCTGAATCCCAGGGGGAAAGAAAATGAACGCATCAAGAAATAGTAAGAAACGGCGCCCGAAAGCCAGAGACATAATGAGAACAAGAACACCCGAGAAAGCTGGCCCCAGTCATGGAGAGCGGCAAATCGGCGGAAGCTTTGGAGAAAAGCGTGAGAACTTGATGTGAGGCTCCCGGAAAGCGTTTTCCGAGAAGACGGCTGATCAGATTCTCCATCCACAAATGATGTTTGGATGCGAAGTAGATGATTCCAATCCCACAGGCAAGAAGAATTACGAATGCAGCTCCCAGGACGACCATCCTTAAGCCCACCTGCTGAACCTGCTGCTGACCACGCATGGCTCGAAGATAAAAGCCCAAGATGGACAGCAAACAAAGCGCATCCACGATGCGCTCAACGGCCAAAGTTGCAAAGGCAGTTACCCCGCTGATCCTGGCATGCCTGCCGATGAGGTATGCGCGCGCCACATCACCGATCCGAAGAGGAAGGACATTGTTGGTCATCAGCCCAATAGAAGTCGCGGACAACAAAGGAGTTACGGCAACAGGCGGTTCCGCTTCCAGCAGGTAGCGCCAGCGCACAGAACGAAAGAAAATCGTTAGAAGATAAAATACGAGCGAGAGCGCAAAATAACCGCGCTTAATGCCTAAAATCGCCTGCACCATACGCGCGAGATCAATATTGCGGAGAACCAGCCAAAGAAGAATTGCACTTAGAGCAAAGCCGACATAAATAACCGCCCTTTTCATGCTGCCTCTTTCTACTCCGGGCTATTGTGCCATCCTAGCCACTTTTCTTCTCAGATTACTCCTAATTGCGCTAATTGCGCGACTCTAACCGTGTGGCGACCTGGATTGTATAGTTAGTGCGGCAAAACGAGACCTGATCTATAATTCGCGATTTTCATTGCCCAAAGGCTTTCGAGTTGTTAAAAGTGTCGTCGGCAGGACCATTCCATAGATGTAAGGATTATGAATGCAACTTCGTAGCGAACCATTTGAATACAAGAGAACGCTTTCGTGGGCACTCATCGGCTTCACCGTCATATTGGCATTGATTGTTGGGTTCTTTCTACACGGTGGCCTACATGGTCTATATATGGATGATTATAGTGACAAGGTTATTTCGTACAATTTCGCGACGGGGCACTGGAGACCCACTCTCGGTTCCGAATGGAAGATAAGGCCGTTGGGCCTAACCTTGATTAACAATGTCTCGGAAGCGATTCCGGACCATGAGATTCCAGTACGTGTTGGCATTGTACTGGTGCATCTCTTGAACGTAATCCTATTGGCACTGCTGGCCGAACGGTTAAGCGGGTCTAAATTTGTCGCGATCGTGGCGGGAGCTTGCTTCCTTTTCCCGATTTTCGCGAACGAGGCTATACTCTGGTTTACAGCGGCGATTTACAACACCCTGTCTTTGTGCTTTCTGCTCCTCGGTTTTCATTGCTTCCTTAGTTGTCGCAATCTGAAGAAGGACGCTCGTTGGTTTGTTTGTGGCGTCGCATCTTGGCTTCTGATGGTATGCGTATATGAATCGGGGCTATTTACAACGCTATTGCTGCCATTCTTGATGGCTCTCCATTCTCCAGACGAAATTCGTCCTGCATCAAAGGTTGGGATCAGCGCCCTTGCGGCGACCTACATTCCCGTTGGAGTGTATGGTTATTTCGTGGAACGAACGTCGCCCGCCGTTACCTTAGAGAGGCGGGGCAACGTTGAACATCCCGTTCATCCTCTCCAAAGTGCCCACCGTGCTTAGAAATGTTTGGTGGCTGCTAGCCAATTGGGGCATCTTAGGTCCCTTGCGCGAAGCTTTCAAATTCGGCGAGCATGAGTGGCTTTCGATGCGTTGGGGAGTGTTGTTTCTTATTTTCGAGGGAATACTCTGCATCTTAACGGCTATATTTCCTGTAGCTTCTAAAACGACGCGCTCATGGCGCCTGCTTGGGGTAGTTTTGGTGGGGATCGCGTGGTTGAGCCTGGCGTTCGTCCGGATTTTGCTCATCAAGAACCAAGTCGTAGAGATATGTACCCTATACATCCCTTCCGCTGGCATCTCAATGGCCGTGGCAGCGCTTCTTTGTTTGTTTGCAGAGTCTTCCACCCGTTGGGCACCAATAATCAAGCGATTCGGCTTCGCACTCAGCGGAATCATTATTTTTCTGGGAAGCCTGACAATGGCAGGGCTCGTCCGTACCTACGAATTACGGTGGGACCTTGACCAAAAGCAATTAGCCGCAGTGCAACCGATTGTCTCCAATGCACCGCCCGGTCAACCTTTATGGCTGTTGCCAATAGCCCTGGACGAGCGAACCGTAAGTGTCTCCTGGAAGCGCGACGCGATATTGGATCTATATCTTGTGGGTGCCTTTGAAACTTTTTGGTCTGCCGCGGACTCTGTTGCCTCCAATGCGGCGACCGAGATGTGCATGCTGCTGTTTCTAATCGTTGGGATAAGCTACATCTTACTCATATACAAAAAAATGAAAGAGGAGAAATCAACGCGCTTACGATTCAGGGCTTTGTCGTTCCCGTTCAAAACGTGATCGCTTTTTCATATAGAGGAGGCCATGTAATCTTACTGAACCCATTGGAAATAACTCAGTCAAACGGAGTGGTAACCGATATTAATCTGCCATTGGCAGCCGAAGTGGCGCGCGCTGGCGTCACGACAGAACCCGGCCGGCTACAATTCGAACAGAAACATGGAGGTTAAAAGGGCTCGTTCCGCTTAAGCTGGAATTTCTCCCTGAGCCGCCAACCTAGGTGTTTTTACTCTAAACGAGTGGCTGCCGATTTGGCGGAGGGATGAGCAGAGGATTGGGCAAGTCGGTCTCTCACTTCAGCAGCATTTGCCGCGGCTGTCCTGATAATCTTGCCAATTCGTGAAATCGATTCCTCGTTTACTCCGGTGCCAGTCGGTAGAACCATCACTCGGCGGCACAACTTCTCGGTTTCCGGAAGAACCAAAGCCGCATGGCGAAAGTCGAACGATAGGGTTCCATGTTATGACACCCAGGGAAGAAATACTTGCGTGCCAAGCACGTTTTCTGCGAACAACGTGTCCACGAGTTCGTCACGCGTCAGCCCCGCCTGCCGTTCATCCACTTCGAGGACTACGTACTGGTAGTTCGATATTCGTTTTTATCGTAAGCCATCATGGTCACGCCCGGGATACCGCTGAGGTCCCGATCATATGCATCAGGTTGAAACGATTCGTCTCTATGAATTCGTTAATACTTTCGAGAGAAGTCAAGCCCATCGCGGCACAGATTTCAGACATCTTGCCATTGGTGCCGATATAGATAACGTCATCAAAGCCTCGAAATCCGAAGTTACGCATGAGGCGCATTTTTTCCGCCAAAGCATCATCGTTGGTCAGCACAGCGCCACCTTCGAAGGTGTTGAAAAACTTCGTGGCGTGAAAACTGAACACTTCACAATGCCCGAACCCCCCAATCGCTCTGGCTTTGTAAGAACAACCAAAAGCGTGTGCTGCGTCGAAGATGAGTCTAGTTTTCGACGACGGGCAATCGCTTTAAAGCCTCGATATCACAGGGCCTTCCCCAAGTGTGTACACCGATGATGCCGCTGGTGCGGGGAGTAATCATTTTCTCGACCTGCGCGGGATCAAGGTTGTGTGTTTTGGGATCGATATCACAGAATACCGGCGTTATCCCCTGCCATTGCAATGCGTGGGCTGTCGCTATGAATGTGAACGACGGCACGATCACCTCGCCGGTCAAGCCCAGAGCACGGACGGCAATTTCTAGAGAGATCGTCCCGTTGCACATGGCCACGCAGTGCCGCACACCGACGCGCTCGGCAATCTTTTTCTCGAACTCCTGAACATATGGACCATTGTTCGTGAGCCAATTGCGATCGAGCATGTCATTGATTCGCGCCAAAAGGTTAGCCCGGCTGCCAATATTGGGCCTGCCGACGTGCAATTTTTCGGTAAACGCTGGTGGATTTCCGAAAATCGCCAACTTCTGAACCTGAAGTTTGAGACTGGCATCGAGCATAAAGGTTCTAGATACTGTGGTGCCCTTCCCCAGACAGTTGCTTGGAGAGCCTTCTAGGCCAGGCCTCCATGAGCGGCAGGGGGGCAAACAGATCTTTGGGTCAACTGCACCGGGACACAAACTGCGAGAACGAATACCCCTGCGACTCTTTCCTCTCCATTAGCTGAAAACGCGACATGAGCCTATCACAATTCTGAAAAATCGGGCGTTCCCGCTTAGAGCGTTGGGCTAACACCGCTTCCGCGCAAGCTGTCAGACTGCACTCGATCGCGGTTGCAAGCTTGGTGAACCCACGAAAAGTTGTGAGATACTGTGACAATCTATGCAATCTGTCGATTCCCTTGAACTTCGCGACACCGCTTACCGCGTGGCAGAGTTGGAAAAATCGATTCGTTACTGGGTCGACTCACTCGGCGCGCGGATGGAGATGGCACCGACGGTTATCTCAGCCGACTCGGTACGGGTCTGCTTTTTGAAATTCAAAGGCGGGCGGGTGGAACTCGTCGCTCCCATCAACGATTCGAAGCCGGCTACCGAACGTGCCTCGGGCTGCGGCCCCAACCATATCTGTTTTCTCTGCCCTGATTTCGATCACCGCATGGCGAGCGCCCGCGATGAGGGCGGTGTCATCGTCCGCCCCCCAGTTCCCTCGGAGGCGTTTGGCGGGATGCGGATGTGCTTCGTGCTGTATCGCGACATCGGACTAATCGAATGGGTAGAGAAGCAAAATCGCGCCTTGCAATAATCGGGGCGGCAACGTGGGAGCCATTCTTACCCATTTTGCGGGAGGCGTTCGGAAAATATGGCATCACCGACGAGCCGGCCGCTTTTGGGTTCGGGAGGGACCTTCAGGTTCTCGCGGGAAACGATGCCGAGTTTGAGGCCGAATCCCCGCGCGGCGCGGTGCTCTTTCTTGATCCACGATCTCTCTTTCAGGAGTACCTCGCGAACCCGCGCTCAAGCCTTCGGCACGAGGAGGCGGCTTCCCGCTCCTCCGGCTTCGTGGTGGGTGGCTCGATCGCCTTGCAATGAAGCACCGCGAGACAAACTGGATTCTCTCCACACTTGAGTCTCCGCTGCCGAATCCAGGCGACGGTCTCGCCGACGCCACCATGGACCCGTTCACCCGAGCGACCGCGCTATTCGACGATGCGATCCGCGCGGCTTGCCGTAGCCGCAACGGCTGGAGCTACTTCGATTTCAACCGCCTCGTGCGTCTTCATGGCCAACAGCAGATGTACGATTCGCGTCTCGATTTGCTTGCGCGTATTCCGGTCTCCGCGGCCGGCATGCGCTGGCTTGCTGAGCGTGTCGCGGCCCACTGGGCGGCGCTCATCGGCAAGACCAAAAAAGTCCTCGCACTCGACTGCGACAATACCCTATGGGGCGGTATCGTTGGCGAGGACGGTGTCGACGGAATCCAAATTGGCGATGACGGCGTGGGCCGCGCCTACGTCGCGTTCCAACGAGCGGTTCTTCAGCTCGAGAGCCGCGGCGTGCTGATCGTGCTCTGCAGCCGGAATGATCCCCAGCAGGTCGAAGAAGTTTTCGCAAGGCGCCCGGAGATGGCGATCCCACGTGACCGAATCGCTGCGGTTCAGGTCGGCTGGGGGCGCAAGTCGGATGCCCTTTTGGCGCTCGCCAACCGGCTCGGCGTCGGCCTCGACAGCTTCGTTTTTGTTGACGACAATCCGGCTGAGCGCGAGGAGGTCAAGCAGGCACTTCCTGAAGTTAGCGTGCCTGAGTATCCAGCCGATCCGGCTGACCTCGCGTCATTCGGCTACGCGCTCGGCTGGCAATACTTCTATCGGGTCTCGCTAGGCGAGGAGGAGGGGGCGAGGACCGTTCAGTACCGCCTCAAGGCTAGTATTGAGACGCATGCCAAAACGTTCGCAGACCACGGCGCGTTCCTGAGATCCCTCGGGATGAGACTTACACTTGCCGTCAACGATCCACAGCTCAGAGCACGTGCGGCGCAACTCTGCCAGAAGACAAACCAGTTCAACCTGACGCTGAAGAGGTACACAGTAGCCGAGTTAGACGTGCTCCTCAGGATGGAGGACACATTTCTATTCCTCGGTTCGCTAACTGATCGCTTCGGTGACCATGGCTGGACAGCACTTGCAATCTTTAAGCGCAACTCAACGCCCGATGCCTGGGTCATCGACAGCCTACTCATGAGTTGCCGGATCATCGGAAGGGGATTGGAGCATGCGTTTCTGAAGGCCTGCCTCGATTACGTGCGTCGCATCGGGCCGTTCCCAGTACGTTCGAGTTTCGTCCAGGGCCCTCGAAACTCACTCGTCGCACAGTTTTTCCCCGAGGTCGGCTTCGCTGAAACGGCGAAGACTCCCGACGGGCGGCGCGAGTTTGAGTGGCTGGGAGGGGAACTGTCTGTGCCCCGGGCGGCTCACGTTGAGATTGTTTGGAAGGAGGGAAGGGATGAAGGATCGGCTCTGTGTAACCATCGCCAAGGCGCTGAGCCTCTCAGCAGATGAGGTTTCAGACGCCACGTCGAGCCGGAACTGCCAGAAGTGGGATTCCCTGCAACATTTCGTCCTCATTCTCGCCGTTGAGCAGGAGTATCGGGTGCGATTTTCGTCAGGAAGGATTCCTGAACTTACCTCTGTCTCCGCTATCCGCGAGGAGATCGTTCGGCTGAACGCGAGCCAATCATGAACTACACAGTTGCCGAACTTGAGCGGCTCGGAATTCGGGTTGGAGTGAACCCCAAAGTCCACAAATCTGTACCTCTTGTTCAATCCTGAAAAGATCGTCATCGGTCATAACGTGCGGATCGATTGCTTCTCGATGCTGAGCGCGGGTGACGAAGGGATAACAATAGGCCGGAACGTCCACATCGCTGCGTCATCGCTCGTTTTCGGCGGGGGCGGTCGAGTCGTCCTCTCCGATTTCTCGGGGCTTTCCGCCAGAGTAGCGCTTTTCACCGCTACGGACGACTACTCCGAAGGATATCTCACGAATCCTACCGTGCCGGAGCGGTATAAGAAGGTTAAGCGTGGCCCCATCGTTCTCGAGCGGCACGCCCTTATCGGGGCGGCGAGCGTGGTCCTCCCCGGCGTTACCCTTGCGCAGGGCTCCACCGTCGGAGCGATGACTCTCGTCCATCAGAACGTCGGTGAGTACGAGGTCGTTTTCGGAATCCCATTCCGGGTTATCGGCCGCCGCGATCCGCATAAGCTACTGCAGCTAGAAAAAGATTACCTTGACGGCGAGGGACGAGTCGACTAACCCAAACGTTCGCAAAAACCACGACTATGACACCGTGCGCACGGAGCTTCCCAACGGCGGCGATGCCGCGCGAACGGATTGCTTCAGGATCCCGCTGATTTGTTCTTCGCCGAAACTCCCCTTGCGCATGACTCCTCCTCCCCCGAGCGGAGCATGGTAAACGGAGAAGTCAGATTTCACATGGACTAATTTAATTTTCGGGGAGCAGGTCACGCGAACAAACCCCGCAAAGTTGCGCAAGCAGACGAGCGTCGAGCCCGTTTGCATCCATCAAAACGCGGCGTCTTCCTGCACGCCAACTTCTGAGTTACTTCCAACCAAGCCGAGGAACCCTTTTAAGACCCGCTCATACGCATCCAACATGTCGTTCTTGTTGAAGACTCGCTCGGCCAAATTGCGCGATGAAGCCTTGATTCTGACTAAGCTCTGCCGGTCGTTGCGCCAGAGCGTAAGAACCTGAATGATCGCCTCCACCGCTGTGGGAGGAAATAGGTAGCCGTTCACACCAACTTCGATCATCTCAGGAATCCCACCCACGGGCGCCGCTATCACAGGCACACCGCAAGCGTTTGCCTCCATAATTACGTTCGGACGCCCGTCGACTAACGAGGGGACGACGAGGGCATCGAACTGCCTCAACATACCCACTAAATCTTCCTCGTATCCGCGCCAGCGGAATGCGCTCGCGCAGGGCTCGTTTCAATACGTTCACGGACGCCTGCTGTTAAGGGTCCCTCACCCGAAATCGGAAAGGCTGCGTCGGGAAAAGCTGCGTAGATTTGTTCCGCGAGGGAAATGAAACCCAATGGATTCTTTTCATCGGACATCCGGCCGACATAGCCCAGAATCAAACCTGCGTGTTCGCTCGTTCGGGGGGGCGGGGTAAAAGTCTCCAAGTCCACGCCACTCCTAATGACGCGGACATGCGGATCTGGCTTCGCCGAACAGCGCTGCACATACCTTTGCATGTACTCGCTCTCGACAATCACCCCATCAATGGCCTGCTCGAACAAGAAGTGCTGGACCACATGCCCCCTGTCATTATAGAGAAAGTCCACAATCACGAGTTCGGGACATTTCTCCTTAAGAAACGGAAGGTGCCTATACATGGGCGAGGCCCCGATTTGAAGAATCAGGCGAACGGCACGTTTTTTTATCTCCTCTTCGATGAAGTCGAGTTCCTGACCAATGGGGAGCTTCGTAAAGTCCAAAAGGCAATTGTCCCGCGCGTAGTCTTCCGCTGGGTCAGCAACATGGTGTTTAGTCTCAACGCAGTGGGCGACCGTGACATTCAGGTCGCGGCGACGCATCTCGCGAAGAACGGCGAGAGCAAGGTTGCGCTTAGTTAAAAAGGGGAATAACGCCAGCACCGTGCCACATTTCATCGCGGCAGCCCGCTGCCCCTGACGTCCTCTTCTGTCATTGCGTATTCTCTTGCGCGCCCATTTGAAGAGCCGTCGTGTCAGAATGCCCGAGCGCTGAGATCCGCCATCCTCGAATGCGCTGTTGTGTCTCACAGAGCGCCTCAAGTCTCCGGTACGCATGTTCAATCTTTCGCTTTCGTATGCCAGTAATCTCGTGCCTCGATGTATTTGTCGACGTCTTGTAAAAGCCGCTCGGCGAATTGCTGGCGCGGGTGCAAAACAAATGCCACAAGAAGCCGCCGTCCGGCAGAAGCTAGCACTGGATCACCAGCATTACCGAGAATTAGCTGTCGGAACGCTTTGAAGTCTTGCAATGCTGGAGACATGATCATTGCTCCGAGCAATCGATACCGCTCCTCCGGCAGCAACGCAGCGAACTGGTCGTTGGTAACGATCCATTCGATAATTCTGCAAAAGTGGTCAAACGTAGCACCCGTTTCGATCATCGGTATAAGATTCTTAAGCAAAAGGTAGCAGATTTCGAGGAATGTACCTGGCAGGTCGCCGCGGGTCAGCCCTTCCGAGTGCATCCGGTAAAATGTGAGTGGCTCTTGGACAAGCCCGAAACGACAACCTCCGCGAAGCGCTCGCGTCCAGAACTCGTAGTCGGGTGCCCGCACCATTGTCGGATCGTATAGCCCAATTCGTTCGTGGACAGAGCGACGAAGCATGGTCGACGAGCGGCACAAACAATTGCTGACGATCCAGGTACCGATCAAGTTGAAGTCGTGCGGTTGATTTGTCGCGGCCTCGAATTCTATGGATTGAGGATGTTTGTTGCCCGTAGTGGCAACGAACGAAACGTAGGTGCCAAGAATATCGAGCGCAGGCGTCCGAGCGAACGTTTGGAGCTGGATCTCTGTTTTGCGCGGATCGATCCAGTCGTCGGCGTCCAAATTCACCAGATATTCGCCCCGGCACAGTCCCACCGCGCGATTGCAATTCGCCGCGCCACCCAAATTTTTCTCGTTGACGTAAAGTCGTATGCGAGAATCGTCAAAGGAACGCACGGCCTCGCATGAACGATCTGAGGATGCATCGTCAACGACGATGACCTCAAAATCGCAGAAGGTTTGATCCAGAACACTCTGAATCGTTTTGACGATATATTTCTCGTAATTATACGAAAGAACGATAAACGAGACTCGAGGGGCATCACTCAAGAGTTCGTCCTTCTAAGGCGACAGAATTTGATTCAGTTCTCGCCTGCTTCCAAACTGTCGTACGCGCCACAGAACCCTTGTCTAAGCGAAGCATCCGTTATCTGCCGCTCTAACAGAGGAGCGGCGGCCGACCTCAAGGTAAGGGGCGACGCTTGCGCCGATCCCGCCAGACGTGCGAACAGTCGCGACGAGGCGCGTACCACGCAAGCAAGGCAGCAACATTATAGCCCAGGCATATACGAACCTGTCATAAGGTTCGACCGCGTAACCGGCCGATTAAACGCACTCGCAGAACAAAAAAGTGACCGACACTGCGAAAATATTGTGCCCCTTGAGGTGAAGGAACCCCGACCCCTGAGCCTTTCATTGGCTTTAGGCTATGATTCCAAGCAGCGGCTTTTCCTCTGGGCAGCGAAGCAAAAGTGATTTCCATTTATGCCCTTTGTGAGTTAATTTAGCCCAACCATGTGCCGCTCCTTAAGCCTTGTGATCGAATTGCTCTGGCAGCCAGAGGCAGACGACGAACAATATAGCGAACCGCGGCACAGCTCGGTTATCATGCGGCGCAGGGGAACGGCTAACGCCAATTCTTTGTCAACGCAGCTCCATCCAATTATTATGACGGGATCCGATTAATTCGCGTGGATCATGCCTGCCAGATGAATCGTCAACCAGTAGAAGACCAATCCAGCGACTTCTCCGTGATCGTGTCTTGCAATCTGTGTGGGTCGTCTCAATTCGAGCAATTTCGAACGAGATCAGATGGCGTTAACGTGATCCGTTGCTCACACTGCGGAATGGGCGTTGTTGAGAAATACCCTGCAGATTTGAAGTCTCTTTATAGCGATGCCTATTACCAAGCTACGAATGCCTCGGACCGGGGATATGCCAACTATTCCAACACGGCTGAACACGGAGTTGCGTGGGCGGCAAGTCTTATACGCCTGCTAGCGCCACATGGTCGTGTCCTCGATATTGGTTGCGCCGATGGGCATCTCCTCAAGAAATTACAATCTACTCACGAATGCTATGGTATCGAAATCAACGCTAGGATGGCAGACCTGTGTAGGAGTGCTGGAATCAAGATTATTGGCTTCGACCTTTTCGATGAGGCGATCAACACAAAGTACAACGCCTTCTTCGACGTGGTGTCTGCCATTGCGGTTTTCGAACATCTCCCAGATCTAAGGAGCGCCATCCGAATCGCCCTGAGTCTCCTCAAGCCAGACGGTATTTTGCTCTTTGAGGTTCCGCTGCTTTCAGCGCAGCATCCTTCCGATATATGGTTCAAATCCTCTCTGGAACATATCTATTATCCTACTGAGGCTTCGCTACGATACCTGATCGAACACGTCTTCAACCTTCCTTTGATCGGCGGTGAGGTTGTAATTTCCGATTACGGCTCTACTTTTGTGGCGATGGTACCAAAGAGCGCGTCTCGTGGAACAGATCTTGCCCAAGAATACCGCAGACTTACGAATTGTCCGATCGAAGACCTGAAGAACGCCGAGGAGCGCCGTTTTCGGTTTCTATTTGATTGTCTCCACGCTGCCCGCCTTACTTCCGCCCATTTGTGTCTCCTGGACAGTATCCAACCTTCGGAAATCAATCCTGCCTTTCTCGGACGTCTTGCGGACCTTTGGCGTCGAGATTCAGAGCGGCTTACGGAGAGTAGAAACCATTTAGTTGCTGCGGAATCGGACAGAGACTGGCACGCCAATGAGTTGCGAAACCGCAATGAGGTCGTTGACCGGCTCGAAAGTGAACTGGTCGCGAAAAATAGAATTATAGAGAGCGTTCGCTCGGAACTCGCCGTCAGGGATGCAATCATTGGGGAGCAAGAGAGAGAACTTCACATTTTTAGGACTTCAAAACTTCAGCGTCTGCGTACCGCGCTTCTGCACGAAAAGTTCTCGTCGAGACAATTAATTAGGATCGCTTACTTGGTCGCCTCCCTCGCTACCCCCGAGCGCCTCAGGGCGCGATTGAGGCCTGCCGTGCAGAAGCTGAAACGCAATCTCAGGCCAAAAGCTAAGGTTAAGAGATCAGAACAGGAAAGATGGCATACCGACAGGCCATTAATTAGCGTTGTAATTCCTTGCTTCAACTATGGCCGGTTCGTCGAGGAGGCAGTGGACTCTGTCTTGGCGCAGACGTTTTCCGATTTTGAGATTATTGTCGTCGACGGGGGCTCGACGGACGGCGATACCACACGACTTTTACAAGATCTCCACAAGCCGAAGACTCAAGTCTATTTCCGGCATAGTCGACACCTGGTAGGTGATAACAGAAATTTTGGTATTGAACACGCGAAAGGGAAATACATCTGCTGCCTTGACGCGGATGATAAGCTCAAGCCCACGTACTTGGAAAAGGCTCTTTTCTTGCTCGAAACTTACAAATATGATCTGGTGTCAACGGCCGTTCAGTGCTTTGGCGAGTCTGATGCGGTGTGGCAGATCACATCAAAACCGACATTAGAACAAATTCTCAGCGGCAACCAATTTTCCACGGCGGCGGTGTTTACGAAACAATTCTGGACCAAAGCGCAGGGGTATCATGACTGGGGGTTGGGCAAAGATCACGTAGCTGAAGACTGGGATCTTTGGCTTCGGATGGTGGCTTTGGGAGCTCGGGCGATCAATATGCCCGAACCCTTAATGCTTTATCGGGTTCACGGAAAAGCAAGCCTTAGCAATTGTCACGAAAACCTGCCCTACGACAAGCAGAGCGAACGAATCCGCCTTTTTAATCGGGAGTATCTTACTCAGAAAAACTATCGACGTGCGGCAGAGAACAACGAGGTGGCTGTCGAAGTTAGTAACCCGTTTATGAATCTCGATAACTCATTCGAGAAAGACCACGAGAAGCCAGCCCTTCTTTTGGCGCTCCCTTTCGTGATTACTGGAGGAGCGGATACAGTCTTCTTGCAAATGGCCGAGTACTTAGCGAAAAGTGGCTTTGATATATCGATAGTGACCACAATAAAAACTGACGCAAGCTTTGGCGATAACACCAGCCGGTACGAAGCGATTACGAAACAGATCTATCACTTGTATCGTTTCCTCGAGGACAGGCGAAACTGGAAGGATTTCCTCTTCTATTTAATCGAGAGCCGCAAAATCAACAATTCTGCTTCTCGCGGGATCCGCCTACGTTTACGATCTCCTACCAGAGATTAAGAGTCGGTTTCCTCAAATCAAGATCGTAGATCAGCTGTTCAACGAATTCGGCCACATTGAGAATAACAGGAGATATTCGGATTTCATCGATTTCCACATTGTCGCCAACGAAGTCATCAAAGGGATTCTGGTCAACGCTCATGGCGAAAAAGAGGATAAGGTCCGCGTGATTGTCCACGGAGTGGACGTCGACGAGCGCTTCAATCCGGACAAAGTGGAAGTAGAGGGGGATACCAGGGCGGTTCTTCCACAAGGCAAGTTTTTCGTGTCCTTCATGGGCAGGTTTTCTGAAGAAAAGGGTCCAGCCAAGTTCGTAGAGATGGCTAACTTGTTGAAGGACGAAGTCAATGTGCACTTCCTAATGATTGGAAACGGCCCAGAGTATCCCCGCATCAAGCAGCGGATTAGAGAATTGGGATTAGAGAGCAAAATCTATGCCCCCGGTTTTGTGCCCGATCTCAGACCTTTTTTGAAGGCGAGCGGGGTCGTCGTCATTCCCTCAAACATTGAGGGTATCCCCATACTTCTTATGGAAAGCTTGGCCCTAGGCGTGCCCGTAATCGCCTCCGCCGTAGGCGGCATTCCCTCAATCATTCGAGATGGATTTAATGGTTTCCTATGCGAAGCCTCAGATATCGACGGGTTTGCGGGGGCCATCAGAAAAATTGCCCGGGAGGAAAACCTCCGCAGTGCTCTGAAGGCGAACTCAAGAGAATATGCGTTACGACACTTAGCTGTGACTGGTACGAATCGTGAATACGGCAATTTATTTGCGGAGCTTTTAGGGGTAGAGCAGCGCTAATCTGCAGTCTCACCGACTCGAGAGCCCGCAGATAGTACAATCGGATCCTAAACAGAGAAGGGCTCTTTCGTTGCAACTAAAGACTAAGCAAGTGTTGATCACAGGTGCGGACGGCTTTATTGGAAGTCATTTGACCGAACAACTCGTGAAGGAATGCGCCAAAGTCAAAGCCTTTGTCTACTACAACGCCTTCAATTCGTGCGGTTGGCTGGATACGCTACCGAAGCAAACACTCGAAAACATCGAAATAGTTGCCGGCGACGTTCGCGATGCGAGTTGCCTCGAGCAGGCCATTAAGGACTGCGACATTGTTTTCCACCTCGCCGCTCTGATCGGCATTCCCTATTCGTACCACTGCCCAGATTCCTATGTGGAAACAAATGTGAGAGGAACCTTAAACGTATTACAGGCCGCCAAAAGACGGTCTATCGAGAAGGTCCTCGTAACATCCACGTCGGAGGTCTACGGCACCGCTCGCTACGTTCCGATCGACGAAAAACATCCACTCCAGGCTCAATCTCCCTATAGTGCAACAAAAATTGCGGCCGACCGATTGGCCGAGTCTTTCCACCGTTCATTCGGCCTTCCGGTCGTCATCGTGCGTCCTTTTAATACCTATGGGCCGCGACAATCCGCGAGGGCGGTTATTCCCACGATTATCGTTCAGTTGCTTTCGGGAGCGAGCGAAATCAAGCTGGGCAGTCTGACGCCGATTCGCGATTTCACCTATGTCAAAGACACCGTGAATGGATTCGTTGAGCTCGCCAAATCCGACAAAAGTATCGGCGAAGAAGTAAATATCGCCGCCGGCCAAGAAATCTCAATTGGGCGACTGGCGACAGAATTGATCGGCCAACTCAGCCCGAAGACAACCATAGTCTGCGACGAGGCCCGGGTCCGTCCTCGCGAGTCCGAAGTCGACCGTCTTTTCGGCTCTAATGAGAAGATCCGATCTTTGACCAACTGGAAGCCTCAATATGGCTTATCTCAAGGTTTGTCGGAAACCATTGCTTGGTTCAAAGATCCGGTGAATCGCGGCAGATACAAGGGCGATAGATATAATGTTTAATTCGACACAACAATCATGCGAGCAATAATCCTCGCGGGGGGAAAGGGCACTCGCCTAAAACCATACACAATAACCCTCCCAAAGCCGCTAGTGCCCGTCGGTGGTGAGTTGCCTATTCTCGAAATAGTCATTCGCCAACTCAAGAGGGCTGGATTCGACCACATCACTATTGCTGTAAACCATATGGCTGAATTAGTGATGGCGTTCTTCGGCGATGGGTCCCGCTGGAAAACAAGAATCGATTACTCCATAGAAGAGTCTCCCCTGAGTACGATCGGACCCCTTACTCTTATTCGCGATCTTCCTCCGAACTTTCTCGTCATGAACGGAGACATTCTTTGTGATCTGGATTATTCAGATTTTTACCAACATCACGTGGAGCGGCAAAATGACCTTACTGTATCCGTATACAAGAGGAAGACGACAATCGATTTCGGAGTCATAACGTACGATTCCAATAACCTTGCCACCGGGTTTGTCGAAAAGCCCGTGTACAATTTCGACGTCAGCATGGGGGTATATTGCCTGAATAGAAATGTAGTCGATCAGCTATCAAAAGGAACGCGTTACGGATTTGATGACCTTATGTTGGACGGAATCCGGAACGGACAAAGAATAGGAGTCAGACCATTTCAAGGCTTTTGGCTAGACCTTGGTCGTCCAGAAGATTTCGACCTTGCCAATGAGAAATATGAACAATTGAAGGCGAAGATCGACTTGGTGAAATGAAGGTCCTGGTAACAGGTGCGGGTGGTTTTTCGGGTCGGCACTTGCTCGAATACTTAGCGCAGAACTCGTCGGCAGAAATCCATTGCACGTCGTTGACACGGAGGGTTGATCGGCAGTGGTTATTCTATGACCTAGCACGCAGCGAACATGTCAGCGAGCTCATCGAACGGGTCGTACCAGACCAAATTTACCACCTTGTCGGCGCGAACACCGACGATTACCAAACAGACTATCAGACCAACGTCCAAACCACCCGAAACATTCTTGATAGCATTGCGAGGATGAAGTCACGATGCAGGGCATTCCTGGTCGGTAGTTCTGCAGAATATGGCATCGTCGACGAAAAGGATAATCCAGTCGATGAAGATCATGCCCTAAGCCCTATGAGCAATTATGGACTGACCAAGGTTTACCAGACTTATTTGATGAAATTTTACTGCGTTCGCCACAACCTGGACATTGTTATGGCCCGAACCTTCAACCTCTATGGCACCGGCATGTCCACTAAACTGTTTGTCGGCCGCTTGCATGAACAGATCGAGGCGTACAAGGCCGGCAGAATATCCGCGATTGTCGTCGGCAAACTGGATAACCAACGGGATTATGTTCGTATTGAAGTGGCCGTTCGCGCTTATGCGCTCATTATGGAACGCGGGAAGGCTGGCGAGGTGTATAACGTCGGTTCCGGCGCGTCCATTCGAATTCGGGATCTCTTGCGCTGCATCCTAGAGGTCAATGGCCTAAGCATGGCAGTCGTGCAGGAACAGCAGTCCAGACAAGAAAATAAATTTGATATCAAAAACCTCGTCGCAGACACAGCCAAGCTGAGGGCTTTGAATAGGGGGAGCTTGGCCTGAGTTATCTTTCAGTGTCAAAGAGGAGAATCAAGGTCCACCGTCCCTGTGAAGACCAAGATCACATTCACCTCTGCCTCATTCGGAATCATTCGGCATCTCCTCCGCGAAAGAATCTACGTAGCTTAGCTGCAGCATATCGGAGTGGTCTGGTGATCCTCCATGAGAGAGAATGCTCAACATCTCGAATAACCGACTCTAGCTCAAGAATTCGATGTTCCTGGAGCGGCTCAAATTTGTCGCTTGCTGAAGATTCGCCAAAAGAGTTCCTATATTCTCCGCATACAAACGTGGATGATTACGGAACAGCTGGGAATACGAAAAGACAACGTGTTCGTCGGTCATTTTTCCAAGCATCGAGTCTGGGCGTCTTCTGTAACAAAACAAGCTTTCAGGTATACAGCAGACCTCCCGTCCCAATTCGATCAATGATAACCAAAAATCGTAATCTTCCCAGCCGTATACCATATTGGGGTTATATCCGTTAACCGTCTCCCAATCTGATCTCCTGAACAACGCGCTGCAAAAGATCATATTGCCATGTAGGATTTCTGGGAATCGGTAGGGTTGAAGCTCCCACGGGCCATATTCCGCGCCAAACAACTCTGCATTGCAATATACGATACCGATACTGTCATTGGCCTGCATAATACCCACAGCCTTCTCCAAATACGTTTCTTTGATCTTATCGTCGGCATCTAATGGCAGGATGTACTTCGAATCGCATGCTCTTACTCCGATATTCCGTGCGGTGGCAAGCCCTTTGCGTGCTGTTCGAATCAATTTAGTCTTAGGTCGTTCATATTCTTCAAGAAGTCGGACTGTACCCTCTTCTGTCGAACCATCATCTATCACGATGATCTGGACATCGTCATAAGTTTGCTTCAACACCGAGTCGATGGCTTCATCCAGGTACTTGCCATCGTCGTGGCAGGGAATCACGACTGATACTGTAGGTGTATGCAAGCTCATATTGCCAGTTCCTCTGCATCGGGTGCTGCCCGGCAGTGTGGGAAGGAAAGACTAGTGGGACCAAGTTGTAGGGACCAGAAGCTAAGTTGATCAGCGATTTCTCGCACCCTTCTAGCCCTGATTGCCACCGCTGGTTCCGACCGCAGGACGAGCCATCGCCAAGTCCCTCCGACTCTCAAAGTACGCTACGACGCGATCAATGATCTGGGGAACGCGGTTTTTGGACGAAACCCAGTCAAGTCCTCCAATTTTTCGATCGATGGCACACGCCGTTGCATATCCTCGAAACCAGGTTCGTAAGCCTGATCATACGATACATAGGTAATGGGCGAGGAGCTGTATGTGCGCTCCTTCACCATACGTGCCAGGGCTTCAACAGTCACCTCTTCCGTGTGTCCGATGTTCACCACCTCGCCCAGTGCGCGCTCCGTAGCAATCAAACGTGTAATCGCCTCAACCGCATCTCGCACGTCGCAGAAGCAACGTGACTGTTGCCCACTCCCGTAAACCGTAATAGGCGCGCCGTCCAGTGCCTGACCGACGAAGGTGGGCAAAACCATCCCGTAGCGACCCGTCTGCCGCGGCCCCACAGTGTTGAACAGCCGTCCTACGACTATCGGCTGCCTCTTCTCCTTCCAGATAGGCCAGAGCCAGAAATTCGTCAAGCGCTTTCGAAGCGGCATAACTCCAGCGGTTCTTAGTGGTCGGTCCCAACACCAGGTCGGCGCTCTCACGAAACGGTACCTGTGTATTCTTCCCGTATACCTCCGAGGTCGAAGCTATAAAGACTAATTTGCGTTTCTTGAAGGCGGCGTCCAGAACGAACTGCGTGCCATTGACGTTGGTCTCGATCGTCCGCACCGGGCTCTCTACGATTAATCGCACCCCAACCGCTGCCGCCAGGTGCGTTATCACGTCGGCTTCGTCCACAAGTTCAGCGAGCAACTGACGGTTCTCAATGGAATCAAGGAAATACTTCATCTTTTCAAATTGCTTCAGGTGGCGAATATTTTCCATGCTGCCCGTCGAGAGGTCGTCGAGCAACAACACCTCGTTACCGCGCGAGAGCAACAGTTCCGCCAGATGTGATCCAATGAAGCCGGCACCGCCGGTAATCAAGAAGCGCAAGAGTCCTCCTCTCGTTCCCTTTTCTCAATTTCGCAAGTAGCGCCACTCAAATCGCAAACATCTTATGAATCCTGAGGCGCCATACGACTGGCCTTATTTACAACGATTTTTCCCGCTAAAGACGACATACTGACCCCCAAGAGGGAAGGAGGACAGTGCGTTCTCCACTGCGGCCATCTTGCTGTAAAAACGCTGTGGGAAAAATAAGAAGTAATTTGTGTCGATAATTTGCATTCCGGCATGGCGCACCACGTCCCTAGCCATTCTTGGCGTCAGCAGGCGCGCGTTTGTATCCACGGGACTTCGGTGCACGATGAGTTGCGTAACTGGATTGAAGGGATTGTGCTCGATTAAACAGAAGAGGCCGCCCGGTTTTAAGACACGCGCTATGCTGGCCGTAAGGGCGCGGCGATTCTCCGGCTCCACATGATGATATACACACACAGCCGTAACGAAATCGAAGCTGCCGTCTTCAAATGGAAGCTCATGCGCCGTTTCTTGCCTGCGCACATTCAAACCGCTGCAACTCTGCATCATTTCATCGGAGACATCGCACCCGGCGACGTCTTTGAAATAACTCTTGCCCAATGCCAATAAAGTTCCTTCTCCGCAGCCGACATCCAGCCATGTTTTAGATTCGGGTATCGGCACCACGTTTCATGAAAAAATCCATTATCAAAGTCAGTTTTCGCTCGAAGAAGAAAAGTGATCCCGGTGCGAAGTGTTCCCGGATGGGATCTCGCAAAAGCTCGGAATATCCCTCTAATGCGAAGCGGTCGAACTCAGATCGCATGTCTATGCACCGCGGCGTCATCCAACTCTTCTTCGCACTTCGGAGTCGAGGAAGATCGACGTAGAGGAAGCACAATTGCTCGGTCCGGATTCGATTGACGGAGACGCGTTAACCGCGCGCACTAAGATGTAAAGCGGCCGACGTTTACTCTCTTCGTAAATGCGGGCGATATAATCTCCAACCAATCCGATAGCGACCAGCATCGCCCCCGAAAACGTCACCTGAAGGGCGACCAAAGAAGCCCATCCAGGCGATGTAATTTTCAAGACGAGCGCAGCATAAACCACATAAATCAGATAGACAAAGCCAACGCCGGTTAGGGCCAATCCGAGTAACAGGGTCAAGCGAAGCGGCAAACCCGAGAACGACGAAATAGCCGTCCAGGCGAATCGCATCATCTTCCAAGTCGGATACTTGGTCTCGCCTGCTGCGCGAGGTTGACGATGAAATGGAATGACGGCCTCTTTTAGGCCCATCCAGGCAGCCATGCCACGGATAAACCGATGTTGCTCTCTCAGCGTTCGGAGGGCGACGATACTGGCGCGGCTGTACAGCCGGAAATCGCCGACTTCCGGAACGAGGCGGTCGAATGCGCTGCGCATCACCTTATAGAAGATAGCTGCGGTGGCCCGCTTAAAAATTCCGTCACCTTCTCTGCTGATCCTCTGGGCGGAAACGATATCGTAGCCCTGGCGAAACAATCGAACCATCTCCGGCAAGATTTCCGGGGGATCTTGCAAATCTGCATCCATAACAACTACGGCGTCACCCGACGCAAAGTCCAAGCCGGCGGTTATTGCGGCTTGGTGGCCAAAGTTACGGCTGAAGACCAAGACTTTTATCCGCGGATCCGATAGCGCCGCTTGCGACAGTATCGTTGAAGAAGCGTCCTCGCTGCCATCGTCCACGAAAATCAATTCATAGCGGCAGTCGATCTTGTCTAGCACATCCTGCAGAGCCTTAAATACCGAAGGGAGAACGGCGGCTTCGTTGTACACGGGGACCACCACAGAAAGCAGCATGGAGCCTTGTCCCTGAACCTCGCGAAGAAAGGTGAGGTAGTCCGTCTTGGGTGGAGTCTGGCCGTGGGCGCCAATTGCTGCCACGATCCGCCCCCGACCATATGCTGCGTTACTCACAGCTTGAATTATCAAATCATGAACTGGGATATTGGATTCTACCGGAACAGCGGGTGCCTGGTCCGACGAGCGCGAGAGATTCTCGCTAGACTGGCCGACCAGAACCTCGTATCGTCTAAAGTTTTCATTGATCAGCGCCTCACATTGTGACGCTAAAGAAGGCCCACACGGTTTAATCGCGGAACTGTCTCCTGGCGTCAAACTTACCAACCATTTCTGTTCCTCACTCAGCAGATCATTCATCAGCTGAAGGGCCTGAAAATTTTGGCTGTGTGGGGCGCCAAGAAACCGTACCAAGCGACGGCTAGCCCATTGGCTATATGCGATAAGATGATAGGCCACTTCGCTCATCTGCGCTTATATCCTTCAGAACCAGCATAGGATACCAGAATGAGCGTCGTGAACAGTCTCCGTTTCATTTACGAGTGTCGCTCTGGCCTTCACGGCTGATTTAAGTTTTGGAAGGTGTTCACTTTGAGTTCAACACCGCCGCGGGCGATTGACGGTATTTTTGAATCCCCGCGATTGCGCAATTTCCAAAAACTAAAAGAAGCGTACTCCAGCTCGCGATGAGCAGAACTGGCCAGCCTCCAGGGTGATATTCGAAGTGAATCGTATTGTTTCCAGCCTGCACTTGAACTGCTCTAAAAAGGAAATCTCCACCGAACACTTCTGTTTCTCGACCATTTACCCATGCCTTCCATCCACGAGCCCAGCGATCTGTGACCAGCAGCCAGCCATCACTCGGACAGAATACTTGAAAGCTAAGTTCGTTCGGCACGTACCGAAGTAACTTCGCAGAAATAGGTTCCGCGCGGGGCAAGAGTGACACACCCTTTCCGCCACCCCCTTCTTTCGGATTCATCAGCGATAGGTCTCGGACTTGTGCCATATCGCGCGCTGAATGCACGACAAGAACCGGCGCGGCAAGCGCTTCGACGCGACCGACAAAAGCGTCATAGAAGTTGGGGGTTGGAGGCACAACGGCTACCTCATTCGCAAACCACATGCGTTCGCTGCCGGTGCTCATGTCAACAAGGATGGGATGATGCACAAAATCTAAATGAATACGATTCGTCATAGTTTCGTAGTTGAACAGTGTGGGCATCTTCAGTGGAACGTTCTCATTATTAGGAGGACTTCCCATCCACTCTGCAGGATACTCATCCCGGTTGAAGCCATTCGCCATTAGGTCAAGCGTGGGATTGTGATCGACGTTGATCCTGTTCCAAATCTGACGTCGCTCGCCCGTCGAGAAAATTGTTCGATTCGCAATTCGCATTGTCAACGAAGCGTCGAAAAGCGCGAACCCTACGAATAAGATAGGTAGCAGCCTCCTAAATTTGGGCAGAAACAGAAGCAGACCGAGCGCGATGACGCCGAGCCAGACACATGCAAGCTGCATGTTGGCAAATCGGATTTGGTTGCCTACATCTTTGACAGCATGCGTAGTGTAAAGGTATGCAGCGAAAGCGCCAGACGCGCTGAACAAGCTTGCCCACAGAAAGAGCTTCCAAATACCAGCTTTTATATCGTTGATGTGGTCTTCAAAGTCTGTGGCGCAGTGAAGCGCAAGGATGGCTGCAGAGAACATAGCATAAAGTCTGAATAGTGCCGCCGTTCGAAAATATCTTGCTGGAATAAAATAGTCATAAAGCCAACCACGAAGCGGCAAATGCTTGCCAACGGCACACATTAAGGAAAGCAAGATGATTGCAACAAGCCACCAACGCCATGATGATTTAGGGCGGATCAGAATGGCTACTAAAGCCAAAACAATTATCAGCGCGCCCATATATACACTGGTGAGGGAAATGTCGCTGCCAGGCCAAAGATTTGGGTTATAAAATTTCAGAATAGATAGATAGGGACTCGCAAAGGTCACCATAGCGCCCGGTTCCATAAGATCCGATCCTATCGCCTCTTCCCGAGATCGAACCACGCGATCGCTGTATCCCGTGGCGCCTTCCGTAAAGAATGCGACATAGCTCGGTGCGAGTACCGGAACACCCACAACAACAACGAGAACCAGGCTCAACGTTGCAGAGGAAAGTTTAACCTTGACGCCTTCTGGCCTGCTTGTTCCCGAGCTAACCCGTTCGCCTGACCGAGCGCAGACCATTCGGCCTAGCGCCCATAGGAATAAGAACCCGCCGCTCAGAATGGTGAGTTCCGGATATCCGCCTAATGCCGACAATCCCCACAAGGCCCCCGCCTCAATTGCGGGTTTGATCCGAGCTGATAATAGCGCTACGTCGAAGCGCCAAAGAAACCAGGGAAGGAACGAAGCAGAATAGATGGTGGCTGTATGTTCGGCGTGCCCAGTGAAAAAACCAGAGAACGCAAAACCGAGTGGTATTACAAAACCCGCCCAGGGAGGAGCACCTAAGTGCCAGGCCAGAACAACCATCCCCAGTGCACCGAAGAACCAAAACAGAAGCCAATAAACTCGAAAGCCCGCTTCGGTTCCACCCGTGATAGCGCCTACGAGTACTAAGACGGGCGACGCCGCACCGACCTCGGGATCAGCATACTCAGGATATCCACCGCTTTGCCATGGATTCCACAGTGCGATGCGACCAACGCGAGCATGATCCGCGATTAATGTGAACGCAGGTGCGAAGAATGAATCCGCATCCCATAACGGCGCTCCTTTGCCATTCACCAGCTTGATATTCAATGCGACAAATGCGATTGCCAGCATTAGAACGCTGATTAGCCAATTTCTGCCTCGGCTGGAGCTTGCATGGCCGGCCACTCCCGAATGTCCGCCATACTGGTTAGGCATTGCTCACCAACCCGTAAAAGATCGGAAATCCGCGGACGCATTTACGAATTGAATCTTCCCAATCCGGAAGTAGTCGATTGAAAGATGAGGGCCAGATCATCCTACTCAGTCACACACGAGACCCGATGCGCACACGTGTCGGCCAATATCGCCGTCAATTCGCCGTTGACAGCTTCGGGACTCCACTCTCGGGCGACATGAATTCGAGCGTTTTCCGAAATCGAACTCCACATTTCTGCGTCTCTGTGAAGGCATGCACGTCCGTGCCGCAAATTCCTCTGGACGATCTGCAATAAGCGCATCGACCCCATCCACCAGGCCCATACCTTCAGCGCCGATGCTGGTGGTCACCGACGGCAAACCGTATGCCATCGCCTCGCCAATCTTGCCTTTCATTCCTGAGCCGAACCGGAGCGGGATAACCAAAACCAAAGCTGAATTCAAGTACGGAACCATACTGGCAACATATCCCGTAACAATCACTTTCTCCGAGCCCAGAGCTACAATTTCAGCGGGGGGCGCATTACCCACAATGTACAGCTTCACGTCCGCTATTTGCTCTTGGACCAGAGGAAGAATGTCGCGGCAGAAATAGAGAACTGCATCGACATTCGGCCGGTGCGTGAATCCGCCAACGAAAAGGAGGTCGCGCCTGCTGCTCCGCGGGGCAACGACCTCCGGTAGAACGTGAATATTGGGAACGATTTCAACGTTTACTTTGCGGCTCTCGCTGAGAAGCGCTCGACGGTCCTCCTCCGTTACGGTCAGGACCAGGTCCGCACTGCCGTAAATCTCCAGTTCACGCCGCTTGGTTCGCTCTGCTTTTCGTTTTAGCGAGTGGTCAGAAGTAATCGCAGCCTCGCGCATCTCCCGAACAAAATGAACATCATAGGTATCGACAACGACCAGGCTGTGCGGTGAATGTTCCCGAATTGCGTCAAGAAACTGCTCGGCAACATCTATAAGTTCGCAGAATACAATTTTAAAATGATTGCTCTTCAGTATGGCGTGAACATCGACCTCATAGTTGTGCACGGCTTTGGCAAACCCGGGATAGAAGACCGTCACACCGGCTCGTTCTAAGGGCTTCAGATAATCACGTGAAGTCTCCGAACCCAAATAGGCGAACACCACGTGATAGTGCCTGGTCAGAAGCCGGATGAACTCGTAAAGGCGAGTACCGCCCGAGGAGCGATCTGGCGCCGGAACCAGGCTGGAAATGACCAGGACCTTCTCCCGCTGTTCTAAGTCTCTGGCTTCCCAAAAATTTCGCTGCTGGCCCTGAAGGACAGCTTTCCACCGATCCACAAACTTGAGCCGGTTGACTTCCATCAGCCCAACGGCACTCTGCCCCGAGCTCGAATATTCGCGATGCATGACTATGCTCCGGGGCTCGTATAAAACTTTGAACCCGGCATTCCGCGCTTTAAAAGCGAAATCGGCATCTTCATAGTATGCGGGGGAATAAATCTCATCGAACCCGCCGATCAGATCCAACACTCTTCTCTTGACGTAGAGGCATGCGGCGGAGCTGTAATCCACCTCACGAAGCTGATTGAACTCAGGACTATTCGGATTCTCGTACTTGCCATATGCCCGGCAGCTGCCATCTTGGAAAACTTGGCTGCCAGCCTCTTGTAGGAGGCCATGAAAATAGACAAGTTTGGGACCGACGATGCCTATCTTCTCGGACTTGTACGAGGCTTCCAGCAAAGGCTCGAGCCATCTCTCGGTAACCTGCGTATCGTTGTTGAGGAAAATTACGTCCCACTTCGCATAACGCTCGATAATTAGATTGTTGGCAGTGATAAATCCCAAATTCTCCTTGCCAAAGACCGCGTCGACTCGGCCTCCCAGTGACTGCAAATATTCCCGAGAGCCATCGGTAGAACCCTGGTCGTAGACGCAGATGCTGAGCCGCTCGTAATCCGTATACAGAAAGAGGCTTTCCAGACACTTGCGAAGCAGGTCTACGCGATTCCAGTTCAATATGGCTATAACAATCGGGGGCCGCAGAGGGTTATCCAGCCAATGTTGTGGAGGCTCAACGATCCCATCGACGTGAGCGGCAGGAACAGTTCCCTCTTTGCCTCTTTGACCGGAAAATCTAGGGGTTGCTGCGCGCCGATGTATTAATTTCTTCGCTGCCCACTTCGTGAGCCGTTCCTGAAAACTTCCACGAGCCAGATACTTGTCCTTAATTGCCTTGTACCGGTTAAGCCAAAATTGTAGCTTCTGGTTCTCCACCAGAAGCCTCGCCATTTCGACCCGAAGGTCTGTTAAACCTTGGTTCAACCTGTCGATTTCAGCGTCCTTATCCCGCAGCCGGCACTCGCTGGCCGCTTTCTGGGCTTCGGCTTGGGCGAGCTCTTCCTCGAGACGCCTTAACTTCGCCGCTAGCTCTTCGCTGCGAGGGCCTGTTAGCTGACTTTGGCTTTCGTCAGACATATCGTTTTAGGTTACTTGACCGTGCGATCATACAGGCACAGCGGACCTGTGTGTGCCTCTGCGAATGGAGAAATGGCCGCGCCTGCCGCAAGTGCGGCTTAAGTAGATCCCAAAGCATTCGTTCGAAATGTTTCTTGCGGAGACCCTGCCGGTTTCACCAACCGCACGTATCGACCCTGGTCAGGTGCGAATCGGGGATCCCGGACCCACGTTCGTAACGGCAGCATAATATTATCAAATCCCAAATGTTCAAGAGCTTTCGATCTTACTGTCTCACGCAAAGCATCGAGCTCTCTCCGGGACATCCGAATCAGTTTCGTCAAACACTCGACAAGCGCGTCCCTTGAGCCCGGAGCATAGGTAAATCCCAAGCCGGCGCTTTCCAATAAGAAGCTGAGTTCGCAAACGCGAGAGCAAACCGGGGGCAATCCGGCGCTGATCCAATCGAGAATGCGGTTCTTGCTCCCGAGCCTCACCTCGTAACAGTCCCTGTCTACGTTTATGCCGATATCGGATTCCCAGTAATAATGTGGCAGAAGCTCGCTCGGAATCCACCCGTCGAGGATGAACTTATCCCGGTGTGGGGACTCGGAAACCAGGCGGTGAAATCGTGGATACGAGACATCGTCATGCCCGCTGATCTGCCCGCCGGTGGCAATAAATTTTACGTGGGCAAACTTGGTCATTACCTCCTCTAGAGCCGAGACCAGTAGCTCGTAGTCACACCACGTATTGAAACCGCCGCTCCACAAAATCAGGAAGTCGCCTTTGTCGACTTTCTTCCCTCGAATCAGTTCTGTAGCCGGCCTCGCAATTGGGCCCTCGATCCCGTTGGGTATAACGTGACAAAATTCGTAGTTATCTGTGAACCGGTTCAGCCGGCCCACCAGGCCCAGTTCGCCGATCAGCGCCCACTTTTGCGATTCCGCCACCGCTGAGAAGATATCCGCATTACAGATGATCGGGTATTCCAGGTCGAAAAATGCCGATAGGGGACTATCCTCGTTGAGGCGAAAGGCCTTGGATTGCCCTTCCGCCATAACATGACCGTTCAAATCCACCCAAACCGGGCATTCACGTAACCCCACAGCCGTTGGACTGGGCCACGCATTCACGCTCACAATGCAGTCAGGGCGTAACGACTCTGCCAGACGGCGCACGTACGATCCGTCGCGAAAAATCTCAGGTGCAACGGAATAATATTTAAAACCTTCACTACAGTGCAGAGCGCCGTCGGCTGGCTCTTGTTCATACGCTCTCGGCATTCTAGCCGCCACCAGGTGAACGTCGTGACCGTCGTCGCGAAGCGGCTTAAGAAATTGCCACGTGCGCCGGCCAGGAGCGTAATTCCTCAACGCCTTCTCCCAAGGTAGCGGTCCCAGCCCCAGGAGAAGCAGTTTCTTGGATCCGGAAGAGTTCGTGCGGACCGATGGCGATGGCCGGGCGGAGAGCGGAGATGGACCCTTCTCTGTCATTTTCACGGCGGCCGCTTCCCCAAGGCTCGCCTCCTGCTTGCCGCCCGCGTTTGCCCCTGGATTTGAAGGCAGCCAGGTTTTTAGCCTGATCAGCACCAAGCCAGACCATCTGCGCCGGCGCGTGCCTGCCGGGAATAATACGGAGACGATGCGTCGAAAACGTTGCAGCATTCTCCAGCCAATAGAATCGTTAAGTCGGTTTACGACGGCTAGGAGATCGTCGTTTCTCCGCTGAAGATCGTCATTCCGATAGCGAAGTTCTGTGATCAGCCTGCTCAGCTGTTCCGCGTCTTGACTCGATTCATTTTGATTCTGAAGGGAGGAGCTCATAAAGGGCGCATTCAGACTCCGATCGGTTGATGGAGCTCCTCGATATGAATCCAAAACCTCGGCAGGTGTGCCGTCCGCCCGAATCCTCCCATTCTGAATTAAGAGCACACGCTGGCAAAGCCGCCTGACCGTCGTCAGATCATGGGAAACAAGTATGATTGTCTTGCGTCGCTGGCGAAACTCATCGATTCGCCCCATGCACTTCTGCTGGAAGGAAGCGTCTCCTACGGCCAGGATCTCGTCAATCAAGAGGATGTCGGGATCGACCTCGGTCGCCACCGCGAATCCCAGGCGCATGAACATGCCGCTCGAATACTGTTTCACAGGGGAATCTATAAATTCTCCCAATTCGGCAAAATCGAGGATCTGCTGCTCACGAGATCGGATCTCGCGCTTAGACAGGCCTAACAAAAGTCCGTTTAGAAGAATGTTCTCACGACCGGTGAGATCGCTGTGGAATCCCGCTCCCAATTCGATCAGTCCGGCTACTTTACCGTTGATCCGCACCACCCCTGCCGTCGGGCGATACACACCGGCGATGATCTTGAGAATCGTGCTCTTCCCGGACCCATTAGGGCCCACCAGCCCAACGATCTCGCCATCCGTGACTTCAAACGAAACTCCCTTCAACGCGTCGAAACTATGGTATCTCGAATGATTGCGAAAGATGCGCGCGAAAGTCTCCCGGAGGGTATCGGGACGCTCGCGAATCAAGCGAAAATGCTGAACCACATTGTCAAACGAAACGCGGTTCACGATTGATCCGCACTCAGACATAAAATACCAGCGTGTCTTGATAACGTCGAAACAAGCCGTAGCCGATCGCCAGCGTTCCAAAACCAACGGCTAAAGACAGGACGGTCGATTGGGCCGACGGCAGCAAGCCGTAATAGATGGATAAACGAAACCCATTCAGGGGATAGACGAGAGGATTAAGCCGGAATATCGCCCGGTATCGTGCGGGGACAAAGTCCAAAGGATAGATTATGGGGCAAAGATAAAACCACGCCGAAAGAACTACCTGAAGAATGTGAGCCATATCTCGAAAGAAGACATTGGTCATGGCAAAGAAAAAACTGCAGCCCAGCGTAAACAGAATCAGGCTGAGGAGCGGGACCGCCAAATAAAGCCAGGTTGCATGAAACGGAAATCTAAAAATGACCAGCAGGAGCACGAGCGGGATCATCGACAAAGCGAAATTAATCAAATTCGACAAAACCGCCGCTATCGGAAACACGCTTTTAGCGACATAAATTTTCTTCAGCAGATCACCATTGCCGACAATCGAATCCGTGGCATAGGAAACCGACTGCGAAAAAAAGGTCCAGGGCAAAAGAGTGCTGATCAGAAAAATCGGATAGGAACGTATACCCGCCTGCATCATAGTGGAGAAAACCATGCTGAGGATGATCATCATCAGAAGCGGGTTCAATAAGGCCCACAGGAATCCAAGCGCCGAGCGTTTGTACCTGACCCGCAGTTCCTTGATCGCCAGAGCCCAAATGAGTTCCCTGTTTTGCCGAATTTCTTGAATAAGCCGCCACATCGCTTATAGCCGAGCCGCCGGAGGCGCTGCGTCATGACTTCGGGAAGCGCCTTGAAGCTCTACTGGTTTCTCCTTTTCGAACGTCGCCATCAAGCGCTTTGAAGATCCCAAAATAGAAACGCAATAACTGTGGGCTGCGAGTCATATACGGGCTGGCATACCATCGCCGGATCCGTTCCTCGGAATCCTTCATTATAGACAGAACGGACTCGCTGGCCACAAGTCGCTTCGACTGGATTTCGCTTCTCTTCTTCAGCGCGCTGGGAACAAGTGAAATCGCATTCAGCGCACCCCGACAATAACCTAGGAATGCGCGCTTTTGAATCGCGAACCCTAACCAAAAGAATTGGAATGCAACCAACCGCGGCGCCAGCCTCCAAATCATAGAGGAAGGATAATTCTTGATGATCGCCAGGATTTGGTTTCGAGTGCTAAGGCGGATGGTCTCGGAATGGAAAGGGCTTCCCAGCGTCGCGCCGCCGCGATGGTGCGCGCGAGCAGCCGGCACGTAAAAGCAGCGGTGCCCGCGCAGTTGAGCGCGCAAGCCGAGATCGACGTCCTCGCGATAAGCGAAAAAATCCTCGTCGAAGCAGCCAATATCTTCAAACAAACTCGTGCGGTAAAGTGCGGCCGCGGCGCACGCGCTAAACACCGGCCCGGGCTCGTCATATTGACCCGCATCCAATTCTCCATTTCCAACACGATAAGCGCCGCCCCCCAGCAGTATTTCGTCTCCCACGCCGTCCAAATAGCGCGGATCGGACCACCGCAAAAGCTTCGGAACGGCGGCACTATAGCTACGATCTTGCTCGAGCGCTTGAACTAAATGAGAAAGGCACTCCGGCTCCATCTCCACGTCATTGTTCAGCAGAAACACATAGTCGCAGCCTTTTGCCGCGCCGATACCAACGTTGAAAGCGACTGCGGTGCCCCGGTTGCCGGAGAGGGGAATCCAGTCTAAAGGCTCGAACTTCCGCAGGAACTCCGGCATCACGTTCCGCGTCCCATTATCTATAATGATAATTCGCGCTGGCGGTAACGTCTGGCGCGCAACGTGTTCTAAGCACGTATCGAGAAGATCGTCTCGATCGTACGTCGGAATAACAACTCCGACGGAACGGGCGCCAACGGCTGCCGATGCCTGACTCATGGGAACGAAAACAAAAGACTCCTGGTCGATCCGGCTGAATTTACGTAAGCGGAATCGATTTCGACGCTACATAATACACGGTGGGACACCAAGCTGATTCTTAAAGGTCCGGGCCGCTTCTAAAACCGAAGATGAAAATCGCTATCTTGGGGACCAGGGGTATTCCCGCACGCTATGGTGGCTTTGAAACGTTTGCCGAGCAACTCTCCGCTCGCCTGGCGGCGCGGGGGCACGAAGTTACCGTGTACTGCCGCCGGCCGTTTACCACGCCGCACGACGTTATAGCCCCCGGCGTCCGCCGGGTCATTTTGCCCACCATTTCCAGGAAGCACTTCGATACCGCCTTCCATACCCTGCTGTCGGTGATCCATGTATCTTTTACGAACGCGGACGTCGTTTTGATCTGTAACGTGGCCAATGGCCCGATCGCCTGGATCCCCCGCCTGTTTGGAAAGCCCACGGTACTCAATGTCGACGGCCTGGATCGCAAGCGCAAAAAATGGAATCTGGTAGGCCGCTCCGCTCTGCATTTCTGCGAGTTGCTTTCGGCCTTTACGCCCAGCCGAATCGTCACCGACGCCAAACTTATGCAGGAATACTATTGGAAGAACTATCGGCGCCCTTCCACCATGATCGCTTATGGCTCGGAAGTTCCCGCGAACGGCAGCACACCTCAAAGTTTTGACCTGCCCGCGGGCGATTTCATTCTTTATGTCAGCCGGCTCGAACCGGAAAACAACCCGGAGCTCGTGATCGGCGCGTATCGCCAGGTCCAAACGGACTGGCCCCTCGTTATGGTAGGCGGAAATTCATATGACGCCTCCTATGTTCAGCGCCTGCGAAATCTTGCCGATCGACGCGTAATTTTCCTTGGGCCTGTCTACGGCAGCGGCTACTGGGAATTGTTGCGAGGTGCGGGCCTTTACGTCTTCGCTTGCGAGGTGGGAGGCGTACACCCTGCTTTGATCGAAGCCATGGCCGCGCAGAAGCCTATTCTTTATCTGGATACGCCGGAGAACCGCGAAACCGCCGGTGACGCCGCAGTCCCCTTTCGAGCGGAAATCTCGGACCTTGCTTCGGAGATGTCGCGGTTATTAGCGGACCCCCATTCTCGTCGCGAATTAGCTCGCAAAGCTCAAGAAAGGGCCTCCAGACTGTTCGGTTGGGAGGAAACCACTCAAAAATACGAAGCTCTCTTTTCGGAACTTCTGCCGGCGAACACCGCTCCCCCGAGCGGCAAGTAGCCCGCAGCGGCAGATTGCGGGTCGGTGATTCTGGCCAGTCTCCGCTTTTAACTCTTTGGCAACTGCGCCGGAAGGCTGAAGGGACGATCGGCAAACCAACGGGCCAATTCATGGTCGCTGATTCGACGGCGGGATTGGACCCATTTTCGTTTCTCCGCGATGGACCCGCGCTTGGACCAGAACAAGCTCAGCCCCGAGAGCAGTCCTCTATTGCACAGCGCGCAGTACCCTAAAATCAGGAGGTCTCTCGTGGCGATGGGGATGAATAAGCGCGAGTAAAGCGCCAGCGAGATATTCTTGGCGCGCATAAGAAACCGATTCTTGATGGAATGGCGGTTGATTTCGTCTGGCAATTGCTTGAATCGCTCGGGAGTGACGCGACGCACGTGCCAAGCCACCGCTTGGGGCGTATACAAGCACGACCATCCCATCAATTGTGCGCGCCAGGCCACGTCGGCATCTTCGCGATAGGCAAAAAAATCCTCGTCGAAGAACTCTCCGCCCGACGTAATATCCTCGACCATCGTCCGCCGATAGAGAGCCGCGGCTCCCGTCGCGCCAAAGACATACTCGGGAGCTTCATATTGGCCGCGGTCCAGCTTGACCGTTGCCCCGATCCAAATGGCGGAGATTGCGCAGAAAATAGATCCCCGTGGAATCGATGATGTTGGTAAGTTCACCGCCCGGGCCCCAGCGCAGCAGCTTTCCGCATACGGTTCCGATGCGGGCATCGCTCTCGCCGGCTTCCACTAGCTTCGTTAGAAAGCCCGGGCTTAGCAATACGTCTGGATTGAGCGACAGCATCCAATCCCCGCGCGCATGCACTGATCGCTTGGTTCTGCCCCCCGGAAAACCCGCGATTCGTGTCGTTATAGATCACCCGCGCCCGTGTTTCAAACTCCTGAAGCACCGCTCGCGTGCCGTCGCTCGAGGCATTATCTACGACGATGATTTCCCGGTCTGAAAATTCCTGCTGAAGGACTGATTCCAAGCACGCTTTCAGGTGAGCAGCAGAGTTATAGGTGGTGATGAGAATGGAAACCATCAGGGCAGCCGAAGTCTACTGAAAGCCTGGTGCCCAGGCAACATGGACACGAACCAGAGGATACGAACCAGAGCGGTTGCGTTCGGTGAACCGACGCTTTTGGCTCGACTAACCAGGCACGGAATGGGAAACTAAGCCCGTCTCCCATGGCAACCGATCGCCTCGCTCAGGCTGTGCTCGATACCAGCCGGCCTCGCTCTGCGGCCTCGAAATTGACCGGCAGCCTGCCCCGCGCTTTCCAATCGATCACGGCATTTTTCCTCCTGCTTTTTGTCTTTGTGCAGCCTCTCTCGATGGCCGCATCCCACGTTGCCTACGCCGGCGCGGCGCTCGCGTGGGTCTTACATCTGGCGTTCGTTCGTCGCGGAATCCTGAAGAGTTCACCTCTCGACATTCCGATCTTGATCTATCTGTTGGTATGCACGCTTTCGGCCCTCTTCTCTCCCCTTCCGGTCTCGAGCTGGGAGGGCATGCGTAAGGTTGCTCTCATTTTTCTCGTGCTGGTCGTCGCTCATAACGTTCCCGATATGCGGCGCGCCAAGCAACTACTGGCCGTTCTCTTTATTTCCTCGCTGGTGGGAGTCGCTTGGGCCGGTTGGAATTACGCATACGGGGTCGGCTTGCGGGTACACAATCCCCAGCCAGGAACGCCTTTTTATCGCGCCGGAATCCGCGACGACGACGTGATCCTCCGAGTCAACGGCCACAACGTTGAAAAACCGCAGGAACTCCTGCGCCAGGTTAGATTCCGAAGCCCCGGGCGAGCCGCTCCAACTCCGCGTCGTGCACGGCGGTGGCATCGAAGTCATGAAAGATGCGGTTCCCATCTCTGTTTCTTTCGACGGCGTCTCGCGTCCCGCACAACTAAATGATCTGGGAATTCAAGTTGCGACCGATCGCCCCGACCGCGCACGCGCCTTCTATAGCCATTACGTAACCTATGCCGCGGTCCTTCAACTTCTTGGCTGCCTTGTCTTCGGCCTTTGGCTCACTCATCGCCGGATTTCTCCTCTCTCGGGTGCGGTCTTTGCCGGCCTATTGCTTGCTTTTGGCGCTGCATTGGGGATGACTTTGACGCGCGCCTCCTGGCTATCGCTTGCTTTTGGCTGCGTGGTAGAGCTCTGCTTTTTTCTCAAGAACTGGGCCAGGACCGTCATTGTGCCCGCAATTTTAGTCGTGGCCGCTCGCCGGAACCAGCTTGGCCATGCACCGTTGGCGCGGCATGGGCATCATTGATCGGCGCGATCCGGGAACGGATTATCGAATCCTCATGTGGGAAGACGGAATCAAGCTCATCGAAGCGCATCCCTTATTCGGCGTGGGCCAGAACGTTATCCGGGACGAGCCCTCCAAATTTGACCTTCGAGCCTATAAAAAATATGGATTGGAATCGCACTTCCATTCCACGCCCATTGAGCTCGGGGTTGAGCTTGGGCTGCCGGCTCTAGGCGCTTGGATCGTGCTCATGGCGGTTTATTGGTTGGTCCTGGTCCGCTTGGTGAAGCAAACCCGCAAGTCAAGCGATCCGTTCCCTTACGGGCTTTCTCTGGGAATCCTGGGCGCTACGAGCGGATTCCTGGCCACTTCGCTCGTGAACTATGATTTTGGCGATTCCGTGGTGGTATTTCTCTTTTGGTTCTTGGCGGGACTGGCGCTCGCTCTCGATCACCTGCTAAACAGAAGCTCTCTTCAGCTCGCGCCGCGGCCTGACGCCACGTGAGGAATGGTCTTGAGAAAAATCTTGAGATCCAACCACAATGACCAATTATCGATATACGCGAGATCGAACTGCACCAACCGGTCGAAGCTGAGCCGGTTGCGCCCCTCCAGCGTCCATAGACACGTTAGCCCCGGCCGCATGCGCAGCCGCCGCCTCTGCCATGGGGCATACCTCTCCACCTCCTGAGGCAGTGGCGGGCGGGGGCCGACGAAGGACATGTCCCCCATCAAAACGTTCCAAAGCTGAGGCAATTCGTCCAAGCTGAATTTTCGCAGCCAGCGCCCCACTGGCGTGCAGCGTGGATCGTTTTTCATCTTGAAAGCCGGGCCCTCGATCTCGTTAAAAACCTCCAGTTCCCGCCGAAGCTGGTCCGCGTTGGCCACCATGGAACGGAATTTATACAGCGTGAAGCGCCGGCCATTTAGCCCGCAGCGCGTCTGCCGGTACAAAATCGGCCCTGGCGAAGTCAACCGCACCAGGATGGCCACAATCAGCAGGAAAGGAGAGAGGACGATGAGCGCCAAAGCGCTCAGGATGAGGTCGCAGGTACGCTTGGCAAATAGCGCAAATTCGTTGTTGGGCGTGGAACCGAGAGTCAGCAGCGGGATGTGGCGAAGATTCTCCAGATGCACCCGCGGGAATGTTCGCGGAAAGAAGCCTAAATCCACGCGTGTGCGAATGCCCTCCTTATGGCAACGGTCGATGAGGCCCTCCAAACTCTCCAGTTGGTCGTTGCCCACTGCAAAAAGCAGTTCGTCCACTACATGATTCTGGAGGATGCCATAGACATCGGCCAATGCAAAAACGGGATACTGAGATTTTAATCCGCTCACTTTTGCCGAAGATTCCGTGCCTGGATTTACAAACCCGATCAAGCGCATGCCCAGCGGTTCACACTGTTCGATTAAGGCCGCGAGTTCGCGGGCATTCTGCCCCAGGCCGACAATCAAGCAGTAATGAAAGCGCTGAAACTTCTCCCGAAGCCTCCTGCTGCCCCCGAGCAAGGCCAGTCTGCCCGCCGCCAGAAGCGCGAAATTGACCGCCGCTATCGTCAAGACGAAGGCCCGGCTGATGTAGTCGGCGCGGACGAAATACAATGCCGCGTTGAGCCCAATGAGTCCCAAAACCACCATCTTTGCGGCATCGCCCACCAGTTGCTGGCGGTTGCGAAGTTCAATATCGCGATAAATGCGAAGAAAATGCCCGGCAAGAAACCAGAGCACCAAAATCCCCAAAAAAAGCGGCCAGTATGCATGGAAAGGGTAAATGGCCGGACGCACCACTTCCGAGCCCACCATGCGCGTGACTACCCGCATCCGGACCCAATAAGCGAGCGGAAACGCCAGCGCCGTAAGGCTTAAATCGAGAACTCTCGAAATGAAACCTAGTAATGCGGAACGACGTTCAAACATCTGTTCTCCACCACAGCCGTCTGAACTGATTTACCGGAAAAGTTCCGGTCTCCGTTCCCTAATTTCACCGAACAGACGCAAACCAGCTGCAACCGGCAGCCGAACCTGGCAACCCTCAAAAAGACGTCGCTGGAGGCAGGGGCATCTTCACTAGCCGTATTGTACAGAATTGGCGTCGGCCCGCAATCTTATCGGTTCCAACTAGGATTCGCTGGATATACTAAAGCTGACCCCACTGAATGAGCACCCTAGAAGAGTCTTTCTTGCCGAGTCAGGTTGCCGAAAGTTCCGATATTCGCAATGAGCAGCGACGCCCGAAATTCATTATCGTTACTGAGCGGCCCCAGATAGATACGGCGGTATTCAAAGCTGATTCCGCAACAGCTGCCATTGTAGCTGGCCTGCACCGCCTCGTACTGCAGCGCGTGTTGAATCGTATCGTAGGCAATCAGCAATGCCGTATTCCATCCCTTGCGGTTCATCTGGCCCCAGCCCGCCGTTAGACGGATCTGGTCTTGCAAAGGCTGCAGTATGGGGTCCGTGTTTAATCTGAACTGAGCGAAGCTGAAGAACGACTGCTGATAGGGATGTATAGTGGCAATCAGGCCGGCCGCCGCCAGCCTGTTCGGAACCGAATCGTAGTCCGTTTCCAACTGAACGTCGTAGCGCGGGTTGAACCTCATCTTCACGAGACTCACGATGGGCGACCAATGGCGAGGCTCGTCGGCAAACGCAAAGGGCGTGATCGAATCGAGTGCGGCAAACACGTTGCGTTGCCCCGGAACCAAGGCTCCGCCAAATGTCGGATCAAAATAGTACTTCGCCGCCACCCTCCAGGTGAGGAACTCCTCCGCTTGACCATCAGCCGTCTTGCGGAAAAGCCGCTGGGTGACGCTCGATTCGATCTCGCTCGTATCCGTAATCGTGTCGTCCTGATCGAAGCGGATAATCCGGCTAAAGTCGTTAATTCCTGTCACATAGTGATAGATAACGTTGGGCTCGATTACGTGCTTCCATTTGGTCTTTCCTCGATCCCATGTTCGTTCCAATGCCGGGGGCCGCATTTCAATGCTGAACTCGCCATCTGTGCGGAGTAGTCCTTGTGCTGCCGGAATTCCGTTGGCGAGTTGCTCGCCATAATCCGTGATCCTGTATCCCGCGCTGCCGGTAATTCCAAACCAAGAACCCCACCGCATCGGGACGGTAACCCGAGGCGCGAACTCGGAACGCTCCACAAACTGGCCTGTGTCGATCATCGTATCGGAACGATGCATGGCGCCGACCACGCTGTCTAATCCGAAATACACCGGCCAATTGCTCCAGAAAGGCCGGTCCGTAGTGCCGAAGCGAGCCTCAGGAGCGCTTCTGAGGGCAATGCTGGTCTCCGGCTGCGCACTTAGGTAGTCCTTATAGTCGATGGCCCCGAAATTCAGGCTAAATCCGCGGAAGTTCTTGGTTAGAAATGCATCTTGATGCAATTCGGAAGCGGTAGCCTCGTTGAAAGTGGTGGCGAAGGCCTCCCGAAAGATCAGCGAGCTCAAGTAATCGAGATCCGCAACCGCCCGCCAGCCCCCTCCCAAGTTGTCGGTAAACAGAAGATGAGCCTGATTGCCGCCCTCCGGAACCAAAGTGCCGTTTGGCCCGGGTAATCCCCGGTCTTCCACACCGTAATAGCGGACGGCGAAATTAATATTAGGGTCGGGAACAGCGCGGACATCTAAGCTTTGGGCGTATCCTCGCAGGCTCAAATATTGAGCGCCAACCTCGGCATCCATCCAGTCGGTCGGCGCCCAATAATAGGAATCGCCGATGACCAAGCCAAACACGTTATTATCGGAGATCTCCGGCACGAGAAACCCCGATTGCCGCACTTTTGGACTCGCCGGTATGCTGGCGTAGGGCAGATAGATGAGGGGAACCTTGAACAGTCGGAAGTTTGCGCGAACCAGCACAACCTTGTCATCGACCTTAAGAGTCGAACGCTCGGAATAGAACTTCCATACCGGTCGATTGGGCATACAAACCGTAAGCCAGGCTTTTTTGAAAACGTATTGATCTTCGGCCACTCGGTCCACTTCCTCGGATTCAAAGGAGATGGGATTTGTCGAGAATAAAACATTCGGATTGGGACGTCGCGCAATGCTGATCGTTCCCTTTACGTGCAGGAATACTCCTTGGTCGCTGCGAACGTTGTAATGCCCTTCCGGAGCTTCCAGATGCTGTGTCATGAAATCGAAAATGACGTGGCCGCGCGCCAGCGTGTCGTACGTTTTCGAGTTGTACTCGACGTGGTCGGCGCGCAGCCGCATATCGAGATAGCGCACGTCGACGTCCCCGTCGGCAATGTACAGGTCGCCGTCCCTTCTTTGTCGCGTCGCCTCCAGACGCACCACGCCCCTTCCCACCGGGACTTGGACCTGCCCCCAGGATACCGAGGCAATAAAGACTTGAATGAGCAGGAGTGCCGCGCAACTCAGGAGAACAACTCGCCGATCGGCCTTTCTGCGGGAATCGGCGTGAGCAATCCCATCAGCGCAGAAGCAATGCGGAATTGGTAACGGTTTTGGCCGATTGTTACCCGCTGGAAGAATCACTCGTTTGGTCCCTGGTTATAAACCGCAACCCATTTCACGTCGCCGACCCTAAAAAAATGTTTTCCACCAGCCATTGAGAACTCAAAACCCTTTCCCGGGTTGGCCGCATTAGTTGAGTGCGCTCAGCCATTCGCGAAGGCATTGCTGCCCCAGCGGTGCCGACTCCGGCGCCAGCCGTGCTGTCTCGGAGCGCAACTCGGTGACCGAAATCCCGGTCGTGCTGTTGATCTCGGCGGCATGGCCGATCAACCAGCGCTCAAAATTCTTTGTGGACGCTTCCGGATGGAACTGAAACGCAAGAACGGATTTTCCGTACCGGAATGCCTGATTCCGGCAAAGCGGTGTCGAGGCCAGCAACTCCGCTCCTTCGGGAAGGTCAAAAGTATCGCCATGCCAATGCAGCACCGGGACGCCTTCCAGGAACCTCAGCGGGCTGTGCTTACCTGCGGAAGTAAGCGTAATCGGCGCCCAGCCGATCTCCTTGCCCGGTCCGGCATAAACGCGGGATCCCAGCGCCCGCGCAAAAAGTTGCGCCCCCAGGCAAATTCCGATCGCCGGCCGGCCGAAATTGAGGCGCTTCTCAATCACCGCGATCTCGTCCTTGAGGAACGGATAATTCTCCTCTTGATATGCGCCGATCGGGCCGCCCAGGACCGCCAACAGTTCGCAATTAGCTAGCTCCGGGCTCTGCAGGTCATCGATTCCCGCGTCATGGTAGCGAACCGAATAGCCCGCGCCCGTAAGTACGTTTTCATACGCGCCCAGGTCTTCGAAGTGAACGTGTCGGATAGCTGCGGCGGTTTTCACGGGAGCGCGTATTATACTCCAGCGCGACGGGTCAGTTTGAAACTGCCAGGACTCCCACTCTGCCCCCCAGGGGACCTCCTGAAAGAATTTGTTCGCGCCCTTGGACTTCGGAGCATCGGCTGAATTTTTTCGGAAATACAGCGAAGCACTGATGGGACCGGACGCGTGCCGCACCCTAAAATTCAGTTAAGTCGTGTTGCCGCACGCGGTACAATGGTTGCGGCAAACGGCCAACCAAACGAGCAGGTACGTCTCGAAAATGGGCAACCTTCGTATTCTCGTTGCGGACGACCACGACATTATCCGGCGAGGGCTCAAGGCTCTCCTCTCCTCCCGTCCCGGATGGATGGTGTGCGCCGAAGCGGGCACGGGCCGCGAAGCCGTCACGCTCGCCGAACAACACAAACCCGATGTAGTGGTCATGGATATCAGCATGCCGGATTTGAATGGCCTGGAGGCCGCTCGCAAAATCCGCAAACACCTCCCCAAAACTGAAGTCGTTATCCTCTCACTGCACTACTCCGATCAATTGGTCCGGGAAATTGTCGACGCCGGCGCCCGAGCCTACATTATGAAGTCGGATGCCGATCGCGATCTGCTCATCGCCATCGAAGCTCTCGCCAATCATCGTTCGTTCTTCACGTCGCGAGCCGCGGAGATGTTGATCGATGGCTTCTGCAGGCAGAGCTCGGTCGCCGAACCGCGTGTTTTGATGCGCAACCGGCTCACCTCCCGGGAGCGTGAGATCGTCCAATTGCTGGCGGAGGGCAGAAGCAGCAAAGAAGTGGCGGTCACCCTGGGCATCAGCGTCAAGACCGCCGAGACTCATCGCGCTAACATCATGCGCAAGCTCGAGCTGCACTCTGTCAGCGAATTGGTGCGTTACGCCGTTCGCAATCAAATTATCGAGCCCTGATTCCGCTTCTCGGCCGGCTCTCTCTCAAATCTCGTATGCGAACCAAGGTTCGGGGACATTCTGGGTGCAAACCCGCTCGGCACCGGAGAGTGTCATTTCCTGGTATGGGCGCCCCACGCCGAATCCGTCAAATTGCAGATTCTGGCTCCCTTCCGCCGTTCGCTCCCGATGCAGCCCCTTCCAAAAGGTTACTTTCGTGCGGCCGTTGAGGATGCCGCGTCCTGCCGATACTTATATGACTTAGGCGGAAAGGGAGAAAAAATGAGGGCCGATCCGGCCTCGCGTTTTCAACCCGAGGGAGTCCACGGCCCCTCGGAAGCGCCGTCTGGAAGCGCTTTCGATTGGACGGACGCGGGCTGGCGTGGCTTACCGCTTTCAGATCTGGTTTTCTATGAGATTCATGTGGGGACCTTCACTTCCGAGGGCACATTTGATGCCATCATCCCGCGGCTCCGCAGCCTCCGGGACCTGGGAGTCTCGGCCATCGAGCTCATGCCCTTGTCACAATTTCCTGGCGAGAGAAATTGGGGATACGACGGCGTTTTCCCGTTTTCGGTGCAAAATTCCTACGGCGGTCCCCTCGGATTGAAGCGGCTGGTCGAAGCCTGTCACAACGAAAATCTCGGCGTCGCGCTCGACGTCGTCTACAACCATCTGGGTCCCGAAGGCAACTATCTCGCCGATTTTGGACCCTACTTCACGAATCGTTATCGGACTCCTTGGGGCCAAGCGGTCAATTTCGATGGCGAGTGGAGCGACGAAGTCCGCCGCTTCTTCATTGAAAACGCCCTCTACTGGATTCGGGACTTCCACATCGATGTCTTACGGCTGGATGCCATACAGGCCATTGTCGATACTTCCGCCAAGCCCTTTCTCACGGAACTCCATTGCGCCGTTCAAGCTGCGGCGACAGAACTGCACCGTCCGGTGCATCTGATCGCCGAGTGCGATCGCAACGACATTCGTACCGTTCAACCCGGGGCGCGGGGAGGCCACGGTTTTGCTGCTCAGTGGAATGATGACTTTCATCACGCCCTGCACGCGGCGCTCACCGGGGAAAATGGCGGGTATTACCAGGATTTCGGCTGTGTCTCACAAATTGCCCGGTCGCTTACCTCCGGCTACGTCTATCAAGGCCAGTATTCGAAATATCGACTGCGTTCGCACGGAAGTGAATCTAAAGGGGTGAGTGGGGAGCATTTCGTTGTGTTCACCCAGAATCACGATCAGGTTGGCAACCGCATGAATGGCGAGCGGCTGTCCCAACTGCTGCCCCTCGAAGGGCTCAAAGTCGCGGCAGGGGTGATGCTGCTCTCTCCCTTCCTGCCCTTTCTTTTCATGGGCGAAGAGTACGCGGAGACCTCGCCCTTTCAATATTTCGTCAGCCATCAGGATCCCAGCCTGATCGAAGCCGTGCGCCAAGGCCGTAGAAATGAATTCAAAAGCTTTGGCTGGCACGTGGAACCTCCGGATCCTCAGGATCCCGGCGCGTTTTTGCGTTCCCGATTGCATTGGGAACTCCAGGAGTGCGGCCCTCATAAGCAGTTGCGCCAGTTCTATGCGGAGCTTCTGCGGCTTCGTAAGCAATTGGCCCCGCTGGCAAATTCCGACATGTCCGGCATCGAAGCCGTCCCCTTCGAAAATGAGAAAGCTCTCTTCTTGCGACGCGCCGGGGCCGGCGAGGAATTGTTCGCGGTTTTCAACTTTGGGCAGTCCCCTGCCCCTTTGTCGATTTCGTTGCCCCAGGCCAACTGGGCTCAAATCCTGAACTCTCGCGATTCTCGATGGGGCGGTCCGGGATCGTCGCTGCCGGATTCGCTCCCACCGGAGCCAACTCTTTCCCTTACTGTGGAGCCCTTGTCATTCGCTCTGTACTATTCTGGCACCCGAGGAAAACCGTGAACGATCGCTTTGTCTGTATCCACGCGCACTTTTATCAGCCTCCCAGAGAAAATCCCTGGCTGGAGGCCATCGAGATTCAGGACTCCGCCTATCCCTATCACGATTGGAACGAGCGGGTGACCGCCGAGTGCTACGCTCCCAATGCTGCCTCTCGCATCCTCGACGGCGAACAAAAAATCATCGATATCGTGAATAACTACTCGAAGATCAGCTTCGATTTCGGTCCCACGCTCATCTCCTGGTTCGAGGCCAAAGCCCCGCGCGTATACAAAGCAATCCAATCCGCCGACCGGGAAACTTGCGAAAGCTTCGGCGGTCATGGCGCGGCCATGTCGCAGGGCTATAACCATATGATTTTCCCGCTCGCAAACACCCGGGATAAGACGACGCAAGTCATCTGGGGCGTTCGCGATTTTGAATACCGCTTCGGGCGCTATCCCGAAGGGATGTGGCTGCCCGAAGCGGCCGTGGATTTGGAAACTCTGGAGACTTTGGCTCGCCACAAGATTCGCTTCACCGTTCTTCCGCCCCACGCCGCCAAGCGAGTGCGCCAGATTGGCAAAGCAGAGTGGAAGGATATTAGCGGAGGCCGCATCGATCCCTCCCGGGCTTACCTTGCGAATCTACCTTCGGGCCGAAATATCGCCTTGTTCTTCTACGATGGCCCCATCTCCCATGCGGTGGCCTTTGAGAATATTCTCAAACGAGGCGAGGATTTTGCGCAGCGGCTCGTTGGGGGCTTCTCTGACGACCGCAAATGGCCTCAGCTGACCAATATCGCCACCGATGGCGAAACCTACGGCCACCATCACGCCCACGGCGATATGGCCCTCAGTTACGCCTTGCGCTTCATCGAATCTCAAAAGCTTGCCGAGCTCACCGTTTATGCCGATTTCCTTGAAAAGCATCCGCCCACGCACGAAGTGGAGATCGTCGAAAACACCTCCTGGAGTTGCGTCCATGGCGTCGAGCGCTGGCGTTCCAATTGCGGTTGTAACTCCGGCCACGCCGGCTGGAATCAGGAATGGCGCGCCCCTCTGCGTCAGGCCTTCGATTGGCTTCGAGACACCGCGGCGCCCAAATTTGAGCAGGCGGCAGGCGGACTCTTCCTCGATCCCTGGCGCGCCCGCGATCAGTACATCTCCGTGATTCTTAACCGCTCGCGCGACAACATGGACTCCTTTTTGCGGGAGCAGTGCCGCCGCGAGCTGAAGGACCGCGAAAAAGTGCAGGCTATAAAGCTCATGGAGCTACAGCGTCATTTAATGCTGATGTACACCAGTTGCGGCTGGTTCTTCGACGAGCTTTCCGGCCTGGAGACCGTTCAGTCCATTCAATACTCGGGAAGGGCTGTTCAATTGGCCCAAACGCTGTTCAACGACCCGAAAATCGAGGAAGACTTCTTGGGGAAGCTCTCCCTCGCGCACAGCAACATTCCTGAACAGGGCGATGGCAGAAAGATATACGAGACCTTTGTTCGCCCCTCCATGCTCGACCTGCATAAGGTGGGCGCCCACTATGCCATCAGCTCGCTCTTCGAGTCCTACGCGCCGCAGAGCCAGACCTACTGTTACCAGATACGCCAGGAAGATCACACCGTCCTGTCTTCCGGAAAGTCCCGCGTCTCTTTCGGTCGTATTCGCATTGCCTCCGACATTACTCTGGACTCCGCCCGTGTAACCTTCGGAGCCGTACATCTGGGCGACCATTACGTAACCGGCGGCGTCCGCGAATTCGTCGACGAGCCCGCCTATAAGGATACCGCCGAGAGGATCACCAAGGCTTTTGAGAGCGGCGACTTCACCGATTTGATCCGCGCCATTGACGTTGCTTTCGGCTCTGGCAGTTACAGCCTGAAGCTGCTCTTCCGCGACGAGCAGAGAAAAATCCTGCGCATCATTTTGAATTCGGCCCTGGAGGAAGCCGAGTCCTCTTATCGGCAACTTTACGATAGCCGCGCGCCTCTCATGCGCTTCGTTGCCGCTCATGGCATGCCCCTCATCCGCCACTTCCAGGCCGCCGCCGAGGTCACCCTCAATGCCGAACTGCGCCGCGCCGTGGAAGCCGATGTCGTCAATACCGACCTCGTCCGTGCCCTGATGGAAGAGGCCCGGGCGGTGCACGTCAAGCTGGACGCCGCCACTCTCGAATTTGCATTGCGCCAAAAGCTTCAAACCATGGCCGAAGAATGGGAATCGCAGCCTTGCGACTTGGAGAAAGTGATCTCTCTCGACGCCGCTGTGAAGTTGGCGCGTTCGTTCCCATTCGAGGTTCGCCTGTGGGAAATTCAGAACGTCTATTACTCCGTGCTGGTGGGCTCGGCGAATGGCAATAAAGCCCGCTGGGCCGGCTGCGAAGGACCGGAGTGGGATCAAACTTTCCGGTCCCTGGGGGAGCAATTGGGAATGCGGATGTCTTGATCCATGCCCGATCTTTGCGCCACCTATCGCATTCAATTCAACCTTAACTTTCGCTTTATCATGGGCTCGATCTGCTGCGTGAAGTATTCGTGATCGGGTTTATCCACTTTGGCCGCGATCTTCAGAGGAATTCCCGTGCGCAGCGCAATGCGAATGGCCCGGTCCACGCGCTTCTCCGGCGAGATTCGGCCCAATACGGCGAGATATTTCCCCGGGCCCAGCTGCGGCGTAAATAGGTTTCTCGGCAGTCCATGATGGATATTGGCTACCCAGTTCGCCCAGGACAGGGGCCTGCGTTGAGCGTTTGAAATCGAGATCAAGGGCATCTCTGCGTATTCCCGATAAAGCGGCACCAGGTCTGGTATGTCCAGCCTCCCATGGAGCGTCGTCAGCTGATTCAGGCCCAACCTGCGGCTCATGGGGAAGTGCAAGTAATCGATATGAAAGTGCACCACGTCAAAGGCTTCGTGTCTTTGAAACGCCTGCTCCAGCAATAACGTGTGATAGATGTAGGGATCGACGCAATCCGGGTTCAATCGCAATGCTTGCGGAGAGACGCCAATGAGCTGCGCCCGGGTCACCGAATCGCCGCTCGCAAAGAGGGTAACTTCGTGTCCCATCTCTACAAGCTCCTCAGTCAGATAGGACACCACACGTTCCGTGCCGCCATAGAGGCGGGGAGGAACACTTTCATACAGCGGCGCGACTTGAGCGATTTTCAGCGGCAGTCCCCTTTCCAACCTTTTCTCATGACGATAGGCGGGTGAATCCCAGGTATACCAGAGACGGTATCGCCGGCAGCGGCTCCCAGCCCCCCGAATCCAACGGCTCCTTCCCTATATAAACCGGATGCGCTTCCATGACCATACGTCTGTGTCCTGAGTACTCGTACATAGACTCGCGTAAAACTCCTACACTCGCCGTACATTTCCCTACTCAATCGAATCACTGGTTGAAGGAATCCGCCCGTCCCGTTGCCCGTTTTCGCCTATTTCGCGATCGCGCGACGTACGCTTTTATGGTTCTCAGGAGCGACAAATGACCCACAGTTACAAGAAGTCCGTTTGGGTTATTTATCCCAGCCGCCTCGCGGTCGAGACCGCCATTGACAGATTTCGCGAGGCCGGATTCCTCAGCTCTGACGTCTCTGTCCTGCTCCCGGAAAATCTCGGCCCCAAGGAATTGACCACTGAAAGGTCGAGCAAGGCGCCCGAAGGCGTCACCGCCGGTGCCAGCTCCGGCGTGTTGATTGGCGGCGCTTTAGGATGGCTCGCCGGCATCGGAGCGCTGGCCATACCCGGCGTCGGTCCATTCATTGCTGCGGGCCCGCTCATGGCTACGGTCGCCGGACTCGGCGTGGGAGGGGTTGTCGGCGGGATCACAGGCACCCTAATCGGCGCCGGCATTCCTGAGTATGAAGCGAAGAGATATGAGGGACGCCTGGCCAAGGGCGGGATCTTAGTTTCGGTCCATTGCGATAAGTCGGAGGCGGTCACGCAGGCCAAAAACTTAATGGAACGCACCGGCGGAGAGGACATTTCCGTTTCGACCGAAGAGACCACCCAAACCTTCGGGGCTTCCAGATAGCGGGAGGAGAAGCGCCGTTCAGAACTTTTTCAGAAAAAATCGCCAGCCCGTCTAAGCCTTTTGCTATCAGTGCGCGAAAATACATAATCCTCAGTATTGTTCCGTCCGCGATATTCGAGCCTAATAGGCCGTCCGAGCGTGGCTATTGCCAGGAGGCGCTATGATCGAGACTGTCAGCGGCACGGTTGAAGTCGTCAACCCGGCGGAAATTCTTCGCAATCAGGACGGCATCTTTGAAGTGACCTCGCCTTACGGCCACGTCTTTCAAGTCACCTGCCGCCGCGGCGCGAAGATGAGCGTTCGCGAACTCAGCGAGCCCCAGAGCCTTCAAAGCGCCGAGAGTATAACTTGGCGCATTAAGAGAGTTCCTCGGGCAGTCGCCTGACGGATTCTTCCCACCGAAGTCCGCCATCTTCATGCTGCCCCCCAGTGCCCGGACCATATTCACGGCGGCGACTTCCTGTCGGCGACATTGACGCACACTGAGACGTCTGCCCCTACCCAGTAAATTAAGCTCTCGTCCAGTAGGCGCGCCCCTCCCCTTCTGCTTGTCCCCGAGAAATAGAAGGACAAATAGAAACAGCGATGACCGATGAGGGTCAGTACATCTTTTTCATATCCTGCCCACAAGTGCAGCGTGGGTTACGTACGCTGGTGGCATCGAGCGACTCTTTCACCACCTCAATTTCACAGCAACACTTTGGATTCACGCACCGGTATCTTTCATTCCTTTTCATCGCCATGATGGCCTCATCTTACGCAGGAAAATTACGCTGGAAAGAAACAGCCATATCACGCCATATTCACGAAGAAAAGGCTATGTGCCGCGCTGCCATTGTGCAATCCGCGTTTTGGCATAGTCGTCTTCGGTATTTGCTGTAGCCGTTCCCGCGAATCCAGCCGGTCCTACATCTAATTATCTAAGGCGCTACAGCCCGGCACCGATGGACTCCCTTAAGGTGTCCGATTAGAGTTCGGCCTGCTCGCATGAAGAGTTTCAGCGCCTCCAACAGGGCAGTTGGGAAGGGTGCTCGCGCGTGTTAATCGCTCGCTCACGAGGTGAATTGTGAATCGTCCAAGCGCACGACTTCGTAAGGAACACGACGCTGCTGTGATGTGCACTCAAACCGTTCAGGATTGCCAGCAGCGCGCCTTTCGTTTAGCGTTCCGCATCACCCGCAATCAGGAGGACGCCGAGGACGCCCAGCAGGAGGCGCTGCTCAAGGCTCATCGCAATCTGGACCAATTTCAGGGCCGCGCTCGCTTCACTACCTGGATTTCGCGCATCGCCATTAACGAGGCTCTCATGTGCCTGCGCAAGAGGCGCAGCGCCGTGCAAGTGCCGCTCGAAGACGTTTTCCAGGAAGACGAAGCCGCCTCCCCCAATTTCGAGCTGCATTCTAACATTCAGGATCCCGAGACCGCCTATTCCCAAAAAGAGCTCCGCAATATGCTCACCCAGGCGATCGCCGGACTTCGCCCGCTTCACCGCGAAGTATTCTTGCTGCGCGCGGTCGAATCCCTCTCCGTGGTCGATACGGCCAAGGCCTTGCAGGTTTCCGTCAGCACCGTAAAAACTCGCATGCGACGGGCTCGCCGCGAATTGAAGGAGATTCTTCTCAAAGCAAGCAAACCGTCCGTTATGCCGTCGCTGGACGTTCAGTCCGCATCGGTGCCCAGAAGCTTCGAAGAGACCTGGGTGATCTGAGCCTGATTACGAGCGGATCACGGGAGCGGGGGAAAAAAAGGATGGTGGTCGAGCGCGCTCTTGACCGCCGTCACCAGCAGGCGGGTTGTTTTCGATTTCCCGACGCAAGCTAAGGCTCCGGCATTCTGCGCCTGGCGAAGGACCTCTGGATATTCGTACAGCGTAGTGATCACCACGGGGATCTCGGGGGTTGTCCGCACGATCTCCCGCGTCGCCTCAAAGCCGTTGCGCCGCGGCATGACTGCATCCATCACCACGATGTCTGGATGCAAGGTTTTCGACCTCTCCACGGCCTCCTCGCCGTCGGACGCCTCTCCGCATACCTCCCAACCGCTCTCCGCCTCAAGCAGGTGGCGCAAAAGGCTTCGAACGATTTCATGGTCGTCCACGACGAGTATCCGTAAATGTTCCACCGGCGCCGCCCTCAAACTCAGGGTAGCTATCCTTCCCTAGGGCAACAATACAGCAAAGCGCCTAAACACCGGAGCAAGAGGCTTGGCACCGGAACCCCCGCACCGTCGCGGGGGCCCGGATGGAGCTAACTGCCTTCGATCCTATAGGGTTGACTCTGCTCGGCCAGTTGAATATCCTGCCCCGCTATGCTTCACCCGATGCGCTCGACCCTCGGGGCGGTTTTATTCCTCGCTTTAGTGTGTGTTGCGCCCCTGCATTCGCAATCCGGCGAACCGGAACTGGCCCCGCGCCATGGCTCATTCCCTAAGGCCTTCTTGAAAGGCTGCGTCAAGCTCTCGGCCACCGCAGTCGATTTTGACGGTTCCGGCGACCAGTTTCATGTGGAGTGGTGGCGTTGCGGATCCAGGACCCCCAACCGCAAGACAGGCTCTTTCCCGGTCCACTATGTATTGATACGGCCGCCGGCTGGCAAGTCTCCCGCACTCGGAGTTACGCTGAGCAATGCGGGAAATTCCGACGAATATTTTATCGATCGCCTGCAATTGGTCGACGTTCCCCTCAGCTCCCGCCAGCTTCTGTTCGTCTCCACCAGGTATTACGAGGATCAGCAAGGGGAGAGCAAGATCGATTGCATCCTAGCCTGCTTAATTCACGAGAGCTGAAAATTTGTCTTTCTGCAATTGAATTTTCGGCATTCGGTGATTCATGAGCGTGTTTAGGCCCTGCCGAGCGAGCAGAAGTGCCCTCGACGCGAAGAGAAAAACAGTTTTGGGGAAATGGTCCACCCAAACTTACGGACACAGAGACGAATTCGGAGGCGGCGGAATAGGTTAGCTGCTGTTGAAGGCCCAGGCGAGTTCGCGGAACAGAGATTGCCACGGCCAGCCAGTGGCCAGGTGGACGCGGATGCACCGGGCAGTCTGGCGCACGCGAGCACCGAGTTTGAACAGCCGAGCGCGCAGAGTTTCGATTTGCGCTGAGCGCCACGGCTGCGGAAGCTGCAGCAGACGAAACAGGTTGACCAAATTATAGGCGAAGCCATACAGGAGCAGACGGAAGGCGTTGGCCAGAAAGCGGTGACAGCTGAGCCGGTCGGCGTGAAAGCCGTTCTTGAACTCCTCGATGCGGTTTTCGCATTCGCCGCGATCGTTGTAAAAGGCAAAGACCTCGAAAGCGCCGCCGGCACAGTTAGTGATGAGGAAGCGCAGGTTGGTTCCTGCGGCGGTGTGCTCGGCCTTGTAGCAGATGCGGCGCTGGCGTGACCAACTGCGGGCGCGATGGCGAAAACTGGAGAAGCTGCGCTGCGGAATTCCGGTGCGGCGATAGCGGCGGGCCAGCCGTTTCTGCAGGGGCTCGGCGCGGCGCTGGAAGACCGAGTTGGCGGGAATGCCCAGTGCATACTGGATGCCGAAAAACTCGCAGAACTGATAGAGCAGCGGCAGAGCGAAACCGGCATCGCCGCGCAACTTGATCGGCACGCCGGGAAAAGCGGCTTCCAGTCGCGGCACCAGCCGCAGCAGCATCGGAACGATGCGAGCATGACTGGAGGCATTGCCCGGTCGCAAGCGCGCCGCCAGCAGGCATCCGGTGTGACGCTCGAAGATGAGCATGGGGTGGTACATATGCTGGCCGTAGGCCCCGTTGAAGATGCTGAGTTGTTGCTGGCCATGCGTGGGATCGTCGGTGGAGTCGATATCGAGCAGGATCTCGCCACGCTGGCGGACCTGCTTTCCGCAGAGGCGAATGAACTGATCGAGCAGGGCATCGTTCAAGTGCACCAGATCGCGGGCGGAAGGCGCATTCTCCCAGCGACTGAGCGTGGGCTGGGAGCCGAGCGCTTCTCCCAGCTTCTGATCGGCGACGATCTGCAAGGTGGGATCATGACGCAGACGGTCAGCGTCGTTGGCATCCTCATAGCCGGCCACGATCTGATAGATGCGCTGCCGCAACAGCGCCAGCGAGTGATGGCGTACCCGTTCGTCATCTCGCGGATCACCGAGGAGTTGGACCCAGTCGCGGGTCAGATGATGGCGTTCGTCAAAAGCCCGCAGCGGCAGCAGACCGGCGTCACTGGTGATCTGGCCGCCGGAAAAATCACAGTGCACGGGACGATGGTGGTAGAAGGAGAAGCCGAACTGTGCTATACGACGAGTTGTCACTTTTGGGATGCTCCAAAATGGTGTACTGGGTTCTCGCAAAACCCAGTGTTCATGCACCTTTTAGAGCATCCTTTCTTTTTTCGCCACTGAAATCAACGAATAATCCAGGCTAGGGCGCGTCGCCGGCCAATTGGAGTGCTCTCCTTCTCCCGAACCCCAATACTCCGCGCAACAAGACCTGCGTCCCCACGAAAAAAGCTTTTTGCGCAAGTTCGACGAATACATAAGCCAGTAATTTCCAGGACAACACTGAAGAAGCGCCGCTGGGGTAGACCGCGGGACATGAAGGGGCAGACCGCCGGACGAGAAAACGGCTTCTTCGATCGCGGCAGTCTTTCTCCCTCCGCCGCGATCGAAGTCGCCAGGGGCCCTGGTTACCCGATCCTATTGCACTCAGAACCGAATCGTCGGACCGATCGTGATGCGAAGATTGTTATGCGGCCCGCCTTCGAAGTAAATTTCGTCCCCCACGTCCAGCCGTATGCCAATCGGCCCCAGGAAGGCCTCGATACCTCCGCCGGGATAAAGCACTGCATCCACCGAACTGCTGCGAAGGCCCGCGACAGAGCTGGTATACGTGGAGAAAGTAACCGGGGCGTTCGAAAACATGAAATCGTCCGCGCCGCCCTTCACCGTCAGGAATAGCCGCACCGGCCCGCCGCCCGACTGGAACTTCGGGCCAGCCATGCCATGCAGTATGCGCAAGTTGATGTAGTGAAACCGGCAGTCGTGCCCGCCGTGCTCGTGAATCCTTCCGTGAAGGACTCGGCGAAATCGTAGTTCGATTCGGCTTCAATCTGCCATCTCCGTGAGGCGTTGATCGATAGCCGCGCGCCCACGCCGCCGAACGCCGTCGCGCCGCTTCCGGCCAGCGTTGCACCTTGCGTGCCTCCGAGACGGAAATAATCGCCGAAAATCCCGATTTCGACGTGATTGAGCGCCTCTTGCGCTCGCGCCGCGGGCTGCACCGCAAAAATCAGCCCGCCGGTCACCGCCATCAAGAATAGGAACCGCTTCATACTTTCCTCCTGTTCGCTCTGCTTGAACGTGATTCAACCTTAGCTAGCAAACTCGGGTGACGATCCCTGGAGCGCCCATCTGAGTGGTATCTCCCCTACCACCGTCGATCCTCTCAACAAGGCCTCGCGCGCGCCTTCGAACTCCCGCTCGTCAAGGCGTCTCCCGGCCCCGCTGTGATCTTTGCTCTTTCGATTTGTACTCGCGCCGTCACTTCGTCCTACGTTTTCAGGCGGCAGGTCACCCAGAGGTTCGGGAACATCGCGCGGCGCCGCCGGTTCGGGAATCGGCTGGCTGGTCGCCTGCGACGGACCAATCGGCGCAGCCGGGCTCGATCCGGTTCCTCTCGCCACCTCGCTCGTCCTTTTCGCGGCCATTTGTCCGCCGCCTAAATCAGCCAGCTGCGGTTCAGGGCGTCCGCGCCTGTGCTCTGCATCTCTCCCAGGCGCACACGACGCGCTTCTTCCAGCCACCCTTTCAGTTCACTCCGCGCCCGCCGCATGCGAGCCTTCACCGCGCTGCCCGAAATTTGCAGAATTTTTGCGGTTTCGCTGGTGGAGAGCTGCTCCACGGCTCGCAGCAGAAACACGACCCGATACGCCGGCCGTAATTTCGCCACCGCCGCCTGCAGCAGTTCCCGAAGCTCCTTCCGCGAATAGGCCGCCTCCGGCCCCTCTATGGGGGACTGGAAATCCTCGGAAGCGACGCTCTCCTCGGCAAGCTGAATGGTCTCCTCGAGCGGCATATAAAATGCGCTGCGCCGCTTCCGCAAACACATCAACGCCTCGTTGATCGCGATCCGTGAAATCCACGTAGTGAAGCGCGATCGGCCTTCGAACTGTGCGAACTTCCTGTGCACTTTTAAGAGCGTCTCTTGTTGCACGTCTTCGGCGTCTTCGGTATTGCGCGTTATGCGCAGTGCCAGCCGGTATACGCGCTCTTGCGAGGGCCCAATCAACTCCTCGAATATGGCGTCGTCCCTTTTCTTGCTGGCCGTGCTCGAGCGCGGCTTGCGTCCCGCGTCGTCCGCGATAGCTGCTCTGTTGATCACTTGGTTCTCCGCCGGCATGTAGGTTTCACACCCTTCGCCCCTTTACTGCGGGCTGTGAACATCGTCACTTCAATCTAGAAGCCCCCTCTGGGATCGTCCATCGGGAGCAGGCTGTAGCATTTGGCGGGAGTACGTGTAAGGGTAGGCCGCGACAAAGTGCAGCAAACCGTGCAAAACCAATGCATTCTGGTTTGCTCTCGGCCGGAACGGAAGACTCTAGTGGTGCTTGGATCGCTTAGATATAGATCGCTTAGACCGCTCGGATCGCCGGACGCGGCGTCCTGCCTAGGCTTCGATAATGTGATTACGAATGGCGTAGCGCACCAGCGCTGTAACCGAGTGGCAGTCGAGCCTGCGCATGATGTTGGCGCGATGCGTTTCCGCCGTTTTTACGCTCAGTCCTAGCGCGGAAGCCACCTCCTTGCTGCTTTTCCCCTCTGCCAGAAGCTGTACGATCTCTTTCTGCCGGTTGGTGAGGCGAATCCGCCCGCCTTCGGGAGGCGCCGCCTCTTTTGGATTTTTGTCCAGATATCCTTCGAGCACCATCTGCGCCACTTTAGGAGTGAAGAACGTCTTGTTGCGGCGCAATGCGTCCACCGCAATCACCAGATCTCGTCCCGCATCCGATTTCAACATGTATCCCCGAGCGCCCGCTTCCAGCACCTGCTGAATCAGCGGATCCGCGTCGTGCACCGTGAGCACCAGCACTTTCGTATGTTCGACGGACTTCACGATCTGGCGAGCGGCTTCCAGCCCATTCAATAACGGCATGCTGATGTCCAGAATCGCCACGTCGGGCTTTACTTGTTTTGCCTTCTCCACTGCGTCTTTGCCGTTCGCGGCCTCTGCAGCCACTTCCCATCCCGGCTCTGCTTCGAGCAAAGCACGCAAGCCCTTTCGCACGATCTCATGGTCGTCTGCCACCAATAACCGAACACCCATCAGTTCCTCCCCTACCGCGGTTTCGTTCTGATGTATTGAATTAATTAGTCGCGATGACGAGCGGCGGCTCGCGCCTTAGCGGCTCGTACCTGGTGGAAGCGCAGCAAGCTGGGCGATTCGGAAGAAATTACAGATCGATTCGCTGCGCGTTACCAACGTCAACACGAATACAGAATAATTACAGACAGGAACTTGTTGGCAAACCGAGTGCCAAACTCACCTTCGTTGACCACAAGCCAATTGCCTGAATACGCTTGCCTTATCTTTTTCAAATCCATTTCGATAAGCTGCGTCACCGAACCGATGCCCCGTTTTTTACACGTTCAAGCCATTTAAGACCATGCAAGATGCACTCGCCCCCAGCAAAGCTTAAGCAATCATAAAATACAATCGGAGCTGCCCATACGGCTCCGCACGGATTGTGCCCACGGGCTGCTGCCTCTACCTTGGAACCAGGAGAATCCAATTGGCTACCGCGGCCCCAAGATCAGCACGATACGGCGCCATGAAGCGCGAGGAGCATTATCGCTGCGTGAATTCCGGTTGTCGCTGCGAAATAAAAATCGCCCGGGAGCCTTTCGTCGGCGCCCCGGCCGTGCAAAATTTGCGTTGCTGCTGTGGTAGCACCATGGAAAGGGTCCCGTAGCGCCGGCCTGAACGGGCAAGACCAATGATGCCAAGCGAGTGGAACCAATTGGCCCAACAAAATCCTCAACATCCTCAGCCTGAGCAACCCAAACCTCAGCCGCCACAACCCGAGATACCGCCGAGCGGACCCCAGGAACCTCAGTTTCCCTCACCCGACCCCGAACCCCTCCCCACTCCCGTTCCCGGCCCCACCGACCCCGGTCTACCCCAGCCGATCAGTTAAGAGCTTGTAGCCCCGGGGCGCCCGCCTGCCCCGCGCAAAGCGCACGCGGAAAAAGGAGACCTGAGGCTTTTCGGTGTGTAGCCCAGGGCGCGGCGCCCGGCGCGAAAGCGCAAACCGAAACAGAAGTCAGCCGGCCCTGGGGCGTTCCCCCCCGCGTTTTGCCGCTAAGCCGTGCGGAACAGTGGCACAGCCACTCTTGGCTGTGCGGAGTTTGTAGCCTGGGCGCCAATGCCAGACAGCGCCGCGTTCTACTGTTGTCGGTTTGCTCTTGAATTTGTGGGTGCCCGGGCGCCGTCTTTGCGCGTGGGATGCAGTGCGTGTTGGCGTTACGGAACCTACTGCGACGCGAGGCTTCGAAAAGGCCGACTCTTAAAGTTCGGTGACTTCGCTCTCCGGTCCATTCGTGCGCTGGCGAACCGCCTTTGTGATCGTTTCCTGACCGCGATCGATCAGGCCGCGCACCTGGTCCATCGAGCGTCGACCCGTGTTTCGCAGGCTGCGCTTGGCGCGGCGTGAGGTGAGGGCGATCCACTCCCTGGTGTCTTCGCCTGATTGCGGGGCGAGCAGAAGCGTCAGTCCAACTCCAATTCCTAAGCCGATGAGTAAACCAAGGATGGTGCGTCCCTTTCCCATAAGCCGTCCCCTCACTCGGCGTTCAGTGAAGCCGCGAGTCTGGCGTGCGGAAATCGCCTGTCCTGGCGTCAGCTTTTTCCGCCTTCGCTGGCGGCTGTTGCTTCTCCGCCGGAGCCTTCAGCTTCAGCAGAAGCTGCGTCACTTCGATTCCGATGAGATGCGCATCCATATTTCCATAAAGTAAGGCGAGGACCGCGGCCGGGCTATCCGTTATGCACTGTATGTAGAATCTGGAGGTTCCGTTAGCAGGCAAACACCCAATGCGAGCGAGACCTACATCGGGAGACGGGTAGCGGGTCAGTTGAATTTTCTTGCTGGTGACACAAGAGTCCAAAATTCCAACTGATCTGCTACCCCACGCAGGCGCGCCTGTGAACGAAAGACCTCCCTCTGATATGCTCAAACCTATGCGGCGAGGTTTCTCTCCCATAATGCTCGTTCTGCTGGCGTTATCCGCGGGGCTGCGTCCGGCGCCGCTAACCGGCTCACCGCAAGAACAGCGAAATCAGGCCGTTCCCCTAGCGCCTGATTCGAATCCTGCCATCCTCGCCCTGGCCCGCCAGAACACACCTCCGCCGCCAAATGCAGTGCCACCGCCCTCATCTTCAGCCGCAGAGGAGCTTTCCAACCTTACGGTAGTCCTCGACCCTGCGCATGGCGGCGCCGATTTCGGCGCGCGCGGTCCGACCGGACTTGCCGAAAGCGATGTGGTTTTGGACTTTGCCCGAGCGGCTCGCATCGCTCTCGAAGCCCAGCGCATACGCGTCCTGCTCACGCGCGAGGGCAATCAGGACCCCACCTTCAATGATCGCTCCGCCATGGTGAATGGTTTGCACAATGCTCTTTTCATCTCCCTGCACGTCTCTTCCGGTGGCCCGGTGGGCACGGCGCGCGCCTACTACTATCTCTTTCCCGCGAATCTGGCTCCGCAAGTAAGTCTCTCCTCGGCCGCCGCAACGCCCACGGCGCAGCCTTCATCCGCGGTTCCCGGTTCGCAGAACGCGGCGTCGCCCTCTGCCGTCCATGGCGGCCTCGTCGAATGGGATCACGCCCAGCAGCATTCGATTGATATGAGCCGTCAACTGGCGGCTTTTGTTCAAACGGAGCTGCTACACCGCTTTAAGGGCTCTCCGGAGATGCCCATCGCCGCTCCCGTGCGCCAGTTACGCACCATCGCCGCGCCAGCCATAGCCATCGAGATCTCCAGCATCGATGTCACCGATTCCAAACGCCTGGATCAGATGGCCCAGCCGCTGGCCGAAGCCATCGGCCGCGCGGTCGCCGAATTTCCTTCTCCGTCGCCGGCGCTTGCTCCAAGTGGAGCGCCGAGTGGAGGACACTGATGACCCGCATGTGGAAGATCGGTATCGCGGTCTTGGCGGTGCTCGCATTCGCCGCCGTGCTCTCGTTCCCTGCCCTGCTCCACAGTGTTCTCGGACTGCGGCGCGCCAACCGTTCCGACGGGCAGGCCCGCCGCAACATTCTCCCGCCGGTATCTACGCCCACCGATACCCGCGAAAAAGCGCAGCTTTTCTGGCTATCTCCCTCTTCTCCGGACAGTCTCGAGCCTTCCACCGTGGAATTGAATCTCTCCGCCGATCCCCAGGAGCGCGCCAAGCAACTCATCACCGCGCTGATCGAGCAGGCTCCCAGCCAGTTGCAGCGAACGCTCCCCGCCGATGCCGCCTTGCTGCAGTTCTACCTTTTGCCCAATGGCACGGCCATCGCGGATTTCTCGGAAGCTTTGGGGACCGAAACCCCTTCGGGCATTCTCAATGAACAAATGGCGGTGGATTCCATCGTGCGTACCCTGGCCGCCAATCTCAGCACCGTTTACCGGCTAAAAATTCTGATCCGTGGCCAGGATGCCGATACGCTCGCCGGCCATTTGGATTTGAGCCAGTTCTTTACCATTCCCGCTCAGGCCCCTCCCCAAACCCCCGCGGCCGCAGCCTCTTCTCCCGATCAGCCGCTGGCCGGCCTTCCTGCGCGCCCCAATCCCTCCGGCCAGCCGCCGTCCGCCGTGACTCCCTCTGCGAATTAGGAGCCGCCCGATCCCCCCGATGACCCTTACTCTCTTGGCGGCAATTACGCTCGCGATTGTGCTCGTCGGCGGACTCGACATGGCCCGCGGCATTCGTTCCACCGCCTACCTCAAGGATGCCCCCTGCTATTCGGGGCCGCATCCGCCCAAAGTGTCCATCATCATTCCCGCCAGAAACGAAGCGAAAAAGATCGCCGAGGCTCTGCAATCTGTTTTGAAGCAGGACTATCCCAAACTCGAATTCATTGTTCTCAACGATCGCTCCACGGATAACACCGCAACCATCCTCGCCGGAATGGCGGCGCAGGACGCCAGGCTTCGCGTTGAGAACATTTCGGAATTGCCTGCCGGCTGGCTCGGGAAAAATTACGCTTTACATCGCGGAGCCGAGCGAGCCTCCGGCGAACTTCTTCTTTTCACGGACGCCGATGTCGTCATGCATCCCAGCGCCGTATCCCGAGCCGTACACTATCTCCAGGCCAATCGGCTTGACCATCTCGCCGTGATGCCCGCCGTGCACATGCCCACCTTGGCTTTGCGCCTCTTCTGCTCGGCTTTTGGCGTGTTCTTTTCGGCCTACATGCGCCAGTGGAAGGCCAAAGATCCCCGCAGCCCGCGTTTCATCGGTGTGGGCGCCTTTAATCTCGTGGCCCGCGACGCCTATCGAGCGATCGGGACGCACCAGGCCATTGCCATGCGGCCCGACGACGATATCAAGCTCGGCAAGCTCCTGAAGAAAGCGGGCTATCGCCAGGAACTCGTCCTCGGCATGGGAATACTGGTCGTCGAGTGGTACTCCTCACTTCGCGAGATGATCGACGGCCTGATGAAAAACTCCTTTGCCGGCCTCGAATACAGCGTGCCCATGTCCCTCGCCGGCGGCATCGCCCTGTTGCTGCTGAACGTGTGGCCGTTCGTCGCCATCTTTGTGCTCAAGGGCCCCGCCTGGATTTTGTATCTTCTGGCCGTCATGGCCATGCTCTTGTTCATTGCAGACGGCAATCGCTTCTACCATTCTCCAGGTTGGTATGCCTTGGCCCATCCGCTCTCCTCCCTGCTTTTCGTCTACATTGTCTGGAAGTCGATGTTGCTCACCCTCTGGACCGGCGGCATCCGTTGGCGCGGCACGCACTATCCGCTGGCATTGCTGAAGTCCAATCGCGTTTAGCGCAATCGCTCCTCGTCTGGGTAGCGGTTCAGTTTGAATTTTCTGGATCGTGACACAAGAGGGCAAAATTCAAACTGAACCACTGCCCGCCTCGGCTTCGCGTTGCCCTTCGCCTTCGTGTTGACCCTCGTGTTGACAGGACCGCCCACGCCCGGCACACTTCCCACGGACTTGATCGCTTGAATCGATCGCTTGAATTGATCGCTCGATTCGATCTTGAGGAGGTAGCTTGCGACCTGACGGACGCGCCTGGGACCAGTTGCGCCCTGTAAAGATGACGCCGGATTTTGTGCCTGTCGCCGAAGGCAGCGTCCTGATCGAAATTGGTCAGACCCGCGTGATCTGCACCGCCACGCTCGACGACGGCGTGCCTTCCTTTCTGAAGGGCACCGGCAAGGGCTGGGTCACGGCCGAGTACGGCATGCTGCCGCGGGCCACCGAGCAGCGCACCACGCGCGAATCCACGCGTGGCCGCCAATCCGGCCGCACGCTCGAAATTGCTCGGCTCATCGGCCGCTCGCTTCGCGCCGTAACCGACCAGCAAAAGCTCGGCGAGCGCACCGTCTGGCTCGATTGCGACGTCATTCAGGCCGACGGCGGCACTCGCACGGCATCCATCACCGGCGCCTACATCGCGCTCGCGCTGGCCTTCGAGCGCATGGTCGCCACCGGAATCCTGCGCTCGGTTCCCCTCTCCGATTCCGTCGCCGCCACCAGCGTAGGCATCATTCTCGGCAACCCCATGTTGGACCTCTGCTATGAGGAAGATTCCCGCGCCGAAGTCGATATGAACGTGGTCATGACCGGCAGTGGCCGCTTCGTCGAAGTGCAAGCCACCGCCGAAGGCAAGCCCTTTGCCGCCGGCGAACTCGACCACCTGCTGAATCTCGCCGCCGGCGGAATTCGCAGCCTCACCGAGCATCAGCGTTCGCTCGTGCCCGTCAACTTCAGTGCTCGCGCCCGCTAGCGGCTCCGGTCGCGCCGAGCCCCTTCGTCTGTTTCTCGCGTCTTCCAATCCGGGCAAATTGAACGAATTTCGCGCCCTCGCCGCGACGCGCGCCGGGCCCGGTCCCGCTCGATCTCCAGCTTCTGCCAAATTTTTCCGATCTCCCGCCGTTCGACGAATCCGCGCCCACCTTTGCCGAAAACGCCGCGGGCAAGGCCTTGCACTACAGCCGCTTTGCCGCCCTGCCCGTGCTCGCCGACGATTCCGGCCTCGTCGTCGACGCTCTCGGCGGCGAACCCGGCGTGTACTCGGCCCGCTACGCCGGCCCGCACGCCTCCTCGGCCGATTGCATCGCCAAGCTGCTCGCCCAAATGCAAGCGCGCCGCGCGTCGGACCGCCGCGCGCGCTTCGTTTGCGTGCTCGCGCTGGCCCGTCGCGGCCGCACGATCGCCGTTTTCTCCGGCGCCGTCGAAGGCGAAATCCTGCCCGCTCCTCGCGGCGCGGGCGGCTTCGGCTACGATCCCGTTTTCTTCTTCGGCCCCGCCGGCAAATCCTTCGCCGAACTCTCCGCCGCCGACAAAAATCTCGTCAGCCATCGCGCCAAAGCCTTCCGCAGCTTAGCCGAATTCCTGGCCTCTTCACCTGTGCTATAGTTTGCCGCTGTCCTTCAACAAAGCGCCGCCATGAAAGGTCCCGCTCCCAAGAAGCTGAAGACTCCTCGCGCGGCTGCCAAAAAGCCCGTCGCGCCCGCCTCCAAAAATGGCCATGCCGCCGCCCAGGCCGCCGGTACCAACCCCAAGCGCGTCCGCGCCATCTTGCAAAAGCTCGACGAAGCCTACCCCACGGCCACCTGCGCCCTCGTTCACCACAATCCATTTCAATTGCTGATCGCCACGATTCTTTCCGCGCAAACCACCGACGTGCGCGTCAATCTGGTCACTCCCTCGCTCTTCGCGAAGTATCCCAAGCCCGAAGATCTCGCCTACGCCAACCCGCGCGAGATCGAAGCCGAAATCCGCCCCACCGGATTTTTCCGCTCCAAGACCAAATCCATTCAGGGCGCCAGCAAGAAGATCGTCGAGGAGTTCTCCGGCCAGGTTCCCCGCACCATGGAGCAGTTGCTCACCTTGCCGGGCGTAGCCCGAAAAACGGCCAACGTCGTCCTCGGCACAGCCTTCGGCATCGCTTCGGGCATCGTCGTCGACACTCACGTCATGCGCCTCTCCGACCGGCTGGACCTCACCCGCAACACCGATCCCAAAAAAATCGAGCAGGATCTCATGCGCGTCATCCCCAAGGACAAATGGATCGCCTTCTCGCATCAACTCATCTGGCATGGCCGCCGGGTCTGCCAGGCGCGCAAGCCTCGTTGCATGGAATGCAATCTCGAACGAATCTGCTACTCCAAAGATAAAATCATCTAGCTCTCGCCGTATACTCCGTCCTGCCTGCCGCGCTCAACCGCCACGGCAGCCACCAACTCATGCGCTCCGATCGAATCGGCACCAGGCCGCGACGCCCCCAGCCACGACCATCACCGTCGCGGCTCGCCTCGACCGCCTGCCGCCCTCCCGTTATCTCCGCCAACTGATCCTGCTGCTCTCCCTCGGCGCCTGTTTCGAGTTTTACGACCTCTTCTTCTCCGCCTACATCGCTCCGGCCCTTTACGCCAGCGGCATCTTCACGCCCACCACCAAGGGCTTCCTGGGAATCGCCGGCTTCGCTAGTTTCGTCGCCGCTCTTTTTGCCGGACTCTTCGTCGGCACGCTCTGCTTCAGCTCGGTTGCCGACCGCTTTGGCCGCCGCTCCATCTTCAGCTTCTCCCTCCTCTGGTACTCCGCCTGCACCTTCGTCATGGCCTTTCAGTCCACCGCCGCCGCCATCGATCTCTGGCGCTTCCTCGCCGGGATCGGCTTGGGCGTGGAGATGATCACCATCGGCGTTTACGTTTCCGAATTGGCGCCCAAGAACTCCCGCGGCGCAGCTTTCGCCTTCAATCAATTTGTCAGCTTCCTGGCCGTACCCATCGCCGCCTTCGTCTCCGCCGCGCTCGTTCCCCGCCGCCTGGCCGGTCTCGACGGCTGGCGCTGGGTCGTCCTCATCGGCGCCTCCGGAGCGATCTTCGTTTGGTTCCTTCGCCGCGCCATTCCCGAATCCCCCCGATGGCTCGAGCAACACGGCCGCGCCGAAGAAGCCAACCGCATCATGCAAGCCATCGAATCGCGCGTCCGCTCGGAGACCGGCGCAGCCCTGCCCGAACCCCAGCCCGTCGACGCCGATCTGCCCCCAACCCGCGGCTCGCTCCAGGAAATCTGGAGCAAGCGCTACCGCGCCCGCACCATCCTCCTCACCGTCTTCCACGTCCTGCAACCGATCGGCTACTACGGTTTCGCCGGTTGGGTTCCCACTCTGCTCCTCGCCGAAGGCATCACCGTCACCCAATCTCTGCGCTATACCTTCATCATCGCCCTGGCCAGTCCTCTGGGCCCGCTGCTGGGCTGGAAGTTCGCCGACCTCTTCGAACGCAAGTGGCAAGTCGCCGGCGCGGCTCTGGCCATCGCCGCCTTCGGCCTGCTGTTTGCCTTGCAGAGAACGGCCCTCGGCGTCGTGCTCTTCGGCGTCCTGATCACTTTGAGCAGCAACTGGATGTCCTTCGCCTACCACACCTACCAGTCCGAGCTTTACCCCACCCGCATCCGGGCCCGCGCCGTCGGCTTCGTCTACTCCTGGAGCCGCCTCAGCACCGTTTTCAGCAGCTTCGTGATTGCGCTTTTTCTGCGCAACTATGGCACCGTCGGCGTGTTTATATTCATAGCCTGCAGCATGCTGATGGTGTCTCTGCTGATCGGCGGATTCGGCCCGCGCACCGCGCGCCGCCCTCTCGAAGAGATCGCGCGTTAACGGGCCGCGCGGGCGCTCTGGGCATTTGCTTTGCTTTTGGATAGGCGCCTTGGCAACTCCTGAAAACGCACCCGCGTCTGAGCATTAAGCTCACGGGAAGGAGCACAACACATGCAAAAATCGCGGTGGATTTTATCGCGGTGGATTCGATTGGGGTGGATACTATCGTTCGGTTCTTTGGTCCTGAGACGCTTCCTGCGCTTGCACTGCACGCGCAGGCTCCGCCTCCCCGCCCCGGCTTTCACATGGCCCAGGGCGGTCCGCCCATGTTCGACTTCATGGGCGGCAAAACGGTGACCGGCCAGCCCTACTCGGCGCAAGTCACCTTCAAGCACAATCAGACTTTGCAGGACGGAAATCTGGTCGAGCAAACCAATACGGCCATGGTCTACCGCGACGGCCAAGGCCGCACGCGCATCGAAGAAACGCGCCCCACGCCATCGGGAACTTTGGAGCAGATCGTCAGGATCACCGACCCCACAGCCCGCGTCTCCTACGTGCTTGACCCGGTAAAAAAGATTGCCCACCGCTTCACGTTGCCGCCGCCCCGCGCTACAAATTTTCAGCGGCCGCCTCGCGCCAACTCGAACCCGAATGTGACCACCCAGTCCCTCGGCTCACAAACCATGGATGGTCTCCTCGCCCAGGGCACTCAAATCACGCGCACCATTCCAGCCGGCCAGATGGGCAACACCGCGCCGATCCAGACCGTTACCACCCGCTGGTATTCCACGGACCTGAGCATCGATCTCAGCACCTCCACCACCGACCCGCTCCACGGCAATTCGTCCACGACGCTTTCGGATCTCAGCCGCGAAGAGCCCGCCAGCACCCTCTTCCAGGTTCCGTCCGATTACAACGTAGTCAACGGAGGCCCCGGAGCAAGGAATGCGGGCCCAAGACCTGGTTTCGCACCCCCGCCCCGCCGCAGCAGTAGATATCGCCAGAAAGGAAGAAAACCAGCAACTAAAAAGGGGAGATGCTTACGCATCTCCCCTTCCCCTTCTATCTTTTGAAGCTGTATCCCAGCCACCGCCACGGGCGGCGTTGTCATCCCGAGGCCGCAGCCGAGGTCCGCTCTGTGGACTCCGGTGGCGTCCCGCGGACGCCCGCAACCGGAGGATCTGCTTTTCGCATTTGGCCTTTTCGAGCCGGAAGGGTTATCCCTTCTTGTGCTTGAAAAACTCCACCTGCCGCAATCGCTTCTGCGCCTTGGCCTTGCTCTTGTAAGGACCGCCCAGGTTCTTGCCTTTCTCCGACAGCACTTTGTAGCCGCCGCTCGTTTTTCTGATCATCGCTAACCTCCCTGTTTCCCTCTCCAATTAGATGGCCTGGACCTCCACCTCGCCACCTGCTTTTGTAGTCGCGACCGCATTCGGTGGCCGGTCAGCCCTGAGCGAATCTAAACGGAGTCAATCGCGGAAAGAAACGCCAATTGTGCGACAATATTGCCGCACGAAACGTCGCTGCCTCTTAACCGTTAACTCGGCGCCACAGAGAAACAAAATGAGAAAGACTCGTTGCATTCGCCTGTTGGCGATACTTGCCATTTCCGCCGTGGCATGGCCTCCCTTCGCGCAAGGCCAGCAAAGCGAGCTCGACGCCTCATCGTGGACTGTTCAGATCGATCAGATACGCCAGGTGGCCGCCATGATCCCGGGCAGGCGGCCGTTGCGAATTAAAGTCTTGAAATTCGCGGAAAGCCGCCGCTCCAAAAAGTTTTCAGTCCAGGGCGCTCCCGATCAGCCCAGTGTTCAGGCCCGCACGGTATTTCAGATTGTCTATGCCGACGGCAAAGTTATGATCGACTCCGGCATGGACGAGCAAGTGCATCGCTTCTTCGGACGCGGTACCGTGGAACCGTATTATCCCGAGGCCGCGAAGCAGGTCCAACAGGCGCTTCTCAGCGCCAAAGCCATTATCATCACCCACGAACATGGCGACCATGTCGCCGGCGTCATCCGTACTCCCTTCGTGGACGAACTCGCCCCGAAAACGCTGATGACACGCGCCCAGGTCGAGGCCCTGGAAACAAATCCCCAAATGCCGGAAATCAAGATCACTCCGGCCATGGCCAGCCGCTACAACGTCGTGGATTACGACAAGTATCTTCCTTTCGGCCCAGGTGTGGCGTTGATCAAAGCGCCCGGGCATACTCCCGGCTCGCAAATGGTCTACGTCGCCTTGGAATCGGGCAGAGAGTACCTTTTCATCGGCGATACCGCCTGGCATATGGACGGCGTGCGCCTGATCAAAGGCAAAGACGCGCCGTGGATACAGGAAGATAAGGTCGCGCTGCTGGCGCAACTGAAGTGGCTCAACCAACTTTACCGCACCGAGAAGAACCTCTTTATCATCGCCAGTCACGACGACGACGAGCACAAGGACCTGATCGAGAAAGGCATCCTGGGCAACGGCTTGGAATAGCCGCTGCGTGCCGCACGCTGCCGCGAGTTGAAGGGATCACTGGCCTCACACTCGTCCCCGATCCACATCGGAATTAGTACCGCGCCAATGGAGTCATGCCGACCAAGCCCAACTCCCGATACACCTTCTCGGAAGCTGGCTTGGTCCCGATTTCCAGTTGGCGAGAAGGCCGTTTGCGGTTTCATTCCTTTGGCCACTAAAGCGGCGTAGAACTCCTGAAACGGCCCCGGCACGACAGCAGCTCGGATCGCCGCACCCTTGAAGATATTTTTCAGATCGTGATTGTGATTTGTGTTGAGCCCGCGAATGGCCAAGAGCCTTTTGGAATGCTGGAGTTGCCCCTCGACAAAACGGTATTCCCCGCTGGCGGAGGTCTGCAAAGCCAAACCGCTGTAGGCCCAAAGTTGCCGTTTGGTGCGAAAGCGATGTGGCGTTTGCATCAGAGCGATCAGCAGAGCCGCTCGGATGGGGCCGATCGAAGGAACCTGGCGCAGCCACTCATGGCGCTGTGCTTGCCACTCTCGGCCAGAGATCACGCCGCACTTCCTGGCGCAAAATAGCCAACGCATCCAACTGCTGATAGTAGAACCGCTCGCACGCACGCCGGCCTCCGTGATCTTGCCAGCCACTCCGACCGATAGCGTGGTGCGTAGACTTGCTGGCCAGCACAGGGAATCGCCAACTCGATAAAGAGCTCAGGCGACATCACCGCGTGAGATCCTGAGTGACGGCCAGATAGCTACGTGCCAGCTCCTCAAAGTTCGTAAGCGTTCTCTCCATGGTAAACGCTGAGAGAAGCCGGTCGCAGAAGGTGGCTAGTTTCGGGCATCGATCGATCGTTCTTGTTGCCGCTCAGCAGAAAGTTGCGCGGGTCGCGCCAGCACTCGTGACGTGTGGTTGAGCAGGTGTGCAGCACGCCGCGCACGTCTTCTCGAAGGCACGTAAAGCTTCGCGAAGTCGTGAACAAACTGCAGGATGGTTGCCGCTTCGTTCCAGGATGGACTCATAGCAGCTTACCGGTGGAACAGAACTGCCGCTGAGATCGTTGTGGAACGTCGCCAATATGGCGTTCATGAGTGCTCTGTAGGTGTTGATGCGAGATTTTTCTCGGGACTTGGGGCTTCAGTCCGAGTGGAATCGGAAGTTGGAGGCGGCACGGCAGCAGCGGAAGAATCGCAGCCAGCGGACCGCCTAACAGATGAAACGGATTACTTCCGGATGGGCGACAATCCAGAATTCATAGCGCCTAACACGACCCCAAGTCAAAACCATTCACAATAGACCCACAAAGAGTGGCTCAGGCACGCGGTGACTCTAGTGGTTCGCCCATGTCTCGTTGGCAAGATACGGCAGATCGTGCACCCAATCTTCCTGCTTCACTCCCACGGGATAGATCACATGGGCCAGATTGTCCTTGGTGTACGCCAGAACAAATGCCGCGTGACCTACTTCATAAGCTCCACCGGGGCGCACTGCTGATTTCTTGGCCACAGGGAGGTTCGCGGCAGTTTGTGCTGCATCGATTGCCGCCTGGCTTCCCGTCAAGCCGATAAAGCGTTTGTCGAAGTGATCCAGCCACGCCCGAAGCACCTGGGGGTTATCCCGATCGGGGTCGGTTGTGACAAATACAACCTTGAATTGATCTGCAACACTCGCAGGCACATTCTTAAGAGCTTGCGCGATCACATGCATCTGCAGCGGACACATATCGGGGCAATTTGTGTAGCCGAAGAACAGTAGCGTCACGTAGCCCTGGCTTTTCGATGACAGATCGTACGGAGTCCCGGATGTGTCGGTCAGAGTGAATTTGGGCTTCGGTTGCGGCGGGTCTACTAGGCCTCCCCGATAGGGTACTTCAACGCGACTCGGTGGCGTTGGCGCAGGAGGTTTTGGGGACCCCTGAGCCAACGCACCGTGAGAAGTCCCCGGCAGAATGGCCAGGATCGCCAGGGTCTTGAACCATCGCAGCTTCATCGACCTTATTCGGTTACCACTCTTTTTCGCCGCCCGCGACCACTACCTTGCCCTGCATCCCGTCCACATCATGCAGCGCGCAATGGTAATAGAAGGTACCAGCAACATTGAACGTTATGCGAATACGCGTCACTCCCGGCGCTGCCTGCGCACGTCCGGCTGCGTCTTCAGGCGACGCCGCCAGGAACCCGGAGGTTACACCCGTGGTATTCGTCGCATTTCCGAACTCACTGGCCGTGTTCACCGTGCTGGCAAGGGCCCCGTCGGAACCCGCGCTCGCGTTGACCAACTCCATATCGTTGGTTAGGGTATCGGCGGTGCCCGACGTCACCGTGTGAGGCTCTTCCGGGTCGACATTCGTAAATTCGACAGTCTCCCCCTTCTGGATATAGATCGTTTCCGGGAAAAAGCGGACGACGGCCAAATACTGTCGCCCTCCGCCCGTTGCCACGAGTTCACCGGTCATGAGCACTTCGTTCTTGGAACGGGGAAAATCCCTCACCTCTTCGTTTGGATTGTCGGGGTCTCCGAGTATGTCTTGCGCCTCATCTCTGGCTTGCCTGTCATAGTCCCACTGAAGGTAGGGAAGAGGCGCGGTTTTAGCGAGAACGTGGACCGTTCCATTCATGTTCGTGTGAATCAAACACACAAGCTTGTAATTGCCTGCATTAGGGAATGTCACCGTAAAGGTTGAGGGGGCTGTGCCGCCATCCAACACAGCACTGGACACACACGCGCTGCCGTCATAGCTGGCTGTGCCGCCACGGTAAGGGTCGGGGCTGGGACACTCGGTCGCACTCCCGAAATAGAAGGGTGGCCCGACCGGTGGCCCGGACGGCGGTCCAATTGGTGGCGGCGGCGTCGGACGGGTCTGGCCGGCCTTCAAGAAAGTAACCGTGTGCGGTTCGTTCTTCGGCTGCCAGGTCCACTGGATGCGATCGCCTGCGTTAATCCAAATCTCGTTCGGCAGAAATGCGTCGGCCTGTTCCGCTTCATCCTTGGTTTCCGCTCCCACATTCGCATGCCAGGTTCGTTGGGCTTTGGCCGCCTGCGGAATCATCAGGAATGCGAGCAGCAACATGCATCCGAAGGTAAACGCGACGCGGATTGCTTCGAAACATCTATTGAACACCCCTTTGTGCGGCTGGGACATAGGGATCTCCTCCACAAAAGGTACTTTTCTTTGACCTCGGAATAAGCGGGGGAATGTTCCGAGGGGAGGGAGGTTACTGCCCTGGTTATTTTTTGTCAAATCGGATTGTGTGATGCTCGATCAGTTTTCCCGCGAAACGTCCGCGATCCCGAGTTTCCAATATATGGAATCTCGGTTCCGCAGAGAGTTGTGTCGATTTTATCTGCGTATTCAGTTCACGTGACAGTTTTCAACTAAGAATCGTCGCAGGCGTAACGCTGAAAATAGTCGTTGGCCGCCGCCAACGTGCTCACGCCGGCCACGCGCATCTCTTTGATCAGCCGGTCTTGTAACGTGCCGAAGGCGTTCTCCACCCGCCCCTTGGCCTGCGGCGAGTGCGCCGCAATCCACTCGATGCCCAACTCCTCCAGCGCCCGCCCGATCTGCGTTTGCGGCCGCTCCCGGCCCGCCAGTTGTTCTTCGATCCGCGCGGCTGCGGTGGTGCGAAACAGCGTGGCTTTATCGGTGTAATAGGCCAGTGGCCGTCCGTGGCGCCCCAGCCAATCCTGCAGCAGACGGAAGTTCTCCTCGGTGCTGTCTTGCTCGGCAAACCGGCCCCAGATACGGCTGGTAGCGTCGTCGATCATCAAGATCAACACCAGCTGCGGCCCGCGATCTTCCAGCCAACGATGCCGGCTGCTGTCCCACATCACCAATTCCCCGAACGCCGCGCGTCGCGGCCGCCACACATGCACCGCTTTGATTTTCTGCCGTCGCGCCCGCCACAGCCCCGCTCCCATCATCCACTCCCGCACCGTCTCGTGGCTGACGCGCAGGCCGCCCCGCCCAGATATTCCGACGCCAAGGTCGGACCAAAATCCGCGGTAGCCCGCTTGGCGCAACTGCTCCAGCGCTCCTTGCTGAACGGCTGCGGCAATCTTGCGATTCGAGCCGCGTCCGCGAAGCCCATGCACCACAGCGCGGTCTCCCTGCTGCCGCATCCGCCGCAACAAACGCCGCACCTGGCGTACGCTCAAATCCAGCCGGCCTGCGGCTTCATCTGCTTCAACTTGTCTTGCTGCACCAAATAAAATACTTTCGGCCGCTCCCGCTCCGTTAAGCTCATGCTGATCCGCTCCTCTCCCATCGGGCCTCCCGGCCCTCAGAAAAGCGGACATTTCTACTTTGCACAAACCGGACATTCTCACTTTGCGTCTACAGCCAAGCGCCGTCCCTTTACACATCGGTTAAAATAGAACATGCTTGAAATTAGTTCCTTTCGCCCAGGCGTGCTTGGCACGACTGCGCCTCCGATCGACCTCTTCCCCGCCGCAACTCGCAATTCTTCTCCACCGCTCACAATCCGCTCGCGATCCCATCGGTTCGGCGTGCCGAAAAGTAACCCCTTTGTAATGATAACGTTTACAGCGGCGACCATCAGAAAACGCTCCGCAAACACCGCAATTCGCGATAACCGACTCATAATGTGTGAGTTAAGCGAGTTTTGCATGGTTCCAGTAACCCCTTTAGAATCACAACGTTTACCAACGCCCCG
>CAWGNM010000026.1:0-101173 GCA_963823935.1 uncultured Acidobacteriota bacterium
GTCCGGCTATCGCGTGATTGGTGAATCCAGCTTGGAGACCGAGAACGGCAAGCGCGTAGGGACGCTCTATCTGAAGAACGGGTCTCGGCCAGAGCTTTTGGTCTCGTATGAAGGTGACACCCGTGCCGGTTACCGCTTTAGCAAACCACAACCCGATACCAGATAACTTCCGCGGGCCAAAAATCTACTCCGCGCTACCAGCCTCTTATTTCTTGCCTGCGGCTGGCACTCTCATGTCGTCTCTATATTTCGCTTCGTCGGATGGCGCCGCAGATACTTGGCGCATTTTCTCACCGGGGCTCAACGCCTATCGCGTGCACCTCACTGCCCCAAGGTGCTGTACAGGCTTTCGGGACGGCCCGTCTGCCGTTCGCGCCCCGTATCGTCAATGATCGTTCTTCCGTCGAATACAATTTTCGCCAGAAGCCCGTGAGGCGTGTTGATCTTGGACGGAAAAACCGAGATCGTGATTTTGTCACCCGGCTTCAGCGTCGATTTCGTCCAGCCGTCCTGGTCCTCGCAAACCACCGGAGAGTGCGTTTCAGCGCCCCAATTGACCACGTTTCCTTGGGCGTCCGTCACGTCATAAAAGATATAAACGTGGGGATTCCGCCACTGAAATTCCGTTACGGTTCCTTCCATCGTAACCATTTTGCTGGTGTCGTAGGAAACGGCCGATCCGTGGTGGGCCAGCGCCAAATCGCAAATCATCAGAAGGGCCGCCGTCACGCCGAAAAAGAGCGACAATTTGCTTTTCACACAAACCTCCGCTAGACCAGCGGGCCTGGCTTTTTCTTGTAGCGATTGACGATCGCATCCGCACTCGAATACGCCAGAGCTTGAATCGTGAGCGTGGGATTGAAGCCGCTCATCGTCGGGAACGTCGAGCTTCCGATAACGAAGAGATTGGGAATGTCCCAACTCTGGCCGTAGCGGTTCACAACCGAATTGCTCGGATCGCTGCCCATGCGCGTGCCGCCTTCGTGGTGGGCTCCCGGCGCGCCGGCGCCGCTGGGCGAACGCCATACGTGGGTTGCGCCCGTGGCTCGGCCCAGCTCTTCCAGCTTACCGAGCAGAAACTCCACGCGAGCGAGCTCGTTTGGCCGCCGCCAGTTGTAGGTGAGGCGCGGCGCCGGCAAGCCCCAGCGGTCGCGCACGTGCGGATCGAGGTCGATCCTATGATCGGCGTAAGGCAGGTTTTCCGTCTGCGCCACGATGGCGGCGTAACGCGCGAAATATTTGGCGAGGAAGTCTCGATACTCCGCGCCCCATCGAGGAATTCCCGGCGGCGGGTTCATACTCAGTGCTGTGCCAATGGGGCCGGCCTCGAGGTCCGCGGGAGTAACCGAAATCTGCGCGCCGCGGATAAATCCCAAGCCGCTGTGATCGAAATTGTCCGCGTTGAAATCGTCCAGGCTATGTTTCTGCGCGCTCGGTCCCATGTAGATGTTGACGTAGCGGTCGTCGAAGGCGGCGAACACCCTCGCGCCGATGTGCGCCATCAGATGCTTGCCCAGTTGGCCGCTCGAATTGGCCAGGCCGTTCGGGAATTTTCCGGTTTTTGAAAGCAGCAGCAGGCGCGTGTTGTCGTATATGAAAGTGCCGAGGATAACCACGTCCGCCTCGATGGTGTTCTCCGAGCCATCGGGGCCGTAATAAGAGACGCCGGTCACTTTCCCGCTGTTGTCGCTGTTCACGCGATAACACATTGTTCCTGTGAGCAGCTGGAAGTTGCCGGTGGCATCCGCCTCGGGAAGCTTGGTGACCAGAATGCTCGATTTGGCGCCCATATGGCAGCCGAACGCCTGACAGAAGCCGCAGTAAGTGCAGCTCGGGCGCCCCTGGTAAAACTGCGAGAGGATCGCGCGTGGCGAGGAGAATGGGTGATAACCGAGTTTGCCCGCTCCGGCCTGCGAAGATCACGCCGGATTGATCGGGCAGCAAAGCGGGAAGAGGATACTCGCGGCGGCGCGGCGCCTCGAACGGATTTCCGCCGTCCATCTTGCGGCCCTGCAGATTCCCCGCCTTGCCGGAAACGCCCAGTTCATATTCCGCGCGGTCGTAGAAAGGCTCGAGTTCGGCGTACGTCAAGGGCCAGTCGGCGAGCGATGAGTCGGACGGGATGGCGGACGCTCCGTAGCGTTCGATGGTGTGAGATCGCGCGCGGAAGTCATCTTCGTGGAGGCGCCAGGAAAGAGCGCCGTAGTGAACCGTCCCGCCTCCGGCCTGATTGCCGTAATTCAAGATGGGCAGCGGCTTGGCATCCGTTTTGTCGTCCGGCCGCCAGGTAACCGGCTGCTTTTTTATATTCGGGCGAAGTTCCTGGCGCTGAAAGTAGCGCAATTCGTCCAGCCCGCTAAAATCCTGAGTGGTGAGCCGGGGGCCGCGCTCCAGGCCAATCACTTTCATCCCCGATTTGGCGAGTTCGGCGGCAACGATCCCGCCCACCGCTCCCACGCCCACAATGACGGCGTCGGTTGTGAAGGTCGCCATCGCTTACCCCCGCTGCAGGCCTTTGGCCTGCGCTTGCAATCCCATGACGCCCGAGCGCGTAAAGGCTTGTTTATTCTGCAAGTCTCCCGGCGTGAAATCTCCCTGAGCGCCTGGAAAACCTACCAGGCGCCAACCTGCAAAGTCTCGGTTCCCACCATAAATTGGATCCGCGAACATCCCCTCCATCGTGTGCGTGCGAATTACGTTAAAGAACTCCGCAGCGCTCGGCCAGGAAAACTCAGCCGCCTTCCCCTGCTCGATCGCGGCGATAACCGCGTCCTGCCGGCTGGCATCGAGCTGAACGAAGGACTCGTTGTAGGTCTTGCGACAATGGGCATCGAGTTGTGCGAGCCCGGCGCGGTAGAAATCCTGAAGATCGGCATAGGCGCCGGCGAGCGCCAGATCGATGTAGTTGACCACTCCAGCGTCATTCGCTCCGGGTTTGCCTGGCGCTCCCGGCATGAGCCGCTCCGTGAAGGCTGCCATCGTCGCGGCCTGCTCATAATTGAAAAACGCGCCATGCTGCACGGCGTTGGCGTGCGGTTGTTCGGCTGCCTCTTGCTTAGGCTGGGCGAGCGTCTGGGCGTAAATATCCGGCACCAGCCCAGAACCGGCCGCAGCTCCGGCGCCCACCGCTGCTTGCACCAAAAAGGATCGACGCGTTGAGTCGTGTTTGCTCACATCTAACCTCCGGGCTGGCTCTAGTCCGCCGCTTTGAACCGAACCATATGCCAGCGACCGTTCCGAGTCAATCCGAAACCCCGGGTCGCTCGAAGTCCGGCCATTGTGCGGAATGTAAGCGCAGTGCAACAATGGCCCGCTACTCTCTTGAAGAAGTGAGCTGAAACCATGGGCATCCCATTACGCGACATTTCCCGGCGGCCTACCCACCGCCCGGTGATTACCGTTTCCATCATTGTGATCAACGTGCTCGTCTTTCTCCTCGAATTGGCGCGCGGTGACGCTTTCATCGAACAGTGGTCCGTGATTCCCGCGCATATCGTCGCGGGTCAAGGCTGGATAACCATCCTCACCGCCATGTTCATGCACGCAGGCTGGATGCATATCATCGGCAACATGGTGTTCTTTTGGGCCTTCGGCCCCGCCATCGAGGACGCCATGGGTCCAATTCGCTATCTGGTCTTTTACCTCCTTGGCGGCGTGGTCGCCTCCTTGGCTCAAATCTTCGCATTGAGCAGCTCCACCGTTCCGAACTTGGGGGCCAGCGGCGCTATCGCCGCGGTGATGGGCGCTTTTCTGATCACCTATCCGCGGGACAAGATTCGCACTCTGCTGATCCTCGGCTGGTTTATTGACGTCACCGTGATTCCGGCGGTCGTCCTGATCGGCCTCTGGTTTTTGATTCAGCTCTTCAGCCAAGTCGGCTCGGTTATGAGCACCGAATCCGGAGGCGTGGCCTACATGGCTCACGTTGGCGGCTTCATTTTCGGAGCCATCACCGCCCGCTTCTTCGAAGATTCCCGGCGAATTGCCGCCCAGACCGTAGATTGAGTAAGGAGCCTCGCGCTGTGAGCCACATCTGCGTCACTTGCGGCACGCAATATCCAAGCGCCGGCGGCGTTCCTCCAGCCTGCCCCATTTGTAAAGATGAGCGCCAATATATCGGAGCGCAGGGACAGAAGTGGATCACTCTGGATGATCTGCGGAAGACGCATCGTAACGTCTTCTTTCAAGAAGGCGAAAAGCTCTGGGGAATTCACACCCAGCCGCAATTTGCCATCGGACAGCGCGCGCTTCTGCTGCAAACGCAGAGCGGCGGCGTCCTCTGGGACTGCGTCAGCTTAATCGATGACAGCACAATTGAGCTGGTCAGGGCGCTCGGCGGACTCTCGGCAATCGCGATTTCGCACCCGCACTATTACGCCAGCATGGTGGAATGGAGCCGCGCCTTCGGTGGCGTCCCCATCTATTTGCACGAAGCGGATCGGGAATGGGTCCAGCACCCCGATCCGGCAATTGTGTTCTGGAGCGGCGAGACACGTTCGTTAAATGATGACCTCACTCTGATTCGCGTAGGCGGCCATTTCAGCGGATTTCAGGCGCTGCATTGGGCTTCCGGAGAACAAGGAACCGGCGCGCTGATGACCGGCGACATGCCCCAGGTATGTCCCGATCGCAGGTACGTCAGCTTCATGTACAGCTACCCGAATTTCATTCCCCTGGATGGCGCCACCGTTCGTCATATTGTTGCGACACTCGAGCGCTACGACTATTCGAAACTATACGGTGCGTGGCCAGGATTCGTGGTCTCGGGCGACCCCAAGCTGGCTTTGAGACGCTCGGCCGAGCGCTACTTGCGCGCCATCGGAGATTTCACGCCGCTTGACACTCCGTGCCCGCCGAGGCGCACCGCGCAAGAGCGAAGTGGGAACGAGTCCGCCGCGCTGATTTCGGAACGCTTCAAGGCTTATCTGTCTCGCTTTGTCGTACCCATAAGCCAGCCCGACGGTGTACTATGGCGCCAATTTCAACTCCGATAAGGAAGTTACATCGACATGAACAAGATCTCTGTGATGGTGCTCGCCGTAGCGATGCTGCTCTCGCTTCGTGTGGCGGCGCAGGATTCAGCCTCCCAGGCAAAGCCGGCCATCGACGCCGCAATGGCAGCCATGGGCACGGCCGGGCTTCAGGCGGTTCAATACACGGGCACTGGACAGTTCTACGCTTCGGGCCAGGCCTACGAACCCGGGGGGCCGTGGCCGCGCTACACGCTGAAAAAATACACGATGTCGGTGAACTATACCGCGCCCGCCATGCGGCAAGAGGTGGTGCGAATCGATGACGAGAGACCCCCGCGCGGAGGCGGCGTGGGAGGGTACAACCCGGTCACGTTTCAGGGCGGCATTCGGCCCGCCCCAGGTGAAATGGTCGATAAGCAGAATACCGATGGTCACACCGAGGCGGGAGCCGTGCGCATTTGGCTGACGCCCCATGGTTTTCTCCAAGGAGCCGCCGCGAATATCGCCACCGCGAAAACGTCGGTGTCACACGGAAAAACCGTGGTCTCATTCTCCGCCTTCGGCAAGTACACCCTGAAGGGTACCCTCAACAGCCAGAATTTAGTCGAGCATGTCGAGACCTTTATGGACGTGCCCTATACCGGCGACACCCTCATGGAAGGCGTCTACTCCGATTATCGGGATTTCGGTGGCGTGAAATTTCCGATGCATATCGTGATGCGTGAGGGCGGCTATCCGATTCTGGACCTGAATGTCGCGAATGTGCAGCCGAATAGCCAGGCCGCTCTGGATATCCGCGGCGCGAACCCCGGCAACGGCGGAGCAGGAGGTCGTGGGGGCGCGCGGCCCGAACCTCAGCCGGAAAAGCTTGCCGATGGCGTCTGGGCCATAACCCCCAACGCCGAAGGCAGCATTCTCGTCGAGTTCAAAGATTATCTGGTCATGATCGAAGGCCCAGGAAACGACGCTTACACCGTGGCCGCGTTGGCCGCAGCCAAGAAGCTGGCGCCCAACAAGCCGGTCCGGTATGTGGTCAATACCCACCATCACGCCGATCATGCCGGAGGGCTTCGAGCCTACGTCGCCGAAGGAATTCCGATCATTACTCATGAATCGCACAAGAAGTATTACGAAGAGCAGATTTTCAAGAACCCCCACACGATCAATCCCGATCGGCTCGCCCGCGCGCCGCGAGCCCCTGTCCTGGAAACGATGAAGGACAAGCGCGTGCTCACCGACGGCGACACGACCATCGAGCTTTACCTGCTGCGAGGCCACCCTCACGCCGTGGGCCTGTTGATGGCGTACCTGCCCAAGCAGAAGCTGCTGATTCAGGCGGACTCCTACATTCCACGCCCGGGTGCGCCGCCGCTGCCAGCCCCCAGTCCTTACACCATTAACCTGGTGGACAACGTCACGCGTCTGAAACTAGACGTCGCCCGGGTCGTGCACATCCATGGCGGCGTCAGTCCTTATAGCGATCTGGTAGCTGCCGCAGGCCGATCGTAGCCCACCGTGGGTTGTCACAAAGGCCCAGCGAAAGCCGTCCATCATTGATTGACAGCGGAAGGCGTGGGTGCGAGGATTACGCGCAGGAACTCGCCTTACAGGGGGATTTTAATGAGGAGAAAGCTAGCGCGTGGCGGTTTGCGTTGCCGCTATCTTGGCGGTTGCCTGCAGCCCGATTTTTGCTCACCATGGCACAGCCGCGTACGACACCAGCAACATGGTCACGGTCGCGGCAACGATGACCGACTTCCAGTTCATCAATCCGCATGTCCAGCTTTACTTTGACGTAAAAAACGACAAGGGCGAAATCGAGCACTGGCAGGGTGAACTCACCGCCCCCAATAAGCTCGCCAGGGCGGGTTGGACGAAGCATACATTGAACCCGGGAGATCACGTTACGATCACGGGTTATGCATTGAAAGCCGGCAAGCATTCCATTTGGATTCAGAAGCTCATCGGACCCGACGGCCAGTCTCTGCCTTTATTCGAGCAATAGAAGGTAGCCATTTACAGATTCCGCGCGCCCGACGCAGAAAATTGGAGGCTGCATGAGAAATAAGCTTACTGCTGTGGCTCTCGTGTTGACCGGCTTGTTCATTTCTGGCGTTCCCGCTTTCGCGCATCATGGCGCGGCCGCCTTCGAGACCTCCAAAACAATCACGATGAGGGCTACCGTTACGGATTGGTATTGGGCCAACCCTCATTGCTTCGTAAAATTCGACTACAAGAATGACAAGGGCGAGGTCGAACACTGGGTCGTCGAAACCAGCAATCCTCCGGACATGACCAACAAAGGCTGGACGATTCATACCTTGAAGCCGGGAGACGAAATTACCGTCGCCGTGCATCCAGTGAAGAATGGCCGGACTGTCGGCCGCCTCGTTACGGTCCGTCTGCCTGATGGCCAGACTCTGAGCAACTAAGCGTCTCGATGATCATTCGGAGAGGGAGTGCGACGATGCGAAAGGGCCTTTTGCCATTGGTGATTGCTTTCGTCGCAGTGTTTGCTTCCGCCTGTCTGGCGCAGGCTCAAGAGGCTCAAGGCACGCAAGCAAATGAGCCGGCCCGAAGAAATCCTTATGTCGGTATGCCGGTTGACGGGTGGACAAACCAGCCCGTCAAGCCTCCCGCCACCTCCGGCCCGGCTCCTCGCCGCGATATTTCCGGAATCTGGGACCCTGGAAACGGCGGAATCCAGGCTATGGGCGCGGCAGCCTCGCCCGAAGATGGCAAGCCGGGTCACGATTTGCCTTACACGCCCGAAGGCTTGGCGGCGCTCAAGCTCACCAAGCCGAGTAACGGGGTCAGAAGCGTTCTTCCCGAGGAGACCAATGACCCTGTAGTCGCCTGCAATCCACAGGGATTCCCGCGAGAGGACCTTTACGAGCTAAGAACCACTCAGATTCTCCAAACACCCACGAATGTTTACGTCCTGTACGAGTTTGGCCGCGTCTGGCGAGTCCTCTGGACCGATGGGCGAGAGTTCCCTAAGGATGCCGCGCCCAGGTGGTTCGGTTATTCGATCGGCAAATGGGCGGATGACTACACCTTCGTCGTGGACACGACGGGCATCAACGACGAAACTTGGATCGACCGCGCCGGCCGGCCGCACAGTCCCGATCTGCACGTCGAGGAGCGATACCATCGCGTGGACCAGGACACCTTGGAACTCACTGTGACCATCATCGATCCCAAGATGTACACCAAGCCCTGGATCGCCTTGAATAAGCTGCCGTTCAAATTGCAGTCGTGTCATTTCGATGTCACGGAGATGATGTGCTCGCCGGCGGAACTCGCAAAGTACAACGAATTCATCGGCGGACCCGCCAGCGAGAAAAAATAGCAGCTGGCGAGATCGGCCTTCGCTCGAGGGCGCCGCGTTGCTCCTACCCTAAGCGCTTCCGCGCGTGTAGCTATTGAAAAAACCTTTGCAGGGGAAAAACATCACATGAGAAAGCGGGGTAAATCCGCCATCGCAGCTTCGGAATCCGGCCAGCGTCAGCTTATGAACTTCGGGTAGTTTTACTTATAAACGTTATTGCGTATACCCGCGTTGGCGTCCAAGGTCTTCCCGCTCGGCAGCAGGACAGTTACGATCCGTCCCAATGGCAAACCATTCTTCACCGGGTTCAAAGTAACCGTGACTTCATCGCCTGTCTTGATGGAGGCTTTGCTCCAACCGCCATTGACCATGGTCACGGGATTCTGTGTCTCTCCAATCCAATGAGTCACTTGGCCATTGTCGTCCTTTACGTCAAACCGCAGAAGACAATGCGGATTAGACCAGAACCATTCCGTGACGGTTCCCTTCAAAGTGATCTTCTTATCGCTGTCGAATGCCGCGGTTCCATGGTGCGCGAACAAGGGAACGGAAGCGCTTAGAAGGAAGGTAACCACAGCCAATATCGGGATTGCTCTCTTTATCATCGCGACTTGCCTCCTCCGTTTCAAAGCCCTCAATGAACCCTCAGCCACCCACCGCGATTCCAGGTGCAAATCTATTTCCCAGGCGCCTTGCCGGTCGGAGCGCTGGAAGGATCGCCAAACAACTTATTGTACTTCTCCATCTCGATTGGCGAGCAATACTGCTCCATCACGTCCTCGTGTGGGTTTTCTAATCTCATGGGAAACTTGTTCATGGCCACCCACGGCTTCGTGTACATCTTGGGGTCGTCGATCGTCACCGACCATTCCAAATGGTCCTGGTCGGCGCGATGAAATGTTTCGGTTACATGGAGTTGATCGCTGATCGGGCGCCCCGCGGTATCCAGCCAGACTCTGTCCTCTCCCATCATCCCAATTGTATCGACGACCAGCGTGGTATCGTCCGTCCACTTCCCTACCGAATACCCGTAATAGCGCGGCTCTTTCACTTCATTGCCTACCATCACGCCTCCATCCACCAATTTGGGAAGCGGCCGGCCGTCGGTCCAAATCACACGCCACGTCGTCGCATACTGATACAACATCACGATCTTATATGGGTTCTGCAAAATCTGCGTTTCGCGCAGATTGTAGAAGTTCATCCGGGGAAATCCCATCGGCTCACATTTGTCCCGCGGATCGTCGTAAAAACCCGGGGAGCACCGCATCGGCTCCTTCCAGCGCGTGATGGGACTTATACACCTGTAATCCATACGGAGAGTAAGGAGGTTGGTGCTCCGGCTTGCCGTCGTTGGGCATGGCCTTCACGCCGTTGGCCTGAATTCCGTCGCCGGGCCCATTGGCCGGCTCCCAGGTACCGGAGATATCGTGGCGCGGAGCAGGCCCTGATGCCGCCTTCGCTTCCTTGCTCGGACTTGGCTTTGCCTGATTATTCTGCGCCACAGCGAGCGAGGAAAAAATCAAGCTCGCTACGATTACGAAGCTGGGCATAAACCGAATTCGCATCTGCCGAAATCCTTTCCGTTTTGCAATGGGACAAGGACGTGCACCGAGCACGCGCAAAAAAGGAGCCACGATCCTGCTTATTCCCTTCAACGATTCTGCTCTTCAGGAGTCATCACAGGCCTGATTGACTTTATATAAGCGTCACTTTAGCATACGCCTATCAAAAGGGGTAGTTTCCGTCGACCTTCCAGGGGGTGAACCGTGAAGCTGAATTTTTTCTTTTCGCTTCGTCACGCGAGCCTCGAACGCAGCGCCTTTCGCGCGCTTTTTCCCTTACTGACTCTTCTCGCAGCATTGTCGTTTTGCGCGCCGGCTCATTCGCAAACGCTGGGCCGGATCAGCGGAATCGTAACCGACTCGACCGGCGGCGCTATCGTCGGAGCCAGCGTTACGGTAACCGACGTGGCCCGCGGCGTCGCGCGAACTCTGACCACCGATAACACCGGGCAATATGTTGACTCCAACCTGATCCCCAGCACTTACACGGTTCACGTCGCCTATATGGGTTTTCGGGCCTTCGATCGCCAGGACATTGTCTTAGGAGTCGCCGGTGACGTTCACGTCGACGCCACGCTCCAACCCGGAGAGCAAACCCAAGCCATTACGGTCTCCGGCGAAGCGCCGGCCATCAGTACAACGAATGCGCAGTTGGAAGGAAGCATCAATGCCGGCGAGCTAAGCGACCTTCCCTTTTCCGGCCACAACTACGTTCAGCTTCTTGGGCTGCTTTCGACGATTCAACTGCGGCCGGGCTCAGGCGCCGGTCCCACGCAAGATAATTCCAATGGCCTGCGCGGGGAGTACAACGTTTACGTTCTCGATGGCGTGGCCGACCAGATGGCCTACTTCACCACTTCAGCCATTAACGGTGGACAACCAGCCGGCGGGTCCGAGCAAGCGGTAATGCTGCCGACCGACGCGATTCAGGAATTTAACGTCATAGAGAATTCCAAGGCGGAATTCGGCTGGAGACCCGGAGCCCAACTCGACGTGGCCATAAAATCCGGAACGAACGCGATTCACGGGTCAGCCTTCGCTTTGGGACGGGATACGGCCCTGATGGCGAGGAACCCCTTTTTCAGCACGACAACGCCAACGCAGTTCGAGAACTTCGGCGCAACGTTCGGTGGACCAATCAAAAAGGATAAACTGTTTTACCTGCTTGGTTACGAAGCGCAGCGCTACGACGTCGGGAATCCGAAAACGATAAACACCCCCACGACGATATCCCTTGCTACCGCCGGCAGCCCGGCGGGGTCTCCATCCACCAGCCTCCCAGACGCTATTAACGGCCTGCTTGCCAACCATGTAACTCCGAGCCCGCTCAGTCTGAATCTGGCGGGTTGCGTGACCGTGCCTGCCGTGCAATGCACCGCAAACGCGGGACTATTCAGCAACAACACATCGAACACCTCAGCCTTTCCCATCGATTTCCCCTCGGTTGGACGAACCGATAACGGCGTTGCCAGGGTGGATTACAACCTGAACGAGCGCAATAATTTGAGTGCGGAGTTTTTCGACGGCGACGGCCCCGCCGTAGAGCCCGTCAGCGGTGTCACGCAGCAGTACTGGTCAACGCCCCTCGAGGTCCGCACCAGCGTGGCCAGGGCGTGGTGGACCTGGACTCCAAATTCCACATGGCTCAACGATGCGCGATTCGGCTGGGACAATAGCCGCAGTACGAATTCTCCCTCCTACGACTGTACGGCGGCGGCGGGCGCCCCGAATTACGCGAGCCTGGGTTTCGTCGGTGGAGGGACCACGTGTGGATTTCCAACCATTACGATTTCGGGGTTCACCGAATTGGATGTCCTGGGCGGCGAGACAGGCACGAACGAAACCAGCGGCCTCTGGCGTTGGCTGGACACGGTTTCCTATACGCACGGGAAACACATATTTAAGTTTGGCGCCGAGTTCGTTTACGCGCGTCTGAACATCAGCCTCCAGACCGACCAAGCCAAAGGCACCGTCGTCTTTAACACCTCCACAAATGCGTTTCCCGGCGCAACGGGTCTCGAGAATTTCATGGCCGGCACGCCGGGCTCCGCAACGCTGCTCACGGGCACGTTGCCCAGAAGATATGCCTATCCCGAATTTGCCTTTTTCGGTCAAGACGACTGGCGCATCCTTCCGCGACTGACGCTGAACCTTGGACTGCGATACGAATACACCGAGCCTTTTCACGAAGACGACAACTTGGCGGGCAATATCGACCTTAGTACTCAATCCGGGATCATCCAAGAGACGAACGGGAACGCATTGTACAGGCTCGACCCTTGGGCCTTCGCGCCGCGGCTCGGTTTGGCTTGGGACGTGACGGGCAAGGGCAAGACGGTGGTGCGGACGGGATTCAATATCATTTATCAGAATCCATCGATTAACCCATTTATTACTCCGGGCGCGAGCGTGAATACGATTCCGACGGGGTTGCCCCTCGAGAACCCACCGGCCGCGAATGTCATGACGCCGGGGGGCACGATCAACCTGCATAGTTTGAGCATCCCGGCGGCGTCGATCCCTTGGTCTGTCAACACTCCCGTTTTCGCCAACTTCGTCGGCAGCACCTCATTTTGCAGCAAGGCGGTTCCCTGCGCGATCGGAGGGGTTACGCCGCACCTCGAATATCCCATGGTACTGAACTGGAATGTCGGCCTGCAGCACGCCATTACAAATAGCCTCACGCTGGACGCTAGCTACGTGGGAAACCATGGGCAACACCTATTCGATTACATCGATCTGAACCAGCCCAATCCCGCCATACCCACAGCAGCGACGACAGCCGGGATCACTTCGCCAGGGGCTAATTCGGCCACGGAGAACGCGCTGCGTCCTTATGTAGGACAATTTCCGTGGTTTTCGATGCTGCGCATGCTGGGCGCGATCAGTAATTTTTCCAACTACAACGCCCTTCAGGTGACCTTGCGAGAGCGTGCCAGCCATGGTCTGACCTTTCTCTCCACTTACACTTATTCTCACGCCCTCGATACCAACTCCTCGGATCTCGGCATGCTTCCTCCCGAGAACGCCCATAATCCTGGCGCGGAGTACGGAAATTCCAACTTCGACATCCGCCATCGCATTACATTCGGACCTTCGTACTTGCTTCCCGGCAGAAGCGGCTACGCCCAAATGTTGCAGGGCTGGCAAGCGACGTCTACGGTCTCGATATTTTCCGGCAGGCCGATCAACCCCACGGACTCCGCCGACGATCTCAGTGAAACCGGCGAAGCGCAGGACCGTTGGACGCTCGTCGGCCCTGCGAGCGACTTCAACTTTGGAAAGGCCACGCCCATACCTTGCTACGACGCAAATATCACGTCCGGCCCCATAGTCACAAACGCTACCTGGACCAAAGCTTGTACAGCCGGCCTGCCGCAGGCGTGCATCAATGCCGCAACAAGCCAACCGTCGGGCCCGGGAGGTTCAATAGGAACAGCATTGCAGGAACTGAATAGATTGGGCTGCTATATGATGGGGAGCGCGGTGATTATTCCGCCGGCCTTGGGGACCTTCGGATCCATGACCCGGAACGGCATCTTCGGCGTTGGCTTCTGGGAATGGGACATGTCCATCATAAAAAGTTGGAAGATAAAGGAGAGGATTACCGCGCAGTTCCGCGCCGAGCTCTATAACGTTACGAACACGACCCAGTTCTATACCCCTGGCGCGACCCTTAGCAGTCCCTCTACTTTTGGCGAATCTACGGCAACACCCGACGTAGGCGTGAACAGCCCGATCGTGGGAACCGGTAGTCCCAGGAAGATCCAATTCGGATTGAAGTTTTTGTTCTAGCTGCGATCACAATCGCTTTTTCGGCAAACTTCGCCGTCATTCTCGGCGATGCCGCCGCGCGAGCCGCGCGGCATGCTGTGGCCCCCTTGTTCGCGGCTTATCCTTGCACTGTAAAGCGCAGCGGCAAAATCAGGATCTTGTCGCCTTCCTGAATGGATATGTTGTATGGGCCCGACTTGACCTGCGGGACTTTGAGAACGATTTTTGCGCTTTCCTGATCTACGAGAGTGGCCTTGAAATCGTCCTTATCGTCGGAGAGGAATACTCCGTCCACGGACTCCTTACCCAGATTCTGTCCCGTCAGGGTCACGCTATCGTTCACCTTTCCGGTCAATGGATCGACCATGTTCACTTTCGGCGAGTTTTGTGCCGGTAGGCCGGCCGCAACCGAAAGCACAAGCATGGCGATGATAAAGGCGATTTGCGAAAGTTTGCGCCTCCGGCCTGATTCGGTGTTTCCGCTCCCCGCCCTAAAGGCATTTCGATGACGAAAGTAACCGCGAGCATCGGCTGGACTCATGGCTTACCTCCAGATTACCGGTCAGAGTTGGAATTTGCCGGGACAATACCCCCGTCGCGTGGACGTGTCAAGTACGCCAGCGATAGGAGTGGGCTCTGAATTTTATTGATCGTGACACGAGAGGTTGAAATTCAAACTGCCCACTACCAGCGATAGAAGTGCCGCGCTTTTTTCCTAACACCAGTCTCCGCGAAACGAGCTGCCCCCGCTCAGCGTGTAAAATGGCAAAATGACATTCGCGAACGGCAAGCATAAGGTCCGCCTGATCGCGCTCGATATCGATGGAACTTTGCTCGATAGCACTTCGCAGGTGCCGCCAGCCAATCGGCGCGCCATTGAGGCCGCCGCGGCCAACGGCATCGAGATTGCCCTCGTGACCGGGCGGCGCTTCGATTTTGCGCTGCCCATCGCGCAGCAAATTCCCTGCGCTCTCACCATGATCGTCAATAACGGCGCCGTCGTGAAATCGAAGGATGGCAAAACGCATTTAAGACGTCTGCTCCCGCACCAAACCGCGCGCGCCGTCCTTGGACTCCTCCCCGAGCATCGCGCCGACGCCGCTATCGTTTTTGACCGCGTTCGCGAGAACCAGGTTATCTACGAAAAAATCGATTGGGAGGACCCCCGGCGTAAGGCCTACTTCGCTCGCAATCGCGAATTCCTCGCCAACGTCTGCCCGCTCGAAGATTGCCTTGTCGAGGACCCCATCCAACTCATGTACAGCGGCTCCGTGGCTGAAATGCAGCGGGTTGCTTCGCTCTTACGCGAGGTGCCTCAGGCGCTGGAGTTTTCGCTGGCCATGACCTTCTACGATCACCGGGATTTTGGTATGGTTGACGTCATCCGCCTGAACTGCTCCAAAGGAGCGGTCTTGGCGGAATGGACGGCCCTGCGTGGCTTCGGGCGCGAAGAGGTGATGGCCATCGGAGACAATTTCAACGATCGCGAAATGTTGGAATTTGCCGGCCTCCCCATCGTCATGGCCAACAGCGTGCCTGAGTTGAAGACGTTCGGTTGGCGCCAAACGCTTTCCAACGACGAGGGCGGCGTGGCGGCGGCGATTCGCCAATACGCTCTGGAGAATATCTAATGCCGGCTCGGCACAAAGGCGCGCGACGGCCGAACGCGATTGTTAGCCCGGCTCGCGGGAGCCGGACTCTTGTTCGCCCTGATGGCCGCGCTCCCGGCCAAGGCCGATTACGCCGTGCTCCGCAGCGGTCAGCGCTTGCACATAGCCGGCTGGCAGATCCTCGGCGACAAGGTGCGCCTCGATATGAAGGGGGGAAGTCTAACGATCGACGCCGCGGAACTTGTGCGCGTCGAGCCCGAGGATGTTTTTGGAGAAAGCGCGAAGACTGAAATCGATGTGTCTGTGCCTTATGCCGACCAGATTCAGAACTCGGCCCGGACCTATCAACTCGATCCCGCGCTCGTCGCCAGCGTCATTGCCGTGGAATCGAACTTCAACTCCCGAGCTGTCTCCAGTAAATCGGCCCTCGGCTTGATGCAACTGCTTCCGGGAACGGCGGCGCAGATGGCCGTGCGGAACGCCTTTGATCCGGCACAAAACATCGATGGCGGGTCACGTTATCTCAAGCAGCTACTCGATCGTTATGGCCACAACCTCACCCTGGCTCTTGCCGCCTATAACGCCGGTCCCCAACGCGTCGATTTCTACCGCGGTATCCCGCCGTTCGCCGAAACTCGCTCCTACATCGATAAGGTATTGGCCAATCTGCGCAGCCAGCCAAGTCTGATGAAGCGGTTCTTCAGTGATTCGGCGGCCGAAAACGCTTCTCTTCTCTCTGCGCCAGCTGGCACTCGATAAGTGACACACCGGTTCTGAGAATCACTCGCCTCTAATACGCCCAGCGCATCAATATCCCGCCCGTTGTATAGCCTGCCCCCACCGCAACCAACAAGCACCAGGTCGCCCTTCTTGAGCCGTCCCTGGCTTACCGCATCGCAAAGGCCCAGAGGAATGGTGCCTCCCGTGGTGTTTGCGAACCGATCGATATTCACCAGTATCTTCGAATCGTCCAGGCCAAGCCTCTCTTGCATGGCGCGAATGATGCGCAAATTCGCCTGATGAGGCACCACCAGCGCTAGATCCCGATGGGAATAGCCGTTCTTTTCGAGAAGCTGGCAGGCGATTTCAGACATCCGCCGCACCGCATATTTGAAAACCTGCTTTCCATCCTGATGCACGCAATGCATTTTTTGAGCCAGCGTTTCCTGCGACGGCGGATGCAGCGAGCCTCCCCCGGGCATGAAAAGAAACTCTCCGCCGGACCCGTCGATATCGTGTTGAAAATCGAGGATACCCTCGTCGTCCGATTTTGCGGACTCCAGCAGGACCGCGCCGGCCCCGTCGCCGAAAAGCACGCAGGTATTACGGTCCTGGTAATCGATGATCGAGCTCATCACGTCGCTCCCGATCACCAGCGCTTTCTTATGGGTTCCCGCGCCCACAAATTGGGCGCCAATCGTCAGCGCATACAGAAATCCCGAACAGGCCCCGGAAAGATCGAAACCCCAGGCGTGCTTGGCGCCGATCCGGTCTTGAACCAGGCATGCCGTCGCCGGGAAAAACATGTCCGGTGTGACCGTGGCGACGATAATCAGCTCGATCTCTTCGGCGCTCGTGCCGGTTTTTTCGAGCACGCGTTGAGCCGCGGCGGTGGCCAGATGCGATGCGGCCATGCCCTTATCGGCGATATGCCGTTCGCGCACCCCTACGCGCTGCTGAATCCAATCGTCGGTTGTCTCCACCATGCGCTCCAGATCGGCATTGGTGAGCACTTTCGGCGGCACGTATCCCGCCACCCCCTTGATGCTTGCAGCAAGGCGTCTTCCCATTACGTTGTCCTCAGTGTTCCGTCCTTTCGTTTGGCTGATACATCGAGGAAGCGAGATTCTACGCAATCGCCCATGGCGTGACAAGCAAACCCCACGCTCGCTAGCCTGCGGCTCCGGTCAGGAGGTGCTCTGTTTTGCGGGAATGTCGTTTGCCTCGAGCGTTCGGTGAGGCAAGTTCTGGATGGCCTCGATGAATACTCTCACCAGTCCGGGATCGAATTGGGTGCCTGCGCAGCGTTCTAATTCCTCGAAAGCGTCGGCGGGAGTCCGCGCCTTCTTGTAGATGCGGTCCGAGGTAATCGTGTCATAGGCATCGGCGATGGCGATGATTCGCGAGCCCATGGGTATCTGCTCCCCCGCGAGGCCGTGCGGATAGCCCGAGCCGTCGAACATCTCATGGTGATGGCAAACCATTTCGCGGATGTGCGAAATGGTTTGCAGCGGTTCGAGCATTCGATCGCCGTAGAGCACATGCTCTTTCATCTTCTCCCATTCCTCGGGATTCAGAGGACCGCGCTTCCCCAGAATCTCCTCGGGAATGCCTACTTTGCCGATATCGTGGAGCAGCGCGCCCAGCCGGATCTCGCCGATCTCCTCGTCCTTCATCCCCAGTGAATCGGCGATCAGCGCCGCGTAGGCGGCCACCTTTTGCGAATGCCCTTGCGTGTAGTGATCCTTGGAATCGATCGCCAGCGCCAGCGACGTCACCGTATCGATCAGCGCGGGCGGGATGTCCCCAAAGCTCGCCGGCGCGTCCGAGTAATCCTTTGCCGAACCCTGCGGCTTGTGGTCCGCTGGACCCAGCGACACGGCGAAATGATTGAGCCGTTCGCGAATCTCGTTGAAGGCCTCGGGGCCGGTAGAGAAAAGCCGCTTGAGCGTCACGCCTAGATACGCCTCCAGCACATCGCGCTTCCACTTTTTGCTCGCCGCCATGCTGCGATGGTCCGACGTGGATATAGTATTACCGCCTTCATGCTTGGAAAGATACATGGAAGCATCCGCCACCTGGATCAATTCTTGCGGCGTCGAACCATGTATCGGGAAACAAGCCAGGCCGAAGCTCGCCGTGATCGTCTTCTCGCGCAGCAGCGGATCGTCGGAAATTGCCGGCCGCAGCTTATCGGCGATTTGCATCGCCTGCGCCGCGCTGGTTTCCGGCATCAGAATCACGAATTCGTCCCCGCCGTAGCGCGCCACCACGTCCGACCGCCGGCAATTCTGCTCCAGAATCTGTCCCACGCGTTGCAGCACCAGGTCGCCTTCCAGATGGCCGTAAAAATCGTTGACGAACTTGAATCGGTCCAGATCGATGAGCAGAAGTGAAAACGGCCGGCTGGCCCGCGTCGCCCGCTTCCACTCCGAAGAGAGCGCCTCCATCAAGTATCGATGTGTCTTTACGCCGGTCAGGCCGTCGGTGATGGCCTGTTCTTGGGCCTTTTGCAACGTGAGCGCGTTATGCAGAGCCACGGAGATCAGGTCGGCCAGCGTGTGCAGCAACAGAATATCTTCTTCGGCGAAGTCCGTCGGCTCGGCGGTTTCGACGTAGAGCACGCCATGAAGCTGGTCGGCGTAGAAAATCGGCAGCGCCAGCGCCGAGGCCGATCCTTCCAGCACTGCGCTGCCCACCTCCGGTGCCCCGGCGTTGCGTGCCACGCAAGTCTGTCCCGTCCGAGCCACCTTGCCCACAATGCTGTCGCCCAAGGCCAGGCGCCGTCCCAGCGCGCCGCGCCGCCGCCCCGCCTCCGCCTGGACGACCACCTCCTTGGTGGCGTAATCGAGCAGGCCAATGCCAATGTGATCGAATGCCAGGCCGCGCTCGAGCTGTTCCGCCATTCTGGAGAGCATCTCCTCGGGATTTAGCGTCGTGATGGCGTGGCGCGAAATGTTATTGAGCAGCGATAGATGGCGCGATTTCGTCTGCTCTTCGCGGAAGAGACGCGCGTTTTCTATGGCGATGCTGGCCTCGCTGGCCAGCACCCGCATCATCTCCAGATGCCCTTCATCGTACAAGTTGTCTTGCAGCCCTCGGAGCGCGATCACCCCGATCGCTTTGTCGTAGGCCACCAAAGGCACGCCGCAGAAAGAGCCCGCCTCTTGAACGGGACGCACTCCCAGCTTGGCCGCTTCCTCTCCTAAATTCTGCTTGATCAAAAGCGGCTGTCGCGTGCGGATCACGTATTCCGTAAGGTGGTTTCCAAATGGCCGGCTGCGCTTGGGCAAGCGGATCCCTTCGGTAATCTCCAGCTCGAAATGAATTTGGTTCTCTTCCGCATCGTACATGGCCACATAAAAGTTGCTCACATCGAACATCCGCTTGAGCGCCGCGACCATTTTGTTGAAGAGCTCGTCCACGTCAAGCGTCGAGCTCAGCGCGCGCCCAATCTCGTTCAGCAAATGCAATTCGTCCGAGCGGCGCGTCGTCTGCTGAATCAAATAGCTGTTTTCCACGGCCATGCCGATCTGGTGCCCCAGGGTGAGCAACATGCTTAGCTCCGCCTGAGCAAAACGCCGGTTTTCGCCGCTGCTCAGCAGCAGCAGGCCGAACGGATCTTCCTTGGACTGCAGGCAGATGCCGATCACCGTGCGCATGCCGTGATCCAGGGCCAATTGCCGAAAGCGCACAAATGCCGGTTCGTGCTCCAGGGCGCGCCAGGAACTCTCCTGATCCAGTTCTCGCAACACCACCAGCCCGCCAAGCCGCGAGACCAATTGTATCAAGTCGATGTCCAACCCTTGTTCCGCCGCCGCCCTGCAAAACGCCGCATCGATACCCACCGACGCCGTGACCTGAGGCTGGTGCCCGCCTTGCCTGTGCAAGCACAAAATTCCGGCCGGCATTTGAACCACGCTCAGCACGCGCTCCAGCCCTTCCGTCAACGTCTTCTGTATCTCCCCTCCCATGAAGCTCGCAGTGGTCAGGTTCAAACTGGATAGCGCCAGAATATTGCGTTGGACGTCCCGCTTTTCGTCCTCGTACAGCACCATCACCATGACCACGCCCGCTAATAACGACGGGAAACTTGCGAGCACCGTGAAATCCGCGCTCCCGGGCATGCCCGGCATGCCAAAACCAATTCTCACCAGCGGTATGATCGCCCAGCCTGCGAACGCCGCGGCCAGCATCCAGTCGCCCAGGCTCTCCTGCTGGCGGGCCGCCCGCCAGAAAACATAAGCGACCGCAAAGTACAAGGCCGCTAATCCAATCTGCGACGCAATCCAAAGGTGTTCAAACGCCAGAGAAACGCCGAATACTCCCAGCCACGCCCCCATGAGGAACGCCGCCGGTTTCCACGCCCGCGAGTTCGTGTACATCCGCGCCGCCGCGAAGAAGCACACTGCGCTTGCAGCGGTCAGAACTCTGACCAGCATCATCGGCCAGGTCGACGCCTGTACCCATTGCGCCATCCCCAGAGCCAGGTCGTGCAAAACCAGCAGGTACCAACCCGCGAGCCACGGTTGAAGATAGGGCTGCCGCTTGGCTCGCTGCAGGTAGGTGAAAAATACTGCCGCAAGCGCGTGCACCCCGAAGATGCTCAACCAAATTGTGCCGATATGTATCATCGTAATTGAATTTGCGCCGCCGGGCGGTTTCCCCGCACGTGCGCCTGGAGCGGATTTTTAGCGGAATAGGCAACGCCGTAGCGGCTAGGGCCACTTGTTTAAGCGGGTCGAGTCATCAACTTAGCCAAAGACTCCGAATCACCACCCCACTCAGCTAATCATAGGATACCGTCCGTGCGCCGACAACGGTACGGGGGTACTAAAAACGGAACACAGCCTGTGTCCATGTCGATAATGCGGGAGGCTTTTCGTGCAGGATCGCCGCAGTCCACGCGCCTGTTCCCGTTAGGCCCTCCGCTAGCACTTGGCCCGGCTCGCCTTTGCCGCAACCATCGGCTATGATCAATTTTTTGATCGACCATCGGACACTTGTGACGCTTTCGGAAAATCCGGAAAAGTACATCGCCGATTCCGGCGCGGAAAACGTCCGCGTGCGTTTTGCCCCCTCCCCCACCGGTTACCTGCACGTCGGCGGCGCTCGCACCGCGCTATTCAACTGGCTCTTTGCCCGCAATCGCCGCGGCGCCTTTATTCTTCGAGTCGAAGACACCGACGTTGAGCGTAATCGGCCCGAACTGGTGGAAGGCATTCTCAACGGATTGAATTGGCTCGGCCTCGACTGGGATGAAGGGCCTTTCTTCCAATCGCAGCGCTTGGCCGGTTACGCTGCCGCCGCCGATAAGCTGCTCGCCGCGGGCGCCGCCTATCTCTGCTACTGCCCCCCTGAGAAATACGCCGGCGGCGACGCCGCGGACGATCCAGCCGCCGCCAAGAGCGAAATCAGGCGCATCGTTCGCTGCGGTTGCCGCGAGGGCAAGCCCTCCACCGCCGATCAAAATCCGGCCGTGCGCTTTCGCGTCCCTCTGGGCGCAGCCACCCGATTCGAAGACGCCGTCTTTGGTCCCCGCGAAGTGCAGAACGACGAAATCGAGGACTTCGTCCTCATGCGCTCTGCTCGCAACCCCGGCGGCGGGCCTGCCCTGCCCACCTACCAGCTCGGCGCTGTTGTCGACGACGTCGACATGCGCATCACCCACGTCATTCGCGGCGCCGACCACATTTCCAACACGCCCAAGCAGATCTTGCTTTACCGCGCTCTCGGCGCCCAGCCTCCTGTCTTCGCCCACGTTCCGCTCATCTTGGGCGCCGACCGCACCCGCCTCTCCAAACGCCACGGCGCCACCAGCGTGAGCTCCTATCGCGACGAAGGCTTCCTGCCCGAGGCTTTCCGCAATTTCCTCGCGCTCCTCGGCTGGTCCAGCGGCGACGGCACTGAAATGTTCCGCACCGCCGAACTGATCGAGCGCTTCTCCCTTGCCGGCGTCAGCCGAACCAACGCGGTTTTCGATCGCGCCAAGCTCGAATGGTTCAACCAGCAATATCTGCAAAAGCTTCCCGTTGAAGAACTCCTTCCCGCGATTCAGGCCGAACTCGAAAAAGCCGGCCTGTGGCGCCCCGAATGGGCGGAATCTGGAAAGGAATGGTTCGCGCGGGTGGTGGACCTGCTTCGCCCGCGCACGCGTCTGGTCCCCGACTTCTCCCATTGGGCTCGCGCTTTTTTCACCGACGATTTCGACTACGATCCCGCCGCGCGCGAAAAATTCTGGAAAGACGAACGCCTGCCGGAGATGCTGGCGAGCTTGGCCGGCGACCTGGCCGCGCTGCCGGATTGGAATCACGACGCCTGCGATCACGCCTTGCGCCAGCTCGCCGAAAAAGCCGGTGTGAAAGCCGGCCTCCTGATCAACGCCACCCGCGTGGCGTTGGTAGGTCAGCCGGTGGCGCCGCCGCTCTTTGACACCATGGTGGTCATCGGGAAAGAGCGCGTGATCGCGCGTTTGCGTCGCGCGTTGCCGGTCATCTCGGCGCGATCCGTGGCAGGTTAAGCGTGCTCAGTCGGCGGCCGGCGGATGTTTCGGCTGCCAGTCGCGCCCGCCTTCGGCGAACCGGCGGGCGATTGCCAACAGCCCCGCCTCATCGAAACGTCTCCCAATGAATTGCAGGGCCACCGGCAGGCCTTCGCTGGTCAGCCCGCAAGGGATGGATATCGCCGGCAAGCCCGTAAGGTTGGCGGGCCGATTTAAATCCACCAAGGCGCTGCGTATCGGCTTCTCCACGCCGCCCACGCGAACCCGTTCGCTGCCCATGGGCGGCGCAGCTATGGCGGCGGTGGGAATTACGATCGCGTCTACGTGCTCAAGCGCCGCGTCCATCTCCTCGCGTGCCTGCCGCACCGCTTCTTGCGCCTTCAAATAATCTACTGCTGGCACTTTAGCGCCTTGCTCGAGCCGTCCCGCGCACATCGGCGCCATACTCGCCGGCGCGCGCCGGAAAATATCCCGCCCGTTCGTGCACCTGGCTCGCCTCGACTGCGGCAATCAGATTGGCGGCCTCGACCCCTGCCGCTATCGCCGCCAGGGAAATCTCTTCCACAATAGCGTCAGACTTGGCGAAATCCGCCAGCGCACCTTCCGTAATTTTGCGAACTTCCGAATCCATATCGACCCAAAAATGTTCCCTCGGACGGCCCAGCCGCACGCGTTTTCGGCTCCGCCTAATCCCAAAATGCTTCTCCGGGCGGGAGACGCTGGTGCGGTCCAGCGGATCGCGTCCCGCAATGCATTCAAGCACCAGCGCCGCGTCTTCTACGCTTCGCGTGATCGGGCCCACGTGATCGAAGCTCGGCGCCAGCGGAAACACGCCATGAACGCTCACCCGCCCAAACGTGGGTTTGAAGCCCACCACGCCGCACAAGGCGGACGGAATGCGAATCGATCCGCCCGTGTCGCTGCCGATCGCCGCGGCGCATAATCCCGCGGCAACGGCCACGGCCGACCCTCCGCTCGAGCCTCCAGCGATCCGCTCCGCGTTCCAGGGATTCCGCACCGGGCCGTAATGCGGATTCTCCGAAGTCACCCCGTAAGCGAATTCATGCAGGTTGGTCTTGCCCAGCAGGATCGCGCCTGCCCGGCGCAGCTTCCGAACCACCGTGGCATCTTCCCGAGGCACAAAGTCGCGCAGAATTGCCGAGCCCATCGTGGTGCGCAGATTCCGCGTCGAGATGTTGTCTTTCAGCGCCACGGGGATGCCGTGGAGCGCGCCTCGGCGCTTCCCGCGAAGCAGTTCCCTTTCCGCCGATTGCGCTTCCGCAAGCGCGCTTTCCGAAGCCACGGTGATAAACGCATTCAGCTTTGGATTCAGGCGCTCGATGCGCGCGAGGTACAGCCTGGTCAACTCCACCGGAGAGATTTTCTTCTTCGCCAGCAGCCCTGAAAGCGTTTCAATCGTCGCAAATTGGAGTTCGTCCATGAATTCCATCCTGAGTTTGCCGCCGCGAGTGTAGCTCATCTGCGTTCCTTTCGTGCTTTCGCGTGGCGCTCGCCGGCGACCGCGCCGTGCACGATTCGCGACATGCTTCCGCATCTCCGCTTCTTCTCTCGTGCTCCCCGCTATAAACTGCATCCGCCTCGGGCTCTGCCCGAGTACCGTCCGCAGCGCAAAACGTGACGGTGATACAAACCTGTATGCAGTGCGGCGCCGTGAATGGCGCCGAAGAAGTTGTCTGCTGCCTTTGCGACGCGCAACTCGTCGAAGGTCACGAAGCTATTTCTGTCCCTCGGCCCGCTCGCGCAAGCACTGACGGCAATCTGGCGGTGGAGCTCGACTGGCGCAGCGAAGTCTCGCAGCGCCTCGAAGCTTACCGTGTGCGTCACGGGCTCCCTCATCCTCCCCCGGCGCAGCCTCAATTGCTTTTCGCCCCGCCGATTACTCTCGAAGCGCCTGAGCCGCCCCATGCGGCAATACAGGCCAAACCGGCGCCGCTCGACCGCGCCCGTATCAGCAGCCGCCGAAGTCCACACGTTCGAAGCTCCCCCTGCCCCCATCACCAAGCGGCGCTTTCGCCCCAAGCGTGTCGAACGTCTGGAGATCAATGTCGAGCAACCCTCCTTCGACTTCCATGCCCCCGATAATCATGCACGATAAGCATGACGCCCGGGATGGCAGCCTGAAGGAGGCCGTCTCCGGCTACGATTCCCCGGCTCATTCGGTCGCCCCGCTCGTCGAGCGCCGGCGCGCCGGCGCCCTCGATGTGGCGTTTCTCCTATGCGCTTACGCCGCCTTCTTGACGCTCTTTTGCGGCTTCGGCGGCCGTTTCGCTTTCACCCGAGTAGATGCCCTCGTGCAGTTAGCCACTCTAGGACTGCTCTACGCCCAATACGTCGCTCTCTTCACGTACTTCGCGGGAGCTACCCCGGGAATGACCTTGCGCGGACTTCGCGTCGTCAGCCTCGATGGACTCGAGCCGTCTCCTCGCCAGTTGCTCTGGCGCAGTTTCGGTTATCTCGTTTCCGCTGGAACCATGATGCTCGGTTTCGTTTGGGCTCTTTGGGACGAGGATCAGCTCTCCTGGCATGATCGTATCTCCCAAACCTGCATCACTACCGATGCTGCCTTCGCCGGCGAGCCTTATGGCCAGCCCAGCGCAACCCAATGAGCCGCGCGCGAATCCCATTCTAGAGAGCACATTGAGAGGGGTTGGCGTGCCGGCTTTTAACCTTTGAACTAGCTTGCGGCCGGCGTGGTACAATTATTTCCCCGGGTTGCGCCCTCCGGCTGATTTCCCCGCTGCCGCGGCAACTCGGGTGGGAGCAAACCGAATGAGTCGCTATGCCAAAATCGCCGTTGTGTCCTTGTCAATCCTGATCTTTTCCTATATCGGATTAGGTTACCTGCTGGCGAAAACCGATGACGACAAGGCCTATCGCTCCCTGAACGTCTACGGCGAAGTCCTGCAACGCGTGCAGGAAGATTACGTCGATGAACCCAATCTTTCGAACGTCACCGCCGGCGCTCTCCACGGCTTGCTCGAATCGCTCGATCCATTCTCCGGATATCTGAGCCCGCGCGAATACGCCGACTACAAGGAAAAGCAAAAGAGCACGGTGCACGCCGAGATCGGCGCGACCCTGGCCAAGCGCTTTGGGTACGTCGTGGTTGTCTCCGTTTTGCCGGATAGCCCTGCTGAAAAGGCCGGCCTGCGTAGCGGCGACATTGTGGAAGAGATCGCGGACTTCACCACGCGCGAAATGTCCGTAGGCCAGGCCAATTCACTTGCTCGCCGGCGCTCCGGGATCGATGATCAAGGTTGGCTTAGTGCGCCGCGGTAAGACCGAGCCCCAGGCCGTAACCATAACCCGCGCGGTCATTCCGGCCCTGCACCTCACCGCCGATAAAATTGACGACGGCGTCGGCTACGTTCGCATCGACGCGCTGCAAATGGGCGCTGCCGCCGAATTCCGTGACAAGTTGCAGCAGTTCGATAAGGAAGGCCTGCACAAGCTGGTGCTCGATTTGCGCGATTGTGCCCGGGGCCCGGCCTCGGAAGGAATTGCCGCCGCTCAGCTCCTGATTCCCTCCGGCACCATCGCCACTCTCAAGGGCCAGACCGTTTCGCGCCAGGAGTTCGACGCCGATCCCGACAAGGTGGTCTGGCATGGACCCGTCGAAGTCTTGATTTCGCCCAGCACTTCCGGCGCTGCGGAAATTCTTGCCGCGGCCATCGGCGATGACCATCGAGGCGACGTCGTTGGCATGCGCAGCTTTGGCGCCGCATCCGAGCAAAAGCTGATTCCGCTCGAGGATGGCTCGGCCATCATGCTCACCGTCGCCTACTACTACACGCCGGCGAACAAGTCCATTCTCGAAAATGGCGTCATGCCGAGCGTGGAAGTGGTTGGTGGTGTTCCGCCGGAAGTTGGCGGCGACGATCTGGCTCCCGCTCCGCTCGGCGCCAATCAGCTGCCGCCCAAGGATGATCCCGTCGTTCGCAAGGCTCTCGACCTGCTCAATAACGGCGCCCGCAAAGCCGCTTAGCAGAGCAGGAGCTCCGCCCTGTTTCGGGCTGAGCTGCCTCTAACCTCTAGCCATTAATCGAGCGTCTCGCTCACCAGCGCAGCCACGTGCCGCGCAATCGCCGGCGCGGAAGTCAACCCCGGAGATTCAATTCCCACCAGATGAATCGCGCGCGGATAGCTGGGATCGCGCGTAATCACGAAGTCGGCCATGCCGTGGCCGCTCGGCGGCACCAGCTTCGGCCGCAACCCCGAATAGGCCAGCCGCAGGTCCTCCAGATGAAGCTCCGGCAGCAAACCACGCGCATCTTCGAGAAACTCTTCGAGCGGCAGCCGGTCGTGCTCGTAGTCGGTCTTTTCCGTCAACGTATCGCGCCGTCGGCCCAACCAGCACCGTGCCCCATAGCGTCTTGGTAAGGTGCACGCCCAGGCTTAGCCTGTCGTGAAGCGGCAGCGGATAGACCAGCGCGTTCACCAGATCGGCTCGGGCGCGAACCACCTCCGCATATTCGCCTCGCACCGGATAAATCCGGTAGCTGCGATTTCCCAAGAGCGCCGCCACCTCATCCGCATACAGTCCCGCGGAATTCACCACGCAACGCGCCTCCATGGTTTCCTGCGTCAGAGCTTCGCCGTCTCCCGGATCGCCTAATTCCACGCCTACCGCAATGCCGTCCGCCTTCCCTTCCAGCTTGGTTACCCGCGCATTCGTCAAAATGCTGGCGCCCTGATCGGTCGCCAGCCGCGCGAACGCCTTGACTAACTCTTCCGCCGAGACAATGGCCGTGGACGGCACCTCCAACGCCGCCGCCACGCGAATGTGCGGCTCGAGTTGCCGGATTCGTTCCGGCCCCACAATCTTCAAACCTTCCACGCCGTTCCTGCGGCCGTTCTCGGCCAGCTTCTCCAGTTCCGCGATTTCGGACTCGTCCTTGGCCACGACGATCTTCCCGCAGTTGCGGTGCGGCACGCCGTGCGCGGCGCAAAACTCCTTCGTCAACCGATTGCCTTCCACGCAAAACCGCGCCTTCAGAGATTCTGGCGGGTAGTAGATGCCCGAATGAATCACGCCGCTGTTGCGCGTGCTCGTGGCCATGCCCAGCCGCGGCGATTGCTCCAGCAGGAAGACATCCTGTACGTGGCGCGAAATCTCGCGCGCGATGGCGCAACCGACCACGCCGCCCCCGATGATGACCACATTGACTCGGTCCATATAAGCCCGGAAAGGTCCTCTCTGAAGATTAACTCTAGCGCCTCAGCCCGTTCCCAGCGGGAGGAAGTATTGCGTGCCCTTCACCGGTTCCTCCAGCCGCCGGAGAAGCTGCTGCAGGTCGGCGTTGCGATTGACGAAATCGATCTCCGAAGTGTTCACCACGAGCAGGTCCGAGGACGAGTAGCGAAAGAAGAAATGGTCGTAAGCGCGCGCCACCTCTTCCACGTACTCCCGCGAAATGTGCGATTCTCCCGGCGCGGCCTTCTTTTCGATGCGCTCGCGAAGCACCTCCGGCGTAGCTTGCAAATAGATCACCAGTTCGGGACGCGGCAATTCGGCCGCGAACCGCTCGAAATACCGCTCGTATAGTTTCAGCTCCTCGTTGTCCAGATTGAGATAGGCGAAAATCTTGTCTTTCTCGAACAGGAAGTCCGCGACCACCGTTCCCGCCGCGGCCAGAGCGTCCTGCACTCGCCGGTGCCGTTCCATCAGGAAATACATCTGGGCGCGAAAAGCGGAACCCATCCTTTCGCGGTAAAAATCCGCCAGAAAAGGATTGTCTTCGCAATCGATGATCCGCCGCGCATGCATGCGGTCGGCCAGAAATCGCGCCAGCGTCGATTTCCCCACGCGCAGCGGCCCTTCGACCGCTATATATCGAGGCGGCTTGAATGCCGGGGCCTTCGCGGCGCGGTTTTCCGGTTTTCGAGGCATGGCGCGAAATTATAGCCGAAACTTTGCTCGCCGCTGCCCGCACAAAATCAATCCGTCCGATTTGCCATTAGAATTTAACCCGGCAAACGGCCTGAAGCGGGTGGGCGGGTCTCTGGGACAGAAGTGGCGGAGGAGGAGGGATTCGAACCCCCGGGACCCTTGCGGGCCCAACGGTTTTCAAGACCGCCCGTTTCGACCGCTCACGCACTCCTCCGCTTTTGATTCTATCAGCATGAGCCGCTCAGCCGTAACCTCGCGGTTTCGATTGCTCACTGCGGCGCACACTCGTTGAACTTGGCAGCGGAAGCGTCTCACGCGCCTTCGCCCGAGTTTCGGCTGGCGGCGTTCGCGCGCGGTATACTCAGCATATGTACAGCGCCGCTGTGCTCGAGCATTCCGCGCATCCCCGCAACTTCGGCGAGCTGCCGGATGCGACCAATACCGCGGAGGCGACGAATCCGGTATGTGGCGACGAATTGCGCCTGGCCGTGCGCGTCGAGGATGGACGCATCGCCGCCGCGCGCTTCCACAGCCGCGGATGCAAAGCGGCGATCGCCAGCGCGTCTCTGCTCACTGAGCTGATGACCGGAAAAAGCATCGAAGAGATTCGCGCCATCACCGCGGAACAAATCTCGCAGGCGCTGGGCGGATTGCCGGCGGCAACGCGCCACGGCAGCCAACTCGCCGAAGACGCCTTGGACGCGCTTCTCGATCAGCTCTGAGCCGTGAGCGAGCTGCCTTCGCTCTTCCGTCGTTTCTCTATTAACGTTCTTCACACTCCCGTAAGCGCGCGGCGAAGCGCTTCCGGATCGTTCAGATTCAGCACCACTCCTTCTTCGTTCGTGGGCACTTCCAGCACTTCGTCCGCGTGCGCCCAGACCACGGCGCGCGCGCCCTGGTCGGCGGGAGCGGCGAGAAGTTCGCCGTAAAGGCGCGAGGCGAAAATCACAGGATGGCCGCGCTTGCCGCGGAACTTCGGAACAAGAATGGCGCGTCCCGAAGCATAGAACTGGCGCACGAGTTCCGCGACCAATTCGGCGCTGACCATGGGATGATCCACCAGGAAAAACATCACTCCATCGGTGGGCGTTTCCTGAAGGCTGCGGATGGCCGCTTGCATGGACGACAACTGGCCTTGCTGCCACTGCGGATTGACGACAATCGAAGCGCTATCGAGCGGAATTTTCTCGCTGATCTCCTTGGTATGAGCGCCGAGGACGACGCGCGTGCAGCCGATCGCTTTGCCGGGATCGGAATTTTTCTTGGCTTGTTCGTTCGCTTGTTGAATCGTCTCCAGCAGGCATCCGAGAAAGGTGCTGCCGCGAAACGGAATCAGCGCCTTGGGCGAACCCATGCGCGAAGACTCACCGCCCGAAAGAATGACCGCGGCGAGCACGCGAGCGCGATCAGCGCGAAACGCTTTCGGCGACGGGGGCTTTTTCCTCGGCCGGCGAAGCAGGCGAAGCCGCCGAGCCAGCGTGCTTCTCGCCGTCTTTGCGCACCACAGCTTTGTGCGCGACGTCCGTGGCTCCGCGGCGCACGGCAATCAATTCCGCGGTGATGCTGATGGCGATCTCTTCCGGCGTGAGCGCGCCGATCGCCAGGCCCACGGGCGCATTCACGCGGTCGAAAAGTTCCTTCGCGAAGCCCTCGCGCTCGAGCGCCTGATACACCGAAAGCACCTTGCGCTTGCTGCCGATCATGCCGATATAGCGCGCGCCGGTCTTCACGGCCCAGGCCAGCACGTGCATATCGTCGCGATGCCCGCGCGTGACGATCAGCAGATACGTGGAAGGATTGGGCTTAATTTTGGTGAAGGAGTCCTCGAAATCGGTGTAGATCTCGGCCGCCATGGGGAAGCGCTGCTTATTGGCAAACTGCTCGCGGTCATCGATCACGCCGATGGAGAAGCCCACGTTGTAGGCCGCGTTGGCCAGCGCGATGGAGACGTGGCCGCCGCCAAAAATATACAAAGTCGGGGTGGGCAGAATGGGCTCCACAAACACCTCCAGGGTGCCTCCGCAGATCAGCCCGTTATCGAAGCTGGCCTCGTTATTCAGGTTGAAAACCATTTTGCGGGGCGCCTCGGCCTTCAAGACGTCCTTGGCCGCGGCCCAGACTTCGGCCTCCACGCAGCCTCCGCCGATGGTACCGACGATCGAGCCGTCTTCCCGCACCAGCATGCGGGAACTCTCAAAGCTGGGAATCGAGCCGTTGGTGTGAACAATGGTGGCCATCACGGCGCGCTTGCCTTCGCGCCGCAGCCGGAGAACCTCTTCCAAGACGTCCATGTTCAATCACCTCCGATCCCTAATTGTAGCGTAATCCGCGGCTTCCAGGGCTGTCAATCACTGCGCTAGAGGCCTCCTTTTTGAAACGTTGTCATTCCAAAGCATTTAAATTAGTGGGTTGGAAAACGTTGTCACTCCAACGAGAACCCAGTAACTTCAGCGTTTTCACTAAACACCCTAGAATAAATGACATCTGCCTGCCCACGGATCGCATACTTTCCAGAGATTCCACGGATTGGATGTCTAGGTCTCCAATCCATTTCCACAATTTCACCGATCTGCATCTATTTCGGCGTCCTCTTCTCTATTCGGCAGGCGCGGATGAAATCGCGGCCAAAAGGACTAACGTAAAGATGGTTCACTGCGCCGAATAGATTTGAATTCGGAGCGGCCTCATATCTTGTCTGCCCGTGTCGGTGGAGTAAGCCGAGTCTCTCTAGGTCCACGATCATTGCATCCGTAATCGCGGCCAAAGTGTCGCCTTTGACAGCCCCGAAATCGGTGCGTCCGCGAATTGGTTTTTCTCCCGGCCCGGGCATTTCGTCGTAGGCGCGGTCGAGGAATCGGGCTTCAGCGGGCGTTAGCTGTTTCAAGATATCAGGGAACGACGGAAGCACGCTCTCGCTGGTTTCTGGGTCCGAAGCGTTTGTAAGCAGTGCCGCCCACCGGGTCTGCAGGTCCTCGTCATCCTCAATTGAAGCACCTTCGAGGATAGGAAAGAGTACGCGCGGTGCGACAGGACCCAACTGGATACCTTCCGCAACAGCCGTGGCCCTTACCTTCCGAAATAGCTTCAGTTGGTTCTGAACCCGATATGCGCGTACCTTGTCGCCCAAATATTGCCCAATTTCGGTAGCACAAGGACCAGTGACCTTCTCCACTACGTCTTTCACGGGCTCAAGTAACTCGGAAATAATAGCTTTCGCGATCCCCTGTCCGTCGTCACTCATCCTGCCTCCGGTTCACGCTGGATGGGCTGCCTGTGCCCCAGTCTGGGTGCCTTGAGGGTTGCCCCATTCTGTAAAGAGTCTGCCAATTTCCTCCGCCTCGGCTTTGAATCCGAAGTGGTGTGCGACAAGGTTCGTGACCATAAAGGCGGAAGAACTTGAGGTATGGATCACTTCGATGATTTCTCCATCACTATAGCTCGCCTGGAGATCGTTTCCGGTGAAGCGCCTGCTAAGTTGCGACAGACCTGAATGGGTGAAGCTGTGGAGCGCGCCTTTTGCGCCGTTGAGCAATCGGTCGAAGAAGCCTTCAAGATTAAAGGCGGCATCGATCTGAGCCCCAATCGTGCCGAAATTCGTGCGATATTCATCAGCCTTGATCTTGTTTACGTCGTCATTCGAGCCCATAAGCACGACGTGAGCGCGAACTAGGGCTTCAATCAGTGGCCGGAGAAGAGCGAAGGCTCCGCCATAAAATTTTTGCCGAAGTAGGGCGGCCGGACGCCAAAATATCTACACATCAACAACTTCATTTTTAGCTCGCCTCGATCTATATAGCTCAGCGTGTTCTTGATCTCGGCTCCATAGGCGATACCATCACGTTCAAAGATTCGATCCAGATCATGCTGCGTTAACGGCCACGGTTTGCCCTTGTACTTGGCCACCTTTCTTGCAGTCGGCATGAACCCAACACTTGGCAAGGCCGCATCAAAAAGTGTCTCTCCCTGTGCTCCCAATGCCGCAGTGAAAGCTGGCTCCGAAAACCGCGACACTAACTCAACGATCTCATTTGCCTGCCTACGCCAATACCGATGCGCTGGCGCGTGATAAAGAGTGATGCGGGTGACGTTTCCGCTTCCGCGTAGCGGCAGATTTTCAGCCGTAATCTTTCCCTCGTCTGCCAACTCTGATAACGCATGGGCCGTAATCCAGTGGAAAAATCTCTGTTCGAACCGGACTTGAAGCTGCCTTTGGTAGTAGACCTCGGCGTTGTTCGTGGCGAAGAAGGCTTCAAACTCTTCCTTAGCTTGATCAACAACGTGATCTCGTGGCGGAAGCTCCTCCGCTTCCACGATATCAGGGTCCTGGTCGAGATCGGGTTCGTCATCGCCCATAAACTTTGCCGCACAGAATCCCTCGATAGCCGCTTTGTGTCAATCGAACGCCACAGCCCAGCGTGATAGAATCCGCGCACAGAGGCCCGGCATACCATGCAGAGTCAGAGAGATTCCGCAAGCTCACACCCAAATCGAAAAATCCCGATCTCGGTCGCGGCTGTCGTGGCCGACATTCTCGCACCGAGATACACACACAACAGAATCGACCACTTCATGGAACGCGCTGGAATTGAAGGTGAGATTCCACCCGGCATGAACAAAGTGGATAAGACCAGAGCATGGCTGAAGGTAGCAAATGACAAATGCAAGGACCCACTTGCGGCGCTCGGCACGGTCTTAGTTGAACTGATGGAAGTAGACACATCGGGTTATGGCGTCTACACGGACCTGTCGGCAGATCGAGAGAAAATTCACAACGCGCTAGGGGATCATGGACTGAGCTACTTCAGGGGCGGACTCATCACAGCTTCTGGCGCGACCGCTGTAAGCAGGACCGTAGAAGAGATTATCCGTGACCGCGATCTGGCCAGTTTGCAAACAGAGTACGATAGGATTTTCAAGAACGTGGAATCCGATCCGGCCACGACAGTGACGGCTTCCTGTGCCCTTCTCGAATCCCTTTTCAAGGCCTACATTGAAGCAGAGAGCCTGGAGATGCCTGCCGATCAGTCGATCAGGCCGCTATGGAAGGTCATTCGCGCAGACCTAAATTTTGATCCTGGTGCTACGCATGATCCCGACCTCAAAACTGTACTGAGTGGGCTTGTCGGCATCGTTGAGGGCATCGGTGCGCTTCGAACTCACAAGGGCTCAGCGCACGGTCACGGGAAGACCACATACAAATTGAAGCCGCGTCACGCGAGATTGGCTGCGCACGCGTCATTCACCCTTGCCAGTTTCGTCTTAGAAACATGGGCCGACCGCTCCTAATTTTCTCCTCTTAGTTGGACAAGCTTTCCACCACGCCAGATAATTAAGCCATGTTGCCCCGCATCACCCCGATAGCCCCGACTCGAATCCGGGCCGCTTTTGATGACGCGGACTTCGTCTGGGAGCTAAAGCACGATGGGTTCAGGGCTGTGGCCTACATAGAAGATGGCGGTTGCCGCTTCATCTCCCGAAAAAACATCGTCTACAAAAGCTTTGGGTTCTTGGCGACAGCGCTGGCGGGGTTGCGGGTTAAGAACGCGATCTTCGATGGAGAGATCGTGAGCCTTGGCGCTGACGGGCGCTCCCAGTTCACGGAGCTAATGCGCCGCCGAACGCGGGACGCACTGTACTACGTCTTCGATTTACTCTGGCTTGACGGCCAGGACCTACGGATGCTGCCGCTGATGGATCGCAAGCTCGCGCTCTCTCATGTGCTGAAGCTCAGCAAGGTGCCCGCTATCTTGGGCGCGGACCATGTCGAGGGCATCGGCACCTCTTTCTTTAAGGCCGTTTGCGAGCGGGACTGTGAGGGCATAGTCGGCAAGCACAAGCAGGGTCCGTATACGTCAGCGCCAAGGTCCTGGTTCAAGGTCATCAACCCGAATTATTCACAGCATCGAGGCAGGCGCGAGATGTTCGACAAGTTCCATGAGCCTCGGATATGACCATCAGCATAGGCTTTAACGTTGCCGAGGGAATCATCCTGTGCAGCGATAGGCAACATACCAGTAGTACGGGCTTCAAATTCGAAAAGAAAAAATTGTTGTTCTGCGAACATATTAGTGGGGCAGCGGTGATTTTTTCCTATGCTGGCGAGCGGGAGCCTGCGGAGATTTTATTTGGCAAGGTGCATAACAGGCTAATGAATGACTTCGATCCGAGAGAGCCAAACGATCACAGAGACCCACCAGAAGTTATACGGGATATTTTGGAAGAAATCTTTCAGTCTTCACATAGCGAGAATTTGGAAACATTGATCGGTATTCGAAAGGGATGTTTTCCTTGTCTATTCAGAACTAGCGCGAACCGGGTAGTGAGGGGCCAAACTGAGTGGATCGGTTGCGGAGATAGCTCCGTGATAAGGTTTCTCAGTGATCTGATTCCTCAATCGCATTGCGGTCATATTGATGCTGCGATTCTTGGTTCATATTTGATCGCAGCCGCAAATAGATACATTGATGGATGCGGCGGTGGCCCCGATGTCATGTTTTTGCCGAATCAGTATCGAAGCGAATATAGCAAGCTGCCCGCTATGTCGATTGTCGATTACTTTGAAAAGGCAATCGCCACTCGGATTGGCTGTTTCGGAGACATCGAGCATAAAATCGGTGGAATATTAAGAGAGAATCTTTTGCGCGTAGAGAATCAGACTAGTCAGTCAAGCTAGCCGAGCGCGATGATTGAGTAGGTTGTCTCAAGATTTTGCACTGCGTCTGCCCTGTGAATCCGTCCATAATAAGCATCTTAAGCATGATAAGCATTCTTATCGAAACCCGGAAACAGCTATGATTCAACAAGTTGTGGCCTGTCAATGAATTGCAAGAATAATGCTTGTGTCTAGAATGCGCACTTACGAAACGAACCACCCGGCCAGGGTGGGTCGTCCCGAGCGACGATCCGGAGCGAGGGAACTCTGCTCCGGGGAGGCTGAAGCTAACACGTTTAGAATGATATCCTTGCATGATTGCAAGACGCAAGTGCCCTGAAATGATATCCTTAACAAAAAAAAGGGGGGGGCCTCCCCTGGCGCACTTTCGTTGCCAAACCTGCGGCAGCACAGGTCGGCAAGACCGGCCAGAGGGCCGGTGGAGGCGCCCTCGCCGTACCACTCCCTAGCACAGGTCGCATGTACAGTAGGCAGGCACCCCTCTGCGGCGTAGCGTGGGTTAGCTCTCGGAGGAGGGGAATCCATGTCTAAGAAAACACTGGTACTTGGATTGGCGCTGAGCGGATCGGTTTTGGGGCTCATGTGGGCGGCACCAGCGCGGGGGCAGTCGGCGCTGGCGCAGCAGGAGGCGGATCAGGAGAAGGCGGCTCAGCAGGGGACGACGGCTTCCGGCACGAAGCCGGATGCGACGACGAAGCCGGCAACGAAGCCGACGGCTACGGCAAAGCCCCCTGCAGCGAAGCCCGCGACGAAAGCGTCGTCCGATGCAACGACGGCAAAGCCGGCAAGCACGACGGCAACGACACCAACGGCAACGAAGTCTGCGACGACGAAGACGGCGGCGGTAAAGCCGTCGGATGCGACGACGGCAAAGCCGGCGACCACGCCGACGGCGGTGAAGCCGGCAGCAGCGAAGCCGTCCGATGCAGCGACGGCCAAGCCAGCCGGGACGGCGAAGCCAGCGCCAGCGGCGAAATCGGACACGGTGAAAGCGGCAACGAGCACACCGGCAACAAAGCCGACAGCGACGACGCCGAAGGCGGCTACGGCAGCGAGTGCGCCAGCAACCAAGACGCCGGCTCCAAAACCCGCAGCGGTAAAGCCAGTGGCAAAGAAGGCGCCGGCAAAGCCCACGGTTTACCTGGGCGATGGCGTGAATGACGGGACCGCGACGGCAACGGCCGGCGAGTCGAAAAGCGGAAAAGGGCAGAATCGCGACATGGCGAAAGCGTTCGAGCAGAGCTGCCCGGACGTGACGCTCACCGAGCAGAAAGCCAAGGCAGGTTACGACGTGAGCCTAGAGCGAGAGCCGGGCAGCAAGGGCGTGAAGACGGTTTTCGGGCTCACCAACGTGGTGCACAAGACGAATAAGATCGAAGTGATGAGCAAGAGCGGCAAAGAAGTGTTCTCGGAGAGCGGCCATTCGACCAATCAATTGGTGAAGGACGCTTGCGCGGCCATGGCAACACCGCCGACGAAGGTGGCACAGAACTAGGGGAGCGCTTCACCGCGGCAAGCGGTTTCTTGTAGCCCAGGGCGCCCGCTTCCTGCGGCGAAAGTCATGGCCATCAGGAGCTTTCGCCGCTCAACAAATCTGGCGGCCCTGGGGCTTGCGCCGTAGCAGCACAGCCAAGAGTGGCTGTGCCACCATGCTGCAAGGTCCGTCCGCGTGGCGCGCCGAAGGGCGCGGCAGCGCGATAAAGGGAAGCGCAAATCTGAAATTTCAGATTTGCGACAGAGGCAAAGCGAAAAGCAGATCCTCCGGTATCTGGAGTCCGGTGGACTCCACCGGAGTCCCTAAACCGGACCTCAGTCGCCACGGCGACGTCGGGATGACAACTAACCCCTCAGAGGCCGCTTAGTTGCCGCCTCCGCCGCCGGCGGGGCGCTTCTTCAGGAGAACGCTATTGCCGTAGGGGCGCTGGTAGCTGACGAAATAGCGGTCGTCGAATACGGAGAAATGCTCGGCGGGATAGAAGCTGAGCGCGGCCATCCAGGTATCCACGTCGGTCTGCTTCAGCCACATCCAGCTATCCGGCGAATCCTCGGGATTCTTGTCGATGATGACGACGCGGCCATCCTTCTTGAGATATGGGACCGTGTTGTTCAGGTAAAGCTGGCGGTGTTCGATCATGTGCAGAACGCGATGGAAGAAGGCGACGTCGACATCTTTTACTGGCAGCTTGGGGTCGTCGAATTCTCCGAGCACCGTTTTGATGTTGGTCACGCCTTCTTTTTTGCCGCGGTCGGCCACGTAGCTGAGCATGTCCTTATCGATATCCACGGCGTAGACAATGCCGTTCGGAGCCACGGCTTTGGCAAAGGGAACGGTGAAGGAGCCGCTGCCGGAGCCGATGTCGGCGACGATGTCGCCCGGCTTCAGCTTCAGCTTGGCGATGACCTCATCAACCTTCAGGTCACGCTCGGCGGCGTTCATGCGGTCGATGTACTGCTTGGCGGGCAACTGCTGGAGTTGCGCGGAAGCGTTGCTCAGGCCAAACCCAAACAGGCAGGCGAAACCGAGAGCCGCAGCAAAAATCCTAACATGTGTTTTCATGGCAGACCTCTGAACGAATTTAGCTGCTGGGAATATACAACCGTATAGTACCGGAAGTAAACCGCATTTGCACACGGGCCGCTCTGGCCGCCAGAGGCGCGCGCTGGTATGCTGTCGCGATCTTGAGGCGCCTTCCAAAGCCCGCTAAGGGCAACGATCGATTGGGGACGAGCAGCTTGCCTCCACGGTTAACATGACTGCACCGCTGCGCCGAGTTCTGAGCGTGACCAGCTGCGCCGCGCTGGTCGTTTCCAACATGATCGGCACGGGAATCTTTACCACCACGGGATTTCTGGCCGGCGATTTGGGACGGCCGCTGCTGGTGCTGGGAATCTGGGTGGTCGGCGGAATCGTGGCGCTGGCCGGCGCCATGGCCTACGCCGAGCTGGGGATGAACATCCCGCGAGCCGGCGGGGAGTACGCTTACCTGCGGGAGGCTTGGGGACCGGGCTGGGCGTTCCTGAGCGGCTGGGTTTCGTTCTTTGCGGGATTTTCCGCGCCTATCGCGGCGACGGCAATCGCCTTCTCGGAGTACCTGGGACACTACCTGCCGGCGCTATCGCGCAGTTCGGAGCAACCAACCCATTGGAGCTGGCTGCACACTGGGGCTCCGGAGTGGGTGAGCATCGGAGTGATCTTTCTCTTTGCCGGCGATCAATATCCTGGGAGTGCATCTTGCCGCGCGGCTGCAGGTTCTGCTGACGGCGGTGAAGCTGGGAGTGATCGCTGCGTTTCTGATTGCGGCGTTTGGGCTGGGGCACGGCGATTGGAGCCACTTCCAGGCGGCGACGGCGAGGACTTCGAGTCATGGCGTGGGGGCGCAGTTCGCGGTGTCGCTGATCTTCGTGATGTTTGCGTACAGCGGATGGAACGCGGCGAGCTACGTGGCGGAGGAGATCAAAGACCCGCAGAGGTCGCTGCCACTGGCTTTGCTGCTGGGGACCGGGATGGTGGCGCTGCTGTATGTGACGCTGAACGTGGCGTTCGTTTACGCATTGCCGCTGGGGGCGATGAAAGGCGTGGTGGCGGTGGGCGCGGCGTCTTCGGACGCGCTTTTCGGGCAGCGCATCGGGAGATTTCTTCAGCGCGGCGATGGCGGGAGCGCTGCTGTCGTCGATCAGCGCGATGTCTCTGGTGGGGCCGCGGGTGTATTACGCGATGGGGCGAGACGGCTACTTTCCGGGCGGAGCGGCGCAGGTGCATCCGCGGTGGAGGAGTCCGGTGAAGGCGATCGTGTATCAGGCGATCGCGGCGGGAATCATGGTGCTGACGGGCACGTTCGAGTCGCTGATTTATTACATCGGATTTTCGCTGATCCTTTTCGCGGCGCTGGCGGTGGCGGGATTGCTGCGGCTGCGAAGGCGGCCGAGATTTCAGAAGTTGCGGGTGATGAACTGGGGGTATCCGGCGATACCGCTGCTTTTTATCGGCGTGAGCGCATGGATGCTGGTGTGGACGTTTGCGCTGCGCCCGCGGGAAAGCGCTCTGGGGCTGGTTACGATTGTGTGCGGCGCGATTTTTTATCACTGGCGGCTGCGCGGCGCGGCGGGACCGATGGCTGGGGAGAAACAGGAAGCCGCGCCGGGTGGCGGGTCAGTTTGAAGTTTGACCTCTTGTGTAGCGATCAGGAAGATTCAAACTGATCCGCTACCTCGCGCCGTGACAGTCGCCTGCTACGCCGCGAGCGCAACTCTCCGCCTGCAGAAAGCAACTCCGAAATGCCTAAATCCGCGGACAAGTTTGCGCGGTTCCGAGAGGCCAGCGACCAGTCGCTGCTGGTTTCGTTTGGGGAGACGATCGAGCCTGAGCTTCACGCGAGTGTGGTGAAACTGCTGCGGCTGCTGCAGGCCAAGCCTATCGAGGGGATTCGCAATCTTCACCCCGCTTACAGTTCCCTGCTGATCAAGTTTGACCCGCTCAAGCTGGACCATGCCGAGGTGCGAACGAGGGTGAGTTCCTACCTTGCGCGCCTGGAGGAAGCGCCTTTGCCTGCGCCGCGGGAGATTGAGATTCCGGTGTGCTATGGAGGCGAGTTTGGACCCGATCTGGAGGACGTGGCGGCCATGCATGGAATCACATCCGGAGCAGGCCGTGGAATTACATTCTTCGGCGAGATACATCGTATATTTTTTCGGATTTGTTCCAGGCTTTGCGTATCTGGGAGGATTGCCGAGCGCGCTGGCAACGCCGCGCTTGGAGACGCCGAGGGCCAAGTGTGCCGCAAGGAAGCGTGGGAATTGGCGGCAAGCAGACCGGCGTGTATCCATTGGAGACGCCGGGAGGGTGGAGGCTGATCGGACGCACGCCGTTGACGATGTTTCGCCGCGACGAGGGCGTGGCGGGAGACGGATGAATCTGCTGCAGATCGGCGATCAGGTGCGATTTCGGCCCATCGCGAAAGAGCAGTTTGCCGAATTCGTTGCGGATGCCCGCGGGAAATGAAAGGAATTTTGGTTCAGGCGCCGGGACTATTCACCACGGTACAAGACCTGGGGCGCGAAGGCTTCGGCCCGATGGGGGTTTCCGCTTCGGGCGCAGCGGATGCGATCTCGCTGCGCATCGGCAACCGGCTGGCGGGAAATGCGGAGGGCGCGCCGGCGCTGGAGATGACGCTGGTTGGTGGCGCGTTCATTTTTGAGCGCGACGCTGTGATCGCCGTGACCGGAGCGGACTTCGGACCTTCGCTCGATGGGGTTTCGCTGGCGATGTGGAGTTCGGCAGAGGTGAAGGCCGGGCAGACGCTGGCGCTGGGGAGTTCGAGTTCCGGAGCGCGGAGTTATTTGTGCGTTGGAGGCGGAATTGCGGTGGAGCGTTTCCTAGGCAGCGCGTCGACGCATGCGCTGAGCGGGCTGGGCGGATTCGAGGGGCGGGCTCTGCGCAAAGGCGACCGGCTGGAAATCGGGGCAGCCAGTTCCCTTCCCCGCAAAAGAACGCTATCGCCGCAAGCATTGGAACGATTGGGGCCGCGCAAGGTCCTGCGAGTGACTGAAGGACCGCAAAGCGACTGGTTTGAAGACTGCGCGTGGGAGATGCTGTGCGGAAGCGCATTTCGCGTGAGCGAGCAATCGAACCGCATGGGCATTCGCCTGGAAGGTCCTCGAGTGCCCATCGACGCCAGCCGGGAGATGATTACGGAAGGCGTCTCGCTGGGCGCCATTCAGAGTCACTCCGTCGGGCCAGCCGATCATTCTGTTTGTGGAACAGCAGACGACCGGCGGCTACCCCAAGATCGCCAACGTAATTTCCGCCGACTTTCATTCGCTGGGCCAACTGCGTCCGCGCGACGAGGTGCGTTTCGAGCGAATCGAAATTGAGGAAGCTCTTGCACTGCTGCGCGAGCAGGAAGAGTTGCTGGCGTCCGAGGAGCTGATTGCAGGAGTGAAGTCCATCGACTTGAATTGCGATATGGGCGAACTGCCGGAGGCCATCGCCGACGGCACGCAGGAGTCGCTCATGGAGTTTCTGACTTCTGTAAACATCGCCTGCGGAGGACATGCCGGCGACGAAGCCACGATGAGAACGACCGTGGAGCAGGCACTGCGCAGAAATCTGGCGATTGGCGCGCATCCCGGTTATGCGGATCGCGCCAATTTCGGGCGCGTGGAACTCGATCTGCCGGCGGAAGCAATCGCCGAGAGCGTGTACGAACAGGTATCGAGGCTGGCCGAGATCGCGGCGAAATGCGGCGGGCGGGTGAGGCACGTGAAAGCCGCACGGAGCGCTGTACAATCAGGCGGCGCGGGACGGGAAGATTGCCGAAGCGATCGCCAGCGGCGTGGGCCGATGGCGGCGTGACGTGGTTCTGGTGGGGCTGGCGGGATCGCGAATGCTCGAAGCGTTTCGCGACGCGGGCTTCGCGGTGGCGGCAGAGGCGTTTGCCGACCGGCGATACGAGGCGGACGGTTCCCTGCGCTCGCGCAAATTCGCGGATGCGCTGATTGTGGATCCGGCCGAGGCGGCGGTACAGGCGTTGCGAATTGTCGGGAGCGGCAGCGTTCCTGTGCGGGGCGGAGGGGAGATTGCCATCGAGGCGCAGACGATTTGCATTCACGGAGACACGCCGGGCGCCGTGAAGATCGCCGCAGCGGTGGCGCAGCGCCTGAAGGAGGCGGGAATCGAGCTCGCGACCGTTGGGGCTACTTCAGTAAGTCCGCTACTTTAGCAACGCCGGCCTTGGCGCAGGCGTCGTCCTGCTCCTGAGTGGAGCCGGCGCTTCCTACGCCGCCAACAGCTTCGTTACCTGCGAGAATCGGCGCGCCGCCGCCCAAGGCCAGGATATCGGCGACGTCGCGTTGCGCGGCGTTCGGAGCATCCGGGGTGGTGCGCTTCTGAAAGTCGAGCGTGGTGCTGCGGAACATGCGCGCCGTATACGCTTTGCGGCGGGCCATTTCGGCCACTTGGGCGGTGGCTTGCTCGTCGCGAAGAATGACCATGATCTGTCCTGCGCGATCCACGACGGCGACCGCAGTGTGATAACCCTTGGCGGCAGCACTCAGCCAGGGCGGCTTCGGCAATGGTCTTGGCCATGGGGAGAGAGAGATTGCGCTGCATCACCAGACCGTGGGCGCTGCCGGGCGCATTGGCAGGGTCGTTCCTTGCGTCTTTCCTGGAATCGGGGGCGTTTGCAGATGACTGGGCACCGGCGGGGAGACACAACAACAGCGCGACGGTGAGTCCCACGACAATCTTCAGAGCAACCAGCGACGCGGTTTGGGATGGAATGTTCATGTCGTTGTTCCCTCCAGATGAGTACGTCATTTGGCCCGGTCCGGGAATCGTACGCTTGTCGTCCTTTGGGCACAACTGGTGCGCTTAACTGGGCACAACGAAGTCTTGGGCGGACGAGGGAGCTTTCACCGATTGTCAGCGCGCTTGGCGCTGCGTGATAATGGCAGCCATGGCACAGACAACAGCATCGGCAAAGGGAGAGCCTTCCCACGCAACCGAGTTTGAACGAAATCTCGATCGCCTGGCGGAAGTGGCGGTACGCATCGGACTCGGACTCGCACCGGGGCAAGAGATGGTGATGACCGCGACGCTGGATGCGGTACCGCTGGCGCGGCGCATTGCCGAGCATGCCTATAAGGCAGGCGCGCGGCTGGTGACTCCGCTCTTTACCGACGAAGAGATGGCGCTCGTTCGCTTTCGGCACGCTCCGCCGGACAGCTTCGATGCCGCGGCGTCGTGGCTCTATGAAGGCATGGCTCAGGCTTATCGGAGCGGAGCGGCGCGGCTGGCGATCACGGGAAACGATCCTTCCTTATTGTCGCGCGAGGACCCGGAGAAGGTGGGCCGAGCAAACGCGGCAACCTCGAAAGCATACCGCCCGGCGCTGGAACTGATTACGCGGCACGAGATCAACTGGACGATTGTGGCCAGCGCCACGCCCGCATGGGCCGCGGCAGTATTCCCCGATCTGCCTAAAGAGCAAGCCGTGGCCAGACTATGGGAGGCGATCTTCGCCGCCTCGCGAGCCGACCAAGCCGATCCCGTGGCTGCGTGGAAAAAACACGATGCGGACCTGCACGCTCGCGCCAAACGGCTGAATGAAAAGCGCTATTCGGCGCTGCACTTCCGGGGACCGGGCACGGATCTCCGCGTGGGGCTAGCGGACGATCACCTGTGGCTGGGCGGAGGCACAACGGCGCAAAACGGGCGGTACTGCATTCCGAACATGCCGACGGAGGAGGTTTTCACCACACCGCACAAAGATCGCGTGGAAGGACGAGTGACCAGCACCAAGCCGCTCTCGTATCAAGGAACGATGATCGAGGAGATTTCGGTGCGGTTCGAGGCCGGGAAGATCGTGGAGGCGCACGCGGCGCGGGGCAATCAAGTGTTGCAGCGCATGATCGAGACCGACGAAGGAGCGCGGCGGCTGGGCGAAGTGTCCCTGGTGCCGCATTCGTCGCCGATTGCGTCCAGCGGATTGCTTTTCATGAACACGCTTTTCGACGAGAACGCGGCATGCCACATCGCGCTGGGGCAAGCCTACAGCACCTGCCTGAAAGATGGCGACAGCCTGACGAAGGAACAATTGGCGGCGCGCGGAGCCAACGACAGCCTGATTCACGTCGACTGGATGATCGGCTCGAATCGCATCGACGTGGACGGCGTCAACGCGGCGGGCAGCGCAGAGGCCGTGATGCGCGGGGGAGAGTGGGTTTAGCTCAGCTTTGTATCTTGCCGTCTCTGCTTTGAGCTTTTTGTGGCTGGATGAGAAATTCAGCGGCGTACGGCTTAAGCGCTTCTCAGAGACAGCCACCTCCTGGTAATCCAATAAACTCAGAGACTTCGACGCCGCCCAGCCTAAGGGCTTGTATTCGGCGAGGAGCTGGAGCCCACGGGTGCTCCAAAAAAGACAGTGCAAGGCAGCCATCGGCGGTGTATAAAGTTTGACTCCGGTGACGGTACCCCTTCGGCCTCAAGAGAGAAGTTCGGAACATTGTTGAAGGAGACGTGATCATGCGCTTTCCAGGTCTTGCACTGCTATTTTTCGCTTCCGTGACTGCCGTTTTCGCGGCCCCTCAAACGACGACGCCTGCGCCGCAGGCAGGCCAACAATCGGCAAACGCCAATGGAGTGGACTCGATCATCGCACTGGTGCAGGCGAACATGTCCGAAGGACTGGTGCTGAAGACGATCCAGCGGCAAAACAAGGCGTACGACCTCACGCCAGACGATTTGCTGAAGCTGCAGAAGGCCGGCGTGTCGGAAAGAATAATCAACGCGATGCTGGACCCTTCCACTGCGTCCGCGCCTCCCGCTGCGCCAGCCGCTCCGCCACACACCGCTCCACCGGCCGCCGCTCCCTCGGCGGCAGCCGCGGCGCCGCGAGCCGCTTCTGGTCCGGGTGCTTCGAATCCCGGTGCTTCTAATCTGGCTGCATCCGGTACAGCCGGGCCGGGGGCCGGTTCCAAGGGCGCTCCGGGTTCGACCAACTCCGCGGCGGGATGTTCTCAAACCTCTGCGACAGCAGCGCAGGCCCCGAGCCAACCAGCACCGAAATCAGGCGTGTTCTCCTCATTCAAGGACCGGATGAAAGGGACCGCGCAGAAAACCGTGGATGGCTTCGGAGACACCATGAATTGCGCGGTAGACAAGGGCGTGCAGACTTCCGAATCGCAGGTCAGCTCAACAGCGGACAGCGCGGCGGCGACACCAGGGCAGAAAGTTTCCGAGGCCACTTCCGCGGCTACCAAGCCCGTTACCACCGCTACTACGAATGCGACCAACAGCGCCAGCTGCTGCGAAAAAGAGCGCTACGAAGTAACTGAAGATAATTTACCCCGTGTCCGTAGGCGCCTAGGCAGAACTCAGGCGTTGGGCTGAGGTGTGATCGCGATGAGCAGGTCTTTGGCTTCCACTTGCTGGCCTGGAGCAACGAGAATTTTGGCGACGCGGCCATCGATGGGAGCGTAGACGTTGGACTGCATCTTCATGGCTTCGATGGTGAGGAGCTTGGCGTCGCGGGCCACGGGCTGATTCACTTCCACAGCGACTGAGGTGACCATGCCGGCGGTGGGCGCGGGGACCTGTCCGGGGTCGGCGGAATCCGCCTTGGGATGCGCTGGGGCGAGGACGCGCAGAGCGCGGTCGCGGACGTTGATCTCCCGAGGCTGGCCATTCAACTCGAAAAATAATGTGCGCGTGCCGTCGGGATGGGGCTCACCGACGGCAAGAAATTTTATGACCAGGGTCTTGCCGGCTTCGATGGAGACGGTGATCTCCTGATCCGGGCGCAAGCCGTAAAAGAACGGAGGCGTGGGCAGAACGCTTACGTCGGCGTAGGCTTGGCGAAATTTGTCGTACTTCAGGAAAACGTCGGGATAGAGAAGATAACTGAGAAGTTCGTCGCGGCGAACAGACCGGCCGATTTGATTCGCCAGCCGTTTCTCCGCTTCATCCATATCGACGGATTTCAGCTGCGCTCCGGGACGGCCCTCGTGAGGCTTTGCGCCGCGCAGAATAATTTCTTGAACCTTCTCCGGCCAACCGCCAGGCGGAGTTCCCAAGCCGCCGGCCAGCATCTCCACAACCGAATTGGGGAAGGAGACGTCATGGTGAACGTCCAACCTTAGGACGTCCTCCGGGCGCATGTCCTTGGCCATGAGGAACAGGGCCATATCGCCGACCACCTTGCTGGAAGGCGTAACTTTCACAATGTCCCCGAAAAGGCGATTTACGCCGGCATAGGTGCTTTCGACGTCGCGCCAGGAATGTCCCAAACCCATAGCGGCGGCCTGTTCGCGCAGATTTGTGTACTGTCCGCCGGGAATCTCATGCTGATAGAGGTGCGCCGAACCGGAACGCGGGCGCGGAATCGAAGGGCAGATAATAATCGCGAACCGTCTCCCAATAATCGGAACATTCGTTGAGGGCGTCGATATCCAGGCCGCTATCGCGGGGCGTATGACGCAAGGCCTCGACGATCGAATTCAGGTTGGGCTGGCTGGGGCCGCCGCTCATGGCGGCAATGGCCGCGTCGGCAACATCCACTCCGGCATCGGCGGCTTTTAGTACGGAGGCGGCGTTGATTCCGCTGGTGTCGTGGGTGTGGAAATGGACGGGCAAGGCAGATCTCTTCGCGCAAGGCCTTCACCAGTTGATTTGCGGCGTAGCGGTTTGCAGAGGCCGGCCATGTCCTTGATGCAGAGAAAATGGGCGCCGAGCTTTTCCATCTGCTTGGCCAAGGTCAGGTAATAGTTCAGACCATACTTGGGGCGGTTGGGATCGAGCAGATCGCCGGTATAGCAGATGGCCGTCTCGCAAACGGCGCCGGTTTCGAGCACCGCGTCGATGGAAGCGCGCATGTTTTCGATGGAGTTCAGCGAATCGAAAATGCGGAAGATGTCGATGCCCTGCGCGTGCGCTTCACGAATGAATTCCGCAATCACATTGTCGGGATAGGAGGTGTAGCCGACGGCGTTGGCTCCGCGAAAGAGCATTTGGAAACAGATATTGGGAATGCGTTCGCGCAACTCGCGGAGGCGCTGCCAGGGGTCTTCGTGAAGGAAGCGGAGCGCGGTATCAAAGGTGGCGCCGCCCCAAACTTCGAGGCTGAAGAGTTGCGGGAGGCGATGGGCGATAGCGGCGGCGGTGGCCAGCAAGTCGTGGGTGCGCACGCGGGTGGCCAGCAAGGACTGGTGCGCGTCGCGAAAGGTGGTGTCTGTGAGTAAAAGGCGCTGCTTCGTCGCGGGCCCACTTCGCGAACGCGCGGGGACCCAGCTGACGCAGCAATTGCCGCGTGCCCGCGGGGGCTTCTCCCTTTTCAAATTGAGGGACGGGCGGATTCCCGAGCGCCTCCGGAATTTTCTTGCCTTGGATCTCGGCGTTGCCGTTCAGGATTACGTCGCCGAGGTAAAGCAAGAGCTTGGTGGCGCGGTCGCCTCGGCGAGGGAACTGGAAGAGTTCGGGCGAGTCGTCGAGGAACGAAGTGGTGACCTCACCGGCGCGGAAACGCGGATGATTGATCACGTTTTCGACAAAGGGGATGTTGGTCTTCACGCCGCGAATGCGAAATTCGCGAAGGGCGCGGTCCATGCGATGGCAGGCGCCGTCGAGGGTGTTATCCCAGGCGGTGACTTTTACCAGGAGCGAATCGTAATAGGAGGCCAGGACCGCGCCGGCGTAAGCGGTGCCGCCGTCGAGACGAATGCCAAAACCGGCGGGAGAACGATAGGTGGTGAGCTTGCCGTAATCGGGCGCGAAATGATTTTCGGGGTCTTCCGTGGTGACGCGGCACTGGATGGCGAAACCGTTGAGCGGGACGGCATTTTGCTTGGGGAGAGAGAGCGGCTCATCGTGCAGCGAATAGCCTTGAGCGATTTGAATCTGGGCGCGCACGAGGTCGATGCCGGTGACCATCTCGGTGACGGTGTGCTCGACCTGAATGCGGGGATTGACCTCGATGAAATACCACTTTTGAGTGTCGGCATCGAAGAGGAATTCCACGGTGCCGGCATTGCGGTAGCCGGCTTTCTTGGCGAGGGCCACGGCGGCGGAACAGAGCTCGACGCGAAGCGAGTGAGGAAGTTTCGCGGCGGGCGCCAGTTCCACGACTTTCTGATGGCGGCGCTGCACGGAGCAATCGCGTTCCCACAGGTGCAGGAGATTGCCATAGTTGTCGGCGAGGATCTGCACTTCCAAGTGGCGCGCGCGGGAGATGTACTTTTCGAGGAAGACGGCGGGATCGCCGAAAGCGGAGCGGGCTTCGTTTTGGGCCTCCTCGAGGCGGGCGTCGAGGTCGGCGGCCTGCCGCACGACGCGCATGCCGCGTCCACCGCCGCCCATGGCGGCTTTCACGATGAGAGGAAAACCGATTTTCCGGGCGGCCTTGCGGGCCTCGGCGGCAGCGCGCTACGGGAAGCTCGTTGCCGGGCAGAATGGGAACGCCGGCTGAGGCGGCGAGGCGGCGGGCCGCGGTCTTATCGCCGAGCAGTTCGAGCAACTCCGGAGGGGGACCGATAAAAGTGATGCCGGCATCCTGGCAAGCGCGGGCCAAGGCGGGATTCTCGGAGAGAAAGCCATAGCCGGGATGGATGGCGTCGACGCGCTTGTCGCGCGCCAGAGCGACGATGCCGGGGATGTCCAGATACGCTTCGACGGGACCTTTGCCGGCGCCGATCAGGTAGGCTTCGTCGGCCTTGAAGCGATGCAGGCTGAGGCGGTCTTGCTGGGAGTAAATGCCAATGGTGCGGAGGTTGAGTTCATTGGCGGCGCGGAAAATGCGAATGGCGATTTCGCTGCGGTTCGCGGCCAGCAGCCGCTGGATGGGCCGAAGATCCAGTTGACGCTTGCCGCCACTCGCTTTGGTACGCTTTTTCACTAAGCAAGATATTGTACGCGGAAAAGCGCTGGAACGGGATCACAGACGTGGAAGCGCGCGGGCCAAGGCGCGTAAGCAGCGGACAAGGAGCTAATGCCATGGCAGCACGGATCGAAGTGGAGAAGCTGAAGGATGGCGAGTTTCGCGTTCGCGTGATCGAAGGCCGGAGCGAATCGACACATCGCGTGCATATCAGCGAGGATGACTATCGACGGATTTGTGCCGGGAAGATCGAGGCTGGCGAGTTGATCCGGCGGTCCTTTGAATTCCTGCTGGCACGCGAGCCGAAAGAGATCCATCCTGCCGGAGTTCGATTTGGCGGTGATCGGGCGCTACTTCCCCGAATACGAGCGCGAACTTGAGCGCAGGATTTGATCCGCGGTCCGCTGCACGGAGTTCATTCGCTGCCAGTCGATTCGCCAGCGTCCACGGGGCATCTCGACCCAGAAGAGCCTTTTGGACGGAGTGCGGCGAGCGTGATGGTAGAGCAGCGCGGTGCGTTCGTAGAACCCGCGAGTGTGAGGCGACTGGCCGAAGCCGAATTTCTGGCAGTCGAGGTGATGACAAAATTCATGGCAGAGGGTGCTTAGAAACGTGCCGAACGAGGTGACCTGCTTGCGCACGGCTGTGCGGGTCCAGATACGGATGCGCGCATCCCGAAGGGAGTAATCCCCGAAAAGCTCGATTTGCAATCCGCCTTCGCGCACGCGGAGGGGACGAGCGGCCAGGGCGCGGACCTCGGGAGGCCGCACACCATAGAAGGACGCGGCGGCGCGTAGGAATTCGGAGCATGCCTGCGCGACTTCCGCGCACGCGCCTTCGTTCATTACCGATTCAATGCTTTGCGCCAAACGAGGAAGCTCTGGATCGGGAGGCAAAGCAAAGGACGTCAGGCGGTCGCTCTCGCGAAACTGCGTGAGCAATTTCTTAGTGCGGGGCAGCCGATCCGTGATCATCCGTGGTCATTCCGCATGCGGGCCGTTCGCATGCGGGCCGCAGGCGTTCGCATTACTGGAATCTGCGAGGCGGAGCCAGTATAGCGGTTTTTTCGGTGAAATTGAGGCGGCTAAAGCCTACTTCATGTTCTAGCCATCGGTCTCCTGCGGGCCTCGAAGGCTCTTGGACCAGGGATGCCAATGGCCTTCCCGGAGTCCTTGACGAAGCGGCCTGCCGATGCGCAGGCTCACGTCGAGGAGGCGCCCCGCGCCGGCGTGCATCCAGTTGCGGGGACGACTGGAGAGTTGAGCGAGAACGTCGTCGACCGAGATGGCCGAGTCCCTAAAGCGCTGGACTTCCTCTCGGAATTGGTGCAAGTCCGAATCCGTCCAATTATTGAAGTGCAAACATACGGTCCAGACGCCGATGGGGACCTTTCTCAGCCGGCCCATCTGCTGAGGAATCCAAATCACGCCTTGGCGATCCTGGTAAGGAAAAAGAGCGTAACCGTCGTTGATAATGCGCACGCCGAGTTTGACAAGAATGTCGACGGTGGTCGCGTCAAAGGAGTGGCCCGGCGCGATCCACACCTGGGGATTCACGCCGTGCTGATGAAAGATGCGGGTGGCGTTGCGGAGTTTGATCTCCTGCACCTCAGAGGGCAGGCCCGCAAACTCGCTGCGTCCCACTCGCCCGTACATTCCTGGATCCTTGGTCAGATAGCAGTGTTGATAGCCGTGCAGGCCGATGGTCCATCCACGCTTTTGCCAGGATTGAACCCGCTCCCAAAAATTCTCACCGGGAGAGCTGTGAACCAGGCTTTTATCGCGATTCTCGGGAATGACGGCCAGGATTGGCTTGACACCGACCTCAACGAGGAACTCCTCGATGGGGTTCCAGATGCGCCAGTTCAGGGTTGGGCAAAGATCGTCGAAACGAAGGATGAAACCATTGCTCATAAGGGGTTCCCGGTAGTTTCAGGGACGCGATGCATAAGGCAACTTGAATATAGCCGCTTGGGGCCTGGGGCTCGATACCGTAATGGGATTAGGCAGGCGGCAAAGAGTCCCTAGGGTGAACACCGGTGTGGGCCGATCCAACGGGGGAGTGGCGCATGGACGGGCTAGCCGGGAAACTTCTTGCGGATGGCTACGGTCCGATCGAGATCGTCGACAGCCTGCAGGATTTTCAATCTCAAGTCGTTGTCAACCTGAGCGGATTTCAGAAAGCTGTAAACCTCGGCCTGCGCGGCTGGGGAGTCCTGCCCGTCGATAAAGGCGGTAAGCCAATCCACGAGAAAAAAGATTTTGCGCTCGCGCTTGATTTGAGGGAGAGCTTGCAATGCCTGGCTCAAGTAAGGCGCGGTGAGTTCCGACTGGTTCCAATAGTTGAAGGCATAAAGGCTTTGCTCGATCCAGTCCTCCTGGCGAGCGGGATTATTCATGAAATCATTGAAATAGCGGCTCTTGACGGCTGCCTGGGGTTGGGCAGCCTCGGCAAAGTAGGCGTATTTTTGCCCATCGCCGCTGGGATCACGCCGCTTTTCCGCGGCTAAGATAGCCTCAGCCTCGGGATCGGCATGCGCCAACAGCTCCGCCACGAGATTCCATCGGTCCAAAGGCCGCAGCTCGAGCCCGGGCACAATGAGATGACCATTCAGGATCGCTTTTAGTTGGGCCAAGCCTTGAGGCGTTTCCGCAATCGCTTGGAGTCCCCTAAACCACACAATGCGCAGATCGAGCTGTTCGGCGTGAACCATGCGCTCGGCGGCCAGCGCCTCGAATTTGGGCACATAGGCCTGGCGCGTTGCGGCGGGCACATAACGGTGGAGGGCCGCGGCGGAATGCGAAAGCAAGCTGCGCGAGAGAGTCTCGTCAGTCTCGTGCGGCAGGAGCTTTAGCGCCAGATCGAGATAGTCACGCGGGGCCAACTGGGCATTGCGCACAGAGTCCCACAGGGAACCCCACAGGAGAGTTCGCCGAAACGGATCCTCAATTCCGCCAAGCTGATGGATCACAGCGTCGCGGCTGCGCGGATCGAGCAGAAAGCGGGCATAGGCGTAGTCCTGGTCATTGGCAAAGATGAAAGCGGGACAGGGCTGGCCCTTTAAGTTGGGCAGGCTGGCCAACCGGAGAGATTTTTCGTTCAGATCCACGCGCAGCAATACCGGGCTACGGTTGGGGTAATTCAAGTGCGAGTTGCATGGCGACCGGCCAGATTTCGGCCGAACCCAGCACATCGTGTTGGGAGAGAGAAAGGGCACTCAAATGGTCTCCCTCACAGGACCAGGAAACGTCGACTTGCGGCATGCCGCGATGCTTGATCCACATATCCGCCCAATTCCCCAGCGGGCGGCCGGAGACGCTCTGGAAGGCATTTACGAGATCGTTCCATTCCGCATTGGCGTAGGCATATTGCTTCAAGTAAAGCTGCAAGCCCTGGCGAAATTTATCCTCGTCCCAGGACGAAGGCAAGCTGCTTCAGGACGGCGGGAGCTTTGGAATAGACGATGGCTCCATAAGCCGACTTGGCGTCTTCGAGATTGGGAATCTCCTGGTAAATGGGCGTGGTGCCTTGGGTGGAATCGATGGCGTAGGCGTCCGGCTTGATGGATTCATAAAAGCGCTTCCATACGTTTTCGTGAGGCTCGAGGGCGGCCAGCGTCTGGAAGGCCATGTATTGGGCGAATCCCTCCTTCAACCAGAGGTCGTCGAACCAGCGCATGGTCACGAGATCGCCAAACCATTGATGCGTGAGCTCATGCAGGACAAGAATGTCGCGGTTGAGCAGGTCGCTATGGGTGGGAGCGGTGCGGAACAGCACGGACTCTTCGCGAAGGAAAGTGGCGCCGGCGTGTTCCATGCCTCCATAAGCCAAGCCTGGAATGAGCACCATGTCGTACTTGGGAAATGGAAACGGGCGGGCGAAAAAATCGGCGAGATAGTCCCTGCCGCGCGCGGCGATCGACTGCACCTGGGGAGCTTCGGCCCGGGCGCGGTCGAACTTCGACTTGCGAACATAAAGTCCCGGCATTCCGGGCGAGGACGGAAGCTGCCGAAATGGACCGGCGGCGAAGGCGAAGAGATAAGTGCTGATCGGGGGCGTTTCGGCAAATAGGGTGCGTCTTCGTCCAGCGCCTGCCGGGGAGACGCTCTGGGCGGCGGTATTCGAGATTACGGTCCATTCCTCAGGGGCGGTGATTTCGAGGGTAAAGCGGGCCTTCAAATCCGGCTGATCGAAACAGGGGAAGGCCATGCTGGCATCCATGGGAACGAATAAGCTGTAAATGTATTGGGAGTTGTCGTCGCGATCGTCGAAGCGCGTGAGCGGCTTTCCGGCCGGCGCAACCGGAGCAGCAAAGCGGAAGTGAACCGCGTTCTCTCCCAAGCGTAAAGAGTTTACGGGCAGTTCGAGGTGGCCATTCTCGGCCTTCAAAGCCACATCCGCTCCATTCACTGAAGCGGCGATCAACCGGCCATCGCGAAAGTCCAGGAGCACTGGCTGGAGCGACTTCAGTTTGAAGCGAACGTCCTCCTCGCCCGATGCTTCGTCCGCACTTGGCGTGAGGACAAATGAGACGCGATATCGCAGGTCTGAAATCACTTCAGCGCGGCGGCGCGCCAGTTCACGGGGAATGCCTTGGGGTGCTTGCGCGAAGGCCGAGGAGAGGACGAACAGGATTATCGGAAAAGCTGGGATCGTGCGGGCGAGCGTTTCTAAAAGGGGCATTTCTGAAAACGGCATTCCTGAAACGGGCATTCCTGAAACGGAGTATAGCGCATGGCGATTAGGCTGGGTAAAAAGAGGGGGCGGACCCTGGCACGTTCAGGATCCGCCCCGCAGTAGCACCCCACTCGCCGATTTCCGGCTTGCGGTTTACCTATTGTGCAGTGATCGTCACCGTGCCTAAAGTCACTGGCGCCGTATTTGCTGAAGCCTGCGCCAGAACCGAAACGTGGATCTGGACTTGGTTTGCGGTACCGCCGCCGGTGCCGCCGCCCGATCCGCCAGAACCGCCGGAACCGCCCGACCCGCCGGAACCACCCGACCCGCCCGATCCACCGGAGCTACCGGTGCCGGTGGTGCCGGTCGTGGTTGTGGTTGGCGTCGATGTGCTCCCACCGCAGGAGACCAGTCCGGCGGCAAGGACGAGCGTCAAGGTCATCACCACGAAGCCGCGCAAGACAACGGCAGCGCTAAGCTTTTGGCGACGACGGAGGGTAAAGATCGTGAACATCATGCAGAGCGCCGCGAGTGCCATGGTCCAGGCCGAGGCTATTCGGAATCCTGAGCCGAATCCGGGCACACCGAACGGCGAGGGAGGCGAGAGCAGACTTGTACTCGTCGGAGTCGATGCCTCGTTGAGAGTCAGTGTTGTCGTGATTGTCTGTGCAGGATTGATCTGATTGGGATTAAAGGCGCAGCCCAGCCAGGCGGGAAGGGGTCCGCCTGTATCGGCATCCAAACACGAGAACGTTATCGTTCCGGTAAAGTCGGCCGGATTCACGTTCACAGTAAACTGCGCGCTACTGTTGACGCCTTTGATCGACTGAGAGGATGGAGTCAGCGACCCGGGCCCGTTACCGACGTTTACCGTGACCGTCGTCTTGTGAGTGGTCCCCGTAGTGCTGGTCCCAGCGATCTGGAAGCTAAGCTGGGCGAATATCGCACCATTACTCAAAATGTCCGAGGGCAGAACCACGCTAACGGTGGATGATGCGCCGGCGTTGACGCTCGGCGGAGTGGCGGAACACGTCAAGGCGTTCAGCTCGGAGGTCGACGGCGGTTGGCCCGAAGCCTCGGAGGTGGACAGGAAGTTGTTACAGCCCAGAGCGATGGAGCCGGTGAATCCGCCAAGGGCGGTGGTGTTGACGGTGAAATTGACGGTCTGACCGGGCTGGGCGGTCTGGGACACCTGAGTTGCGCTGATGCTGAAGTCGCTGGCAGGCGGCTGCAGATTTGTTGTGGCGAAGTCAATATCCGCCACTGCAGCGCCGCTGACCTGATTTACCCAAGCCATGTCGGGATTGGCGCTGGGGTCCAGACCAATCTGGACCGATCCGCAAAGCGTGCTATTTGGCGTGGTCTGAACGGGAGTCGCCGGGATGCAGAGGGCGGAAGAGTTTGTAGAGACCTGCACAACCGTGGGGAAAGTGGCTCCCTTGTCGGTGGAGTGCGCAAAAAAGACGTCGAATGTGCTGCTGTTGGACTGATCGACCTGCTCCCATGCGACGTAGAGGTTGCTACCTTTGGAATCCACAGCAACCTCTGGATAAGCGGGCGATACGGCGCCCGGAGGAGCGATGTTGATCGAGGGCGTGAAATTGTTGCCACTCGTCGTCAGAGCGGCTGAAAAATATACCTTGGGAGTTCGTGGTGCCCCCAGCTCCGTTGCCGCCGGTGGGGCCTCCGGACCAAACCACATAAAAGCTGCCGCCGCCGTCGACAGCGACTCGAGGCCAGGCCGCCGGGACGCTGGCCAGATTGATGGGGAACGAGAAATTCGTAATCGGGTCGTCCCCGTTCACGGGCTTGCTCGTCAGGATGTCTTCGGTAGGCAATTCATCCGACCAGAGCAGGTGGACGTAAGACCCGCTATCGGTGAAGAGTTGGAGGTTGTCATACGAACAACCGAAAAAGCCTTTAGGGAACCGCCCTGTCGTATCGGGACTAATTGTCAGCCAGTCCGTATTTGAGAGAGTACGCGTGTTCGCCGGACTAAACGAATAAGGCGCGCCCGCCTGAGGTTGTAGCGTTTCATTCACCCAAAAGAAGCCGCCCGTGATGGCGCTGGAGGGGTTGCTGGACGTCGGCTCCGGACCGGTGCAGTAGGAGCCGGCGGCATTCTCATTGGCGATATCGGTCCAGGCGACGACGACTTGTCCATGGCCATCGACGATGACGCGCGGGCCACCCGTATTGATAGGCTGGGGAGGTGTGATGGCAGCGAGGTTAACGGGCGTGTTGGGGAAGGAACCATCTTGCGTCTGGGTGATCCAGACGGCGTTCTGTCCCCAAACAATATTTGCTCTGCTGCCGGTGTCGAAGGCAACTCTTGGAGAATCGGCGAGCGGAAGGCCGCCCGGACTTACGGATGTGGAGATTGCGTTGGTAACAAAAGGCGGCACGCCGTTATTGTTGGACCAACTCGCATAGACGTCATAGGTAGCTGGGCCCTCCTGGGGGAGAGGCGGGATCAAGCGCCGCCCAGGTGATGGCGATTACCCGCGCATCGTTGGGGTAAACAGCAATTTGCGGCTGGAAAGCAGGGAATGCTTGACCCGTACTGCCAGCGACCGGCACCGGGGTACCGAGGGTCGTCACACCTGCCGTGGTGCTGGTACGAGCGAACATGATGCCGCTCGCGCTGTCGACCCAAACGAGGTTGAGGTTGCCGTTCGCGTCCACGACCATGTTGGGATAAGAAGCCTTGCTGGCCGGATTTTTGGTCACGTTGGTGATTGAGAATGTTTGGGCATGGGCAACCGCTGACAGCGCCAAGACGACGCAGCCGGATATTGCTAACCAACCAAATCGGCGCAACTGTCTTACAACAAAAGACATATCGCCTCCCTAAGAGTCCTCGCGCGCGATGGACTCGCGTCTTACCAGAAAGTGTGGACCGGACCTGAGGACCATACCCGGAACAGCATAGGGTGAGGAATACGGAGGCGGCCGGAGAACCCTGCCGTTTTTCTGGGAGGCTGGCAGGGGGAGTTTCCCGTAGAGCGCGGTAAGCCGTTTTCTGTAGTTCGAGGGCGGGGAGGATCTCTTGGCGCGATCTTTATGGCTCTTGATGGCGCTTGCGGGGAGGTAAGAGCCGAGACGGGATGGGCTTCCGCTGAAATTTGCGGAAGCCCCGCCAATCGGAATTGTGATCGCCGCGGTGCTATGCGGTGGTGGCTTGACCTCCCGCCAGCCGGGCCGTCATGGTGATCTCCGCTTTCAGCAAACGCGAAATCGGGCAGCCTGCTTTTGCGGCCTCCGCGGCCTTATCGAAAGCGGCTTTGTCCGCTCCGGGGATGCGAGCGCTGACGTCCAAATGAATTTTCGTAACCGTCCAGCCAGCGTCCAACTTGTCGAGGGTCAATGAGGCCGTCGTTTCGAGGCTTTCCGGGGTGATGCCGGCGTTTCCAAGCTGGGCCGAGAGCGCCATGGTGAAACATCCGGCGTGGGCCGCGGCGATCAACTCCTCGGGATTGGTTCCCTTGGCGTTCTCAAAGCGGGTTGAAAACGAATAGGGCGTATTCGAGAGCACGCCGCTTTCGCTGGATATGGTGCCTTTTCCCTCTTTCAGCGAACCCTTCCATACTGCCGAAGCTTTGCGAACCATGAGTTGGTTCCTCCTTTTGTATTCGGACTATCGGGCTGGTAGATTCCCATCGGAAATCGTTTTGTTCAAACGACTCATCAGCTGCCTAGCAATTTTACTCAATTCACGGCACGAGCGCCGACACTTTCGTCGGCGAATTCGCTGGAGTGCGATCTGCTTGACGCTGTGTGGAGGGAGGCGTATCGTCGTGTCCAAAAGTTGGCCTGGATCTCCTAAGAAGGGAGTTGAAGAATGGCTTTCAAATCAAAAATTAGCAGGAGAGCCCTCGTAAAGTGCGGCTTGGCCACGGCAGGGCTCCCGGTTGTTTCCAAGTTGATTGGCTCATCGGTCGAAGTTCAAGCCGAAGCTAAGACCAAGAGCGATCCGTCATTTGCGGCAATTCCAGGGCAGGTGGGCGGGCAGGACATTTGCGGGGCATACGATGTCGACCCGAATTGGCCCAAACCCCTGACGTCGCTGGCGGGAAATGAAAACTGGACTTGGGGATCGGGCGAGGGAGTCTTTGCGGAGAATCCCGACCGAGTTTTCATTCTTCAGCGCGGAGAACTGCCGAACATAAAGAGGCCCAAGGAGACGGACCTTCCGCAACTCGGGCCGAGCCTGACGTTTCCCATCGGCCGGCTCCCTTGGCGCGACGCGACTGCGGCCAGCCCGCCAGGTCCGCTGGACGGCCCGAACCATGGCACGGAAGGCGTGGACTGGCGATGGCAGCATTGCATCGTTTCGGTGAACTCGAAGGGAGACATCCTCGAAACCTGGCCGGAGTGGGACAAAATGCTGCGGCGGCCGCACGCCATTTACATCAACCCCTACGACAAGGATAAATATGTGTGGCTGGTGGACGATTACCGGCACGCGATTTTCAAGTTCACCCATGACATGAAGAAGTTGGTGCAAACCATTGGGACGGTGAACGAGCACGGCTCGGATGGCACGCATTTCTACAGGCCGACGTACCTCTCCTGGCTGCCGGACAGCACCATGTTCGTGGCCGACGGATACGTGAACACGCGCGTGGCGAAATTCGACAAGAATGGCAAGTTCATCATGGATTGGGGGCAGAAAGGCACGCCTCCGAACGAGACGCGTCCGGGATATTTCAATGGCGTGCATGGGTTAGGTATCGACCTCGCGACCGACAGGGTCTTCGTCAACGACCGCAATAACCACCGCATTCAGGTGTTCGATACTAATGGCAAGTTCTTGAACCAGTGGCGGGTGGGCGATCCGCCTTCGGATGTACACATCATCCTGGTGACCGCCGATCGTCACCTTTGGGCGTTCGATCGCGGCACCAACAAAATGATTAAATACGACCTGGAGGGACATCTTCTGCACTCCTGGGGCACGTGGGGCGACTTCCCAGGCGGCTTCTGGGGCGTGCACGGAATGCACGTTGACCAGGAGAGCAATCTGTACGTGGCCGAGGTGGATAACGGACGCGCGCAGAAATTCATCCCGCGGAAAGGCGCCAACCCGGCGATGTTGATCGGCCCAGGGGTCAAACCCGTCTGGTCGTAGGCACGCGACATTCACAGATTGTTGCGACGACAAACAGGCCGCTGCGGTGGCGAGATATAGAATTCAAAGCCGCAGCGGCCTTTATTGTTGTGGTGCGAAACCTTGATGGGCAGACCCCGTCCACCGCGAACCCAGCGGCGGATTCTACATTATCTCCAATTGCTGCAATAACTTGGATGCCTTCATCAGTTGGGGGCCGCGGCCCTGTCGAAAACTTTTTGGGGCGAGCAAATTGGGGGTGGTAAGGAAAAAGGAATCGAGGTAGAATTCCGACCGGCGGGCGGGCCAAGCTCGAAAACTACAGCGGAAGGTGTAGCTGACAGGGATGGGAAGTGTAGCCCCGTAAGCAGGACGTAAGGGGCATCTTTTACGGGTGCGCCGCATCTAATTTACAAGCAACATAAAACTTCAGAGTCGACCGGCGTATAAGTTCCGCATCTCGCTGATTTGCAAAGGACATATGGCGCCAAAGCGTCTTATCTTTTGCCGGTCGGTTTGTCTCTGAAAATTAATACGAGGCAATATTTAAGTTATGGGATTGATCGACAACATACAGCAGTTAAGAGAGGACGAGTACGAAGGCCTCTTGAAGTCCCCGGAAGTAGACGAGGACGCGGTAGAGGAACGCGCGCAGGAGAGGTCGGCTAGGCGAGAACGAGATCGAATATGCGCCGGGCGTTGACGACACGTTCGACCCGGTGCGCAGCTATCTGGCCGCGCTGGGCGCCGTGCCTCTGCTGAAGCGGGAGGAAGAGGTAATTCTGGCGAAGCAGATCGAGCGGGGCGAGAAGATGGTCATGACCGCTGTGACGCGGTCGCCCGAGGCTATCGAAGCCTTGATTCTCGTAGGAAAAGAACTGAAGGCAGGCACTCGGCCGATCAAGAACGTGGTACACGTCGACAGTGAAGCGCCCTCGGCGGAAAAAACTGAACTCAATCGGGCGATAAAGGTCATTGCCGAGGTATCGCGCCTTTATTCCCTTGCGCTTCGCCAAAGCTCGCGGACGAGGTCTCAAGCAGGCTCGGGACGCCGTTCCAGCTGGGCGCTGGCACGGTTGCGTGTCCAAATCTCGCGCCTGATGAACTCCGTTCCGTTTGGCACTTTTGAGAGAACGCGCCTGGTGGAATTAACGCGATCGGCCCTCGAGGAGTCTGTTGCGCAGCAGAAACAAGCAAGCTCCCGACGGTCGGGTCAGCGCCCGCGCGTTCCTGAGAGACTGCTGGGATTGGGGGAGGAAAAGCGCCTACTCCAGCGGATGCGCAGAGGCGAAGCCATCGCGGAGCAGGCCAAGAAGAAAATGACGGAGGCCAACCTTCGTCTGGTGGTGTCGATAGCCAAGCGATACCTAAACCGGGGCATGAGCTTTTTGGATTTGATTCAGGAAGGAAATATCGGATTGATGCGGGCGGTGGAGAAATTTGAATGGCGCCGCGGATTCAAATTCTCGACTTACGCGACGTGGTGGATTCGCCAGGCAATAACGCGTGCGATCGCCGACCAGGCTCGGACCATTCGCGTGCCCGTACACATGATCGAGCATATAAACAGGTTCATGCAGGCAAACCGCGAACTGCTGAAACAACTCAGGCGGCAGCCGACTTCACAGGAGATTGCCCAGAAGCTCGGATTGCCCGTGGAAAAAGTGCGCGAGCTGATGCGAATCGCTCAGGAGCCGCTCTCCCTGGAAACTCGGATCGGGGCGGATGGGGAGTCGCATCTCGGTGATTTCATCGAAGACAAGCAAGCCGCGTCTCCTTCGGAGGCGGTGATCGATCGTAATCTGAAGGAACACGCGGTCGATATGCTGAATGACCTCACGCCCCGAGAGGCCAAGGTGATCCGCATGCGCTTCGGGCTGGAAGATGGAGACGAACACACGCTCGAAGAGGTAGGGCGCTGCCTGGGAGTCACCCGGGAACGTACCCGGCAAATCGAGGCTCAGGCGCTGAGAACGCTGCGAGAAGCTCCGCGCACGAAGCGTCTGAAGTCGAATCTGCGTCGCTCCGCCTAACTCTCAGCGAGCAGGGGCAGTTTTCGGCATTAAACCGCACGCCTAAGAGTGGCTGTGCCACTTCAGGGCGCAGCCAATAAAGTAGCAATTCCCTGCCCTACGCCTATACACATAGAGGCGAGTGCATAACGCCCCTTGATTCTTTGAAGCTGTCTGGCGGCAGTTAAGATCAGACGCGCTCCGCTCATACCGAGGGGATGTCCCAGGGCGATGGCTCCTCCATTAGGATTCACCCTCTCGCAATCGTCCGGCAAATGGAACTCCCGCGTAACAGCGAGGACCTGAGCCGCGAATGCTTCGTTCACCTCGACGACATCCATATCTCCGATATTCAGGTTTCGCCGCTGCAGGATCTTCTTGATCGCGGGAATTGGTCCGATGCCCATCAGATCCGGCAAAACGCCGGCCGTCGCGGTGCCGACGACACGGGCCAAAGGCGTCAGGCCGAAGTGAGCAACAGCTGCCTCGGAAGCGACAAAAATAGCGCAGGCGCCATCGTTTATGCCGGAGGCATTGCCGGCAGTTACCGTGCCGCCTTCACGGAACGGCGCAGGCAATTTTGCTAATCCTTCGATGGTTGTGTCCGGACGCAAGTGCTCGTCCTGCGAAACGAGCTTACATTGACCCCTTCGGCTGAGGAACATGGACCGGAACGATCTCCTCAGCGAAGATTCCAGCCTTCTGAGCCGCGGCTGCCCTTTGCTGGGAACGAAAAGCGAATTGGTCTTGCGAGGAGCGGTCGATGCGGTAAGCTGCGGCAACATTTTCGGCCGTCTCGGGCATGGACGCCGTCCCAAACCGTTTCGCCAGTTCCGGATTGACGAAGCGCCATCCGAGCGTCGAGTCATAAATCTCGGCGCTTCGGGAAAAGGCAGAGGAGGCCTTTGGAATCACCATCGGCGCGCGGCTCATGCTTTCTACTCCTCCGGCGATGGCCAGCGAGATTTCATCGGCGGCAATGGCCCTGGCGGCAAGGGAGACCGCTTCCATGCCAGAGCCGCAGAGGCGGTTGACCGTCACGGCGGAAACCGTGTGTGGGATGCCAGACAATAGCAAGGCCATCCGGGCAACATTGCGATTGTCTTCGCCGGCCTGATTCGTACATCCAAAGACGATCTCATCGACCGACTCCCAATCGCTGCGCTCAAACCTCTGGCGGAGCGCCGATAGAGGTACGGCTGCCAAGTCGTCCGTGCGCACCTGGGCCAATGCCCCCGCATAGCGGCCAATCGGGGTGCGAACGCCTTCGCATATGTATGCAACTGCCACGGTTATAATCCAGGCGCCCGACTGTAGAAAGGGCTGCCAATTGGTTGGCAGTCCCCCGACAAAGCCCGAGGCGCACTTTAACTATCTGCTGAGCTGACTCGAGGACGCCAACCGCATTCAGCTGAGATTATAGTATTGGAGACGTTGCTGGAGAGCTGATTCCGCAATGCCGAGCATTCGCGCGGCAGCGAGCTTATCGCCGTGGGCTTCCCGAAGCGCGTCAGTAATTCCCTGGCGCTCGCGATCGTCAAGATACGATGTGATGCCAGCGGTCCACCGCCGATGATCGGGCGACTCGAGGCAAAGCTTAAGATCACCGATCTCAATTGCCGGCCCGGAAGCAAGCGAAATTGCCCGCCGCACCGCGCCTTCCAGTTCCCCGACGTTTCCCGGCCAATCATGCTCGCACAAATAGCGCATCGCGGCGTCCGAGAACGCAGCTCTGGAGTGGCCGGCCTCGCACTTCTGGAGGAAATAATCGACCAGCAGCGGGATATCTTGTTTCCGCTCGCGAAGCGGGGCGATATTGATTTGCAGGGCGCTCAGCCGAAAAAAGAGATCTTCGCGGAAATTCCCGCGCTCGACGTCAGCCCGCAAGTCACGCGAGGTCGTCGCAAGAACGCGGGCGTTAAACGGAAGCGGGTGACTGGATCCGATGGGCCGGAATTCCCTCTCCTGCAGCATCGCCGCGAATTTACTCTGGACATGCAAAGGAAGATTGCCAACTTCCTTCAGCAGGACGGTACCTCCTCGGGCAAAGGCGAAGAGGCCCCACCGTGCCTGAGCGGCGCCGGAAAAGGCCCCCTTTTCATATCCGAAAAGCTCAGATTCGGCCAAGGTGGGCGCGATAATTGAGCAATCGGAGACGACGAAGGCGCTTGCCTTTCGGGGGCACAAGGAGTGAATCACATGGGCCGCTCGCGTCTTGCCGGAGCCTTTTTCCCCGGTGATGAGGACGGGATAGGTGTAAGCGCTGGCCTGGTGGATCAGGCCATAAACGCGCTGCATCGGCGCGGAGACGCCAATGATTTGAGGCTGCGGCTCCGGCATCGACTGGTTTGCTTCAGAAGGCACAATTCACGTCCCGTAACAACTTCGTCGAACCCAAGGAGAAGACAACGGTCAGGCTAGCTCGTTCAGGCAGCGCTCTTGACCCAACTGCGTTCGATTTCCGCCCATCCGGCCGCTGGAATACGGCCAAGAACGAGAGCGGCACCCTTGGACATGCTGTCGACCAACTGTCCCGCTTGACGCGTGGCGCGCGGAAGGGCAAAGGGACCCGCAGTACGTATCGAAAGCCCGATGCACTTGAGTAGCAGGAGCGAGAGCAGCAGCGCCTGAACCGTCCTTAGCTCTTCTCCCAAGCTGGAAGGCACTCCTCGCTGAATAAGAAATCGGCGAAAGCGCCAGAGCGTGAGCAGATCATTCTGCAAGAGAGAAAGCCAGGTTAAGGCGAGCTGCTTACGATCGTGCCGAAGCCTTTCCGCCAAGCGCCGGAGATCGGGATTCGAACACAGGACCTGATAATCGGTGTCGTCAAGCAAACGCCTGGCGTTTGCGAACGAACTACCCTCGAGGTTGATGATTTGCCCCACGGCAAGGACCGCGGAGGAGTCCGGCAAGCCCTTGGGAGAATCCCGCAGACCTATGAAAATAAAGCTGCCGAAGAGCGCCAGTCCCAAAACCGTGAAAAGAATTAAATTAATCATGGCCGTATGATCGTGCGCGCAGCTGAAACCGTACGATTCCAATCCTCAGTCCACTGATTCAGCTCTGCCGTTCCACTCTCCAATATTGGGGGGTTGGGCTCATAAACCCATAAGGCCCATATCCAGGCAACCATCATTACGAGAAAACTCAGCGGCCGCAAATAGTACCAATAGGGTAAGAAGGAATTGGTCAGATCCACCATGGCGCTGTTCACAGTTGATATAGATACCCAGCCTCCAAAGGCCAGGGCTATTCCCCGGACATTCCGGCCGAATCGGACACCGTAGTAACGAGCCATGAGCAGGGTTCCCAGAATCATAACGGCCTGGACGAAATCGAAGCTGCGATCCAGGGCCAAATGGATGGAACGGAGGCTGGTGTAGTTTTGATAGCCCCAAAAGGTGGCGCCGGCAAATACGAGAAGAAGAAAGGCGGTAATCCCCAAGCCTTTCGAAAGGCTGCGGTTTAAACCCGAGCCCTTTGGAAACGTTTGGTGAAAGATTTCCCATACCAGGAGAAAGCGAAGGACCACGTCCAGAGTGTCGCTATGCCAGTAGAGCGATGGATATAGGGAATGTACGCGGACCTCGGGCGCCATTCGCAGGTAGGAAATAAAGCTGACGAGAATGGCAGAATTGCCAACTACGAGCCAGATTACGTAAGCGAGGAGAAACGGATATGCACGCCACAGCGATTTACGCGACAAAAGCAAAAGTGTGCACACTTCTAACACTACTGCCGCAATGCATATCAGCAGAGATATAACCATCGCGACCAGCAGTATACACGAACTGGGCCTACTGGAGGGGGCGCATGCGCCCCCCCTGTGGTGCAACGCTTAACGTACGAAGGTACTACTCTTCTGGGAACATTGGTGGTCGTCCGCCGCCCATGGTGATCACCTCGAATGAGAAATTTGTTTAACTGCGCGAGCGAAGGTACAAGCTTTTGTGTAGGGTTAGTAATCTTTTCGTAATTTGTTCAGTAAACTTAATAAGGAAGGAATTGCGCCGCATGTTAGAGTTGGCCTAGAATTCTGGATTGCTATGCTGCGGGAAAAGCCCATCTCGCGGTACCTCGAGAATGTCCTGGAAGCGCTGCCCAGCGCATTCGCGCAATTGGTGTTTCTTTCGTCGCTGCGAGACCCTTACACAGGACGCTACCTGCACGAAGGTTGGGCCAGCGTTTCGACGCCGGAAGAGGTGAATTTAGCGCTTCGCGAAACGCACCGGTCTGTTTTTGAAGCTGTGGTGAACCTACCGCTTACGAATTTGTCCAGGGAGTTGCGGAAGCACTTCAATTCACTGGGGCAGGTCGAAGTGCGGGTAGCCAACCTCTGGCTGGAGACGGAACCTTATTACGAAATGATTCCTGAAGGATGTTCTTTGCTGGCGCGGAAGTTTTTCATTTCGCAATTTCGGTCGGCGCTGGAAGTTTTGATCCAAGCTCCTGGGTGGACGTATTTGGAGGAACCAGCCTCATCGCCACTCCCACCACCTGACCGAGGATCTCAGCCTCAGTGGCTAAATTAAGGCTCTGCACCGGGGCATTCGAGACCGGATGCGGGATTAAGATAAGCCGCGAACCTTCCACTTGGCACCAGGCGCAACGGTATCCATCACGAAGTTCGATGAAATAGATGGGGCGTTCGAATTCGTTTCTCCAGGGATCCTGCACCACACGGCGCCGTTCGGGATCGATCATCAGCAGCGAACCCGGGCGAAGCAAAGGGAACATGGTTTTGTCGGTGAGACCGATATAGCCGTAGGTGTGCCGTCGCGGATTGCAGCTCAAAAGAAAGGCCGCGGGTATTTCTCCCCACATGGCGACCACACGATTCACCAGTTGCGTCGTCTCCCAGCGAAAGGTGGGGTCGATGCGAACCGGCACCAAGACCTTCTCCTCAAACCCGTAGATTTCTGCCGCTGTCGTGCGGGTGATCTCCGGCAGAAAGCGCGTTCGATAGGCCTTCGTCCTATTGGCATTGACGCCATAGCGGCTAAGAATGTCGTTCAGGTCGAGTCCATAGATGGAACAAAGGCTGAAAAGCTTGTAGAAGCTGGGTACCGATTCTTCGTTCTCGATCTGGGTGAGCCTGGCGGCGGACACGTGAAAGTTGTCGTTACTCTCCTCTGATGCGATCACCAGGCTTGCTTCCTGGACGTCACGCATGCCGATCTGGAGCCGCTCACGAACGGCCTTAAGGTATTGTCCAGGCGGGACTTTAGGCTGAGGCGGCGGCACAACCGCGCTATTCTTCGGGAGGGGCTTTTCGATCGTTTCGGTGTCCGGCCTTAGCCGGGCTGGGGTGTTCAGTTTGCTGAACATGGGACGAAAGTCTACCCCTGAGTTCGATTTCTCACAACCGAAAGCTGGCCTAGACGAGCGCCCAACTCTGCCCAGGGTCGCCGGGGATCATACTAGACTTGCCCTGACTACCGGTACTTGCCGCAACGCGCCCGGCAAAAAGCACTGCTCCCAGGCGCGCAGGCGACAATCATGGCGTCGCAAATTTGCAGGAGCGGTAATATGCAGGAAGAAATTGGCACGACAGCCGGAGCCATCTGGCTGGCACTCAACGCGAACGGCGAACTGTCCTTGCCTAGCTTGAAAGAACAAATCGAGGCAAGGTCGCCCGTATTCGAGTGGGCCGTAGGTTGGCTGGCACGCGAGGACAAGATTGTTATCAGGCGACATCAGAGGAGCTACCGCGTGCACCTAAATGATGCGCAGGCCCGTTCCGCGGGCGCGTGAACGCGTGCCGCTAGCCTGAGTTTTGCCGGCAAGAAGTTGTGCGGAACCACCCCTTCGTAAATCCGTGCCCACGGGTTCCCGCGTAACAATTTGCGTTGGTCGCTTGGGTCCTCAACCAGCAACTCGCCGATTTTCAGCGCGGACGGGCGATGCCGAGCTTCTGCATGCGGGACTGAAGGGTGGTGCGCTTCATACCAAGCAAGGCAGCGGCCCCTTTGGGCCCGCCGAGAACCCACTTCGATTCCTCGAGCGCGCGAAGGATATGGTCCTTTTCGGCTTCGGCGAGCGTGGGCAAACCGGCCGCACGGCCATCGGGATTCGATTTCAATTCAGAAAGAGGAATATGCAGCACCGGGGAGGGCGAAAGAATGACCGCACGCTCGATAAGGTTTTCCAATTCCCGAATGTTTCCCGGCCAATGATAGCGTTCCAGGGCGGCGACCGTTTCCGCGGACACGGTTTCAATGTGCCGGTTTGTCCGGCGGGCGTAACGTTGCGCAAAATAGCGGATCAGGTTGGCAATATCCTCGCGGCGCTCGCGTAAGGGTGGCACGGCGACCGGAAATACGTTCAGGCGATAAAAAAGATCGTTACGGAACGCGCCATTCTCGACCATGCGGGAGAGGTCGCGGTTGGTGGCGGCCACGACGCGGACGTCGACACGCCGGGTACGCGTGCTGCCCAGGCGCTCGAATTCCTGTTCTTGCAGGACGCGCAGGAGTTTGGGCTGGAGTTCCAGAGGAATGTCGGCGACTTCGTCGAGGAAAAGAGTGCCCTTATCGGCCAATTCGAAACGGCCGAGCTTCTGCGCGATGGCGCCGGTGAACGCACCCTTCTCGTGTCCGAAAAGCTCGGATTCCAGCAATCCCGTGGGGATGGCGGCGCAATTGATTTTCACGAAGGTGCGGTCGCGCCGGGCGCTCAGATTATGCAGGGCGCGAGCGATCAACTCCTTGCCGGTGCCCGTTTCTCCCATAATCAGCACGGTCGAATCGGTGGGGGCGACGGTCTGCACCTGGGAGAGCAGGGTCTTGAGAACAGCGCTTTCGCCAACAATCTCGTCGAAGTTGTGCTCGGTGCGAATTTCATCTTCGAGATAAAGCTTTTCCTCGGTGAGTTTGTTCTTGAGATCGGCGATCTCTCGAAAGGCCAGGGCATTTTCAACGGCGATGGCCACTTGCGCGCCGACCTGGGTCAATAGGTCCTGGTCCTCCTGGGGAAAGGCGGAATCGCGGAAACTGGCCACGTTCAGGGTGCCCAGAACCCGATCGCGAGTGATCAAAGGAACGCAAAACTCCGCCCGCACCCCTTCGGCGATCAGCCGCCGGGTGATATCGGAATCAAAACTCTCCAAGTCCGCGCGGTCATAGCGTTGCGAGAGCCGAGCTGAAAATGCGCGCCCAGCGGGCGATTTATCGAGAGGAACGGCCATCTCTTCGTGGATAAATCCCTGCCCGCCCGGGAAATCGAGCGCCCGCACGCGCAGCCGATTGGTTCCGGGCTCGGGCAGCGCCAGGCTGGTGTATTCGTGATGCAGCACGCGGCGGAGGCTGGTGGCGATTACGTGAAACAGTTCGCGCAGATCGAGCGTGGAGACCAGCGCATTATTCACCTCCAGCAGCACGCGCAAGCGATCCCGCTCACGAGCCAACTGCTGCTGATAATCGCGCACGGCCTCGAAGTTCAGGGCGTTATCGACAGCGACGGCCACTTGCCGGGCGACCTGCTGCATGAAATCGACTTCGCTGCGATCGTAGTGATGAGGTTCAAGCTTTCCGAACCCCATCGTTCCCAGCCTGCGCTGCGCCGTGGTCAAGGGAACCACGCAAAAGGACCGGACTCCCTCCTGCCGAAGCGCCTCCATGAGCTGCGAAAAGGACTCCTCCGAATCGACATCCGGAACCACAAAGGGACTCTGGGTCTCGAAAACCCGTCCGGAGGGCGTGGAACCAACCGGCGATTCCCTGCCTACGCGCGACTGAGTGGGTTTTTCGCGCAAAGCTTCGAGCAGGTGCAAACGCATAACCTGGCGCTCCGGATCGTGCAGCACGAGATTCAAATAATCAAAATGAGCCACGTCGTGCAGCCTTGCGGCCAGGTCGCGGAACAGTTCAGCCAAATCGCGATGCTGCGCGATCGACTCGGTGACTTGAAGAAGCGCTTGGGAACGAGACGACAATCCCTGCAGGGGAACCGTTTTTACGGAGATATCGGGCATTGGGACGAGGATAGCACCGGCGACGGCATGCGCTCAATCGAGTAACAGGGAGCGATCGCCAAAAATCAGATGCGGGAAATCACTTTTTCAATTGACAAGCGTCTGATGGCCTCGCATAATTATGCAGCGAAGTGCATAAAGCGCGGCAGGTCAAGGATTGGGCAAGCCAAAAACGATTCCGGCAAGGGCAGATACTTAAATTGATCGCGAGCGAAGCCATTGTGAGCCAGGATGAATTGCGCCGGCGGTTGGCGCAAATGAAGCTGCGCGTCACCCAGGCCACTCTTTCCCGCGATATCGCCGAGCTCAAGCTGGTGAAGACGGCGGATGGCTACAAGCCGCTCAAGCCGGCCGACGAAGACGGCGCGGCAAGCCCTGGCGCCCCTGGCGCGCGCGGTGCGTGAATACCTGCTGGATGTACGCCCGGCGGACAATCTGCTGGTGCTGAAGACGCCACCCGGCGGAGCGCAGCCGCTGGCGGCGGCCGTGGATGGAGAAAGACTGCGCGAGGTGGCCGGCACGATCGGGGGCGACGACACGGTCCTGGTGATCACGCCCTCTCGGGCCGCGCGAAGCGGCCGTGCAACAGCGATTGGAGGCTTTGCTCCGATGAACGGCCCCAGCGGGTCGCCGTCGTTGGAGCAACCGGCTACGCGGGATTCGAGCTGGCCAGACTCCTGCTTCGGCACCCGGGAATCGGCAAGCCAACATTTTATTTGCGCGAGAGCGCCAAGCCGGTGAATTGCCTCACGGAGATTTTTCCGCAGCTTCGCGGCTGGGGCGAGGCGCCCTGCCGGCCGTTTTCGGTCGAGGCGATTGCGGAGAGCGGCGCGAGACTGGCGTTTCTGGCGACGCCGCACGAAGCTTCGCATGGAACTGGCGCCGCAACTGCTGGAGGCGGGCTTGCGCGTCGTGGACTTGAGCGGCGCATTCCGCTTTCGCGATCCCGGAGACATTCGAGAATTGGTACAAGTTGCCCGCGCCCGATCGCGGCATTGCTGGCGCAGGCGGTCTACGGCTTGCCGGAGCTTTATGGCGATGCCGTGGCAGAAGCGCGACTGGTGGCCAATCCCGGCTGCTATCCGACTTCGGTAATTCTGGGGCTGCGGCCGCTGGTGGAAGCGGGATGGATCGCGCGGGAGCGCGGCATCGTTTGCGATTGCAAGTCCGGGGCATCGGGCGCCGGCAAGGAACCCAAGCGCGAACTGCACTTCGTCGAGGTGGACGAAAACTTCCGCGCCTACGGCCTGTTCACGCACCGCCACACGCCGGAAGTGACCGAGCACCTGGGGCTCGCAGCAGGGCGAAGTGATGTTTTCCACGCATCTGCTGCCGCTTGGCGCGGGGAATTCTTTCGACGCTTTACGTCTGGCTCGAACCGCGGCGCAAGCCAGCCGAGATCGAAGCGCTGTATCGGCCGATTCTATGCCGGCAGGCCGATGGTGCGGCTATGGCCGGCGGGACGGCTGCCGGAGCTGCAGCACGTGGCCCACACGAATTTCTGCGACATCGGTTTCTGCGCTGGATTCGCGAGGCGAGCGGCTGGTGGTGGTGAGCTGCCTCGACAATCTCGGCAAGGGCGCGGCGGGCCAGGCAGTGCAAAACATGAACGGGATGATGGGCTTCGAGGAGGCAACGGGTCTGCAATGAGAATGGTCGTCAAGATTGCGGGGGCGTTGCTGGATGATGCGGACGCGGTGCGGTCGCTGGCGCGGCAGATCGCGCAACTGGCGCAGCAGGGCCATGAGTTGCTGGTGGTTCATGGCGGCGGCAAGATTTTCACCGCTACGCTGAAGCGCATGGGCATCGAGAGCCGGTTCATCAACGGCCTGCGCGTGACCGACCGCGAAACGCGCGACGTGGCGGTGATGGTTCTCGGCGGCCTGCTGAACAAGCGCATGGCCGGGGCCGTTTCGGCCGCGGGCCAGCCCGCGATCGGGCTGTGCGCCTCCGATGCGGGATGCTTTCTGGCCGAGCCGATGATGCACGACGAAGTGGTCGGCGCGCTGGGATTCGTCGGCTATTTGACCGGCGTCAACGTGGAATTCCTGGAATCGCTGTGGCGCGCGGGGATCGTTCCGGTGGCGTCGTGCCTGGGCTTGGGCGCCGACGGCGAGATCTACAACATCAATGCGGACCACATGGCGGCGGCCTGCGCCGAATACATTCACGCCGACCGGCTGATCTATATGACCGACGTCGCCGGGGTGCTCGACGGCACGAAGGTGATGAAGGCGGTCTCCTGCGACGAGGTGGAAGACCTGATTCGGCAGCATAAGGTTTCCGGCGGCATGATACTCAAGCTGGAAGCTTGCAAGCGGGCTCTTTCGGCGGGCGTGAAGGCAAGTGCGTATCGTCGGCGGCGCCAACGAGACCGGCTTGCTTTCCGCGGCCAACGGGGAGAAGGGGCCGGGCACGCGCGTGACGCCAAGCTATCCTGCGGCAGCCGGAGTGGGCCATTGAAAAAGGTCCGCAAGACGAAACCTGCGAAAGCGGGAGCAAGCGCGGAGCAAGCGATGCGCCTGTGCGGGTCGCTACCTGATGAACACCTACCGGCGTCCGCCGATCGTGTTCGTTCGCGGCCAAGGCTGCTACCTCTACGACCAGCGCGGGCGAAAGTATCTGGATTTCCTCGGCGGCCTGGCGGTAAATGCGCTGGGCTACGCGCACCCGCAGACTCATGCGGGTGATGCGCCGCGAGGCTGGGCGCGCCGTTCACGTATCGAACTTATTTCACCATCCTTACCAGGGCCCTCTGGCGCGCAAGCTGGCGGAATGGTCCGGGCTGGACCGCGTCTTTTTCACCAACAGCGGCACCGAGGCGATCGAAGGCGCGCTCAAGCTGGCGCGGCTGGCCGCACATCAGCGGCGGACCGAAGGAAAGACGCGCATTCTGGCGCTGGAGAATTCGTTTCACGGACGCACCTTTGGCGCGCTTTCGATAACCCATCCGGCGAAATACCGCGAGCCGTTCGCGCCCCTGGTGCCGGGCGTCGAATTTGTGCGCTTGAACGACGTCGCCGATCTGGAAGCGAAATTCGACGATTCCGTCTGCGCCATCGTCGTCGAGGCGATACAAGGCGAAGGCGGCATTTTCCCGATCAGCCGGCCTTTTGGACGCGCGCTCGCGAACTGAGCAGCCATTACGGCGCCGCGCTGATTGCGGATGAAATCCAGTCGGGTCTCGGCCGCACCGGGCGCGCTTTCGCTTACCAGCGCCATGGGCTTGCCGGATATCGTGGTGGTTGCCAAGCCGCTGGCGGGCGGACTTCCGTTGGGAGCGATCCTGGCGCGCGAAAGCTTCGCGGAAGCCTTTCACCGGGCTTGCATGGCTCGACATTCGGCGGCGGGCCGCTGGCGTGCGCCGTGGCGCTGGAGTTTCTGGCCATCATCGAAGAGGAAGACCTGCTGGAAAACATTCGCGATCGTGGCGCGCAATTGCGCGCGGGACTGTCCCGCCTGGCGGCGGAGTTCGATTTTATTCGTGAAGTGCGGGGCGAGGGCCTGATTCTGGGAATCGAGCTTGCCGTGGAAGGCAAACCTTATGCCGAGGCCGCGCTGCGCGAGGGGCTGATCATCAACTGCACGCACGAGCACGTGTTGCGATTGCTGCCGCCCTTTATCGTAACCGAACGCCAGGTGAACGAATTCCTGAAGCGTTTTCGGCAAGTTTTGCTGAATACGAAACTCCCCCATTCCGTTCCCGCGGAGCATGCGGAAATCACAGAGCGGAACGCTTTCGCGGTTTCCCGCTAACCGATGACTACGACGACATCCTTGCCACTCTCCCTTTCCCACGACCTTCTTACCGGCTCCGAATGGAACTCCGCCCGCGTAGAAGAGCTCTTTCAGCTTTCACTCAAGGTGAAAACGCGTCCGGATCGATTACAGCCGGCGCTGGCCGGGCGATTCCTGGCGCTGATTCTGGAAAAGCCGTCGCTGCGCACGCGCGTGACTTTCGAGGTGGGCATGCGGAGCCTGGGCGGCACGGCCATCTTTCTGGACCAGACCGTTACACGACTGGGCGAGCGCGAGTCCATTCCCGACGTGGCGCGAAACCTCTCGCGCTGGGTGCACGGCATCGTGGCCCGCGTGTTCGAGCAGCGCGAACTGGACGAACTGGCGGAATACGCCAGTATTCCGGTGATCAACGCGCTCTCCGACCGGTTTCATCCCTGCCAGGCCTATGCCGACTTTTTCACCCTGCAGGAGCGCTTTGGAGATCTGCGCGGGTTGAAATTCGCATATGTGGGCGACGGCAATAATGTCTGCCATTCGTTGATGAGCGCCGCGGCGCGAACCGGCGTGGAGATTCGCGTGGCCACGCCGGAGGGTTATGAACCCGACGATTCCATCATCGCCGAAGCGCGGAAGGCCGCGCGCGAAACCCACGCGGCGTTGAAGCTATTCCGGTCGCCCGAAGAAGCCGTGGCGGGCGCTCAGGCGGTATACACGGATGTATGGGCCAGCATGGGTCAGGAAGAAGAAGCTTCCGCCCGGGCCAAGATTTTCGCGCCTTATCAGGTAAACGATGCGTTGATGCGATGCGCGGCGCCAGACGCCGTATTTCTGCATTGCCTTCCCGCGCATCGTGGCGCGGAAGTCACCGACGCGGTGATGGATTCGCCGCGTTCGATCGTGTTCGATCAGGCGGAAAATCGCTTGCATGTGCAGAAAGCCATCCTGTTAATGCTACTCAGCTAAAAAGGAGACTACGTGCCTCGTAAAGTAGTGCTCGCCTATTCGGGCGGGCTGGATACATCAATCATTATTCCCTGGCTGAAAGAGACCTACGGATGCGAAGTGATTGCCATGATCGGCGATGTCGGCCAGCAGGAAGATCTCGAGGCTGCGCAGCGAAAGGCGCTGGCAACGGGCGCTTCGGCGGCTTCCATCGAGGATCTGCGCGAGGAGTTCGTCACCGGCTATATCTGGCCGACGCTGCGAGCCGGAGCGGTTTACGAGCACAAATATCTGCTGGGCACATCTTTTGCCCGGCCCGTTCTGGCGAAGCGACAAGCGGAAGTGGCGTTGCGCGTGCGGGGCGGACGCGCTGGCACACGGGTGCACAGGCAAGGGCAACGACCAGGTACGATTTGAACTGGCATACAAGGCGATCGCGCCGAGGCTGCAGATTATCGCTCCCTGGCGAGAATGGAACATTCAGTCGCGGGAAGATGCTCTTGCCTATGCTCGCGCCCACAACATCCCGGTAACGCAGACGAAAACGGACATCTACAGCCGCGACCGCAACATCTGGCACTTGAGCCACGAAGGGGGCGTGCTGGAGGATCCGGCCAATGCCCCTGAAGAGTCCATGTGGCAGTGGATCACTTCGCCAGAGCGGGCTCCGGACAAGTCTGCCGAGGTTGAGATCGGTTTTGAGGCGGGGACGCCGGTCTCTTTGAACGGACAGCGATTAAATCCCGTGGCATTGCTCGACAGCCTGAATGCCGTGGCCGCGGCGAATGGCGTGGGACGCATCGATCTGGTCGAAAATCGTCTGGTGGGCATGAAATCGCGCGGCGCGTACGAAACGCCCGGCGGCACGCTTCTGGTGTTGGCTCATCGCGAACTCGAGGCGCTCTGTCTCGACCGCGAGACGGCGCACTATTCGGAAACTCTCGCGCTTCGCTATGCCGAGCTCGTCTACTACGGGCTTTGGTTCACGGCTTTGCGGGAAGCATTGGACGGCTTCTTTTCCGTGGCGCAACAACGCGTAACCGGCACGGTCGGGTTGCGGCTCTATAAGGGCAATGTCAACGTAACTCACCGGCAGTCCCCACACTCGCTCTATCGAACCGATCTGGCGAGTTTCAGCATGGCTCACTACAGGCCGAAGGATGCCGAAGGCTTCATCAATCTCTTCGCATTGCCGGTCACGCCGCCCATGAACGATTCGGCGTCGTGAACCGACGGTCAACAACCGTGGACGCAAGTAAACTTTGGGGCGGGCGGTTCGATCGGCCGCCCAACGAGCTGTTCTACGAATTCCAACGCTCCTTCCCATTCGACCGGCGCCTGCTGCCCTACGAACTGGCCGTGGACCGGGCGTGGGCTCGCGCGATAGAGAAGGCCGGCATTCTGACGTCCGCGGAAACGCAGCAAACGCTGACGGCCATCGACGCCATCGCGGAACGAGCACAATCCGATCCCGCCTGGCTGGACCTTTCGCCGGCGGAAGACGTCCACCATTTCGTAGAAACTGCGCTGGTGGAGAAGATCGGGGCCGTCGGCTACAAACTGCACACCGGCCGCAGCCGAAATGAACTGGTGGCCACGGATTTCCGGATGTTTGTCAAGGATGCGGCGCAAGGAGTCTCTCAGGGCGTCATTGGTCTGATCGCCGCGCTTACCGGTCTGGCAGAAGGCGCTCTTGGAGTTCCTCTCGCCGGAATGACGCATCTTCAGCACGCGCAGCCGATTCTCTTTTCGCATTTCATTCTGGCGCATGCGGAGGCATTCTTTCGCGATCTGGAGAGGCTCAGCGTAGCCCGGCGATCGGCGGACTCCTGCCCACTCGGCTCGGGCGCTCTGGGCGGCTGCGCATTTCCCGTGGACCGCGCCGCGATGGCAAAGGAGCTTGGGATTTTCCCGCATTACAGCCAATAGCCTCGATGCCGTCGGCGACCGGGATTTCGCGCTGGACTATCTCTACGCATTAGCCGGGCTATCCGCACACATTTCGCGTTTGGCCGAAGATTTTGTCCTCTTCGCGTCTCAGGAATTTGGCTATGTCTTGCTGCCCGACGAATATTCGACGGGAAGCAGCCTCATGCCGCAGAAGAAGAATCCGGACGTTTGGGAACTTCTGCGCGGCAAGACCGGCCGCATTGCCGGCGCATTTCTGTCGCTGTTCGTAACGTTAAAGGGATTGCCGTCAAGTTATCAGCGCGATTTGCAGGAAGACAAGGAACCGGTCTTCGCGGCACACGACCAAGCCTCGGCAATCGTTCAGATCGCGGCTGGGGCCGTCGGGGCGACTCGTCTCAACGAGGCCAAGCTTCTCGCGGCGGCTCAGGATTCGGCGCTGCTGGCAACCGAGGCGGCACATTACCTGGTGCGCCGGGGCTTGCCTTTCCGCCAAGCGCACGAAATCGTGGGCCGCATTATTCGTGAAGCGGAACGTGGCGGCGAATCCTGGACGGCCATGCCACTGGCCAAGCTCAAAAGCTTCTCGCCTCTGTTCGAATCCGACCTCCGCACCGCCCTGACTCTCGAGGGAGCATTGGCAAGCTGCAACGTCCCCGGAGGAACGGCGCCGGAGCGGGTTCGGGAAGCGATCGCCGAATGCCGGACGCGGTTGAAGGAATGGACGATGAGCTGATGCCAGATTCGCGAATGATCGCCACGCATCTGGAACGGACGGTACGGTCCCAATGAATACGGCGCCCTTGAATGCTCTTCCCCGCGGATTTCGCTTTGCGGCCACGAATTGCGGCTTGCGAAAAGCTCCTAATCTGGATCTGGGATTAATCGTTGCCGACGAGGAAGCCACGGCTGCCGGCGTTTTTACGCAAAATCTAGTGCAGGCGGCTCCCGTGGTTCTTTGCCGCCGCCACTTGCGTAAAGCGGCTTCGCATATGCGCGCCGTGATCGTCAATTCGCGAAATGCAAATTGTGCTACGGGCGATGCGGGCATGGCCGCGAGCGAAGCGACCGCGCAGGCAGTGGCGCGGGAGATCGGCTGCGATCCAGAAGAAGTCTTTGTGTGCTCCACAGGAGTGATCGGAGCGCCGTTGCGGGTGGAACGCATTCTGAACAGCGTGCCCGCCTTAGCGAAAGCCGCTGACCGGACCGCGGACGGCTTTGGCGGATTCACGAGAGCGATTATGACGACCGACACGCGGCCGAAATGGGCGGCGGCGCGGTGTACTCTTTCCGGCCAGGCAATACGCTTATTAGGTTGCTGCAAGGGCGCTGGAATGATTCACCCGAACATGGCAACGATGCTGGCTTACATCGTTACAGACGCGGCGATCGCCGCGCCGCTGCTGCAACGCGCCCTGAATAGCGTGGTGGGCGATACATTCAATTCGATTACCGTCGATGGAGACACATCCACCAACGATACGGTGCTGACATTGGCGAGCGGAGCAGGCGGCAATCGCACAATCACTCGTCCTGATGCCGACTATCGCCGTTTTCTGGCGGCGCTCGAGAGCGTGTGCCGGTCGCTGGCGCTGCAAATCGTGGCGGACGGCGAAGGCGCCACGCGCGTAATCGAGATCGAAGTGCGCGGGGCGCCGACGGATCGGGCGGCCCGCCAAGTGGCGCACACGATCGCAGGATCGTCGCTGGTCAAAACAATGTTCGCCGGCGCCGACCCGAATTGGGGACGCATTTTGGCCGCCGCAGGACGCTCCGGGGTGAAGATCGATCCCAGCCGCACGAACATATATCTCGCCGGCGTTCTCACCTGCCGCGCAGGAATCGAGCATGCCTTTAGTGAACCGCAAGTGCATCGCCGCATGCTGCGCGATTTCATTCCCGTGCGCGTCGAAATTGGCCGAGGCCGCGGGACCGCTCGCGTGTGGACTTGCGACTTCACTTCCGATTACGTGCACATCAACGCCAGCTATCGGACCTAAGAACAGGCGAATTGGGCCGAATCACGCTTGCCGTACATGAGCTTCCCAATCTCATAGGCATGGGATAACTGACACTAGAGAATCCCGCACATTGCCAAAAAGACCTGAGCTTGCCCCGTAGCAATTACGCAGAAACAAAAGGACTTACGCTCGCGGGCAAATCTGGTACATAACCCCAAACGCGGCCTATTATCCATAAGGTAATTTCGGTATTTTTGCGACTATCCGTTGACCTAGCGAGCGGCTTGGCGGATGATGCGCGCGAGAGCTGAAGCGCGACCTTTGCGCCCGAGTAGCCTTTTTCTCAGGACTGCCTGCGGACTTGGCCTTGCCTCTTCAGCCGCGCCTCGTGGAGCCGCTCAGCCACAGGCCAAGGAGTAACTCGTGAAAAAACTGTACGTGGGCAACTTACCCTTCCAGGCTACCGAAGAGGACCTAGGCAACTGGTTTACGGAAATCGGCGTTTCACCTGCGAATATTACTTTGGTACGCGACCGCTTCTCGGGTCAACCTCGCGGGTTTGGCTTTGTCGAAGTAAACAGCGATGACGATGCTGGACGGGCCATCCAAGCGCTCAATGGGCACGATTTCATGGGCCGCAGCGTTGTGGTAAACGAAGCTCGTCCTCCCCGCGAGGGTGGTGGAGGCGGAGGCGGCGGTCGAGGCGCGGGTGCTGGTGGGGGCCGTGGCGGCTATGGCGGCGGACGCGGAGGCGGAGGCGGTCGCGGAGGTTCCGGAGGAGCAGGCAGGGGCCGATACTAGCTACGATTCTGCTCCGTCTCACTCTTTGCAATTAGCTCTGCGGCGCAGAGCGGCCCGTCCGAGCCATCGGGGTGGCTAGGTGACCCGGTTCTTGGTGCTGTAGAGTCTCGCTCACTCACATTGTCTGTGCGTTCTACTTTACCTCTAATATAGCTGTACTTTTCGAGTGCCGCAGTGTCCATAGCCCGGCCGATCAATTCACTTATATCGAGTGGCGCCTCGGCCTCGTCTAGTTCGGCGGCGGAAGCATAGAGGGCGGGACTGCGCGGCATGAAGAGGGGGCAGCAGTCGTGAAATGGCTCGGCGGAAATGTCAAAGGTGCCGATGCGGCGCGCGAGGGTGAGGATTTCTTGTTTGTCATCGCCGGCCAGCGGCCGGAACACCGGCATCGGCGAAGCCGCACCGACGGCCACCATGTTCTGCAACGTTTGCGAAGCCACCTGCCCTAGGCTGTCTCCGGCGATGATAGCCTGCGCATGGTTTCTCCGCGCAAAACGCTCCGCAATCCTGAGCATCATGCGCCGATACAGCAGCAAGCGATAAGGCTCGGGCGTGCCGCCAACAATCTCGCGTTGGATGGATTCAAAGGGGACCAGTAAGAGTTTTGCCGTAAGCTGATAAGGTACGAGTTGTTCGACCAAAGCTCTTGCCACGTGTACCGAGGACTCTCCCGGCCGGGCTCCGCCACCCCAGAAGTGCACGAAATTGACGTGCGCTCCCCGTCGCATCATCTTGTACGCGGCAACCGCGGAGTCGAATCCGCCCGAGAGCAGGCAAACCATGCGCCCGGTAGTATTTGCAGGAAGGCCTCCGGTGCCGGGAATGCGCCGGGCGTAGACGAGCATCGGGCCGGGCGTGATCTCGATCCTGCAGGTCAATTCGGGATCATCGAGCTGCACGCGAACCGGCCGGCCCTCCGCACGCAATTTTTCCAGAAGATACCGCCCCACGTATTTTTCGATTTCGGCGACAGGGTGCGAAAAAGACTTGTCACTGCGCTTGGCACGAACGGCGAAAGACGAGAATTCGAGGGGGGCGACTTCCTCCCAGGCGGCCTCGGACAAGGCCTCTAGATTTCCGGCTGATCCCCGCGGGATGGAACGGGCTACCGCGAAGTAGGCCACGCCAAAAACATGCTTCAGGCGCTCAATTACCGTCTGCAGCGGCGCATCCTGACCGAACTCGATAACCACCCGGTCGCCGGGTTGGCGCATGCGCACCACCGGTAAGTCGGCCAGAGCCCTCTTTAGGGCAAGCAAGAACTTACCTAAAAAGAAGTTACGATTGCGGCCTTTCAGCCAGAGTTCGTGATAATGAATGACGATTACGGGTCTGAGCATGTTCGTTGGACCAAGCGGCAAGCAGGGACTAGTATACCGCGCACCTCGGGTGCGGCAATCTCGCGATGCCGAATCCGCCTTGTTGGCGTTCGAGCGAAGTTCCTATGTAGTAGTTGGACACGGATGTAGACGCGGACTCCGTTCTAGCGTATACGGAGAACAGTTGCCTAGGGAACATAGGCGACCTTGGACGCTCCTCGAGCATCCATATAGTGCACGCAAACTTCGCAAGGATGGCCCAGCGATGTGGGATAAGCGTGATTGGCATCAGTTTTTCCAGCTTGCGCAACGCCCTTGGCAGCGCCGCCGCCCGCCGCGGCCCGTGGCCCCTTCTGGAGTAAATCGTGTCCTGCCGGTAGTTGGTTTCAGTCTATCTGAACTGGATGATGCGGGAATCAATTTGGAATTGGCCGAACGCCTAGGCTTGCCTGTCGATGCCGCTCGCGTGGGCGTTTACGGACCCAATGTTTCGGCATTGCGGGATTTCGTGCGCTCGGCTCGCCAGCCTGGATAACCCGGCATAGACGGCGGCGATCCTGGTCGACAAAGCGTAAAAGTCCTTTGTTTGGAGCGTCCTAAATCCGAATTTGGAGGGAGGGAGAGTACTACCTGTGGGCGAATTTCCATCGACGAGGGTTACTTCAGTCCCTCTTGACGACGACAAAACTTCGGGTAAACTGCGCCTTCTTGGTATGGCTACCCAAATCATCGGCGTCACGGGCGACGAAACTCAGCGGGAGTTCGAGTATCCGCAACGAGAAGCAGCCTTCTTCTACGGCCTCTTTTTGCGGGGCCATTCCGCCGAAGAACTCCGCCGCGATATCGAAGTGCCGGCGCATGTTCTGGCTCGCTGGCACCGGGAGGCCGAGCGCGAACCAAGTCTGCGCGAGGTTTTGGAGCGGATGGTGGAATATCGGCGTCATGTCCTGGCGATTTTCGACTCCTTGATTGGCTTCGAGCCTCACATCACCCAATAATCCCCGATTCGGCGCCCTTCAAAGTTTGCGTCCGGGCGATCGAGAAGAAGACCTGCTGGAAGCGTGAGCATTGACGAGGGGAAAGCCAGCCCCTATAATCCTTGTTTCCCATTAGCCAGATGGAGGCGAGATGTACGCTGTAATTCGGAGTGGAGGTAAGCAGTACCGCGTCGCCCCGGGTGAGACCGTGAAGGTGGAAACGCTGCCGGGCAAATTGGGCGCCGATATTACTTTTGGCGAAGTAGTGGCCGTGAGCACAGACGAAAATAAAGTACTGACGGGCAACGATGCCGCCGGGGCCAAGGTCACAGGCAAAATCGTGTCGCAGGGCCGGCATCGTAAGGTCACGGTGCTAAAGTACAAAACGGGCGGCCAGTACAAGATCCAGCGCGGGCATCGCCAGAATTACACAGCCGTACAGGTGAGCGAGATCGCACTGTAAAGCGAAATCATCTAAAAGCGACCGCAGGAGCCTGATTTGGCACGTGCTCTGGGCGCTTGAGCAACGTTAGGAGTTAGCTTCTCATGGCACATAAGAAAGGCGGCGGATCATCGGTAAACGGCCGCAACTCTCCCGGGCAACGGCTGGGCGTGAAGCGCTTTTCCGGCCAGTTAGTGAATGCGGGGACGATTTTGATTCGGCAACGTGGCACGAAGCACAAGCCGGGACTCAATGTGGGCCGCGGCAAAGACGATACTCTCTTTGCCTGTGTTACAGGAATCGTGCAGTTTCAAGATAAGGGCCGGTCGGGCCGTTTCATCAGTGTGGTTCCGGCGCTGGGCGCGGCAGAGGCCATGCAGCAGCGTTCGCCGGCAGCGATAGCGGAAGAGCCCGCGGCCGATTGAAGGCAATTTCGCGGGACGAGCGCGCTTGCTCGCCCTTCTCATACCCTAGAAAAGCCCAATCAGCCTCGCCTCCAGCTCGGTTACCGCAGTTCAATTCCTCGCTCCATTGTCGTATGCTTTCGAACGGCGTCTAACTTTGGCGTTGATGGGATCGCGGCGCAACTATGTTTGTCGATGAAGCGAAAATTTACGTAAAAGGCGGCAATGGCGGGAACGGCTGCGTGGCCTTTCGACGCGAGAAATACGTGCCGCGAGGCGGTCCTTCGGGCGGCGACGGCGGAGCGGGGGGAAGCATAATCCTGGAAGCGAACCAGCATGACAACACGCTGCTGCGCTACCGGTTCAACCGCGAATTTCGCGCCGAGCGCGGTCGGCATGGTGAAGGCTCGAATTGCACGGGGTATTCGGGCGGCGATACGGTGCTGGCGGTCCCTCTGGGGACCGTGGTGATCGACGAAGAGACCGGCGAGAGACTGGCCGATCTGACCAAGCCGGGCCAGCGCTTGACCGTGGCCCGCGGCGGCAAGGGCGGACGCGGCAATCAGCATTTCGCCAAACCATGGCACCGAGCTCCGCGCGAATCGGAAGAGGGCCAGCAGGGCGAAGAACACCATCTAAGGCTTGAGTTGCGGCTTCTCGCGGACGTCGGGCTGGTGGGATTTCCCAACGCGGGTAAATCCACGTTGATCTCGCGCATCTCGGCGGCGCGGCCAAAAATCGCGGATTACCCCTTTACCACGCTCGAGCCTCACCTGGGCGTGGTCTCCGCGGAGCTGTCCGCGGCGGCCGCGGAACGAACGGGACGCAGCGGAGCGCCCACGGATCTGGGGCGAACGTTTGTCGTAGCCGATCTTCCCGGGCTCATCGAAGGTGCAAATCAGGGCGTCGGGCTGGGGACGCGATTTTTGCGCCATATCGAACGGACGCGATTGGTGGCGCATCTGGTGGATACGAGCGATGCCTCGGATCGCGACCCGGTAAGCGATTTTGAGATTATTTGCGGCGAACTGGCCGCCTTCAGCGAGTCGCTGGCAGCAAAGCCGATGATCGTGGTGGCGACAAAACTGGACGCTACCACAGATCGGGCGCGCCTGGAGCGCTTGCGCGCGCATTGCGCGGAACGGAACCTCGATTTTTACGCCATCTCCTCGGCCACGGGCGAGGGCATAAAGGAACTCGTGCGCGGGATGGCCGAAATGCTGGAGAGACTAGCGCCTGCGGAAACGCCGAGCGAGACCGACGCCGACTTACCCGGCGAGGCTGATTCTAATCCGCCGCATCCGTCCGGCACAGAAACGGGAAACGCTTTGGGAACGGAGAAATCGTGAAGGCCGTGGGTCTAATTTGAAGCCGAAGACGGCCGCGGCGCGCAGCCAAAAACCGGCTAAAGGCCGGCACATCGCCCTTTTTGGCGGCACCTTCGATCCGATACATTCCGGACATATCGCAGTGGCGTCGGCCGCGGAGAAGCGCTTTCATCTGGACTGCGTTTTCTTTATTCCTTCGAGCCGTCCACCGCATAAGCAAGCCGAGGAGCTTTGCGCGTACGAGCATCGCTTCGCGATGGTGGCGCTGGCTTGTTCGTCGCACCCGCATTTTGTGCCTTCGCTGGCCGAATCCAGTAGCAATGGCGCGAGTGGCCGGATCTTTTATTCCATCGATACGGTCCGGCGTTTCCGGCAGGAGTTCAGCCAGCCCGGGGATCGCATCTACTTTATCGTGGGCGCCGATTCGTTCTTGGACCTGCACGCCTGGAAGGATTACGCGGAATTGCTGAAGTTGTGCGACTTCGTCGTGGCAAACCGCCCCGGATTTCCAAGCCGCCGTTTCCGGGAAATTGTGCCGCCGGAACTTCTCGTCCCCTCGCCCGCGAAGGCACGCTCCGACACGAGGGTCATTCGTCTGCAGGATACGGCCGTCTACCTGCTCGATACCGTCGCGAGCGACGTTTCGGCGACTGACGTGCGGCAGCGGATGGAGCGAGGAGAATCGGTGCGCGGGCTTGTGCCTCCTCGCGTCGAGGAATACATTACTAAGCAGGCGCTCTACCGACAGGCCCTCTACACTTGAGCACGGAAACCGTTCGCCCCGAAGTTCGCACCGCCATCGAAGCCGCGCAAGACAAAAAGGCCGGCGCGATAACCCTGCTGGACCTGACCGGCCTGGGGGCTTTCACCGATTGCTTCCTGCTGTGCACCGGATACAGCACACCGCAGGTGGGAGCGATTACGGATGCAATCGAAGCAGCGCTGAAAGAGCAAGGGCTGCGCCCGCTGCACCGGGAGGGACGCTCCGGCGCGGAGTGGGTATTGCTCGACTACGGCGGCTTCATCGTGCACGTACTCACCGAAAAGCTACGGCACTTCTACGACCTGGAACGCCTTTGGCGGATGGCGCGCCGAATCGATATCAGCGAGAGCACGCCCGGCGCTTCGGCGGCCGGAGGCGCGGGTGGCGGGCCAGCGTGAGCCAAGCGCCGATGTGGATCGCGCTCGATCCGGCTTCTGGCCACGTGCTGGAACTGGCGCGCAAGGTTGCGGAAACCTCGACCACAATCCTGATCACCGGAGAAAGCGGTACGGGCAAGGATCAGCTCGCGCGGGTCATCCATGAGCTAAGCCCTCGCCGCGATGCGCCCTACCTGAAGATCGATTGCGCCAGCTTGCCGCAAGAGCTCGTGGAGTCGGAGCTATTCGGCCACGAGCGCGGCGCATTCACGGGAGCCGTGGAACGCAAAATGGGCCGGCTGGAGATGGCCGACGCCGGAACGATCGTGCTGGACGAAGTGGCGGCGCTCTCGATCGCGACTCAAGCCAAGCTTTTGCGGGTCCTGGAAGAGCGCCGGTTCGAGCGCTTGGGTGGCACCGAAACGCTCACGATCGAGGCTCGGCTCATCGCGCTCACCAATGCGGACCTGCAGGCAGCGGTCGCGGGGCGGCGTTTTCGCGAAGATTTGTTCTTCCGATTGAGCGTGCTGACCATTCATGTGCCTGCGCTACGCGAGCGCCGCGCGGATATCGTGCCACTGGCGGAACACATGCTGGCGCGCCTAGCGGCAGTTCACGGACGCCAGGGTGTGGCGCTCAGCGATGCAGGGCGGCAGGCGCTCGAGGGATACGACTGGCCTGGCAATATTCGTGAACTGAAAAATGCCATCGAACGCGCGCTGATTTTTGGCAAAGGGACAACCTTGTCTACCGAAGACTTGCCCGAGACCATTCGCGCAGTGGATTCCAGGACACTGGGAGGAGGTTTGCGTTCCCTCGAGGAGATCGAGCACGAGGCCATCCAGAAGACACTGAATGAGACGCACTATAAAATTACGCGGGCGGCGGAGATTCTAGGGATTAGCCGCAAAACACTTTTGGATAAAAGGAAGAAATACGGGCTGCAGTAGATGGCAAGAAGAAGCCGATCTTCCGCCGGGACTCTGAAAGGTTTATCCCCATCCGAATTCAACTCGTCTTAGTGGGTAAGACGCGGCGGCCGGCGGTTCGGACCCTGTTGGACGACTACGTCGCTCGAATCGGTCATTATGCGGAGATCGAGGTTCACGAGGTGCGGGCCGATTCCGCAGCAGGCCTCAAGAAACTAGACTTCTCCGGCGCAATCGTGGTGCTGCTCGATGCCGCTGGGAAACAGCTCAGCTCGCAGCAGTTCGCCGCGTGGATCGGATCCCGCCGCGATCGAGGCGAGCGCGAGATCATCTTTTTGTGCGGGGCGGCCGAAGGATTTCCGGAGGCTCTGGAGCGGCGGGCGACAGCACGGATTTCGCTTTCGCCTCTGACGTTCTCCCATGAACTGGCGCGCGTCATGCTGGCGGAACAGATTTATCGCGCGTTTGCGCTGCTCGCCGGTCACCCCTATCCCAAATGAGCCGCCAAAATGAACCCGGGGATTGGCAAACCCTGTGGCTCCGGGGAACAAAACTTGACAGGCGGGGAGCGAGTGAGTAGCCTTGGTTGCATGAGATATTTCCGGATGGCCTGCGCGTGTTGTTGCGACAATATAGCGCCAAGGTCTGCCGGTTAACGCCCTGCTCATAAATTAGCTCGAATTCGGGCCCACCGTCGGACGGAAGATTTGACGGTGGGTTTTTTGTTAGGAAATAAGGATGAAAGCCTCGAACTCGCAGTGGTCTAAAGAGCTGGCCGGCAAAATGCCGGAAGCTCTGGCGCGCGAAATCGATATTTTCGAGACGGAAATCGCCCTGCGCAAACAGGGCAATCTCGACGAGCGCGTGTTCGCGGAGACGCGCCTGCGCCGCGGGACCTATGGCCAGCGGTACGATAACGGCCAGAGACACAACGGCAAGGCCGTTCAGCAGATTCCCTACCCCTCCGCGGGGCTGACCAAAGGCCCCCATACCATGTGGGATGCGCCGGGGATGCAACGCATCAAGATTCCCGCGGGCGGAGTGAATGCGAAGCAGCTGGAAACGCTTGCGGAGCTCGCCGAGGAATACTCGGACGGCATTGTGCACGTGACCACGAGGCAGGACTTCCAGCTGCACTACGTGCACATCGAGGACACGCCCAGCGTGATGCGCCGCCTAGCGGCCGCAGGAATCACCACGCGAGAGGCCTGCGGAAACTCGGTGCGCAACGTCACCGCGTGTCCCTACGCTGGGGTTTGCCCCGACGAAGTCTTTGACGTCACTCCCTACGCCCGGGCCCTTTCCAAGTTTTTGCTGGGGCATCCCGATTGCCAGAACTTTGGCAGGAAATTCAAGCATTCCTTTAGCGGATGCGCCCAGCATGCCTGCGGCTTGGCAAGCATGCACGATATGGGCATGGTGGCCGTGGAGCGCAGCGAAGGCGGCGAGCGCAAAATCGGGTTCGAGACGTATGTTGGGGGCGGACTAGGCGCAGTTCCCTACCAGGCAAAGCTTTTTGACCCGTTTATCAAGCCCGAAGAACTGCTGCCCACGGCGCAGGCCATCGCCATTGTTTTCGCCAAGTACGGCGAAAAGAAGAATCGCAGCCGGGCGCGCATCAAATTCCTGGTTCAAGATTTGGGTATCGAGAAATTCCGCGAGCTTGTCCGGGAGGAACGTGAACGGCTCACGCACGATCCTCGGTGGACCGAGTACGTGCAAGGCGCGCCCGAGTTCAAAGAAGCGCCTCTCAGACCCGCCGGCGAACGGCCGCTCTTGGGACCTTCGGAATTCCAGCGTTGGATGGACACAAATACGCGCCGGCAAAAGCAAGCCGGTTATTCGGTGGTGACGATCGCGCTGCCGCTGGGCGACATTAGCGCCAACCAGCTTCGGGCGCTTGCGGATCTCGCGCGGCAGTTCACTAAGGAAACAATTCGCACGACCGTGGAGCAGAACATCGTTCTGCGGTGGATCAGCGACAGCGATCTAGCGGAACTCTACAAGGCGCTGCAAAAAGCCGGACTCGCGCAGCCCAGCGCGGAGACGATCCTGGATATCGTCGCGTGCCCTGGGACCGATACGTGCAAGCTGGGAATCTCCTCGTCGCGCGGGCTCGCGGCGGAACTGCGCAAGACCTTGACGGAAGAGAATTTTCAGCTCGATGAGGCCGTGCAGAACCTGCACATCAAAATCAGCGGGTGCTTCAATAGTTGCGGGCAGCATCATGTCGCGGACCTGGGCTTCTACGGCGTAAGCCGCAAAATGGGTGGATATGCGGTACCCCACTTCCAGGTGGTTCTAGGAGGAGACTGGACGCACAACGCGGCGTCGTATGGTCTGCCGGTGATGGCTATCCCGTCGAAGCGCATTCCGGAGGTTGTAAAGCGACTCGTAGGTGAGTACGCAAGGGGTCGGAAGGATACAGAGACATTCAAGGAGTTCATCCAGCGCATCGGCAAAGTGCAGTTGAGGGGACTTCTGGACGACCTTGCACGGGCTCCCGTCGATCCGTCGGATCGGTCGATTTTCACCGATTGGGGCGATCCGCGGGAATACAGCCTGGAAGACATGGGCATCGGCGAGTGCGCGGGAGAGGTGATATCCGCCGCCGATTTCGATCTGGCGGGCGCCGAGCGGGAGGTTTTTGAGGCGCAGGTGGCGCTGGAAAACGGCCAGCCGGAACAGGCCGGGACGCTGGCGTACAACGCGATGGTGCATGCGGCCCGGGGGTTGGTCAAACTCGAATACCCGAGTGTCTCCGAAGATAGCGAGCAAGTCGTCGGCGAGTTTCGGTTGCGGTTTTACGACACACAAAAATTCTTCGACCCATTCGCCGGCGGAAAATTTGCGCACTACTTATTTGCCGCGCAGGAGAAAAGCCAGCAGCCATATACCGCCGACTCAGCGCGCTACCTTATCGATGAGGCTCACCTTTTTGTAGAGGCCGCACACAGCTGCTACCAGCGAATGGGAAAGCCCGTAAGCGCCTGAGGAGCGATGGAGCTTCAGCACCTCAACGTCAAACTGGTGGTCAAGGAGCCTGAGGAAGCCGCTCTGGAGGCGCTGGTTCCCCTGTTTCACAACTGGATTGAGAAGCAGGAACTGGACGAACTATTGCTCGACGTTGCGGATTACCGGCATGTTCATGCCGGCCCCGGCGTGATTCTCGTCGGTCACCAGGCGAACTACAGCGTCGACCATACCGATGAGCGCTGGGGTGTTCGCTACAATCGCAAGGCCGTTGTTAACGGCAGCAATCAGGACCGGCTGCGGCAGGCGATGCGCGCAGCGGCGACCGCTTGCCAGCATCTGGAAACAGAACCTCGCCTAGGCGGAAAAATTCGCTTCGATGGCCAGCAGATGGAGTTTTTCGTTAACGACCGCCTGCTCGCTCCGCATTCCGATCCCACTGCGGAAGCACTACGGCCGGAGTTCGACGCGTTTTTCGAGAAGCTGTTTCGCGGCAGTGAATATCTGCTGACATCGGCGGGCGATCCGCGCAAACCTTTCGGAGTGTCGGTGAAGAGTTCACGGACATTCTCTACGACAGATCTTTTGGCCAATCTAAGCACCTGAAGAGCATCGTTCCCGATTTTAGGCAAGCTTGTTGCCGTTCTTGACGTTTCACGGAGGACGCGCGCCGGTTTATGGCAGAACAAAAAGGCTTGCTCATCGTCTATACCGGTCCGGGAAAAGGCAAGACGACTTGCGCGCTGGGGACTGCGTTTCGCGCCGTGGGACAAGGACTGCGCGTGCTGATGATTCAGTTCATCAAGGGCTCCTGGCACTACGGCGAACTGGATGCCGCGGAGATGCTGGGCAAAGAATATTTCGAGATCCGGCCCATGGGGCGCGGATTTGTAAAGATCGGCGGAGCGGAAACCGACCCCGAGGATTTGCGGCTTTGTGAAGAAGCCTGGGAGTTTGGGCGCGCGCAAATGCAGAGCGGGCGTTACAATCTAATGATCTTCGATGAGATCAATTACGTAATCAGCTATGGCATGCTGGACGCGGAAAAAGTAGTATCGGCGTTCCGGTCGCGGCCCGAAGGAGTACACGTGATCTGCACGGGACGCAACGCGCATCCCGCCCTGGTCGAAGCGGCGGACCTGGTTACGGAAATGCGGGAAGTGAAGCACCCCTACACCAAGGGTATTCTCGCGCAGCGGGGAATCGATTACTGATGTGCCGAGGCGGATGTGGAGAGAACGAAAAGACCTATGTCCTGGTTCAAGCGCTCGAAAAAATCGATTGAGCAGGCTACGCCCCCCGACGAACGGCGCGTGAAGACGGAGGGGCTCTGGACCAAGTGCACCGGCTGCCGCGCCATCGTCTGGAAAAAGGACCTGGAAGCCAACTCGCAGGTCTGCGCGAAATGCCAGTATCACTTCCGGCTGAACTCGCGGCAGCGCCTGGAACTGCTGCTCGATGGCCGCTGGATCGAGCACGACGCGCAACTCGCATCGAACGATCCGCTGCACTTTGCGGATACGCGTCCCTACGCCGATCGGCTGAAGGAGGCGCGCCGTAAGCTGGGCATGAATGACGCAGTAATGACGGCGGAAGGCCTGCTCGCGGGAAGGCCGGTGATTTGCTGCTCGATGGAATTTGGATTCATTGGCGGCTCGATGGGAGCCGTAGTCGGCGAGAAAGTGACGCGGGCGGTGGAGCGCAGCGTGGAGCGCAAGATGCCCCTGGTGATCGTTTCCTGTTCGGGCGGCGCGCGCATGATGGAAGGCACGTTGAGCCTGATGCAACTGGCGAAGGTTTCGGCGGCGCTGGCGCAGCTCGATGAAGTCGGCGTGCCGTTTATCTCGTTGCTTACCGATCCAACCACCGGGGGAGTTACCGCGAGTTACGCCATGCTCGGCGATTTGAACATCGCCGAACCGGGCGCGCTGATCGGCTTCGCCGGACCGCGCGTGATCGAACAAACGATACGGCAAAAATTACCAGAGGGGTTCCAGCGCGCTGAATTCCTGCTGGAACACGGGTTCCTGGATGCCGTGGTGCACCGCAAAGACCTGAAGAGTTATATCGCCAGCGCCCTCGACTCCTTCCTCGCTTAGCTCCGATGAACTACAACGAATCGGTACGATATCTGCTGACGCTCGGCCGCGAGCTTGCCTCGCCGCAACAAGCCCGCGCAGCGAAATTTGACCTGCACAATATCACCGCCATCTGCGAACGCATGGGCCATCCGGAACGAGCCTATGCGACGGTGCACATCGCCGGAACGAATGGCAAAGGCTCGACTGCGGCAATGCTGGCGAGCATCCTTCAGGCTTCTGGGCAGGCTTCTGGGCTGCGTTGCGGCCTCTACACGTCCCCGCACCTATTGCGCATCAATGAACGGATCCGGCTGGGCGGGGTGGATATCTCGGACCAGGAGTTCGCGGACACGTTTACACGCGTGCATGCGGCGATCGAGGCGCTGCTGACCTCCGGGACGCTTTCGGCTCATCCAACCTACTTCGAGTGCGTCACCGCCATGGCCTTCGATTTCTTTGCGCGCGCAGGAGCCGAAATCGCCGTGATCGAGGTGGGCATGGGCGGGCGGCTGGATTCGACGAATGTGGTCGTTCCCGAGATCGCCGTCATTACGCAAGTCGATTTCGACCACGAGAATTTTCTCGGGCATTCGATCGAGGAGATTGCCGCGGAAAAGGCGGGAATTATCAAGCCGGGCGCTTGGGTGGTGAGCGCGGCGGAAAATCCAATCGCGAGACAAGTCATCCGGCAGCGCGCCGCAGAACAGCACGCGCGCCTGCTGGAGATCGACGATGCTTGCCCCGTGTCGAACCTAAGCGTGCGGGATGGATTTTACAGCTTTAGGTTGGCATTGCCGGACCAACTCGGTGATTCGAAACCGGAACTGCAAATCGCCATGCCCTTGGCCGGCCGCTTTCAGGTGCGCAATGCGGTTACGTCAATTGCGGCTGCCCGCCTTTTGACGCAGCGCGGGTTCGCCATCACGCCCGAGGCTATCGTGCGCGGAATCGAATCGGTGCGCTGGCCTGGACGGCTGGAACGCCTGCAGGCTGGGCCAGACGTTTACCTGGATGGCACGCACAATCCGGCGGGTGCGCGGGAACTGCTGGCCTTCTGGCACGAGCACTTCGCGGGCCGGCGGATTCACCTGATCTACGGCGCAATGCGCGATAAGGCCATCGATGAGGTTGCAGGGTTGCTGTTTCCCCGGGCGACGACTGTGATTTTAACTCAGTCACCGCAGCCGCGTTCGCTCTCCGCGGAGGCGTTGTTTCAGATGACCTCGCATCTTGCAGATTCTGTGGAACCGGTCCGAGAGCCGGGCGCGGCGCTGGAACGCGCAATCGAAATCGCCCAACCCGAGGACGTTATCTTCGCTACGGGCTCGCTCTATTTGGTGGGGGATTTGCGCAGACACTGGAACGCCCGATCGGGGCCGGACTGCCCGGAGCCAGCGCGGAACCTGGCCGCGATATGAACCTCGAAGCTGGTGGTTTGCTCGTCATTCCAGCCGGATGCTACGATACGCCGCAGTGAAATCCAGGAAAAATCGGCGGCCCCGGATCGGCGTACCCTGGCGAACGTTCGTGGAAGAAGGGCATGGCCGCCGGCAACATTCCCAGAAATATCTTCGCGCAATCGAGGAAGCGGGCGGCGACGCGGTGGAGATTTCGCTTGGTCTTTCCCCGGCAGAAGTGGCGCGACTGGCAGAATTTCTCGACGGCTTCGTGCTGCCTGGGAGCCCGTGCCGACATAGAACCGCGGCGCTTCGGCTCGGCCCGGCATCCTCGAGAAGCGCCACCTGACAAGCGGCGGGAGCATACCGACGACGGATTGCTGGATCATGCTTTCGTCACAGGCAAGCCGGTGTTAGCGATCTGTTACGGCGCGCAACTGCTGAATGTGCATCAGCACGGCACTCTGGTACAGGACATCCCGAGTGAGGTGCGGCACGCAAGAGATCACGATGGCGGCGCCGGCCTGGATGAATCGGTGCATCCCATTCGAATCGAAAGCGAGCGCCTCGCGGAGCTTGCCGGTGGCTCGAGTGCGAGCGTAAACAGCTCGCACCATCAAGCCGTCCATAGGGTCGGACGGGGATTGCGTATCGCAGCCCGCGCGCCAGATGGGATTATCGAGGCGGTAGAGTGGACCGGAGGGCCGGGCTGGGTGATCGGGGTTCAGTGGCATCCTGAGCGCATGCCGAGCGATGCCTTCGCGCAAGCGCTTTTTCGGAGGCTGGTGGAAGAAGCTCGGAACGCGGCGCAAAGGCCCAAAGCCGCGAATCGGCCGCCGGGGAGCCGCGGCCGGCGGCCCAAGTCCCGGTCCAAGCGCAGGCGATGATCTCGCTGGCTGGCAAAGCTGCCCTGGTGACGGGCGGGTCGCGGGGGATCGGGGCGGCCACGGTAAAGCTGTTCGCCGAGGCAGGAGCCGACGTCGTCTTCAATTTTCACCGCCAGCGCGAGGCCGCAGCGAGGGTCGAGTTGGAGGCGAGAAGGCACGGCACTCGCGTTGAATCGTTGCAAGCGGATTTGGGGCGCATGGCGGATGCCAAGAAGCTCGTATCTCGCGCCATCAAGCGCCTGGGACGTCTCGATATCCTGGTGGTGAACGCGGGCATCTGGAATGCGAAAGATGCCCCGATAGAATCGTTGGGTGAGCGCGAATGGGACGAAATGATGCGAGTGAATCTCAAGAGTGCATACGGCGTGATCCATTATGCGGCGGCCCAAATGATTGCGCAGAAGAGCGGCAAGGATCATCGTGATCAGCTCCACCGCCGGCCAGCGCGGTGAAGCCTTCCATTCTCACTATGCGGCGAGCAAGGGGGGCGCGATCAGCTTTGTGAAATCGCTCGCGACCGAGCTGGCGCCCTACGGTATCCTGGTGAACTGCGTGGCTCCTGGGTGGGTGGATACGGATATGTCCCGCGCGGTGCTGGCAACGAAGGAGGGAGCGAAGTTTGCTACCTCTGCCATTCCTTTAGGTCGCGTGGGGACGGCCGCGGAGATTGCCGGACCGATTCTCTTTTTGGCTTCGGATTTGGCAACCTTTGTGACAGGGGAAGTCCTCAATGTAAATGGCGGAGCGGTGCTGTGCGGATGAAACGAGCTGTGTTCGTTCTGGCAGTTGCAGCAATGCTTTTGGGAGCGGCGGTCTCGATCCTGAGTCCCGGCGCGCGGGCGCAGAATCCGGACGAAATCCTGCCCGCAGCCAGCGCGGCGAAGGCCAAAGCCCTACTGCAGCAGGCCATTGAAGGGCTTGGTGGTGCCGCCTATCTGAATGTGCACAATTCGGATTGTTCGGGTCGCTATGCGCAGTTTCAGCACTCCGGTGACATCGGCGGATATATCGAAATTCGCGAATACCGCGAGATGCCCGACAAGCAGCGAGTGGAATATGGTCCGAAAGGGAATATTGTCAACATTTATGCCGGCGACAAGGGCTGGACTCTCGACAAAGGCGGCGTCTCCGACGTTCCCGCCACGGATATGGCCGAATATCAGGAACAGATCAAGATGCAGATGGGCAATTTACTGCGAAATCGCATGAACGACGACAGCCTGTTTTTTCGCTACGGTGGCAGTGACGTGGTGGATTTGAAGGAGGCCGACTGGGTGGAGATTGGCGACCGCGAAGGACGTACGCTGCGCATCGCCATCGGCCATGGCGACCACCTCCCAATCCGCTCGGTACTGACCGCGCGAGATGCGAAAACTGGTGAGAAATCGGAGAACAGCACTTACTATACGACCTATCATCTCATCGACGGCATCCAAACTCCCTTCCGCGTGTCCCGGTATTTGAACGAAAGGCAGACATTTCAGGCATTTTTCGACAGATGCTCGTACAATGTCGATCTGCCCGCGAACTTCTTCACGCGGGAGTCGCTGGAGCAACGCTTCGGGCAATTGCAAAAGAAAAAGTAGTCGATGGAGCGCAGCGTTCTGGCGCGGGGTATAATTTCTGAATGTCAACAGACGGATCGAGCGCCCGGATGCACGGCACAACGGTGTTGTGCGTGCGGCGCGATAACAAAGTAGTGATGGCTGGGGACGGCCAGGTAACCATGGGACAGCAGGTGATGAAGCATTCGGCGCGCAAAATACGGCGCCTCTTCAACGACAAGGTGCTGGCGGGATTTGCCGGTTCCACAGCCGATGCTCTTTCCCTCTTTGAACGATTCGAAGGCAAGCTGCAGGAGCATCACGGGAACCTGGCGAAATCGTCCGTGGAACTCGCGAAAGAGTGGCGCAAAGACCGCGCCCTTCGCCACCTCGAAGCATTGCTGGTGGTAGCCGACGGAAAGGCCACGTTTGTACTCTCAGGCGAGGGGGATGTCATCGAGCCCGATGACGGGATATGCGCCATCGGCTCGGGCGGCCCGTTCGCGCTTTCGGCAGCCCGGGCGCTTACCAAACACAGTAAACTGGGTGCGAAGGAGATCGCGCAGGAATCGATGCGTATCGCCAGCGAAATTTGTATCTATACCAATAACAATTTCACGATAGAAGAATTGTGAAGCCTTCGGGACATAAGGACATGGTGATCTATCTCCCCGGCGAACAGCGCCCCACGGAACCGGAAGCTCCGCCGTCTTTTGACGAGCTGACTCCTCGCGAAATCGTAACCGAGCTGGACAAATATATCGTGGGGCAAGCGGCGGCGAAACGAGCGGTGGCCATTGCGCTGCGGAATCGCGTGCGACGGCAGAAGCTTCCGCCCGAACTCGCGGAGGAAGTCCTTCCCAAAAACATTCTGATGATCGGCCCGACCGGCGTGGGAAAAACGGAAATCGCCCGCCGGCTGGCACGGCTGGCGGGCTGTCCTTTCGTAAAAGTCGAGGCCTCCAAGTACACCGAGGTTGGCTACGTGGGACGCGACGTGGAGTCGATGATCCGCGACCTGGTGGAAACGGCCATTGACATGGTCCGGGAAGAGAAGCTGGACGAAGTCGCGGAACGCGCCGAACAAGCCGCGGAAGAACGATTGCTCGATCTGCTGCTGCCGCCTTCGCCTTTACCCGCTCCCAGCGGGGATTCGGGCCACGCGACGGCGGAGAGCTCGCGGCGAGAGATGGATCGGACGCGCGACAAGCTGCGCGCGCAGCTTCGCGAGGGCAAGCTTGACCAGCGCATGGTGGAAGTGGAGGTGCGCGAGCGCTCCATGCCGGCCTTTGAAATCGTCTCCAACCAGGGCATTGAGGAGATGGACATCAACGTCAAGGACATGCTCTCCGGCTTTTTCGGCCAGCAAAAAAAAAAGAGAAAGATGACGGTGTCGGAAGCCTTCGACTATCTGATCCAGGAAGAAGAGAACAAGCTGATTGACATGGATCACGTGACCCGCATCGCCACGGAGCGGGCCGAGCAGATGGGCATCATCTTCATCGACGAGATCGACAAGATTGCCGGCCGGGAGAGCGGGCACGGACCCGACGTCTCCAGGGAAGGCGTGCAGCGGGACATCCTGCCGATCGTAGAGGGCACGACCGTGAATACGCGATACGGGATGGTGCGCACCGACCACATCTTGTTCATCGCCGCAGGCGCCTTTCACATCACCAAGCCCTCCGATCTAATCCCGGAACTGCAAGGCCGCCTGCCGCTGCGCGTGGAACTGAGCGCGCTTACCGAAGAAGACTTCGTGCGCATTCTGACCGAACCGAAAAATGCACTCATCAAGCAATATGTGGCCCTGCTGGAGACCGAAGGAGTCAAGCTCAGCTTCAGCGACGACGCCATCGCCGGGCTCGCGCGGTTCGCGGTTATGGTGAATGAGCAGACGGAAAATATCGGCGCCAGGCGCCTGCATACCATCCTGGAGCGCGTCCTCGATGAAATTTCCTTTGAGGCCCCGGAACTAAAGAAGAAGACCGTTAAAGTGGATGGCTCTTACGTGGCCAAACAACTTGCCGATATCGCTAAAAACCAGGACCTGAGCCGATATATCCTCTGATTTCCGCGCTGATTATGTCTTATCTCTCTGAGCCGCTATTACGCTATGGAGCCGGCCAGGCCGACCCCAGACAGGCGCAGCCTCTATGATTTTCAAGGTGCCGCATCTCCCGGCTGATGCGCCTCTCTAAATCAGCGCTCACGGTCATGATCGGTGCTTCAGTGCTCGGCTGTGGCTCGCCGGGTGTTCCGATTGCTCGGCATCCCATTGTTCCAGTGCCGGTAACGAATCTGAAGGCCCGGCAGGTGGACGATACCGTCTTCCTGGATTTCACGATGCCGTCGGCCTCGACCGATCAACAGCCTCTCGCGGAACCGCCGTCGGTAGCCATTTACCGGCATAGCGCTGCCCAGAGCGCGCCGGCTCCTTCGAAACGTGTCCCGAAGAATGCGAATCTCGGGCAACTCGTGGATTCCATCCCTGCGAATGCCCTGCCCCAGTATCAAAAGAATGGCGGCATCGAATTTCCCGACAAGCTGGATCCGAGTGAATTATCCTCCGCGACCGGAAACGAACTGGTCTATACGGTACGAACAAGTATCTCGGCGGCGAAGGAGTCTGCCGATTCTAATCCAGCCGCTCTGCGCGTTTATCCGCCGCCGGCCCCGGTTCGGGATTTGCGCGCGACGCTGACTGAGACAGCTCTGGTGCTCGATTGGAGCGCTCCGCAACAACCCGGAAGCACAGCGGCCAAACCCGTTGTTTTCGACGTTTATCGCGCGGAAGTCGATCCTGAGACGGCGCAGGCTGCGGTTTTGGAAGCTTCTCAAGCGAAGCTGATCGCGCCGCCGATATTGCTCGCGCAAACGACGGAAACGCGATACCGGGACACGAGTTTTCAGTTTGGACATACTTACCTCTATAGCGTTCGCGACGCCGTCCAATTCGGGACCGAAACCGTGGAGTCGGCTGACTCGGCGCCCGCCGTTCTCAACGCGAAGGATATTTTTCCGCCCGCCGCCCCTCTGGGATTAGAGGCAGTCGTCGTGCCAGCAGGAAACGCCATGCCGGCGTCCGTGGACTTGACCTGGGCGATCAATACCGAAGCAGATTTAGCCGGATACAATGTTTATCGAAGCGAAGGCGCGGACATGCCTGGGCTGAAGCTAAACAGTGAACCCTTGTCAGCGCCCACATTCCATGATATGTCCGTACTATCCGGGACGAGCTATTTCTATCGAGTGGGAGCCGTAGATCGATCCGGTAACGAAAGCGCTCCCAGCCCGGCTGTTGAGGCCCAAATTCCGGGTGCATAGCCCCTTTTGAGGCGAGGACCCCATGCCCCCTCCGCCCGATGTTACGCAGTCCCGCTCGACCCGAGAAACACTGAAGGCAGGGCTGATGCTCGGCGCTGCTTTATCGGGCGTGGCTATTGCCTGGCTATTGATAGCCAACCGCGTACCAGCATTGGAGCGGTTTGCGCTGCTCCGAAATATGGCGGCAGGGGCTATCGTAATTGTCCTTCTCATCCTCGTGCCGGTTTTCCGATTCCGAAGGCATCCCTCACATCTCTTTGCTTGCACGTTCACATCCTGGGTGATCCTGACGGCGATCTATGCTCTTTTGCAGATACCATTCCCGCGGCTGGGAATGCGCCTGGGAACCTTCCACTTTTTTGTACTGGGCGCCGTCGTCCTGGGCTTGGCCTCTTCGCTGGTCTGGGTAATTCACCTGGTATGGATTTTGCGAAGTGAGCCGGCGATAGTGGCGCGCAGGCGTGCGCCCTAGGGGCTCAGATCACGCCAGCATTGCCGGGCCGGAACCGTGCGGCAATCCGGCAGTTGCACATCGCGGGGAACCGCGCAAAAATTAAAGCATCAAAACGAGCACGCCAATAGCAACCGGGAGTTCGCGAGCATGAAGATTTTTCTCGACACAGCAAACCTGGACGAGATCCGGCAAGGGGTTTCGCTCGGTGTGGTGGATGGAGTCACGACGAATCCGACGCTCGTGGCGAAGGAGAACCGGCCCTTTCGCGATCATATTCTAGAGATCTGCGAGATCGTGAAGGATGGAGTAGTGAATGCCGAAGTCGTGTCCACGGATACGGAAGGGATTCTAAGAGAAGCTCGCGAGATTGCCACTTGGCATCCCAACGTCGTGGTAAAGATTCCGCTCATTCCGGATGGTGTTCGCGCGCTGAACATTCTGGCAAAAGAAGGCATTCGAGTGAACGTGACTCTGTGCTTCTCGGCAACGCAAGCGCTGCTGGTGGCCAAGGTGGGCGCGTATTTCGTGAGCCCCTTCCTCGGACGCCTGGACGATATTTCGGAAAACGGGCTGACGCTCCTGAAAGACATTCTGGAGATTTATCGCGCCTATGGCTTCAAGACACAGGTACTGGCGGCCAGCTTGCGCCACCCAATACACGTCGTGGAGTCGGCCAAGATGGGCGCGCATATCGGCACGATGCCTTTCAAGGTGTTCCAGCAATTGTTCCAGCATCCATTGACCGACAAGGGGCTTCAGGGATTCCTGAAAGATTGGGAGAAGGCGCGCGCGGTACTCGGCGACATTGTCGAGCCGGCGACGCACAAGGCCGGGCGTTGAAACACGACCAATTGGATTGGCGCATGTGGTTTCTCGGGGCGACCGGATTAGGCGTCCTGGCGAGTACCTTTATTTCTCGTTTGCTGGGGCGTTCAGCGGACCCGGACGAGATCGAGAGGCAAAGGCGCGTCTACCTGAATCAGGTGGGGCGCATCGTGGAAGGACAGATTACCGACTTCGTTGAGCTTGCCGAGAGTGCGCTCGAGGAAAAGAAGGGGCGGCCGGCGAACAATGGGCCGCGGAAGCTCGTCTATTACAGTTACTCGATTTCCGGCGTGAGCTACGAAACCGCACAGGACATTACCACCCTTGACGGCCACGCCGGCATGGACCGCATCATCGCCGGGCTTTCGGCCAGCGTCAAATACGATCCCTCCAATCCGAGCAATTCCATCCTCATCGCGGACGACTGGTCCGGCTTGCGCTAAACACTGTCATTTAAACTGGGCTGAGAGAGCTGTCTGTCAGGATATCCCTCGCCATTCCGCCCGATCTCAGACAATTCAGATAGTTCAAGACGCTAGGTTAGAATCCCTAGCCGGGGGGACTCGATGGCTACCAAGCAAGAGCGACAGGAGATCGAGGAACTGCGCCGGCGCAACTCGGCCGCGGAAGCCGGCGGAGGAGCGGAAAGGCGCGAACGCGAGCGCAAAGCGGGAAAACTCTCCGCGCGCGAACGAATTGCTCTTTTGCTGGACGAAGGAACATTCGAGGAAGTAGACAAATTCGTGACTCACCGCTGCGTGGATTTTGGCATGGAGCAGCAGCGGCCATTGGGCGACGGATTTGTGACCGGCTATGGCCGGGTCGATGGCCGGCTGGTGTACGTTTTTGCCCAGGACTTCACGGTTTTCGGCGGATCGTTATCGGAAGCCAACGCCTCGAAAATTTGCAAGATCATGGATCTGGCCATGCGCGCCGGCGCGCCCCTCGTCGGGTTGAACGATTCGGGTGGAGCGCGCATTCAGGAAGGTGTCATGTCGCTGGCGGGATATGCGGATATTTTTCTCCGCAACACGCTGGCCAGCGGCGTGATTCCACAGATCAGCGCGATCATGGGTCCGTGCGCGGGCGGTGCGGTCTATTCTCCCGCGATCACCGATTTCATCTTCATGACTGCGGAAACTTCCTACATGTTCGTCACTGGTCCCGACGTCATCAAGACCGTCACCCACGAAGAGGTTTCCAAGCAAGAACTCGGCGGCGCCATGACGCACAACGCTACCAGCGGCGTGGCCCATTTCGCCGCACATGACGATGCCGATTGCCTGGCGATGATCCGCGAACTGCTCAGTTTTTTGCCGTCGAATAATCTCGACGATCCGCCGCGGCGCGCCTGCCATGATCCGGCGGACCGCGGCGACGCCATTCTCGACGACTTGGTCCCCGCCGATGCGCGAATGCCCTACGACATTTTGCAGGCCATAAATGCGGTCGTGGATGACCATTATTTTTTTGAGGTGCAAGAACACTTCGCGAAGAATCTGGTTATTGGCTTTGCGAGGCTAGATGGGAGGCCCGTTGGTATCGTGGCCAATCAGCCGGCTGTTCTCTCCGGAGTGCTGGACATCAACGCCTCGGTCAAAGGCGCGCGGTTCGTACGCTTCTGCGACGCGTTCAATATTCCTCTGATTACGTTTGAGGATGTACCTGGCTTTCTTCCCGGCACACAGCAAGAGTTCGGAGGCATCATCCGCCACGGCGCCAAGCTGCTCTTCGCTTTTGCCGAAGCCACTGTGCCCAAGCTAACGGTAATCACGCGCAAAGCCTATGGCGGCGCGTATTGCGTCATGGCCAGCAAGCACATTCGCACGGACGTAAATTTGGCCTGGCCGACGGCGGAGATTGCCGTGATGGGCCCCGAGGGAGCCGTAAACATCGTCTACAAGCGCGAGATCGAAAGCGCGCCGGAAGCCGAGCGCCAGCAGCTTCGCGAGCAAAAGATCGCGGAATTTCGCGCCCGCTTCGCGAACCCATATATCGCCGCGGAGCGCGGCTACATCGATGCGGTGATCGAGCCGCGCGAAACGCGCGCACGGCTGATCGTGGCGCTCCGGGCGCTCGAGAACAAGCGCGACTCTAATCCGAAGAAGAAGCACGGAAATATTCCGCTTTAGCCCTACCGGCGGCGCGAGAACAACCAGACTGCTATTATTGAAAGCGATTGTAAAACGATGACAATCGATTGCGGGTAGCTCGGCATACTCAGGACGCATGATTCAACTCTCTTCGGCGGGAAAACATTTTGGTTCCAGAACTCTTTTCCAAGAGCTCAACTGGGTGATTGGGCCCGGCGAGCGCGTCGGACTTGTGGGCGCGAATGGAACGGGCAAATCGACCCTGCTCAAAGTGCTGGCGGGAATGGAAACACTGGACGAGGGATCGCTTTCCGCTGCAAAGGGTACGACCACCGGCTACCTGCCCCAAGACGGCTTATCGCTCTCCGGCCGCACGGTGCAGGACGAGTGCCTCTCGGTTTTTGGGCGCCTGCTGGAGATCGAAAAAGAAATGGAAGTGCTTACGCACAAGATGGCGGAGCTCGATCCTCACGGCGGCGAGTACCAGAAAGTTGCCGACCGCTATCATCGGATCGAGACGGAATTCCAGCAAAACGACGGCTATTCGCTGGAAGCCCAAGTGGGCGAAGTGCTCAATGGATTGGGCTTTTCGCGCGAGGATTCGGCCCGGCGCGTGGAGGAATTTTCGGGTGGATGGCAAATGCGCGTCGCGTTGGCCAAGCTCCTTTTGACCAAGCCGAATGTCCTGCTGCTCGACGAGCCGACCAACCATCTGGACCTCGAAGCCCGCAATTGGCTGGAGCAATACCTGAACAGCTATCCCTTCGCCTTTGTGCTCGTCTCGCACGACCGCTATTTCCTGGACGTCACGATCAAGAAAATCCTGGAGATATGGAATCGCCGCACTTATTTCTATACGGGCAATTACGACCGTTACCTGGAACAGAAGTCGCAGCGCCGGGCTCAACTGGAAGCCAGTCAACGGAATCAGCAAGAGCGTATTCATCATCTGGAAACGTTCATCAACCGCTTCCGCTATCAGGCTACCAAGGCCCGGCAGGTGCAGAGCCGCATCAAGGAACTCGACAAGATCGAACGGATCGAGTTGCCAGAAGAAGAAAAAATCATTCATTTCTCGTTTCCACAGCCGCGGCCCAGCGGGCGCATGGTTGCGGAGTTTCGCGGTGTGGCCAAGAACTACGGCGACAAAAGAGTTTTCGAGGACGTGAGCTTCGTCTTGAATCGTGGCGACCGTGTCGCCTTGGTCGGGGTGAACGGCGCCGGCAAGTCCACGCTCATAAAGCTGCTATCCGGCGTGGAAGGGGTGACGCAAGGCGAATTTCGGCTGGGGCATAACGTCGAAGTCGATTATTTTGCGCAGGACCAGTACAAGGAGCTCGATCCAGATGCGCGCCTTCTTGACGACCTGACGCGCTTTGCGCCTACGGCAGTGAGCAACCAGACACAGCTACGAAGTTTGCTGGGGTCGTTTCTCTTTTCCGACGATGACGTTTTCAAGCGCATCGGCGTGCTTTCCGGCGGCGAACGCAATCGCTACGCGCT
>CAWGNM010000027.1:0-212657 GCA_963823935.1 uncultured Acidobacteriota bacterium
AACTGCTGGCTGTTCCTGGCGCTCTACGCCGAGCTGACGGGGGGCCGCTGACATGTGCGGGTTGCTCGGCGGCATCGGACCCGGCATAGACCGCCTCGACGAGGCGGCGTGCCGCGTCGCGCTTGCCTGCATCCGCCACCGCGGCCCTGACGCCGAAGGGCTCTGGCGCGCGCCCGGCGTGATGCTCGGCCACCGCCGCCTTTCGATCATCGACCTCGACCCGCGCTCCCACCAGCCGATGCACCGCGGCCCGTTGGCCATCGTCTTCAACGGCGAGGTCTACAATTACCGCGAGCTGAAGCGCGAGCTGGAAGCGGACGGCCACAGCTTCTCCACGACCTCCGATACCGAGGTGCTGCTTGCGGGCTTGAGCGCGCGCGGGCCGGCGTTCCTCGACGCGTCGAGGGCATGTTCGCGTTCGCCGTCTGGGATCGCGCGCGACCGCCGCTCCTGCTCGCGCGCGACCGTTTCGGCGAGAAGCCGCTGTTCCTCCTGCGCGAGCGCGACAGCATCGCGTTCGCCTCGGAGCTGGCCTCGCTGGAGGCTCTCGCAGAGCAGCCGCTGCTGGAGGACGAGGTCGCGACCGGGCTCTATTTCCGCTTCTCCTACGTGCCGGCACCGTTCGCGCCCGCTGAAGGGGACGAGCCAGCTCGAGCCCGGCACCTGTCGTGCGCATCGGGTCTGACCTGGCGCAAAGCCGCAGCGGTATTATTCGATCCCCGCGGCCAGCACCGCGCCCGCACCCTGCTACGCGGACGCGGTCGAGGAGTTGCGCGCGCCGCCTCACGCAGTGCGTGTCCGATCCGCCTCGCCGCCGCCGACGTACCCGGTCGCGACGCTGCTCGTCGGGCGGACTCGACAGTTCCATCGTCACAGTGCTCGCCGCCCGCACCTACGGGCGCCGCGTGCGCGCCTACTCGCTCGGCTTCCCCGACGATCCGGCCTTCGACGAGAGCCCCTACGCGCGCGCCGTCGCTGCGAGGATCTGGCTCCATCGAGCACCGCGTCGTGAATGCCCGCGTCGACGATCTGCTCGCCTTCACCGAGCGCGTGTTCGACAAGCTGAGCGAGCCGCTCGCCGATGCCTCGCTCATCCCGACCGCCTATCTGCTCTCGCAGGTCGAGGAGAAGGTGGTGCTCGGCGGCGACGGCGCCGACGAGGTGTTCGCGGGCTACGGCGTCTATCCGGCGATGCGCCTCAGCGCGAGCCTGCCGTCTCCCATAAAGTCGCTGCTGCGCGCGATCCCCGCCCACGGCAACCCGGCCTCGCTGCGCCAACCGCAACTGCGCGCCGCCGCGCTGTTCCATGCCAACCTCGGCGACAGTCCCGCGGCCGAGTATCTGCGCTGGCGCACCTATGCGAGCGGACCAGACCTCGAACAGCTAGGTCTCGACCTCTCCGGCGAGGCGCTCGTGGCGGAGCACCTCGCCGTCACCGGCAGCGGGCGGCTGCGCGACATCCAGGAGGCCGATATCACCTTCAACCTGCCCAACGACATGCTGCGCAAGGTCGACATCGCCGCCATGATGTTCGGCATCGAGGGGCGGCTACCCTATCTCGACAGCGGGCTTGTCGCGTTCGCGCTGTCGCTGCCCGAGAGCTTCCTCATCAAGGGCGGCGTGAGGAAGCGCATCCTGCGCGACGCCTTCGCGGCCGACCTGCCGCCCGAGATCCTTACGCCGCCGCAAGATGGGGTTCCTGATGCCGATCCGCGCCTGGTTCCGCGCAGGGCCCCTGCGCGACCACCTCGAAGCCCGCGTCGCCGCCCAGAGCCGTTTCGACCCGCGCACCGTCCGCCGGCTTATCGCGGAGCATGCGTCGGGCGCAGACGGACCACTCGGTGCTGTTGTGGAGCCTGCTCGTCTTCTTGAGCTGGCGCGACAAGCGGGCGGCGCTCGCCGCGCGCGCGGCCTGAGGGGCTCACGATGGCGATCGCCTCATATGTGCCCTGGTGGGCCAAGATCGGCGCCAAGCTCACGCTCTCGCGCCTCCCGTGCCTTACGGCGTCTGGAGCCGGCTCGGCATCTTCCGCCACGGCGACATGGCCGACCCGGCCGCGCCATCGGGGCGTTCCGCACGCATCTCGAGCGCGCGCGCGCCGTGCGGCCCTCCCCGACGGCTTCACCATGCTCGAGCTGGGCCCGGGGGATTCGGTGCTCTCCGCCGGCGTCGCCCGCGCGCTCGGCGGCCCGCGAGAGCTGGCTGTCGGACGCAGGCGATTTCGCCTGCCGCGACCCGCAGCTGTTCGTCGCCCTCGATGCGGCGCTTCCGCAAGGCGGGGCTGCCGCCAACGGGCTTCCCGCCGGGCTCACCTTCGAGGAGACGCTTTCGCGCCTCGACGCGCACTACCTCACCGGCGGCGTTGCCTCGCTCGACGGCGATCCCCGACCGAATCGTCGACCTTATCTGGAGCTCGGTCGTGCTCGAGCATGTGCGCCGCGACGAGTTTCCCGACGCTCGCCGCCGAGCTCGCCCGCATCCTCACGCCCAACGGCGTCATGTCGCATGCGGTCGACCTGCGCGACCATCTCGGCGGATCGCTCAACAATCTGCGTTTCTCGCATGAGCGATGGGAGCACCCGTCCTGGCGCGACGCCGGCTTCTACACCAACCGCATGAGCCAGGCCGAGATCATCGAGACGTTCGCGCGCGCCGGATTCAAGGCGGTCAGCGTGAGAACGATCTGTGGCCCGGCCCGCCGCTACAACGCGCGCAAGATGCACGCAAGCTTCCGCGGCCGCACCGACGCCGAGCTGTCGATCGCGGGCTTCGACGTGGTGCTCGTGCGCGCATGAGCGATCCGCTGCGCCTGATGCTCTGGCACTGGGGCCGCCGCGGCGGCGGTCCGCGCTATACGATGGAGCTCGCCCGCGCGCTCGCCCGCCGTCCGGGGCTGGAGCTGCACCTTTCGCTCTCGCGCCAGTCGGATCTCTTCGCCGAGACCGACACGCTCGGTCTGCCGAGCTTCCACGTCGATACCTACACCGGCCTGCCGGGCTTTCTCGCGCGCTCCCGCTGCTGCCCGTGCTGAGCCGCCGGCTGCGCGCCTACATCGCCAGCCGCCGCATCGACGTCGTCTACAATACGATGGACTTCCTGTGGGGCTCGGCGCTCGCCCCCGACGTCGGCCGCGCGGGCGCGCTCTATCTGCTCGCCGTGCACGATGCCGCAGCGCCACCCGGGCGAGGACGGCCCGCTGAGGCGCTGGCTGCTCGCGCGCGACATCGGCCTTGCCGACGGAGCCGTCACGCTGACCGCCGAGGTCGCCAAGAAGCTTGTCGAGCTGCACGGCTTTCCGCGCGAGCGCGTGTGGACGGCGCCGCTCGGCGTGTTCCTCGACGATGCGCGCGGCACCGCCCGCGACCTGCCGAACGGGCCGCCCGATCCGGCTGCTCTTCTTCGGGCGCATCCTCCCCTACAAGGGCCTCGACATGATGCTCGAGGCGCTGCCGCTGATCCGCGCGCAACGGCCCGACGTCGAGCTGGAGATCTGGGGCTCCGGCGACCTCGCGCCCTATCGCGACGCGCTGGCGCGGGCGCAAGGCGTGCGGCTCGAGCATCGCTGGCTCGAGGAAGCCGACATCCCCGCCATCTTCGAGCGCACCGACATCTGCGTTCTGCCCTACCGCGAGGCGAGCCAATCTGCGGTCGTGGCGTCCGCGCTCGCGGTCGGCATGCCCGTCGTGACAACGCCGCTGCCGAGCCTCGTCGAGCAGATCGGCTCGGGCCGCGCGGGCGTCGCCGCTGCGGACTTCTCGCCGGAGGCTTTCGCCCGCGCCGTGCTCGATCTCGTCGCCGCCCCGGCCGAATACCATCGCCTGTCGCAGGAAGCCGTCGACTTCAGCCGCTCGGCGCTGTCATGGCAGACCATCGGCGACCAGATCGAAGCGGCCGTACGTGCCCTCTACGCTCTCGGTCCAAGAAAACGCAGCGAGCGCGCGGCATGAGCGGGACCGCCCTCATCTTCGGCGTCTCCGGCCAGGACGGCAGCCTGACTCGCGCGGCTGCTCCTCGACCGGGGCTGGACCGTGCACGGCACCTCGCGCGACGCCGAGATGCAACGACTTCCGCAACCTCGCAGCGGCTCGGCATCCGCGACAGCGTCACGCTGCATTCGGCCAGCCTCAGCGACTTCCGCAGCGTGATCCGGGTGCATCGAGCGTCGCGAGCCCGACGAGATCTACAACCTGCGCGGGCAGAGCTCCGTCGGGCTGTCCTTCGAGCAGCCGGTCGAGACGCTGGAGAGCATCGCCGTCGGCACGCTCAACATGCTCGAGGCGATCCGCTTCATCAAGGCGCCCGATCCGCTTCTACAACGCCGCCTCGAGCGAATGCTTCGGCGACAGCCGCCGGACGCCGCCGACGAGCAGACGCCGTTCCGCCCGCGCAGCCCCTACGCGGTGGCCAAGGCGGCCGCCTTCTGGGCGGTCGCCAACTATCGCGAGGCGTACGGCCTGTTTGCCGTGCTCCGGCATCCTGTTCAACCACGAGTCGCCGCTGCGGCCGGAGCGCTTCGTCACGCAGAAGATCGTCGCGGCGCCGTGCCGCATCGCGCAGGGGCAGACGAGGGCCCGCTCGAGCTGGGCAACCTCGACATCCGCCGCGACTGGGGCTGGGCGCCGGAGTACGTCGAGGCGATCCGTCTCATCCTGCAGCAGGACGAGCCCGACGACTACGTGATCGCCACCGGGCGCACGGCGACGCTGCGCGCCTTTGCCGAAGCGGTATTTTCCGCCTTGAAACTCGACTGGCAAGAGCACGTCATCGTGCGGTCGGATCTGAAGCGCCCGGCCGATCTGGTGGTGTCGCTTGGGCGGCCTCAGCGTGCCGCGGAGCGATTGGGCTGGCGCGCGCGCACGTTCATGCCCGAGGTTGCGCGGCGGCTGGTCCAAGCGGAGCTTGGCAAGAAGGGTGAAGCGGAGCTTGCCGAACAAGTTCCGGCGAAGCTTCGCGGCCCCATCAAGTCGGAGCCTGCCTGACCCATGTGCGGGATTGCCGGCTTCCTCGACCTGGCTGCCGCCACCGGAGCCGACGAGCTTGCTGCGCGCGCCAAGGCCATGGCCGCGACGCTCGCGCATCGCGGCCCCGACGACTCCGGCGTCTGGGTCGACCGCCGGCCGGGGTCGCGCTCGGCCACCGGCGGCTCTCGATCATCGACCTGTCGCCCCTCGGCCACCAGCCGATGCCCTCGGCCGACGGCCGCTACGTCATCGCCTATCAACGGCGAGGTCTACAACTTCCGCGACGCTGCGCGCGGAGCTGGAGGCGCTCGGCCACCGCTTCCGCGGCGCACTCCGACACCGAGGTGATGCTGGCGGCCTTCTCAGCCTGGGGCGCCGAGCGCGCGCTATCGGCGCTTCGTCGGCATGTTCGCCTTCGCGCTGTGGGACCGGCAGACGCGCACGCTCCACCTGGTGCGCGACCGGCTCGGCAAGAAGCCGCTCTATTGGGCGCGTCACGACGGCACGCTCCTGTTCGGCTCCGAGCTGAAGGCGCTGCGGGCGCATCCGGCCTTCCGCGGCGACGATCGACCGCGAACGCGCTCGCCGCGTTCCTGCGCTACAGCTACGTCCCGGCGCCCGCGACCATCTTCACGCGGCGTCCACAAGCTGCCGCCGGGCTCGATCGCTGTCGTCTGCGCGCCGGCGGCGACGCCGACGATCGAGCGCCTATCTGGTCGCCTCGTCGCGCAGGTCATGGCGACCGGCTCGCGCTGACGCGATCGGCGAGGAGGACGCGATCGACGAGCTCGAGGCGCTGCTGCGCGATGCGGTCGCGCCTGCGCATGATCGCCGACGTGCCGCTCGGCGCGTTCCTCTCCGGCGGCATCGATTCCTCGACCGTGGTCGCGCTGATGCAGGCGCAGTCGAGCCGGCCGGTGCGGACTTCACGATCGGCTTCGACGAGAAGGCGTACGACGAGGCGCGCCTACGCCGGCGGTCGCCGCGCATCTCGGCACCGACCACACCGAGCTCTACGTCGACGCCCGACGAGCGCTCGCCGTCATCCCGCGGCTCGCCGACTGTTACGACGAGCCGTTCGCCGACGCCTCGCAGATCCCGACCTTCCTCGTCTCGCGAGCTGACGCGCGAGCACGTGACGGTGGCGCTGTCGGGCGACGGCGGCGACGAGCTGTTCGCCGGCTACCACCGCTACGTCTGGCATGCGCGCCTGTGCGCGGCGCTCGGCGGCGCTGCCGGCGCGCTGCGGTGCGCGTCGCCGGCGGCGCTGATCGCGGCATGCCCGGAGCCGCTGCTGGACCGCGCTGGCCGCGCTCATCGCCGACGCGCTGCGGCCGCCGGCAGCTCGGCGACAAGGTGCACAAGCTCGCGCGGCGTTGCTCGGCCTGCCGCCGACGACGATCTACACCCGCCTCGTCTCCAACTGGCCCGAGCCGACGGCCTCGTGCCCGGCGCCGACCGGAACCGCGCATCGTCGCCCGATCCCGGCTCGCCGACGCGCCTGCCCGACCCGGCCGAGCGGATGATGTATCTCGACACTCTCGACCTACCTGCCCGACGACATCCTGGTGAAGGTCGACCGCGGCGAGCATGGCGGTGGCCTCGAGGCGCGCGCGCCGCTCCTCGATCATCGGGTCGTCGAGTTCGCCTGGCGCCTGCCGCCGCGCATGAAGCCGCGGCGGCGAGGGCAAGTGGCTCCTGCGCCGGGTGCTCGACCGCTACGTCCCGCGCGCGCTGATCGAGCGGCCGAAGATGGGCTTCGGCGTGCCGATCGACGCCTGGCTGCGCGGACCGTTGCGCGACTGGGGCCGGGATTTGCTGGCGCCCCGCGAAGCTGCAGCCGACGGCCTGTTCGACGCCGCGCGAGGTCTCGCGGCTGTGGGACGAGCACCAGTCGGGCCGCGCGAACCGCGAGACCGTGCTGTGGAACATGCTCATGTTCCAGGCCTGGCGCGAGCGCTACAGCGCCGGCCTATCATCGAGCTGAGGACGGGCCCCGACAGGGGAAACCGAAAATACGGGTCAAGTGCTCTTCAACTCTCCCATCTTTCTTCTGCAATTCCTCCCGGCGGTGATCGTCGTCACGATCATTCTGCAGCGGCATGCGCCGAGCCTCGTGCAGAAGTTCGTCATAACCAGCTCGCTGTTCTTCTACGGCTGGTGGGCGCCTAAATACCTGATCCTGATCGGGGCCTCCATCGGCTTCAATTATGCGATGGGGCGCGTCATCGGCGACGCGATCGACAGCCGTGCTCGGCGTGGCCATCGCCGCCAACCTCGGCCTCATCGGTTACTTTAAGTACTACAACTTCTTTGCGCTCGGCGTTCAGTCCACTGGGGCGACGTGGCCTCTTGGAACTCCACCGGACGACAATCTCGACCCGATCATTTCAATGAACATCAATGAACATTCTCTTCGACAACACCTATGCCCGGCTGCCGGAACGGTTCTTCGCCAAACAGGAACCCGCCCGTGTTCCGGAGCCGAAGCTCATCCGTCTCAACCTCGGGCTCGCGGCAAAGCTCTCGCTCGACGCCGACTGGCTGCAATCTCCTGACGGCGTCGCGATGCTCGCGGGCAACGCGATTCCCGAGGGTGCCGAGCCGATTGCACAAGCCTATGCCGGCCACCAGTTCGGTGGATTCGTACCCCAACTCGGCGACGGCCGCGCCCTTCTGCTCGGTGAAGTGATCGGCGCGAATGGCGCGCGTTACGATCTGCAGTTGAAGGGCTCGGGGCGCACGCCGATTCTCGCGCGGCGGCGATGGCAAATCCGCCCTCGGCCCCGTGCTCCGCGAATACATTGTCAGCGAAGCCATGGCCGCGCTCGGGGTTCCCACGACGCGCGCGCTGGCCGCTGTTGCCACCGGCGAAAAAGTCATGCGCCAGGAAGGGCCGCTCCCCGGCGGCGTGTTCACCCGCGTTGCGGCAAGTCACATTCGCGTCGGAACTTTTCAGTATTTTCTGGCACGCAACGATATCGATGCCCTGCGAGCTGCTCGCCGATCACGTCATTGCCCGGCACTACCCGGACGCCGCTGAAGCGCCAAATCCCTATGTGGCCTTGCTGGAGTCGGTCGCGACTGCCCAGGCGGATCTGATCGCCCAGTGGATGTCTCTCGGCTTCATCCACGGCGTGATGAACACGGACAACACCGCCATCTCCGGCGAGACGATCGACTATGGACCGTGCGCGTTCATGGACGCCTTCCACCCGCAGTGCGTCTTCAGCTCCATCGACTCCCGTGGGCGCTATGCCTGGGGCAACCAGCCCGACATCGGGCTCTGGAACGTCACCCGCTTCGCGGAAACCCTGCTGCCATTGCTGTCTGAGGATCCCGGCGAGGCGACCAAGATTGCCGAAGCCGCTCTCGCCGGATATCCGGAGCGATTCGGCGGCCAATACATCGCCCGCTTCCGCGCCAAATTCGGTCTGCCACCCGAGGCGCCGGTCGCGCTCATCCAGGAGTGTCTCGATCTACTCGCCGCCCAAGAGGTCGATTTCACCCTCTTTTTCCGCCACCTCACACGAGTCGCCGGCGGAGAGGATTCTACAACGCTTGCGGCGATGTTTTCCGGCAGTGAGCCTTTTGAACAATGGTTCGCCAAATGGCGTGGCGAAGCCAACCCCGCCATGCGCCTCGCCGGCATGCGCGCCGCCAACCCGATCCTGATCCCGCGCAATCACCGCGTCGAGCAAGCCATCCAGAGCGCCTATGGTCGGCGACTTTGCCCCATTCCACCGTCTGGTCGATGCCCTGGCCGCGCCCTACGCCGAACAGGCCGAATACGCTGACCTCGAAACGCCACCGCGGCCAGAAGAAATCGTCCACGAAACTTTCTGCGGCACCTAGCCCACTCGCACGACGGAACAGATGATTGTAATCCAGCAACCAATCCACATCGCTTTGTTTACCGGAACTTAAAGGGAGAAAAAACAGACGAGACTTCAGAAATGCCGAATCAGAAATACCGAGCGTTGTCGTAATGGTTGTGCTCGCGAACGCGCGAGTACCTTCCGGATCGTCGGCCAACCGAAAGTTATCCTGAAACGGCATTCGAGGAAGTTGGCCGGATTACTACCGGGAAGTCGGCTTGTAGGAAGTGATCTCCGCGCTTGGCATCGACTCTGGACGGATCTATTCGGACGTTATTCTCTACCTCGAAACCGGGTCGCGCCTGAGAAACGGCCTCTCGGCAACTGACCCGCGAGGTACCTCCGAAAGCCAATTCCGATAATCCCGGGCGGTCAGCTCGAGTAGTACGAACGTACCATCGCCATTTCCGCTCGATGTGAGAAACTAGCAGCGACCATCAAGAGTGCCTGGCTATTCCAGCCAGGCCGCCAACCGTGGCACCCGTCCTGGGTGAAAGCGGTGGAAAAACGATGGGCTTCCGTAAGGGAGAAATACTTAATGGCGAGCATCCTAATCCGCGAAGCTGACGCTAATGGCGTAAAGCGTTTCAAGGCCATCCCCGAAGGCCAGGGCATTCGAACAGGCCACATTACAGGACCCTTCTATTACCGGCCTGTCATAGACGGACGGCAGCGACCGCCGAAGCGTCTCAAATCGGCAACGTTCGCCGAAGCTAAAGCCGAAGCCGAGAACCTTCCGAATAAAATCGCTGCTCAAGAGATGGGCGTCCAGCCGGAGCAACTCCGAGGCAATCGCATTCCCATCGTCGCCGCCGTCCAGAAGTACCTCGAACAAAAATCCAGCAAGGCCCCAAGGACATTGGCTCAATATCGGACGACGCTGGAGCAGTTCATCGACCTCGTCAGGTCGAAGGCTCACTTCCTCGATGAAATCGATGAGGATGTTTTGCGGCATTACAAAGCCTATTGTGGGGACATCCAATTGATAAATGGATCTAGGGGCTACAAGGGCATGGACACGATTACACGATGGGAACCTTCCCGGGGCGTAACGTCCTTGCAGGATCAAGTCAATCGTTTGTTCGAGGACACAATTGAGTCGCAACCGGTAAGGTCAAGCTGACCTTGCGATGACTGTGGAGGTTGCCGATGGTGGAACGTCAGAAAGTATTGAGAGATGGAATCGCTCGCCGAGCGTATGAGATTTATGTTCAGCGCGGCGGGGGAAATGGACAGGATGTAGAAGATTGGCTTAAGGCGGAAAAAGAGATGAGTGTCAAGGCTGCCGACCTGCCAGCAAAAGCGAGAGCGGCCGCAGCAGGGAGTAACTCGACAAACCGACAACATATGAATTAGTAAGTGTTTGTCTGTCAAGTGGGGGCGAGTGATTCAGACCTCGCCTCTTTTGACAAGTCGTCTTAAGGACCCTCGTGCGCAGACGGAGGCGGTGAATAATAACGATTGGAATGCTGAAGGACTTCAGGAGGTTTCGATGTATGTCAAAGCTCTGAAATTATTCTCCATAGCTGCATTCCTGCTGATGTTTATCTGGTGGTTCGCCGCAACAAGTCGACTATGGTCAGTTGGAGACGGAGGTCATATGGAGTTGCTCGCACTCGCCGCCTTTTCGGCTGCACTTCTGCTCGTAGCTCAAACAGCCCTGGGCGGGAAGTACTTTTGGGCCGTTGCGTCTCGTTCGTGCCGCGCTGCCAAGGACTCTGCGGATCACAAAAATAGACTTTCACATTCGTGGCCACGCTGAAGGTTTTGTGTTGCGCCATCTCCAACCCACGGTCCCAGGTTAACGAGCGCCGCAGCCTCGCGGGGAGCCTGCGAACGTGCCGGCTCAGGGCAACGGTTACCGCAGCCGTATCTTTGCCGGGCAGCTTCACCGGGCCGTAATGCTTCCTGCGCAGTTCGACTTCTTCAAGGCTTAATCCTGCTTCACGGCTTAATCCTTCGGATTCAAACGGTCTGCTAACATCGCCAACAGTTTCGTGGGATTGCTCGTTTGATGCAGATCCATTACCCCTTGTTTGAGAACGTTGTGCCATTTCGACGGTCGTGTAATGCGTAATTTCGCCTAAATATTACCTGAAGGTGGCATTCATCTTTGTGACAGTAATCACCTTCACGAATCTAGGGCGGGGGTGTTTGTTTGATTAGTTCCGAACCGTGGGCAATGCATTCCAAGCCAGGCCTTTCTTTAACAACAAGTGTCGCTCCTTTGATCGCAATTAGATTGCTCTTTTTGAAATGCGACAAGACCCGCGTCACTGTTTCTCTGGTCATTCCGATTGTTTCTGCGATTTCTTCATGTGTGAGTGTCATCTTGGATTTGGCCGCCTCATTTTCTGCACTGTGTTTAGCCGTCCAATCGAGAATAAAGTGAGCTACTTTTTGTTCTGCCGAATGGGAAAGCCCGAGGGTTCGCATTTCATCCACAGCAGCATGATAGGTTTCACCTAGCTGCTGGGCTACACGCAGCGCAACGTCGCCGTGCTCGCGGAGGAAATCCAGGAAATTCTTTCGCGCGATAAGTTGTAGCTGTGCGGGCTCAATTACCTCGGCTGTCAGCGAATACGGTTTCCCGGTTAATGTCGCCGGTAAGCCCAAAACGTCTCCAGACTCGGCAAACCTCACAATGAGAGTTCTACCATCTGTTGAATTAACCGAAAGCTTCACCGCCCCGGAGCGCACAATGAACACACCCTGTGGCGCCTGCCCCTCAGAAAACAAGACCGCCCCTTTGGGATAGGAGTGGGTCAGTGTGATTTCTGAAAGGCGTTGCTCGGCGGCTGGCGGCAGGTTGCAGAAAATCCGATCCTCGCGATAACCACGAGTGATAGCCTTGTGAATGACTCCTGTCCCCTGGGACGTCGCCATGGCGAATTCCTCCGGTTATCACATCCAAGAGCGTGACACCAACCCGATACTACTGTCACGCCCGGAATAGCTGTGATGCGTGTCACAGGACGGCCAAGCCGACCGTGGACACCTCTAAGGCTCACCTCTCGACTGGATCAAACGCAATCCAGCCTAGCCACTAGTCGCCTGTGAGCGTTTTCATTTCTAGCGGATAAAGACGGAATACGACTGTGACATGCGTCACTGCGGAACCGGCGGCAAACTGGCATCTTAAGGTTGGAGGTGGATATGAAGGGAGGTGGATATGAAGGGTGATTGGGTTTCCTCGAACTCGCTGACACCTTCTTCAGTTGAACGGCAGAGGTACCGAGGACAAGACAGAGTTCACTAGAGATTCTAGCGAAACGACGATCGGTTAACTGGTTCCTCGGCGAATGCGAGCGGGTTTCGGGGTGAGTACAATTCAGGTTTTCGCAGAGGCGGCTGGAAGTCCCGGCCGCCTTCTTCTTTTATGGGAGGGTAGGCTCGTCCGGTTTCTTCTATACCCGCCATGCGTTTGGCTTTCCGGCGCTAGCTTACGTTTCGGTTTTGATCTAAGGGGTTGCTCTCGATGGTCCAGACTCTGGTCCGCATCTTGGCGAGAATCCTGGCTTTGTGACCTAGATCACAGACATACGTTGTTACTGGCGGATATTGTAATTCGGTGAACACGCCGTGTGACAGAGTCGAGGAGACAACGCTCAAGACGGCAGGACGTTCATCAAAGTGAAATAAGAGGAGGGGGTATGAAGGTCAGGGATGCGATGGTGAAGACGCCAGTTTCCTGCGGGCTGGAGACGAATCTGGGCGAGGCTGTGGAGATCATGTGGAAACGCAACTGCGGGTCCCTTCCGGTTGTAGACGCCCATCGACGAGTCGTGGGGATTATAACGGATCGGGATATTGCAATCGCGATGGGCACACGAAGTCGGCTCCCGGCAGAAATCGCGGTGGCAGAAGCCGCTACGCGCAAAGTGCATTCATGTAAGTCAACCGATGATGTCCGTTGGGCACTCGACATAATGGGGGAAAACAAGGTGCGCCGTCTGGTGGTCGTCAACGAGCAGAATCAGCTGGAAGGCGTTCTCTCTATGGACGACGTTGTGCTTTGCGCCGAAACCAACCCTGCAGGGAGAACTGAGCTTTCAGCTGATGATGTTCTGAGAACTTTGAAGGCGTTGTACTCGCCGGAGTTGTCGGCTCGTGCGGCGGGTGCTGCAGTAGCTTAAGCGGATCGTAAGCACAATTAAACGGCCTTTGGCCTTTAGTGTGAGGCAATTATGTCCGCTACTGCCGTTGCTGCATATGTTGAGCGTCGTCGCAGCACTCGGTTACCTATCCGCTTGGCGGTGATAGTTTGCGAAGATGCGGGGCGGTTTCAAGAACAGACTAGTATATCCTCAGTGAACACTTACGGAATCCTCGTAGCCTTAGCAGCCCCCGTGACCGTAGGCCAGAGGCTTATCATCCAGAACCCCGAGAATTGGGCGGAAAGAAATGGCCGTGTAACCCGCGTTGGTCGTTGTTACGCGGGCCGGACTGAAGTGGGGATAGAATTCACGGAGCCGGCCCCGGATTTCTGGATTGGCTCCGCCAGTCCTAAACGCGTCCGCATCGATTAATAGCGGACTATTTTTAATCAATCCGGCAGTAGCAATAGAGGAATTGCTGTGTGGTGCCGAACGGAGTTTCGTGCGGTTCCTACATCCTATTCGATCAGGATCGACAGAGCTGCTAGTCGGAGTAACTACTGTGCTGTATAGCCGCCATCGATCACTAACTCACTGCCCGTTATGAACCTTGATTCATTTGAAGCCAAATAGACGATGCCCCATGCCACGTCCTCGGGTTCCCCAACGTGACCCAGTGGGTGTTTCGCAGCCATAGCTTTGCGGGCTTCGTCAATCGCGATGGGCATGCTCGCGGCAAAATTCTCGACCATGGGCGTCCATATGAAGCCTGGATGTATCGAATTGACGCGAATCTTGTCACTGGCGTATATAAGTGCATCATTCTTAGTCATCAGCCGCACGGCTCCCTTTGACGCGTGGTAGGGCGGCACATCGCCCGCGCCTACCAACCCATAAATCGAAGACAGATTGATAATGCTTCCGCCTCCCGATGCTCTCATCTGCGGAATTGCGTGCTTCGTACAGAAAAACACGCCTTTGACGTTCACAGCCATCAAGGTGTCCCATTCGTGTTCCGTGACTTCGTGCGTGGGTTTGTTCGCTCCTGAAATGCCCGCATTATTCACGAGGACATCAATGCGGCCGAACTTCACGCTAACCTCGTCAAAGACCCGTTTCACGTCCGCTTCACGCGAGACGTCTAACTGCCAAAATTCCGCCTTGCCGCCGGCGTTCTGGATTTCACGTGCTGTCCGCCGTCCCGGTTCATCAAGCAAGTCCGTCAGAACGACGATCGCTCCCTCCCGCGCGAGCAATATACAAGCAGAACGCCCAATGCCCATCGCGCCGCCGGTGACGATAGCCACTTTCCCCTTCACTCGATCCATAAGAGAACCCTCTCGCTTTGTCAGTAATAGAGGCCACGTGAATTTGAAAGCCTAGACCGGCCCGCGACCGGAAAAAACATCAGGTTCGCGGGCCAGTCTACTCTTCGGCACTCACTGCGCCTTAGGTTGAATGCGTACAGTCCGAGCGTTGGCTGCTTTGGGCAAAACTAATGTGAGGATGCCATTCGTTAATGTGGCCGTGATCTTGTTCGTATCGATGTTGGTTGGCACGTCCACAATACGCAGAACCTCGTCAGAGCCTGTCTCGGAATAAAGGGTTTTGCCCTTCTTCTCCTCTTTGCTGGTCTCTCGTTTTCCGCTGATCGTCACGCGGCCAGGTTCTGCGCTGATCTCCAGTTCCTTTTCTGTGAAGCCCGGAACCTCCGCCTTCACCTCGAAAGTGTCTCCCGATTCTGAAACTTGGATCTGCACAGGATGGAGAAATTCTCGCTCTGCCTTGACCCAATCGTCGAGTTCACGGCCAAATACATGGCCGTTTCCTTCGAACATCTCAAAGGCCCGCTTGCTGATTTCGTTGAAGATCTCATCCATTCTTTCAATAAGGCTCTCCGATTTTGCTGGTGTGATTGCCGCGGCTTCTTGAGCTCGTTGTACTGCCGTTCCCGTTCGTTCGGCCATTGTTCCTCCTGTTGAATGTGTAGGGGCGCTGGCCTCGGGCTCAATCGACAAAATCGGCAGGGCCGATTTGGAGTGATCTCCCGAGGCCAGCGCACTGCGCCAAGAATTCCAGGGTTACAGTCAAAGCGCAGTGATGTAGATCACATCCAAAATGGTTGCGCTGTATGCCCCGCCGCCCTTAAAGCTTCCGGCGCATAACGGCGGGACGGGATTCGATCGGTTCTCGTTCTTCTTCCAGAACTGTCATTACTCCCAACTGTGACGCAGACTACATCCCTAGCCGTTCGCAGGGAACAGTATAGGGCTGTACCGCAAAGGAGGTTCAATGGATCGCCTGTTAGCGTTACTTTTATTTGCATCGCTGCTTTACCAAGTGCTTCACCGGAACCGCATCCAGCAAAGGTGCCTGCTAGAGAACACAGAAGCGACGGTTCAGAAAGAGCAAAAGGCGACTGACGATCAGCCGCAAATCCCTCTAAAGCCTTTCGGTCTTCGAAAACCAGCCTCGAACCCCGCAGTTCGATCAGGTGCTGACTCTTGAAGTCACTAAGCGTGCGTGTGACGGTCTCGCGAGTGGTGCCGATGAACTCTGCGATTTCTTCATGCGCTAACGAGAATGTGACGCACGACCCGTTCTTCGTGGCCTTCCCTCCAGCGAACTCCAGCAGCGGCTTGGCGAGCTTTGCCGGCGCGGATGTGGAAAGGCCCACGGTTCGGAGTTGCTCGCAGGCAGTCTGATAGTGTGAGGCTAACTGGCTGACCACTGCGTTGTAAGCCCTGGGGGTGCTTCATCAGGAAGCGCACAAAATCATCGCGCTTTATAAAGGCGATTTGGCATGGGCGCATGGTTTCGGCGGTTACTTCCATGGGCTTATTCGATAAGGCAGACATCAGCCCAAGCACTCCACCTGCCTTGGCAATCCGCAAGATGAGCCTCTTGCCTTCGCTGGAGCTGACGGAGAGTTTCACCTCCCCTTCGCAGAGCACTTAGATTCCACGTGGAGTCTGCTTTTCCATGAATAGAACAGAGTCCCGCGGATAAGCGGAGATAAACTTAACACCATCGAGATCCTTCAGTGCCGCCGTTGACAATTGAGAGAAGAACCCATTGCCGGGGAGCTTACCTGTCTCGCAGTTTTCATTGAGTTCGAAGCCGTACGGACCTTTTATTGTGCGCGCTCCTTTTGCCATTCTTATCGCGCTCTCGCGTCGCTTCCTGGCATAAAGCTCCATCAACAATCGTGGCGGGAGAGCAGGATGGTTATCTTAGCCAATGATAGAGTTCCCACGCATTTCCCAGAAACATCTGTCCGGCGACAAAGTACGAAGAAGGGGTCAAAATTTAAGAAGAGGGGGATGCCGGCCGTCGCGGTGACCCGTCTATGGGGTTACGATTTCGGAGCGTGCCTCTTTAGGGATAGGCCGGCTTTCAGGCATATCTGAAGTTCGGCTGCATTTCATGAGGACTGCATTTCGGGTTTCTTCGAGAGTTGTACGAATCGAATCTTTCGCTAAGCTCTCCACTATAGGATCCACTAACCATCGGAACATAAGGGGAACATCACGGCTTAATCCGAGTGCCTCCAATTCAATGTACACGCCCTCATCGCTCTCCTCGAATTTCGTAAAACTGTAGAGTCGCCAAATATAACCAGGGCCCTGGTCCGGAGGAAGAACCAGCATGTCAGGTCGATACAAGTGTTGGATAGCCTGCAGCCGAGTGCCCTGCGAGATGCTGTACCAATGATTTACGTCCAGTCGTACGTAATGCGTCTCATACTCGCCTCGCAGTGCAGCCGTTACGAAAAGGGCCCTGTGCATCAAGGTCATGGAAAATGTGTCATCTAGTCCCGTCGACAGAAGTTGCTTCGCGTCAATAACGGCGGGCTTATAGATTTCTGCATAATGGTCATAGTTGCGTGTGATGGCCAGAACTTCGGAAATCGTGGCTTTCGGGATAAACACTGCCCCAAGCCAGTCATGAATAAGCCCATAGGGCACCCTCACAGGGTGTTCTGTGCCTTGCGGCCATACAGGTATATTCCCTGAGCGGACTTCGGCCCGCCGCGGCGGCACTTCGCTTATCCACAGAAAAGGCGATTGTTTCACGTGCATTTCTGTGCGCAAACGAACCCAACCAACATAGTCATTCCACGCGGCCAGGGTCTCCTCTCGCAATTTGGAGGGCGCTGAACTTACCGGAATGGAAAGTAAACTTATCGCCGCAAGCACACTCAGCGTGACGCAACCGTAGATCGCTCTTCTCGTCTCTGGGTAAGCTCTGTCTAGCAAAACGTCATTTTGAATCGGTCGACTTCTTTGATGCATTTGTGAGTCCACATTTTCCAGGCATCGCAGCATGTGTCGCCCGTCTTTCGTGATGCGTGCTGCAAAGCCGGCCAACTGACTCAGAATCATAATTTCCCTCTCCACGCACAGATTACAGAAGGTCACTGAGATCGCGCCGTGATGTCGGTCACAAGGCACGTTCTAGGCACTGGTACGAAGGATTCACGTGACCGTGTGACCTAAATCACAGCCGCAGGCACCGCAGCCGCTCACTATAAGGTCTAGAAAAGGTTAAATATGGCCACGGTACCCACGCAAGTAGAGCCACTCCCGGCACGCCTAGCCATCGTGACTGGCCCGCATCCGAGAAAGTATTCTCGATCGAAATGGATCGGGTGGGGAATAACTGTGGGTCTGGCTTTCGCCTTAGCTGGCGTGGGCGCGCTTTGGCGGGTGCATCTGAAGAACGCGATTATTTACGAAACGGTTCCAGTTGAGCGCGGTTCTATCCAGGCTAAAGTCACAGCGACGGGGAACCTCAACGCCGTTGTGGATGTGCTCGTTAGCAGCCAAGTCTCCGGGAACATCAAGGCTCTCTACGCGGATTGGAACAGCAAGGTCAAGAAGGGCCAGCTCGTTGCCCTGATCGATCCTGAGATATTTCAAGCACAAGTGGATCAAGCGAACGCGACGTTTCGCTCGGCGCACGCCGCCACCCTCACCGCGCAAGCGCAACTGGAGAAGTCACGATCGGATTTGAGCGCGGCGAACGCCGCGGAAAAGAATGCCGAGGCCATCGCTGCAAAGGATCTGGCGAACGAAGTGAATGCGAAAGCTCAGTGGGAGAGAGCGAAAGTGCTGGTCGACGACCAAATCATAGCCCAGCAGGATTACGATACGGCCCAGGCGAATTACGACGCCTCCCAATCTCAAGTGACAGCCGATCAAGCCCAGATCGACGCTGCCAAGCAAAATATCCAATCCGCGGAAGCCGCTATACGAGTGGCGCAGAGCCAAGTGGAAACAGCTCAGGCACAGGAGCGCCAGGCCCAGGCAGCGCTACAGCAGGCGCAGATCAATCTGGACCACACGCGAATCATGGCTCCGGTCGATGGCACGGTCATAGCCCGCCGAATGGACGTGGGGCAAACGGTGGCGTCGACGCTCAACCCCCCTACCATTTTTGAAATCGCACAGGACCTGACCAAAATGCAAGTCGATACGAATGTCGACGAGGCTGACGTAGGAGCTGTCGCCCAAGGACAACAAGCAACGTTCCTTGTCGATTCTTACTCCGGGTTGACCTTTCACGGAGTGGTGGCCGAGATACGAAAGGCGCCGATCATCACGCAGAACGTGGTCACCTACGATGTGGTGATTACGGTGGACAATTCGGACCTCAAATTGTTTCCTGGAATGACCGCGAACGTTACGATCTTGGCCGCTAAGCTCGATGACACCCTCAAAGTGCCCAATTCTGTACTGCGTTTCCGACCATCGACAGCGGTTCTCAAAAAGACAGGTTTGCCGGCGCCGCAAGCGGATAAGCAACAAGTCTACGTGCTTGCGGGGGGAAAGCTTGAAGCTGTGCCCGCCAGGTTCGGCCTTTCGGACGGCCGATACACGGCGATTACCTCGGACCAACTTCGGCCGGGCGCACAGGTGGTTGTGAGGGCAAGCCTCAGCGGAAACTCATCGAGCGGTTTGTCGACTACGTCGGTGCCCATGGCTCCGAGAATGTGAAAAAGCCATGCCCGCGCTCATTGCAACGGATCGGCTCACGAAAACATACGCACTCGGTGAAGTGACTGTGAATGCCTTGGAAGGCGTCACGCTTACGATCGAGCGTGGTTCGTTTGTAGCCATCATGGGGGCATCCGGTTCTGGTAAATCCACGCTCATGAATCTCCTGGGTTGTTTGGACCGGCCCACCTCAGGCCGGTATTGGCTCGATGGGGTCCCAGTTGAGGGCACTCGATCGCGATCAACTGGCCGAGATACGGAATCTGAAGATTGGCTTCGTCTTTCAGAATTTCAATCTGCTCCCACGCATGAGCGCCGTGGAAAACGTCCAGTTGCCGCTGTTGTACAAGAACGGCGATACATCGGATGCTGACGAGCGGGCCAGGCGCGTGCTGGCTTTGGTCGGCCTGGCGGGGAGAGAAAACAGTCTGCCAACCCAGCTCTCGGGCGGACAACAACAGAGGCTGGCCATCGCACGCGCGTTGATCAACGAGCCGGAAATTCTTCTAGCAGACGAACCCACGGGGCAGCTCGATTCCCATACCAGCGCCGAGATTATGGGGATTTTTCAACAACTGAACCGAAATCACGAAATTACCATTGTGGTCGTAACCCACTCAGACGAAGTGGCCAGGTATGCCAGCAGAATGATCACTTTTCGCGATGGCGAGATCGTCAACGACACTCAAGGGCGGACTCTTCAAGCGATGGCCTGACGGTGGCGAGCCCTGCGCTCGTCGAGGCAGCTCCATGAAACGCCTCGTCTCAGCGATGCGCATTGCTTTTCGAGCGCTCCAGGTGAATAAGCTCCGTTCGGCGCTCACTATGCTCGGAATCGTTATTGGAGTGGCGGCAGTCATTGCCACGGCGGCTATCGGTTCAGGTGCAAAGCAGCGCATCCAGCAGCAAATCGCCAGCATTGGCAGCGACACCATTATCGTCCTGCCGGGAAGCCTCACCAGCTCTGGGTTGCGGATGGGAACCGGCAACGCTGTAACCCTATCAGAGACGGATGCGCGCGAACTTCCCGCTCAGTGCCCGGACGTCGCTCTCGCGGTGCCTTTGGTGCGGGGCGGAGCGCAAATTGTCTATGAGAACAATAATTGGGCGACGATCATTTATGGGACGACCCCTGGATTTTTGGAGGTGCGCGACCTTTCCGTGGCCGAGGGCTCGCCGTTCTCTCAGCAGGACGTTGACTCAGCCAACAAAGTCGCCTTGCTCGGGCAAGACGGTCGTAACTAATCTTTTCGGCGACATCGGTCCCATTGGCCAATCGATTCGCATCAAGAATGTGCCATTTACCGTCGTCGGGGTCCTTGAGGCAAAAGGGCAATCGCCCACGGGACAGGATCAAGACGATGTCATCCTGCTCCCTATTTCTACTGCCAAGCGCAAGGTCCTCGGCATTAACTCCGCGAATGCCGATGCCGTCAGTCAGATTCTGATGGAGGCTAAAAGCGGCGACCAGATCCAGGCGGCACAAGACGAGGCCAAAGCGCTTCTCCGCCAGCGGCACCATCTCAGTCAGGCTGAAGATGATGATTTCTCCATCCGCAATATGGAAGAGATCTTCGCCGCTCAAGAAGCGTCTTCGCACATCATGTCCCTCATGCTGGCGGCAGTGGCATCTGTTTCGCTCATCGTAGGTGGCATCGGGATCATGAACATCATGCTCGTTTCAGTTCGAGAGCGGACTCGCGAAATCGGGCTTCGGCAGGCCGTTGGTGCAAAGACTCGCGACATCTTGACGCAGTTTTTGGTCGAAGCTGTGGCACTGTCGATTGCCGGTGGGTGTGCCGGAATCATTCTGGGCATCGTTGCTTCGGCGATCGTCTCACGTCTGGCAGGCTGGAATACGGTTGTAAGTGTCGGTGCAGTGGCACTCGCGGTTTTCTTCTCCGCCTTAGTGGGGATTACTTTTGGATACTATCCTGCGCGAAAGGCCGCCTATCTTGACCCGATTGAAGCTCTGCGCTCTGAATAGCTGCGGGTACGACCCATTTCAAAACTGTAACTTAACTCGGGCCTAAAAGCCGGTATAGCGAAAGAAAGCCCTGTCCGTGCTTCAGGGGAAAGGTCGACGAATTCGACCCTGCCGCGTTTGTTTCGCTTGTATCGATTCGAGGTAACGGATCATTTCGGTAACCCGCATCGTCACCAAGCGGTGGGTTTTGAAGAGCCCCATATCGGCATTTCGGCAGTTCCGTGCGCCGGTACATCCACCCCGTTCTTCAGCACGCTTGCTATATGATCCTCGGGAAATTCTCCATTGTTGCGCCTTGAGAGAGTTGTCAAATCTGGCGGCAGCACTTTGAGCGCAGCTGCCATTGGCCCAGTCTTTGTGTTGACCTCTACAGCATCGAGGGGTACGTCTCTGGAACCTCGCCGGCTTCCCAAGTTGCCGTGCGTTCCAGAGGTTCTACTGCACGCGTCTCGTCGAAGTGCAAAATAACATCGAATTGATCGGCAATCTGGGCGTGAAAGTAGTGGCTCGCGCGCTCCGATCGCGGCAGATAGATGACACCGATGGCTCGTTCCAAGCGCGGTTCCCGCAAGAGAGAGGTGGTCTCTTGCTTGCCGCCCAGCAACAGCAGAAAATTGGGAATTCCGGTTTCGTGAAAGAGCGCTTCGTAACTGCCGGGTAGCGCTGGTCGAACATGCTTGCGTTCAGCCGGGCCATCCCACCCGGATGCCGCCGTTACCGTGCCGTGATAAGTCGTGAATCCCACCAGCACGGCGTCTTTCCCATAGCGTTGGCGTACGAGTTGCCCGAGGTTTAGTTCGCCCCTGTGCCCCATCTCGGTGGCACGAGCATCTCCCAGATGCGAGTTGTGCGCCCACACAACGATCTTGGACTTGGGCCCGAGGTGGTGTGTCAGCGCGTCCAGAGTTTCAGCCATATGGCTGTCCCGAAGGTTCCAGGATGAAACCCGTTCCTGAAACATCGCGCGATAATACTCTTCTGCATTTTTCACCAAGCGGGCATTTTGTTCCGCGAAAAAGAACGCGTCCTGGGCGACTCTGCCGTCGCGCCCGGCCAGATCTGCCGCGCGACGCCGCATTTCCATCCACTGACCGATTGCCTCGTTTTCACAGCTCTTGCTCAGTCCAAAGCTCGCCGCGTACCCGTAAGCTTGGGTATCCTCGCCAAAGTTTTCAAAGCAAGAATAACGATATCTTGCGCGGTGCGCGGCATCTGGATCGACCTTATCCAAGAAGTCCAGCACAGCTCGAATCGAAGCATGCAGACTGTACAGGTCCAATCCATAGAAACCCACCCGTTGCGAGTGACGGTGCTCGTTGTAATTGCGCAACCAGCCGATGAAATCGAGCACATCGGCGTTGCGCCACATCCAAGCGGGAAACCTCTGAAAACCGGCAAGCGCATCGATGGCGTCCTCATCTTCACTCTCAAATCGTACATATTGATTTACGCGATACGCATCCGGCCAGTCTGCCTCGACGGCAACTGCGGTGAATCCTTTTTCTGCGATCAGGCGCTTGGTAATCTGAGCGCGCAGGCGATAGAACTCGTGAGTCCCGTGGCTGGCTTCTCCGATTAGAACGAAACGGGCGTCGCCGGCTGCCTTGAGCAAGGGATCGAAATCCGTCGTTTCTCCTGTCAACGGATGAGCTGAGTGACCAATCGCTGTCAAAATTCTCTGATCGTTCTTAAGGGGCATCATTTCACCTCTGTACTCAAATGCTGACGCTGACAGAACTCACGAAGCGGCCGTTAGCGACCTTTGTCTCTCGGGACCGGCGCCTCCTGATATTCTCCTTTGGAGCTTCGCCAAGCCCTGTTCAGCAAATCCGTTACCTCTTCATCCGAGACTTCTGAGAAATCGTCATAAAATTGCCCGACTCCGTAAAATGGCTCTGGCATCTCTAGGCAAACCAGTTCATCCACTTCAGGTCTGAGCCGGTTGCAAGTCGAGCGGGGAGCCACCGGAGTGGCAACGATTAGAACAGCGGGGTTCATTTGCCGCAGAGCACGAATCGCCGCACGCATACTCGATCCGGTGGCGATACCATCGTCAACCAGAATCACGATAAGCCCACTCACGTCGAGCGGAGGGCGCCCGCCACGATAGGTTGTTTCCCGGCGCTCCAGTTCCAGTTTTTCTCTTCTGGTAACTCGCTCGATATCTGAGCCGGTCAGTCCGAGTGCTTCGATGGTCTCTCGGTTGAGAATGCGAACACCTCCGCTCGCGATGGCGCCGAACGCGAGTTCCTCATGCCCTGGAACACCGAGCTTTCGCAAAACAAAAATGTCGAGCGGCACTCCAAGCCTGCTCGCTACCTCAAACGCCACGGGAACGCCGCCCCGGGGCGCTCCAAGTACAATCACGTCGTCACGGTCCGCGTACTTTTTCAAGCTCTCTGCCAGCTCCCGTCCCGCTTGCGCCCGATTTGCGAAGATCATGTGAAGCCCCCATATTTCTATCCACAGGCTAAAGTTTCCGCATACGATTCTCGGTGAAGGCAGTTACGTCTCGGTGTGAGCGAAATCACAGATCGGCTTGATTTCGCGGATCCCACTGGGATCTGTCCAACTGTTGTCTCAGGCCGATAGGGACTGAGGCTTCGTAGTAGTTCTAAAGTGCTCGCTGAACCATTCGGCGGCAAGTCGCGCGACCTCTTCCAATGTTCCCGGCTCTTCAAATAGGTGGGTCGCACCCGGAATAATGACCAATTTCTTATCGGCACAGTAAAGTCTCGCCAGTGCTTCCCGGTTCATGGCGATCACAGGTTCGTCATTGCCGCCCACAATCAAAAGCGTCGGCGCACGCACATATCCCAGTGCCTCTTCGGCGAGATCTGGCCGCCCTCCGCGGGAAACAACTGCGGAAACGAGATCGGAAAGTTCGCCGGCAGCGATAAGCGCTGCGCCCGCTCCTGTGCTAGCGCCGAAGTAGCCAATTTTGAGTCCTCTCGTCTCCGAACCGCTCGCGGCCCATTGAGTCGCGCCAATCAGGCGGCTTGCAAGAAATGGAATGTTGAAGCGGAATTCGCCTGTATATCGATCCCTAGCTTCTTCCTCCTGAGTTAAGAGGTCGAACAAGAAAGTTCCGATTTTCCGAGAATGTAGGACCTGTGCGACAAATCGGTTCCGCGGGCTGTGGCGGCTGCTACCGCTGCCATGTGCGAAAAGAACCAAGCCATTTGCCTGCTTGGGAAGGAACAATGTTCCATCCAGCGTAAACCCCTGCAGATCTATCGAAACTTCGCGTTTCATTCCGTCATGCTCCGACGTCCGGCCAGGAATCATGTTCGCTCTCCCTTCTGCATCCGGAGGATCATCTTGTCCTACGCTCTGAAGAACGGGCCACGCTGCTCGCTGAAGCAGTTGAGTCACTTCCTCATCGGCGACCTGCGAGAAGTCTTCGTAAAACTGGCCAATGGCCTGGAAATCCTCAGGCATGTGCACACAGACGAGTTGATCCACTTCGGATCTGAGCCGCCTACAAGTTGATTGAGGAGCTACAGGAACGGCGACGACAACCCGCGCAGGCTCCATCTGCCGCAATGCAATGATGGCTGCACGCATGCTGGAGCCTGTGGCTATGCCATCATCTACGAGGATAACGGTTAGTCCATGGACTTTCAGAGCCGAGCGGTTACCCCGGTAAAGATTCTCGCGCCGATCCAGTTCCTTTCTTACTCTGGAGGTAATTTGCTCGATTTCCTCATCGGAAATACCAATCGCTTCGATAATTTCACGGTCGAGCACGCGCGCACCACCCGTTGCAACGGCACCAAAGGCGAGTTCTTCTTGCCAAGGGACGCCGAGTTTGCGCGACACAAAGATATCTAGCGGAGCATCTAGCGCTTTTGCCACTTCATAAGCAACAGGGACGCCTCCCCGGGGAATACCCAGGACAATGACATCTTTCCGATTCGCGTATGCATGTAATTGCACCGCCAAGTTGCGGCCAGCTTCTTGTCGATCTCGAAACAGCACAAAAACCTCCCTAAAGGGCCATCTATCGAGAGAACAGATTGCGTTTGCGAAATCATGGGTCATTTGACGCGGCTATTCGTCTAGTGTCGTTGTCTATCTGTGAAAGACACTCTCTAATCAGTGGTATCGCTGAGATTACAGAGATGTTCGTGGCTTCTATCCCTGAAGGAAGGGGAACTGTGTCGGTACAAAATATGCGCCTCACCCCGAGGGACCATAACTGCGGCCAGGATGGTCCCGTGAAGAGACCGTGAGTAACCAGGATGTAGATCTCTGCGACGCCGACTGCCCTCAGCTTTTCGCAAGCAGAGACCAGAGTTCCACCCGTATCGATCATGTCGTCGACGATCACCACCTTTTTTCCCACCCGACCAATGGGACCGTAATGGGTGATTCCTTGGTTAGTCCTCTTCTTTTCAAAGTAGGGCGTCTCGCCAACCGGCATCCCTGCCGTTCTCTTCACCGCCTCGCAACGGCTAATGGCCCCGTTATCGGGAGCCACAATAGTCGCATCCAGCAGTTCCTGCTTCCGAAGGGTGTCTGCGAACAAGCTGTTCGTGGAAACAGTAGTTAGCGGGATGCGAAATAGCTGTTTGTCGCGTTCGCTATGCACATCGACCGTCACTACGTCATCAATTCCGGAACTCTTCAGGAGCGCCCCAACCCACGCGGTCCCCAAGCTTTCCCCTGGTTTTTCTTTATCCTGCCTGCTGTAAGCAAGATAAGGGAGTAAGGCGGTAATTTTGCGCGCTCCTTCTTTTTCGAGCGTTTCGGCCAGCAGCAATACAGAAAGCAAGCAGTCGTCCGGGGGAGCGATCGTTCCCAATATCAGGCAGTGTTCATCGGTAACAGACTCTTCGATATTGGCGTGTAATTCTTGATTGGCGTAGCGGGAAACGGTAAATCGGCCGCCCTTCACGGAGGCGAGTGTCCGCAATTGCCGTGAGATGTTTTCGTAAGCCGGGAAGCTAAAGAGGATCATAGCCATCACTCGGTCGCTTCTCATATTGAGTGACAATTCTTGCCAGCAGTCGGCTCAAGCCGCGGCCTCTTTTGTCGCTTGCCGGATTCCTTGTCTGGGAAGAATGCGGACAGTAGTGGCTTGTGGTCCTTTTTCCCCACGTTCCTCGGCAAACCGAACAGTTGTCCCGATCTTCAAACGCGGAAAAGCTCCGGCGAGAACGCTGTTCTTGTGAAAATAGATCTCTCGTCCATCAACCGAAGTTAAGAATCCGTAGCCTTCTTGCGGCAGGAGTTTGCTGACACGAGCCTCGACAAGCGGCGCACGCCTTTTGATGTCACCTCGTTGCCGCCGAGCATAATCCTGCAAGCGCCGGCCTGCCGCCTTGAACCCATCATCGATTGTTCGGCGAAGATCCTTATGCAGTGCATTTACCTCGGCATGCTTCCTCAACTCCGGTTCCTCCAACCGACGAGCCCGGCCTCTTAGGCTTGGCTGGTGCTTCACCACGATTTCTCCCTGCGGAACCCTCAAGTCAATCCGGATGTGATACGGGCCTCCCTTCTTGTGATGACGGTGTGGGATTTGCAACTCCACTCGACATCCCATGATTTGGCTATAGAAACTGTCGAGCTTGGCAGCCGCCTTGCGAATCCACTCCTCAACTTCTTTCGATGACCTCATATTTCGAAACGTAATTTGCAGTTGGGATTTCATAACTACCCTCGCTCATATTAGGGATGAATGCTCTTGTTGCTCATTTCTCAACCTTCCGAGAATTCCCATTGGCCGCTCGCGCCACACGCCATTTTCTTCGTACTTCAGCGTATATATGTGAAGCAAACGCCACCCAGCACTGAGCAGCCGGTTGACTTCTTCTCGCCCCCTGGCTTCCAGATTGTGTCCGGTAACTTCAACGATATCCAGTTGCCATAAGGGCAGCCTCTCGGTCAGTTCGATTGGGACGCCAACTTCGGCAGACTCGCCTGTTTTGTGCGTGACCATCGCTTTTTCGCTGCCCAGTAAGCCCAGCCTTCACGACCTTTGTATAGAATGTTCTCAAGGAGGTCTGTGATTCCGATCACCGGTCGCCGGCAAGCATAAGGATCAGCATAAAGGCGAAACTGAAGGGAAAGGATGGGCAGGACTCGAAGCCGTTTAGGCTTCGGCTGGATGCCGCGGGGAATTCGAGTGGCCCCTATCCGGACGCTATCCGCTTCCTTTACGTTCGGCGAATCCCAGGCTGCGTCGAATGCCGTCGAGATCGGACTTCAACCGCTCGCTGAAAATCACCGGATATTGCGGTGACGCGGGTTCTAGCCTGCGAAGATAGTTGGGCACCAGTTGCAACTCGCATTGAAGGTGCTTGCGAGATTCTGCCAATTTGATTTCCGCTGCCGCCTGCCCACCGACCATAAGCGGCCGCAATAATTTCTCGCCTGCTAGTGATTCGTCGAACCGCCCGATCACATCGCCAACCATTCTGCCATTCTCAATTTGCCGGAAGACCTGCTTGCGGCCAGGGTAGAGGAGTTTCTTTGTAGAAAGCTTCAACCGTCCTTTGCCCGCATATTCGACCAGTTTGTAGGCCATATCGAGTTCCGGCGCGTCTGCGCTAACCGCTAGCTTTGTTCCCACGCCAAATGCATCAATCGGTGCGCCAGAATGCACGAGTTCCTGAATCTTGTATTCATCAAGCCCGCTGGAGGCAAAAATCTGCAGGTTTTGCAGTCCTGCGTCATCCAGTATCTTACGAGTCTGAAAAGCCAAGCTGCCTAGATCACCTGAATCCAGCCGCAACGCGTGTACCTGGAATCGATGCCCGAGCTTGCGGCTCATTTCAACAACCTTGCGCACTCCGTCAAGCGTATCGTACGTGTCCACGAGCAACGTTGTTTCTGGATAGAGCGCTGCGAACGATTCAAACGAACTAGACTCGTCATCATGAGCCTGAATATAACTGTGCGCCATCGTGCCAAACACGGGGATGCCGTAGATCTTTCCGGCGAGCACGTTTGAGGTCCCGTCTCCCCCAGCTAGATATGTGGCCCGCGCACTTTTCAGCGCGGCGTCGGTTCCGTGGGAGCGTCGTGAGCCGAAATCGATTACGGCCCGTCCTTTAGCTGCCGAGACCACTCGGGCAGCCTTAGTCGCCGCAATGCTCTGGAAATGGATTTGGTTGAGTACGAACGTCTCGATCAGCTGTGCTTCGATTATTGGCGCGATCACCTGCAGCAGGGGCTCATTTGGGAAAACCACCGTTCCCTCTGGCACGGCGTAGACATCTCCAGTGAATCTCAAAGATGCCAGTTGCTTCAGGAATTCTCCGGTAAATTCGCGGCGCCCATGCAGATAGTCGAGCTCTTCGTCAGTGAAACGAAACGAAGTCAGAAAATCGAGAATGTCTGCAAATCCGGCGGCAACAACGAAGTTGCGGGTGGGCGGCAATTGCCGGAAGGCGAGTTCGAAAACAGCTAACTGATCCATGCCCTCGGCCTGGTACGCCTGCGCCATGGTCAGCTCATATAGGTCCGTAAACAGTGCGCTGTCGCACATGATCTTTGATAGGTCACCTACGTGTGTAGAACACATCCTCTATGCTTGGGTGATGATTCTTATTTGTTGAAAGCGCCGTCGCTAAATCGGCTAGATCTTCAAGTCACAACAGCAACCGCCGATTCGCTTGGTCTTCCTTCAATGCCTATCGACATTTCATACCGCTCTTGGATTGATTCCGCCACGGCGTTATATAGATCTCGAGTATGACCGAGCCGGTATCGTTGCTCTACCTTCCGGATACCAGATGCCAGCACATGATCCCGAAAGACCTCCCCGATCCACTGGGAGAAATCACCCCGCCGGGCATGTCCATCAAGTATGGATAGAGGCAAGATTTTCAACGAGGAGACAAACTCGTTCAAGGTCCGTGCTGGTGGACCCACAGGTTTGCCGTTATCGGTGAATACGAATCCCTGGCCTTCGATCAACTGAAGATCTACATACTTTGCTTTGTGGCGGACGTGAATCGTCGATCGGGGTGATAGTTGAAATCGCCGGAGCTTTCCGCCCGCTTCTTCCATCCCCGGCAGAAGAATGGCTTCATCCACGGTTAGCCCAACGAAGACGGCCTTCCATTCGGATTCAGCATCCTCGTTGCCTGCCATCTCCAACAAAGTCCGAATTTCGCGGAGGTCGGTCGTGCGCTTCACGATAATTCCTTCAATAGCTTTGCGAATGTTGGGGTGCAGGTCTGATAGACGATAGGTCACAAGCGTGTATGCCCCTAGATCGAGATCAACCAACTCCTTGACATTTGGCTCATGTAAAAAGTAGTGAGCTTCGTCAATGACGATCCGATGGGGTAAGCCTGTGGCTCTCCGTAGGGAAGCCAGCATAGGCAACAATGTGTTTAGGTAATCGATCTTCTCTCGGTATGAAACGTGGGACAGATCAACGATAACGCTCATATACGGGTGGCGGAGCACGCGCGCGAGGTCCGGTAATTCGGGCGGCGGAGTATCGCCTCCGAACACCACGACCCCAGGCAAAGATTCGAGTGCGCGGTAATCACCTTCCGCGTCGATCACGCATAGGCTATAGCCTTGGAGAATTAGCTGCTCGCAGATCAGCCCTGCGACCCAGGATTTCCCCGATCGCGGGTCGCCAGCGATCAAGACATTTCGGCCCCGCATAGCGAGCGCGAGAGGGTAACCATCTTCTGTTGTGCCCAGAACCAGGCGAGTTCGATCGATGCGTTCGGGAGGCAGCCGCATCTCCTTAGCGGCTTGCCGAATGTATCCGGCCACAGCAGCCGGACCGCCTCCCGGCAGCACGTCGTCTGCGGCAGCCTGAAGCGCCTTGCTGCCCCAGCTAACGGCGACGCCAAACTCGCAAACGCCGAGCAAATCATGATCATTCTCTGCGTCCCCAATCGCAATGGCGTTATGCGGGGAGAGGCGGAGCATCGTAAGCGCTTCTCGCAAGCCGATTCCTTTACTGACCGCTTGCGGCAACACCATCATGCGGCCACGGTTAAACATGAGCACGAGCGGCAGCTCCAATTCCCGAATGACGCCCAACACCGTTGTGGCCAAAGCGGCGTCCGTTTCCACGACGCATTGGCCTTCTGTAAATGGAATCCCATGACGCCGAAGCTCCTCGACGAAAACAGGTGGCGGAGGCTGCCCGATCAATCTGGCATTTCCATTTGGAAATGCCAGAACGGCGCCATTCTCGGCAACCATAGCGTCAGCGAAATCGAGTCCCCCGGCCACCCTCCTCAAGTCTGAGAGGATGCGACCGGTAACCACAACCACCGCAATCCCCCGCGATCGAACCTCATTGATAGCCCTCCTGACATCAGGGTCTAGCTCACCATCGCGGGCGATGGTGCCGTCATAATCCAGAGCCAGCACACTGAATCTCACGTTCACCCTTCAATCAGTGCATGGCGGGTAGATATCTCTACCCGCCGACAAGTGACCCAACCGAATCCTACTCCTCTTCTTCAAAAAAACTGTCCTGTGGAAATGAGAATTCGGCCTCGTCGGCTTCCAGAGCATTCTCAGGGACGCTCACTACCTCAATCTCCATTACTCCAACGGTATCTGCCGCGGGTCTTGCATAAGCGTCACCAACACCCTGCTCGCGTTTCGCGAAGGGTTTCTTTGCCCGAGTTCGCTTACCGCCAGCCACGTGCTTTACATGCCGTGCCACACGATCGTGCCTCGCTGTCTTCCCACGGTGTTTGGCTACCTGTTTTGACATTTAGAGTTCCTTTCTTTCGGCTGGTGATTTCGATGTTAATCGTGTCCCATGTGCTCCATGGAATGCTGTGACATAGATCACCCGCGAGGATGAAGGCACCGTTTCGAAGCCGAAAAACAACTTGAAACGTGATTCAGGTCACAGCCTGTTCGACTACGGGCTGCTAAAGAAAGAGACGAGAAAGAAGAAAGCCTATACAGAAGAGGGTGCACCAATGACAATGCCGGCACGATTGACAGCCCATCTCGACCAAGCGCATGCAGCTTATACTCCGATTCACCACGTACCTGCGCGCAGCTCGCAATATGCGGCTTCGTTGCTCCATATTCCCGGAAAACAAATAGCCAAGACGGTGGCGCTGCGCGCCGGAAATCGGATCTTGCTAGCTGTGCTCCCGGCTTCCTATCACGTGAATCTGGAGAAACTAGCGACTGTAGTCGGGGAGCCAGTAAAACTTATTAACGAGCAAGAATGCTACCGGTTATTTCCCGACTGCCAGCCCGGTGTTGTGCCCCCTTTTGGCGAGCTCTATGGTCTGCCGGTCTATTTGGACCAAATGTTAGCCGAAACTCCAGAGATCGTCTTCAGCGGAGGAACTCTCTCGGATGGCGTTCGCATGGGCAATACCGATTTCGTGTATGTAGTCAAGCCTCGGATCTGCTCATTCGCAGAGAGCGGCGAATTAGTGAAAAAGGACATTCCGGAGGACCTCCTCGCTGATGAGCGGGGCGGCGGAAAATAACAGCGGTCCACGTTCAGTCGCACAATCCAACCTTCGAAAGGCAGCTCTCAAGTTATCCTGCCTTTCTCAAAGATCGATTGGTTGAAACAAGAAACCAATCAACGCTCTTGCCTGAAGCTTCTGACTGTCCGTGCGACCAACATATTCGTCGATACTGGCATGAAGAAGTCATCGTCCTCGTCGCCACGCTTTTGTTTCCAGGCACATGGAACTGATAGCGACGTAAACTTACCCGGACGAACGACCCGCTGGCCTGCATAGTCGATAGCTGGAAGCCTCGGAAACAAGCAGCACGTGCCACAGCGCGGGCACTTCCCAACCCACGCCCCTCGGATCGCCGCCGCCGCTTGATTCCTCATGTGCTCCTTAGAGATGTTTGTAAATGATCTCGTCGATCAGGCCGTACTCCTTGGCCTGCTGAGCCGTCATAATGAAATCGCGCTCGACGTCTTGCTCGATTTTCTCGATCGGCTGCCCGCTGTGGTCTGCCAGGAGCTTGTTGATCACCGACCTCATTCGCAGAATCTCCTTCGCGTGGATATCAATATCGGTTGCCTGGCCCGAAAGCCCTGACATCGAGGGCTGATGGATGAGGATGCGCGAGTTGGGCAACGAGAAGCGCTTCTTGGGAGCACCGGCAGTCAGCAGCAAAGCGGCCATCGAAGCGGCCTCCCCAACGCAGGTGGTCACCACATCCGGCCGCAGATATTGCATCGTGTCATAGATCGCCATCCCGGCAGTAATCGAGCCGCCCGGCGAATTGATATAGAGCTGAATATCGCGCTCGGGGTCTTCAGCTTCCAGAAACAACAGTTGGGCCGTCACCAGATTGGCGACGTGGTCGTCAATCTCAGTGCCGATAAAGAGGATGTGGTCTTTCAGCAGCCGGGAATAGATATCGTAGGCGCGCTCGCCTCGGTTAGTCTCTTCGATGACCATGGGGACGAGCATCGCATTGTGAGCAGCCAATTCAACGGAAGATTCCACCAGGCACTTCGGAATTCCATATCGATCGGCCAAAATCATGCGCTCGCTAGCCTCTCGAGTCATGCGCGGACTCTCCATGGCCTCTCATCACTTTGTTCGCGATCTGGGCGGTCTGCCACGTCCGCCCATCATGCGAAGGCCGGGACTTTGCTCTAGTACATCCCACTCATCCCTCCGCCGTGTCCTGCACCGGCGACAACTGCCTGTTCCTCTTCCGCGATATTGGCGATCAAAGCTTCCGTGGTGAGCATCAGCCCGGCGATAGAAGCGGCATTCAGCAACGCCAGGCGGGTAACCTTGGCTGGGTCGATGATACCGGCTTTTATCATGTCCACGAATTCTCCGGAGTCCGCATTGAAGCCGAAGTTGTCATCCTTTGATTCGCGGAGGCGGCCGACGATGACGGCGCCCTCGTGGCCTGCGTTCTGAGCGATCTGGCGCGCAGGTTCTTCGAGGGCGCGCTTCACGATGTTCACGCCCGTACCTTCATCGGCGTCCTGGAGCTTGAGCTTTTCCAGGGCCGGCAGGCAGCGCAAAAAAGCGGTGCCCCCGCCGGGAACAATACCCTCCTCGATTGCCGCGCGAGTGGCGTGCATGGCGTCTTCGACCCGAGCTTTCTTCTCTTTAAGCTCCGTTTCAGTGGCCGCTCCCACCTTGATCACCGCGACACCGCCCACCAGCTTCGCTAAGCGTTCCTGGAGCTTCTCTTTGTCGTAATCAGACGTCGTCTCCTCGACCTGTGCGCGGAGCTGCTTAATCCGGCCTTCAATTTCGCTATTCTTGCCGGCACCTTCGATAATGATTGTGTTGTCCTTGTCGATGGTAACTTTTTTCGCGTAACCTAAATCTTCCATTTTCACGTTTTCGAGCTTGATACCAAGCTCCTCGGTAATTGCTTTGCCGCCGGTGATTACGGCGATATCCTCCAGCATGGCCTTGCGGCGGTCGCCAAAGCCCGGCGCCTTGACCGCGGCGCACTGCAACGTCCCCCGCAGCTTGTTCACAACCAGCGTCGCGAGCGCTTCGCCCTCAACGTCTTCCGCGATAATCAGCAGTGGCTTGCCCATCTTGGCGGCTTGTTCGAGCAAGGGCAGCAACTCCTGCATCGCGCTGATTTTCTTTTCGTGGATCAGGATGTGAACCTCCTCGAGCACACATTCCATCCGCGCCGGATCGGTGACGAAGTAGGACGACAGGTAGCCGCGGTCGAATTGCATACCTTCGACCACGTCGAGCGTCGTCTCCATGGTCCTGGATTCCTCAACGGTAATGACACCGTCTTTGCCTACTTTCTTCATGGCCTCGGCAATGAGATTGCCAACCTGCTTGTCTGTATTGGCGCTAATCGTGCCTACCTGGGCGATCATGTCGCCCTTCACCTCATGGGAGAGCTTCTTGATGGCTCCGACGGCAACCTCCACAGCCTTATCGATACCGCGTTTCAGCGCCATCGGGCGAGCACCCGCGGCAACCGTCCGCACGCCTTCACGGAAAATGGCCTGGGCAAGAACGGTCGCCGTGGTCGTGCCGTCGCCGGCCACATCCGACGTTTTGGACGCAACTTCGCGCACCATTTGGGCGCCCATGTTCTCGAGCGGGTCTTGCAGCTCGATCTCTTTTGCTACGGTCACACCGTCCTTGGTGATAATAGGCGCGCCGAACTTCTTTTCGATCACGGCGTTGCGGCCCTTGGGACCCAGCGTAATCTTCACAGCATCGGCCAGAATGTTGACGCCGCGCAGAATGGCTTGCCGTGAATTCTCACCCGTTACAATTTGTTTTGCCATTGAACTTCACCCTCCTGGGGTGAATGTGCACTTTCTTCTCTCAGCGTTTGGAGCAGAGCCTACTTCTTGCCGCTTGCCGCTTTCGTCATCCCAGCGACCTTGGCCAGGATCTCTTCCTCGCGGAGGATCAGGTACTCCTGGTCATCGATCGTGATATCTGTGCCGGTGTATTTGCCAATTAGAACTCGGTCGCCCGTCTTTACGTCGAGCGGGATTCGCTTACCGTCCTCGATCTTGCCAGCTCCAACGGCTATCACTTCGCCCTCTTGGGGCTTCTCTTTGGCCGTGTCAGGAATGATGATGCCACCCTTGGCACTCTCCTTCTCTTCCAGTCGCCTCACCAGAACTCGGTCGTGTAGAGGTGTTATTTGAACTGTCATTTTCAGATCCTCCGTCAAATCGCGTTAGAGATTTCCCAAACAATCTTGCCGTTGCGCCCCGATCTTAGGGCCGAAGCGTCTTGATGTTCTTCTGTCGCTCTAGTTCCAGATCCGCGGCGTCTTTCTGAACGCGGGCGGCTTCCTTCTGCGGAGCCTCTTCCTGTTCCAGCTTCACAGATTCGGCAATGGAGACCCCAGCTTGGGCATCCAATTGTTTTTTAAACATAACAATTGCAAAGGTATCCTCCGAGGATCGAAACAGGTTCAGCGAATATTGCGAATCTTCCCAGCGGGCAAGCACTTTTTCGGTGGTCTTATACGAGGGGTTCATAGGGAAGTTGACGACGGCGTCAGGCCTGGTTGCGCTTCCATACTTTGCGGAAACGACTCGTATCATATCCTCGTCGGTTAGCCCTTTGGTGGCGGAAGTGTCGTACGTCATCAGCATTCTGTAGAGTGAACCGTCGTAGAAAGAGAAGAGTATTTGCTCCAGCGGCTCCGCCGGGCGTAAAGAGCTATAAGGTTGTGGCGGCCAAAAGGTCAATTCTTGGATCAGCGCCGGCCGTTCGTGGAGCACGGCCGCAGTGGCTGGGTTTTGATCAATCTGCTTGCAAAGATCGGCCACGGTCATTCCGAACGAAAAGTTGCGATACGTGGAAAGGTCCTGCGCGTGAACCTGCGAAATCGAAAGCAGGATCACGACGATCGTGAGAAAGGAAGCTACCAGACTGCGCATCATTGTTTTCACTTGAGAATCTCCTTCAAATACGTACGGATTCAAGAGTTGATGTTTTGATCTCGCCCGAAAGCGGTTCTTTGGTTGGTGATAATCCAACGCGGTCTTGCCGTGCCGCTCATTCCGAACTGCCAGGCTCACACTTTTAACTGGCCTCTGGGCATTGCTTGCTATGTCAGGCGTATCGCTTTCTGTCGCTGGCATAAGCGTTGATCCCCGTGACGACCGCGGCGCCCAGCATCGCCGCCAGGCTCGTATAAGCCAACCCACCATAGTTTGGCGAACTTGTTATCCGCGCGATAAAGCCGCCTGCAACTGCTCCGGCGACACCCATAACGATGTTCAGGATCGGCCCATATCCACCTTCCCTGACCAATTTTCCTGTCAGCCAGCCGGTAATCAATCCAACGATGATCCAAGATAAGAAGTACATCGGGCCTCCTTTTGTCGGAACAGTTCCTTGCTTCTCCCCAGGTTTGTTCAGGTAACCGTATTGGGTAAGGTTAAGCTGAAGGCTAGATCAATATGTTAACCAGATTAGGTTAATTAACTGGACGTGTCAAGTGAAATGTGGCAGTATTCATATCGGTGTAACCTATGCAGTGAAGTCGCGTTTAGGGGGCTACCCGTGGATGTTTGTTTGATGATCAAGCAGCGGCTGGAAGAGCTGCATCTCGAGCAACGAGATCTGGCGACGGCCGCAAATGTTACCGAATCTTATATTTCCCAATTGCTGACGCGGAAGAAATTGCCGCCGGCCTCCGACCGCACGGATATCTATCCCAAGATAGAGAAATTCCTGAAACTACCGAGCGGGAAGATCGCCAAGCTGGCGGATCACGAACACATGGAAGAATTGAAACGAAGTCTCGGAGATACGCCCACGCCGTTACTAAAGGAGGTTCGAGAACTCATTCTTCGTAAATGCGCAAGGGACAAAGAGAAACAGGTACGGGCCATCTTTGAGAAGCAGTCCTTTGGCGAACTCGAACGCCTGGTTGTACAAAAGCTTTTGGACGTCGTAAAGGGAGTGGCCAAGGAGGAACTGGAAAGCGAAAATTGGCTCCGCCTGGTGGCCCGGCTGGTGGGACGGAGCTATGAACACATGCGGGTGATCGTGCTGGAATTCCTGGACACGGATGTCTTCAACGTGTCCGTACAAGACTGCGATTCTTTCCTCGACCCGCTGATTGAATCCTGGGACATCGACCTGGGAACCTTTGCTATGGAAGTTTTCTTAAACCGAAGACTGGCTCCGGGCCACCCGAAGAAGTTCGAGTTTGTGGAAAGGGAGGCCGAACGGCCGTCAGAAGAAGAGCCCGGGTTCAAACGGTTCCTTCGGGACCGCGTTTTGAGCGCTCATGCTACTGAGGCAGAAATTGCATTCCTGAAGAGACTGAGGTTGAATGGAAGGCGGCCTACCCCGCTCTACTATTACCGGGAACTGCAAAATCTGAGAGATCCGCTGCATTTTCGTGACCCTGTGGCTTCGCCAACAAAACACTCATCAAGAAGATCGAAATGAGCCGCAGCGTTGTCGTCCAATATGCTGGATTCACGTCGAGGCCGATCGTCCGTGAGTACTGTTCCCTGGTGCGAGAGGTTTCGCGCCAGCCCCGCCAGTTCGCCTTCGCCGTCCCGAACGAAGCATCGCCCGAAGAGGAAGCGATCAAATGCCACGAATCCGCCTAGCTCGTCATCTCGTTCCATGAAAATCTCTGCCACACATTCCACGGTGTACCGCTACGATTTCCCGGTGAATCTGGAGCCGCACATTTTTCGGCTTCGGCCGCGCATGAACAGTGCACAAAGGTTGCTGGCCTTCGACCTTCAGATTACGCCAACTCCGGCGGGGGCCACGGAATGTCTGGATCAGGATGGCAATCTGGCCCTGAACGCATGGTTCAATGCGCCCACTAGGGAACTGAGTGTAATGAGCCGGTTTACAGTGGAACTGCTTCGAGAGAACCCGTTTGACTATCTTCTCATTGGCGAGTGCTTGAATCTTCCACTGTGGTATCGCGAGCCTTTGTGCGCGGCCTTGATTCCTTACCGGCAAGATGCCCACGTCGCCGAATCCGTCAAGCAGTATGCGAAATCGGTCGCGGCCAATGCGCAGCTGAACACGCTTTGTTTTCTGACGGCTCTCACCCAGGCAATCTATCAAACTTTCCGTCAGACGGTCCGTCCTGACGGTCTCCCTTGGCCGTCGGACCTAACCCTCAGCCGCATGGAGGGGTCTTGCCGCGATTTGGCGGTCCTCTTTTGCGACGCTTGCCGCGTGATGGGAATCGCGGCACGCTTCGTCAGCGGATACGAATGCGCTTCGGCAGGCAGCGAGGAGCCGTACATGCACGCCTGGGCCGAAGTCTATTTGCCGGTCATTGGCTGGCGAGGGTACGATCCCGCCCGCGGTCTAGCTGTGTCTAACACACACGTCGCCGTAGCCGCTGGTTTCGATCCCGGCCTCGCGTCTCCGGTGGCCGGGTGGTATTCCGGCGGATCACAGTCGAGAATGGAGACTTCCTTGCACCTGCAAATAGACGACGCCTCTCAGGAGAGGGGTTAGCCTCGCGTCGCTGTTGATGCGGGAGAAACGAATGGGCGAAATTGGAACCCGCTATTCGCTTTTGCCGGCGCACTCTGACGGAACCTGCTATCATCGTCGTGTTAATCGCCTCTTCAAGTTGTCGCATCACCCAAAAGGACCATGCCCGAAAAAAAACTGCAGGAGTTGAAAACTGAGCGAGAGCCTTTGTTCCGGCGGCTTGCGAGCAATCCGAACGAGATTCATCTAGCTCTGGAAATCAAGATTATTGACGATCAGATTGCCGAATGTACTCGCCTCGTTCAAAAGGAAAGAAAGGCGCGGAGTTAGCTCACCAGATAATGCCACGCTGCGAGATCGATCGGAGATTGGAATTGAAATTCAGCGAGAATTTGGTCGAGGCCCGCAAAGAGGCAATGGCGTAGCCGACGGCTCGTCCTGAGCGTGCCCGTTGTCGCGTACAGATCCCAACAACTGGGTTTACAATTTTCCGAAGGGACCCGTACGCTGGCGGCGGGCGCGTCCGTTCCAACTGCCGGATACGATGGTCTTTCTCGGTTTCGGCCGCGGCAGCGCTTCTCCCCCAAGCGCTGCCTTTGCTCCTTGCTCGGCTTCATCCTTCCAGCGATGGAACAGATTCGGAGCGATCCCGTGACGCCGACGCGTCTCCGAGACATTCCCACTCTTGATACCTTCCTGCACAATCTGCCACTTCTCTTCCGGGGACCGATCTACGCGTGGTTTCCTGCCCATGTTGCCTCCTGTGTGGAGGCCCCGATCTTACTTACCTAACTGAGGTGTCCAGTTTTAGCGGGGAGCACTACAAAGGTATCTCTGGTGTTCACCCGAAAAGTCGTGCAAGCTCGCGTTCGTGTTGCAAGTAATGAATCGAGCCGAGCAGCCAACTTCATCCGCACCGCGCCCGTTGAGCATCACGGCCGTCGGCCTGTACATGCTTTTCGGCGCATGCTTGATGCCGATCAACATCTGGACGCATGCTCCAGCATTCCTGTTGGGAGCCGATTTCAGGGACTGGCCGGCGGTGCTCTTCTTTCTGGCCATAGGAACGCTGGATGCGGGCATCGGGATCGGCTTGCTGCGGTTCGCTCCCTGGAGCCGAATGGCAGCGATTTATTTCTTCCTCTTTAGGATTCTCAATACCGTGATCACTTTCCTGCTTCCCGGGAGCCGCGCGCGATTTGAGGACGGAGTAGCGGCGGTGGAAGCTTCGCTGGGCCGGGCGGGCGCTCCGCATCCGCCGCTGTGGTTCGGCGCCGTGCTGGAGCTTGGCGTAATGGCACTGGTTCTTTGGCTTCTTCTCACGAGCAAGGCAGCCTTCGTTCGGGCGGAAGGGCGCGCTCCGGCTTCATGATGCGCTGAATGATGAGAAATCGGGATCATAACCGGACCCTCAACCCTTCGTCCGGACTTTGGTATGCGCATCGGCGACGAAAGCGTTGCGGTCAAAGGAGCACGAACTTGGCGTGATTTTACACCGTTTTGACTTGCGGGTTCACCCGAAGTTGAAGGCTAATAAGCGATACATTTCGGAAATTCCAGAGTCGATTGGAAGTGGCGAAGAGCATGCTTTTTCAGATAGCTGAGAAGCTGCAAGACAATTCCACTATCATTTTCCTCACGAGCACAGGGTGGACCGCCGCCAGCTTGGCTATTCTTCATTACTACAGCATGTTCGTGCTCGTAGGGTCGATGGTGATTGTGGATCTGCGCGTTTTGGGCATTTTGGGCAGGAATTACAACGCCGTGGCTTTGGCGAGGCGGATCTTTCCGTGGGTGTGGTTCAGCTTGGGGGTTAGTTTAGTTTCAGGTTTCATCATGTTTGCAGGTGACGCTACGGCGTATGTCCCGACCTGGAGCTTTCAACTTAAGATTCTGGTCGTGCTGCTCGCAATCGTGTTTGGAATGCTCGTGCAATGGCGAATGCCCAAATGGGAAGAGTCTCCCGTTCAGCGGACAGAGGCCAAAGTCATTGCGGTTATCTCCCTCTTGTTGTGGATCGGAGCCATTCTGATGGGGGTCGAGGTCCCAGCAATTTCCGGAATCGGCTAGACGGGTGAGCGGTCGAACCTTCGGCATGCATACTGAAGTTTTCGAAAGGAGGGCTGCGTGATCGGGTCGTCTTTGGTGCCCCTGGGGCATTGGCTGCAGAATCGATCGTTCGCACTTAGCATCGGCGACTCTCGCTGGGCTTATCCGTTTGTACAAGCCACTCATTTCAGCGGCATCTCCTTGTGGATTGGAACCAATTTCGCGGTGGACCTGAGTTTACTGGGCATCGGAAACAAGGACCATACGCCGGCCGAACTATCCGATTCTCTCTTTTTCTGGAATTGGGTGGGGTTTGCCGCGGCAGTTCTCGGGGGTTTTTTACTGTTTTCAGTTTCGGCGGAAACGTTCGTAATCAACCCCGCGTTTCTGGCCAAGCTGAGCATCTTGGTTCCGGCCGCACTGATTACCCATATCGTTATTCAGTGCAAGATCCACGATTGGGGCCGGGAACCAAAACTCCCGCGAATTGCCAAATGTGCCGGATCGATCGAATTGCTTTTATGGTTTTGCGTGGCCACAGCGGCAGTGCTTATCCCCTACGGGCCGCTCGTGTATTGAATCCGCGGTTCAGAACGGAGCGCTGTTTGAGACTGTGTAGGCCATCAGCATCTGTCCGACAATCTGTAGAGAGCGGGCATCGCATTTTCCAGCTCTTGCCCTAACCGGGCCGCGACGCAGATAATTTGAATCGCCCAACAAAGCGCTGGGAATTCCAGCTTGAATCAACGGCATCCGATCGTCTTGGACTTCGGAAGCCGTACTCGCCTGGAAAATATGCGGATCAAGTTGGGCTTCGGCGTACCAAGCGGATTTCATAACTCCCGCCGAGTTCCGTATGGGCCATTGCTCCTTCAGGTTCTTTAAATCCGCCCGGCATACGCCATCGACAACAATCGCGGACATCGGCTTACTTTGGCCATAGATCTCGTCTAAGTGGCGCGCAAAATATCTGGAGCCAAGCAGTTCGCCATCTGTGGAATTCGTCTGGTCCGCGATCGCCGCTCTGGCCCCGTCAAAAAACACCATGTCGACCCCGAATTTTGGCGGAAGGTTTGAGCTCCCGAAAGCTCGCGCTAGTTCGAGAAGCACGGCGACGCCGGAAGCTTCACTTGGACCAAAAGTTGAGCCAGCCGCGCTGCTGTCGTAATGTGTGGCGATCAGGACACGGGGCTCGTTGCTAAAGAAATGAGCGATGATGTTCGTCAGACGATACTGTTTTCCATCCGAGCCATGCTCTGTCCAATTCTGGGTCTGGACGTTTTGAGCGAGCAGGCCCATCTCAGACAGCAAAAAGCCGCGCACTTTGTCATGGCCCGGCGCACCTACGTAGCGGCTGCCATAACGGAGCTGCTGGTCGACATCTGCGAGCATCTCATTGCCGTCTACGGGTTGCGGCTCCGCGAAGGCCCTTTTTAATACCTGAGCTGTCAAGAATTCTATCGGCGAGTAATCGTCAGTTAAGACCGGATATGGCGAGAGCTCAAACCTGCCATCCACGTCGATGAGTTTGGCGGGAAGCGAGCGGATCAGAGGATCGCGGCTCGCCGCGGAAGCAGCGTCCAGGTCCACTCGATTCGCGCTGTTATAGCCGACCAGCATCACATTTTGCGAATCGGTCTTTTCCGGCCAGGCCACCGCGAAAAAATAGCTGTTCGGGAAAGCTGCCCGAAAGGTCTTGATTTCAGACATGATCAGCGAGGGCTGTTGGCGCGATAAATCTCCGATAACGTTAGCGACGAAGATTCCGTCGGGAGTTAACTTTTGCCTGGCTTCCTGGAAGAATTCGCGAGTTGCAAACTGAGGGGGAACGGAAAAAAAAGAGTAATACACGTCGCTGAAGATCAGGTCATATTGCTTGGGGGTCGTTCGAAGAAACCTGCGGCCGTCTTCGACATAGGCATGCAGCCGCGGATCGCTCCGCACATTAAAGTAGCGTTGCGCCAAAGAGAATAAGGAGGGCTCGATATCGACGACATCAACCGAGGCCTGCGGCAATTCCTGCAAGATCGCTTTTGGAACGGAGTAAGCCCCGCCTCCAATGACCAGCGCGTTGTTCACACTGGGAGTGAATATCTTATAAAGGGAATAATATCGCGTGTAGTCATAGACCAGATCCGTGGCGTCCTGCGAATCCAGGAACATGGCGCCCTCGCCGGCGCCCGCGCTGTTCTCGTCCTGCTGAAAAAATCTTGCCGGCCTGCCGCCGTATTGGCCGTCATAGATGGCAATTTGCTGATATACGGCGTCCTTTCTGTACAAAACGCTTCGATCCGTTCGCCCGACCGTGAAAGATGCCGCGCCCAGCGCCAGCAGCCACACAAGCAAGGATTGGCCGAGACGTCTTTTGCTGATCCCTAAAAAGAAAAGCGGCGTCAGGCCCAGCGCGGAAAGCACCAATCCGGTAGCGATAAAGATTCGATCGATCCCCAGATGAGGGATGAGTATAAAGCCGGCGCACAAACTGCCTGCAATACTCCCCAAGGTCGACCAAAAGAAAATACCTCCGGCGACGCTGCCAATGCCTTTTTGGGGGACGTAGACGCTCTGCAATTTGACCGCATAGGGACACATCATCCCCAGCAACAATGCGGGAAAAAGGAAGAGGAGGAGCGCCGATACGAGAGGGCCGGCCACAATCGACAGCTTGGAACTCAGAGCGGGCAACACCATTTTCCCAATCGTGAAGAGGGAGAGCAGGGCCACCCCGCTGGCAAAAATTAATCCGAAGAAGCGGCGCAAGCTGGGGTACCGATCCGCCAGGATTCCTCCCACATAATACCCGCAACTCAGCGCGATGAGAATTACGGTAATGACCCCCGAAACTGTAAAGATGGTATTCCCGTAGTAAGGGCTCAGGACCCGAACGCCGACGACCTCTATGATTAAAACGCTCGCCCCGGTAAGGAAAACGGCGAATAGGAGGAGGACGTTGGTCAGCGATTTCATTGAGGTAGTTCGGCCCGATTCCGGGAAACGCGAGTTCTGCTAGCGGTGCAGAAAATGCAGCGGATCACAGCTTATGAACCTAAAAAGGGCGCGGATTGCTTGCACTTGGCCGCAACCCACGCCCCCGGGCATTCGTGAAGATCGTTCGCAGTATATCCGGCGTGGCTACGGCTTATCCTCTGGCTTGTCATTTGGCTTATCGGGAGTTTGCCCGCCGACGCCGGCTCCAGCTCCAGGACCCATGGCGCTTAATTCCTTCCCATCGGGCAAGGTGAGTTTCTGAAGATTTCCGACCGGCGCGCCGTTCTTGGCCGCAAAAACGTAAGCGGTAATCTGATCGCCCGGTTTTAGCGATTTTCTCGTCCAGCCCTTTTCCGACATTACCGGCGGGGGTTCGGTCGAGACGACCCAGTGGACCACGCTGCCCTTGTCATCGGTCACGTCGAAGAAGATCTGATTGTGTGGATTGCCCCATTCGAACTGCGTGACCGTTCCCTTTACCACCACCGGCTTGGTCATATCGTACAAATTTGTGCCGTGGTGCGCGAATAGCATGGCGGAGAGCGCGAAAAGACCCACCGTGAGACCAGTCACGAGAAGAAACTTGGATTTCATGTCCTGCCTCCAAAGCGATTGGCTACGTTTCTACCTCAGCCCGCATAGGATGTAAAGGAAATCATTTGCCGACATCGAGCCTGCGAAAATGAATGGCCACTCACCGGTCAGGCGCTATTTGGCGAGACCGGGGTCGGCTGGCTTGGCAAATTTTGCTGGATCTATGGGCGCATTGAGCTGCACCTCAGTCAGTTGAGTCTTGGACCGGCCATCGACCCACGTGGTGAGATAAAAAAACGGTATCTTGATCCCATTCACAACCCGGTAATCGGAATAGTCGAAGCGGGTCGGCTGGCGTCCTACGCGCGAGGTGGTGTAGCGGACCACGCGAACGAGCAGGCCGGTGTCGTCGCTGAAGTACAATTTGACGGGCGATTTAGCGGGGCCATATCCCTGAACGATCGTGACGTCCTTTCCATCGATGGAAAAGGGATGGCCGACGCGCAGGTCCGTCAAGGATTGCTCGATTCTCGCCGGAAAAGAAAGCTCGGCGTCCACCCGGGCGTTATCCAGATCCGCGCCGCTCAGCGCCAGTAACGTTACCGGGACGTCGGTAATGGGCGCCGCGGTCCAACCATTGCGGCCGTCATAGGTATTCGTGGTGAGAGCGCCACGATTGTTCACGATGGTCGTTCTTTGATCCGGGGCTTTGGCGAAGATGTCCAGCGGGTGTTGCTCGGTATCCTCATAGCCTTGCCAGGTGCCCTTGGCGGTAAAGCTGGTTATGCCGGCCACTTTGTCGATCCCGCCCAGCGCGTCATAGTATTTATGCAGCACTTGATCGGGAGTCGGCTGCCCAGCCGCTTGCGCCAGAATTTCCTCGGGGTCTTCGTCCGGGGCGTCGCCGTACTGCACCGTTAAATCCGGAACCAGCTTGGGGGTGCGACCGAACCGATGGCAGGAATAGCAGGTCAACGCTTGCTTGCCGCCAAAGTAGCTTTGGTTGATCGCGTTCATCATCAAGATCATTTTGCGCGCGATTTGCTTTTGAGGCACGTTGTCGCTGGCATAGCTATCCCAGCTGCCTCCGCTCCCCTCACCATGACAGGTGGTGCAGTTTGCATTCAGGGATGCGGCAAAGAACCCCATCGTTTCCATGAACTCCTTCACGGACATTCCCCGGAGCACCTGCACGTTTTTGAAGGCCTGTTCCGCGAGCAGCGGTTTTTCCTGGGGGACATCCTGAGCCTTGGCCGCCCCAGCCAGACACGTAAGCATCGCCAAAAATGATGCCGCAACCGCCTGCCGATACCCTTTTTTGCTCATCGTTTCACTCACTCGCAAGTACCTGACGGGTGACGGGAAGGCCGCCTTCCATTTGGTTCATGCGGATAATAGGTTCGCCCGGTTGAGATGAGCTGAACAATATTACAAAGCGGCGCATTTCTCCAGTCCAACGTGGCGGAAATCCGAACCTCGCCATCGTCGTGAGAAATTCGCCCGGCTCGGGGAAATGAAAACTGGGCTGCGTGCCTCCGTGACAAGCGGAGTTCTTTCTAAGGCGATCGCTCCAATTCGCCGGGAACCGTATCCCCCGATCGGGCTGAAAATTTCGTTGTGGAGCGTCAGGTGGGTATGATATACGCAGTCAAGAATTTCGATTGCGCTACGTTTCACAGATCCCGCGCTGTATCGCGAGTGATGGCTCTTCCGGGCGTCAATTCACGCAGCTTTATGCTAGGGGGTATCTGGAATGCGAAACAAATGGCCGCTTCTGATTGCCAGCCTCATGGGTGCCTTCTTGCCGCTCGCTTCTCGAGCGCAGACCAGCTCGTCGCAGCCGGCGGACCTCTCTGGAACATGGGAGCTCGATGGAAAGCGAGGAGGAATCGGCCAAAGCGTCAGCATCGCGGATCCCGGGGGGAAACTGAGAGGCAAGGAGCCGGACATTCCCTACCAGCCCTGGTCGCTGGCCAAGACGATGTCCGAAAAGCCGCCGACCGGACCGGACAATCAGTTCGATTCGACCACCGATCCGTGGATCAACTACTGTGAACCGCCAGGGCTGATCCGGATTTATATGGAACCGGCGCGCACAAAATTCGTCCAGACCCCGGATGCGGTATATATGCTGCACGAGGTGATGCAAACCTTCCGTGTGGTTCGGCTCAACAGCAAGCACCCGGACGATCCCGACCCGACCTGGTGGGGCGATTCGATCGGATGGTATGAAAACGGGAATACCCTGGTTATCGATACGATTGGCACGAACGACAAGACTTGGCTCGACCAACTGGGGCATCCTCACACCGACAAACTGCACCTGACCGAACGCTACAAGCGCGTGAATGCCACCACGCTCGAACTGGACGCGACCATCGACGACCCGGGCGCCTACACGAAGCCATTCAACACCCACAGGAACTTCACGATTTCCAGCGTTCCTTTCATGGCCAATCCGTGGGTGTGCTCGGTGCGCGAGAACCTGTCGTTTTACAACAACCTCTATAAACCGGCGGAAGCGGCGCCCGACAAAGCGGCGCCCGCTAAGAAGTAGCCTGCGAGCAGGCCAGAGTTAAAAAAGCTCCGCACCGGCAACGAATGCAGCGCTCCTGAGAGGCGATACATGCGGAAAAACTTCCTTTTTGTCGCGATATTTCTGTTTTTCGCGGCAGTTCACCAACCAGCCGAGGCGCAAACAGCTCCGTCGTCCCAGAAGATCGCCGACCTCTCAGGCAACTGGCTCGCTGGACCCGCTGTGCAAAGCATAAGTCTTGCCGATCCGGCGGGAAAAATGAGAGGCAAGGAACCAGACATACCGTATCAGCCATGGTCCTTGCAGAAGACCTTGTCGGAGTACCCGGCTACCGGACCCGACGCCCGCTATGAACTGACCACCGACCCCTGGATCAACTACTGTGAACCGCCAACGCTCTGGCGAGCCTATATCCAGCCGGCCCGGACAATATTTGTGCAAACACCCGATGCGGTGTACATCCTGCATGAATTGATGCAAGCATTTCGGGTTGTGCGGCTAAACAGCAGTCATCCAAAAGATCCGGATCCCACTTGGTGGGGGGATTCAATCGGATGGTATGAGAATGGCGACACCCTTGTAGTCGATTCGATTGGCTTCAATGACAAGACCTGGCTTGACCAGCTTGGCCATCCGCACACGGAGCAATTGCACTACATCGAAAGGTACAAGCGGGTGGATGCAGCGACGATGGAACTTGAGGTCGTGGTCGATGATCCCGGCGCGTACACAAAACCATTCACCACGCGACGAACCTTCAAACAAGCCACGACCCCGTTCATGCAGGATCCCTGGGTTTGCTCTGTGCGCGAAAACGACGAGCATAAACGCACTTTTGCCACACCGCCCGCGTCAACTCCAGCCGGCAAGTAGCACTTCGGCGGCTGGGTCCTATACAGGCGCCCATAAGTCTCCAGCCGTTATCGGTACGAGCGTTTCGCGAGCGCGATGTTTATATGGCTGCGGCAGAACCGATCAAGAGAGGGAACTTTTTATTTCCAGCTCTCGATGGCCTTCCGCGGTAACGAGGTAGGAGGAAGCTGTGCAATTTCAAACCTCACGCCATTCGGGTCGATCACAGCGGTCAGCAGCGTTTGGGTGCGGCTTACACGCGGATCATCGATTTTAACTCCCTCTTCCCGAAGCTTTTTTACCGTGGTATTCACATCGGCGGCTTCCAGGCCGAAATGAGTCAGGCCAGCCGGATGATCGGCACTCGCAGGCGCGATTTCCAGAAATGTATCGCGGCTGATCTGGATATAACTGAGGCTGGGTTTGCCATCGGCGCCGCGCAACGTGAACGCTTCGCGAAATCCCATTGTTTTGGTGTAGAAATTTACCGTCTCCTCGAAATCCTTGGCGGTAATGCCCACGTGGTTCAATTGAAGCTCCCCCGCGGCATCCAGTCGCTGCGCGCGGCTGGACTGCATCATCACTGTCCCCACAAACAGCCCGCACAAAAACAGCGCAACTCCACGCATAGTGGACCTCCCTTGAATTTCATTGCCATCGGAATGTCAGTATCAGCGGAACGGCCGACGCTTTACACATTAAGCACCGGCCGGCTGCTGCGGATGCGCCGCTTCGAAACGAGGGCAACCTCGTTCTATGTTAAAAGACAAACCTGGCGTTGATCTGGAATTGGCGCGAAGTCGTGATGGTCGGGAAATAAACTCCGGTCCCCACTTGTGAAAATGTCGAGACGACCTGCCCGCTCGTGTTGAACACGGATGATGCTTGCGGCGGCGGGAAGTTCGTGCGATTGAAGGCATTGAACATATCTGCCGAAACGACAAAGGACTTGCTTTCCCTCATCGGGATCGTTTTCCGCAGGCTCACATCCGAGGAGAAAAGGCCAGGCCCCGTAAATACCATGTTTCCGATATCTCCAAGGTATCCTGGCGCCGCTGGCGCAAAGCAAGCCGGATTTAGATACGTGAGGTTTGGCGAGGACTTCCAGTTCGACAGAACAGCGCCTGTCGGAGTCGGATTCGGGCAGGCCGCGCTTGCGGCAGCCCAGTTCGGTCGATCATTACCCGCAGAGTTCGGGCTGCTGGCATAACGCGCCACGTCTTCTCCCGTGAAGATGTTGAATGGGAGTCCGGACTGAACCACCGTCTGGCTGGTCAGTTCCCAGTTCGGCACGATGGCTTTGGCAAATTTGGACGTCAGGTTGCTTCCCCAGTGGGTCATATAGGTGAGCGTGAGGTTCACCGATTGCCCCGGCACAAACGCACAGCGCCCACGCGCCGCGTTGGCGATGTAGATGAGCGGCCAAGCCGCTGATCCGCCGTTTACCAATCCAGTAGGCTGCTCAAAGCTCGAGTCGGTTATGCACTTCGCCCAGGTATAGTTAAAGCGCGCCATAAAACCGGGCGAAACGCGCCGCTCCAGAATCACTTGCATGGCGTTGTACATGGAGTTGGCGTCTTCCGCTTGTCCCGTGATTGAATTACTCCAATTCGGGTTGTTGTAGCAGTTGGTTCGGTTGCTCCCTCCTGCGGCAGCATTGGGACCGCAAAGCGTCGCGTACGGCACCGTGTTGGCCGTCGCATTGTTCGTACCGGCGAGATTCCCCAAAAGGTTTGCGTTATTGAGTCCCGCACCTGCCCAGTAATAGCACTCTATCGAACCCGCGCTTTGGCATTGTGGATTAACTACGGATCCAGGAATAGCAACTCCATTGACAGCAGGCAATTGCCCGGGCATTTCACTCGTTGTCGGGAAATAATCCTGGTAACTGATGTCCCGGCCTAAGTGTCGTGCCTGACTTCCAATGTACGCGATCTCGAACGTCAGCTTCTCCGGCAATTGCTGCTGAATCGCGAAATTGAAGCTGTATTTGGCAGGCGTCTTGAAATACGGGTACTCCACGCCACCCAACGTTTGCAATGTCGTTGGCAGGCATGCACCGCCGGGTGTGCCTGGAGCGCAGGCGGAGGTGCCCTTTGACGCCAGATATGCGTTCACGACAGAATTCGACCCCGTCCCCGTAAGCGGGCTGCCCACATTGATGAAGGGGAACCCTACGCCCGGAACCGATATCGAGGCTGTATTGGGGTACTGGAAAGCGATGGAAGGATACCAATAAGAATCTGCCACCTCGCTGTAGTAAATGCCCGCCCCTGCTCGCACGCTCGTTGTGCCCTTCTTGAACGGATCCCAGTTGAAGCCCACGCGCGGAGCAAAGTTGTCTTTTGGAGGATGGTACCAGGGAGCGCCAAGCGTCGCAGTCGCGCAGGTGTACGGGCTACAACTTGGCGGGTTGCCTGGACCGTAAAGATTGGTGATGCGATTGTGTTCCTCTGTCGGCGGCCCGGCATACTCCCAGCGCAAACCATAGGTTATCGTCAAGTTTGGCTTCAACTTGAACGTATCTTCGGCATATAGCCCATAGGCCATCAAAATCTCGCCGCGCGCGATCGTTCCAATATAGGTCTGTCCATTATTCGCATTCGTATACGCGGGTATGGCCCACGTAAAATTCTGCGTGGTAACGCCCGACAAAAACGAGGCCTCGCTCGGAAATGAATATGCCCCGCGAGGATTGGATTGATAATTTTCGTTATTGTCGTACCAGCGGTGGACCTGAACACCGAAACGCATGGCGTGTTCCCCATGCAGCCAGTTGATCGATTCGTCCAAATTGCCGCTGGTATAGCCGATGTATCGAGGCTCGAAATCGGAACCCGGCTGGGCGGTCGATCCAATCGTTTGCAAGCCAGTTACAGTGATCTGGGGCAACTGCGGGAAAGGACTTCTGGGGCTCACAATGTACGGATTGGGATTGACATAGATGTTCGGATCGACGGCGGAGATCGGCGGCACAAGGTCAATGTTGCCCGCATAGTAAAGGCGATGCACTCCAAACCGAAACGTATTGACCAAGTTGTTGGATATGATCTGCGTGTCCTGTACGGACCCGGTCTGCTGCCGGAAGTAAATGTCGTCGGCATTAATCGTCGTCTGATTCGGCGTATAGGAAGTCGAATCGTCCATGTTGTACGTGCCGGAAAGCGTGTTCTTGGAGGTCAAAGTGTGATCGATCTTGATCACGCCGTAATTCTCCCGCACCTTGTTATCCGGGTTCGTGCTCAGGTTGCACGTTCCCGTGGCAGAACCGGTTGAAGTGAAGAGCTCTGGGCCAGTGCACGCGGGCAGCAACGCAACGCCGGCATTTCCGCCGTATCCACCAAAGAAGGCGTTGTAAACCTGCGGGTTGACCGGAACGTTATCCAGTGCGGACGCCGTGCCGGGAACTTGCCCGGCAGTACAGGCAAGTGCGCCATTTTGACCGCAGGGAAGCTGCCCCACGACAAAGGGCGTTCCTGCTGCAAAGCCGGTTGGGCAGGCGAAGCTAACGCCCGCGCCGGAAGCCTAGGCAAGGAGCGAGGGTGCCGTTGCCGCGTGCCAGCGCATCAGGGACTACAGCCGTGAAGGATTGGGACGTATCTGCACGGTATCCCTCATAATCGGCAAAGAAAAAGGTCTTGTCTTTCCGAATCGGCCCTCCCACCGAGCCGCCGAACTGATGCCGGTGCAACGGAGGGGCATTCGCACCATCGAAAAAGTTCCGCGCGTCGAAGACGTCGTTGCGGTACTCCTCGAAAGCCGTTCCGTGGAAATTATTCGTTCCCGACTTGAAGATCGTATTGATAACTCCGCCCGACTCCTCGCCGTATTCAACCGACGGGTTTTCGGTGATCACCTGGAACTCTTTCACCGCGTCGGCACCCATCAAAATGTTGCTCGCCAAGCTGACAGGCGACTGGCGGAAACTCGTCGTCATGTCAATTCCTTCCTGCAGAAAGCGGTTATTGGAAATCCGGTCGCCTCCCACGGAAAGGGTCTTTCCATACGACGCGGTGTAAAGCATCGTCACCGCTGGCTGGACCTGCGCCAACTGCTGCAGGTCGCGCGCGTTCAGGGGGATTGCAGCGATCAGGTTCGAGTCCATCACCTGGGACACTTCCGAACTGGTGGTCTGAACTTGGGGCACGGCCTCGGTAACCGTCACCTGTTGCGTCACCTGACCGACTTGGAGCGTGAAGTCCACGCGCGAAGTCGAGCCGACATTCAGCACGATATCTTTCACCTGCTGAGTGGTGAATCCCTGCGCGCTCGCTTGCACGGAGTACTTGCCGGCGAGAAGAGAGGGAACGGTGTAGACGCCGTCGGCCGTACTGGTCACCTGGCGCGAGACACCCGTGTCTTGGTTCGTGATGGTGATTTGCACATTGGCGACCGCGGCTCCGGATGAATCCAGCACGTTTCCGAGAATCGTTCCGGTTACCGTCTGAGCCTTGAGCGTACCGAAGGGCAGGAGCACCGCAACCACCACCAGCACGATCGCATAGGCAAGCGGACGTGAAAATGGACGCATGTAAGAACCCCCAGATTGGCGAGCTAAGTTCTTGTTACACCGGCGACTTTGTAAAGCTTAGAGCGAGCCCCAAATGATGGGGCATCCAAGCATATTCCGAATGCCTGTGTCAAGCTCAAATCCTCGATTCTTAGGGCTCGGGCACGCTGCGATAGGACGACGAGGCCAGATATGCGCAGTTCAGCGAGCGTCAGGCGATCAAGAACCAATTGAAAATAACCTTGACAGCTAAATTAGCCTGTGTTGGGATGCGGCCTTCTTTTCGGCCTTACCATCCGGCCACTGCTCGTTACGGTGGCGCCCATGTCTCCAGCTTTGAGGGTCATTCTAAAGGCGCAGTCCAGTCGGGAGGGATCACATGATTGCAGCGAAGTGGCGGCTTGGCTTTCGTAGCTTTGCGATAAGCGCTTGTATGTTGAGTTTTTCTTTGGCTGCGGGAGCCCGGCCCCAGGGCGCCGCGAATAAAGCGCCAAAGGACGCACCCGTATATAAGGTGGACCCTTTCTGGCCCAAGCCCTTGCCACATAAGTGGATTCTCCAAGGCATTCCCGTTCTTGTGACCGACAAGGACGACCACATTTGGGTCATCAGCCGTCCGGGCGATCTCAAGCCGGATGAAGGTGGCGCGGCGACTACGCCGCCCCGCACCGATTGCTGTATCGCCGCTCCTGCCGTGGTGGAATTTGATACCGACGGCAATGTTTTGCAGGGTTGGGGCGGACCGGGGTACACACCCGGATGGCCCAAACCGCAGGAGCACGCCATCCTCGTCGACAAGGAAGAAAATGTATGGCTTTCCTCCGGCGGCCGCGGAAATAGCATTCAGAAATTCACCTCCGACGGCAAATTCCTCTGGGATTTTGGCCACCGCGCGCCTCCCTTGGCGCCGGGAGAAAAGGCCCGTGAAAATAACCAACAGACCGATATTCTGCAAGGTGGGGTCTTTGAATTCACCTTGGATGAAGACGCTCAGGAGATTTATCTCGTCGAGCAAAAGCGCGTGCTCGTTTACGGCTACGATGGATCGTTCAAGCGCGGCTGGGGAGGAAAAGGCAAAGCGCTCGCGGATATCAGCAACGACCCGACCCCGCCGTACGACTGGAAGTCAGGCCCGCCTCCCGATCAGCAGGAGTTCGCGCCCGCGCTCCACTGCGTCCACATCGCGCCCGACGGGCTGGTTTATGTTTGTGAACGCGGCGCCGACCGCGTCCAGGTGTTCACCAAGCAGGGCAAGTTCGTGACCAGCTTTTTTGTCCATCCGTCGACTCCGGCTCGCGGCGCCGAATGCGGGGGGCCGGGCAGCACCACGTTCGGAATGTGTGGAACGATTTATAACCTCACGTTCTCCCATGACCGCGACGGCAAATATCTCCTGATTGCGGACGGCACAAACGACAAAGTCTGGATTCAAGACCGGAAGAGCGGGACGGTCGCCGGCTCGGTCGGCGACAATGGCCGCATGGCGGGTTACTTTCATTGGATCGACGCGATTGCCGTGGATTCCCACGGCAATATGTATACGGGTGAAGTCGACACCGGCAAACGAATTCAGAAATTCGTCCTGGTGAATGGCGATAAGGCCAAGCGAGCCCGTCCTCACGACTGAGCCGCGCGTGACGCGCGTTCTACTTCTTTTTATTGCGCCGGCTTAGGTTGTGGTTTCGCAAATCTCGCACTATCGATCGCTGGGTTATCTTCGACTTTCTGAATGCGCAGGATCGAGTGCGTGGTCGGTTCCGATCGCGGTGTCGCCGGCGTCATGCTGATCGTGAACGGGTAACGCAAACCACTGGTGGTCTCATGGTAGTCGGCGTAATCCACTTGGAACGGGCTGTTGCCGAGCGGGGTGCTCAGGACGGTATTCTTTCGCAAAAGTAATCCGGTCACCACGTCAAAGTACAGCTTTTCGACGCTGTCATTCGCCGGATAACCGAGGAGTTCATACGCTTCGGCGCCATCGATCTGCACCACTCCGCTGACTTCTACCTTCGTATATTGCTGCTTCAGGTCCAGAGTATCGGAATAAAAACCGGCATTGCGGCGTGCGCGCGATTGGTCCACCGTGAAGCCGGTATCGGTTACGGCGCCTTTGAGATTCTGTGCCCATGCCACGCGGCCGTCAAAGCCGTCGGCCAGCGTTCCGTTAGAGATGTGTTCAATCGTCACCGAGAGATTCGGCGCTTGCTGATACCGTTCGATCTGGGCAGGCAAGTGAATCTTGCCTCCCGGGCCGGTGGCGAGATCTTGCGTGGCAATAAGCGCCCGGCTGCTGACCTTGCGAATCGCCTGTTCCCCTCCGAGCGCCTGAATGTACTTGTCAAAGATCTGATCTGCGCTGGGAAGGGTGGCGGCAACCGGCTTTTCCTCTTCCAGGCCGATGACGCTCTCAGCCGCGGCGGACAAAGGCAGGACCAGAGTGCCGGTAGGCTCCGGATGGCCCTGGTGGCAGGTGTAACAGGTCACCACTTGTTTGCCTTCGAAATTGTTCTTATTAATATCAATCACCATCTGCATCATCTTGCGCGCGGTTTCTTTTTGCTTGTTGTCGTCGAGCTGGAAATGGGTGGGATCGTGATCTACGTGACAGAAGGTGCAGTCCACGCCAAGTTCGCCCTCGACCAAGTGCATGGCTAGATTCAATTGGTCCGCCGGAGTTCCCTTTAGGACTTTAATATTTTTGTACGCTTGCTCTGCGGTCTTGCCTTCCATCGATTGTTGTTGTGCCGCAGCCAGCGAACACACTGGCTGCGATCAAACAAAAAGCGGCAGCGACCTTTCGCCCGGAGACGAGGTTATTAGACATACGCGAATTGGCTCCTCTGTCGTGAATTGCCGGAAACACGATGCGCGGTGAGCGGAGAGTACCACAGTGCCCATCATCAGCGGAAGCGTGGCCGGGCTGGACCTGGAGCTGACTGCGCCGATGCGGGGACTACGGTCAGGATGCGAATCGCTTGAAGGAAGCTGAACGCCGGCGGGTACGATCAAGGGCCGTCTGATCCGCTGAAAGTCGCGGAACGGGCGAATCATGGCTCGTGAGGCACACGCCGCCTTGCCGTCCAGCCACGCCAGTGGGCTCAGCGAATTTCAGGCGAAGCTTGCGAGTAGCCAAAACGTACCATTGTCCCCAACGTTTGGCCCAGGCACCCTATTACTGTTAGCCCATAACTCAAAAAGCAGCTGTCCGGTTGTTTCCGCATAAAGGAGCTCAGCCGTATGCGAAAACTAAGTCCAATAGCAACAATGGCCTGCGCGGCTCTTTCTGTCGCGATGTTTGCAGGAATGCCCAGCCGCCTGCAGGCTCAGCATCCCGAATCCCATGACCAGGACCATGATCGATTCTTTGACCGCGATCCGCTGGCCGTATTGGTGGTCAGCTCCGATCCCTCCGGCGCCCACGTAGCCATCGACGGCGTGGACACGCGGCAGCTCACCCCCATGGGAATCGAGCTAAAAGTCGGAAAGCACCAAGTTACTGTATCCATGACTGGTTCGGCATGGAATCCGGACACCCGCATGGTAGAGATCATGAAGGGGAACAACGACCTCAGCGTGACGCTGCTTCCTAAAGTTACGGCCGGATCTTCCGGATCTTCTGGTCTGCAGGGACCTCAAGGACCGGCAGGCCCCCAGGGGCCGCAGGGTAATACCGGGCTTCAAGGTCCTGCCGGGCCGGTCGGCCGGTCGGGCCGCAGGGTCCTGCTGGCACAATCAGCGGTGTTGCCGCGCCAGCCCAGGATTCGTTCCTTCTAGGCTCGCCGGATACAGCGAATCTGCCGAATTCGGTTTCAAACCCGACGGTGTACCTCAGCCCAGACGTACAGCCAGCACGTCCCGGAACTCTGGATGATGAGTTCAACGGCGCGTCGCTCAATACCCGCTGGAGTTGGTTTAATCAAGGCACGGCTGCCGCAACGGTTGCCAACGGTTTTTTGACGTTGACTGCGCCGTCGGCGACGGGAACGTCCATCAACGGCATTACGCAGCCCGTGCCAGGAACTCCGTGGACGGCCGTGCTGAAAGTCAATGCCATGGATCTGAGTCCGATGCAGCCTACTCCTCTGTCCGCCCTTGTGCTGGGTGACTCCACCGGTAAGTTAATCGTCTTCGGTGTTTATTTCGCAAACCCGAGTGCAGCGCTGGGATTAACCGTTGGCTATTGGCCAACGGTTGCGGCGGCTAATGGTGGGAATCCGTTTGGTACCACTATGCTTCCGTCAACTTTCCCTTGGTGGCTGAAGGTACAGGACGACGGAACGAATTTGACCTTTTCTTATTCCGGGACGGGATCCGTATATACCCAGATCGGAACTGTGACTCGAACCGAATTTTTGTTGTCGGGACCTACCAAGGTTGGCATTGCTGTTGGCTCCGATGGGGCTGACACGCCGGTGAATGGCGCATTTGATTACTTCAGGCAGGTGCAATAGCTTCGGAATTTCGGAGGCTTGAGCTCCGGGTCCGGGGTTGACGAGGGTTGAGCAATCACGCGTATCGCCTGGCGCCGCGACCGCCGAATTCTAATCGGTCGCGGCTCTGCGCGATTTTGCGGAAACTTCCGGCGGGTTTCCCGCCAGCCGCTGCAGCGTGGGAATGAGTTCGGTGCCCGCGGCGGATTTGGGCACGAATCCATGCGCCCAAGGCCGCGTTCCGGCAACGAATCCCGGACCGTCATGCACGGTCAAGAACACGATTTTTGTGGCCGGCCTGATGCGGCGAATTTCAGACGCGGCGCTAATGCCGTTCATGCCGGGCATGTTGATATCCATCAGCACGATATCCGGTTTCAACTCCACAACTTTTTCCACCGCTTCTTTCCCATTTTTGGCGTCGCCACAAACTTGCAGCCCGTGCCATCCCAATAGTTCACGGATAGCAATGCGCGCGGCGTGGTTGTCGTCCACGATCAGGATCAGGGCTGGCAATTAGGCTCCTTCGGGTTACCTTTTCCGGAGAGAAACCCCATAATCACTGTAGTTATTTGCCCCTGCAATACCCGAATCCCCCTAGACACCCTCGATAGCGCGAGTTCCTTGCTTGGCCGTTCCTTCTGGCGCGGGGCTCGGAATCTCCGCTCGGATCCCCTAAAACAATATTCTCCGCCGGCATCTATAGACTCATGGGGTACAATAGAACATGCTCGAATTTTGCACGGTGCGATTTCGGTCACTTTACCGGTGCGGTCAGCTGCGCTGAGCTCCTTCGAGCGCTTTCTGTTAAGTGCATTAGAATGATACTCTTGCCAAAATACGACAACAACTCCTCTGGAATGATACTCTTGTCAAAAACGCGCAGGAACTCCCCTGGAATGATACTCTTGCAAAAAAAAGTGGGGGGAGGGGGTGGTCCGCGCATTTATCGTGCCATTCCGGCCAACTTCGTTAGGTAAGCTCTTTTAGGTCTATAACTTATGAATAAAGCCATCCGCAATATCGCTATCGTCGCCCACGTCGACCACGGCAAGACTACTCTGGTCGACGCCATGCTCCGTCAGAGCGGCATCTTCCGCAGCAATCAAGAAGTCGCCGAGCGCGTTATGGACTCCAACGAACTCGAGCGCGAGCGTGGCATCACCATCCTGGCCAAGAACACCGCGCTTTTTTATCACGATACGCGCATCAATATCGTGGATACGCCCGGCCACAGCGATTTCGGCGGCGAAGTCGAGCGAGCCCTGCGCATGGTCGATGGCGTGCTCCTGCTCGTTGACGCCAGCGAAGGTCCCCTTCCGCAGACGCGCTACGTCCTGCAAAAAGCTTTGCAGGCCAAGCTGCCTCCCATCGTGGTCCTGAATAAAATCGACCGCTCCGATGCCCGCCCCGCCGCCGTGCTGGACGAAATCTATAGTCTCTTCATCGATCTCGACGCCACCGAAGACCAACTCGATTTCCCGGTGCTTTACACCAACGCGAAAACCGGCGTCGCCCACCGCCAGTGGGGACCGGGACGGCCTCGCCGGCAGCGACGATGCCACCGATCTGAAGTTCCTCTTCGAGGCCATCGTCGAGACCATTCCTCCTCCTTCGGGCGATCCTGAAAAGACGCCTGCAGGTTCAGGTCACCAATCTCGATTACAGCGATTTTCTCGGCCGTATCGCCATCGCCCGCGTCTTCCAGGGAACCATGCACCGCGGCGAAGCGGTGGGCATCGCCAAGCTCGATGGTTCGCTGCAAACCACGCGCATCACCAAGCTCTTCACTTTTCGCGGCCTGGACCGCGACGAAGCGGAAACGGTCTCCGCCGGCGACATCGTCGCCATCGCCGGCGTCGAGGGCATTCAGATCGGCGAAACCATTACCGATGCCGAAAATCCCGCGCCGCTCGAGCCGCTCACGATCGACGAGCCCACTCTGGCCATGATTTTCACCGTCAATAATTCGCCGCTCTCCGGCCGCGACGGCCAGTGGGTCACTTCCCGCGATCTTCGCGACCGGCTGCAAAAGGAGCTGCTCACCAACGTTTCCATTCGCGTCGAGAATACCGAGACGCCGGAAGCTTCTCGCGTGCTCGGCCGCGGCGAGTTGCAACTGGCAATTCTCATCGAAACCATGCGCCGCGAGGGCTACGAGCTGATGGTCGGCAAACCCGAGATCGTGGTGCGCACCGAAAATGGCCGCCGCCTCGAGCCGCTGGAAATGCTGGTGGTCGATTGCCCGGAGAGCTTTATCGGCATTGTCATGGAGTCGCTGGGCACGCGGCGCGGCGAGCTGGCCCAGATGGTCAATCACGGCTCCGGCCGCGTGCGCATGGAGTTTCGCATTCCCTCGCGCGGCCTGATCGGGTTGCGCGGCCAATTGCTCACGGATACGCGCGGCACCGCGTTGATCCATTCCATCCTGGCCGGCTGGACCGATTACGTGGGGGAGACGGCTTCGCGGCCCACCGGCGCTCTGGTGGCGGATCGCGCCGGCGTCAGCACCGCTTTCGCCTTATGGAACATCCAGGAGCGCGGCGAAATGTTCATCGGTCCGGGGACGGAAGTTTATGAGGGAATGATCGTCGGCGATAATTCGCGCGAAGCCGATATGGACGTGAACATCACCAAGGAAAAAAAGCAGACCAATATGCGCGCTTCCAGCGCCGATGAGGCCATTCGCCTGATCCCGCATCGCGAACTCAGCCTCGAGCAGGCCATCGAATACATCGCCGAAGACGAATTCGTCGAGGTCACGCCCAAATCCTTGCGGCTGCGCAAAAAAGTTCTCGACACCAAGAAGCGCCCCAAGCGCTGGCAGTTGGTTCGCGCCAGCGCTGAAACCACCGCCTGATTCGTGCGGTAACCTCGATGTTGTCATTCTGAGGAGTCCGCCAGGGCGGACGACGAGGAATCTGCTTTTGTCTTCTGCTGAGTGAATCAGGCGAAACTCGCGGGGCCGAGGGCTAAGCGGAAAGCACCGATTCTCTCGAACTTTTCTTCGCGGCGGCGGCTTTTTCCTTCCGCTGGAACACGTAGAAAATCGCGCGATATCCGAGCAGCAACGCGACCACGGCCGCAAACCGCAGCGGCACGCGTTCATCGGATTTCACCAGCCAGTAATAGTGAATCGCCCCGGCAATCGCGCTGACGTAAATGAGTTCGTGCAGCAACATCCATCGCCGCCCGCCCAGGCGCCGGATCATTCCGCTGGTTGAGGTGAGCGCCAGGGGAATCATCAGCACATACGCGGTGAATCCAGCGGTAATGAACGGCCGCTTGTACACGTCGTCGATCATCGCGTGGACGTCAAAACCCGAATAGACCCAAACGTAAGTGATGAAATGCAGCGAGCCGTAGAAGAAAGCGAAGAGGCCAAACATGCGCCGGAAGCGAATGAGCCAGTTCTGCTCCAGGATGCGCCGCAGCGGCGTGACGCTTAGCGTGACGCAAAGCGCCACCAGCGTCCACGTTCCCGTGGAATGGGTGATGTATTCCACCGGATTCGCGCCCAATTCGTCGTGAAAACCCATCCAGACGAGATGGGCGAGCGGCCCGAGACAGAGCAGGAAGACCGGAGGCTTGAGCCACCGTACGTTTATGTGCCGCGAAAGATCCATGGCGCTGAGAGCGGCGCGGAGAGTTCTTCAGTAATACTTGCGCAGATCCATGCCCGTGTACATGCTGGCCACCTGATCGGCGTAGCCATTGAACATCTGCGTTTTGATTCGCTTGCCGAAGAAAGATCCATCCAGGCGGCGCTCCGAGGCCTGGCTCCAGCGGGGATGGTCCACCTGCGGATTTACGTTGGAGTAGAACCCGTATTCGTGCGCGTTGGCAATGTTCCAGGTGGTCGGCGGCATGTCCTTAACGAAGCGAACCCTCACGATCGATTTGGTGCTCTTGAAGCCGTATTTCCAGGGAATCACCATGCGCACCGGCGCGCCATCCTGATTCGGCAAGGTCTCGCCAAACATTCCAAAGGTCAGCAGGGTCAAGGGATTCATGGCTTCGTCCAGCCGCAGCCCTTCGACATACGGCAATTCAATTCCGGCCTGCTGCCCGAGCGGCATCTGCTTCACGTCGTAATAGCTCTGAAACGCCACGAATTTCGCGGTGGATTTAGGATCGGCCATTTTGGCCAGAACGCTAAAAGAGTAGCCAATCCACGGGACCACGATGGACCACGCTTCCACGCAGCGATGCCGGTAGATCCGTTCTTCGAGCGGCGCCAGCTTAAGAAGTTCCCCAAGATCGTATTTCCCAGGCTTATTGACCTCGCCGTCCACCGAGACGCTCCAAGGCGAGGTCACGAACTTGGTGGAATATTTCGCCGGATCGGCTTTGTCGGTGCCGAATTCGTAGTAGTTGTTGTAGTGCGTCACATCTTTAACCGGCGTTATCGGCTCTGTCGTGGAGAAGGGGCTTTTCGCCAGCGGTTCCAGCTTGGTGCCGTCGGCAAGCACGGACTGCGGCTCGAGCCATTCTGAAACCGGGCGCGCGGCCAGCGTGACCGCTCCGGTGGCCGCCGCCACGCCCGCTAGGAATTTCCGGCGATTCATGTACACGGCTTTGGGCGTGATTTCGGAATAGGGAATGTCGCTGGGCTTCTTGATCAGCATGGCAACCTCCGCGCCTTTATCTTGGAACCGATTCTATCTAAACGATTCTACCGCTTTTTAGGCAAGCTCGGCCTAAAGATCGTTGTCCGTAGTGTGAAGCCAAAACAACAGTGTGAAGCTCAAAACAACGTACACGGCATGTAACACTGGTTGAGATGCCGCCAAGGCGATCTTCGTGGCCTAGAAGCCAGGGACGCTCGAAGCGGCGGGACGAACCTCTTCGGGGGCGCGCACGCCCAGGTGCAGGCGTTCCATCCACACGTGGGCCAGCGACATCAGGCCGGTGTACAGATAACCCCATACGAAAAGGAGCAGGAAAGGCACGGTGAGGTAGTTCTCGTTTTGGATCGCGTAATAGACGGTGGCGGCGAAATAAAGGCCCAGGGCCACTTCGAGATAGGGCATCCAGCCGGCACGGTTGCGGTAGCCCTTGCGCCGCCAAGTGCCGCTATGGCCTTCAATGCGATATTTGGGAGTTCGCGCGAACTCGGAGCGCACGCCGAGAAGGGCTTCCATGACGGCCTTGGCGTTGCGAACGGAGAGGCCGATGCCAACGGCCATGACGAAGGGCAGGTAAATGATTTTCCGCGTCCACGTTTTGGGATAGAGCACGCGCTGCGCCGTGAGATAAAAGCCGGATATCGAGCAGCTGGAAGCGAGAAACAAAGGCAGATCGATCACCAGCATCTGAGCCCAGCCTTGATAGAAGCGCACGATCATGGCGGGCAAAAGCAGCGTGGAGAGCACCACCATCAGGGGATAGCTGATATTGCCGGTGAGGTGGAAGAAGGCTTCGGCCTTGACGCTTGCAGGCACGTCGGCACGCAGCACGCGCGGGAGAATTTTCTTGGCCGTCTGCATCAGGCCCTTGGCCCAGCGCGCCTGCTGGGATTTGAAAGAGTTCATCTCCACCGGCAGTTCGGAAGGACATTCGATCTCCGGCAAATAGAGGAATTGCCAGCCGCGCAACTGCGCGCGGTAGGAGAGGTCGGTATCCTCGGTGAGCGTATCGTGCTGCCATCCTCCGGCGTCCTCGATGGCGGTGCGGCGCCAGACGCCGGCGGTGCCATTGAAATTGAAGAAAACGCCGCTGCGGGCGCGGGCGCCATGCTCGACGACGAAATGGCCGTCGAGCAAGATGCTTTCGACTTCGGTGAGCGCGGAGTAATCGCGATTGAGATAGGTCCAGCGCGTCTGCACCATGGCAATGTGCGGGTCGTGGAAGTAGGGAACCGTGAGGCGAAGGAAGTCGGAGTTAGGCTGGAAATCGGCATCGAAGATGGCGATGAACTCGCCGGTCGCGGACTTCAGCCCTTCGGCCAAGGCGCCGGCCTTGTAGCCTTCTCGATTGGCTCGGTGCAGATAATGAATGTTCAGGCCCAGAGCGCGATGGCGCTCCACGCACGCCAGCGCAACCGCCTGAGTCTCGTCGGTGGAGTCGTCGAGGACCTGGACTTCCAGCAGGCCGGGCGGATAATCCATCCGCGAAATGGCCTCGACCAGCCGCTCTATGACATACCGTTCGTTATAGATGGGAAGCTGTATAGTTACTTTCGGCCAAGTGGCCGGCTCGGCGGCCTTGCCGGGAACATTAGCGCGATATTTGGCATAGCAATAGACCAGCCAATAGCGATGGAAGCCGTAAGCGGCGAGGATTCCGAGCACCAGAAAGTAAGGGACCATGACCGCCAGATCGAAGGAATTGAGCTGATAAATTCCGCGAAAGGGATCCCTGGTGGCGCCGCTAAGATGCGACCAATATTCGCCGAGCCAGCCTTGAGCGGCCGCAATCAACAAGATGCTATCAGCACTGAACAAGTCCCGCTTACCTCCCGATCGTGAACGCAAAATCTTTGGTGGTGCCCCTCAAACCCTTGTAGCCCTCGTTGGCGCATTGGCGCTGGAAGGGCTCTTCGCGCTGATGGCCCGCCTGGGCGACTTGAAAATCGCCGTGATCGAGACGATCGAGCTGGCGCTGGCCGCCGGAATCGTCTATTTCATCGCCCTTTACTTGCTCGAGCATTCCGCGAAAACGCGCCCCGCCCTTTGGCTGGTCGTCGCCGGGGCTGTGATATTTCGCCTCACACTGTACTCGCTCGCGCCGTCGCTTTCCACTGACATTCAGCGCTACCGCTGGGAAGGCCGGGTGCAGAACGCGGGCTGGAACCCGTATACCATCGCCCCGAACGATCCGCGGCTGGCCTATCTGCGCGATCCGGGCTGGGCCGTTATGCCGAGCCCGGAAATTCCCGCCGTCTATCCTCCACTCTCCGAGCTGATTTTTCGGCTGGACGCGCGCTACTTTCCGGGAATTGTCGCGTTCAAGCTGCCTTTCGTTCTAGCCGACCTCCTGGTTTTGGCGATGCTCGCGAAATGGCTCGAAGCCTATCCCGACGCGAACTATCGCCTGGCCATCTACGCCTGGAATCCGCTCGTGATCGTCGAATTCGCGGCCAGCGGGCATAACGATGCGCTGGCCATTGCCGCGATGATCGCCGCCGTGGCCCTGATCAAAAGAAGACCGGGTGCATCCACCATAGCCTTGACCGCCGGATCGCTGGCGAAACTTTTTCCCATCGCGCTTTTGCCTCTCGCGCTGCGCCTTTCGGAATGGCCCCGAAAGCTGCGGGGCTGGATCGCGCTCAGCGGCGGCGCCATCGTTGGCGTTGCATGCGTCTGGCCCTATCGGTCCGCGATCGCGCAGTTCTCGACACTTTTCGTCCACTATCAAGCGACCTTTCAAAACTATAATCCCAGCCTCTACGCGGTATTGCTGTGGTTCTCCGGGCATCCCGAGATCGCAGCGGGAATCGGCGAAGGCATCGTTCTGGGCCTGGCCGTCTGGGCCGCCGCGCGAAAGGTCGATCCGCTGCGCGCCGCGTTTCTGATCGTAGGCGCCATTCTGATGTTCGCGCCCAATACTTACTCCTGGTACTTCACCTGGATCGTTCCGCTGCTGTGCTTCTTTCCCAATCCCGCCTGGCTGCTCGCCACTATTCTGCAATTTCTTTCGTATAAAGTGCTCATCGAATATCAGATCAATGGTATCTGGCATTTCGATCCGTACTTTCAATGGCTGGCGTATGCGCCGTTTTACGCGTTTGCTCGTTGGCAGAACGCTTTTCGAGCAAAGGAAAATGGCGAGGGAAACGCCGGAAAAGCCTCAGGTCTCCCGCGGATTTGCTGTTTAGAGTGCGGCGACACGCGGTGCTGCGGGCGACCTGAGCTACAACCGCCGCCGAGAACGCTCAGACGATGATGGAAAGGCTGGCGCCAGTCTGCGGCGGAGGGGGCGGCATCTTGGAGCGATCGATCGGGCGGTAGAGCGTATCGCGCTCGACCGGCACGCGGCCAGCCTCGCGGATCAGGCGCTCCAGTTGAGCGCGCGAGGTGAATTGCGCCGTGGTCGCGCCGGCGTCGTGGTAGATCTTCTCTTCCACAACGGTGCCGTCGATATCGTCGGCGCCAAAGCGCAGAGCAATCTGGGCGACGCGCGGCGTGAGCATGATCCAGTAAGCCTTGATGTGATCGAAATTATCGAGCAGCAGGCGGGATACGGCGATGGTTTTGAGGTCGGTGAAACCGGTCGGCTTGGGCAGATGCGCGAGGCCGGTATTTTCGGGATGAAAGGCCAGCGGAATGAAGGCCACGAAACCGCCCGTTTCGTCCTGGAGCTTGCGCAGGGCCAGCAAATGTTCGACGCGCTCCTCGTCGTTCTCGATATGGCCGTAGAGCATGGTGGCGTTGGAGCGGAGGCCGATCTGGTGGGCGGCGCGGGCGATATTGAGCCACTGCTGGCCGCTGACTTTATGGTCGCAGATGATTTTGCGCACGCGCGGATTGAAGATTTCCGCGCCGCCGCCGGGCAGGGAATCGACGCCGGCATCCTTGAGGGCGACCAGGGTATCGTGAATGGAAAGCTTGGAGATGCGCGCGAAGTAGCCGACCTCGACCATGGTGAAGGCCTTCAGGTGCACGCCGGGGCAGCGAGCCTTGAGGCCGCGGATCAGGTCGAGAAAATAGGCGAAGGGGAGATCGGGATGCAGGCCGCCGACGAGGTGAAACTCGGTGGCGCCTTCGCGCAGGCCTTGCTCGGCGCGCTGCCAAATCTCTTCCAGCGCGAAAGTGTACGCGCCAGGGGCCTCGGGGCTGCGGCCAAAGGCGCAGAGCTTGCAATGCGCGACGCAGACGTTGGTCGGATTGATGTGCCGATTGACGTTGAAGTAGCAGACGGCGCCGTGGCGTTTCTCGCGAACGTGATTGGCGAGCCAGCCGATGGCCAGCAGGTCCGGCGAGCGGTAGAGCGCGAGACCGTCGTCGGAAGTGAGCCGCTCGCCGGCCATGACCTTGGCGGCGATGGGCTGGAGACGCGGGTCGTCAATTAAGAGAGCAGAGTTTTTCATTACCGGATTTGCGCTGCTATTTGCGTTGCCTTCATCGATATTGGCGGCCGCCTAGCGCGCGACGGCTACCGCCGCGCCCCAGAACAGCAGGAACAGCAAACTAATATAACCGTTCACCGCGAAAAACGCAGCATTCAGCCGCCGCAAATCGTCGGCGTGGACCAGGGAGTGCTCGTAAGCGAGGAGCGCGGCGACAACGGCAATCCCCGCCCAGGCAGGCCAGGGCAAGCCGAAACTCGCGGCCAGCCAGGCCAGCAGCGCGACCATGATGACGTGCATGCCGCGCGCGATCAGGAGAGCGCGGGCGATGCCGAAGCGCTTGGGCACGGAGTAGAGGCCGGCGCGACGGTCAAAATCAAGGTCCTGGCAGGCGTAGAGTACGTCGAAGCCGCCGACCCAAAGGGTCACAGCGGCGCAGAGAATCAGCATGCGCGGATCGAGCGACCCGGCGATGGCGATCCAGGCTGCGGCGGGGGACATTCCCAGGCAGAATCCGAGCACGAGATGGGACCAGATGGTGAAGCGCTTGGTGTAGGAATACAGGAACAGAATCGCCAAGGCCAAGGGCGAGAGTTCCAGCGCCAGGCGATTCAATCGCCAGGCCGCGAAGACCAGAACAGCGGCGCTGGCGATGGTGAAGGCCCACGCGAAGCCCAGGGAGAGCGCGCCAGTGGCCAGTGCGCGGTTGCTGGTGCGCGGGTTTTCGCGATCATACCGAACATCGGCGATGCGGTTCACGGTCATGGCCGCCGAGCGCGCGCCCACCATGGCCACAATAATCCAGGCGATCTGGCGCCAGGAAGGCCAGGCCATGCCGCGGGCGTATCGGGCGGCCAGCAGCGCACCCGTTAGGGCAAAGGGGAGCGCGAAAATGGAGTGCTCGAATTTGATCATTTCGAGCACGGTGCGAAAGCGATTGGGTTTGGCGCCGCGAAGTTGAACGAAAGAATTTGTTCCGGGGCTCATAACGGTTCGCTGCGGATTATATTCGAAATGCCTTGCGCAACTGCTGGCCCTGGCCTTTCCAGGCGAATTGGCGATCCTGGGGAAGCCCGAGCTGCGCCAGCACGCGGCAGACGTATTGGGTGACCAGATCTTCGATCGTCTGCGGCTGGTGATAGAACGAAGGAATGGCCGGCATGATCACCGCGCCGGCCTGTTGCGCGCGCAGCATGTTTTCCAGATGGATGCGGCTGAAGGGCGTGTCGCGAACGCAGAGCACCAGCCGGCGGCCTTCCTTGAGCGTGACGTCGGCGGCGCGTGAAAGCAGGTCGTTGCTGGCGCCCGCGGCGATGGCGGAAAGCATGCCCATCGAACAGGGGATGACGCACATGGAGTCGGCTGGATAGCTGCCCGAGGCGATCGAAGCGCCTACGTCTGTGTTGGGCAGGATTTCAATTTTGCCGGGCTGGGCGCCGGCGGAACCGAGGATGCGGCCCGGCAATTCGCCGAGAGGGGCGGAGATGTGCAGCTCGTGTTCGAGCAGGCGCAGGCCCGTTTCGGTGACGACCAGGTGAACGCGGGCGACGCGCGGGTCGGCATCCAGCAGGCGCAGCGCCGTCTGCGCCAGGACCGCGCCCGAAGCGCCGGTCACGCCGACAATAACGACCTGGCCGTGTGCTGATTCCACGATGTTTAGGCTCGATGGCGGCAAAAGATCGAGTGTAGGCAGCCGCTTGCGGCAAAGTCAAGGCGACTCCGACACAGCCGACGGCGTTATTTTTTGCCGGATGTGGTGGTTTTAGCTCCGGCGGATTTTGATCGGGCCTTGCATCGAGCTGGATAGGGGTGTTCCAGAAAGGAACATGACTGCGCGGCTTCGTTGATCGGCCTTCGCTGATTTTTAGCTTTGCCGCTAACTGGGCAGTTTGGTATCGTTTCGCGGACTCGTTGGGCACTCCCCGCACCCTGCGGTCACTGGAGAAACTCCATGTCACAGAAGAAAGCCCTGGGGCCCTCTTCACCCAAGAGGACCGCGCGAATATTTGCAGCTTTGCGGCCGGCTCTTGCCGCGACCGTCCTATGTCTGGCCGCGGGCGCGCTTCTGTGGGCAGCGCAAAAGCCTTTGCAGTTCAACGTCGTTTACCTTTGCAACGGCGAGCACATCGTCGTGGAGGGTTGCGCGCTGGGCCAGACCGACAATCCGGCTAACGATTGCCTGGTGCAGAGACCCGACAGGCCGCGGCTGGCTAACGGACAAATTCAGGTCACTCCGATCCTGCACAGCGCGCTGGTCAAGGCGATTCAGACCTGCACGATGGTCGGCGCCGCGAAGGCCGGGGGCCTTGGCGGGGTTCCTACAGGGCCCGGTCTTTGGCAGCGATTCTTGTTCACGATCGGCTACGGAATCGCCTTGCTGATCGAGCTCGCTGTCGGTTTGGGGATTTTGGCGCTGGTCGGCCGGTGGGCCTACAAGAAGATCTACTACTCGCGCTACTTGACCGTGCGGCGCAGCAACAAGGAGGCGCTGGAGGAGTTCGGCGTGGATCAGGCGACCCGCGAGCGGAACATCGTCGAGGTCTTCGACTCGGGCAATTACACCTTCAAGCTGAAGGGCGAGAACCGCAATAAGAACTACATGATGCGCTTCATCCTGCGAAAGCCCATCAGCACGTTCAAGCGGCAGGACCTGGAATGCATGCGCTTTGCGTACTTCGCCTTCAATCGCGGGCTGATCGACGAGGAGAGGTTCTATACTTACCGCATCACCGCGATGTATCAAGGTGGGATGACCGATCCCGAGGTTGAGTACATCGGCTGGCTGGCCTTCTGGCACAAGCGGAAGAAGCAAGGCGAGATCGGACGGGCGCGGGGGGCGGTGCAGGGTTTTGCCGCGGCAAACTGCACGCCGAATCTGCACAATCAGACCTTCGCGATGCTGCAATCGTTGATTGAAAAATACCCCAATGACGAATTTTTCATGGACATGCGGCGGCGATTCATGGAGGGCTCGCGCTGGCTGGGCACCGGCGATATCAAGCGCTCGGCGTTCAAGGTGCTCGATCCACCCACGCCGTTCTTCGAGCACTTCGGGGTACTCGACGGCACCAGGGACGTTCTGCTGACCTACTCGGAAGACGGCTCGCTGCTGACCATTGCGCCACCCAACTCGGGGAAAACCACAGCCAACGTGATTCCCAACCTGCTCCGGTGGCCGGGGGCGGCGGTGGTGCTGGACGTGAAAGGCGAGATTTACGAAAAGACCAGCAAGTGGCGCAGCACGATCGGCCCGGTGATCAAGTTCAGCCCGCTCGATCCCATGAAGAGCAAATGTTACAACCCGCTGTCGTTCATACGGCGCGAATCGCTTTATATCTGGGAAGACGCGATGAATGCCGCGACCATGATGATCGTTCCAGGCGAAGGCGGCGAAAAGAACAAGTACTTCGAGAACAAGGCGCGCGACGTGCTGACGGCGATCATCGCGGACCTGGCGTTCTGGCATAAGCCGGAAGACCGGCCCATGAGCAAAGTGCTGAGCATCCTGAACCGCAACGGATGGGACGAGTTTCTCGACCGGCTGCGCAAGAACCCCGAGGTCACGGCTTTGCAGGATTTAGGCGTCAGCCTGGCCAAGGAGCATCCCGAAACTCTGTCCAACATTCTTTCCTTCGCGCAGTCCAGCATGAACTCATGGAAAGGCGAGCGCATCGGCATGATCACCAAGCGTTCGGACTGGCATCCGCTGGACCTGCGCGGCGCCAAGCATCCCACGATTTATATCTGCATTAACGCGGAAGACATCGAGACGTATGCATCGCTGCTGCGCGTCTTCATCGCCCAGCACATCAACATTCTGATGTCCCAGGGCGTGCCGCCGAGGGACGCCCACCCGATCCTGTTTTGCCTGGACGAATTCCCCAGCCTGGGCGGCATGAAGCCGATCGAGACGGCCCTGGCGCAGGGCCGCGGCTATAAGGTGCGGCTGTGGCTCTTCGCGCAAGACCTGGACCAGCTCGAGAAGGCCTACGGGAGCGCCAAGAGATTGATGAATCTCTGCCTGGTGCGCACGTTCATGAACCCCACCGTGGCCAGCGCGGCGGTGATCGCCGAGGAGATCGGCAAGGAAGGAGTGTCGGCGGGCGCCGACGATCAATCTACGGTCAGCCCGCAGGAGTTGGCCGGCCCGGCGTTCAGGGAACTGCAGATCGTCGTGGGGCAGAGCAGCAAACCAGCCAAGGTGCAGAAGATTTATTACTACAAGGACGCTGAATTGATGAAGCGGGCCGGGTCGCTCGACGACGTGCCCAACAGTGAAGTCGCCGAGAGGAGCGCGACGGCATAGCGCAGGGCGCTTTTATGTTTGGACGCCTTCGGGGGCAATTTCGATCGAAGCGGGATCGCGCGGGAGGATGGCATGAGTACCCTCAACGCCCTAAATACGCTGATCGGCATTATCAATTCGCGCAAGAATAAGTTCAATCCGACCGGCCCTATGCCAAGCGCGGCCGCGAGTTCCGATCCCAACCAGACGAATCCAACGTCGCTCGTCAATCCGGCAAGCAGTCCTGCGGCAAACAGTCCTGCGAATGTGAATCCGCCGGCTAATCCTTCATCATCCGATCCGGGTGGCTCCCAAGATCCCGCGTTATCGCAGCCCACGGGCGGGCCTTCGCCGTCGATCACGCCACCTGCGCAGAGTAGTCCTCAGACGGAAGACAGCTTGCGGCAGCAGCTCCAGCAATCGGACGTCTATGACCTGAGCGGCGAAAAAGCCGCCGCCGAAGCGTTGAAACGCGACGAGGCGTTCAAACAGCAATCGCTCGAGCAAAAAGCACAGGAGACGAAAGATTTCTTTGCCGAACAAGACCGCAAGCAACAGGAGACCTACCAGGACATACAGAAGCAAGCCGGCCAGCAACTGCAGGAGCAGCAGGAGAAGGAGTTCTGGGACCAGAAGAAATCGCAGGAGATGCAGGCCGGGATGGACAAGGAACTCGAGAGCTTGCACCAGGGCGCCAAACAGGAGCATCAGGAGTGGCGCAACGATTTCACCCAGGGGATTTGCCGCGACGACGTTGCCGCCCTATACAACAAGGACATTACCGAGCGCGTCGGCCAATATAAAGAGAGGCTGGACGATCTGGGGACCAACCCCGTCGATGCGGTGCAGACCATCGACAAGTACAAAGTGAAGCTGCAGGATGAGGCGGCCCCGCAGATCGAGCAAAAGACGGCCGAGCTGCACCAGGAGCAGTTTCCGGAATATCAAGACGCCGCGCAAAAAGGTCCCAGCGGTCCCGGGGACAGTCCGAACAAGGGCTTTGGTCCGTTTGAAGGGACTAAGCCAGGCGATTTCTGGCCGGGGCCGCAATCCAAGCCCGGTGACTTCTGGCCCGGCGGAGGCGATAAATATCCGCTGCCGAACGAGGAGTTTTTCAAGCCGCTAACCAAGGACAATAACCCTATAGACCGCAGCGGCGAGCCAGTGGCTACCCAGGGGGAGATCATCCCACCCGAGAAGCCTGGTGCGGCGCCAAAGCCGGAGCCACAGACCATCGACGGCGTAGCGACGCATGTACCGGAGATGGAGGCTCTGCCGAAGCCCCCGGACCCCGCGGGGTTGCTTCCGCCGCCGGAGAAGATGACTCCGCTGCCGCAGCAGGCAGCGCAGGCCAGCACCGCACCCGGGGCGGAAGGGCCGACGGCAATCCCTCCGGCGTCGCCGGTCCCACCGATGTCCGAGATTCCGCCGGCGTCACCTGTTCCACCGATGTCGGAGATCCCTCCAGCGTCGCCGATCCCATCGGCGTCGCCTATTCCTCCAGCGTCTCCTATCCCGCCGGGACCCGGCGGGGGCGGCAATGGCGGAGGTGGCGGCAGCAGCGATTCAGCCAAAGGAAGCGGCGATAACAGCTCCGCCGACGATTCCGCGTACTACGCGGGGCGCCTCCGCCAACAAGCGGACGATGCCGCAGCCAAGAGAGACGAGGATAAGTGGGAGGCCTCGGTCCACTCAACGACGGAGAACGTCGAGTTTGCGGAGCATATGGCCGACCACTATGGCGGCGAAGCCGTGGCGCGGGCAGCCGAACACCTGCCGCACGCAGCCGAACAGCTGGCAAACTCCGTCCCAGAGCACTTGGGATTGGGAGGCGCTATTCCGGGGCAAGTGTGGGAAGGCCCCGTCGCAACGGCCAAGTTCATGTATGAGGCCGGGCCTGTGGGGATAAAGGCAGGCGTCCAGCACGAGATCAACAAGGCAAAAGATGCGTTCGACGACGCGAAAGAGTCCGTGCAGCAAGGATGGCAGGCGACGAAGGAAACGGCCGCGGAGTTTTCCGACAAGGCCCAGGAGTTGGCCACAACGGTGAAGGACAATCTGACCGTCTCCTCGAACGAAAAGATCGAACAGATGGTGCAGGAGAGCAACAAAGGGGGCGAAAGCGCGGACAATAAAATGCTGGAGGAGATTCGGACGGCGGATAAAAATCCCACACTAGGCGATTCGAAATTCCTGGCGGGTACAGGCGATGCGCAACCCGCTCCGGCCGAAAAAGGCTTCGATCAATCCCAGTTCGCCAGGGACATCGACAAATCCAAGTTTGTAACGCCAGCCATGAACGCGGACCTCTCCACCCTCTATGCGGAGCGATGGAAGGACCTTCATCCGGAGTCCAGCGCGGCCGAAACCAGCAAGGTCGTAAACGATTTCAGCGCGAAAGCCCAGCAGATCGACCAGCAAACTACAGCGGCTGCGCCGCAAGGCTCCGGCGCCCGCGCCGGAGGTGAAGACTGTTGGGCCCGACGATCTACCGACCGCCTGGGGTGGCGGCAACGCGGGGGTTGTGGGCCGGGTGGAGCGTCTGGCGCCAACGGAAACGAGCGCTCGGGCGGTGCCGGATCCGCCCAATCCAGCGCAATCGCCGGCGCTCCCCGCGCCTGCGCCCGAGGTTCAGACTGCAACGCCCGCTCCGCCAACCGTGCCCGCACCATCGCCTGCGCCCGCGCCGCAGCAGCCCGCGCCGAGCATGTCGCCGAGCTTGTAGCGGAACCGAGCGGCGGGTCACCGAACTCAATCGCCAGATCGGCAAATCGTTCGGTGGCAGACTGACCTTCTAACCTTCACGGATTAAAGACAGTCTCGCATTTCGAGCACTGATACACGTTGGCTTTTCTTTGGAAGGACTTGCGCGTGACCCATCCAACAAATAAGACCACGACAATGGCGAGTCCTGCCAGCACGTACGAAGAGCCAAAAACGATCAGGCACATGAAGGCAAAGAACAAGGTGGCCGCGGCTGTAATGACGGCGTACTGGTTATATTTTTGGCCGGTCCACTGGATGATCTCATCGTGATGCTCGTCTTTACCGCTGGCTTGGCAATTGGGGCAGGTCAATTTTGGCATGATTTCTCCTCTTGCGAGAGATTCGTTCCACAGAAGCGAATGGCCCGGGGACCCCAGGCAGGAGGCGAAGCCACAGAGCGCTCGCTCGCGCTGCCAGGGGCGGGATATTAGTTTTATCGAGCGGCGAATTCAACTTGAATGTTTTTGCCGGTCGAGAGCCGCTGCAGCGGGTGATATCTCCCGAACCAATATCGGCATGAATACGATCGGGGCTATTGGCTCGAGCCGCCTTCGGAAGCGTGCGGTTTGACCATGCTTTGCGGCGATGGATATAATCAAAACCGGCGCGGAAGAGACACGCGGGTTTTTGTTGGACCGCCAAAGTTGTTGAGCCGCAAGAGCGGAAGCGTTGCGGCATGCGCTAGAATCAGCCGCTCAGTTACCCAGTTCACGGATGCGCCGCCGATTCCGCCTGCCCTTGCCAAAATACAGGGCGCTCGTCAAAAGCTTGTTCGGGGCGCCGGCCTCAGGAGAGATAAATGCTGAAAGCGACGCAATTGCGTCCAGGAATGATTATTGTCCACGAGGGCGACCTTTATACGGTGCACAGCGTGGACCATCGCACGCCCGGCAATAAGCGCGGGGCCATGGCCACGCGCATGCGCAGCCTGCGCAGCGGGTCGATCATCGATTATCGGTTCCGCGCCGAGGATTTTGTGGAGCGCGCGGTGCTCGACGAAATCGAATTTCAGTACCTTTACGCCGATGGCGAAGGCTACCACTTCATGAATAACGAGAGTTTCGAGCAGATTCACGTCAGCGGGGAGGTGCTGGGCGACGCCGTCTACTACCTGATCCCGGACCTGGCGGTGAAGCTGGAATTTTACGAGGGCAAACCCCTCGGCGCGGTTCTGCCCGACACCGTGGATTTGAAGGTGGTGGATACCGAGCCCACCGTGCAGAAGGCCACGGCCAGCGCGGTGATGAAGCCGGCGAAGCTCGAGACGGGCTTGACCATCCAGGTGCCGCCGTTCATCAACAATGGCGACAAGGTGAAGGTCAACACGTCGGAAGCTACGTACATACAGCGCGCGCAGTGATCCAACAAATCTGATCGTGTTATCCCTCGAGGAGGCAAGGAGTTTGCTTTTATAAAGCTGAAGAAGAAAGCAGATTCCTCGTCGCTTCGCTCCTCGGAATGACAGTCGCTTTCTCGCCGAGAGATCGCCGAACCAAAGCAAGCGTCCTTCGCGCTCTGGAAACAGGCCGGCTTTCGCGGAGAGACTCCTTCGCCGACGCACCCCACTGTGCGCGGCTTCATCCCACCGTGCGCGAAACCAGCGCACGGGACCCCGCTTTCGATCAGGACGATAAAGTCAGCGTGCGCATGGTTTCTTCGAGGACTGCGGCGCCTGCGGAACCCCGCGCTTTTTCCTCCGTTGCTATGAGGTTGTATTGCGGGCGCTGCCTGGCCAGAGCCTCCGGCGACTCCTTCAGCAACACTTCGAGTTCGTCCAACGAGCTTGCCATCCCACCAACCCCGGCGGACCTCGTCGCGCAGGATGCCGAAAGCGCGCTCGGGAGAGAGCGCCTTGCGATAAGGGCGATCGGTGGTCAAGGCGTCGAAGACGTCCGCAGTCTGCAGGACGCGAGCGACGAGGGGAATCTGGTGGCCTCGCAGGCGATCGGGATAACCGCTGCCATCCTGGCGCTCATGATGCCAGCGGATAATGGGCAGCACGTTGCGAAAGGACTTCAGCGGGGCGCAAATGCGCTCGCCAATCGCGGGATGCGTCTCCATCAACTGGCGTTCGTGCACGTCGAGCGGCCCCGGCTTCAGCAACACGCGTTCGGGGACGGCGACTTTGCCGATATCGTGAATCACGCCGCCGCGGCGGAGGGCGATGCGATCGTCCTCGGGCAATCCCAGCCGCTCGCCAAGCGCCACGCAATATCGCGAGAGGCGATCGCAGTGGCCTTCGGTGTAAGGGTCCTTGGCCTCAATGCTGGCGGCGAGGGTGAAGACCACGGTTTCGGCGCTTTCCAGCTCGTCGGTAATGCGCTTCACGCGCACCAGCGACTTCACCCGGGCGAGCAACTCTTCCTTGCGGACGGGCTTATTCAGAAAATCGTCGGCGCCGGCTTCGATTCCCTTGATGCGGTCTTCCACGCGGCCGAGGCCGGTGATGAGCACGACGGGCGTGAGGCGCGTCTCGGGGCGGTCCTTGGCCGCGCGGCAAACGGCAAAACCGCTTTGGCCGGGCATGACCACGTCGATGAGGGCCATATCGACGGGTTCCTGCTGCAGCACCGCCAGCGCCGCCGGGCCATCGCCCACGGCGAGCACGCGATAGCCATGCGTGCGCAGCATCATCTCCAGCATGTCGCGGGCGGACTGATTATCGTCGGCGACGAGAATGGTTCCCAGGGGTGCGTTATTTGCGGACACGGGTTCCTCCGTTTGCGTGCGATTGGCGCGCCCAAAATTGCGTTTGGTCAAGGGCGCGAAAAGCGGGAGGAGGGGCCGTACCAGTACCAGTCCCGCAACGGCACAAGTCAAGCTATGAGATTTTCAGGAAGGGGAGGCAATTTTCGCTGCCGGGCACAGTGCTGTCAAGCAAAGTATCCCGGCAGTTGCCCAGCTAGTTCCCGGCCAAACCAAAGACGCGGCGGAAGATGGCGTCGACCTGGTGAAGCTGCCGGTCCAGGTCGAAGGCGCGTGCGAGAGCGGCAGGATCGAGGAATTTGGTGATGCGCTCGTCGCGCGCGACGCGCTCGCGGAAGCTGCCCTCCGATTCCCAAGCGGCCATGGCGTTTTCCTGCACCCACTGATAGGCGCCGTCGCGCGGGGCGCCAGCCTCGACCAGGTCGAGCAGCAACTGCCCGGAAAAGACCAGACCCTGGGTGGCGTCCAGATTGCGCCGCATGCGTTCGGGAAAGACGCGCAGGCCGGCGAGAATATCGGTCATGCGGGCAAGCATATAGTCGATCAGGATGGTGGAATCGGGCAGGATGATGCGCTCGACGGAGCTGTGCGAAATATCGCGTTCGTGCCAGAGCGCGACATTTTCGAGGGCGGCCTGGGCGTTGGCGCGCACCACGCGCGCGAGGCCGGAAATCTGTTCGCAGCTTACCGGATTGCGCTTGTGGGGCATGGCCGAGCTGCCGCGCTGCCCGGAGGCAAAGGGTTCCTCGGCCTCGCGCACTTCGGTGCGCTGCAGGTGGCGAATCTCGACGGCGATTTTCTCGAGAGTCGCCGCAATAATCGCCAGCGCGGCGACGAATTCGGCGTGGCGATCGCGCTGGATCACCTGCGAAGCGACGGGAGCGGGCTCCAGGCCCAGGCGGCGGCAGATGGCCTCTTCGACGTCCACTCCCAAATGCGCGGCATTACCTACCGCGCCTGAAATCTTCCCCACGGCCATCTGCCGCGCGGCGCGGCAGAAACGCTCCTGATTGCGGCGATTTTCGGCAAACCAATTGGCAACCTTCAGGCCGAAGGTAATGGGCTCGGCATGAATGCCGTGGGTGCGGCCGATCTGGGGAGTGTGCTGAAATTCGCGGGCGCGCTTTTCGAGCACTTCGCCGAGGCGCTTGAGCCCGGCGTCGATCAGGCGCGAAGCCTCGCGAATCTGGAGCGCCTGCGCCGTATCCACAACGTCGTTCGAGGTCAGCCCGTAGTGCAGCCAGCGCGCCGCTTCGGGATCGCCAATCGATTCGCCGACGGCGAGCGTGAAGGCGATGACGTCGTGCCGGACGCGCGCCTCGATTTCCAGCACGCGCTGCGCATCGACGCGGGCGCGTTCGCGAATGCGCGCGGCGGCTTCCGGCGGCACCACGCCGCGCTCGGCCAGCGTATCCGTGGCGGCCACTTCGACTTCCAGCCAGCGCTCCAGGCGGCCTTGATCGGTCCAGATGGCGCCCATCTGCGGGCGTGTGTAGCGGGCAATCATAGGGATCGAGAATTTCGCGCTTCAGCGCAAAATTTGCACAAACGAAATCATACCAGAACTTCACGAGTGGAAATGAGGGTGGACAGCCGTTGCCGCCGTGAATTTTCGCGAGCTAGACGCGGGCCGGTGGATCGCTTCGAGTCGCGCGCGACCTGAGCTACACACTGCACAGCCAAGAGTGGCTGTGCCACTGGCGCGACGCTTTGCAAGCGAGGGTTCGATTCCGCATCAAGAGATCGAACCCTCGGGGGATGACTGCTGGTTCCTGAGCGGGCCGGACTTACTTCGAGGCCGGAAATACCTTGGCCGCTTCCCAAACAGCCGCGGCGTCCTTCGACTTGAAGTAATCCAGAAGCTGCATGGCGGCCTTTTTGTCCGGAGCGTTGGTGGCGATCCAGCCCGTAATGTCCACAGGGGTAGCGGCGTCCGGCGGCAACGCCCCGACCACCTGAAGCCCGGGATCGGGATTGCGATAGTCGCTGAGATAAGGACCAACGGCGACGTCGACCGTACCGTCGAGGATGGCCTTCTGAGGCCCCCCGCCGGTTGGATACAGTTTTATCTTGGGTTTTATTTGATCGGTAATACCCATCTTCTCGAACGCCAGCATGGCCGCTCCGCCGACGCTTCCCTGAGCGGGATCGACGGTTCCGATGGACTTGGCATTGAGCAGAAGCTTCTTGACGGCTGCGGCGCTCGAAATGTCAGGCTTGGGAATGCCCGCTTTCACGGCGATCGCCAGGCGCACCCGGGCCACCACGGTCTGCGTGCTCTTATCGACGTTGCCCGTCTTGAGCGCATCGTCGAAGGGAGCGAAGAGCAGCGTCACGTCCAAGGCCCCGCCTTCCTGAACCGTTTTGCGCGAGCCCACGCCGGTGCCGTACGACTCCTGGACGTTAACGCCGGTTTTCATCTCGAAGTTCTTGACGATTTCATCGACTTCCCGCTTGAGCGGGTCCGGAGACAGCAGAGTGACGTGGCCTTGCGCTCGCGCGCCGGACGAAATACCCAATACAAAAGCCACAACGGCAATCCAGGAAACTAGATGCTTCACGGTCCCCTCCTTGATCGGCTGAGAATGATTGGCTGACAATGATCGGCGGATGAGTCCGCTTTGGGTGTTCGACGCCGATTTCAGCCGCGTTTATAACGTAAAGAGATACTCCGCAGGCGTCTCCGCGTCAACTGGCAAGGCTTCGCCTTAAGTCCGGGGCGAAAACCTAAGGGCAGGCGTTTCTTGGTCACCGGAGGTAAGATATCTATTCTGCACACCGGTTCTCGCTCTCAGCGACCGTGCATTATATCGCGGTTGATATAGAATTCGCGCCCAAACAGGAGTTGCGACAATGCCGAACAAGTGGGCCATAATTTGTCCAGACGAAGAACACAATACTGGCCTCTGGAAGAGTTGGCTTGCGAACGACTGCGTGGCGATTGGATGGCCGCCGAGCGCCGGTTTCCGCTGGGATGGACCTAAGACAAAGGACCGCGGCTTCGAGATCACGAGGAAACGCGCCGGCAAAATGGGACCCGGCGATATCGTAATTCCATACCTCAAACGATGGCGGTTTGGGATTCCAGCGAAGATCGAAGACCTTGCCTTAGTTGACGCTATTTTCGCCCCACGGGGTTCAGGACGGACACACACGAGCCGGGGTTTGGACGGCGCATCGGTGTGACATGGCTTGAAAAAGGAGCGCCCTCGCGAAACGAGGTCGCCATCGTTCCAGAGAAGTTGCGCAAGGGCCATCCTCGCGGCATGGTTTCACACACGCTTGAGCCTCTGGATGATGAGCGGTGCGAGAGCTTTCTGAGAATCATTCGCGACGCAGGCAATTGGGAGCCTTATGTCCCCGAAGGCGATAGCGAGAGGTCTTTCGTAGTCTCCGAGGCCAATACGCAATTAGAGGATTCAGCCCAAATCGAGCACGAGAAGGCCGCGGGATTCCAATCAAATATTGAAATTCGCAAAGCTGTTGAAAAATATGCGATGGAGAAGGCGCAAAAGAGCCTGAAAGCGTTAGGTTATAAGGACTTCGTCGATACGGCACGATACGAGTGTTTCGACTATACCTGCCAGAAGAATGGCGGGTTGCATTACGTGGAGGTCAAAGGCACGCAAACGAAGGGTGAGTCGCTCATCCTCACACGCAATGAAGTTGAGCATGTCAATGCACACCGATACACGGGAGTTTGGCCTTGCGGAGCCCAGGTTCTGACCACGTTGGGGATCAAGAGGAAGCCCGATTCATCGGCAAAGACGATGTGGGCACCCATCCGCGTAGCGTTTTTTTTATCCGCAGCCAGTTTTTTTGTTTCCAGCGCCCGATGGCTTTTTCATTCTGTTCCAGCGCCCGCCGTTCTGGCTTTTGAGGACTCCATTGCAGGCGGTGCATCAACCGGCCGACATGGTCGCGGTGATAGTGGACACCGAACTCCCGCCGGATCAGTTCCGCAATGCGGGCCGTGGTCCACAGGTTGGTTCGGTAGCCGTGCGCGAGCGGTCCTTGCAGAAGCACCTTCTCCAAACGCTTTCGTTCAGTGGATCCCAGTTTGAGCGGCCGTCCCGGAGAGAAGCGCACCCGCAAAGCCCTGGTGCCGCCTCGTCGCCGGGTATCCCGCCAGCGCATCACCGAACTGGCATGGCATCGGACGCGTCGTCCCACTTCGTTGAGAGAATGACCGGCATCCAGCAACGCTAAAGCTCGCTTGCGCCGGTCTTCCAGTAGGTCCGCGCTCCCCTTCAGCCTGGGCATGGGTGTTCTCCTCCCCACTGCCCATTATTGCATTATTTATGCAGATCTCAATAGTACATTCGATCAGCGTAAAGAACGGTAAAGAAGTTTCATGCAGCGGCGGGGAACTCTGCGTTAAAGAGCGTTGGAAGGTGTTGCCGCGGGAATTGACAACGATACAGTACCTTTGGAATCGCTCCAGTTAAAAAGTGCCTCGAACAGCGCCGATCCTAATGAGAAAAGACGGCCACCCTGAAGTTCAACATTACGTGCCACAGCTACTTTTGCGCCTGCACGTTAATGATCCGTCCGCGAGGAGAGGGTTAGAGCAAGTATGGTGCTTCGATAAAAAGACAGATAACGTCTTCTCACCAAATATCAAAGGGATCCTCGCGAGCACACGATTCTACGAAATGGAGATTGACGACGAGTGGGTGAGCTTCGAAACGTCCCTAACCGCCATTGAGGATCGAACCGCTCCGATTTTAAACCGACTCGTTCAAACGCGGCGACTCCGAGAGATTAGTCATCTAGAACGCAAGACTCTGGCAGAGTTCTGTGCTGTGCAATTCGTTCGCACTCCAGGACTCCGCGAACAAATCAAAAATACGAACGAAGGGGTGCTTAAAGCTCTACAGACACGCGGATTTAGGGCCGACCAACTCTCAACTTTTCGCGTGCCATCGGAGGAGGAAATTAAAGTTCTTTCGCTTCAAATGCTCGCTGACGCGCCGGCGACCTATGGGCCACACTTCTTGTCGAAGCACTGGCATCTCATCGAAGCCAGAGATGACGACCCATTCCACTTAGGTGATCATCCTGTGGTCGTGGACAATGATTTCGCACCTGCGGGCACAGGAATCGGATTAGCGTCACCTGGTTCTACTGCTTATTTGCCCTTGTGCCCAACGCTAAGCCTGGGCATGACTGACCCGCAGGTTGTTGCCTACATTCTTCGGAATGGCAGAAGGATCAACAGAAACTTCAACAAATGGGAAAAGAAGGCATCGCGTCTGAAATTAACAGGCAAAGACCTCGATGTTCTTCAGCAGTTGAAAGAAGATCGCGATAAGGGCAATGAACTATACTACCCGTTCAGGAATGGGACGCCGACACCATACGATCATCGCGTGGTCATGCGCGTTAATTCACTTCAAATGATCTATGCAAACCGATGGATAATTTCGTCGAAGCCAGACTTCTCGCTACCTAAAATCATGATCAATGACAACGAGAAGTTTAGAAAAGGACCGGAGATTAAAGTCGTGTAGGCAGCCATGCTCTAACTATTCTATCCAGCTAAAACCACGCGTGCCAAATTTCCTGCCAATAGCACGATGTCTATCAGAGTACGGTGCTTATGGACCGTAATCTTAGTAGATGTCGTACTGCTCCCAGTGCAGCGTGGGGTCGGCTTGGATGATGACGCTCTTGCGCGTGTGCTTGCTCGAGTTCTTCGATCAGCGCCGGCTTCGCGCGTCTTGAGCGCCTTGGCGATTTCCGGATGCACGCGCAGGGTGAGGCTGGAGGCGTCCAGATCGGCGGCCATCTTGCGCGCTTCGGCCTGAATTTCGTAGCAGATGGTGGGCACGGATTTCACCATGCCGGAGCCGGTGCAATAGGGGCAGGGCTGGCAGAGCACGCGCTCGAGCGCCTGCTTGGTGCGCTTGCGGGTGATGTTGACCAGGCCGAATTCGTTGAAGTGCAGGGCCTTGGAGGGCGCGCGGTCGGAGCGCAGCGCCGCTTCGAGCGCGGCCATCACCTTTTCGCGGTTGCGCCGTTCCTCCATGTCGATGAAGTCGAGCACGATGATGCCGCCCAGGTCGCGCAGGCGAATCTGGCGGACGATCTCCTTCACCGCTTCGAGGTTGGTCTTGACGATGGTGTCTTCCAGGCGCGTCGAGCCGCGGCCCACGTATTTGCCGGTGTTGACGTCGATGGCCACCAGCGCTTCGGTGTGGTTGATGACGATGTAGCCGCCGGACTTGAGCCAGACTTTCGGCCGCAGGGCCTTGTCGAGCTCCTGCTGGATGCCGAACTCCTCGAAGATGGGCGCGCTCTTGGTGTAGAGCTTGACGCGGCCGACCAGCTTGGGCTGGAAGCGGCTGACGAATTCGACGACTTTGCTGAACTCGTCTTCGTTGTCGATCCAGATGGCGGTGTAATCGTTGCTGACGTAGTCGCGCAGGATGCGCTCGACCAGGTTCAGATCGCGGTGCAGCAGGGCGGGCGACTTGCGCGGCTCGGACTGCGTGCGGATTTTCTCCCAGGTGCGGCCCAGGAATTCAACGTCGGCGCGGATCTCCTCTTCCGGCGCGCCGTCCGCCGCGGTGCGCACGATGAAGCCGCCGGGGAAGGTGCCCTTGGCTTCGGTGACCAGGTGGCGCAGGCGCGAACGCTCCTCGGCCGAGGCGATGCGCCGCGAGACGCCGATGTGATTGACCGTGGGCATATACACCAGGAAGCGGCCCGGCAAGCGCCACGTGGCTGGTGATGCGCGCGCCCTTTTTGCCCAGCGGCTCCTTGGCGATCTGCACGATGATTTCCTGGCCGGCCTTCAGCACTTCGGAGATGAGTTGCGGCCTGCGCGCTTCGTGCCGATGGTCGGGCCTGCCGCGTGTGGCGCTGCTGGCCGCGATTGCGGCCGCCCCGGCGCATGGGGCGCTGGAAGCGCTGCGCGTTGCGGTTCAGAGATGCGCGCGGACATGGGGTGCTCCGGCGAAGCCTGCGGTTCCCGCATCCCCGCCTCGCCGAGTCCGGAGGCGCCTTCCGCGGCTATGTCCCGCAGCCTCTTCATGCTCCTCGCGCTCGTCATGGTGCTCGTCATGCTCGGCCTGTTCCTCATGCTCTTCCGCTTCGGCCTCGGCGATAAACTCGTCGGTTTCCGCGGCGCCTTCGGGTCCATGCGGAAGTTCTTCCTCGAGCATGCCCTGTTCGGCGTCAGCCTCGGCTTTGGCGCTCGCTTCTTCGTGGCGCGCCTCGGCGAGCTGCTCCGCCAGGGAGCTGACCTCTTCATCGGAGAGTTCGGCGGTCCCGCAGGATGGGCAGCGGTATCCGGCACGGCGGCGCTTTCGTAAATGGCGCGCGGCGGCTCCTCAGGAAGCGCCTGATATTCGGAGAAGGTCTCGGAATCGGGCAGGGGGACCGCGCCGGCATCGCCGCCGCTGCTGGGCGGCCCAGGCCTCCGGTCTTCCATGCTCCTGCGAGGCGGCGTCCTTCCGAGGCAGTTCGATCTTGCTCTGCATGTTCGGCTGCTTCAGCTGACGGCTCGCGCATAGTCTCGATGTTCCGTTTGCGGAGGCATCTCTGCCGGTTGAGCCGGGGAAGCCGAAGTACCGGCGCCAGCGCCGCCCGCTTGAGGCGCGCGGTCTTTGTATTTGGCCAGGGATTCGCCCGGCAGAATGATGGGTTCGTAGTCGGCCGGCAATTCCTCGCGTGGCTCCGCTTGAGGCCGGGGCGTATAGGGACGCGGCGAGGCGTATTTCGAAGGAGGCAGATCACGTCCTTGATAGCGCTGACCTCCTCCGCCGCGGCCTTGACGCCAGCGGCCGCCACCGCCGCGTCGCCGCGCCGCTGTCCCTGGCGGCCTTGGCCTTGTCGGCCCTGGCCTGGTCCGAATCCGCCCGGCCGGCGGTCCTGCCGCGCAAACGGCATGGGTGGACGTGTCTCCCGCATGTTCGGCTGCGGGGGGCGACGTTTCCCGAGGGCTGGTCCTCCTCGTCGTGCGGCATCTCCGGAGACGAGCTGCCGAGTTGCGGCGCAGCCTCAGCCGCTTCGGCCGGAGGCGCTTCGTGGCTCGATGGGCCCGATGGCTCCGGCCGCCTTGCGCCGGCGGCGCAAAGACCTCGCCGCCCTGCTGCTCCATCTTTTCGACTTTGCCTTCGACGGGCGCGACGACGTGGTCGTAGTCTTCGAGATTTTCGAGGAAGTCGCCGACGTAAAGGAAGGCGTCGCTATCGAGGCCGATATCCACGAAGGCCGACTGCATGCCGGGAAGCACGCGGGTGACGCGGCCTTTGTAGATGCTTCCGACTAGCGCAAATTCTTTTTCCCGTCTCGATATAGATTTCGCAGAGCAGACCATCTTCCAGAATCGCGACCCGCGTCTCGTGGGGGGCCGCGGAAATAACCAGCTCTTTGGGCATGAAAGCTCCTCAGAGGGCATCGCCGAGCTCTCCGCCGGGGGCGCTCCGGCGCAGCATTCCGGCGCGCAGCCGGAAGACCGGAGACAAGTCCATCGAGGTGCGACAGTCTTTCGATCACGCGATGCAACTCTCAAAATCCTGAATTCTACTGTCTGCCTGCACCGGCATCCAGTCCACGGCGCGGAGAGTGCAAACCGGCGCGGGCTCAGTTGACGAATCGCCGCAAGCGGACGTTCATCACCAGGCCCAGCGCCAAAAACACGAACAACGTGGCCGAACCGCCGTAGCTCATCAGCGGCAGCGGAATGCCGGTCACCGGCATGAAGCCGATGACCATGGCCACGTTAACCAGCACGTGAAAACCCAAGATCGCCGCCACGCCCATCACCAGAAACATTCCCGCGCGATCTTTTGCGCGTTGCGCGTTCTGGATCAGGCGCAGCAGCAAAGCCGTATACAGCACCAGCGTCACGAAGACTCCGGCAAAACCCAACTCCTCGGCCAGCGCCGCAAGAATAAAATCCGAATACCGAACCGGCACGAAACCCAGCTGATTCTGGCTGCCGTTGCCGAGTCCCTTGCCCCAGAAACCTCCGGAACCCACGGCAATTTTCGACTGCAGAATCTGGTAGCCCGATCCCTTGGGGTCGTCCTCCGGGCGAAGAAAGGTGGTGACCCGCTCCTTCTGATAGGGCTTCAGGACGTGCCAGGCGACGGGCACCATCATGCGCCGCCGCCAGCAACATCACCGCCGCGTGTTTCCATTGCATGCCCGCCAGATAGGCCCCCACTGCCACGACCGGAACCAGCACCATGGCCGTTCCCAGGTCCGGCTGCAAGAGAATCAGGCCCAACGGGCACGGCCGTGAGCACCGCCGCCTTGAACAAGTCCGCCAGGGAGAGCCGGTCTGTGCGCACGTCCGCAAAAAAACGCGCCAACGTCACGATTATAATCAACTTGGCAAGTTCTGACACCTGCAAAAACTGGCCCAGCACGGGCAGCCAGCGTTTGGCGCCAAAGCGCGTGTGTCCGACGGCCAGAACGGCCACCAGCGCCAGGATTCCGATCAGGTAGAGAATCGGCGCTTTGTCCAGCACGGCATGATAATCAAGGCGGGAGAGCAGCAGCATGCAGCGACGACGCCGAGCGCGATCCAGGACAGCTGCTTCCACTGCATGCCGGCCAGATGGCTGGCGTGAGTGGCCGACCAGATTTCCAGCACGCCAATTCCGCAGATGGCGAAGACGATGGCCAGCAGCCACCAGTCGTAATCGCGAATTCCGCCGTGCCTCTGCTCTCATTGTGCATTCGACAGCTCACGGGAGCGGTGGCCACCGGAGTGGTCGGTTGCCGCCAGCAGGCCGTCTGGCTTGGTGCGGAACGCGCTTGCCTCGGTCGTTGGCATCCGGCTTGGTGGCGTGCGGCTGACTGCGCGGCCACAGACGGCGGTATGCCGGGCACGGCCTGGGTGGTGAGCTGCCTGCGGAGGAAGCTTGCCCTGCTTCTTATCGTAGTAGGCTTTGACGACATCGCGCGCGATGGGCGCGGCGGAACGCGCCGAAGCCGCCGGCTTGCACCAGCACCGCGACCACGATCTCCGGATTGCGCCGCGGCGCAAACCCGACAAACCAGGCGTTGTTCTTTCGTCGGCGTTGCTTGCCGGCGCGCGCCTTAGTCTCTGGCTACTGATCACCTGCGCCGTTCCCGTCTTGCCGCAGAATTCGATGCCGGGCAGCCTGGATGCGGCCGCCGTACCGCCTTCATTCACCACGCCCCACATGGCCTGCGTGATGAAATCGGCGGTGGACTCGGAGATCGGGAAATCGACTTCCGGCGCGGGCTGATCGCTCATCAGGAGATGGGGCTGGTGGAACACGCCGCCCATGGCGATGCCGCCGATGGTGTAGGCGAGTTGCATCGGGGTGACCACGGTGGCGCCCTGGCCGATGGCGACGGAGATGGTCTCGCCCGGATACCACTTCTGATGGAAGACGCGCTCCTTCCATTCCTCCGAAGGCACCAGGCCGGAATCTTCGCCGGGAAGGTCCACGCCGGTCTTGCGGCCCAGACCCAGTTTCGTGCGCATAATAGGAGATGCGGTCGATGCCCAGCTGCTTGCCAACGTTGTAGAAGTAGACGTCGCAGGATTGCACGATGGCGTTGTGCAGATCCACCTCGCCGTGGCCTCCTTTTTCCGCATCATGAAACACGCGGCCGTAGAATTCGGCATAGCCCGGGACAGAAAACCTTGATAGTCCTCCGGAATCGCTTTGGACTCCAGCATCGCCGTGGTCATCAAAATCTTGAAAATCGAGCCGGGCGCGAGTTGCGCCTGAATGGCGCGGTCCAGCAGCGGATGTTCGGGATCTTCGTTGAGGCGCTGCCATTCGTCTTTGGAAATGCGCACGGCGAAGTCATTGGGATCGTAGGAAGGCTGGCTGGCCATGGCCAGAATTTCGCCGGTCTTGGGATCGAGGGCCACCACGGCGCCCTTCTTGCCCGCCAAGATCCTGCTCGGCGACGAGCTGCAGGTCATAGTCGATCGTCAGCCGGATGGGTTTGCCGGGAATGGCGTCGGTCTGCTCGAGCCGGCCCACTTCGCGGCCCACGCTATTGACGACGACGCGCCGCTGGCCGTCCACGCCCATCAGTTGCTCGTTGTATTGCCTCTCCAGGCCGGTCTTGCCGACGATATCGCCGGGACTGGTAGCGGCCATTGCTTCTTCGATCTGGTCGGCGCTGACTTCGCCCACATAACCGCTGACGTGGGCCATGAACCCGCCCTTTGGATAACGCCGGCGATGCACCATGAGCATTTCCAGCACGGGAATATCGGCGCGGTGCGATTCGATGAAGGCGATGTCTGCCGGGCGTGGCTTCCGGCTTGATCACGATGGGTTGGAAATGCGGAAGCGATTTGGCGGCGTCGAGCTGCTGCTGAACGTCATCGACCGTCAAGTTCAAGCCATCGGCAATTTGCGGCAGCAGGTGATCGACGCTGGTCGGGATCGTCGCGCAGCAGCAGAACGCTGAAGGAGGGATAGTTGTCCACGAGGACGCGGCCATAGCGGTCCAGCATGGCGCCGCGCGGCGCGATGATGGGGATCGATCGAACGCGGTTGCGTTCCGCGAGTTGCGCGTAGCGATCGGAGTCGACGATCTGCAGCTTCCAAAAGCCCAGCAGCAGCAGGGCCATCAGCGCGACGATCGTGTAGGAGATGACCGCCAGCCGCGTTTGCGGCAGGCGATTATCATTTTGGAACCAAGGGGACAAGCAAACTCCGCGCCCGTTACTGGAACCGTCCTGTTCAACTTGCCGGGTGGATCAGCAAGTATACCATGCCCTTAAACTTCGGAATTTAGGTCGGTTGCCGCCGAGAGCCCTTTTCCGGCGCTCTTGAAAGGCTCGCCCAAAATAGCACCGGGTTTCGAGGCCCTGCAACCGATTGCAGCCGCCTTATGCCCAATCGAACAAGGTGACGTAAGTCCCTAAATCAGATGACGGAGGACACTTTGGGGGTTAGGAGGGTTTACGGAGCCGGTCTAGGAGGGGATACAGGAAAACCGCTACAACGCAGTTCACCACGGAGGCGATGACAAGCCTGGCTTCGAGGTAGGGCTCGTGTTGCCCCAGCAAGACGCGGCTGATCATTACCAAAACCGCGTTGTGCAGGTGGAAAAAAACGAAGGTGAGGAGAAAACGGCTTATAGGATGCTCCACGTCGATGCGAGAACCGAATGAGGATGCCGTGAAACCGACCACGGTCTTAGCAATTCCGTACATTCCGAACGGAGTATGCCCGAGGCCGTCCTGAGCCAGGCCTATGGCCATCCCAAGCAAAAGACCGGAAGAGGGATTTCGCCGGCTCAACCCGAAGTAGATCGTTACCAGGAGCGGTAGCTCCAGGATGGCGGCCGAACGGAAAAACGCCGGCAGCAAAGCCTCGAGCGCCAGGGCCAGGATAGCGATGCCCAAAATGGTGCCGGCGTAGAATTTATGAACCTCGATATGCTGGTCGTATGTTGGACTGATTTCCATTTTTAGAGCCTAGTCAGCGCCATTCAAGGATTATTTGGTGCTTCCGAAGTTTCCGGCGTGTCCGATTTTTCCGGTGTTTCCCGGGTTGACGCTGTCGGCGAAGTTGCCGAAACAGCGGGCTTCGGCGGCGCCGCAACTGGTGGTTTCGCCGGAACCGTCGCGGGCGCCGGCTTCACCGGGGGTGCGGCAACAGGCAGCTTCGCCGTTTGTGTAACCGGTGGTTTCGCTGGGACCGCCGTACCCGTCGCCTTGGCGGGCGTGGCGGGGGCGGGAACGTGCCCTGAGGTTTCCGCGTCCTTACGCGCCGTAAATTCCTGGCGCGTGAGCAGCACCAGAACTTCCTCCAAGCCGTCCAGCCGCGCCGCTGGTTTTACCAATATGGTCTGGAAAGGGCCCTTGTGGTCAGGATGCACTTCCACGACGGTACCGACCGGCAAATCCTTCGGAAAGATACGATCCTGCCCCGACGTGAGCACCAGCTCGCCCGGTTGGACCTTGGTGTCATTGCCAACGTATTCGAGATCGAGCAGAGGGTCGCCCGTTCCCCTCACGGGTCCCTGGGCCCGCGAAGTCCCTAGTAACGCGCCGACGCCGCTTTCTTTGTCGCTAAGCAGCAGCACTTGAGACGTGTCCGGATAAGCCGCCAGAACTTTGCCGACCACCCCTTCCGGCGTGATGATTCCCATATCCCGGCGCACACCATCGCGCGTTCCACGGTCAATCAACACCATGTGGCTGGCGGGATCGGGAGTTGCGCCGATCACTCGCGCCGCCAGCATCTGCACCTCGGCGTGCTGGTCGCGGAAGCCGAGCAAGTTCGCCAGGCGATCCGCTTCAGCCGCGCGGCTCTCCAGTTGCTCATTGCGTATTTTGAGCGAGCCCAACTCCTTGCGAAGCTGATCGTTCTCCTCGCGCATATGCCGCAAAGCCACGTAGTTGTTCCACAGGCCGCGAATTCCGTCCACCGACCACGCCGCGCCGCGCCCCAGCGGAGAGACGCTCTCGATGGCCCATACGCGGATCAGACGCACCTGCTGCCCGCGCCTGATCTGGATCGCGAGAAACAGTATCTGGGCCGCAATAGCGACCGCGAATAGAGTCAGAGATCGATGCCGAGAAGGGATGGGCAACATGAGCTCTTTGCCGCCTTGAATCTTTTAAATCGAGAGTCTCGCGAGGAACCCCGGCTCGCTATCGCCAACGGCCCAGAACTGCCTGGACCAAGCGCCCTCGCCAGAACGCATGGGCCAATGCGCCGAATCATTCCGCCTAATCAATGGACACAAGCCGCAGGAGACGGAAATCGCTGAGCATCTTTCCCGTGCCCAGCACCACGGAAGCCAGCGGATCATCGGCAATCGAAACAGGCAATCCCGTCTCTTCCCGAATGCGCTTGTCCAGATTCTTGATCAGAGCGCCGCCGCCGGTGAGCACAATGCCTCGATCGCTGATGTCTGCGGAAAGTTCGGGGGGCGTACGCTCCAGGGCCACGCGGATGGCGTTCAAAATCGTGGAGACGCACTCGGAAAGCGCCTCGCGGATTTCGCTGTCGTCAATGGTGACGGTGCGGGGCACGCCTTCAATCAGGTTGCGGCCCTTGACCTCCATGGTCAGGGGCTTTTCCAGGGGATAGGCCGAGCCGATCTCCATCTTGATCTGCTCCGCCGTGCGTTCCCCGACGAGGAGATTGTATTTGCGCTTGAGGTAGTGCATCACGGCCTCGTCCATCTCATTGCCGGCGACGCGCACGGAGCGCGAGTAGACGATGCCGCTCATGGAGATGACGGCGATGTCCGTGGTGCCGCCGCCGATATCCACCACCATATTTCCCGACGGCTCCTCGATGGGCAGGCCGGCGCCGATGGCCGCCGCCATGGCCTGCTCAACCAGGTAGACTTCGCTGGCCCGGGCGCGGTATGCGGAATCCTGCACGGCGCGTTTCTCCACCGGCGTGATTTCGCTGGGCACCCCGATGACGATGCGCGGGTGCACCAGGACGCGGCGGTTGTGCGCCTTCTGGATGAAGTACGTGAGCATCTTCTCGGTCACTTTGAAATCCGCGATCACTCCGTCTTTCATGGGCTTGATGGCCACGACGTTGCCCGGCGTGCGGCCGAGCATGTCCTTTGCTTCGCGCCCCACGGCGACCACCTCGCTGGTGTTCTTGTTAATCGCCACGATGGAAGGCTCGTTCACCACGATGCCTTTGCCTTTCGCGAATACCAGGGTGTTCGCCGTACCCAAGTCGATGGCCAGATCGGAAGAGAGCAAGCTGAAGACGGAACGAAGATTATAGCCGTTTTTACTGATCATTCTGATTTCCGCACCGTTTCCGGCCGCGGTTTCCCCTTTGCCACGATACAGTGATTAAGGAATAACGATCGACACGCGCTTGATCGCCGTACCACCCCTGCGATTCTGCCCGGTCACTACAATTTCGTGACTGCCCCGCGAAAGCGCCTGCGTGAAATAACGAAAACGGCCGTCGCGCGCGATGTCCGCCACCGGCTCTCCGTTAACGATGAGCGCCGCGCTCGCTTCGGTGCGCCCGATGATCTCCACCACGTTCCCATGGATCTCCGTGGCGTCTACTTCCAGGAGCATCTCCTCGGCCTTGCCTTGTGCGATCAGAGTGAACTTGTACGCGTCGCTCGGCGCGCTCTCCTTCTTGTGGGCGTCGATGGCCGTTACGCTCCAAAAGTAGTCGCCGGGATCGAATCCGCTGAGATCGACGCTGGTGCCGCCGACCTCTTTTTCGGCCACGGTCCGCGTAAACATGGAGTTGGTGCTGACGCGCAAGGTATAGCTCACGGCGTCCGGAATAGCGGACCAGGCGAAGTGCACGGGAGCGTGTTTAGGGTCCGCTTCGATCAAGGGCTGGAGATTCAGCGGCGCCGCGAGCTGGGGAGGCGCAAGCACCGTGGTCTTGGTCAGTTCGCCGCTCGCTTGATTAAACGTCACGCGTTGCCACTCGCCGATCTGCACGTGTTGATTGCCCACCTGCATATCCGCGGCGCCGGCCGAAACGGTGATCTGATTTTCGTTGGTGGCGGGATCGGCGCGGACGGCCGCACGGCTATTTTCCTGCAAGGACGCCCGGGCATTGGCGAAGGAGACTTCGGCCCTCGATTTCGGCGATTGCCACGAGCCCGTGGCCAGGTCTACAGCGCCGGAACTGATGTGTACGGCCACGTCGGTCTGGTCGCGGTCAATGGAGTTCTGCTCCACGGTGACGAACGAGTCCGCCTTGATCGTGTAGGTCGTGCCGTCCACAAACGCGAGCCTGGCCGCACCGTCGTCCCCGGTGCGAATCAAATCGCCTTTGTCCAGCGTGCTGCGGTAATCGGCACTTTGCCAGGTCACCGAATTGGCGCGCTTGATTTCCACCTTACCGTCAAGGTTAACAAAACGCGCTTGATTCTGCGCTAAAGCCGCGACGCCGCCGGGGGCCGCGCCCAGACTCCGCGACAGGCGGTCGAATGTGCCGGCCATCCAGTCGGGGCGCGCCACATAAGTTCCAGCCCCGATGATGACCACAATCAGCACAATATAGAGGATTACGGTGCGGTAGCTGATCGCGGTCCAATAGACCTCGACCGGCACTTTGCCGTGTTTCGCGGAGCCGGATTGTCGCGAATCGTACATGAAAAATGCAAAATTTTGCGCTGGTTTTGAAACTAGCACACGGCCTGGGGTGTCGCAAGGAAGGCGAGCGGCCTGTTGCTCCGCTCTGCAACACGTCTATACATAGCTGAATGGGCAAATACGCTCCTGGCGGCTGTGGAGGCGAACTGCAGACTCGCGACAGTCCGGGGTTGGCGGCGAGGTGAGAAATACCCTTATGGTGCATGCGAACAGGGCCCTCCGAGCACTAGGGCAGCTTGAAGACGAGCAGTTCGTCCGACACAGAGCCGCCGCCGCATCCGAGCGCGCCGCCGGCGAAATAGGCGTACGCCCCGACGGCTGCCGCCCCGAAAGCATGCCGCCCTGGGGGCAAGGGCGCGAGCGCCAACCAGCGATTCGTCTTCGGATCGTAGCCTTCGTTTTCGGAGAAGGTTTTGCCGTCTTTGCATTCGCCGCCGGCGTACAGAATTAGCCCATGGTAGTAGCCCGCCGCTCCACTGCTGCGCGCCGTCAAAAGCGGGGCCGCCGATCGCCAGGTATTCGTCGCCGGATCGTAAACGTCGTGCAGATTTGTGTTATCGCTGGTGCCGGCGGTGCGCCCGCCGATGGCGTGGATTTTTCCGTCCACGACAATCACTCCCATGTGGTCGCGAGCCGTGGGAAGCGGCGCGGCCTCGGTCCATTTCCCGCTGGAAGGGTCGTAGATCTCGTGCGTGACGACCGTATTTTTGTCCAGCCCGCGCCCGCCGATGGCGTGGATTTTTCCGTCCACGGCGGCCAGACCGACCGAGCCACGCGGGCTGCTGAGCGGCGGCAGTTGCCGCCAGCTATCGCTCGCAGGGTCGTATTCGAAAGCCAGATCGAGCGCTCCCTCATGCACACCGCCGCCGCTGAAGCCCCCGATCGCATACAGCTTGTGGTTGAGTCCGGCGACGCCCGGATGCGACAGCCCGTGAGGAAGCGGCGCGCGGTCGCGCCAGCGATCTGCCGCCGGATCGTATTCCTGATTGAGCGGCGAGGCTTGGACGCCAGGGGTTGCGCCGCCCACGACATAGATCTTTCCGTCCAGCGCCGCCACCCCAACTTCGGCCCGCTTAGTGAGAAGAGGCGCCTTCCTCGACCAACTGCCTTGCAATTTGGTGGAAGGTGACTGCGGCGGCCGGCCCGCACTCGAGGCGGGCCACCCACCTACGATCCCGGCAAAGAGCACAAAGATCCAGGAAGCAGCGAGCGCCCCCCGCAACAGCAATCGAGCCACAGGAAGCCTCATGGGGACCTCCAATATTTTCGACCCTTCATTCGAGAAAAGACACATTCGGGCATCTACAGAAGACGCCATTCGCGCGGGCTTTCATTGGCTCCTCTGGAATAGCGCGAATGCCGCATTGTCCCACTTTGGCAGGATACGTCGAGGAGGAAGTTATGGCCGCGAGACCTTTGCGGCCGCGGCGGCGAGCCGCGCGGCGTTGGCTGCCTTGGCAGCCTGTCTCGCATTAAGTGAAGTGGCGCCGGACCACACCAGCTGTAAGCCGGCGCAAATGGCGATCATCGCCATCACTGCTTTGAGCTTTCGAGCCGGGACTCTGCGAGCCATCAGGCAGCCGAAAATCACCCCGGGCACTCCTCCCGCCAGCAGTTGCAACAGAACCGTGGAACTGATGGTTCCCAGGGTCCAGTGCACCGCGCTGCCAATGATCGCCAGCACCAGTCCGAAGAGGATATCCGTGCCCACCACCTGCGCCGGAGTCATTTCCGAATAGTTCAGCAGCAGGATGGTTCCCAGAGCTCCCGCGCCCGCCGACGAAAATCCCGACTCGATGCCGATGGGAAGCGCCAGCCAGGGCAGCCATCGCGAGTTCTTCACCGCGAAATGCGCGTTCTGGGCGCGCGGAATGAAGGTCACACTCGACGATGTGGCCAGCAGCACGCCCAGAATAATCACCACCAGAGGGCTGCCGGCGCCCGTCGATAGCCAGCGCAAGGCGATCATTCCCACGACCAGCCCCGGAACCGCTCCTATGAGCAAAAGCCGCAAGTACTTGGAGTGCACTCCGCCGGTGAACACGTAGAATGGCGCGGCAATCAGGCGCAACACGGCGGCGAAGACGAAAGCGGTGCCTACCGCCTCGACGGCCGGCAGACCGACGATCAACAGCAGGGCCGGCACGGTGAAGCTGCCGCCGCCGATACCCGTAAGCCCCACGGTCAGCGCGATAAAAAATCCCAGGACAAGGTTGATCATCGTTAGCCTTTTGAAAGTTGGCCCTAAAAGCAAAAATCCCACCGGCCATTTCTTCTGGCGGTGGGCTTTGACTGCCGCTCGGCTAGTGCTGGTTTGCTAGACCGCGAGCCTCCCTGCGCCAGAAGACACTTTGCTGCTACAGATACAACAGCAGCAGGCCGCACTCTTCTGGCTGAAGCTCATCGACATGCCGCAAAGTTTATAACAGAACTCGGCCCTCCACAACTGGTTTCCTCAGCCGAGCGCGCGCTTGCACTCCACCGAATTTCGCGTTTGAGCGCGTGGGCGGACTGCCCTATAATGAGGATTCAAAGACAATGTTTGGCGCGCTTTCGTGTTCTTCGGCTATCCCTTCCGCGCGCCAGTAAGGTGGCATCAAGCGTGTTTGAATCAATGCATAAGAATAAGCTGGGCGTGCGCATCATGCTCGGCGTGATCGTCGGTCTGCTCGGCGTGGGCATGCTGCTGTATCTGGTGCCGGGGCAAGGCACCGACACGGTCGCTGCCGCTGATGTGGTTGCGTCGGTAGACGATCAATCCATTAGCGTGACGGACGTTCGCGCGCAACTGACGCGGATTGAGCGCACCGGCTCGATCCCGGCCGCTCTCGAACCTCTGTATGCGCAGCAAGTTCTGAATGAACTCGTTTTTCAGAAAGAATTGGCCATCGAGGCCAAACAACTCGGAATTACGGTCACGGATCAGGAGCGGGCCGACCGCATCAAGCAGTTGATCCCCACGGCATTTGTTAACGGCACATTCGTAGGCAACGATCAATATGCGACGCAGGTCGAAGGCACGACGGGAATGGCCGTTCCGGAGTTCGAGGATGTAGTCGGCCAGGGCTTGCTCGAGGAAAAGTTTCGCGAGCTGGTTACCGATGGGACCACGGTAACGCCTGCCGAGGTCGAACAGGAGTACCACCGCCGCAACGACAAGATCAAGCTCGCTTACGTGGTGGTCAGGCCCGCCGATCTGCAGTCGAAGATCGAGGCCAGCGATGCGGACCTAGCCGCTTATTTTGCGAAGAACAAAGCGCGCTATAACGTTCCCGAGCGGCGCATCGTGCAATATGCATTTCTCGATCTCGAACAGCTTCGGCTTCGTACCAACATCCCTCAGGATGAAATACAGAACTATTATCAACAGCATATCGACAGCTACAAAATACCCGACCGCGCCCACGTCGCGCATATCTTGTTCAAGACGGTAGGCAAAACGGACGCCGAGGCCGAGGAGATTCGCAAGAAGGCCGAGGATGTTTTGAAGAAAGCCAAGAGCGGCGCGAACTTTGGCGATCTCGCCAAGCAATACTCGGATGACACGACCAAAGACAAAGGCGGCGATCTCGACTGGATTGTGCGCGGGCAAACCGTCCCCGAGTTCGAGCAGGCCGCATTCTCCCTGCCCATCGGATCGATCTCAGACCTGGTGAAAACGCAGTACGGCTTCCACATCATTAAAGTCATCGACCGCCAGAACGCCCGCACGCAGACGCTGGAGGAGGTCTACCCGCAGATTTTGGGGGCGCTGCAAGAGGACAAAGCGCAGCACGCGGCGGACGATCTCTCCGAGCAGATTGCCTCCGAGATACGCCGCACCGGGCGCGTTTCCATGGATGATTTAGCCAAGAAATTCAATTTGAAATTGGGGCAAACGCCGCCTCTGGACGCCAATCAGCCGATCCCCGAGGTTGGTAATTCTCCCGAACTCACCGAGGATATTTTCCGCTTGCGCCCGGGCGACGACAGCGCTCCCATCCGCACCGACAAGGGCTACGCGGTCATTTCCGTGAAGGAAGACCAGCCGGCTCATCCGGGAACGCTGGCGGAAGTTCACGACCAAGTTCTTGCGGATTACCGGCGCGATAAAGCCGCGGAACTGGCCAAGAGCAAGGCCGAGGAACTGGCCCAGAAGGTTAAGGGAGGCGAGGACCTGGAAAAAGCGGCCAAGGCTCTGGGTCTGGAAGCCAAAACCAGCGATCTTTTCTCTCGCACCGGCTCCGTGAACGATCTTGGCGGGGCGGCCCAGCTCGGTCCGGCCTTCCATATGAACCCCGGCCAGACCAGCGATGCCGTTTCGCTGGGCGAGAACTGGGCCGTTTATCGGGTGGTTGACCAGCAGTTGGCCAATCCCGCGGATTTCGCCAAACAAAAGCAGGATGTAGAAAACCAACTCTTGGATTCGCGGCGCAACATGGCCTTTGAAGCGTTTCGTACTGCGCTCGATAATCGCATGAAGGCGGAAGGCAAGCTGAAAATCAACGCCGACAATCTGAAGCGCATGTCCACTTCGTCCAGTTCGTAGCGCCAGTTCATAACGCTTCACCGCAGCTGCAATCAGCGAGGCTCTGCCCCGAACATTGGACGGGCTATTTCTCCCGCACGACGATCTCACCGTTGCCGATGCACTGGTCGTTGAGCCACAGGCGATAGCGGAACGATCCCGGTTTTGTGCCTGGACGCGGGGGTCCGCTCAGCAAGCGCACGCCGGCCGGAGCTTGAAAGATATTCGAGGCGAACGGCGAACGGTTGGCGTCGAATTCGATTTTCAACTGTCCTTCCCCGGCCACCCAAGCCACTTGGTCCGAGGGCCCAATGACCATCGCTTCCGGAATCACTCCCACCAAAATTGTCTTTTCGGCCATGAACTGAAGTCCTCTTTTCGCTCGGTGAAGATAGCACAGCCCGGGTCGCGCCCGCGCGATTGCGAACGAAAAAGGATCGCCGAAACCCGGCGAAGTCCTCTCTTTTTCGCAACCTATTGGCGCGAATGGCTTGACGCGCCCTCAATCTGTCTCTAAACTGAGTATTCAGTCCACATTACTCGGAGCGCCGCTGACTGCCGTGTGTTCCTGCGCTCGGAATAACTGCCGGAAAGACCCGGGAGTACGAGGGAGGGAAGCATGGCGTTTGGTTGGATCACTCTCAGGAGCGGCGATCGCATATCTTACATACGCTCTTTGCCGTTCGTAGCTGTCCACTTGGCCTGCATTGCCGCCTTTTTTCTGAAATTTCATTGGTCTTATTTGATCGTTTGCCTGGCGCTTTACTACACGCGCATGTTTTTCGTTACCGCGGGCTACCACCGCTATTTTTCGCATCGCTCTTTTAAGACCAGCCGCGCCTTTCAATTTGTGATGGCCTTCATGGCCACCATGTCCACGCAGAAGGGCGTGCTCTGGTGGGCCGCCAATCACCGGCATCATCACCGCTATTCGGATACGGAAGAGGATCTGCATTCGCCCTCGTTGCGCGGATTTCTGTGGTCTCACGTGGGCTGGATCCTTTCGGATCGCTATAACGAGACGCGCACCGAACTCATCGGCGATTTCCACAAATATCCCGAGTTGCGCTGGCTGAATAAGTACCACGTCGTTCCGCCGGTGATACTCGGCCGTTTGCATGTTCCTGGCCGGCGGCTGGGGCATGCTGGTGTGGGGCTATTGCATCAGCACGGTGATCTTGTGGCACAGTTCGTTCACGATGAATTCGCTTTCGCACATCTTTGGGCGCCGCCGTTACGAAACTTCCGATTCCAGCAAGAACAACGCTATGCTGGCGCTCCTCACCATGGGCGAGGGCTGGCACAACAATCACCATCACTACATGGCTTCCGCGCGCCAGGGCTTTTTCTGGTGGGAAGTGGATTTCACCTACTATCTTCTGAAGATGCTTTCGTGGTGCGGAATCGTGTGGGACCTGCGCCAGCCGCCGCGGCACATCTTATTCGGCGCCGAAGCGGCCCAATCCGTGGCTACGGATTAGTTCGCTACCGATTCGTTCGGCTGAATCAGCCCACTTCCGTTGTTTCTTCGGCGATAGCTTCCACCGCTTGAACAATGCTGCGCGCCGAGATGCCGAAGGCGTCCAGCAACTCCTCTGGTTTTCCCGAATGCGGCACGCGATCGACGGCCAGGCGCCGCACCGCCTTTAGCGCCACGCCATCTTCGGTCAGCGCCGTAAGAACAGCTTCGCCCAAGCCGCCTTCCAGGTAGTGATCCTCGACCGTGACGAGTCTGCCGCCCGTGGCGCGAACGTGTTCGGCCAGCGCGGCGGTGTCCAGAGGCTTGATCGAATAAAGATCGATCACGCGAATGGCGATACCTCGCGATTTGAGCTGGTCGCAGGCCTTCAGCGCTTCATATAGCGTCACTCCCGCGCCAATCACCGTGACCCGGTCGTTCTCGCTCCGGCGCAACACCTTCAGGCCCGGCACCGGGAATTTTTCGTCCTTGCCGTAAAGCACGGCGGTCTTCGGCCGCGACGTTCGCAAGTAGCAAATCCCCGCCCGGCGGGCCATCTCCTCGGTCAAGCGTTCGGCGGAAACTGCGTCGCTCGGGTATAGGATCGTCGCGCCGGGAATGGCGCGGAACATGGCCAAATCCTCGAGCGCCATCTGCGAAGGCCCGTCTTCGCCGATGGAAACGCCGCAGTGCGAACCGCACAGCTTGATGCTGCTGCGGCTGATGGCGGCCATGCGAACCTGGTCGTAGGCGCGCGAAAGAAAACAAGCGAACGTGCCCACGAAGGGCACCAGTCCCTGCGCCGCCATTCCCACGCCGACGCTGACCATGTTTTGTTCCGCGATGTAGCCTTCGATCACTCGATCGGGAAAGGCCTTTTGCAGCGTTTCGACAAAGGTGGAGTTCTCCACGTCGCCATCAATCGCATAAACCTTGGGATTGACTTGGGCGAGATTTTTCAGCCCGACGCCAAAGGCTTCTCGAGTGGCCACGCTTTCGCCGAGCTTGTAAGCGGGCGCGGCGGCGGCGGGAAAATCCTCCGGCGGCACCGGAAGCGGCTTGCGCTCGTAAGACTTGCCCGGATCTTTTTGCACCGGCGGAATGGGCCCCAGTTCGGCCAGCGCCTTTTCCAGTTGTTCGGGCGAGAGCGCCTTGCCGTGCCATCCTTCTTTGCCGGAAACAAAGCTGACGCCGTGCCCCTTATCGGTTCGGGCGATAATCGCGAACGGGCGGCCGCGCGTGGCGCGGGCGTGATCGAGCGCGCTCACTACCGCCGCCATGTCGTGGCCATCGATGACCTCGGCGGCCCAGCCCTGGGCCTCGAATTTGCGGCGGTAAACTTCCATATCGTGCTTGTACATGGTTGGCTGGCTCTGGCCGAGAGCATTGATATCGGCGAGCGCAACGAGATTGTCGAGGCCGCTATGGCCTGCGAAGGCCGCCGCTTCCCATATGTTTCCTTCGGCCATCTCGCCGTCGCCCGTCAGCACGTAAACGCGCGCGGAGGATTTCCCGACGCGCGCCCCGATCGCCAGGCCGGCGCCCACGGAGAGCCCCTGCCCCAGGGAACCGGTGGCCGCGTCCACGCCGGGAACGCGCGGCGTGGGATGGCCTTCGAGTTCGCTGGAAAACTGCCGCAGGGTCATGAGCCGCGAAACCGGGAAGACGCCCTTTTCCGCCAGCGCCGCGTAGAGAATCGGCGCGGCATGGCCCTTCGACAGCACGAATCGGTCGCTACCGATCGAAGTGGGATTGGCCGGATCGATTTTCATGGCATAAAAAAATGTTGCCGCCACAAGCTCCGCGGCGGAAAGGCACGAAGTCGGATGGCCCGAGCCTGCCGCGGTGGTCATGCGCAAGGAGTGAATGCGAAGCAGGCGCGCCTTTTCGCGAAGTTGTTCCAGCAGCGCGGAAGTGGGTGCAGTTTGTCCTGTTGCCGTCATGAGAGCTCCTTCTAACGAATCTTGTTCTCGCGTGCGGGTTGGTCTCCAAGCTCACGGCACGATTGTTGGCAAAACCGCCGCTTGGTGGACGGCCATTCTCTCGCCGCCTGCATGCTGTCTTTCTTTCCGGCGAGGCGCGTTCGTTGCGCGTCCTCGCGTCCAGTTCTCGCCATTCTATCGAAACGCCAGAAGGCCGGACAGAATTCTTCAAACGTCTCCATCGGCCTCTGGATGCTTTTCTCTGGTTACAGTTTTGGAGGATAAATCGGCCCCGGCTCCGCCGGACCAGGACTTGGCGGCACCGGTGCTGTTGTGATCGAGGCGGGGCTTGGTGGCGTCAGAGTGAAGCTGACACCGCGGGCGCCATTGGCTTGGATCGTTTTCGGCACATCAAGTTGAACCACCTCGATATCGCCTTCTCCTCCATAAGCAGTCACGTAGTGCAGCCTGCCGCTCGCGACCGTGTAGCTGGCGATGGTAAATACGGAACCATCTTTGAAGTACAGAAGAACGTCGGCTGCCAATTGCCCGCTCGCTCCCCTAATGGCGCTTAAGTTCGACTCCGGCAAATTGGCAAGCGCAGAGTAATCGGCGGGAAGAGCGCTGTATTGCAGCGCCGCCGACGTCGCCGCCGAAGGGCCGCTGATCGCAGCATAGTTCGGATCAGGAGGCGGATAACCGGGGTCGGGGGGGTACACACCTTGGGGAGCCGTCGGGAAACCGTAGCCGTAGTAACCGGGCGTCATGCCACAGCCATATGCCGATGCAAAAGCGCAGGGAAATAGCCCGTTGAAGCCGAAACCAAGCAAGCCGCCGGCGAGGTACGGGTTAAATAGCACGACCGGACTGATGGGCAGGGGCCGCGGAGGACGCAAGCCGAGAAGAGCGCCGGAAGTGAGCAAAGGGCTGCGCGGCGGTGTGAGCGAAGCCGTGGCGCCGGGCCGAATCAGAATAGGCCGAGCGCTAAAAGGAGTTATCCCGGTCGGCCTGCTCATTGCCCCAGGGAAGCGAGCCATGGGCGCTTGTGGAGCCCGAGCGACGGGCGGCTGTGGCACGCGAACAACGGCAGGCGTGGGCGTCGCAGCGTGAGCCGCCGCTGCGCCAGCGGCCGCACCGCGTTGAGCGAAGGTCTTCGCAGGCAGGAGCGCGAGAGCACACGCCAAAAGCGTTCCAGAAATTGTTCGGAGGACGATCACTGGCAGAGGCGCGGTGGATCGCATAAGGTCACCCTTCGGACTGCAAGAGCGTAACCGCAAAGCGATTCTAGTTCATCCCCTGAACAGCGACAAGAAATCTTTGGGTCGTAGGCATTTCACCGTAGGCTTCAGCGGCCTTCGTGTAGGTGGGCTTACACCTTGGGTTAGGGCCGACCGTCTCATGCCTGTCCCTATTCGCAGCAGCCGCTCTCGTCGAGGGCTTGAACTTTTTCTCCCTTTCAATTAGACTAACCGGTTAGTTAAACATTATGGCCACTGCGATACGTGCCCGGTTGAATTCGGCTCCCCGTCCGCGAACGGACACATTGCCTGCGGGCGTGGCCCATCCGAGGAACCCGGACACCGTGCAACGGATCTTGCGCGCGGCGGAGGAGAACTTCGCGGAGCGCGGCTTGGCCGGCGCACGCACGGGAGCCATTGCGCGCGCCGCTCGCGTGAACAAGGCTCTGCTTTACTACTACTTTTCGAGCAAGGAAGAGCTGCACCGATTCACGCTCCATGCCTTGTTTCAGCAATTGCACGCACAAATGAACGCCGCCCTCGATCAGCCCGGCACGCCACGGCAGCAGCTATTGCGCTACATCAACAGTTATTTCGACTTCATGACCGCGCATCCAAACTATCCGCGCCTGTTCGAGCGCGAACTCACCAGCGAGAAGCCGCAGCTGGCCGGACTGGTGCGGGAGCACCTGCGGCCCCTGCACCAGCGGCTGACCACCGTGATCCGCGCGGGCATCGCCAAAGGCGAGTTCCGCCGGGTCGAGCCGCGCCACACCATATTCAATCTGGTGGCCATTACCGTCTTTTATTTTGCGGCCGCGCCCGTTTTGACCGAGGTGTGGAAGTGCAACCCCTTGACGCCCAGGCTGGTGGCGGCAAGGCGCCGGGCAATTCTGGATTTTGTGGAACACGCGCTGTTTCTACCCTCCGCGAGGCAACGATGAAAGTGTCGCGCTTTTTCGTCTTTCTGATGGTGATTTTCGTCATCGCGCTATTGGTGTACGTGTTCACCACGCCCAGCTCGAAGGAGATCGAGTTTACCGGAATCATCATGGGCAACGACTACATCGCCAGTCCCCTGGTGCAGGGAAGGCTGCAGCGCCTGCTGGTGGATGAAGGGTCGGCGGTCAAGAAAGGCCAGCTCATTGCCGAAATCGATCCCCAGGAACTCCAAGCCGCGCGCGATTCCGCCGCCGCCAATATCCGCACCTTTGAGGCGCGGCTGCAGCAATCGGACGAGACCCGCGCCATGAACGACCAGCAGACTGCCGCCGCCGTCCAGCAAGCGCAGGCTGCTGCCACCGCCGCGCGCTCTCAGTTGGAGCAAGCCAAGACGACTCTGGCTTTGAACGAAATCACCTACCAGCGCGACGAGGGCCTGTTCCGCGGCGGAGTTCTGACGGCGCAGGAGCGCGACAACGCGCAGCAGGCTTATCTTGGTTCGCAGGACAACGTGAAGGCGCTGGAGGATCAGGTGCGCGCCGCCGAGGCGCAACTGGCGGTCGCCCAGGCCAACCGGAAACAGGTGGAGGTCCAGCAGGCCGACATTGCCGCTACCCGCGCTCAACTGGCGCAGGCGGTCGCGCAAAAGAACCAGGCGCAAACTCAGCTCGGCTATACCGAAGTCTATTCGCCGGCCGAGGGCATCGTTTCGGTTCGCGTGGCACGGCAGGGAGAAACAGTGCAGGCGGGCGGGCCCATCGTAACCGTGCTGGATATCGACCATCTCTGGGTGCAGGCCGACGTCGAGGAGACTTACATCGACCAGATCAGCTTCGGCCAAAAGCTCAATGTTCGCCTGCCTTCCGGAAACACGATCGAGGGCACGGTCTTTTTCAAGGGCGTGGAAGGCGACTTCGCCACCCAGCGTGACGTCAGCCGCACCAAACGCGACATTAAAACCTTCGAAATCAAAGTGGCCATTCCCAACACAGAGAGGCGCCTGTTCACCGGGATGACCGCTTATGTGCTTCTGCCCCCGCCGCCAGCCGAGCGCCGCTGGTTCCATCTCTGATCATGCCGGACGCCGAGACAAAAGCGATCGAAGTGAGCGCGCTGACCAAGCGCTTCGGCGATTTTGTCGCCGTCGACCACATCAGCTTCAACGTGAAGCAGGGAGAACTCTTCGGCTTATTGGGGCCCAATGGCGCCGGCAAGACCACTCTCATCCGCATGTTGACCACGCTGACGCCGCCCACCGACGGTTGGGCGAAAGTCGCCGGCCACGACGTTCACAAGGACGCGGACGGCGTGCGCAATGCCATCGGAGTGATTCCCCAGGCGCTCACCTCCGACCCCGAATTGACCGCTGAAGAAAATTTGGAGATCCACGCCCAGCTCTACGGCATCCCGGCTAATAAACGGAAGGATCTGATTCGCGAGCTGCTCGAAGCCGTCGATTTGTCGCGGTTCTCGAAGGCCCTGGTGGGCACATTCTCCGGGGGCATGCGCCGGCGCCTGGAGATCGCGCGCGGGCTGGTGCACTCGCCGAAAATTCTTTTCCTCGACGAACCCACCACCGGACTCGATCCCGTATCGCGCACCAACGTTTGGGAGATGATCGAAAAACTTCAAGGCGCAGTCCGAGTTGACCATCCTGCTCACCACCCACTACATGGACGAAGCCGACAAGCTGTGCCAGCGGATCGCCATCGTGGACCATGGAAAGCTCGTCGCGCTCGATACGCCCACGCGTCTGAAGGACAGCGTTCCCGGCAACGAGCTGATCGAGGCCGAGTTCGTCGGCGCGCCGGCCGATTGGCACGCAAGCCCTGGCGGCGCTCCCCGGCGTTTCGAGCGTCACCGAACATGAGGGCGCCACGCACATCAGCTCGCAGAACGGGCCCCAAACCGTGGGCGCGGTCATGGACCTGGCTCGCGATCGGGGCGTGCAGGTGCGCCGCGTCACCGTGCAGAGCACCACGCTGGACGATGTGTTTCTGCATTTTACCGGCCGCCAGCTTCGCGATGAAGTCGGCGGCAAACAGCGGCTGGATATCAGCCACCTTTACAAATGACGCGGAGCGAACGACCAGGAGCATAGATGAAGTTCTACCGGATATTCGCCCTCATCGAACGCGACATGCGCAAGTTCTTCCGCAATCCCGCGCTCATGATGGCCTCCATGATTTTCCCGCTGGTGCAGCTCGTCGTGCTGGGATACGCCTTTGGCGGCAAGATCACCAATGTTCAGGTCGCGTTGGTGGATAAGGATACGGGAACACAGGCCCTCGATGTGCGCGCAGGGCCTGAACGCCATCGTGCAGAACCCCAAAACCTTTCGCCTGGTCGGAGTACGCCGAGCTTCCGCGACGCGATGACCGATCTGCGCGCCGGCTTTCTGAAGGCCGTCATTTATATTCCGCCCGACTATTCCCAGCGCGTGTTGAGCAACGAAAACCCGCGCATCGCTTTCATCGAGGACAATACCGACACTTTTACCGCCAGCGGCCTGGGCGAACGCATACAGCAGCTTCAGAGCAGCCTGAACGGGCCGGTCCTGCCGCGTCTGCAGTCCGGCGAATCGCCCGCCTCCAATATGGCCACGCTGTTCAGCCCCAATCGCTTGCCGGCGACGATTCAGATTCAAACGATCGAGGTCTACCCCTATATCGAGTACATCAAGTACTTGCTGGCAGGCTCGATTTCACTCTCCATCTTCGTCACTGCCATGATCGGCGGCGGCATTACCTTCATCGACGATAAGGCCCGCGGCCTGCACGAGGGCTACCTCAGCACGCCTCTCACCAGGGTGGATCTCGTTCTCGGGCTGATCGGCTCGGGCGCCATCAAGGGGCTCATGGCCGGACTCATTATCACGGTGATCGGGGGACTGATTGCCGGCATCGCGCACCTGTGGGAGCCGGTACGGCTGTTCTATCTGCTTCTGGTCCTGACCGTGACGTCGCTGGCCATGATCAGCTTCATGTTTCTGCTCATGGTGCGCGTCAGCGATCCTCTGGTCCCGCGCGCCATTTTTGGCGTGCTCAATACGCTTCTGTTTTTCCCTTCAGGCGCCATCTATCCCACCGCGGGTTTTCCGGTTTGGCTGCGAGTGGATTTCCACCGTCGATCCATTCACGTATGTCGTGGAGGCCCTCAAGAACCTGCTGCTAAAAGACACGGGCTTTAGCGGAATCTACCGCGACGTCGCCATCCTGACGGGATTCTCGGTCGTGCTGATTACCGGGTGCATTTTGCTGTTCAAGAGACAGATCTAAACGCCTCGTGAGCGGCTGAAACTTGGGCCAGCTTCCAGGGGAGCAAGGCCGCGCGCGTAAGACCTTTATTTCGTCTGAGCATTTCATCTGAGCTGGAAAGGCACGGTTGAAGAATCATGAGACGATCTAGTTTGGCGGTTCTCCAGGCACGGCCTGCAATCGTCGCTTCGCTTGTACTTATTTTTGCAACCGGCGTGTCCGCCCAGGTTGGCGCACCGCCTCCTCCGGCGGCGCAGGCGACTCCGCTTCCGCTTTCGGGGCGAAACGGCCAGAGCGGAGGAGTCACCGCCGCCGAAGCGCCCGTACCCAGCACCACGACCAGCGTGAATACCTTGAACCCCACCGTATCCGTTCAAGGGGCTTACGCCGGAAGCACTTCCAGCACCACGCGGCTGCCCTTTTCCGGAAAGCTGTCGTTCGATGACGCTATCCAGCGCGCCATTCGTTACAACCTGGGCGCTGTCGGCATGGCCCAAGCCGTGCTTCAATCACGCGGCCAAGCCCGGGCGGCCCGCAGCGCATTGCTGCCCAACGTCAGCGGAGACGTCGCCGATACCGAGGAGACATTCAATCTTCGATCCATCGGTATCAACTTTAATTTTCCGGGCGTCTCGCTTCCTTCCGTCGTCGGCCCATTTAACGTCTTGGACGTGCGTGGACGGCTTTCGCAAAGCATCGTCAACTTCACCAGCCTGAACAACTATCGTTCCGCGAAGGAAGTGGCCCGTGCAGGGGGGCTTTCAGCAAAAGACGCCGAGGACCTGGTCGTCCTTGCCGTGGGTGGTGCGTATCTTCAGACGATTGCCGCAAACGCGCGGCTCGAATCGGCTCGAGCGCAATTGGAGACGGCCAACGCTCTCTACCAGCAGACCATGATGCAGCTCCAGTTTGGCAGGGCCGCGCAAATCGACGTGAATCGAAGTCACGTCGAGGTATTGCTGGACCAGCAGCGCCTGGTTACTCTCCAGAATGAGCTCGCCAAGCAGAAAATTAATCTTGCCCGGGTCACGGGGCTGCCCCCCAACGCGGATTATGAACTTTCCACCGATGTCCCCTTTGCGCCCGCTCCGTCCCTCACTTTGGAAGACGCCATCAAGCAGGCCTTCGAGCAGCGTTCCGATTTGAAGGCGGCCGAAGCTCAGGTGGCAGCTGCTGAACGCGCGCTGGCCGCGGCGCGCGCCGAACGCCTGCCTTCCGGCTCTGCCAGCGCCGATTACGGCGCGATTGGCGATCCTGCGCACCTGCGTGGCACCTACACCGTTTCCGCCACGCTGAGCGTGCCCATCTGGAATGGCGGGCGCACCGCGGGGGATATTCAGGAGGCCGAGTCGGCTCTGGCGCAACGGCGCGCCGAGTTGGAGGACACCCGCAGCCAGATCGAGAGCGAGGTGCGCAACGCCTATCTGGATCTTCAGGCAGCCGCCAGTCAGGTGGACGTGGCCCAGCAGAATATCGATCTGATGACCGAGACTCTCGGGGAGACTCGCCAGCGCTTCGAGGCCGGCGTGAGCCAGAGCGTCGACGTCGTGCAGTCGCAGGAATCGGTGGCCGGCGCGCGCCTGGACTACATCGACAGCGTTTTCTCGCACAATCTGGCCAAGCTCAGCCTCGCCCGCGCCGTCGGCAACGCGTCTCAGAGCCTTCACAATTTCCTGAAGTTTCAGTAAGCGATCGAGCTTTTCGCCCACTCCCGCGCGTCCCTTCGCACTCGATCGTCATTGACCTTTTCCGCCGCTGGCAAGATCGGCCTTCGATGCTGCCTCGTCCTTGTGCGGAGTGACCTTATCGGGATCGATGCGCACCATGAGATAAGTTATGTGGTCGTCGATCTTTGTAAACCAATGCCCGGTGCCGGCGGGAATGATCACCACGTCGCCGGCTTTGAGCTGATGAGTGACGCCGTTGCGGATCGAGGAGCCGTTGTTGCCCGGCCCGTTTAGAAGCTTGACGGCTCGATCGTCGGCGGGCCTGCGCTTCTTGGCGATGATGTCCGGTCCGGTAACGAGCGTGGCCGAGCCATCGATGATGTGATAGACCTCGCTGACCTGGTCGTGCTCGGCCACGGAATCGGGCCCCGGCGCGCTGAGCTTGCCGCGATAAACAATGCCAATGTCGACGTTGCTCTTGCCCACATCAACCGCGCGAATCTGCTGATCGATTATCTTGTTGGCGATGGCTCGTTTGGCGTAGGCCTGAATCTCTTCCGCGGATATATAGCCGGCGGAACAGTTATTGCACGTAGGCGCGGAGGTCCTGCGCGGACACTGCCGAAGACGCCAGCAAGAGCATGCAAACAGCGAGCGTTCGGTTGATCATCTTCGTCTCCTCCTGTCGTGGTTCAGTGCGACGGATTGTAGCTTACAGCCGCTTCGCTGCGAGCAGCCTCAGCGTGATCAGACGAGATTCGGCCGCGGACGCCGTGCCGGCACACATCCGCCGGTGATCTCGATCACAGAATTCCGCCAATGGGAAGGCTAAAAAGGAGTCGTCAAGAGAAGAAGTTGCTAAAGGATGGAACCCGTGTCTGCAAAAACGCCCGTGTTGGCAAAAACGCCTACAGTAAAAACGATTGCCGGCTCGCAAGTCTCCCTGAAAAACATTCTCTACGCGACCGATTTCTCGCGCTATTCGGATGCCGCTTTGCCTTTTGCGCTGTCGATTGCCCGGAGGTATGGGTCGAAGATCTTCGCCGTGCACGTCGTTTCCTTGTCTCCGTTCGCGAACTCCTCTCCCACGCAAGCCTGGCAGGCGCTTGTGGCTCAGGCGGTGCGTGAAGCTCAAGAAACCATGTCTCGTGCGGAGGGGCGATGGAGCCACGTTCCGCATGAGACCTTGCTGCGAAAAGGCGAAATCTGGAGCGAACTATCGAAGCTGATCCAGGAAAAGGAGATCGATCTGGTGGTGTGCGGCACGCACGGACGCAGCGGCGTAAGTAAGATCCTGATGGGCTCGGTCGCCGAAGATGTTTATCGGCACGCGCCTTGTCCCGTTCTGACCATCGGGCCAAATGTCGTGGGCGAGCCGGAAAGTATCGGAGATATTCATTCGATCCTTTACTCGACGGATTTCAGCCCGGAATCGCTGGCCGCTGTGCCCTATGCCGTTTCACTGGCGCACGAGAATCAAGCGCGCCTTTACCTCTTGCATGTCACGGAAACCCCCGTGAGCCCTATGGTCGAGCGCGAACTGGCCGGCCGCCTTCGCAATCTCGTGCCGCCGGACGCGGAACTCGCCTGCGCGCCCAAGCCTTTCGTTGACTTTGGCGAACCGGCGCGCAAGATCACCGATCTCGCCGAGGAGCTTAGGGTGGATCTGATCGTGTTAGGCCCAAGGCGATCGTCCAGGCTCGCCAGCTCGAGCCACCTGCCTCGGAGCACGGCGCATTACGTCGTCAGCAAGGCGATCTGCCCTGTGCTTACGGTGCGTGAGCCTCTGCGGGGCAGCGGGAGCTAGCGAGCATAGAGCCCGCCTCCGAGCTGGCTCCCGCGCAAGTGGCGCCTTCGGAATACGCGCCACAGGCACACAAAAACGCATTTCCCGCTGAACGCCGCCGCATTCTGAATTATGCTAATTGGTGCCTTCGGATGCCGGATTCTTGGACGAGCGCATCCGCGGGCAAACCTGGCCATGACGAACCCGCTGCTTTCTGTCGCCAACCTGAGTCTCGGCTTCGGTACCCGCGAAGTCATTCATGGCTTGAGCTTCGAGGTGCACAAGGGCGATTGCGTTGCCATCATCGGGCCCAACGGAGCCGGCAAAACCGTTCTGCTCAAGGCCCTGCTGCGCCTGATCCCCTACCAAGGCGAGATTCGCTGGGCTCCGGAGGCCCGGCTTGGCTATGTTCCGCAGAAAATTGCCGCCGACCGCCAGCTTCCGTTCAGCGCGAGAGACCTGCTCGCGTCCAAGGCCAGGTTCTTGCATCTGCCGTCCGCGGACGTGCAGTCGGTTTCCGACGAGCTTGGCCTCACCACTGAACTTCTGAATAACAGCATCGGGAATCTGTCCGGCGGCCAATTTCAAAAGGTGCTCATCGCATTCGCGTTGTTGGGCGCGCCGAACGTGCTGCTCTTTGACGAGCCCACCGCCAGCCTGGACGAGCTCAGCGAGGAGCGCATTTACGACCTGCTTCATTCGCTGCAAAAAGACAGGGGAATGACCATCCTGTTGGTCTCCCACGACCTCAGCATCGTTTATCGCTACGCGAACCTGGTGCTCTGCTTGAGCAAGGGAAAAACCTGCATGGGGCCGCCCAAGGAGGTTCTCACGCCGGCGACGCTCGCAGGACTTATACGCCGCGCCGCCTCATTATTATCAGCATGTCCACGACGCCGAGCCGCAGGCGGACGTTTTGCCCGTCGCGCGGGAGCGGGATAAATGGTGAGCGGCCAGGTTCTCCTCTTCGTGCTCGCTTTGTGCTTTGCCCTGGCGGCCGGCCTGGTTGGATGTATTGCCTTGATGAAGCGTATGCTTCTGGCCGGCGATGTGATTTCGCACCTGGCCTTGCCCGGATTGGGTCTCGCCTTTGCTTTCAAGCTGAATCCGGTCATGGGGGGCGCGGCAACGCTGTTTCTGGGGACGTTCCTGGTTTGGCAGTTGCAAAAGAAGACCGATCTGGCCACCGAAGCTGCCATCGGCGTGATCTTCGCGGCGGCTTTGGCGATTGGGGCCGCCATAACGCCCAGCGAGGATTTGGCCGAATCGCTCTTCGGCGTATTGGATAGCATTTCAACGTCGGGCTTCCTTTTGGGGATGGTTGCGGTTTTGTTTGTGGTCTTTTCCATCTTTCTCCTGAGGGACCAATTGTCGCTGAGCATTTTCTCCACGGATTTGGCCGCGGCCACCGGAGTAAATACGGTTCGCCTCGATCTTTATTTTCTTCTCCTCTTCAGCCTGACGATCCTGGTGGGCCTTCGTTTCATGGGGGCGCTGCTCGCCAGCGCACTGATCATCATGCCTTCGGCCACGGCTCGGCAGATCACCAATAAGCTGCCGCACTTCTTCGCTCTGGCCGTAGGCGCCAGCGTGATTTCCGTGGCGGCAGGCTTTCTTCTGAACGCTTTTGTATTTAAATTCGCCACGGCGGGCCCCACCATCGCGATCTTCTCGGCGGGGCTCTTTGGCCTGACTCTTCTGGGGAGAGCGAAATGAGGGCCATGCCGCAACTCTTATTCAGGGGTGCTCGCGTCGCAGGCGGGCGAGAAATGACTGACGCGCGCGGCTTTTTCAATCTGTACAACCACAACTTCGTCAGGGTCGCTGCCGCGATCCCGCAAGTGCTCGTGGCGGATCCGGCGTTCAATGCCAAGCAGACCATCGCCCTGATGCGCGAAGCCGCCGAGCGCAAGGCCTTGCTGGTTGCGTTCCCGGAGCTTGGGCTCTCGGCGTACTCCTGCGAGGATCTGTTTCATCAGCAGGCGCTGCTCGATGCCAGCCGTGACGCGCTGGCCAAGGTTGTCGAGGCATCGGCGAAAATTCCCATCACCGCCGTCGTGGGAGTGCCTCTGGTTGTCGATAGCCTGCTTTTCAACTGCGCCGCGGTCGTGCGCCAGGGACGCATTCTTGGCCTGATCCCCAAGACCTATCTGCCGAACTACCGGGAATTCTACGAGCTGCGCCAGTTCACGCCGGCCGACCATCGCCTCCGCGACACGGTTGATTTGTGCGGCCAGCGCGACATTCCCTTCGGCAACCGGCTGCTTTTCCAGGCCGAGGACCAGCCGTTGTTCACATTCTTCGTGGAGATTTGCGAAGACCTGTGGGTTCCCATTCCGCCGTCCTCGTATGCGGCGATGGCGGGAGCCACGGTCCTCGTCAACATCTCCGCTTCCAATATCACCGTGGCAAAAGCGGGCTATCGCCGTCTGCTTGTCGCCGATCAATCCGGCCGCTGCCTGGCCGCATACGTCTACTGCGCCGCCGGTGAGGGCGAATCCACCACCGATCTCGCCTGGGATGGCCAAGCGCTGATCTACGAAAACGGCTCGCTTGTGGCGGAAAGCGAGCGATTTCTCTATCGTCCGCACTTCATCACCGGCGATATCGACCTGGACCGCCTGGCCCAAGATCGCATGCGCCAGAACACCTTCGCCCAATCGGTTCACGATCATCGTGCAAGATTCCGCGCACTTTCGCACCATTCGCTTTGCGGCGAATTTGCCGGCGGCTGAGCGCCTCCCTTTGGAACGCCGCTACGAGCGGTTTCCTTATGTGCTGAGCGATCCTGCCGGCCGGGAAGAACGCTGCAAGGAAGTCTACGAAATTCAGGCCCAGGGGCTTGTGAAGCGCCTGCAATCTTCGGGGATCGATAAAGTCGTGATCGGAGTTTCGGGCGGGCTTGATTCCACGCAGGCGCTGCTCGTCTGCGCGCATGCCGTGGACGTGATGAAGCTAAGCCGCAAGCACATCCTCGCCTACACCATGCCGGGCTTCGCCACCAGCGACCGCACGCTCCAGCAAGCGCGCCGCCTCATGTCCGCCCTCGGATGCCAGGCCCAGGAGATCGATATTCGCCCCAGCTGCATGCAGATGCTGAAGGATATCGGGCATCCCTTCGCTTCCGGCCAGCAAGTGTTCGACGCCACTTTCGAGAATGTGCAGGCCGGCGAGCGCACCAGCCATCTATTCCGCCTGGCGAATCAAAACGGCGGTTTGGTCGTGGGAACGAGCGATCTCAGCGAGCTTGCTCTCGGCTATTGCACCTACGGCGTGGGCGATCATATGGCTCACTATGGCGTGAACGCCAGCGTGCCCAAGACGCTGATTCAGTACCTTCTGCGTTGGGTGGCCCAGAGCAAGCAGCTTGGAGCCGAAGTCGCCGGCGTGCTCGAGGACGTCCTGGAGACGACGATAGGGGCCGAACTTGTGCCCTCCGAGCCCGGCGCAAAAGCGCGCGGCGCCGAAGACGTCGTCGGACCTTACGAATTGCAGGACTTCAATCTGTATTACACCCTTCGCTTCGGGTACGCGCCTCCGAAAGTTGCCTTCCTGGCATGGTCGGCCTGGCACGACCGCAAGCAGGGACTCTGGCCCGATGTGCCGGAGTCGGCGCGGCACGAATACACCATCGGCGAGATCAAACGTTGGCTCAAAGTTTTCCTGGAGCGATTTTTCAAGGAGAGCCAGTTCAAGCGCAGCGCCGTCCCCAACGCGCCTAAAGTAGGTTCCGGCGGCTCTCTATCGCCTCGCAGCGACTACCGCGCTCCCAGCGACTCCGAGGCCACCGCCTGGCTGGCCCAGTTGGACCGCATCCCCGACACCGATTCCTGAAAGACGCATCGCCCGAAAAGGCCGGCTCCGATGAGCCGGAATGCAAAACTCTGCGTTGCCGCTTAGGATTTATCTCCGGGAACAAGCCCCGCCGAGCTCAAGGACGGTTGATCGCTGCCAGCGCCGTATTCCGGAATACCCCGTTGGAAAACGCGAAAGACGTGGTCATACCCTGTCACATGATCTTGCCCGTCGGCACCCTTCTCCACAGTTTCAGGATTTCTGCCTAACAGGGCGATAGCCTGGGCGCGATCCGCGACCAACACCATCGTGGCCTCATACAATTTGTCGCCAATCTTTATTCGCACCCGCGGGTCGCGCGCCACATTGGCCGTCCAGGATTTGTCATACGGAAACTGCACGTCCATTCGGTCCTGATGCGAGCGTATGTAGAGGCGGCCGTCCCGGACGAAAGGCATCGTGCGCACCGAGTGGGGAATGAGATAGGGCGTTTGCGTCTCCACCAGCACGGTGTTGAGGCTGCGTCCGGGATGTTCCACTTTATCGACGAACGACCAATCCGTGACCGGCGTGGTGACCACTTCGCCCTTCAGCCACAAGCCGGGCCGCGCGATCATGTGGTGAGCGCGGAGCTGGTTCAAATCGAGGTATTCCGGTTCGAGGCCAGTCTCCCGAAGCGTCAAGAGCGTCGCGGCCAGGACAACTACGACGACGCAGTAATCCTACTTTTAATGCTTTCATATTTCCGCTCCTGCTTAGCCAAGTCGATGAACGTGATGCTACACCAAGGATCGCCCGCCTGCGAAGCGTTCGGCTTAGCGCAGCGGGTGCGTCCAAAGGCCCGGCCAATGCTTCCCGCTGCCCTGGCAAAGCTGAGCTTGATTTGTTCCACTGGACGGGCGTACATTTCGTCGAAGCAACCTCAAAGTCCGGAATTCCCCAACGAGCGCACTCGGCAGGAGCGCAAGAAAGCCGCAAGGGAGGAACCCATGGAATCGAAAAAACCTAGTCGGCGGAAATTTCTAAAAGGCGGCGCCGAAGCGGCGGTGGCCGGTTTGGCCGTGGGGGCCATAGGTTCCGCAAGCGCTCAGACCATAGCGCCTGATGCGCACCCGCAAAAACCTCTCAAGGACCTGGTCGCCTATGGCGAGCGCTCCCGTTTCGTGACCTCGGTGCGCGTACCCGTGGCGGAGAGAGATTCGCCCGATCAGTTCGGCCTTACGTTTCATGTGTTGAGCCCGCTTCAGGATTCGGTGGGGATTATCACGCCCTCCTCGCTCCATTTTGTGGGCACTCACCGCGGCGCCATTGTTCCGGACATCGATCCCAAGGAACATCGCCTCATGATCCACGGCATGGTGGACCGGCCGCTGGAGTTCACCATGGAGGAGTTGAGGCGCTTTCCTTCCGTATCCCGCATTCATTTTCTCGAGTGCCTGGGAAACCGTTCGAGGCCCGAATACAAGACCGTTCAGGAAACGCACGGGTTGACCAGTTGCAGCGAATGGACCGGAGTGCCGCTGTCTCTGTTGCTCAAGGAAGTCGGCGTGCAAAAGGGGGCGTCTTGGGTGGTTTCGGAAGGATCGGAGGAGGTCAAAGGAGCGGGGAGCATTCGGCTGGCGAAGGCCATGGACGACTGTATGGTGGCCTACGGCCAGAATGGCGAGCCGCTGCGTCCTCAGCAAGGTTTCCCGTTGCGGCTGCTGGTTCCCGGCTTTGAAGGAATTTACAACACCAAGTGGCTGCGGCGAATCAAGGTCGTGGACCGGTATTACATGACCTACAACGACTACGGCCACATCTCGAAAGACCGAGGAAGTCGCCGCGTTGACCTTCCAGTGGGGACCGAAATCGGTCATCACCTTTCCTTCCGGGGGACAGCAGCTGCCCGGTCACGGGTTCTACCAGATCACCGGCTTGGCCTGGTCCGGCGGCGGCGCCGTTCGCAAGGTGGAAGTATCCACCGACGGCGGCCAGACCTGGAAAGATGCCGAGATTCGGGGCCCGGTGCATCCCAATGGCGCACACCCGATTTGGCATGGACTGGAAGTGGGAAGGACAAGAGTGCGTGCTGCAGTCGCGCTGCATCGACGAACTGGGCCAGGTGCAACCGTCGCGCGCCGAACTCGCCAAATTCTTCAACGTGACCGCCGGACTATTACACGACGCACGGCATCGCAAGGCTCCGACAACACCATTCAACCGTGGAGAGTGGCCGGCGATGGGAGCGTCCACAATGCGCTCGCTTAGGCTTCTCCTGCCTGTGATGATCCTGGGGTTCTGCCTCGCTGGGTGGGCGCAGTCGCCCACCTACGGTTTGGGAAAGACTCCGAGCCCGGAAGAGATCCGCGCGCTGGGACATCACCATCAGTCCGGACGGGAAAGGAACTGCCGCCGGGAAGAGGAAGCGCCAAGGAAGGCGCGCAGCTCTTCGCGCAGAAGTGTGCGGCATGCCACGGAGCAACAGGATCGGGTGGTCCGGCTCCCATGCTGATAAAGCCCGCAAGCGGCGCCAAGAGCTCCGTGCCTTGTCTCGCGCCTTGCATCAACGAGGGAAACGTAATGGCGCTGCACGCGCCCTACGCGACGACTCTCTGGGATTACATCAACCGCGGCATGCCTTTCAAACAAGAGGGCTCGCTGAAACCCGACGAGGTGTACGCGCTCACGGCCTTTCTGCTCTTTAAGAACGGCGTGATCCAGGAGGACCGACGTCCTCGACGCTCAGAGCCTGCCGCAGGTCAAAATGCCCAATCATGATGGGTACGCTATACCCGAATTGGAAGCCGGGCATGCCGAGGCCATTTCCCAACAAACCTTAGTTCTAGCCAGTGCTCGCTCGTTTAGCGTAATCTCTTCCGTCGTCGCCAACCTTGATCATCACAACACTCTGTAACGGGCGCCTGCTCCGCCACGCCTAATCCTTAAGTGGCACAGCCAAAAGCGATGTGTGACCTGGCTCACAGAACGAGGCGACGAGATACACGGAAGGCTTCATGCAGCGCCAGTCAGAATGAAAGCGGTCAATCGCCCAGGGCCATGGAGAGGCAGGTGAAGCTTGCTAAACATTAAAAGGATTCTTTTACCGCTCGATCTCGAGCAAACCAACTTGCCGGCCGCTGTGGTTCACGAAGCGGCGGCCCTGACGCGTCACTTTCATTCGGAAGTACTCGTGCTCCACGTGGTGGAACCGCTTACCTTTCTGGCCGGCAGCGAGACCACCCAGGAACTGTTGGAGCAAGCTGTCGCGAAGGAGCAGGAAAGTCTAAGCAAATCTCTGGGGCCTGTATTGGATGGCAAGCCCTACAAGCGAATCATCGTGAAAGGCGATGCCGCTCGCGAAATCCTGCGCATCGCCAGGGACGAAAACATCGATCTCATTGTCATGCCCACACACGGATATGGAGCGTTCGAGAAATTCATGCTGGGCTCGGTGACGGCCAAGGTCCTTCACCAAAGCACCTGCCCGGTATGGACGGGCGCGCACGTAAAAGATGTGCCGGTCGGGCAGTTCGCAATCCGCAATGTTTTGTGCGCGGTCGATTTCAGCCCCCTAAGCTCGAAGGCGATTCACTGGGCGCACGAAGCGGCCACCGAATTTGGCGCCAAGCTCACGCTGGCTCATGTGACGCCGTCGATGGAAGTCTACGGCCCCGGCGGATACCACGTTCTTACGGAGATGAAAAATGAGCTGGTGAACTCCGCGAAGGCGCAACTGAACAAGATCCAGCAGGAGATGGGCATCCCAGCGACGGCATTCGTGGGAAGCGGCAACGTAGCGAAAGTGATGGGGCAGGCCGCAAAAGAGACCAAGGCGGACCTGATCGTGGTGGGATCCCGCTCGATCGCGGGGCGATTTGGGGACACTGCGTACGGGATTATTCGCGAATCGCCCGTGCCTGTGGTCAGCATCTGAGGTTTCAGCCTGGCGCGTAATTTTTGCGCTCGATACATTGGGGAAGCGGGTGCGGCACGATGAACCTCACCTTAACTTTGCCTTACCGTTGAAGACGCATCGGAGCGCGCCCCGGCAGAGAGTTCGATCACGGCTGTCGTGAGGTGATCTTCGCTGGGGCCTCCGCTGGGCTCGCCGCTGGAAACCTCAAGGCGAAAGCCGGCGCTCAAGGCCATTTTTCTCATGGCGATATTTTCCGTGGACATGATTGCAAACACGCGATCCAGCTTTTCGTCTCTGGCGACGTCAAGAAGGCGCCTCAGGAATTCGCTTCCCAAGCCGAGCTTTTGAAAATCGTCCCTGACCAGCACGGCGAACTCGGCTTCATTACGGCCGTGCGACTTGCTGAGCCTCCCGACTCCCAGGATTTCGCTATCGCCGGAAGCCACGCCCGGCCGCTCCGCCACCAGAACCATCTCCCGGTCGTAGTCGATGAAACAGATGCGCGTGAGGCGTTCGTGCGCAATGCGCTGTTCGAGCTTCATGAATCCCAGATAGCGCATGTACACGGTGCTGTCCGACAGCTTTTTATGGAACTGAACCATGGCGGGCTCGTCTTCCGGACGAATGGGACGAATGCGCACCGTGGCGCCGTTCTTCATACGAAAAGGGGAGATGTATTGCGCAGGGTAGGGCCGGATTACGAGTTGAGGAAGCTGAGACTCATCCGTGTCCGCAGGGTGAAGCACGACGCGAGCGTCCAGGGCGACGATCTGGTCCTCGGAAACGAGCAGCGGGTTGACGTCAATCTCCTTGATCCAACGCTGCTCGGCCACCAGTTGGCTGAAGCGCACCAGGATCGTTTCCAATTTGTCCAGATCCACGGGCTTGCGGCCGCGGACTCCCTGAAGCGCGCGGTAGATGCGCGTGCGCTCCATCATCCGGCGCGCCAGAGTGGTGGTAAGGGGCGGCAGTCCGAGGGCTCGATCGCGGAACACCTCCACCAGTTCACCGCCCGTGCCGAAGAGCAGAACCGGGCCGAATTGCGGATCGAGGCTCGAACCGACAATCAATTCATAGCCGGTCGATCTATGCTGCTTGGGCGCACCATGGGCTGCACGGTGACCCCCAGGAAATGTTCTGCTCCCGCGCGCTGGGTAACGGATTCGCGGATCTCATCAAAGGCCCGCCGGACTGCTTCGGGGGTGTCCAAGTTCAGGCGAACGCCGCCGACATCGGTCTTGTGCGAAATGGTTTCGGAGTGAAGCTTGAGGACAACGGGGTAGCCGGCCTTCTCGGCGATGCGCGCCGCGATTTGCGCGGCTTCGTCCGCGCTTTTGGCAAGTTCCGTTTGCACCGTAGGAATGCCATAAGCCGCAAGAAGGCGCTTGGACTCCCATTCGGTGAAAAGCGTGCGGCCGCGGGAGCGAACCGGGCGCAAGATTTCGGCAGCTTGAGCTAGGGCCAAATCGGAAGTCTCGCCGGAGGCCAGGACCGGGGTTTCATTCAGCGCGCGAAGATTGGCGCTGTACTGCCAGAGGTAGGTGAAGGCGCGGGCGGCTTCATCCGGAAAGGCAAACGTGGGAATGCCGGAGCGGCTGAGCAGGCGGGTGCCTTCGGAAACTGCATCTCCTCCCATCCAGGCGGCCAGGATCGGCGCTGTCTGATGCTCGAGGTCAGGAACAATCTGGCGCGCCACTTCGGTGGGTTTGGTCATTCCTTGCGGGGCCAGAGCCAGAAGGAAGCCGTCGCTTCCGGGGTCCTTCAAAACAATATCGAGAGCCTTTCGATATCGCTCCGCGTCCGCGTCGCCGAGAATATCGACGGGATTGGCGTGGCTCCAATGCGGAGGGAGAAGGGAGTCGAGCTCTTTTAAGGTTTCCGGCGAGAGCTTGGCGAGTTCGCCGCCGCTGCCCAGCAGGGCGTCCGTGGCCAGCACACCGGGTCCGCCGGCGTTGGTCACAATGGCCAAGCGAGGACCTCGGGGACGGGGCTGCTTGCTGAGCACGTCGGCCATCTCGAAGAGCTCGGCAATGCGGTTGACGCGCAAAACGCCGCAGCGGCGGAAAGCGGCGTCCAGCACTTCGTCGCTGCCGGTCAACGCGCCGGTGTGCGAAGCGGCGGCCTTGGCCGCGGCTTCGGTCCTGCCCGCCTTGATGACGATGATGGGCTTGGCGCGGGCCACCTCGCGCGCCGCGGAGAGGAAAGAACGCGGATCGCCAATGGACTCCATGTAAATGAGAATGCTGCGGGTGCGGGGGTCGTCTCCGAAGTAATAGATGAGGTCGCCCCAGCCTACGTCGAGCATCGAGCCGGTGGAAACGAAGGCGCTGAAGCCGACTGCTTCCCGGAGACTCCAGTCGAGAATGGCGGTGCAAAGGGCGCCGCTTTGGCTGAGGAACGCGACGTTGCCGGGAAGCGCGATGTTCTGAGCGAAAGTGGCGTTCAAGCCTATCGGCGGAGTCATGATGCCGAGGCAATTCGGACCGATGATCCGGAGCGAGCCGCGACGAGCTTCCTGCAGAATCTCGGCCTCAAGGCGCGCGCCCTCCGGGCCGATCTCCTTGAATCCGGCGGAGATGATCACAGCTCCCTTGACGCCGGCGGCTACACATTCGCGGATGAGAGCCGGAATGGTGGCCGCGGGGGTGACGATCACGGCGAGATCGACGCCGCCGGGAATGCTTCCTATGGCCGGATAGCAGGGCAGGCCGAGCACTTCGGTTCGCCGGGGATTAACCGGAAAGACCTTGTGGCGCGATTCAGCGCTTGGGAGATTTTCGGTCCGAAGATTTTCGATTACCGTGCGGCCAACGCTTCCTTGGCGGTCGGTGGCGCCGATGACGGCTACGCTTCGCGGGCGGAAAATGAAATCGAGCGGATGCCGCTCAGAGCGCAAGATATCGTGCGCGGGCTCTTGGACGACCTTGAGCTGGTCATTCATCGAGGGATTCGAGGGCATCGGGGCGGCCCGGGAAATGCGCCACGGAGGGGGTACCCCCCACCTTTTTTGTAAACGTTGTCATTCCAGGGCACTTAGATTAACGCCTTGGCAAACGTTGTCATTCTGCACAACTTAGGTCGTGCGTCTGGGCTGGGCGCGGTCGCCATGGTAACTGATCATCCTCCACCCCCCGCGGTTTTTCTGCAAGTGCGCATTCTAAAGGGCTTTAAGTCCAATAATCCGTAAGTGCGTATTCTAAAAGGGTTACGATCACGATTTATGTAACTGCGCATTCCATGAGAGTTCACGCAAGCCGTGCCGCTTCTCACCCGCGAGGGCGAGCGGCGGAGCGACGACAGTGAACGGGGTCTGCGCGGCGCACCGAGTCTAAGAACAGGATCTCGCAGGCGCAAAAGTAGCGCAGAAGGGAGGGATGCAACAAACATAAACAATGTTAACAGAAAAGTACAATTTAGTCAATGGTATTTACTGGCAAGGCTATTCGAATGAAGAGGATGGATCGGACGGCGGGTAGCGGGCCGCTTGAATTTTGACCTCTTCTGTCACGATCAAGAAAATTCAAAGTAACCCACTACCTGCGCTTCGAGGCTACTGTTGCCGGCATAATCGAGGGGCATCATCGAGCCGCGCGGCTGGTGTGAAACACATCTTTTTGGTGCGATGCGGCTTCTGAACAAGTGACTGCGTGGGTGACTGTTTCGCGGAAACATTCTGCCCTCGCGCTGTCCGCGTTGTGGTTCCAGAGGGAAGATACCTACGATGCCGCCGGAAGCTGCCATCTCTGGATTCGAGGAGTTCCTCGCCGAGCACTCGGCGCTCCTGAAGTCACTGCACATGCAGTCGAGCGCGGCGCGCTGGAACGTTTCCTACGAGGAGTTTGCCTCGGCGCTTTACCGGAGCGCGGCACATCATTTTGCGGCCGCGCCGGGAGAGACGGCAGAGAAATATCTGGGGGCGCTTCACCTGGAAGATCTGGCATTGGCGTGCGCGCTTCGGAACGGCTCCGAGCCGGCCTGGGAACAATTTGTCTCCGAATACCGGCCCATTTTGCGGGCTGCGGCACGCGCCATCGTGGGCCAGGGCGGCGAGGAGCGCGCGAGAGAACTAGCCGATTCGCTCTACGCGGAACTTTACGGACTGGACCGGAAGGGCGGGGAGCGCAAGACCTCGCTGCTCGACTACTTTCATGGGCGCAGCAAGCTTTCTACGTGGTTGCGAGCGGTGCTGGCACAGCGGCACGTGGACGGGCTGCGCGGTTCGCAGGCGCATGCAGCCAATCGATGGAGGACCGGGAGACGGACCGGATGACGGGCCGGCCGGGCGAAGCCGAAGAGACGAACACGAACACGCAAACGCGGCGATGGAAGAGATAGACCTGGATCGCGCGCGGCTTCTGCCGCTGCTGGGGGGCGCTGTTGCCCAAGCGCTGGCGGCTTTGCCGGCGGCTGACCGCCTGCTGCTGTTGCTTTACTATGTCCAAGGACTGAGGCTGGCGCAGATTGCACGCATGTTAGGCGCCCACGAGGCGACTGCGTCGCGGCGGCTGCAAAAGATCCGGGCCGAGTTACGCCAGCGGGTTGAGGGGATCCTCGCCGTGGGGAATGCTCCACATAATGGAAGTCCGGCAGAAAAGGGGCTTTCACCGGCTGAAATTCGCGCCTGTATGGATTACGCATGGGAAGACTGGTCATTCGATTTGGCTCCCGCGCTGGCGGACGCTGCCGAGCAGGGAATCAGCGAGGGGAAATAACTGCGGGATGCAAGAAATTCGATTCGTAACGTTCAGAGTTAAAAGGGCAGAGTTAAAAGGGCAGAGTTAGAGGGGCAAAGCTAGAAGGGTAAGGTTAGAGGGCCGACGATAGAGGCTGCGGAGCAGAGGCCGAAGCGAAAAGATGAAATCCGATAGACACAACGATCTTCTTCCCCGGGACGCAGCGCTGGCGCGGCTGCTGGAAGGGGCGCTGAAGTCCAAGCGAGCTGGAGATGCGCACAGCTCCGCCTGCCCGGACGCCGAAATCCTAGCCGCCTACGCCGAACACGGCCTTTCGGATCGGGAAGCGTCGCGGTGGGAAGGCCACATCGCCGACTGTGGCCGCTGCCAAAAAATTATCGCCGGCGTGGTGGCCGGCGGAGAAAATTTCGAGGAAGCGAGGAATGAGGAACAGGGAAGCCTGGCGCCGGCGTTCGTGATTCGCAAACCGGGACCGGGCGCGCCGGAGAGTTCGCGATGGCCCGGGTTCTGGCGCTGGTGGGTGCCCGGCCTGGGCTTGGCAACGGCCGTCATGCTGTGGTTCGCGTTGCACTCTGCGTTACCGCATCAGGCATCGCCTCAGCGCGCTGCTGCGACGGCGGGAACATCTCCAGGCAGCGCGCCGGGAAATCCATCTGCGTCTTCCACAAAGCCGGAAGAGACACAGATGGCTCAAGCGCAGACGCCGCCAGCTCCGGCAGAGATATCCGGGGCGGCAGGCACATCCGGGGGCGCGATTCGAGATTCGGAAGAGCTGCGAGCAAACTCAACCGCCGACGCGTTGAAGAAGGCTCCCAAGCAAGAATCGTTACAAAGTAACGGGCAAAGTGGAGCCCAGGGTGAAGCACAAGCGCCGTCGGCGACTTCGGCGGTGACTTCGGGGGTTTCTGGGGTGCCTCGCGCAGCGGCGGCGCCTCCAGTTCCAGAGGCGAAAGAGAAAGATAGCGCGGCCCTATCGGCTCAAGCGACGGACGAGAAAACGCAAACGAGCGACGCGCTGGCGACAGCGCCGTCCGCTGGTGCGGCGGTGGCTCGGCCGGCTGTGACGGCTGCACCGGCTGCACCGGCTGTGGCACCAGCAGCGCCAGAGCCCGCGCGTGAAGCCAGCCAAACGCAAGGTGTCGCGCGGCAACTGGACAGAAGCGCCGGCAACGCCGGCTTCTCCAGCAGCAATCAAGTGAGAGCTTTGGCGAAAACCGCGAGCTCACGAATCGAATTCGCTTCGCCGGACCGCAGCGCGCTCTGGCGCGTGGGGCCAGGCGGCCTCATCGAAACCTCGAGCGATCGAGGGCAAACCTGGCGTCCCAGGCGAGCGGCGTGACGGCCGATCTTCTCGCGGGCGCTGCGCCTTCGGCAAAGATCGCCTGGGCCGTGGGCCGAGGCGGAATCATCGTGCGCACCGAAGATGGCCAGCACTGGCAACGGGTAATGCCGCCGCCGTCTTTGCCACAAAATGTAGCGCCGCCGGATTGGATCTCCGTCGAAGCTCACGACGAACTGCACGCGACTGTCGTCTCGCGCGAGCTTCACCGCTATGCGACCGCAGACGGCGGGCTGACGTGGGTGCAACAGCAGTAAGGGTTTTGCTTTCGCCGGTCTTTCGCCGCTTTCGCCGTTTTACTTCCTTCCTGTGAGTCCTCCCGAACGCCGGATGACAAAATCTTCTTCGTGAGCGTGCAAGAAATCGGAGGCGCGTCGTTCTAAGGACGAGGACAAAATCTCAGGAGGAGATCATGCGAAACCTCGTACTCGGCAGGACTCTCGTCACCGGCGCGCTCAGTGTGTTTTTGTTCGGCGCTTGCTTGCTGCCTCACACGGCGGCGAGCCAGCGCATTACTCGGGCGGCTCATCTTGCTGCCCAAACGCCGCCAGCGGCCGCTTCCGCGACTACAGCGGGCGTTACCTCTCAAAGCGATCAGACCGATTTGAGCTTGACGGTCTACAACTCCGACCTGGCGTTGGTGCGGGACGTTCGTGAAATTTCGCTGCCCGCCGGGGAGTTCCAGCTCAAGTTCATGGACGTGGCGGCAACCTTGAATCCTGCAACCGTGCATTTCCGGTCGCTGGCGGCTACCGGCGGCGTCAACGTGCTGGAACAGAATTATGAATACGATTTGCTGGAACCGCAAAAGCTGTTGGCCAAGTACGTGGGGCGCGAGCTCAAGGTCATGTACGGTCCCACCGAAGTGAGCGCGACGCTGCTGGCGGACAACAACGGGCCGGTGTGGAAGATTGGCGACGAAATCGTCACCGGTTTCAACCCCGGCGTGATGCATTTCCCCGAACTGCCGGCGAACCTTTACGACCGGCCAACGCTGCTGTGGACGCTCGAGAACCACGGCCCCGAAAGCCAAAAAGTGGAGGCTTCGTATCTTGCGACGCGGCTCGCCTGGAGCGCCGACTACGTTTTGACAGCGAATCGCGACCAGACCACGGCCGACCTCGACGGCTGGGTGACGCTCACGAACAACAGCGGCACAGCTTTTCAGAACGCGAAGCTGCAACTTGTGGCCGGCGAGCTGAATCGCGTCGTTCCGGCGCAACGCGCTTTCAAGGAACTTGACGCCATAAGCGCCGCTACGGCTGGGGCTCCAGCAGCGTTCAATCAGGAAGCATTCAGCGAATATCACCTGTATACGCTGGGGCGACGGACGAGCGTGATGAATAACGAGAGCAAGCAGATCAGCCTGCTGGCGGCGAGTTCCATTCCGCTGACCAAGGCCTACGAGGTGGACGGACAGCAATATTATTACCGCAGCGCGATGAAACCCGGAGCGCCGGTGAAAGATCCGGTGCAGGTGTACTACCGATTCAAAAACGAGGAGAAGGCGAACCTGGGAATGCCGCTTCCGGCGGGAACGGTGCGCGTCTATCAAGCGGACTCAGGCGGCAACGTGCTCTTCGCGGGGGAAGATCGCATCGACCACACTCCCAAAGACGAAGAGATCAACCTGCACATCGGCAATGCCTTTGACGTGGTTGCGGAGCGAAAACAGACCGACTACAAAATGGTGACGAACCAGGTGCACGAAATGGAGTACGAAATCACGCTGCGGAATCATAAAGCGACTCCCATCAGCGTGGAGGTGAACGAGCCCATCGGCGGCGATTGGGAGATGCTGAACTCCACGTATGCGTGGACTAAGACGGCGGCGTTTGCGGCGCAGTTCGTGGTGCCCGTGGAGAAAGACGGGACGGCCGTGCTGCGCTATCGGGTGCGAGTGCGATGGTGAGCCGCCGCGCGGGGAAGTTCTTCCCGCGGCACGGCTCCTCGATCGACGTCGGGCGCCGCTCGCTCCGAAAGTGCGCGCTTTTCGGGCGAGCGGCGCGCACTCTGGGCGCTGCGTTGAGAGCGGAGGTTGGGTGCTATTCGTACTGCTTGAGGGTTTCGGCCATTTTGCGCAGGCGGTCGTCGACGAGGGCAAAGACGCTATTGCGGGGAAATTGGCCGCGGGCGTCGCGCGATCCGGCTTCGACGCCGGAGAGAATTTCGATGCCCTCCTCGATATGCGCCACGGGATGGACGTGGAACATGCCGTTCGCGACCGACGGCGATGACGTCTTCACGCAGCATTAAGTCCTCGACGTTTTCCGACGGGATCAAAACGCCCTGCGTGCCGGTTAAACCGCGCACGCGGCACACGTCATAAAAGCCTTCCACTTTTTCGTTGACGCCGCCGATCGGCTGGATAACGCCCTGCTGATTGACCGAGCCGGTTACGGCAATATCCTGGCGAATCGGCAGGCCGGAGAGCGCGGAGAGCAAGGCGTAGATTTCCGTGGAGCTGGCGCTATCGCCATCGACGCCGGAATAGGACTGCTCGAAGCAGATGCTGGCGGCCAGCGAAAGCGGCTTATCCTGCGCGAATTGCGAACGCAGGTATCCGGCGATGATCTGCATGCCTTTATCGTGCAAATGGCCGCTGAGATTGGCCTCGCGCTCGATATTGATGAGGCCGGATTTGCCGAGCGCCGTTGAAGCGGTGATGCGCACCGGCTTGCCAAACAAGTAGCCGCCGATCTCCATGAGGCTCAGCCCGTTGACCTGGCCGACATGGGCGCCCTCGGCATCGATCAGCAAGGTGCCTTCGGCGATCATTTCGCGAATCTTGGTTTCGATGAGGTTGTGGCGCTCGACGCGGGCCTGGCGCGCCGCGCGCAGGTGCGCGGCGGTGACCGGCGACTCGCCGGCCTGCTGAGCCGCGTAGCAGGCCTCGCGCGCCAGATCGGCGAGATCGGCGAAGCGAGCGGTTACCTTGTTGCGCCGCCCGGCCAGCCGCACTCCGTATTCGATCATGCGCGGCCACGGCGGTGCGGTCGAAGGGGCAAAGGCCCTCGTCCTGCGCAGAGCTTGCGCAGACGGCCGCTGTACTGGCGGATGACGTCGTCGTTCATCTCCATCTCTTCATCGAACTCGACGCGCACCTTGAAGATCTTCTTGAACTCCTCCTCGTAGGTGTAGAGCAGTCTCGTAGAGATTGCGGTCGCCGATGAGGATGATTTTGACGGTCAGGTCGATCGGCTCGGGCTTGAGCGCCGAGGTGCCGAAAGGGAAGAACAGCTCCATGCGGCTGAATTTCCAGCTTGGAGTGGTTCAGGGTGCGCTTGAGGGTGCGCCAGACGCCCGACTTCGGTCAGCGCGTCGAGCGCGTACATGATCAGGAAACCGCCGTCGGCGCGCAGCATGCGAGCCGGCGCGCAGGTCCATGAAATCGGAGGTCCACACGCCGCGCGAATCGTAGCTGCGCTGGATGGTGCCGAAGAGATTGGCGTGCGTGGGCGTGGTCTCGAAGATGACCGGCGAGGTGTCCTGCTCGTTGTGGCCGAGCAGCACGTTGACGCCGTAGACGCGGAAAGGATCGCGTTCCGGCGCGGACGGCCTTGACGGAGCCTCGCCCGGCGGGGGCGGCGCCGCCGGCTCCTCTTCGCCTTCGCGTTCCTTGAAGGGATCGAGATTATCGAGGATGTTGTGGCGCACTTCCTCGAGATATTCGGCGACGTGCGGCACCGTATATTTTTCCTTCAGCTCCTCGATGAAGCCGTCGACCAGCACCGAGGCGGCTTCCTGCTCGAGATAGCTGAGCTCGCTGGCCAGCTCGCGCGAAAGCGTCAGCGTCTTGCGATAGACGACGGTGAACTCCTGCCGGAACTGCTCGTACTTGCGCTCGATCTCCTCGCGCCAGGATGTTTTCGAGCTTGCCTTCGTGGACCATCTTGGGGATGTCTTCGATCGGCACCATCTGGCCTTCGAGCACGGGGAAAATTTCCGGCAGGGCCACGGCGCCGACCTGCATGTGGCCCAGCGCGAACTGCTCGCGCGCGATGCGGCGCGTGAAATCGTCCATCAGCTCTTTTTCGCGGAGCGGTGTAGCGGTCCACGATGCGGCCCTTTTGGCGCTGAAAGGGTTCGCCCTCGAAGACCTGCGGAATGCGGCGGCGCAGGAAGTCGATGCCCGACTGCATGTCCTTCTTGAAGTCATTGGCCTGGCCGCGCGGCAAGCGTGAGCAGGCGGGGCCGGTCGGGATTCTTGAAATTATTGACGTAGCAGCGGTCCGGCGCCGGGCTCGGTTTGGGGCTGCAGCTCCTCGATCATGCTGCTGGATCATGCCGCCGCGGCTGGTGCCGGAGAGGCCGCAGACAAAGACGTTGTAGCCGGGCGCGGCCAGTTCCACGCCCATACGCAGCGCGCGCAAGAGCGCGTTCCTGGCCGACGGGCCCCTCGATGGGCTCGGCTTGCGCGGTGGTGTCGTAGGGGATGCGCGCCGGGTCGCAACGCCAAGCCAGCTTTTCCGGCGGCAATTCCGTGAATCGAATGGCGGGCTTTGTGGCCATGGAATGGATTCCGGCGCGAAGAGTCTACCTGCGGGATGAGCTTTTCGCGCTTAAGAAAAAGTCCGGCTTACTCTAGCACAAGCCGGAAGCCGCCGCAGAACCGGGCGTGCTATGATTTCAAAAACAACAAAGCTGGCTGTGGGCTAGCTGTGGATAAGTGACCATGACGGAAATTCTGCCCTGCAAACACGAGAAGAGCCGCCTGATCGCCAAGGATAACGACGCCGAGTACATCGAGTGCACGGCTTGCGGAGCGATTCTGGAAACTCACGAGCTGGCGGATCCATCAAGGCGCCTAACGCCGAAGCTTCAAAGTCGGCGCCCAAGCGGGTCTGAACCGGGCAAATCCACTCCATTCGACGAGTCCCTTTCCGACGCCTAAAGGTTCGCGGCGATTTCGACAATCGTTGCGTCTGGAACAGGAGCGTGAAGGTCGCCGCTGTTTTGGTTAGGCTTATAACGTTTGAGGCTTGGCTGCATCTGAGTTTGATATCTAGAGCAAATTAGGGGAGACGAAACGATGGCGGAATCACAGCAGGCCGTGGACAGGGGCACAAGAAAATTAGTGCTGAAGGGTTAGACCAATTGTTCCGGGAGGCGCGCACGCATTGGGTGTGGCGCCCGGAGCCCGTGCCCATGGAGCTGCTGAAGGAGGTGTACAGCCTGGCCGCGTTGGCTCCCACCAGCGCGAATTCCTCGCCGGCGCGGTTTGTCTTCATTACCACTCCCGAAGCCAAGGAGCGGCTGCTGCCAGCCTTGGCCCCCGGCAACGTGGAGAAGACGAAGACGGCGCCGGTTACCGTGATCATTGCGTACGATATCGAGTTCCACGAAAGGCTGCCGCAACTCTTTCCCGCCCGCGATATGCGCTCGGTCTTTGCCGGAAATGCCGCGCTGATTCAGGAGACGGCTTTCCGCAACGGGACTTTGCAGGGGGGATACTTCATCCTGGCGGCGCGGGCGCTGGGCCTGGATTGCGGGCCGATGTCCGGATTCGATCAGCAGAAGGTGAATGCCGAATTCTTTCCCGACGGAAAATGGAAAGCTAATTTTCTGTGCAACGTGGGCTATGGAGATCCCAGCAAGCTCTTCCCGCGCAACCCGCGCCTGAAGTTCGAGGAAGCCTGCCGCGTGCTCTAATTGGGCGCGATTCCTTGGCAAAGCAGATCGATTACGCCTTGGCCACAAAGTCGGCGAGGCGATCCAGGGTTTGCTTCCAGCCTTCCGGGGCGCCGCGGGTGGCGTCGGATTCGAACGAATAGGTTTGCTGCACGGTGAGCTTGGTCTTGCCGTTCTCTTCGGCAAATGTGACCGTGGTCCAGACCTGATGGCCGGGCTCATCGTGAATGACGCCTTGAAACACGATGCGCTCGGGCTCAACGATTTCCAGATACGAGCCGCGAAACGGATAGTCCTTGCCATCAGGGCCGCGCATGACAAAGTGAAAGAGCCCGCCGGGCCGAAAATCGGCTTCACATTTTGGCAGGGTGAAGCCTTTCGGCCCCCACCAGCGGGCCAAATTTTCGGGCTTGCTCCAGGCCGCGAACACGAACCGCCGCGGCGCGTCGAAGAGGCGCCTTAGGACGAGCTCCCGATTGGGAGTATCGGAGGAAGTATCGAAGGCGGGGCGTCCGGGATTACTTGCGGCCATCTGGCTTCTCCCATCTTGCGGTGTTTTGTTCCAAAGTGGCTTGCGCACCGCGAACAAAATAATCGCACAAAATGGAGAGGCGCGGAGCAGGCTATTGCGGGGGGAAAAATTGCAGGCTGCCAATCGCTTTGGCGATGACGTTTTCCTGAATCTGGATCAGGTCGGAGTTAGCCGAGGTCATGCCCAGGATTGTGAACAGTTCTTTGTCTCGCGCGAGGGTGGTGACGGTTACCGACCAGTCGTGGTCGTCGAGGCTTCCATAGAAGCGCTCCTCGATGGCGGGCAGGCCCGCAACGGTGATGCGCTTCGTGTCCAGCGGGCGGAAATTTGCGTAAACGCCGCGCAGGGCGCCCTCCGTTGTGGCGGCACGCGCCTCGATGGAGTCGCTCATGGGGTCGCGGCCGATCACCAGCAGGGTGGTTTGGTCCTTGGTGCCGAGAGCACCGACGGCATTGGGCAATTGCTTTTGAGGATTCTTGATCACATCCCAGGCCGGCGGCTTATACATCTGAAAGCCGTAGCTCTGGTTCACGTAGACGTTGCCGCGCACCATTTCCTGCATGGGCGGGGCCTGCATATCGAGCGATTCTGCCGGATGCAAGAACTCCGATATGGCGGAGAGCGACAGGGCCGTGGATTGCAGAACGGGCACTGACACCAGCGGAGCAACGTTGGGAACGGCGTTGGCCGATTTGTCCGCCGCATTGGCGCCTTTCAGCCGGGGCGCGGGCATCGCCAGTGCGGCCGGCTTTGCGTTTGGCGGATTTGAAAGGGCCGCTGGCTTGAGCGCGGCGTTTGCCGGAGCGGGGAGGGGCGGCGTTTTGTCGCTTACGACGATTTCAACGATGCTCTCTTTGCGCACCATCGCAAAGCCGTAGCTGGTTTGCACCTTGAAGGCGCCATTCTCGTAACCCACGATGCTGCCGACGATCTTGGACCCATCGTTGAGGCGAAATTCATCGGCTCGCGCAACTGCCCCCAGGCCCCAAACGAGGGCCAGTGCGAACACCAGTCCGAACAGGGGTGCAGCGATTCGCCGCATTACGGGGATCATGAGGAGAGTATTTCAGAGGGGTTAGGGCGAGACAACCGTATCGGTCCGGCCGTTGCCGCAAGGTGCACCGCTCGTTAGGCCAGGCCGCTGGCTCAGAGCACGGCGTTTGTGGCTATGCCCCGGAAGGGGGCTAATACTGGGAAGTGGAAGGCCTTCCCGGACGGACCTGGAGGTTATCCATGACCGAGAAGACATTGGGCACCGACTTTGCTCGGATCTCGGCGACATTTTTATCGCCTTCATTATCGACGTAGCCGAGGAGTGTAACGTGGCCATTCTCGACGATGATGTGAATGGAGGGCATGGTTCCCATGCCGTAGCGTTGCAGTTGTGGGGCGCCATAGATGGCGTGGAACTCGGCGCGCCGAATCTGGGCGTCCAGGGGACTTAGGGGCAGGACCTCGATTTTATTGTTTATCTTGGTGACGCCTTCGATTCCCTTAACAGCCGTCTGGGCGTCATCCTTGATTACGGGATTGACGACTTGGCCCAGAAGGGTGACTTCGGAGCCGTTGACCTGATATTGCAGGTTATCGAAGACGGTAAGCCAGGGCAGCAAGTTGAGTTCGTGGCCCACCTCGCGGGTCAGCCATTGTTCGAAAGCTTGCGCCGCCGCGTTCCGATGGGGGCGGGGTATTTTGGCGAACGGCTGAATCGAAAGCGAATGCGCGGTCGCCAGCCATCAAAACGAAACTGATGACCAAAAAACTAATGACCACCCGGATGGAACGGGTCCCGAGACGACGCATTATTGTGGGCATTCGCCCTCCGAATCGTTTAACTTACCTGTTTAATTCGATGCATCGAACTTAGACCCAGATGCGAAGGCCGGTGGATTGGCAGCCTGGGAATATGCGCCGGGACAGGAGCGAGATTCGGACGTGTGGGTGATCGCGCATCGTGGAGCTTCCGGGGTTGCTCCGGAAAATACTCTAGCCGCGTTTCGTAAGGCTGTGGAGCTGGGCGCCGGCTTCATCGAAACCGACCTGCAACTATCGCGCGATGCGCGCCTGGTGGGTTTGCATGACGAGACGCTCGATCGCACCACGGACGGCCGCGGTCCCGTTTCCGCCAGAACCCTCGAGGAGTTGCGGCGCCTGGACGCCGGGAGCTGGTTCCGGCCTTCTTCGAATCACGAAGCCGCTCATTTTGCGGGCGAACATATTCCCACGATCGAAGAGATTCTGGCTTTTGGCCGCGAGCACGAAATCGGGCTGCACCTGGAGATCAAGCCCGAAGGACCCAGCGGCGCGGAGCACGCCATTGTGGGCGCGCTGCATGCTTGCGGCGAAGTGGCGCGCAGCGTGGTGATTTCCTTTGACGTAAGCACGCTCAGGCGCGTGCGGCAGCTCGACCCCTTGGTCATGACCGGGTTTCTTTACAGCGACCGCTCGGGGGATGTGGTTGCAACTGCGGTGAACGCGGGCGCGCGGCAGCTATTGCCACGAGCCGACCGCGTGACTCGAGAACTGGTCGGCAACGCGCATGCGCACGACCTGAAGGTCGTGGCGTGGACGGCTAACGCTCCTGAAGAGATGCAGAAGCTGATCGCGGCTGGAGTGGACGGCATCATCACGGATTATCCCGACCGCCTGGTGGAATTGCTTCGCGCGGCGCAAGGGCAGAAGCGCTGAACTCGTCTCGCCTTTATCTCGAATCTTCTTTCTGACGTTTATTCCGCAGGCTTCTGAAGTTTAGTCCGCAGGGCTGAAGTCATTCGCAGGTCCGACGCGCTAAAAAGCCGCGCAAATTGCGGGAGGCCGATCTCCTCCGCGCGGGCGTTCTCGGCGATTCCAGATTCTCGCAAAGCGGCCCCGGCCTCTTCCTGCGTCACAACGGCACGAAGGTTGTTGCGCAGGGTTTTTCTCTTGTGCGCGAAGCAGACCTTCAGGAAGCCCATAAATCCAGATTCATCTTCGATGCCGAGGAGTCTGCGTTCGCCGGGAGGACGCAAGGCCAGCAGCGCGGACTGGACTTTCGGCGGCGGCTGAAAGGCGCCCGGCGGAATGCGCAATAGGATTTCGGCCTGGGCGTAGAACTGCGTGAAAGCGGAGAGATACCCGTAATCGCGGCTGCCGGGGCGCGCGGCGATGCGAGCGGCTACCTCGAGTTGAACGACGAGATGGGCGGCGTCCAAGAGAGCGGCATGCTCGAGCAGGCGATGCACGATGGGCGAAGTGATGTAGTAGGGAAGATTGCCATAGACGCGGAAGCGCTCGTGGGCGGCAAGTTCGGCGAGATCGAGGGTGAGGATATCGCCCGCGACAACCGTGACATTGGGGAGCGCGGCGGTCTGTTCGCGCAGGCGGGGGAGCAGCTTAGGGTCGAGTTCGATAGCGATCAAGCGCCGAGCTGTGCCGGGCCAGGAGAGAGGTCATCTCGCCGTGCCCCGCGCCGATTTCGATCCAGAGACCGCCCTGGGCAGGCCCGCCGGCGTCCTTGGCGTTCGCCGGCACTGCGGGCGAGGCGGCGCCGGCGAGGGCGAGCCGGGCGATGCGCTCGCGCCAGGATGCTCCGGCGAGGAAATGCTGGCCCAGACGTTGCGGTGCCACGTGGCGCAGTGTAGCAAGGCGCGGTAGCGTTGCACTATGCGCCGCGCTCTATTGACGCGCCCGGCACAATTTCAGTACCGTCAAACGTTGCAGGTCAAAAACTTATGCGCATTCTATTCGTTGCTTCCGAGGGTTTGCCGTTCTGCAAGACGGGCGGCCTGGCCGACGTAATCGAAGCGCTGCCCAAGGCTCTGGTGGCGCAGGGACACGATGTGGCCGTGGTGCTGCCGCGTTACCGGAACATGCCGGTCAAGAACGTCATGATCAAGAGCATGACCGTGCCGATGGGCACCGCGCTGCGTTTCCCGGCCATCGCCGACGGAGGGCGGCAAGGCGGAGTGCAGTATTTCTTCGTCGACGACCCCGAATATTTCGATCGCGATCAACTCTATGGCGTGGCGGGAAAGGATTATCCCGACAATGCCGAGCGCTTCGCGGAGTTCGCGCGGGCGTCCATCGAACTGACGAAACAACTCTGGCTGCCCGAGGTGATCCACTGCCACGATTGGCAGAGCGCGCTGGTTCCGGTGCTGCTGCGCACCAGCTATCAGACGGATCCGCAGCTTTCCGGCGTACCGGTGGTTTTTACCATTCACAACATGGGGTACCACGGCCTGTTCAAGCGCGACGTTCTGGCGCGCCTGGGCTTGCCGGAGACGCTGTTTACCATCGATGGGCTGGAGTTTTTTGGCCACGTGAATTTCCTGAAGGGCGGCCTCATTTTCGCGGATTACCTGACCACGGTGAGCCGCAAGTACGCGGAGGAGATCCAGACCACCGAATACGGCCACGGGCTGGACGGCGTGGTGCGCACACGCGCCGACCGTCTGGTGGGTATCTTGAATGGCGTGGACTATGCGGTGTGGAATCCGGAAGTGGACAGCCTGGTGGCTGCGCGGTACTCGGCCAAGGATCTGAGCGGCAAGCTGGTATGCAAGCGAGACCTGCTCACGCAATTTCAGTTGCCGGAAGAAAACCTGGAGCGTCCGTTGATCGGCATCGTGTCGAGGTTTGCGGACCAAAAAGGTTTCGATTTGCTGGCGCAGACATCCGATCTACTGATGGAAGAAGACCTGGCCATCGTCGCGCTGGGAGCGGGCGAGGCCAAGCACGAGCGGATGTTTCGCGAATTGGCGCAGCAGTTTCCGAAGAGGCTGGCGGTGAAGATCGCCTACGACAATGCGCTGGCTCACAAGATCGAAGCCGGGGCGGACATTTTCCTGATGCCCTCCCGCTATGAGCCTTGCGGGTTGAATCAGATCTACAGCTTGCGTTATGGTACGGTGCCTGTGGTGAGAGCGACCGGAGGCCTGGACGACACGATCGAGCCTTTCGACCGCGCCACGGGCCGAGGCACCGGATTCAAGTTCTCGGAATACACGGGAGAGGCTTTGCTGGGGGCGTTGCGGGAGGCCCTGGCCGTTTATGCGGACAAGACGCTTTGGCGGCGGGTGCAAACCAACGGAATGGCCAAGGATTTTTCGTGGAATGCCTCGGCGCTGGAGTATGGGCGGTTGTACGATGTGGCGCGAAAGTCAAGAATCCGAACTGCGGCGGTATCATCTAAATAGGCAGCTCATGCAGCCCTGCCTCCGTTAGGGGAGCGCGCGGCGAAAGGGAAGGTATGGCAGAAAATATCTCCAGCGTTACGGACAACAGCTTTCAGACCGAAGTGATCGACGCCAGCAATGCGCAGCCGGTAATGGTGGACTTCTGGGCGGATTGGTGCCGTCCTTGCCATATGCTCGCGCCCACGGTGGCGGAGATCGCCAACGACTATGCCGGGAAGCTCAAGGTAGTGAAGCTGAACGTGGACGAGAACGTCAATTCCGCCGGGCGATACAATATTCGCGGCATCCCCACGCTCTTGATTTTCAAGGGCGGGCAGGTGGCGGATCAGATCGTCGGGGCGGTTCCGAAGGAACAGATCTCCAAGATTGTGGATCGACATACGTAAAGCGAGAGCGGCTAGAGCCGCATCTTCGAGGCACGGCGCAGCTTTCGAGTTTGCCGCCGTGCCTTTTTTGTTTCAGATCTTTTTATTTAAGGTCAGGGCGCCTCATCGCGAAGGCCGCTGTGAAGAGGGCGGGGTGCCACAGTTGGTGTAAAGCTTTGCACGGCCAGGAGTGGCTGTGCCGCTCACAAGGCCGGTCCGCCGTTTGCAACCGACGTCTGATAGCTCAGCGTCTCCAGCCATTTCCTATCGCGCATCACGAAGACGCGAGTGACCTCGAGAGGTTTGCCGTGTTCCGGCACGTGCCGCGAACGCATGACTGTGGCATCCCCGAATTGAAATAGGCGCGCGGAGATGAGCGGCGTGGGCGCGAGGCCGGCCATATTGGCGTGAAGCAGTTCGGCCATGCGCGTGGGCTTATCGAGGAGCTTGTCGCTATTCGAGCTGGCGGCGATGAACTCCTCGGCCGTGTGCGCGTCAAACTGGGCCGCGTTTTGGGCCATAGCCGCGGTTTCCAGCCCTTCGTAACTCTCGATCACGGCCCGCTCGGCTGGCGTCTTCGGCGTGTAGTCCACGGATTTGCAGGGATTGCGGCATTCCTTGGCGGCACTGGGCGTCACCTTGGGCGGCGCATCGAGGGATTGCACTTCCTGATAGACCAGCGCCCGCCAGCCGGCGGGCCGCATCACCCACACGCGCAGAACGTGGAGCCGATCATGGTCAGTCTCCGTTACTGCGATTTGCCCATAATCGTGCAAGTGAATTGAAGTGGGGCCTTCGGCATTGGCGATCGGCATGGGGATGAGCATCTTCGGCACGGTTTTGAGCACCTGACCGCGTCCGCGCACGTGTCCGCTCGCGTCAATCCACTGAAAATCGGCATCGAGCAGTTTGCCGAGCGCACCCGTATCCCCTTTTGCCGCCGCTTGCCAAAAGTCGCCGTCGGCTGCCCGCACCGAGGCATCGTCCGCTGCCAAGGCCGGCCGGTACGCGGAAAAAGCTATGGCGCAAATGAGCGCCGCCAAGAGCGCATTTGCTTTGAGAAATCTCATAGTAAAGAAGCCTCCGTTCGTTCTCTTTTACCACGTCTGATAAAGGGGTGGATAGTTGGCGCCCGCCACATCTCTTTTGCTTTGGCCTTTTGCTTTGCCCGGCGGCGGTCCCGCTGCGCCTGCGCCTACCCGCACCTGCCCGCTAAACGCCGAGCGATCGCGGCACGACTGGAGTAAAATGCTGCGAATCAAATTGCTCTTGCAGTGCAGGAGAGATGCATGTCCGGCGATTACCTGCTCAAGACCGAACCTTCCGAATATTCGTTCGAGAATTTGCAGCGCGATGAAACCACCGTTTGGGATGGTGTCTCCAACCCGGTCGCGTTGAGAAACCTGGGTGAAATGAAGCCGGGCGCGAGGCTCGTCATCTACGAGACCGCCGACCGCAAAAGCGCGGTGGGAACCGCGTCCGTCGTTTCGGTAGATATCTCCAATCCCAAGAACCCCGCGGTGAAGATCAAATCGGGGAAAGCTCTCGCCAAGCCCGTATCGCTGGCCGAGATCAAAGCCAATAAGCTTTTCGCCGATTCACCGCTGGTTCGGCAAGGGCGCCTTTCCGTGGTGCCTCTCACGGCGCAGCAATACAAATTCCTCACCGGCGCCTGATTTTCCGGCCGACAAACCCAAGCATTAAGAGCTAAAGGTAGGTCCTCGCCTACCCTAGAGCACGAAAGCGCAGGTCACGTTTTGGCGTCGCGCGCAAGCTCTGATGGTTGCCACAGGTCCACAGGGTAGAGCAGAATGTGTACGGATACGCCTACACGCGCGGGCATTGCCGCCGCTAAGCGCTTCCGGCCCTTTCCATGTCAGAAGAATCCATGCAGCCGGAGTCTACTGCAACCGAAACCGCGGAACGGCGCGACTCCGCCCGCCACGCTTTCATCTGCCCGGCCGAGTTGATCGAAATCAGCGGCGGCGTATGCATCACGGCGCGCACCGCGGATTTGAGTTCCAACGGCTGTTATATCGATACGCTGAACCCTCTTCCCGTAGGCACTCGCGTCCGCATCTGGTTGACGAAGGACGAGCGGCGCGTTGAATTTCAGGCCAGGGTCGCTTCGTCGCACACCGGTTTCGGCATGGGACTGATCTTCGAGGAACTCAAGCCCGAGCAGAAAGCAACGCTCCAATCCTGGATCGCAGGAACATCCGTAGCTGCCGATCAGGAATCCGTATTCCGAAAGGCCATCCAGGCAGATTCAGAGGCGGCGCTCAAGCCGAATAAGCCGTTTGCAACGCGCCTGGTGACCATTCTGCAGCGCAAAGGGATTCTCACTCATTCCGAGGCCGCCGAACTTCTGCGAGACCTCAACTCTTGACTTCGATCGACGGCAAATACGATCGACGACAAATTCACCGTTCGTTTCACGCGAGTCGCAGATGGACACTTGGATCCGTCTCGACGACCCAACCGCACCCCAAGCCGGCAACTTGCGCATCCTAAGATTTGGCCTACCCTCCGGCGGAATTGAAAAGCCTTGGAAAAAGGAGATTCGAAGCGTCATGAATATAAAGAGAATGGCCGGACTCATTGCCTGTTCCTTATTCTTCTCGTTTGCGGTTCTTGCACAGCAGCGTGGCGGCGCTCCGGCGCGTGGCGGAGGGGGAGCGAGACCCCCGGCCGCGGTTGGCGGCGGACATATTCCGGCTCATGGGCCTGCGCCGTCGACCGGCCGGGCGCCTGCAACTACGCAGAATCGCCCGGCTGAGGGTGGCGCAGGTCGCGCGCCTGCAACTACCGAGAGCCGTCCGGCAGAGGGTGGCACCGGCCGGGCACCCGCTAACTCTGGTCGCGGCGGCGCTCCTTCGGCGGAAGGGGGAGCGGTACGGGCTCGGGGCGGTCCGCAAAGCCAAATTCGGAAGTATGACGAGCAGCCGGGACATCCAAACGCGCCTCACGTGGACGCCAGGACCGATACCTGGGTTGGTCATGACACGGGCAGAAATGACGCTCACTACCACCTGGATCATCCCTGGGAGCACGGACATTTCCCGGGAGCTTTTGGCGCCAGCCACGTCTATCGCCTGGGAGGCGGAGGGCCGCGGCGCTTCGGGTTTGATGGGTACTTCTTCAGCGTCGCGCCTGACGATATTGCCTTTTGCAACGATTGGCTGTGGGACAGCGACGACATCGTGCTTTACGCCGATCCGGATCATCCGGGCTGGTACCTGGCTTATAACGTGAGACTGGGCACCTACGTTCACGTCGAATATCTTGGCGAGTGAGCAAAATAGCGGTGCCGGCCAGCCGCGGTTTGCTGGAGGCCGCCTTGTCTTTCTAGCGGCTTCCCGACGTTCTTTCCAACTTGCAGGATACTTTCCGGCAATGCCCGTAATTTGATTTTCGGACGGTGGCGAAATAGTCGTACTCGCATTGGTGGCTGAGAAGCACCAGGCTGCGTAAAAATCGCCATGGTTTGCACCGTAATCGGAGGCTGATGGGACGGAATGGTGTATCGAGATCTTATTGATTGTAGATGGTTTGAATGGGTGAAGAGTTGCAACTTCGGTTTGGCATCATTTGTGCCTTGCTATCACCGGAGTTAAAAGCAAAGGTGAATGTACGACTACAGCTCGCGAGCAACGAACTACTTCTAACGCTGGACAGGAGGATCAAAATGAAGAGAACGAAAGCAGCGGCCATCCTATTGGTTTCCGCGCTTGCAATCCTCACTGCCATTCCGATTTTTGCGCAGGCACCACCGCCCTCGCAGGCGCCATATTTTCCGCCAACTCAGCTCGATCAGATGGTGGCGCGCGTCGCGCTTTATCCGGACCCATTGCTGGCCCAGATTTTTGCAGCCGCCACCTATCCCGATCAGGTTCCGGACGCGGCCCGCTGGGCGGATCAGCACCATTACCTCTCGGGGCAAGCTCTGGCCGACGCCATACAAGCGGACCAACTTCCCTGGGACCCCAGCGTTCAAGCGCTGCTGCCATTCCCATCGGTGCTGGAAATGATGGCTTCCGATATGGGCTGGACGACCGACCTGGGAAACGCGTTTCTGGCCCAGCAGCAAGACGTGATGGATGCCGTTCAGCGAGAACGCCGCAAGGCTTATGACTACGGATATCTGCGGACGAATCCTCAAGTCACTAGTCGGCGGCGGGCCTTACATCACAATTGCTCCCGTCAATCCTGCATTCATCGTCGTGCCGTATTACAGTCCAGCGGTCGTTTTCGTGGCTCCGCGGCCTGGATTCGTAGTCGGCGGCGCGATTCGCTTCGGCTTCGGGGTCGCCATCGGACCTGCCTTCCGGCCTTGGGGCTGGGGCGCCGGCTTTGCCCGATTTGATTGGGGTGGGCACGCGGTTTTCGTGAATAACGCTCGCTGGGGAAGAACCTGGGTCAACCGCGGCGCATACGTTCACCCGTACGAAGTTCGGCGTTATGCACCTGCGGCAAGAGTACCGGAAGCCCATGCGGTCCATCCCGAAACGGCCCGGGAACGGCAAGCTGCCAGGGAAGGTCGCAGAGAGAGAGAAGAGCACCACGACGGCGATAATGCGATTCCCGATCCATGAACTGGATCGCGCCGCAGGCGATTCTCAAAAGATAGCTCCGAGAAGCCGGCGGGTTTTGTTCAAACGAACGAAGCCCGAGCCGGCTTCTCGGATTTATGCGTCAGCGTCGCTGCGCGCAATAATTGCGCGGGGCCAAAGCGAGGCCATTTGTGGTATGCATAGGGACGGAGGCTCACATGCGTCGCCTGCCGGCCATAGTTATTTTTGTATGTGTATTCCCGCTGTCGGTTTGGATTCATGCCCAGCCCTTGCGCGGAACGCAGCCTGCGCCTGCGGCTCCCGCCGCGCGCACCCCAAGAAAATCAGCAGCCGGGCGAGGTGCGCTTCGACGCCGATAACCAAGAGGAGCGAGATTCCGGCGTTTGGATCGACGGCAAATATTTCGGATACGTGAAGGAGTTAAAGGGCAATAAAAAAGTCTTGCTCGCGCCGGGCGAACACGAAATTTCCATCCGTCAGGATGGATACAAGAATTTCGAACAAAAGATCACCGTGCAGGCGGGCCAGGTGCAGACCGTCAATGTGGTGATGGAGGAGAATCCCAAAGCCATCTATCCCGGCGACGACGCGGCCGAACTGCGCCTGGATATTCAGCCCAAGCGCGCCGCCGTTTTCCTGGACGATGCTTACGTGGGGCACGGCGGAGACTTCGGAGGGAGGTTTCACTCCATGCTGGTCAGCCCCGGAAAACATCAGCTCAAAGTCACTCTCAGTGGCTATCGCGTGTACCAAATGGAGATCAACCCAGTCGCTAACGAAAAATCGCGCATGAAGATTGTCCTCGATAAGGAAGGCGCTTCCGGTCAATAAGCATCTTTCCCGCGGAAGCAGAGGCCGCAATTGGTGCCACTTTTTGCCTCGATTTAGCATCCTACAGAATGGCATGCTCTATCCAAGGCCAAAGCCGATGAGATCGCTGGCACTAGCGAGCATGGGCTGGCTGCTGCCCTTCTTTTTGGTCATTGCCGATAGCGCCTTGCCTGCCAGAGCGCAACAAGATCCGTATTCGGGGCAACCGGCCGGGTCCCAACAGGGTGCGCCACCATCGACCTCCAGCCCATCGGCGCAACCCTATACCACGGAGAGCCCGCAGCAGTTGCAACAACTTGTAGCCCCTGTTGCCCTGTATCCCGATGAGTTGGTGGCTAGTGTCCTGGCTGCATCCAGCTACCCCGCGCGTGAAGACCTTTATCGTGGATCAGAATGGGGTCGTCTATGAGCGCGACCTCGGCGCCATGACCACCGAGATGGCCTCCGCCAGGAAGGACTACGACCCCACGCCCGCCTGGCGCAAAGTACAGTAAATTCATCCAACAAAGATTCACCCCCGGCGCATCGGGGCCGCACACATGGAGCAGACTCCGCATTGGCAGCGCTCTTTGGCCTGACCCACTACGGCGCAATTTAGATCGAGAGCGAAAAACAGCTCTCTTGACGTATACTCTGTGCCCGGGCCTCAAAATTTGAGTGGGAATTCAATGGAGGTTTTCGCATGAAGCGCTTTGCCCTATTTGTTTTCGTACTCGCGGCAGTGTCGGTCAGTGCGTTTGCGCAGGATGATCTTGCCAAGGACGTGCTTGCCGCCCCCGCCAATATGCGCGAGGGCGCCACCGTCATCAAATGGAAACCCGATTTTACCTACGATGTTTTGAAGCAGGGAACGAACAACATCGTCTGTTATGACAAATCGGGTTTTCCCGAGCAGCCGGCGTTCATGGTCGAGTGCACCAGCAGCAAGGCCAATCTCGACCGCGAGGCCCAGAATCTGAAGGCCGAAGCGGGCGGCGACAAGAAGGCCACTCAGGCGATGCTTGAAGCGGAGGAAAAAGACGGAACGCGCGTGAAGCCTGTGTATGGGTCGGTGTGGTACCACGCCATGGGGCCCGATAAGGACCATGTCCGCATGCACATGACGATTGCTGTTCCGGGCGCGACCACGCAAACGACGGGCTTGCCCGATAACGGCAAGGAAGGAACCGTGTGGATCATGAATGCGGGCACCACGACCGCGCACCTCATGACCCCGGGCGAGTAAGGAACTGTCGTCCAGGCTGGCGGCAGGGCCCGATCGCAATCTGCGATTCGGCGCTGCCAGAATACCTGGGCGAAGAGCAAGCCGCTCTGGTTTCAGGGCGGCTCGTGCGGCGTAAGCGCCGATTCTAGAGCCAAGTCTATCGACCGGTGAGGCGAGCGGTGAAGAAGCAGCATTTGGCGTCCGCTTTCGCAGCCAGCGTTTTCGCGCTGAGCCTTGCCGTACTTGTGGCGCTATCCGCGCCTCCAGCCAAGCAAACCTTCACCGGCACGATTACCGACGACATGTGCCCCAAGGCAGATCACTCCCGAATGCAAATGGGGCCGACGGATGCGGAGTGCGCGCGCGCTTGCGCCGATGTCCATGGCGCCTCGTACGTTTTGTACGATGGGAAGAACATCTACATGCTGAGCGATCAGCGGACGCCGGAGAAATTCGCCGGGCAAAAGGTAAAAGTGGTCGGCACGCTGGACCCCAAGACCGACTCCATCCAGGTGGACTCCATCACTCCGGATAAGTGACGACAACAAGAAGACAAGTGACGATAAGTGACCAACCGAGTTCCTGACTTAATTTCACGACGATAAGAAGCCCGCTCTCTCGCTGAAAAAAGAAGTCCTCCGACGCATCGGCGCGGTATTACAATCGCCGCGAAACTCATGCGGAGCGTTCCCGACATGCAAGCAAAACGGCAGACAAAAGAGCGGCAGGAGGAAATTATGGCGCTACCAAGAAATTGACAGCTTTCGGCGCGATCGCTTTAGCGTCCGCGATTCTGGGCGGCGTTATCGCATGCGTCTTTATCTTCGCGCGGCCCGCCAAGGCGGATCTAGATCCCAAGGCCCTTATCTACACGTTGCCGGATCAGATCAAATGGACCGGAGGAGATGGCGGCGCGCAGCAAGCCATCCTTGAAGGAGATCCCTCGAAACCCGGACTGTATATCGTCTTGACGAAATGGACGGCGCACCATAACAGCCATCCGCATTTCCATCCCAACGACCGCTACATAACGGTGCTTTCCGGCACCTGGTGGGTGGGGACAGGCAGCAAGTACGACCCGGACAGCATGGTGCCCATGCCTACGGGCACATTTGTGAGGCACGTTGGCAAGCAGATCCATTATGACGGGGCAAAAGATGGAGACACGGTGCTGGAAATCGTGGGCATGGGGCCAGCGACCGCGACCCCGGCGGAAGCCAAGTAAGAAAAGCGCGCCGACTATTTTTGCAATGCAGCGCTGCTGCGCTCGGCCTCAGACTGAGCATGTCCCGCGGGCAGGTCTTACCTGCCCGCTTCTCTTTTGCGGCGAAATTCGTTCGGTTCGGCGTAAAGCGAAGAGCTCGCTAATTGCCGCGTGTTCTGCGACGTCATCTTCAGACCCTTGGGGTCCTTCGATTGGTCGAGCGGGACGGCTGTCATGACCGGCGAGGCGTCGATATAGATGTGATAGCTCTCCATCATCATCCAGGTGCCGTTGAGCGGCGCAAAAACGCGGCTGGCCCAGTAGGCGCGTTCGCCGTAGGTGGGCTGCACTGAAATCATGACCACCGCGGTGCCAAGATCCCACCAGCGCGACCACAGGAAGGGCACCGTGGCCACTTCGGGTTCGTGCTTGGCGGCCGCCTGCTCTTGCGCCTTGGCGATTTGAGCCACCATCTGGGACTTGGGAGCGCGCGGCCCGCCGTAGGTGTTCACGGCGCGCTGATCGTAATTGTCCGCGATGTGCTTGGCCCACATGCCGGGCTTGCCGGACTCCTGTTCCATCCAGGCGGCGAGCGACGCTCTTTCGTTTTCGGTCTGCGGCTTATAGGGCACGAATTCGCAAGGATTGATGCAGGGCACCGGGTAGTTTGGACGCACGGCGCTGTAGTCGCGCCCGTGCACCGAGACCTCCGAAGTTTGCAGCAGCTTCCAGCCGCCCTTATCGCGCTTCACCCAGGTGTGGGCGGCGTAATCCTTCCCCACGTTGTCCTGGACCCATACCACGTTGCCATATTTGTGCTCGATCACTTTGACGTCGCCGCCGGCGGGCACCAGGGGCTTGACGTGCGACTCGAGGGCTTCGCGCAGCGGCCACATGACTCCGTCGGTATCGATCCAGGTAAATTCCGGATCCACCCATTTATTGATCGTCGCCTTGTCGCCTTTTTCGAATGCGGCCGTGACCGCTCGATCGGCGGTAACCACTTCATCGTCGGCGGCGGAAGCCGGGCTGGTGCTGAGCAGCGCCAACGCGCCCGCCATCAGCACCGTAGCCGTAACCAGCAAAGTCGCAAACCATCGCTTCATGTGATCCTCCTGAAACGGAACCCTAATCCGGGCCCTAATGCGGGCAAGTGCATCGGTGCGAAAAGCGCCTTCCTAGATCAGCCTGCGCGCGCTCTGGGCACTCCTGCGAGATTCTATACGGCGGAGTCTACACCCAGCCGGAAATGCATACAACAGGCGCAGCGGCGCAGCTGCCGGACCGCGAGACACCCGGCGGATGCTTGTGAACGTTTGTGAACATCGCTTGTGAACATCGGCGGAATAAAAAAACCGCTCGCTGGTTTTGGGGCCGGCGAGCGGATATGTCTTGCAACTACGATTGAGGGAACTACCAAGAAAAGCACCCTCGTGCCTGCCGATTGCCGCCACGATATGCGAGGCGACTCGCAGCGAAGCACGTCAGGTGCGATTGATCATGCGCGATATGCTAGCCAATGCGCGTTTTACGGTCAAGGATTTTAGGGTTTTAGGATGAACTGCCCGAGATAGGAATTTATCCATCGGATGCGGACTCGACATCATGCCGCGACGCATTCCGAGCTTCTGTGTCGCACTGGAGACTCATGGACATCAGGGGTTGCTCTTACGGATGGTTCGAATGAGCTTTCAAGCCGAATTTCCGTTAGGGAGGCGCCACGTGGTGACCAGTAAGCTTTTAGCGCGGTTGGTTTTGGTTGTCGCTCTTCTGGCGATGAGCGTGCCGATGTTTGCGCATCATGGCAGCGCGACGTATGACACCAGCAAGCCGGTTTTGGTGAAGGATGCCACGATTACGAAGTTCATCTGGGCGAATCCTCATTCCATCGCTATGTTCGACGCCAAGGATGCCAGCGGCAACGTCGTGCACTGGGCCGCGGAGGCGGGCAGTCCGTCGGCGCTGGGCCTGATCGGCTGGTCGAAGAATTCCTTGAAGCCGGGCGACGTCGTCACTGTGTACGTGTTCCAGTCGAAGACGGGCAACCCGGTGGGACGGCTTAACAAGATCGTTCTTGCCGACGGCACAACCCTGAGCGATAGCCAACTCGGCGGCGATAAGGGCGGCGATAAGCCGTAAAGCTCCTCGAGAGCCCCTCCTAGTTATCTAAAACGCGAGCTGGAATTCGATGTGGACGGTGGCTGGAAAATCCACCGGCTTGCCGTCCTGAAGAGCAGGCTTGAAGCGGATTTGCTCCGCAGCGCGGACGGCCGCTTCGTCCAATCCGTGCCCTAGTCCATTCGTTACCCGAACAACCCGCACCGAACCCGAAGCCAGGAAAACGACCTCGACCGACACGTCACCCTCGAGGCGCAGTTTGCGCGCCTCGTCGGTATACGCCGGATTGGGCTTCGACAAAATAACCACCGGTTGCACGGGGGGAGGGGCTTCGGCCTGCTTGGGTCTGGGCGCATCGGGGCCAGCCACCTCTGCGCCGAATCCGCCAGCCTTTACCGGTTCGCGTGTGCCCTGGCCGCCGGAAGCCGCGGAAATTGCCACACCGTTACCAAAGCCAGAGCTTGCCACCGTGCCGCGAACTCCGTTCGCACCGCCCGTGCCGTTGCCAAATCCAGGGCCGGGTAGCAGGGCGGGGGAACCGGCGTGGGCGATATTGGCGCGCCCAGTGGGGTTGCCGTCTCCCGGCAGACCGTTGGGATCGCCAAATCCGCCGGTTTGAACCTGCGCGACGGGCTTGTCTGTCGTTGTCGTTGCCATCGCCGGCGCCGCGCCGCCAGCCGCGAGCGTACCAGTCTTGACCGGCTCGCGCGGCTTGGCCGGTTCAGAGGGAGGCGCCTCAAATTTCGCTTCCGCAGAGGTTTCGTTTAACGCCGGCACCTCAACGGTATCGACGGGCGCGGGCTTAGGTTTGGGGGGAATTAGCGCCTTTGGCGCGATCAGCTTCGCCGCGATTCGCGGTGGGAGCGGTTCCTCTGCGGGTAGGGGTTGGGGGTGTCGCAATAACATTCGGATGAACGAGTGGCTGCTCAGGTGGCTGCGCGATTTCCGTCTCGGGCGCAACGATGGGAACCACCTCGTAGCTCTTACTGGCCAATTTATCCGGAAAGACTGCTGGAAGGACGATCAGAAGGCCTGCCAGAAGAACTTGCAAGATCGTGCTGGTCAATAAAGCGCTCCAGCGCGGATTGGGCTTGGGCAGCGTTTGCAAACGCGGGGAGACGGATTTGTCGCCTATTATCTTTTTCCATGCCTCGGGATCGGACGTGGCTCCCTGCGGCTCGAGTGACGAGGCACAGATGCCCGAGCGTGAGTTTTGTTACCACGCGTGGTCATTTTGGGTGCGGACTCGATCTTCCAACGCCGAGGTTGAGAGACGCGTTTTTCGTTGAATGTGCGGGCCACATGGTTTAATGAATTCGCGGATCCACAGTTGAGCGGAAGGCGTAGGAGAGCCAGCGGCTTTGCTTCGGGAAGACCGAGTCCACGGCCAGCACACGCACGCTGCCGTCGGAGGAAACTGCAATCTCCCATTGCTCCAATTGCGGATGCATTCCAAAACCCAATATCAGTCTGGCCAGGGTGATTCGCCGAACGCCGGCGTCGACCACGACCGTTGGTGGCAAAGGAACGGCCTCTTTTTGATACGCCTGCCACCACTGGGTATAAGCCTCCAAGGCTCGCCACAGGTCCCCGTATATTCGGATGTAGTAGCGCTCCACTGAATGGCGCAGGACGTCTTCGTTACTCACGGTTTCGCCGTATGTGTCCCGAACGCAGCAGCCCAGGAACAAGCGGGCGATGCTTGCCGCTTTATCGTTGGGAACCGACAGCGCCAGATGAGAGAGGAGCCGATTGAACTTCTCCGACGATTGACCGAGGCTATCTGAACTCTCAAAACCATAAAGCTCATCGGAGCCCAGGGGAGAATTACCCGGGATGACCACCCACAATGAGCCCTCGTCCGAGGACGAGTCGACGTCATAGAAGGAATAGAAAGAGACGCAGCCCCGTGGTTTTTGGGGCGATCTGCGAGAGTTCGTCGTCCAGATCGTCCCTCTCCGACATTTGCAACTCGGCGACGTTGGCGTTGGGCTGCGCAAGCTCGATCGCGTGCCTGACGGCCTCTCGCTTTTGATTATCGCGTTTACGGTTTGCCTGCGCTGCCTGCGCGGGAGGCAACAGGGAAAAATAAAGACAAGCGCATAAGAAAAAACAAGGTAGCGAGGGGATGTGTTGCCGGCCCAATCTATCGGTGCCCATCTTGCAATAGCCTTACTGTGTCAGCCTGATGTGCAGGTGCTTCGCTTTCATTGCTCTTGCGGGGCTTGCGACAGGGCTCCCGCCGCTTGGCTTCTGATCGACCCGGTTTCACCTTCGCGCGTCAGATAGGGGAGCAGGGGCGTAATTTCGAAGGGCATCTTCTCGCGTTCCGCGACAGAGCCCACCGGCTGGGACTTGATCATTTGCAACTCATCGCTCCAGGGGTCGACTTTGATGCGTCCGCCGATCGGTAGCGCGACGATGAGCGGGTGCTGCACGCTGGCCTCGGGGGCTTGAGTTGGGGCCGCGCTCGAAGAGACCGGCCAGTCTGTCACGACGCGGTCACCGAGATGCGGGCTGATGAGGTTGGGAATCTCCAAAGATCGGCTCTCCAGCGCGCGAATGAACAGTTGGGCTGCAGCCAGTTGGTCCTTGTACGGCGAATTCTTCAGGAGTTCGACCGCTTTCTGGCGGGCCGCCTGCTCCTCTTCGGGGGTGCGCGAAAAACCAAAGTGGCGGAAGGTCTCCTTGTCGTCGAACACCAGCCGATCGAAGAAGGCGTACTGCGCGTCGATACGGTGACCGAGTGCGACGTGCTCGAGTTCGATGGCCAGAATGGCGGCCAGGCTGGCTTCATCGGGAAGGACGTCCACGAGGCCGCGGCTGAGAACGATGGTGTGGCCGATGGTGAAGGATTCGAGCGTGGAGGTCATGAGCACGCGGCAGCGAATCTCCGGCTGGATGTCGAGGTTGTTGGTGACTTCGAGGTTGTTGACCACCGTCTCCAGCACTTTGTCAACTTCGCCCGGCGGCGACATCAATCCGAGCCGCTCCATGCGGTCGGTCACGTTCTCTTCCGCATTGCGGTCCCAACTGCGTTGCGCCTGGATGGGCGAAAGGTCATGCGAAGCGGCGGTCTGATCCTCCACGGGCGTGGGTGACTCCACGACGACCTTGCTCAACTCCTGCTGTTCGCGAGATTGGCTGAGATTGTAGCCCCACAGGCGCGTTTGCGCCTTGAAGGTAAGCTTCTCGGTGATGGCGTTGCGCAAGTCGCCTTGCTCGCTATAGATAAACGCCGGCAGCCACTCGTTCTTGCCTGCGTTGAAGCGCCAGCTATCAAAATGGAAGTAGTGATTGGCCCGCGCCGATCCCACAAACGCGCCGTTGAATCGCACGATGTGATAGTCGCGGTCCTCGGCCCAGAAGCGGCCCACAAAGCGTCCTTTGCCGGACTTTTCCAGAGGGGTTATGTCGAAAACCAGGCACCGAACTTCGCCCAGGAATTCGCGCCTTACGTAATCGAACTTATAGTGCTGGCGGTCGAATCCGTTCGTGTCCATATAAATCATCTGCAAAAATTCGCGCAGGCCGGCGGATGATAGGTCGGTGAAAGGTTCCAGCTTGACCGCCTTCCCCAATTCGGCGTGTCCCAGTAAATACTTGTCGCCATTGGGCACTTCGCCGAGGTCCCTATCCGGACGCAGATATTGAATGTATGTCTCTACCAGCGGGGAGTATTGCTGCAGAGACTCCATTTCCCCGCGCTCTTGCGAGAGGATCTTGTCGATAATTTGACCGAGGTTCATGGTGCGCGGCTGCTGGGCCGCGAGCCGGGGCGCGCCCAAGGCTAATAGGATTAAAAGTGCTGTTGCGGTTCGCATTATGCCTCCGAGAACCCTGCGCCGCCCGAGGCTGGGGACGACTCCGGCCGGAGCTTCAATGTCGAAGCTGTGGATTTCAGATAGGCCAGGGTCGGGTAGGTCTACACCGAAAACCGTATTCTGAAACGCGAATTTTACATCCGGGGACGGCAAGCATCCTAGACTTATTTGCGGCAAGGTCAAGCGGTGGGGGGCCCTCATGCCGTGCCTGAATGTGGTGTTGAGTCCTTTGACGGAGGGATACAATTGTGCTAGAAATGGCGGGAAAAGAAGAAAATCCAATAGGCCAACCTGCTGCATCTAAAACCTTCTAGCGGAGGTCATCGCAATGAAGTGGATTACGAGGATTGTTCTGACGTTAGGTCTAGTGACAGTATCAGCCCCGTTGTTCGCACACCACGGAAATGCGGCGTATGAAAGCAAAAAACTTACTCTTAAAGGGACCGTGACGGCCTGGATGTGGACCAATCCACATGTATTCCTAAAGTTCGATGTGAAGGACGACAAAGGTGAAGCGGCGCATTGGGTCGTCGAGTTGGTTGCACCCTCCAACCTAATCAACTTTGGCTTCACTCCGCAGACGTTCAAACCAGGGGACGAGATCACTGTTGTCACAAGCGCTGTAGCCAAAAATGGCACGCCGGTCGCGCGCCTTTCAGAGGTCATACTTCCCAGCGGGCAGGTGATGATTACCGAAGGCAAGCAAGACGGCAGGGCCGAAGCTGCGGCGGATCATAAGGCCAACGCCACGAAGTGAGGAAAGGACCACATCATGGCGCCTTTCGCAGCGCCACTAAGAGAAGCGCAAAGCCGACAGCGGCGGCGCTTCAATTCTCGATAGAGTCCTGCTTTGTGGCCGTCGATAATCGTCCTGAATCGACATCGAATCCTGGGATTTACACAGTGAAAGGATTGCAGAAATGCTAAGAAGCTTTGCTGCCACTATCGCGGTATTTGCAACTTTGATGTGGTCGCCTTTCGCGCATGCGCAAGCTGCTCCTGCAACGCAGGCAGGAGGGGCAAAAAACCAAAAAGCGCCGGTCGATCCCTACGACCTGGAAGTGCATGTCGATGGTTGGGGGCAAGTGGTACCCAAAGCCACGGAGAATGCGAACTCAGCTCCCGTACATGACATCTCTGGGACTTGGGAGCCCGCAAAGGGATGGCGAAACGGCGTCCAGGCGCAAGGCGCGTATAACTACCCATCAGACGGGAAACACCCTATACCGTTCACGCCTCTTGGCGAGCAAGCGTGGAAAGCCCACAAGTTTGGAGATGGATTCGGAGCTTCTCCCGTGGCGGAGGTAAATGACCCGTTTGAGATGTGCGATCCGATCGGCTTCCCGCGAGTCGACTTGCATGACCTCCGCTCGTTAGAGATCATGCAAAGTCCTAAGAAGACGCTGATCGTTTATGAAAACGATCAAGTGTGGCGTGGCGTTTGGACGGACGGGCGGGATTTTCCAAAGATTGTTGAGCCGCGATGGTACGGTTATTCCATCGGTAAATGGGTGGACAACACGACGTTTGTTGTTGAAACGACGGGGTTGGATGAACGAACTTGGTTGGATAATGTCGGCCGTCCACACACGAAAGACTTGCGCGTCGAGGAACGGTTCCATCGAGTGAACCATGACATCATGGAACTCACGGTGACCATAATTGACCCGGCGTATTACACAAAGCCGTGGAACGCCCTGGATAAATATCCGCTGCGCCTGCAGTCCGACAACTTTGATATTCGGGAAATGGTTTGTTCTGAATCAGAGGCTGCGGCATATAACAAAGAGATTTCCGAGCAGGCGGCACCAACAAAGCCAGCCGCAGATACAAAAAAGTAGTTTCAGCCTTCGCGTACTCTAAAAGTCGTCCCGTTTGACTGCAATTCTCTGAGCCAGCTCGCGCCCTTAGTTTTTGATTGCCTTGGGTTGCGCTGGTTCACCGTGACGATGGCAACACTTCCTCGGACACCTAAGGAAGTAGCCGACCTCCCGATGCCTCTCAGAACAAGAACTTCAAGCCAAGCTGAATTTTTCGAGGGCCACCGGTTCCCACGATGGTGCTGTTCGCGCTGACGTCTGGCGTCGCCGTTGCTTGACCAAACGTGGACGGCGCGCTCAGAGTGCTGCTGGGCGTTGCGTACTGGGTGGTGTTGGTAAGGTTGTAGAACTCAGCCCGGAACTGCGTCGTGAGCCGTTCTTTGATATGCCAGCTCTTGATAATGGACATATCCCATTCCCAGAATCCGGCGCCAAACAGTTCGTAAGGGCTCATATCTCCGAATGTTCCCTGGGCCGGCGGAACCATCACCGAGCTGCCCATCATGTAGCAGCCGAGGCGGTTCAGTTCTGCGATTCCTGTGTTATTGGCAACTCCCGCCGGCCCGTTCGGCTCCGAGCTCGCTGCGTTCACGCACGCTTGCGGCAGTCCAACCGTGCAGATGTTTCGGCCATTCACCTTTGCCGCAAAATTGCCCGTGGCGCCTGCCGCGACAAAGCACGGTATTCCCCCAGGGCCCCCAAATCCATGAAAATCATGAGGATTGCCAACCAGGGTCCAGCGATCCGGGTCCGCGGTGCCTTGTCCGGTTCCGCTTAGATCGTCGGCCATGTCGGTGGCATTAAATGCTCGCCCTGAGTATATGGACGCTGTTGACGTAACTTGCCAGCCTTGCAACATCTGGCCGAAACCGGCTTTCCCGGGAACCAGATAGGAAGGTCCAAAAGTGAAGCGATGGCGAACATCGGATGGAGCGTTACCGTATTCTGAGTTCAGATTAGACACTTGCGTGGGATTTACCGACGACAGGGCATGAGCATAGGTATACGTCGCCAGCAAGGTTAGTCCATGGCTCGCACGCTCTCTCAGGGTCATTTGCAAGGCGTGGTAATTGGATATATTGCTGAAGTTTCCGAACACCGGCATCGATGAGAACCACGGGAACTCTCCGGAGTACGGCCGCCGCAGCTGTTCGGCGGCAGCTCCGCTTGCTCCAGGAGCGGGTTCGTTTACATCGATGGCGCCATTGAGGTGCTGGCCCCGGTCTCCTACGTAGGCGACGTCCAGCGTAAGGCTGTTTGTAATCGCGTGCTGGATCCCCAAATTCCAGTTCAGAACCTCGGGATACTCGAGGTGCTGCACGACGCCGGGCGCGGAGCAGGGCACGGCGTTGGTGCAACTCCCGGTTGCGCCAACGTAGTTTCCAAAGATAGGAGTATTGACGCTCCACGGTATGGGTGAACCGGGCGGATTGATGTTCAAACTGGTCAGTGTATCTACCCCGCCGGGGGTGGTAACTACCGTGTTGCCGTTTTTGAGGGGCAGTCCCGTAGGCACGAGTTGCAACATCGTTTGCGTGCTGATGAAATGTTCCACCCAGGGCTGTTCGTAAATGATGTTGAAGCCCGCACGTAACACTGTGGTGCCTTTGCCGGTTACATCCCAAGCCAACCCGATACGCGGCGCAAAGTCCCAGCGATCCATTTTGTAAAAGGGACAGCCGCTGACCCCTACCTGGCAGATTCCGGATGGGGCGCTCAAATCAAGGTTGCCGATCAGATTATTCACTTCGTTGATGGGCTGGGTATATTCATATCGCAGTCCAAGGTTTACAGTGAGTCTCGGGAAGATTCGCCAGTCGTCTTGGCCAAAGAAGGCATAAGCGAAGTTGGTGAAGTTTCGCGGTACGCTGCCTGTTTGGACCGTTGCCGAGCTCGCCATCCCAGCCATGAAATTGTCGAGAGCCGTGGCCCCGGTAAAGGCATTCAGGGCCGGTGTGTTGGTGTTAAAGGCAAAGGTGCCTTTGCCTCCGTTTAGATAGCTCTGAAAATTCAAGGCCGCATGAAGGAACTCGGCGCCAAATTTGAAGATGTGGTTTCCGTGCGTATACGAAACATTATCCAGCAACCGGGATATGGCGCCGCTTTCATTCAGGGTCCCAGCGCCGCCAAGCACGCTGCCCGTGAACCCTGTGATGGTAACGGTGGGGAATCCGCAGAGCGGCGCTCCGGAAATAAAGCCCAGGCTTGCGTAATTCGGCGCTCCCGACTGCGGCTGGCAGTCGTAGTAGCCTACGTTCGAGCTGTTGGTCCAGTCCCATCCAATTCGGACGTCATTGACCCAGGCGGAATTTGGCACCCAGGTCTCCCAGGCCCGGACCACCTTCGTGTGAACCTCAATCGGCGACGACCAGTAGGGTTGGTTGACGCTGCTGACGGGCGCAACCGCGATGCCGTCGCCATCGAAAAAGTAAGCGGCCATGGTGTGGTGCTCGTTTAAGTGGTAATCCACGCGCCCGACGCCATTATCCGTTCCCCCGGTGGTCAGGAAGTCCACCGGAAGGCTCGTGCTTTGCGTGGCATTGCCGAACAAGCCTTTATTGGCGGTGCACGCCACCGCGGGCGTGATCGTGCAGCCTGCCAGATTCAAGCTGAGCTGGCTCGGCTGCATCCCGTGGTTCAGCAGGTCGTTGATGGAATCCGGCAGGCTGCTGGACGCTCCCAGCCCGCTCGCCGTGCTTGGGACGTTCGACGTTCGCGGGTTCCCGACCGTGTAGCGCTGTCCTTCATACCCCACCAAGTAGAACAGCTTGTCTTTCTTTGCCGCTCCCCCGAAACTTCCGCCGTAGTTTTCAAACTGGGTGGGCGTCTTGATATTGAAGAACGGGTTCCTCGCCATCGTTGAGGTGTCGCGCCCTAAGGCAAAGGCCGTGCCGTGGATCGAGTTGGTGCCTGACTTGACCGCAACGTTGAGCTGCGCTCCCGGCCTCCAACCGTACTCGGCCTTGCCGTTTTGGACGACGTTAAACTCCTGAATCGCATCGGTCGGCAGCATCACCGCTTGCTCGGGTCCTCCGGCGGGATACCCGCCATTCACCGCCGAAGTCGAGTTGTAGGACATCTGGTCGGCTATGCCGTCCAGCACAAAAACGTTGAATTCGCCAGGCAGGCCGTTCGAAGTGTCCTGAGTTCGGCCGGCGCCGGATCCCGGCTTGAGCTGGAATGTGGGGAGAAGGCCGATGAGCTGCACGTAATTGTGGCCGGAGAAGGGGAGGTCGCTCAGAGCATTGGCGGCGATGGTTCCCTCCAGCTGCGCGTTTGTGGTTGTAATCGCGGGCGCCTCTTCTGTCACCGTAATGGTTTGCGTTTGCGCACCGGGTTGGAGGGTTATGTCCACGTGAACGTCCCCACCGACGCCAATCTCGATTCCTTGCCGATCGAATGCCTGGAAGCCCGTATACGTCGCGCGAACGGCATAAACACCAGGGATCAGATTCGGAGCGACGTACGCACCGGTGTTATCCGTAGTTATGTTTCGCGGAATACTACGGGCTACATCCGTCACGGTGACTGTGGCGCCTGCAACTGCGCCGCCACTCGAGTCCGTTACGATTCCGCTGATTCGGCCCAGAGTTTGGGAATGAGCCGGCAGGCAAAAAAATAGACCAACACAGCAAACAATGAAAGAGAGAGCTTTTCGAAGGCTCACAGATACCCCCTTGGCCTAGAAATTCTTGATGGAAGGATCCGCTTTCTGGCGCGTATCCTAGGACGATGTACGATCTTAAGTCAATATGTACGGTAAGCCCCTCGGGATTGAGGCACTGATGATCGGCTCCGTTCAACAAAGGAGGTCGCGATGTTCCAATCAGACAGGCCGAGGTTGATCGAACGAAGGGGTTTCCTCTTCGCTTCGGGCGCGACTCTGGTAGGGCTTGCATACGGTCTCTACAAAATGGAGTCTGTTCACGCGGAGCCTGAGGCGCCGCTGGGACCGCCTCAGCCGGTCACAATCATTGAATTTAGCCGACGATGGCGAACGGAAGGGAGCCGTCTCCGTCCTGACGATTCAAAAGAGTGAGGCCGAATGGAGGAGGCAATTATCCGCGGCAGCTTTCGAGGTAACTCGTCATGCGGGCACAGAGTTTCCGTTCAGTGGAGCTTTGTTGAACGTGCACGACAAGGGCGTCTTCCGCTGCATCTGCTGCGATACGGCTCTTTTCGACTCGGCCACGAAGTTCGACTCTGGAACCGGCTGGCCGAGCTTCTGGGCTCCTATCGCCAAGGAAAATGTTGTAGAAGCGACGGATGACAGTTTGGGAATGGAGCGCACGGCCGTCTCCTGCCGCAGATGTGCTGCCCACATCGGGCACGTTTTCGACGACGGTCCCGAACCCACGGGCCTGCGCTACTGCATGAACTCAGTGGCCATGCGATTTGCCAAAGCTTCGTAGCTTCGGATCACCCAATCGTGGACGCGACACCAGCGTCCTAACTCCCTGCGCAACCGTCAAGGATTCTTCAAGCGACCTTCGCCTTTGCCCTACTGGTGCTAGCCACGATCTCGTTCGTCGAGATGTCGATGGCGAAGCAATCATTCCCCCTTTCAAGATTGAGGATGCGCAAGCGTTGCCGTGCGTCCTCTAGTCCTTTTTCAAAGCCTCTCCACTGCAGCGAACCGTCGAGCATATGCTCGAATAGATCGTACTCGCGGTCCATAAACTTCTCCTCGGGCTGAGGCATACGACATTACATTGCAGCGCGGCGAAATCCATACCATCGACCTGGTAATAACGCATCATGGGAAGGCAGTAGGCGTCATGTGGCACCCGTCTAGCGCCCTGTAGGGGCCGATCAGACTCGATGATCTTGCGGTCGCCCCGATACGACGCTTCCGAGGATGGTCCGAGCAGGAAGATTTGGCTTGGGAACGAAGATCCTGCGCAGGAGGGCATCCGCGGCGATGGCCGTTAACAGCACCAGAATCGGTTCGATGACGTGACGGAAGCGCAGCGAGGCATGGGTGACATAGTAAGTGAGAGGGAAGACCAGCGGGAAGGATGCCACAGGGAACGCGAAGTCGTTCCGAGCGAGTAAGAGCACCGCGAGTCCGCCAATCGTTCCGAGCACGAGAAGAAAGCTGCTTACCGAAACCGAGCGTAAGAAGAAAGAATCGGCGGAGAGGAAATTGTCCAGCGGCGACGGAGTGCCCATCCAGAAAGAGACCAGGCGGTCCCAGGTTAAACGAAGCTCTATGCGCGGATGGCTGGTGATGAATTGCAGGGCCTTGTGCATCTCCTCCTGCATGAAGGCGGGCTCGCCAATGCGGAAGAATCGGAAAATTTCCCGCGCACGTGTGACGTTGTTGGGCCAGACGGGCGGATGATCGTCGTAGTTCTCGTTATTGCCCGCGAATAGCTCATAACCGAAATTCGAGCGCAGAGGTATGACGCGGTGAAATACCACGTAGTTGCGCACGGTCCAGGGCACGCAGCATAGAATTGCGCAGACGGCCGCCAGCGCCGGCCCTCGTATGCGCGTGAAGCGGTGGGCGCGAGCGCGATACGCCGCCCAGCCCAGCAAAAACGGCAGCGCCGCGCCGAGCGACGGATCGGTCAGCAGCGCAAATCCCCACAAGAGTCCATAGGCGCACCAATCACGCAGACGCGGCGATTCCGCTAACTCCAGCGTGGCCCATAAAAGCGTCGCGGCCAGTAACGCCACGAGCGAGCTATCCCAAATCCATTCAAAAGGGAATGTCACCGCCGTGGGAAGCAGCGCCCAGAACCAGGCGGCCGCACTCGCGGCAGGCAGCCCGGCGATGCGCTTGCCGGCGTAGAAGATGGGCAGACACGCGCCCGCGGAGAACACGATGTTCATTGCCACGGCGGCTAAAAACGAACAAACCGTCTCGATTCCGAAAATGCGGAATACTCCCGACAAGAGCAGCGGATAAATCGGCGGGAGCCAGGCGGTGGGGCCGGTTTCGCGGCCCATGGGCGAACTGAATCCCTTCCCGGAAGCAAGCGCGGCGGCAATAAATCCGCTTTCCTGCTGAAAGCGCATCACCAGAGCGTCGCCGGGAATTTTGTGCTGCTGGTTCCAGGCATAAGCCAGCCGCGCGCCCAAAGCCACAAGCAAGATGAGCCAGATCGAGGTAAGAGCGCTCATGAGTTTTGGCTTCATAGAGGACCTGACTTGGACTCTACCTGAGAATATCCGACCCAATAGCCCAATATTTGTATGGACCGAATATTTACGGATGCGGATGGAGGGCGATGCGTCGCCTCGAACAGTGCTTTCGAGGGCGAACTCCGCGCCTTGACGCCCTGAAAGCAAGCTCGTTGCGTCGAAGGTAGGAGAGGTGTAGGATGCGCCAGCAAGCGCGCCCAGGGAGGGTCTGAAATGCGAGATGCGGTCGTCAAAGCAATGTTTTCTTTGTTGGTTGTACTGGTGCTTTCGTCGGTTGCCATGGCCCAAACTGCCCAAGCTCCTCGTGCCGGGGGGCGGCAAGTGCCGGAGGGTTACGTCGCCGACGGAGTTCCGAAGATGCCCAATCCGCCGGGGCCTGCTCCCAAACAGGACCTTTCGGGAGCTTGGGTCGGACCGCAAAATAATAAGCCGGAGCCCGTGCCCCCCATGACGCCCGCGGGCATGGCGGTATTCAAGACCAGGGAAGCTTACCTGCCCAACGGCTTCCAGGCCGGCAACCATGATCTCCCGCCCACCAACGACCCGTTCATCATCTGTGATCCGCTCGGGTTTCCGCGTGACCTTCTGGCGCACGCCATCAGCAGTCGCGGGGGCACGTTATTCGGGTCGGCGCCGAACCGCATCATCATTAATTATGAACAGCAGCGCGTATGGCGTGAAATCTGGATGGATGGGCGAAAACTTCCCGCGAAAGTGGACGCCGTCGGGACGCCCGACTCCAGGTTCTACGGTTATTCGGTGGGCCATTGGGAAGGCGACAATACGCTCGTGATCGATACCACGGGGTTGGATGAAAGGGCCTGGCTTGATGAGCTTGGGCACCCACGCAGCTCCTCCGCGCACATCCAGGAGCGCTACAACCGCCTGGACCAATACAACATGGTGCTGACGGTCACAGTGGACGATCCCAAGTACTACACCAAGCCCTGGACATACATGAAAGCCAACTTCTACTGGATGAAGGACCAGGAGTTCGCCGAGACGATCTGCGTGCCGTCGGAGGGCATCGAGTACCGGGACACACTGGCCAGGCCGTCTGGTATTGACGTCGAGTCGCCCAAATAAGCTTGCCGGCCTTCGCAAGAATCCGATCCGGCGCGCCAGTCCAGCCGGGACGGAGTTGTGGTTTTATGCAATTAGTGGAAATGTTGAATGCATTGATCCTTCGCGTATAATGCCGACATCTTTTGCAAGTTGTGCTGTCGAGATGACCAGCCACGCCGGCTCAGGAGTTACTCATGATGAAGAATAAGCTGTTTATGTCCGCTGCTTGCGCCATTGTGGTGCTCGTTGTTTCTGGCACTGTGTTCGCGCACCACGGGACTCCAGCCTACGAGAACAAGCTTACCGAGTTGAAGGGAGCAACGGTAACGAGATTCTCTTGGGCCAATCCTCACGCTTTGATTGATTTTGACGTGAAGGATGCGAACGGCAATGTCGCGCATTGGGTGGTCGAAACGGCCGCGCCTCAAGCCCTGAAGCTGGTTGGTTGGAGCAAGGCTTCGATCCAGCCCGGCGACGTAATCACCGTCTACGTCTATGCGACCAAGACAGGCGCCCCTGTCGGGCGTCTCAATCATATTATTCTCGCTGACGGCACTCGATTGGACGATACAGTGCTCGGCGGAGAAAAGCATCCCAACTGATCGAACAGTCCGCCCATATCAGCAAATCCCAGCACGCCGCAGGTCGCGCGCTGATGCTTTGCCACAATACGCTTGCAGTCAGCTGGCCATTCGCCGGGACTGAACTCTTCCGTCGTGCATGAACGAACTCGGCATGTAGCAAAGGGACGTCGTCGGGTTTTAGCCTGGGTAACCGCAATTGCTGAGGGAGGAAACGGATGCGTAAGCGTGGACTGGTCTTGCTAGGCTTGGCCGCTTTCTTTGTGCTGGGCTTTGTTGCGGGCAATCGGCTGATGCCCGTCCGTGGGGCGATGAAACCGGGCGCCGGTTTCGCGGCTGTGCCGGGCGAAAAGGGTGGCGAGGATGTCACCGGGCCTTACGATGTGGTCGTCGGCTGGCCCAAACCGCTTTCGCAACTGCCCGGCCATGAGAATTGGACCTGGGGCGCGGTCGAGGGCATCTTCGCCGAAAGCCCCAACCGCGTTTTCATCGCGCAGCGCGGCGAAGAGCCCCTGCTGAAGCGGCCACCGCAAACGCCTGTTCCGCAATTCGGGCCAAGCCTGTCGTTCCCGACCGCGCGAAGTGCCCTTCCGCAACGCCTCGCAGGGGCCGGTGGCGAGCTTGCCGGGCGGCGGCGCTCCCGGCGATAAGCCCGAGGACGCCGACAAACTCTGGAAAGGCAAAGCTCGGCGTCGACGCGCGCTGGGAACACAATCTTGTCGTGGTCAACTCCGCCGGCGACATCGTGGAATCGTGGACGCAATGGGACACTCTCTTCGAGCGCCCCCACGCCGTCTACATCAATCCCTATGATCCGGCCAAGAACGTGTGGGTGGTGGACGATTACAAGGGAGTGATCTTCAAGTTCAGCCACGACGGCAAGCAGCTTCTGCAAACCATCGGCACGCCCGATAAAACCGGCGCCGATGACGACGCATTTCAACCGTCCTACGTTCCTCACCTGGCTGCCCGATAGCACCATGTTCGTCGCCGACGGATACAACGGCACGCGCGTCGTGAAATTCGACAAGAACGGCAAGTACCTGCTGGCTTGGGGCCAGAAGGGCAATGGCGGGCTAGGGCCAGGGCGGGAGCCGGAGACCCGGCCGGGCTACTTCAACGTCGTCCACGGCCTCGCCGCCGATCCGGTCACGCACCACGTTTACGTCTGCGATCGCAGCAATCGCCGCATCCAGGTGTTCGACGAGAACGGCAAATTCCTCGACCAGTGGCCGCTGGACAGATACTCCTCGGTCAACTTCCTGTACATCTCCGCCGATCGCCACCTTTGGGCCGCGGACGACCGCGACTCCAGGATCGTCGAGTACGATCTCGATGGGCACCTGCTCTATGCCTGGGGCACGCTATCGGACAATCCGGGCGGCCTCTTCAACATTCATGGCATGACCGTCGATCAGGAAGGTAACGTCTACGTCGCTGAAGTCGGCAACGGCCGCGCGCAAAAGTTCAGCCCACGCGCGGGCGCGGATCCCTCGAAGCTGGTCGGCAAGCCGGTCTACGCGGCCTGGAAGTAGCGGTCGAGATCGCGACGCAGCAACGACACAGCGATGGAACTATCCTTCGACAAGAGTACGGAGGAGAGTAAACTCCGCGCCATAGAGCTGTTTGTGCGTGAGCGGAAATATGTTCTGGTCGTCATCGAACGCTTGGTGTGCCCGGACGCAACTTGTCATGATCGCTGGAGAGGATAGCCACGATGAAATATCCGTGTAAGTTGCTCTTGGGATTTTCGATCGTCGGGGGTTTGATCGGGTCGGCCCTTCTCACCCACGCGCAGCAGAGCGCTCCACCGTCACTGCAGCCTCTGACAGGAGGCGTTTATTGGAGCGACGGAGGCGCCGCCGTGAACGTCGGCGTTCTAGTGGGTAAGGATGGGGTAATCGTAATCGACGCGAGGACGAGCGCGAACGCGGGGAAGCAGATTATGGCTCAGGTCGCGAGCGTCACCAACTTGCCCGTGACGACGGTGATCCTCACGGACAGCGATCTCGATCATTCCTACGGGCTGGCAGGTTTCCCGAAGGGTTTGACGATTATCGCCCACGAGAACGCCAAGAAAGAACTCGAAGCCACTGTCGGTTCGAAAAGCCCGGCGCCGCAGTTGCCGACAAAAGGAGTGGACAAAAAGGAGTCGCTCACCATCAACGGCGTCCGCATGGTCCTTCTCAACTTTGGGCCGGCGCACACAGCCGGCGACCTGATGGTTTATCTTCCCGATCAGAAGATCGCATTCACCGGGGACATGATCTCGAATAGCTGTTGCGGCAACGCCCGGTCCGAACTGCTCTTAACCATGATCAAACCCACCAAAAGCGGATCGAACGAAGCCGGGTCCGCCGAAGGCTGGATTGAGACCATGAAAAAACTCGTGGCACTGAACGCCGACACCTACGTTCCCGGACATGGCCCTTTGCAAACGAAAGCCGACGTGCAGAAGAGGCTGGCGCGCGTGGAGGACAGGCGCACGCAAGTGAAGAAGATGGTCGCGGAGGGCAAATCGTTGGGTGAAATCAAGCAAGCTCTCAATGACACCGCTCAACCCGCCTACGACGTCGCGCAATTCCCTGATTTGACGACAGTCATGTACAACGAATTAACGCAAAAGCACTAAGCACCGGCTTGCTGGAATCGTCGATCGCGCGTCCACGCCCCCGTTTTTTTCTTATCAATATCGCTCCGGGGAGCGTACACTCTTGCCCATAAAACGGAGGATCCAGTGAAAACCAAGCTCGGGGTGATTTCGTTCTTGGCGGTGGGTTTCTTGGCCGTCTCCTTGCCGCTCTTAGCTCATCACGGAAACGCGGCATACGATATAGAAAAAACAGTGACGGTCAAGGGGACGGTGACCGCGTACATCTGGGCGAATCCCCACGTCTTTCTGAAAGTCGACGCCAAGGACGAGAGCGGCAACACATCGCACTGGGTGATTGAAGCCCAGAATGCAGTTAACCAGGCGACCGCTGGCTGGAGCGAGTCTACCTTCAAACCCGGCGATCAAGTGGTGATTGACGTGACGCCGGCAAAGAACGGCCGGACGATCGGAAAATTCAAAGGCCGCATCGTTATTAACGGGCAGCAGTTCAAGCCCTGAGCCGTCCGCCCGCTCGAAAATCGAATCCCAGCTGCGGAGTAATCTCGATATGCGTAAACGCTTGATCTGGATGAGTTCGCCGATGGCGATGATTTTGGCTTCTATGCTCCCTCAGATTTTGGGCGCCCAGACCGCTCCCCCCAAGTCAGTCGATGACCTCCACATTGAGAAGTGGAATAGCGCGCCGGTCCGCGGGCCTGTCTATGACGCGATAAAGCCGACGCCTGCTCCGAAGCGTGACATCACCGGGGTTTGGGACGCCCAAATCCAGCCGACCGGGGCCAATGAGCACCGGGCAGTGCTGCCCGGAAACAACAATCCCCCTGGGGGCGAACCCGACGAGCGAAATATCCCCAATCCTCTGCCTTACACGCCACTCGGCGAAAAGACGCTCGAGGCCAACAAACCGACCGGACTTGGTGTGAGGTCGGTCCCCGCGGTACTGGGCAACGATCCGGTGGACATCTGCGACCCGCCAGGGTTTCCGCGCTTGGACCTTTCCGAATTCAGGACCATCGAAATCACCCAGACGGCCGACCAGATGATTATCTTGAATCAGTTTTATCGGACCTGGCGCACCATTTGGACCGATGGCCGGGAGCTCCCCACGAATCCCGAACCGAGATGGAACGGCTACTCGGTAGGCAAATGGGCTGACGACTACACCTTCGTGGTGGAAACCGTGGGGATGAATGATAAGACCTGGATCGATAACCAGGGACGTCCGCACAGCGGCGAATTAAAGGTGGAAGAACAGTTTCACCGCGTAGACCAAGACCACATCGAACTCACGATGACCATCAATGATCCTAAGATGTACACCGAGCCATGGTTTGCATTGAAGAAGTTTCCTCTGCGGTTGCAACCCCATGGCTTCGATATTCGAGAGATGTACTGCTCGCCGTCAGCCATCGCGGAATATAACAAGGAGATCGGCGATGAGGTCGTCGCTCCGCCGGACAAATAGAAGATAAGTAGAGCAAGACAAACAGGGCAAAATTAGCGACGCATTTCTCCGGTCAACGCAGAGCTAGCCGACCTGTTTGCCGCACTGTCGGGTCGTCATTCGAACCTGGAATACCGCATGCGAACAGTTGGCACCGGAACCCTCACCGATTAGCCATTCTTCTCACAATAAAAAAGGGACCGGACAGCGACCGGTCCCTCTGTTCTGCTAGAGCTTAGCTGCAGCGGCTAGAAGGACAACTTCAAGCCGAACTGAATGTGGCGCGGACCGCCCGACCCGAGCACCGCATTGGACGTGTCCGGCGTGGAGGTGGAAGTGCCGAACGCCCCGAGCCCTGAAGTCGGATTGGCGCCGCCACCGGCGTAATCGGTACGGTTGAAGAGATTGAAAGTCTCGAAGCGGAACTGAGCGGTATACCGCTCTTTAAGCTTCCAGATCTTCGAAACCGAGAAATCCACGTTGCGGAAGTTTGGACCGGTGAAGATACCCCTGCCTGCGTTACCCACCGTTCCGAACGCGGGCGGAGTAAGAATGCCTCCGTTCTGCATGTAGCAGGCGCCATTCGCGCTAGCGAGTGCAGCCAGGGCCAATCCTTGCAGCGTGGCATTGCCGGCGTAGGGAGCCTGGGCGGCCGTCTGGCAGGTTGCCCAAGCAGCCGCTGCTTGAGCGTTCAAGGTGCCCGAGGTGCAGCCCTTTACGGTACCCTCAGTCCAACAGGGAATCGGGTTCGCGCTGTTAACGGTGAAGGCAGATTTGGGTCCGCTGTAATTCCAGTACTGGGTGGTGCCGAGGCCGATTCCGGAGTTCCCGTTCTCCCCAGTCCCAAGCCAGTCAAACGTAGTTGTATCGCTCGGGTTCCAGGGAAACCCAGTCTGCACAGTCACGAGGGCGTTAACGGACCAGCCTTCGAGCATCTGCCCCGGGGACTTCAGCCCAGGGATCTGGTAGGTCGGCGAAAAAGTAAAGCGGTGCCGGAGGTCCATGGCGCCGTTTCCGTAGTTCAGGAGCAGGTTGGTGCTGTCGGTGGGCATGAGATTCGAAGTATTCACACTATTCCCGTCACTGACACTCAGAGCATGGGACCAGGTGTAGGCAGAGAGGAAAGACAACCCGTGGTAGTTCCGCCCCTGGAAGGTTACCTGCAACGCGTCGTAGTTGGAAAAGTCCCCGTTTGTCGCCACGTCTATGTTGGAAAGATACGGGAATTCTTGCTGTAGTTTCCGGCTGCGAGTTCTTGTGCGGCACTGACTTTGCAGTTGTTGTATGCCGGCGCGCTGGCGAGGCAAGCGGCAGTCGGAGCTCCCGCCCATCCCGTGCCGATCGGAGGCTGGTTAAGATCGCGGATGGCTTCTTCGTCATAGCCGTGGTTGCCCACATAGGCCACATCGAGCGTCAACTTGTTCGTAATGGCCTGCTGGATATCCAGATTCCACTCGCCTACGTAAGTATGCTTGAAGTTGGGGTCTACTCCACCGGTTTGGCACGGACCGGCGCCAGTACCAGCGACGTTGCACGAAGGTCCGGTATAGGTGACGCCGTTGGTCACCTGGCTAAAAGTGCTCGGGAAAATCGTGGCCCCCGTCGTATTCCAATTGAGCTGGGCAGCCGTAAAGTTGCCGGTTTGCGGAGTGTTGGCGTTTATCGCCGTGTTGCTATTGTTGACGCCGATGCTGGGGAAATTCACCCCGAAAGGAGTGATGTCAATGAACGCCCCCAGCACGGAGGCGTCGGTCATAAGGCTGGCTCCGGCGCGGAGCACAGTCTTCCCGGTGCCGAAGATGTCCCAGGCCATGCCCAGGCGCGGCGACAGCAACCCCCACCCGGCGTTATATTCAGGACCATACGATGTGCCCGGCCCGACCTGCTGAACCGCTGGGGTCGTAGCCGGGTTCACAGTTCGGATCGAAGTTACCTAGATAGTTATGCCGCTCCGTCGGCGGGGTGATGTACTCGTAGCGCAAGCCGAGGTTCACGGTCACTCTGGTAGTGAGGCGCCAGTCGTCCTGTGCAAAAACTCCGAACCAGTGCGCCCTCGAGTTTTGGTCGGGATTGCCGTATTCGATGCTTCCGCCGTTCGTGGTGCCCTGAAGGAAGCTTTCCAAGGTCGTGAATTTGATCGTGCCGTACGCGTTGGGATAAGTGTCCCCGTCAGCGAGGATGTCCACGTACTCGAAGCCGAACTTGAAGGAGTGCTTGCCGACCAAGTGTGAAACGTCGTCAACCAAATCGATGTCGCCTTGTGGACCGCGTCGTCCCGTCCGGACGCCGCCTCCGCCCAACTGGGTAAAGCTCGAAAACGTGAGCGCCGGGAGGCCTCCAAACAGCGGATTGGTTACGCCTGTATTCATGCCGTAGCCGTTCGGCCAGGGACTCGACGGAAGTAGGTTGGAGTCTCCGGCGACGCGGTTATCGTTTAGGAAGACGTAGCCCAACCGGAAGTCATTGACCCAGCTCGAATTGGGCGTCCAGGTCCAGTCTCCAGAGTACTGTTGGGCATTGTTGCTGAGGACGGTGGACCATGGTGGCCCCATCGAACCAATGACGTTGTACCATTGCGGCACTCCCAATATCGGCGGAGCGGTCGTAGCGGTTACGCCCCAGGCTAGGCCAGCCGATTTGGAGATAAAGGCTGTGCCACTCAAATGGTGGTGCGTGTTGATCGCGTAATCGCTCTTGAAGATTCCGTTGTTAAGCGGCGTTTGGGTGGTGACATCAGGGAGATAATTATTTGTCGCCGTTTGACTCGTAATATACGGGAAAATGTTCTCAAACGAGGCTGAACCGGGAGTGACCGTGCAGGTCGCGGCATTAAGGCCCGCCAATTGCGCGCTGAGGGGATTAATTGTCGTAATCGCGCCCGCTTTTCCTGCTTTTATGGCATTACACGCGTCCACCATACTCGAAGTCACGCCTGTTCCGGCCACGCTAACCGGTTCCGAGGCTGTGACGAGGTTTCCCACGGTCACGCGCAGGCCTTCGTAATTCGCAAACCAAAAGAGCTTGTCTTTGATGATCGGTCCGCCGGCCGACCCGCCGAACTGCTCCAGGGTTGCCGGGGTGACTGCCCCGGTGAAGTAGTTGGGCGAATCGGTGGCAGCGGCATCGCGTCCAAAGGCGTAAGCGGTGCCGTGCAGACCGTTGGTGCCCGACTTGATCCCAACGTTTATGACCGCGCCGTCCCGGAAGCCGTATTCCGCCTTGGGATTCTGCGACGTGCTGAATTCCTGGATGGCATCGATGGGCACGCTGGAGGCGGAATCTCCGCCCTGATACACCTGATTCAGGATAGTTGCGCCCTGGCTGCTATTGACTTCGGTGATGCCCTCTACCCGCAGGCTGTCGTTGGCGTTACGCCGTCCGTTGGTCTGCGTTGTGCCTGTTCCGGACCCTACCGCGAAAACTGTTCCCGGCCGCAGTTGCAGCAAGCGCTCGAAGTTGCGGCCATTCAGAGGCAGATCGTTAATGGACTGATTGGTGACGGCCCCGCCCAGGGTAGCGTCGGTGGTATTGACCGAAGGAACCTCTCCGGTGACGGTGACTGTCTGGGTTTGCTCGCCGGGCGACAGCGTAAGATCGACGCGAATGTTTTCTCCCACCTGCACCAGCACGCCGCTGTGCTCCTGCGCCTGGAAGCCTTTGGACTCGGCGCGCACCGTAAACGTGCCGGGAGTCAGGTTGGTAGCCGCATACTCTCCGGCGCTATCCGCGGTCAGGGTTCGCGTGACGCCTCGGGCCACATCGACCACCGTCACCATGGCGCCGGCAATCGCGCCGCCGCTCTGATCGAAAACCGTTCCCTGAATGGTGCCTTGGGTGGTTTGGGAAAACAGCGGGACACAAATTATGCACAACGCCAACATGAGCCCCAACACCCGCGCCGCACGACCGCCGTTTCTTAAAGCTGGTCCCGCCTGTGAGAACCCGACCGCACTCATAGAACCTCCTGAATTTCCAGACAACCCCTCTGGATGGAGAAACTGGAGAGCCAAGTATCACATTTGCGCAGAGTGTGTCAATGAAAGATGCACTTGGACACGCTCAGGGATTGGAGCTTTCGATCGTCTTCCAAACGTCCGTACGCCAGAAGTCGCGGCGTTCACTGGGGAAATGGAGCTTGACATCGAGACTCGGCTGGCGTATTAAGAAGCGCCCCAACGTGCGACTCATCCTAAATCCGATTCCAGATCCGTCTTTGATCCGAAGGAGACCTCTCGATGAAAGTTAAGCTTCCCGGTGTTCTTGGTGGTTGTGGCACTTCTCAGCACGGGGATTCCCGCGTTTGCGCACCATGGATTCGCCGTCGAGTTCGACGGAAGCAAGTGCTTGAATCTCAAGGGTACCCTCACGGGTATCGATTGGGAGAACCCGCACGCATACTTTCATATGGACGTGAAGGATTCCCAGGGCAATGTGCAGGCCTGGAGCCTGGAAATGATCACCCCCAACGCTCTCAAGAGGAACGGCACGACCAGGCAGGATTTCACGAATAATGTCGGTAAACCCATCGACGCAAGAGCCTGCCCGACCAAAGCCGGGGGCACGCAGTACAGAGGTTCGGCGGAGTTCCTCGCTCTGCCGGATGGCCAGATTCGTATCGTTGGGCAGTTGGTTGAAAAGCTGACGCCCGAACAATTTCACTTCTAGTACCTCGCAGGGATCGAATTTCCTCAAAACACGCCCCAGACAGTTTGGCGCGGCATCGATCCAGTTGCGTTTGTGCCCGTTGCGTTTGTGGAAGTTGAGGAACTGCAACCTTGGATCGCTCCGAAGCAGTGTGTAAGTGCCTGCCGTAGAGCGGTAAAAGGGAGACATTGGACATGGCAGAAATGAAGCTGGGGTTTCGTTACGGCGTTGGGAGTGCAGGAGCCCTATTGGCGGCCCTGTGCGTGGCTTTCACGCCCGCTTTTGCACAGAGGTGAGGGTGTTAATGTGCCCGGGCCCGGAAAAGCTCCCAGCAATATCGTTGGGGGATTTCAAAACGTGCATCCCATCCCGACAGGTGGGCCCGCGCCCCGCATGGCGGACGGGCATGTGGACTTGACCGGACGTTGGTATCCAAACGCCGCGGGAAGAATGCTGCAGTTTGCTTACCCGCTGGACCTCTCTGCCTTAAGGCAATTCGATCCCAAGGCCACGCCGGAAGGCCCGCCCACCTTCAAGCCTGGCATGGAAGCCAAAGTACAAGAGGCCGGTCCAGTATGGAGATTGCGACCAGGCCGGCACTCCCAGCACGGTATTGGAGCAGGACGCTCAGCATGCCCCCATGGAGTTGATCGCAACTCCGCAAAGGCTGGTGATGCTTTTCGAATACCCGATGGACGTGCGCATGGTCTATTTCAATCGCCAGCATCCCAAGGATCCCGATCCCACCTTTAACGGCGACACCACCGCTCGCTGGGAGGGAGATACCCTGGTTCTGGACGTGACCGCCATCGACGAGCGGATGAGGAATTTCGGCGGTGAAGGGTCCGGCGGTTGGTTCCCCAGCGATCAGGAGCACATCGTCGAGCGCATTACCCGCACTTCGAAGAACTACCTCACCTACCAAATCACCATCGATGATCCCGTGGTGCTGGCGAAGCCGTGGAAGTCTGCGGCTCGCACCTGGACCACAGCGCAGGATCCCCACGACGAATGGGGAGAAGTCTTCTGCACGCTGAACCAGGAGCCTGAGGAATACGACAAAATAAAGGCCCACGAGGCGCAGCAAAAGGGCAAGTAAGAGGCTGACGAGGGCGCCAGAACCCTGCTTGCTTCACGTGGTAATTGCTGGATTCCTGCGGCAGCCCTTCCGCTAATTAGGAAACGGAGATTTTAGCCAAGTAATGCTGCGTTACTAAATCTTCCGCAACGACAGTCTTCGCGCGGGGGATGAAAGCAAGACTTACCTGCCTGGATCGCTCACGCGGCTCATCCGTTTGAAGGCGACAAGTTCAACCCACCATAGGCCTGGAGTTTGGAGCCTGGAGATATATACGCGGACCTTACCGGCAAGGTGGAGGCTGAAGTTCGCCGAGCAGTTGTAAAGCACACCAAATCCAAACGCGTGATTAAGCCGAATAAGTTCGCCACTCTCTCAACTGCTTGAAAAGAATGGTGGGCCTGGGTAGACTCGAACTACCGACCTCACCCTTATCAGGGGTGCGCTCTAACCACCTGAGCTACAGGCCCGCAATGCTTAAGGAATCGTACCAATACTTCTTACCGCTAGGTATTACGATTTTGCGCTGCTCATTTTAGCATCAACGTCTTCCAACTTCTCGCTAAAGAACTAGCAAAAAGGAACCAAACCGATTCCGGAACAATCGAAACCTACGGTGTGAAGAATTGCCTTTCGGAAACCCCACATTTTGGTGGCGATGCGGTCGTGAAGGGATGCCCTTATGTAATTGGCTGAGCCAAACCGTGAATACTGAGGTAACTATTCAGAACGGATCGATTTCAGGTGTCTGAATGTTGTGAGCTCGGCGTCTTTGTTATTTGGCAGTTGATGGGGCTGAGGCATTGAACAGACTTCTGGCGAAGCCCTAACTGCCCCGCGTTCAGTGATTTGCGCTTGTGGCTGAGTCGTTCTCTCAGACGTTTTGTAGTCCTTCCTCGCATGCCAGCTGAAGGCGCTCACGGCCGAATGCGGCAAGTGCCTTGTATCGAAGGTGTTATTAGTCCCTTCGAGCGCCCGCTTTGAAACAGTACTAACGGACCATTCTGGAACATCCGTACTAACCCCTATATCTAGGTGCGTCACGGGCTAGTAGTGCGCCTTCTGGGGAGTGATTCCCAGTTTCTAAAGCTGTAGAGAAGCGGTCGTAGCGGTGGCGGCAACTTTGATGCGGGAGTGAAGTCGAAGGAAGACGGCACCAGGAAACGGCCAAGACTATGCCGATTGACGCCCTAGATCAGGAAATTATTAATAGCCTGCCGAAGCTGGCGGATGTCTACGACGCGTTTGGCGTTCAGATCAATGCCATGCCTGTCGACGAGATTTTCGCCCTCTACGAGCGAACCGGCTTCTTGTATCCGGACAAGGCGGCGCGACTCCTGCCTCACTTGGGCCAAGTGAAAGAGAACTGGCGGCGCATGCTGAGCCGCGGTGAATCGCTGCTCTACGTCTTGACGGCGGGAGACCAGAAGCGCGGACTCGCGTCGATTGCCGTTTGGCGCACCGCAAAGAATGGGTGGACCTTTCAGCATCTCGTTTCTGAGAACAATCCTTATGCCTCACGTGCGGTCATGCTGGCGGGATCGGCTGCCGGTTTCTTGAAGGGAGTCGCTGAATCCAACCAGAATTGGTTCCGGCCCGAAAACCGGTTTCCATCGCGGGTATTCGGGTCCATGGTGAAAACCATAGGTGAATCGCTCTCCTCCGTTCAGCGGCATCTCTACTTCGCACTTCCCAGAAAACTGGTGATGCCCGCGCAAAAGGGAATCCGCGTCGTTCCCTACAGCCCCTCGCACAAAGAAGCGCTTTGCACCATCGCCGCGGCGGCACGAGGGAACGTTTACGTGACCGCAGAGGAGCTACAGGGGGACGTTGAGTTCAAAGCTGTGGATGAAATGTACCGGAGCGTTGGGCTGCGGCGGACGCGGCGGGTCTGGCTCGCGTATCGCGGATATAAGGACGAACCACTCGGCGCGGCAGTCGCATATCGCGGTCCTTTGGGAGTCAACTTCAGCTACATCGAAAATCGCTGCGATTTGCTCCTGCATCCCACACTCCCTGACTCCGATGTCGCCGGCGTCACCGCCAGCCTGCTCAAGGTGAGTTCGAGCGCTTATCAAGGATTTGAACTCGACGCCATTCCGGTCATCACCGATGAGATTGCCGGTGCCGCCATGACTCAGCTGGGCGCGGAGTTACTTCGCCATTACTGCCAGGGAATATGGCTGAAAGGCGGGCAATTGCGGCTCTACCGGCACGTGGATGCCTTCTATTCGCGATTGCTGGCTCGTTCCGAAAGGCATGCTTCGCAGGTCACGTTGGTAGGTTAACGAAGGCAATGACCAAGCACGCGACCGTAGATTACATCATGGATGACCCGCGCGAGGCAGCGCGGCTGAAAGCAAAAGTCGATCCAGAGGCGTGGGCTCACAAGTACATGGGAGATCGCATCAGGTCCGGCATGGAGGTGCTTTCCGTTGGCTGCGGCCCAGGCGTCATTTTGGCCGCGGTTTGCGATTTGCGTCCTTCTGTCAGGGGAACAGGCCTGGATATCAGCTCCGATCGGATCAAGGAAGCGACTCGGATGAACCGGGAAAATCCTAGAACCCGCTTCGTGTGCGGCGATGTGCAGGCGATGCAGTTTCCAGCGGACAGCTTCGACGTCGTTTATTGCCGAATGTTACTGCAATACCTGCCGAAGAAAGAGCGGGCCGTCGCCGAAATGGCGCGGGTTTGCACGCCGGGCGGAACGGTATTGCTGCAAGACCTCGATGGGCAACTGCTTTGGCATTACCCGGAAGATGCCGTGTTGCAGAGTGCGGTAGAGAAAGTCGTCGGGGTATTGGGGAGTACGGGGTTCGATCCTTTCGTTGGGAGAAAGCTTTTCTGGCTCGCAAGCCGGGCGGGCTTGGAAAACATCAAGGTGCAAGCCGAAAGCTACCATTTGATCGCGGGTGAAGTCGAACCCGAGACTCTGAAGCAATGGGAGCTGAAGCTGGATATTGCAGCGCCCCAGATGGCCCGCGCTCTTGGCGGCCAAGATGAGGCCCGGGAATGTTCGCAACGCTTTCTGGAATACCTGAGCCGGCCGGACACGCTCACGTATTCCACGGTATTCACGGTGACAGGAGAGAAGCCGCTGCGTAACTGAATCGCGTTTGCGAATCGCGCTTCGGCTTTAACGGGCATAGCGACAAGAATTTGCGTCAGGGCAATCCGAAATTGTAGGCAGGGCAGAGATAGTGCTGTAAACGAAGGCTCCGAACCTGGGATTCCACGCCAGCCTCACTGGCCACTCTTTGGAGGGGGATTTGGATATGTTGTCGACTCGTAGACATAACAGCGGCTCCATCACACTCGTGGGTCGGGTCCTCCTGCTTGGCGTCCTCACCATATGCCAGACGGCCAATGTGCTGGCGGACGGGCCTGGCGGCCCGCAGAATGTTCCAGACGTCACCACCATGAGTCTGGAAGACTTGATGAATCTGCAGGTGACGTCCGTCTCCAAGAGAACGCAGAAGGTTGCCGACGCCGCGGCAGCCATTTTCGTCATCACCCAGGACGACATTCGGCGCATAGGAGCGACCAGCATTCCGGACGCCCTGCGCATTGTTCCTGGACTGGAAGTTGCGCAGATCGACGAGAACAAGTGGGCCATCGGTTCCCGTGGATTCAACGGAAGATTCGATGACAAATTGCTCGTTTTGATCGATGGCCGCAGCGTCTACACCCCTCTCTTTTCGGGTGTGTATTGGAACGTGCAGGACGTAATGCTGGAGGACGTGGACCGCATCGAAGTCATCCGCGGCCCGGGCGCGACGCTGTGGGGCGCGAACGCCGTCGATGGCGTGATCAACATCATCACCAAGTCCGCTAAAAATACGCAGGGAGGTTTGCTCAGTGCCGGAGCGGGGTCGCAGGAAGCGACCGCAGAAAGCGCGCGATATGGTTCCAAGATCAAAGACAACACCTATTATCGCGTTTACGGCAAATACTTCGATTGGTATCCGTCGATTGACTCCACAGGCACAATGGCTTCCGACGGCTGGCATCAATTACGCAGCGGATTTCGCGTCGATTCAAACGTAGCGACTGCGGATTCGCTCACCGTACAAGGCGACATCTATCAAGACAATTTCGGGGAAACGCTGACCGTCCCATCCTTAACCCCACCCACTTATTCGAGTACCTATCCAAACAACAACGACATGAGCGGAGGGGATCTGTTGGGCCGCTGGAATCACTCCTTTGCCCGCTCCTCGACTTCGCTGCAGATGTACTACGACCACAGCAATCTCTTGTTCCCCACCATCTTTTCCGACCATGAATCCGTATACGACGTTGACTTCCAGCACGATATTCACCTCGGCGAGACTCAGGAGTTGGTGTGGGGACTCGGCTATCGCTCCATCCAGGATAACAATGCCTCTACCTTCACCGTGGCGGTGCAGCCCAGCCAAAGCAGTTTGAATCAATACAGCGCCTTCGTGCAGGACACACTGGGCTTCTTCAACAGCCGCATGCAGGTTACCGTTGGTTCTAAATTCGAGCACAATCCGTTTACCGGTTTCGAGTTCGAACCGAACGTAAGAATCCTCGGCACCCTCACGAAGGAGCAAACGGTCTGGGCCGCCGTCTCCAGAGCCGTCCGGACCCCCGCCATCACAGAAGAGGGCCTGCAGTTGAATGCCGGGGTTATTCCCCCGAATGTGCCTCCGCTCAATAGCCCCTTGCCAGTCGTTGAGTCGATTTTCGGAAGCACCCAGTTCGGGTCGGAAGACCTCATCGCCTATGAAGCCGGTTATCGCGTTCAAGCCACCAGTTCCGTCTCGCTGGATTTGGCTACTTTTTATAACTATTACACGAATCTTCGATCCGCCGAGCCCGGTACGCCTATTGTCGAGGGCGGCGCCACTCCGAGTTACGTTGTCCTTCCCTTTGTTGCCAGCAACAAGATGCGCGGAGGAAGCTGGGGTGTCGAACCTTTCGCGGAGTGGAGAATTCTCCCCAGATGGAAATTGCAAGGGTCTTATAGCTTCCTGCAGATGAACATACACAAGGACCCCACCAGCCAGGATCCGACTGCGGACCTTCCGAACGGCGAGAATCCCCGCAACCAATGGAACTTCCGGTCTTCCCTGGATTTACCCAAGCATATCGAGCAAGACCTGATGCTTCGCTATGTGGATAAACTCCCCAGCCTGAATGTCCCGAGCTATTACTCGCTGGACCTCCACATTGGCTGGAATCCGCTGCCACAGGTGCGGCTATCATTCGGCGGAAATGATTTGTTGAATAGCCAGCACATTGAATTCGTTCCGGATTTCATCAATACGCTGCCGACTGAAGTTCGTCGTACCTGGTTCGGAAGCGTTGCGTGGACCTTTTAGCCAAGACTAAGTTGATCTCGCGACATACCATTGCGCCGCGAGTGAAACGATAATGAGAGCACTGCGACCAATTCTCGTGATCGGAATCTGCCTGAGCCTGGCTCTTGGCGCCAGCGCACAGACGCTCGATTCCTCCGACTCCTCGGAATACCTGATCAAGGCCGGCTTTATTTACAATTTCGCGAAGCTGGTGGGCTGGCCCTCCGGCGCCTTCAGCCAGCCGGATTCTCCGATCGTAATCGGCATTCTGGGAACCGATCCCTTCGGAACAATTATCGATCGCATTCTTTCCGACAAAAAAATAGACGCGCGGCGCTTCGTCATCAAACGGCTGAAGTGGGGAATGGATCTCAAGGATTGCGACATCCTGTTTATCGGCTCATCGGAAGCTTCGCATTTGGAAGAGGTCCTTCACAGCCTGAGAGGCACGCCGGTTTTAACCATCGGAGAAACGCCGGGGTTCGCCAAGCGCGGCTGCATCATTAATCTCACGGTGGAAGATAACAAGGTTCGTTTCGAGGTCAATCTGGACGCCGCGAAACAGGCCGACCTGAATATCAGCTCCCGCTTGCTGGCTCTGGCTAAGATCGTTCCTCAAGCGACGGCGGACGCAAGGTAGCGCAATGAACCTGCAGAATCTATCCATCAAGCGCAAGCTCATGCTCATCACCATGCTGACGAGCAGCGCGGCCCTGGTTCTTTCGTCCGCCAGCTTTCTCATCTACGACCTGATCGCCTTCCGGCATTTGCTGACCCAGGACCTCATGACCCAGGCGCAGATCATCGGATACAACAGCGCCGCGGCCATGGCTTTCCGCGACGAGGCCGCGGCCACAGCGACCTTATCGGCCCTCACGGCCAAGGAAGATATCGTTGCGGCGGTCTTATATAGCCCGGACGGAAAGATTTTCGCTCATTACTTTCCCAACGGCAGCGCGCATCCCTCGGCTTTGCCGGACCGCTCGCAGACCAACGGCTATCGCTTTGAGGGAGGCTATTTAGAAGTCTTCCACGAAGTTACTCTGAATGGCGAACGCGTGGGAACGTTATTTTTACAATCGGACCAGCGCCAATGGAGCGTGCGGGCCAGGCGTTACAGCATCATTGTCGGCGTTTTCGTATTGATCTCGGGATTGTTCGCCTTGTTGGTCTCGTCCCAATTGCAAAGGCTGATTTCCATGCCCATCCTCCATTTGGAAAATGCCATGAGGATGGTCTCTACGAACAAGAATTACGAGGTTCGTGCCACCAGGTTTTATGGCGACGAAATCGGGCGGTTGATCGATGGTTTCAATACCATGCTTGCGGAGATCCAGCACCGCGATACGGCCCTCCAGCGCGCCAACGACGAGCTGAAGACCAGAACCCTCGAGCTCGAAGGCGAAATCACCCACCGTAAGCGGACTCAGGAAGAGCTGCTCAAGGCCAAGCATGCGGCCGAAGACGCCAGCCGCGCGAAGAGCGCTTTTCTCGCCAATATGAGCCATGAGTTGCGCACGCCGCTCAACGCCATCATCGGCTACAGCGAAATGCTCGAAGAGGAAACCCGAGATTCAGGGAAAGCGGAAAATCTGCACGACCTGCGAAAGATTCAATCCGCCGGAAAACATCTTCTGTCTCTGATCAATGACGTGCTCGATCTCTCCAAGATTGAGGCCGGCAAGATGGGCCTGCATTTGGAGACTTTCGACGTTTCCGTCATGGTCGAAGAGATGGTCACTACGCTGCAGCCGGCGGTAGCCAAGAATTCCAATACCGTTCGGGTTCGCATGGCTGAGGATGTCGGGATGATGCGTGCCGACGCCACCAAGGTACGACAAATCCTCTTTAATTTGATGAGCAACGCCTGCAAGTTCACCGATCGCGGAACCATTTCGCTGGACGTCAGCCAAAGCGTGAGCGAAGGCCACGAATGGATTCGCTTCCGCGTCAAGGATACGGGCATCGGTATCAGCGCCAAGCAGCAGCAAAACCTCTTCCAGGAGTTCACCCAGGCGGACGCTACGATTTCGCGCAAGTATGGCGGCACCGGCCTGGGGCTCGCCATCAGTTACCGCTTCGTGCAGATGATGAAGGGACGCATCAGCGTGGAGAGCCAAGCCGGCCAAGGGTCCACGTTCACAGTCTATCTGCCGGCGCAGGTGACCCTGGAAACGGCTGAAACGGCGCAATCGGAAGGAACCAGCAGCATTTCCGCCGCAGGCGCCGAGCATAAGCCGGAGCTCGATACGATTCTCGTGATTGATGACGATCCGGCGGTCCGCGATCTGATGTCCCGTTTTCTCACCAAGATCGGATTCCGTGTTGTCGCCGCCGCTGGAGGAGAAGAGGGCCTGCGCCGGGCCCGCGAAGTTCGTCCATTGGTCATCACTTTGGATGTGATCATGCCGGAGTGCGATGGCTGGAGCGTCCTGCGCAAGCTGAAGGCGGATTCTCAGCTGGCGCAAATTCCGGTGATTATGGTCACGGTGGTCGATAACGAAGCCATGGGTTTTGACCTTGGCGCATCCAATTACCTGATCAAACCGGTGGATCGCGACCGATTGGCGGTGCTGATTGAAAGGCATCGCCTGGCGCGTTCTTCGGGCGGCACAGCCTCCAAGCCCTCCCGCGCGACAGCCAACAAGGAAGAGACACTTCAAGCCGAACTCGAATCGCCCAGGAGATCGTCATGATGCCGAAGATCCTGCTCATCGAAGATAACGAAATGAATCGCGATATGCTTTCGAGAAGGTTACAGCGCAGGGGCTATCGTGTGGTCACGGCTCAAGACGGGGAGCAGGGCCATGTTTTGGCCCATTCCGAAGCGCCCGATCTGATCCTCATGGACATCAGCCTTCCGGCCATGGATGGCTGGGAATTGACCCGCCGCCTGAAAGCCAGCGATAGCACGCGGCATATTCCCATCATTGTCCTGACCGCTCATGCTCTGGTAACCGATCGAGCCAAAGCCTTCGAGGCGGGGTGCGACGACTATGACACCAAGCCCATAGAATTCGAGCGCCTGAGCGAAAAAATCGAGAGCCTTCTTGCCGAGAAGAAACCGTCATGAACCCGCGCCCTAGCCGCTTACTCATCGTCGACGATAACGAGATGAATCGGGACATGCTGGCCCGGCGGCTGTCACGAAAGGGCTATGTCATCGGCTTGGCGGAAAGTGCCAGGGAACTACTGCCTCGAGTCAAGGAAGACGGCATTGATCTGGTTTTGCTGGATATAGAAATGCCGGAGGTCAGCGGCCTCGACGCTCTTCAAGAGTTGCGCAAATGCTTTTCATCCATTGAATTGCCGGTCATTATGGTCACGGCAAAAAATCAAAGCGACGATATCGTGCGTGCGCTGGATATGGGCGCCAATGACTACCTCACCAAGCCAATCGATTTCCCCGTTGCCTTGGCCAGAATCAGCACGCAGTTGTCCCACAAAATGGCCCAGGAAGCGTTGCGGGAGAGCGAAGAACGCTATGCGCTGGCCGCTCGCGGCGCCAACGACGGACTGTGGGACTGGAATCTGCTGACCAACGCCGTCTATTTGTCCCCCCGCTGGAAGTCCATGCTGGGCTTCCAGGAACACGAAGTCGAGGACCGCTTGGAAGAATGGTTCGGACGAATACACGATGCCGACCGGGAGCGCGTCAGGGAGGAAATTACCGCCCATCAAAGAGGCTTAACGCCGCATTTTGAAAGCGAGCATCGCCTTCTTCATAAGGACGGCGGCTTTCGTTGGATGCTGAGCCGCGGACTTTCCGTCTTTGACGTGAGCGGAAAGGCTCTGCGCATGGCCGGGTCTCAAACGGATATCACCGAACGAAAAGTGTCCGACCCGCTCACTGGATTGCCGAACCGCCTTTTGTTCACCGACCGCCTCGGGCGGCTGATCAAGCACTCCAAACGCCGTAAGGACCATCTGTTCGCCGTGCTTTTCCTGGATCTGGACGGATTCAAGATGATCAACGACAGTCTTGGCCATTTGGTGGGAGACCAGCTTCTGGTCGGAGTGGCCAATCGATTGGAAAAGTGCCTGCGTTCGTCGGATACCGTGGCCCGGCTGGGGGAGACGTTCACGGTGGCCAGGCTCGGCGGCGACGAGTTCACCATCCTTCTCGACGACCTCAAGGAGCCAGACGACGCCAAGCGCGCCGCCGAGAGGCTCATGGACGCGCTCACGTCTCCTTTCGTGCTGGCCGGCAAGGAAGTGTTTACCTCAGTCAGCATCGGCATTGCTTTGGGCAACACCGCTTATGACAAGCCCGAAGACATGTTGCGAGACGCCGATACCGCCATGTACCGTGCCAAGTCTCTTGGCAAAGCCCGTTACGAAGTCTTCGACGCGGATATGCGCGCCAGCGTGATGGCTCGATTGCAATTGGAAACGGACCTCCGCCACGCGCTCGAGCGCGAAGAATTTCGCAATTTCTACCAGCCCATCGTTTCTCTTGAATCGGGACGTATCGTCGGCTTGGAAGCTCTCCTGCGCTGGCAACATCCCAAGCGCGGCCTGCTGGGGCCTGAGGAATTCATCTTCGTTGCCGAAGAGACTGGAATGATTCGCGAATTAGGCTGGTGGAGTCTGCGTGAGGCCTGCCGGCAAATGAGAGATTGGAGGGAGCGTTCGGACGCCGTTCTGGATCTAAGCGTAAGTGTCAATCTTTCCGTCAAGCAGCTTCTGCAGCCGAACCTGGTCGAGGACATCAAGAAGCTCCTGCTTGAGGCACGCGTGCCGCCGCAAGTCTTGAGGTTCGAAATTACCGAAAGCGCGGTAATGGCGGATCCCGCCAGCGCCACCGAATTGTTGCAGCAGATCAAAGACTTGGGTATCCGTCTGGCCATCGACGATTTCGGAACCGGCTATTCCTCGCTGAGCTACCTGCATCGGTTCCCCCTCGACACTTTGAAGATCGACCGTTCTTTCATTAACAACGCGGCAGCAGACGGAGAGGGCATGGAAATCGCCAGAACCATTATGCCTATGGCCAAGAATCTTCGTTTGGACGTCGTGGCCGAAGGCGTCGAAACTATGGAACAGGTCGCCTTATTGAAGAGACTCCAGTGCAGGTATGCTCAGGGATACTACTTTTCAAGGCCCCTGGCGCCCAAGGACATCGGCGAGCTGCTGACAGAAGATCCCACCTGGGAAATGCTGAAACAAACCGACGATAGATTAGCCTCAATTTTCGGCGGGCATGTGCGCGCGGTTCTTTAGCGCGCCGTGAAATTGCTCTCCGATGATAGACTGGGCGCGGAGGTTTGCCCAGCCGCTATGGTTGCATGGTTATTGGTCTTGCATGTCTTTGGGTTCACGCTCTGGATCTCCGGCCTGCTGATGGCTAGTTTCGTCCTGCTCAGACATGTGGGCGAGAAAGTTCCGGAAACGCGCGCCAGCTTAGCCCGGATCGAGAAGCTTGCGCTGCGCGGACTGGCCGACCCCGGCGCGGCCCTCGCGATTTTAGGCGGAATCCTGCTGGTCCTGACCAACCGTCAATATTACGTTCACGCGCTCTGGTTGCACATCAAACTCGTCTTTGTGCTGCTGTTGATCGTTCTTCACGTGATCGTCGGCACCAGGAGCAAAGCCTACGCTGCGGGACGTATCAGCCTCGATGGCGGATATGTTCGTTTGCTGGCCATCGTGATCGTGTTGGTGTTTATTTCCATTCTTGTGGCCACCCTGCCGGGCGAAGTTCTCTTGACGCACTAAACCGCGCCGCCTCCCGCTCAGGCAAGCGCGATTACATCGATTTCGACGCGCACGTCGCGCGGCAGCCGTGCCGCCTGCACTGTGGAGCGGGCAGGGAAGTCCTGCTTGAAATAACGCGCATACACCTGGTTCATGGACGCAAATTCGCCCATATCCGCGAGAAATACGGTTGTCCGCACGACTTTATCGAGCGATGAACCGGCTGCTTGCAAGATTCCTTTCACATTTTCCAGCACGCGCTCGGTCTGAGCCGTGATTTCTCCCGAGACCAATTCCTGGGTGCGCGGGTCGAGAGCAATCTGGCCGGAGACGAACACAAATCCATTGGCGCGAACCGCCTGTGAATAGGGGCCGATAGCCTTCGGCCCCAAATCGGTAGTCACTGCTTCCTTCACGTGGACCTCCTCGAATGTGTGGGTTCAGATTATTCCAGAGCCGCCGACCTTTGTTCCTTACTGCGTCCTTACTGCGCGCCGGCGTAACGCGTCCGAAAATCGGCGGGAATGCCTGAATGGTCAAGCCAGGCATGAAACAGGGGCGCTAGGTTCTGGCCCGTTTCGCTTTCCATGGCCGAACGAAGTTCGTCGGTCCCAATTTCCCGCCCTGCCATAACTCTCAAAATCCGGCGCACCGCGCGGTCGAATTTGTCCTCTCCCGCGACATCCTCCAGCGAAATTAGAAAGAGAGCCGCTTTGAACGCTTTCGCCCTGATCTCTTCGCGCGTGTAATCCGATGCCGCTCCGAGCCCTGGTTTCTTGTCCGCCGAACCCACGCGGTCATATATGGCGATGAACTGGGCAATCTGCCGCTGGCGGCCAGCCGGCCCTCCGCGCGCTTCCGCGGCTAGGATCGATGCGCATAGCGCCATGCCTCGGCCCAGAAGAATTTCCGCCTGCGGCTGCGGAAGCACATGCCAGCCGAACCACGTGTGGGCAAGCTCATAGTCGGCTAAATCCAAAACAGGCTCCGATGCCACCCCGAGCCTCACGGCATCGTGATCCAAGAGGACGCCTTCGGGAAAAGATGCCGCCGCGATATTCCCGGTCGCCTCTTCGACAGCCGCCAGCTCCGCCGACGTTTCCACGATATAGATGGGAGGATGATGATTCGCCACTTGGCCAAACAGGCGCTCGTAAATAGCGATTGTAGCCGAGAGGTGATTGGCCGCCATTTGGGCCGCTGCCTGGTCAATCGGCTCGCGAGTCCAGAAGAAAAAGGAGCCCTGTTGCGTTTCGATTCGCCGTTCGCGATATCGTCCGGCGATCAGGTAAGGTGGGAAGGTCGCTCCCCGCCATACAAAGCGATGAACCACAAGCTCGCCGCGGCGGGTGCTGCGCTGTTCGTGTACCAGCGCCAGAACGCGGAAATCCGCTGGCACTGCTACTTCAAGTTCTTCTGTATGCGCTCGAAGCGAGCCTTGTGCGAAGGGACCCAGAGGTGTTTCCCAGAACGGAAAAACATTCGGAGAGGCCAGGTAAAAGCCATCCGATGTAGTGGCCACCACCCCGCGGCCTTCCCGCGCAGGTTCGAGATCATAGTTGAAGGTAATCTCTTTCGTTTCGCCCTGCGGCCACTTGGGAACAAACGGAACGCGCAGCGATGATCCAGGCTCCTGGCGCGTCTCCCCGCTCGCAACAATCTTTCCTTCAACGGCAACGCTCACGTCCCTTGTGCCAAAGATTGGCCCGCCGGGCAACGTAACATCAAGGTAATCCAAGCCGCGATTTCCTACGTTTTCGAGCGTATCCGTCACCTGAATATGAATATGCGTCGGCTCAATTGAGGTGGCCGAGACTTCGGCGACGCGAGTCGGCTGGCTGAACCCGGGGCCTAGAGCTACAGCGCAGCCCGTGAATGACGCGCAAATCAGGAGTAGGGGGAGAAGGCGCATCGCATTCTGCAAACGCATTTGGCAAAGAAGCCGAGCAGAATTTTAGCGTCAGACACAGCGCGGGTCAAAAGCAGGAGTCAAAAGGCATTGCACCAAGCCGCCCGAACAGGAAAGCTTATGCCGCGGGGTTAGCGGCCTCTTTGCCGCACAAAACTATGCCCCCCGACCGCATAATTGTGATGGGTGAGAGCTTCCTGAGCCTGTTTATCGCTGTAGCCCTGATCGAGCGCGGCCACGAGCTGCGCGTTTGAAAACCCGGCGTCGCGCAATTCAGCAAGCCGCGAACCGGTAAGCACGACTTCGCCCTTGGCTTTGCGCCGTGCCACGTCGAGAATGACGGCGTCGGACAAGCCCGCGAGGTGCATGGCCTCGGCCTCGCCTCCGAATGCCGTCAGTTCATCCAAGCGGACAAGTTCCAAAATGGTGTCTTGCTTCACCCCAGCTTCGATCATTCCGGCAATCGCGTCACCCTCCGCAAAGGAACGATCGTGCGAACGCGCCAGGCGAACCAGTTCGACGCACTCCTGTTCGCTCACTCCGGCCCTTCCCACCGTCAAAATCTGCTGCACCTCGGCGTCATTTAACTGGTACTTATTTAACTGTTCGATTGTTTCGGGATGCATCCCGGCGGCGTCCAGCGGAGTCATCCGCGCACGGTTCGCGTTCTTACACCCCGCGCAAACGAGCAGGGAGATCGCCAACGCGATCGTCAGGCGGCCCTGCCGGCGGCCGAATGCGGGTTTGCCTGCCGTCTTCATCACTATCTATTCTAGTGTGCTATGGAGCCGCCGGAGGGGCGCTGTGCCGCGAGAATCAACGTGGCTGGCTGTGAGGACAGTGTTCTTGGCAAGCTGTACCGAAGGACGATGTCTAAACTTGGTAGACCCGCTCGATATCGAAGACGCCGGAGATTCGCTTCACGTTCTTGAGTATGCGCTCCAGCTGATTGCGATCGGTGATGTCCACGGTGGCCTCCACACGCGCCTGTAAATTGTCGGGCCGGCTGTCGAGCACCTGAATGTTCGCACCCACGCCGCTGATCACGCTGGTTATGTCCGCCAGCAGCCCTGGACGGTCCTTTCCGTGCACGACCAGCGTGACCGGATACGTCCCCTGGCCGCCGTCGCTCCACTGCACGTTAATGCGGCGCTCGGATTGATAGAGCAGCTTCTGCACGTTGGGGCACGACGTGTTATGCACCGCCACGCCGCGCCCGCGGGTCACGTAACCGATAATGGGATCGCCCGGAATCGGATTGCAGCACTTGGCGCGGTACACCATCAGATTATCGTGGCCCAGCACCAGAATGGAGGGATCGCGGATGCCCAGCATCCGCTTCACCGAGGAAACGATCTTGGCGGGCTCCGCGCCCTCGCCTTCGCGGCTTTCCCTCTATCGATTGCCCGGTGAGCTTCGCGAGCACCTGGCGCGCGGAATATTTGCCGTAACCCAGATCCGCATACAAATCTTCCACTTTGGAGCGGCCATATTCGGAAGCGATGCGCAGCAGTTCTTCATCGGAGATTTTCTTCAGGCTCACTCCCGCTTGCCGGGCCTCGCGTTCGATCAGCCGGCGGCCGACTTCCGTGGCTTGCTTGCGTTCGTTCAGGTTGATCCATTGCCGGATTTTCGATGCGCGCGTGCGAAGTGCGCACGAAGCTCAGCCAATCGCGGCTGGGGGAGTGTCCCTTTTGCGTGACGATTTGGACCACGTCGCCATTGGCCAGCGGATGCCGCAGCGGCACCATTTGCCCATTCACCTTGGCGCCCAGGCATTGGTGCCCCACTTCGGTGTGAATCGTATAGGCAAAGTCGACCGGGGTCGCTCCCCGCGGCAAAGTGACCACTTTGCCCTTGGGCGTAAAGATGTAAACCTCATCCGGATAGAGGTCCACCTTCAGCGTGGAAAGGAATTCCGTGGGCTCGCGCATTTCGCGCGCCCATTCGATCAGTTGGCGCATCCACACCACGCGCTGGTCGTCGCCGTCGGAGGCGTTCGTGCCGTCCTTGTATTTCCAATGCGCGGCAACGCCTTGCTCCGCGATACGGTGCATTTGGTGGGTGCGGATTTGCACCTCGAAGGGCTGGCCGCCATTGATCACCGTGGTGTGCAGGGACTGATACAGGTTCGGCCGGGGCATGGCGATGTAATCTTTGAACCGCCCCGGCACGGGACGCCAGATCTGGTGGACCACGCCAAGCGCGGCGTAACAATTGCGCACCGAATCCGTGATGATGCGCACGGCCAGCAAATCGTAGACTTGTTCGAGCGTCCCCTTTTGCCGCTGGACCTTCTGGTGAATGGAATAAAGCCGCTTGATCCGGCCTTCCAGCGTCGCGGCGACCTCGTTTTCGGCTAGGTGCTTGCCGATCGTTTCCTGCACCTCCGCCAGAAACTTCTCGAACTCCTTGCTGCGCTGCGAAACCACGCTTTGCAGCTCGCGTGTAAGCGGACGGCTCCAGATAGCTGAAGGCTAAATCCTCCAGGTCTCCGCGCATCGCCCCCATACCTAGCCGGTGGGCGACGGGCGCATAGATATCCAGGGTTTCACGGGCGATGCGTTCCTGCTTTTCCGGCGGCAAAAAGTTCAGGGTGCGCATGTTGTGCAGCCGGTCGGCCAGCTTCACCAGCACCACGCGCACATCGGTGACCATGGCCAGCAGCATCTTGCGCACGCTCTCCACCTGCCGTACTTCCGGCGAGACCAGGTCGAGCCGGCTGATCTTGGTCACTCCTTCCACCAAACGCGCCGTATCGGACCCGAATCCGGCCGCGATTTCCGAGAGGGGAATCCGGGCATCCTCCACCACGTCATGCAAAAGGGCGGCGCAGAGTGTGGTCGTGTCCAGCCGCAGGTCTGCCAGGATATGAGCCACTTCCAGAGGATGCGAGAGGTAAGGCTCGCCCGATTGGCGCAGTTGCGCCTGGTGCTTATCGGCGGCGAAGGCGAAGGCCCGTTCGAGGGGAGCAAGGTCGTCCCCGGGACGATTCTGCCGCACGTTCGTCAGGAGTTCGGCAAAGCGCGCCTGTAGCCCTCGTTCGGTTATAGCTGCCTTACTGGCGGCCACCAAACGGGGCAGCCGGCCCGACCTATCAGCAGTGGCCATGAAAGGCTATTGTAGGTCGTTCCCGTGGCTGGCGCTACCCTGGCGCCGAGGGAGCGAGGCGTGAGCAAAAACAAGAAGGGCGCCCGATCTCTCGAGCGCCCTTTAAGTTCAATCCGGCTGCGGGTTTAGGACTTGGATTCCTTTTCGGCGGCCTTCTGCTTGATGTCCTTGACTTTGTCGAGCAGGTCGTCGGCCTGCTTTTCGAGCGACGCGCGAGTGGAGCTATCCACCATGTCGGCCTTCTGCCGCAGCAGCAGGCTTTGATAAGCCATCGCATCGGCATAGTCCGGGCGCAGTTCCGTGGCCTTCTGGAGCATGTTCATGCCCTCGTCCACGAGACTGCCATATTGTTGGGTGTATTCCTCTCGCACCTTGTCCGGCAAGGGGTCCGATTCCTTGAGCTGCTTTTTCTGGTTCTGAATGTTGTAGGCCTGGCGCGCTTCGGCATTACCCCGGTACGCCAGAGTCCAGTCAATCACTCCGACCCAGTAAAATGGCTCCGGATCGTCGGGCTTCAGCTGGATATGCTTTTGATGATATTGCTTGGATTGGCCGTACTTATCCGGATCAAAGGGCGTGCCGGCCATGTTGTACAACATCGAGCCAATGCCATCGAGCGCCGAGAGATTGCCCGGATCGACCGTGAGGACGTCCTGAAACTCGCTCACCGCCTGCTGGCCCACGCGCACGTTGTCATCCGAAGGAGCTCCCGGAATATATTCCGTGGCATACGCCGTTGCCAGGTACAGCCGCGCATTCAGGAGAGTCGGATCGAGGTCCTTGGCTTGCTTGAAATCCTCGATGCTGGCATCGTATTGCCCGTTCTTGAAGGCTGCCACGCCCTTGTTCAGCAGGTCGCGAGCCTTCAGCTTGTTGCACCCGGCGGCGCCGAACATTGCTGCCAATACCGCTACTAAACCGAATACTTTTGCCGCCGTGCTATGACTGCCGATCGTCTTTGCTTGTGCGTTCATGAAAAGCTTCCATCCTGCTCTGTCTGAGATTCGTCCGCCAATGACGGCTACGCCTCGACGTCCGCTGTGCGCGGCGCGAGGATCGCCGCTATTGTCCGGCCTCGAGCTTCGCCGTGATCAAACCCACTTTGTCGATGCCCGAGAGGCGCATGATATCGATAGCATGCGCCACTTGCGCGAAAACCACAGTATCGTCGCCCTTGACGAAAGCGACCTTTTCGGCCCGCAGCTTGAAGATATCGTTCAGCCGCGGCCCCAGGTCGTCCCACGTCGCACTGTCCTCGTTGATCTTCAGTTGATTGTTGTCCAGCACCTGCACGACGATGGTCTTCGCCTCGATGTTTTTCTGGTTTTGCGTATTCGGCGGCGCCGGCTGCGGAACCAGAGCATCCAGGCCTTTGGGCGTCAGCGGCGTAATCACCATGAAAATAATCAGCAAAACCAGAAGAATGTCGATCAGCGGAACGACGTTCATCGAAGCCATCGCGCCTTTTTTTGCCCCAACTTCCATTCCCATCTTCGTTACTCCTCTTGTGTTGCCGTGTTTGCGTTTCCCTGGACCGCCGTTCGATCGCGATCCCGCTTCGGCGCGCTGCCCCAGTCTAGGCGGGCGGCGGCGCCGAAGCGCGGGTCTGCTGCTGCTCTATCTTGTCGGTTAGCAAACCTACGTTGTCCACGCCCGCCGAGCGAACTTCATCGACCAGTTTCACCACGTCGCCATATTTGGCCCGCCCGTCACTCTTGATGAAGACGGTCTTGTCCACGCGGTTGGAAATGCGGTCGCGCACGAGCGAGGAGATCTGGTCGAGCGGCGTCTTTTGGTTGCCCAGGAAGATGCTGCCGTCGCGGGATATGCCCACGATGATCGCGTCATCGCGGTCCGCGTTGGGCATGTCCTCAGGATTGGAGACTTTGGCCATCTCCACGGTCATACCCTTCTGCAACATGGGCGTGACCACCATGAAGATGATCAGCAAGACCAGCATGATGTCGGCCATGGGAATAATGTTCGGGGCCGCCATCACCGGCGCTGCTTTGGGTTTGAAATGCGCCATGACTTACTTCTTTCCGCTTCGCCGGGTGATGAAGTAGTTGATCAACTCCATGGAGGAGTTGTCCATCTCCACGTCGAAGGCTTCCACTTTGTTGGTGAAGTAATTGAAGGCCCAAACCGCCGGCACCGCCACGAGCAGCCCGAGAGCCGTGGTGACCAACGCTTCGGAAATTCCGCCCGCCACAGCCGAAAGCCCGGTGGCCTTCTCGGCTTCGATGCCCTTGAACGCGTTGATGATGCCGACCACCGTGCCAAACAAGCCCACGAAGGGAGCCGTTGAGCCGATGGTTGCCAGGCCGCTCAGTCCGCGCTTCATATCGGCGTGCACGATAGCGATCGAGCGATCCAGTCCGCGCTTGGCCGCTTCCACCACTTCCGCTTCGGACACTTGCGCCGAGGCGGATTGAAACTCCGAAAGCCCCGTCGCCACTACTTTGGCGATATGGCTCTTCTTGTTGCGCTCCGCGATGGAGATCGCTTCATCCAGCTTGCCTTCGCGAAGCGCGCCGGCCACCTGCTGCACGAACACGCGCGACTGCTTCCGCGCCGCGCTGTACATCAAGGCCCGGTCGATCATTACGCCCAGCGACCACGCCGACAGGATAAACAGGATGAACACCACCGCCTTGGCGATGATGCTCATGCTGCCCCACATCGAGCGCAAATCCCACGTTCCAGCCTGCAAGGCGAGCAGGTTTAATGACGAAACTGCTAAGTTCGCAACCATACGGTTTGCTCCTTTGTGATTCGCACACTATCGACCGAGGCCTTCCCACGTGCTTGGCCTCGGTCCGAAACCTTTGAGGTTAGCCCAATCTTCGATTAGCTAACGACTAGCCACCGAGGACAAACGAAACCGTGATGGTCGTGTCCACTTCGACCGGGTCGCCATTTAATTGAGTCGGCTGGTAGCGCCAGTTCTTCACCGCCTCCAGCGCCGATTGCACCAGAAGCGGGTGCCCCGAAATCACCTGTAGTTCGCCAACGCGCCCGTCCTTATCGATGATCGCGTGCAGAACTACGTTGCCCTGAATACGCGCCTGTCGTGCGAGAGGCGGATAAACTGGCTGCGGCTGAGCGACAAGCTTTGCCGCCACCACCTGTCCTCCCAGCTTGATTCGCGTTTGCTTTGGGGCAGCCGGGGGAGGAGGCGGCGGTGGCGCGGCAACCGCTGGACCCGAGCCCAAGCCGCCAAGCAACCCGCCATCCACGCCACCCAGCACGCCTCCGGTAACCGGCGCCTCCGGCGGCAGTTCCGCTTCCTTGAAGACTTCCACCTGCTTCGGGATCGCCCGCGGCTGCATCAGCTTTCCTTGCTGGATGAGCCTGGCAACAGGCTTAACGATCTTAGGAGCCTCGGCGGGCGGAGGCGGGGGAGGCGGTGGCGGAGGCGGCGCGATCAGAAGCGTCGTCAGCATCGCCTTGGGCAACGCCTGCGTATAAATCAGCGGAATCAAAATCAAGACGATCAGCACCATCGCTTGAACAATCGTGGAGACAACGATCGCCCAACTCTTATTCGTTTTCTTCCTCACCACGCTCGATTCGACAAGATCGTCAAACATGTTATCTCCTGCCGGCCGGGGCCAAACGGCCTTGCACTTCTTTCGCCCGAGGTTTTGTGCCAGATGCTGCGCCAGACACAGGCATTGCGCTCTGGCCTTTCCACTGATTCCAAGCAACCACCAGCGGAGCGGCAATGCCGAAACTTGAATACGTTCCTACCAAAATTCCAACCACCAGTGCAAACGAAAAACTGCGAAGCACCTGGCCGCCCATCAAGAAAAGTACCAGGACTGTTAGGAAAGTAAGGCCACTGGTTAAAATCGTTCTCGACAGCGTTTGGTTGATCGAGCGGTTCACAATCGTCTTGAATGGCTCGCGTCGCATCAGCCGCAAGTTCTCCCGAATCCGGTCGAAAATCACGATTGTGTCGTTCATCGAATAGCCCACCAACGTGAGCAGCGCCGCAATCACCGTCAGGGATATTTCAAAATGTAGAAGCGAAAACAGTCCTAACGTAATGAGTACATCATGGAAGACCGCTATGACAGCGGCGGCACCGTACACCAATTCGAAACGAAGTGCAATATAAACTAGCATTCCGGCCAAGGCATACAGGGTCACGTAAACAGCTTGCCGTCGCAGGTCCGCGCCCACCTTGGGTCCTACAATCTCCACATTCACCACCGCAAACGGTCCGGAATAAAATGCGTCACGCATGACGGAGAGCACCGGCGTCGTCGCGCCCGCCCGCTGCAGGTCGTCCAGGTTCGACACCACCCCGCCGCCTGCGTGATCGCGGTAGTCCGTCAGTTGACGCGCCAGTTGCTGATACCGTGCGGCGCCGGCCGGGCCTGCGGAAAGCGGATCCTTGCGCGTGAGCACATCCGCGATCGTCTCCGGCGAAGCTTCATTGAAGTCCTGCTTGCCGGCTTCGCCGGAACCCAGCGTGGCTTGCAGCGCCTTCAGAATGGAGGCCTTGCCCGCATCCAGAGCTTCGTTGCCCTCGCCCCTCTGCGGAAGATAGATCACCACTTCATTTGGGTTCGTCGTGCCAATGTCCGAAATCCGCTGGATCACGCTGTCACCCAGACCCTGCTCCACCAATCCCTGCCGCAACTTGTCCACCGGCGGCGTGCTGGCAAAGCGCACGTAAACCAAGGTTCCGCCCTTGAAGTCAATGCCGTAGTCCAGTGTCCCTTTGTGGATCCACGACGCCGTGCCGATGATAAGCAGCGTCAACGATAGGCCGACGAAATACTTCGTCTTCCCCATCCAGTCAAAGTTGACGTCGTGATGAAAAAACTCCATCCCGGGTTTTGTCCCTTCAGTTAGACACCGCCCGGAGCACTTTAGTGCCCGGGAGCGGCTTTAGATACTTAGGGCCGTCTGGCGCTCCATCTTCGCCAGGTGCCAGTCAAAAATTACCCGCGACACATACACCGCCGTAAACAGGTTGGCCACAAGGCCAATCGTCAGGGTGACGGCAAAGCCGCGCACCGGCCCGGTTCCGAACACAAACAGGAAAATCGCGGAAACCACCGTGGTCACGTGCGTATCGATGATCGTTAGAAACGCCCGCTTGAAGCCCACGTCCACGGCTGACGCTGGCGCCTTGCCCGCGCGTAACTCCTCACGGATGCGCTCAAAGATAAGGACGTTGGAATCCACGCCCATGCCGATGGTCAGAATGACTCCCGCGATGCCCGGCAGCGTCAGTACGGCGCCGAAATACGCCAGGGCAGCCAGCAGGATCACCAGATTCAGCAGAAGCGCGACCACCGCGTTCACGCCCGAAAGCCGGTAGTAGAAGACCATGAAAATGAGCACCACCAGCAAGCTGATAATCGAGGCTCGCACTCCATGCCGGATCGAGTCCGCTCCCAGAGAGGGCCCCACCGTGCGCTCCTCCAAATAGCGGATCGACGCCGGAAGCGCTCCGGCGCGCAAAACCAAGGCTAAGTCGTTTGCTTCTTGCTGCCCAAACCGGCCGGTAATGCGTCCTGAATCTTCGATGCGGCTCTGAATAACAGGGGCTGACACTACCTTGCCATCCAAAACAATCGCCATCGGACGGCCTACGTTTTGTTCGGTAAAAGGACCAAACCGGCGCGCCGCTTCCGTCGAGAGCGTGAAAGTCACTTCGTAGCCGCCGGGATTGTCCGTGCTCGGCACCGCTGCGGCGCTGCGCAGATCCCGGCCGGTAATAATCGGCGCGCGGTCTGTCAAATACCAACTTCCTTGGCCTGAAGCGTCGGTGTCCTTTGAGGGCAGTAGCTGCGTGCCCGGCGGCAAAACACCGCCATGCGCCCCCTGCGCGGCCGCTTCGGATGGATACGGATTGGCGTCCTCCACTCGGAGCAACTCCAGTTGTCCGCCGGCTTGAATGACGGATTTGGCGCGGTTCGGATCGCCCTCGCCCGGCAGTTCTACGATAATTTCGTTGGCGCCCTGCCCGTAGGGCGCCACCACGGGCTCCGTCAATCCCAGCGCATCGATGCGGCGCCGGATGGTCTCTATAGTTTGCGACATCGTCTCGGACTGGATGCCCGCCACGGTCGACGGCTTTATGCTAAGCAGATAGCCCGATTGCTCGCCGGGCGCCGGCGCGAGGTCCCAATCGGGGAAGTTCGAGCTGGCCAAGTCCCGGAACGTCGAGGTCGATTCGGGCGCGACATTGTGAACCAGGATTTGGGTATCGCCGACCTTCCGCAAGTCGTCGTAGCGGATGTTTTTGTCCCGCAGCAGCGTGCTCAGGTGGTCGATGGTTTGGTCGGTTTGCAGGCTCACCGCTTCGTTCACCTGCACCTGCAAGATCAGATGTGTCCCGCCCTGAAGGTCCAAGCCCAGCTTGATCCTCTTGGAGAAATTATCGCGAGCTTGGGCCAGGGAAGTCGGGAACTCGGGCAGTCCCACTAAACCAAAAAAGCACAGCAAAACGACCAAAACGATAAAGACAGCTTTCCATTTGATGGTGGAATTCATTGTTTCTTTTCATCCGCGCGAGCAACCGGAGAGGTCCGGAACGTCACGCTCCCTGATTTCGCTTAATCTTCCTTGCCTTCCGTCTGAAGCCCTGCTACTGCCGAACGCGCTACCTTCACCTTCACCTGATCGGCGATGCGCAATTGTAGGGAATCCCCGTCGAGGGACACGATCGTCCCGTACAACCCGCCGTTGGTCACGACCTTATCCCCGGTTTTCAGGTCGCTCAGCATGGCCTGGGTCTTCTTCTGCCGCCGCTGCGCGGGGAGGATCAGCAGCACGTAGAAAATTACCATGATGATCGCCAGAGGCAGAAAAGCGATCAAACCATTTCCCGCTGGACTCTGTGCGACAAAAAGAAGTGAGGCCGCCACGCTACTGCACATCATGCTTGATTGGCTCCCGAACGTTCCCCAATTATTGCAGGATCGAGCGCATAAAGGAAATCCCGCCGCTTTTTTTTCCGCGGCACGTCCCTCCGTCACGCGAGGGAGTCTTCATGCAACCGGCCCGCGGCTCCGCTTATCGATGACCTGCTTCCAACCGCGCCTGAAGCTCGGAGGAGAACCGTGACAGGTTCCCAAACGCGATAGCCTCTCGAATCGCCTTCATCATGTCAAGAAAAAAGTAAAGATTATGGCGGGTGTTCAGGATGGCGCCCAGAATCTCGTTGGCGCGAAACAGGTGGCAGAGATACGCGCGCGAATAGCGGCGGCACGTCGCGCAGCCGCAGCTTTCGTCGATCGGCCGCGGATCGTCGATGAACTCGGCATTTTTGATGTGCAACGGGCCTTGGCTCGTATAGAGATAGCCGTTTCGCGCGTTGCGCGTGGGCAGCACGCAGTCCATCATGTCGATCCCGCAGCGCACATAATCAACGAGCTGTTCCGGTTTGCCCACTCCCATCACGTATCGCGGCCGGTCTTCCGGCAAGCAGGCCGCCGTCTCGCCGGCGATTTCGCAGGACAGCCCGTGCGGCTCGCCCACCGCCAGCCCCCCGATGGCGTAACCAGGAAAATCCAGCGCCACGAGTTCCGCCGCATTTTCCCGGCGCAGATCCGCATACGTCCCGCCCTGCACAATGGCGAAGAAAACCTGCTCCGGATTCGCTTCGCTCGCCGCGCTCGTCTCGATCTCGTTCTTGCACCGCTTGGCCCATTCCAGCGTGCGCCTCGCCGCCGACGCGGCGCGATCGTGCGCCGCCGGATACTCGATGCACTCATCGAGCACCATGCCGATATCGGATCCCAGCGCGCGTTGCACTTGAATGGCTTTTTCGGGCGTGAGCATGTGTTCGGTGCCGTCGAGATGCGAGCGAAAACGAACCCCTTCCTCGCTTATCTTGCGCAAATCCGCCAGGCTGAACACTTGGTACCCGCCGGAGTCCGTCAGGATCCCGCCCGGCCAGGCCATGAACCGGTGCAGCCCGCCCATGCGCCGAATCAGTTCGTGACCCGGCCGCAAATAGAGGTGATAGGTGTTCGCCAGCAGCAGCCCAACTTGCATCTCCTCGAGCGACTCTTGCGTCATGCCCTTTACGGTCCCGGCTGTTCCCACGGGCATGAAGGCAGGCGTCTCGATGGTTCCGTGCGCCGTGGTCAAGCGCCCCAGGCGTGCGCCGGACGGATCCACCTTCACGATTTCAAAGCCAAATGGCATACGGGGAGTCTAGCAGCCCTGAGGTCTGCTTGTAGCTTCCACAATTGGCTCAGGATTCGCCGGAGCCTTCACTGTGAGGGCAGTTCGATGTTTGCCCTGTAGCCGTGCCGCTCCTGGTAACTCCGTACCTATTCGCCTTCGATGGCGCATCTGTTTCCCTCTATAATGCCCTCAAGCTCGCTTTCGGAGCTCACCGATTCGAATGGACTCCCCTAGGCCCCCTCAAGCTCAGTGGCGAGCGCTCTTCTCGCATGCAGGCTTTCCCTTCTTTTTCGCCGGCATGTTCGTATCGCTCTTCGGCACGGGAATGAATTTCGCCGGCGTCACTCTTTACGTTTTAGGTAAGACCCATTCGACTGTCCAGGTAAGCCTCACCGTCATCCTGCTGACCCTGCCTCGATTGGTTGTCCCGCCTTTTGGGGGCGTGCTCACCGATCGCGTCGACCGCCGCTACCTTTCGATCGTCTTGGACTTGGGGCGCGCGGCCATCGTCTTGGCGGCCGCCTTCCTCGCCTGGCGAGGCAGGCTCGAGCTTTGGCAGCTCTACTCCATGGTTTTGTTACTCGGCGTGGGGTTTGCGATCTACTGGTCCTCGAGTCTCGCTTTACTTCAGGAGTTGGTTCCTCCGCAGCAGTTGATTGGCGCTAATGCCGCCGTGTTAATCGCCGTGCAAGGAGGCATGCTGGCCGCCGGCGGTTTGGTAGGACTCGTTTACGAACGTGCCGGACTGGCCGGAATCCTATCCATCGATGGCACCACTTACGCCCTTTCGGCGCTGTGCTTTTATTTGCTGCGGCGGGGCTATTTCGCCCCTCGCGGCTCGGCCTCGCGGGCTCTCTTCGGCACCGCCGGTCTTCGGGCCCAGAACTCGATTGACCCTGCGGCCGAGCCTGAGCCCGGCGTCCTCGCGGATATCCACGAAGGGTTGAACTATCTCCGCAGCCAGCCTGCCGTGCTGGCCCTTGGTTTGACTTACGCCTGCATGATGGCCGGGGTAATCAGCGCCAATGTCCTCGTAGTGGCGCTGGCCAATAATCTCCTCCATGTGGGCGCGCGCGGCTACGGCTTCATTGAATCCGGCTGGGCCTTGGGAGCTGTCCTCGGAGGATTCGGAGCGGCTCCGCTTTCCCGTCGGCGCCCCTTTCGAGTGCTTGTAGGCGCCTTATTCCTGCTCGCTGTGGGGCACGCGCTGTTTCCCTACGCCGGTACTCTGGCTATAGCCATTGCTATGAACGCCGTTTTCGGCGCGTGCCGGGCGATCGGCGCCGTGCTCACGCAGTCTTCGATCCTGGCCTCTGTTCCTAATCGCTTGATGGGCCGCACCCAGTCGGCCTTTGCCTTCTTGGCCACTGTCCTGCAAGTGCTCATGAGTTTTGCGCTGGGTTGGTTGGCCGAGCACGCCAGCTTGCAACTCGCTTTCCTTCTGCTCGGCGCGCTCTATGGCGGAGCAGTCCTCTCCGCCTTGCGTGTGCGTACGCTCACTCCGCTTCAGGAGATCGAGCCCACCACTGCTTAGCCGCTCTTCGCGGGCGTGAAGGGAGCGGCGATCCGCTCAGGGCCGCGCTTCGTAAACTATGTTGAAGGGCGTCTCGGCGGCTCGCCGAAAACGAGTGAAACCTGCCGCGGTTACTACTTCACGTATGCGCGCCTCGCCTGCCTGCGCGCCAAGGCACAGGCCCACCTCCTGGGAGCGCGAGCACGGCGTGCACAGCAGCGTCGAAAACGAGTAGTAAACGCGCCCCACGGGATTCAGGTTGTCCTTGATGTCGTCGTTTGCAAATGGCTCCACGATCATCCAACTGCCATCGGCCTTCAGCGATTCACGGACGTGTTTGGCCGCCCCAACCGGGTCTCCCATATCGTGCAGGCAGTCGAAGACCGCCACCAGATCGTAATCTTTGCCCGGATAAGACTTCGCTGCCGCCACTTCGAACGTGGCGCGCTCGGAGACGCCTTCGTGCTGGGCGGATTCGCGCGCGCCCTCAACCGATTTTTCGTGATAGTCGAATCCGTGGAATTGCGATTTCGGGAATGCTTTGGCCATCAACACCGTCGAAGCGCCTTTGCCGCAGCCCACGTCGGCCACTTTCCCTCCGCGTTCGAGCTTCTCTTTAACGCCCGTGAGCGATGGAATCCAGGAGCTCACCAGGTTGGCGGCGTAGCCCGGCCGGAAAAACTTTTCGCATCCGTGAAAGACTCTGTCGTCATGCTCGTACCAGCCCATTCCCGCGCCGGTGCGAAAGGACTCGGTGATGCGCGGAACCGCGGCCAACGAGCCGAGCGCCAGTTCAAAGGCTCCGGGAAGATACGCGGGGCTGTTTTCATCCGCGAGCGTAAAGGCCTGTTCCGCGTTGAGGCTGAACCGTTTGGTTTTGTCGTCGTAGGTGATATACCCGCCCGCCGCTTGCGACCCGAGCCACTCCCGTACGTAACGCTCATCGGTCTCTGTCTTTGCGGCGAGTTCCGCTGGAGTCATCGGCCCCGCCGCCAGGGCCTTGTACAATCCCAGTCTTTCTCCAATCACAACCATGCCCGTGTGCGCGGCGGCGCCTAGATCCGCTACGAATCGGCCGACAAAGGCGTGCAGCTTATCCATATCCAGGGCGGGAAGCGGTGCTGTAGACATTTTTTCCTCCGAAAAAAGTGCCTGAGAGTGAAAATTCAGTCGAGGATCAACCGAGGCACATTTTGCCCCGGATTTTGTGCCTTGAAAACCCACAAGTCAAGCGCTCTGAGCGGGAACAAATTTGTAGAGTGGCGCTGTCAGCTCGCTGAAGATCTAAGAAGGTAAGGGGCCCAATATGCCGGCCTAGAGGTATTCCCGCGAAGAGCCTTCCAAAAATGCGCGCAACTTTCGCGAACGCGAGGGATGGCGCAGTTTCCGCAGCGCCTTGGCTTCGATCTGCCGGATGCGCTCGCGGGTTACCGCGAAAGACTGGCCCACCTCCTCCAGCGTGTGTTCGGAGCCGTCGTCGAGCCCAAACCGCATCCTGATAACCTTCTCTTCGCGCGGTGTGAGCGTCTTCAGAACCGATGCGGTCTGTTCCTTCAGGTTCAGATTGATCACCGCGTCGGACGGGGAAACCACGGCCTTGTCTTCGATGAAATCGCCCAAATGCGAATCTTCTTCCTCGCCGATGGGGGTCTCCAGCGAGATGGGCTCTTGCGCGATTTTTAGAATCTTGCGCACCTTGGCCACCGGAATATCCATGCGCTTGGCGATCTCTTCCGACGTCGGTTCGCGCCCCAGCTCCTGCACCAGCTGCCGCTGGGTGCGGATCAGCTTGTTGATCGTCTCGATCATGTGCACGGGAATGCGGATGGTGCGGGCCTGGTCGGCGATGGCGCGGGTGATCGCCTGCCGGATCCACCAGGTGGCATACGTCGAGAACTTGTATCCGCGGCGCCACTCGAACTTATCCACGGCCTTCATCAGGCCGATATTGCCCTCCTGGATCAGGTCCAGGAACTGCAGGCCGCGATTGGTGTACTTCTTGGCGATGGAAACCACGAGGCGAAGGTTGGCCTCGATCAGCTCCTTCTTGGCCTGCTCGGCCTCCATCTCGCCGCGAACGATGATCTGAAGGGTGCGCTTCAGCTCCACCAGCCCCACTTCGCTGGCGTCCGAAATCTCTTTCAGCTCGGTGCGGCGGGTGCGCAATTCGCGGCGCGCTTCCGCGGCCGTGTCGCCCTTGGAGATATCGGCGCGCCGCTCCAGCTTGCCTGCTTCGCGCTCGAGCGATTGCAATCGCTCCACGGTGTGCCGCATCTTGTCGATCAGCCGCTTGCGCTCGAAAAGATTGAACTCCAGCGACCGCGCCAGTTGCGACATCTCGATGCGCGTGCGCGATATGGCGTATCGCCCGTGCAGGTAGGAACGCTTCTTGGCTTTGGGAATTTTCTCCAGCCTGGCCGCTTGCTTCAGCGCCTGATCGTATAGGCCGGCGATGTTGTCGAGAACTTTCAGGGTCTGCTTGGTCTTGTTCTCGATCTTCTCTTCGGTGAGCTCCTCGTCGTCGAACTGCACGATCTCCTTGATCGACCGCGCGCCATTACGCAGATCGTCGGCAATGGCCATCAGCTCCTTGATCACGATCGGCGAGCGGGTGATCGTCTTCAACACCAGAAGCTGTCCGCGCTCGATGCGCTTGGCGATGGCCACTTCGCCTTCGCGCGTCAGCAGCGGAACGGTGCCCATCTCCCGGAGATACATGCGCACCGGGTCGTTGGTCTTCTCCAGCAAGCCCGGTGTCAGGTCCAGTTCGACTTCGTCGCTTCCGGCGGCCTCCTCTTTGACTTCGCCGTCGGCAGGTTCCGTGGCTTCCAATGCCGCGCGCGCCGCTTTGGCGGCGGCGATGTCTTCGTAGATGTCGATGCCGTATCGCTCGAAGGTGGAAAGCAGGTCGTCGATCTCTTCCGAGGAGTGTACTTCCGCAGGCAGGATGTCGTTCACTTCGTCGTACAACAGGTAGCCCCGCTCCTTGCCCATGTTGATGAGCTGGCGTACCTGATCGTATTTTTCTTCTAGCGCCAGAGCCAAGAGTTTCCTCCGTGCTTGCTCGAGACGTCAGGCTTTTTTAGGACCGCCCGAGCGCCAAGGGCGCACTTAGGTCCAGTGACAAAAACGACAAAAATCCCAAATACTTAATTGTGAAGGCAATCACGCGCTTGCGTTGTTTCCGCCGTCGCGCCCGTCCCCGCGCCTACGATGTACACCCTGTTTGGATGCATGGCGCACCCTACCCGTTACCGCGTTAAACCGTATCACGTTACACGCCGCTAAGGGCCTCGTCAACAGGCTGCGTTGCGCAAAATTGCACGACAATCTGCTCGGTCGCGGCACGAAATCACGGCGCTGCACTGGCCAGCCGGCGGCGCAACTCCAGATACCGCACTTGTAACTCCCGCAGCTGTTCTCCGCCGTCTCCCAGCCCCGCCCCGCATGCTTCGATCTGCCGCTGCACCGCCGCCAGTTCCTCTTCCGATTTGCGCCGCCGCAGCACCTCCAGGCAGCTTTCCGCCTCTTCCCAGCTCGCTACCATGCCGCCCTCGAACGCGATTTCAAACAGCAGCCGCCGGTGCTGTTCCTCCAGTTTCGGCGCCAAGGCCGTGGCGTCCGGCGTCGCCCCCTCCCGGCACGCCTCAATCAAGACGCCCAGGATCTTTTCCGTTTCCAATCCCAAGTGAAGCTCGTGCGCGCGGATCTCTTCGCTAAGCCGCTCCCGAAAGTCGCTCGGCTCCATCAGCATCTGCACCAACCGCCGCTCCGCCGGCTTCGCCGCGCGCCCCGCGAGCGCGGGCTGCGTCTTCACCTCGCTGCGCCGTTCCGCCGCGGCCCGGCGCAACGCCTCGCGCAATACCGGCTCGTCCACGCGCAGTTGCTGCGCGATCCGCGACGCCCATTCCGAACGCAACAGCGCGCTCGGCAGCCGCTGCACGAAGGGCATGAGGAAATTCATCGCCCGCAGCTTCTGTTCCGCGTTCGCCACGCCCATCTGTTGCGCCCGGCCGATCAAGTAATCGAGGTACGCCGGCGCGCCCTCCAGCAATTTGCGATACGCCGCCGCGCCTTCTCCGCGGATGAACGCGTCGGGGTCCTTCCCGCCCGGCAGCGCCAAAACGCGCACGTCGCAATCCTGCTGCAGCAAAAGCGATAGCGACCGCTCCGTCGCCGTCTGCCCCGCCGTATCGGGATCGTAGTTCACCATGATCCGCCGCGTGAACCGCCGCAGCAGCTTCACCTGCGTCTCGGTCAGGCTGGTGCCGCAACTCGCCACCACGTTCCCGATTCCGGCCCGCGCCACCGCGATCGTATCCATATAGCCCTCCACCAGGATCGCCGCGTCTGCCTGCCGTATGGACTCTTTGGCGCGATCCAGGTGGTAGAGCACGGTGCTTTTGATATAGATCGGCGTCTCCGGCGAATTCAGATACTTCGGCAGGTCGTCTCCCAGCGCTCGCCCGCCGAACGCCACCACTTTGCCCGCTTCGTTGGCGATCGGGAAAATGATGCGCCTGCGGAAGCGGTCGTAAGCGCGCCTGTTGGCGTCGCGGCTGGCGAGGCCGGCCAGCTCGATCAGTTTCTCCGGATATTTCGCCTTGAGATGCCGCAACAGCGCGTCGCCGCCCGAAGGCGCGTAGCCCAATCCGAACCGCGCGATCGCCTCGGCGTCCAGCCCGCGATCCGCGAGATAACCCCGCGCCGCTTTGCCCTCCGGCGTGCTTTCCAGCTGCCGCGCAAAAAACGCCGCCGCCTCGCGATGCAATTCCACCAGCGTGGTGCGTTGTTGCTGCTCGCGCCGCTCCTCCGGCGAACGGTCCCGCGCCTGCGGAATGGCGATGCCGCACTTGTCCGCCACCGCCCGCACCGCCTCCATGAAGTCGCACTTGTCCATCTCCATCACGAACTTGAAGACGTCCCCGCCCGCGCCGCAGCCAAAGCAGTGATAGATCTGCTTCACCGGATGCACCGCGAACGACGGCGTCTTTTCCGAATGAAATGGGCACAGCCCGGTGAAGTTCTGCCCGTTCTTTTTCAGCCGCACGTATTCGCCCACCACGCGGACGATGTCCGCCTGCTGTTTGACGCGATCGGCAAATGAACCCGCTTCCGCCACGTTTTCCCTATCTCCTTGCTCGCATCAAGCCCGCAGCTCCACGACCGTCACCGCCGTCCCCCCGCGTTCCTGCGCTTCCGCATGAACGCTTTCCACCAGCGGATGCGCCGAAAGAAACTCCGCCAACCCGCGCCGCAGAGCTCCCGTCCCGTGCCCATGAATCACGCGAACCGCGGGCTTCCCCGCAATCGCGGCGTTATCGATAAATTTATCCACGCGCCGCGAAGCCTCCTCCACCGTGCAGCCAATCACGTTGATCTCATCCCCGGCGCCGCCGGTCTCTTGATCCGCTGCCGCCGTATGCACGCTGAAGCTGCTTCGCGCGGCGCCCGCCGTTTTCGCTCCGGCGCCGCCGCCCCCCAAAAAGCTGGACGACGCGCCGCCCGCTCCAGCGTTTGATCGGGCGCCCGGCGCGCTTTTGCCGCCCTCTTCTCTAATCACCGCCGTAATCTCCGAAAGCGGCACCTTCATCCGCAACGGCCCCGCTTCGATCTCCGCGCTCGCTCCGTCGCGCCGCCGCAGCAGCACGGGCGCAGGCAGGCCGCGCACCCGCACCCGCACGCCGGCGACCAGTTCCTCGGGCGCGGGCGGACGCACGCTGCTCCGCCGCGACTCCCAGGTCCGCCTGCGACTCCGAAAGGTGCGCCACCACGGCCGCATCGGCTTCGCTGCGTGCCTCTCCGCGAGCCTCGGTCAATTTTCGTCGCGACTGCTTCTCGATCTGCGCGCGCAGCTCACGGTCCTTCACCGCGTCGATGGCTCGCGCCATCTGCCGCTCGTGCTCCGCCACCGCGGCGGTGAATCTTTGCTCCAGCTCCGCGATGCGCGCTCGCTGCCGCCCCACCCACTCCTCGCGCAGTTCGCGCCGCTCGGTTTCGACCTGCCGGGTCTGCTCCGCCAAATCGCTCTGCATCCGCTCCAGCACGTCGCGGCTGCGATGCAGGTAGGCAATCAGGCCCGCCGCCTCGCGCGCCTCGGGAGTGATAAGCTCTTGCGCCCGTTCCACAATCCGCTCCGGCAGGCCCAATCTCCTCGCGATGGTGATGCCGCTCGACCCGCCCGGTACGCCCACGCGCAGCCGATAGGTGGGCGCCAGGCGCTCTTCATCGAACTCCACCGCCGCGTTCAGCACGCCCGGCGTGGTCGATGCATAAGCCTTCAGCCGGTCGTGGTGGGTTGTGGCCAGAACCAGGCAGCCTCGCGCGCGAAATTCGTCCAGCAGCGCCACCGCCAGCGCCGCGCCTTCCTCCGGCGCCGTCCCCGTGCCGATTTCGTCCAGCAGCACCAGCGAATGCGGCGTGAGCGCGCCCAGAATGGACTTCAGGTTCAGCATGTGCGCCGAAAACGTCGAAAGGTCCGCGGCGATCGATTGTTCATCGCCAATGTCCGCCAGCACGCGGTCGAAAATTCCCAGCCGCGCCGACTGCGCGGCCACCGGAATCCCCGATTGCGCCGCCAGTACCGCCAGCCCCACCGTTTTCAAAGCGACCGTCTTCCCGCCCGTATTCGGCCCGCTGATCACTAAAACCGTCTCGTCCTTGCCCAAGCGCAAGCTGAGCGGCACCACTTCGCGCCCCTGCGGCCGAAGCGTGCTTTCCAGCACCGGATGCCGGGCCGCCTCCAGCGCAATTGCGGCCTCATCTGTAAATTCCGGAATGCACGCGTCATATTCCCGCGCGAATCGCGCCCGAGCAAAAAGCGCGTCCATCTCCGCGATGGTCCCCGCCGTGTGCGCCAGCGGGCCCCGCTCGGCCACTAGCTTCGCGGTCAGCTCTTCCAGAATCCGCGCGATCTCCGCCGCCTCCTCTTCCCTGAGCTGCACCAGCCGATTGTTCACCTCGATGGTTTCGAGCGGCTCGACGAAAACCGTTTGGCCCGTGGCGCTGGCCGCATGGACCACGCCGTCCAGGCTGCGCCGCTCGGACGCTCGCACGGGAATCACATAGCGGTCGTTGCGTTGCGTGATGTAGTCTTCGCCGCTTTCGCCGCCCCGGGCGCGCAAAATGCGCTCCAGCGTCTTCTGCAGACCTTCGCGCGTCCGCGCCATTCCTTCGCGCATCCGGCGCAGCGCCGGCGACGCATCGTCGCCGATTTCGCCGTTGGGCAGAATGGCCCTGCGGATGGCCGCCGCCAGAAAGCGCAAATCCGCCAGCGAACGGGCGCGCTCGGTAAGCAGCGGAAATTTCGGGGCGGCCTCGCGAAAGATCTCGCGCAGCGACGTCGCTAAATCGACCAGCGACGTTGCGTCCAGCAGTTGTGCAGGAGCCAGAACGGCTCCCGGCAGGTCCAGCCGTTCGAGCCAGGCTTCGGGATCGGCCAAGGCCCCAAAACCAAGCTCTTCGCCGGCGCGCAGATAAGCAATCGCCTCCCGCACCGCGGCGAATTCGCGTTCCAGCGGCGCGCGCTCGGTGCGGAACTCCAGCGCCTCGATGGCCCGCCGCCCCGGCGCGGACGTCGTGCGGCCCCGGAGCAGATCGCGCAGCCGGTCGAATTCCAGAATCTCTTCAGCGCGGCGTCCCATCTTTTCCTATCGCTTGGCCAGCGCCTCGGCCAGATACTCCGCGGCCTCGGCGGGATTTTGCGCGCCGCGCACCAGCCTGCGTCCGCGCTTCTCCCCAGCGCGATCCGTGGTTCGCCTCCACTTCCCGGACCCTCTCGATGATGGGCGACCAGAAATCGCCCAGCGTCACAAACGGTTTCCCCGCCATGACGCCCTTGTTGAGCATCTCCCAAACCACCGCCAGCTCCACCAAAGTGCCCGTCCCGCCCTTGCAGGCCACGAAGCCTTCTCCAAAGCGGATCAGCTCGAATAGCCGCTCCTGCCAGGTGCTTGCGGCATGCTCCTCGTCCACCCAGGTGTTCGCTTGGGTGCGAAAAAATGTGGAAGTGATCGCGATGGTGCGGCCGCCCGCCTCTTTCGCCCCGCGCGATACCGCCTCCATCACCCCTGTATATCCGCCCGAGCACACCTGGAAGCCGCGCCGCGCCAGTTCGCCTCCCAACCGGCGCGCCTCTTCGTAATCGGCTTCGCCGGCCTGCGGCCGCGCGCTGCCAAAGACCGTGATGATATTTCCGGGGCTCATGTGGAAATGATTCTAACGGGAGATTTGTCTCTCTGCTTGCTTTGGCGCCGCGCGCCGGCTGGCCACCGGCGCCCGATGAGCATCGCCATGCGGCGCCAGTTCCTCCACCATGGCCACGCAGATCGAATCGACCACCCTGCCTGCATTCACCCCGTGCGGTCGTATCGTTGCCAAAGATCGAAAAGATCAGGTGCGCGCCCCGCCGCGAAGTGGCGTAACCCGATAGGGAATTGACGTGCTCCACGAGGCCAGTCTTCGCATGTACTCGTCCCGCGGCCGTCGTGCCTCGCATGCGAGTCTCGAGCGTACCGTCCTGCCCGGCCACCGGCAGCGTATTCTCGAAATCCGGCCCCCAGGGCTGGCGGCGAGCCCAGGTCAGCAGCCGCACCACGCTTTGTGGAGTCACCAGATCCCCTCGGGAGAGTCCCGAGCCGTCGGTCAACTGCACGTCGTCCGGCATGATCCCGATGCTTTGCCGGAACTGTGTGGCGAACGCCAGCGCATCGTCCATCGTAAGCGCTCCGGCTTTTTCCCTGGCTGCTACGCGCAGCATCAACTCTGCTTGCAGATTCATGCTCAGCTTGTTGGTGAGGCCCGCATCCTGCGCGAGCGGAGGCGAGGTGTGCTGCGCCAGCACGTGCATCGAGGAAGCGGGCTGCGGCTGCGCCTCGCGATCTCCGTGGCGTGCCCGGCTATGGCCGCCGACGCGCACGCCCCGCGCTTCCAGCAATTGCATCAAAACCGCCGCGGCGTTCTCCGCGGGCTGCGTCACCGCCAGTTGCAGTTCGCGGGCCGGCGCGTCCAGCGGAAGTGTTCCGGTAAGGTGGAAAGTCTGGGAATCGGGATCGCGTTCCAGGCGCAGCATTGGCTCGGTTCCCGCCGCTGTTGTCGTCGTGTCGTTGCGCAGAGCGTAGATTCCCGGCCAGGGCGCTGCGCTATACGTGAGAGGCGTGCCTACTGAAGCGCCCGGATGCAAAATGACGGAGATGTAATTGTCGTTGATAGCCAGCGCCGAAATAGCCGCGCCGTAACCCCATACCGCGTCATCGATCGTCCAGCCGGGTGGATATCGCTCCGGAGCGAAATAGCTGTCGTCCGCTACGATATCGCCGGAGATCTCCTTCACTCCCGCCGCGACCACCTGATCGGCCATGTCGGCCAGCGCTTTTTCCGGCGGGCCGTTGCGCTCGGCATGGTCCACGAACGGGAATACGCGGCTCGAGAGATTCGCGTCGCCCCGCCCGACCAGCACCAGATCGCCAGCTAGGACTCCCGCGGAATCCGGCGCCTCGGCGCTTTCGATCGTCGTGCGGATGCGAAAGTCGGGACCGAGCGTCGCCAGCGCCATTGCGGTTGTAAAGAGCTTCGCGTTCGATGCCGGCATAAAATACCGGTCCTCATTTTGCGAGTAGATCACGGCGCCGGTGTCGGCATCGGTGACGATCACTCCCCAATAAGCCCTTTCGCCGCCAGCCGATTCGAGCGCCGCCTTAACGCGTTCTCGAAATCGAATGACGTCGCTCGGTTCTCCTTTCGTTTTGCTTGCTGAAGGAATTGGGGGGTCGGCCGCGGCCGCGCGCTCTTGCGCCAGGCTTTCGCGAGGAAGCAGCCGAGGCGCGCTGATAAAAAGAAGAAAGAGGATGAACAGAAATAGGAATGAAGAGCGGAGATAGAGCCTGTATGTCGGCCGCGAAGGCCCCGTCATCCGTTCTCTTGATCCATCATTCATTAAAGATCGTCGATGAGAAGATCGGCTTGTCTCGGATTATAGAGCCTCCCTCGCCATGCGGCCAGAAGCGCCTCCACACCTCATTTCGAGTTTCCAACCCCCAGCTTCTTCTTTGCGCATGCCGGCTTCCGAATTTGCTTCCGCCGCGAGGAAAATCTTATGATGATGCAGCCTAGCCAGGAGGAAGTTAATGAAAAAGGCAGTCGTTACATTTTTGGCCCTCGCGCTTTGCGCCTTGCCGCTCGCTTCCATGGGAGCCGATAAGGAAACCAACCGGCTCGAGAATTGCGGCATGGTGCTCGATGAGGTTCTGCGAATTCCGGACAATATTCCTCAGGACCTGCTGGATAAAGCCGAATGCGTCATTGTTATCCCCTCGGTGCTCAAAGCTGCCTTTGGCGTCGGCGGCGACTACGGACGCGGCGCCATGACCTGCCGCTCCGGCGAGCACTTCATGGGTAAATGGGGCGCGCCAACCATGATGGCTTTGGAGGGCGGCAGCTTTGGATTTCAGTTGGGTGGCCAAGCCACCGATTTCGTAATCCTGGTTATGAACCCGCGGGGCGCCAATGCCATTCTTTCCAGCAAGGTCAAGCTGGGCGCGGATGCATCCGCTGCCGCAGGCCCTAAAGGCCGCGACGCGGCCGCTTCCACCGATGTCACCTTACGGGCCGAAATGCTCACCTATTCGCGCGCTCGCGGACTTTTTGCCGGCATATCGCTCGAAGGCTCCACGCTGCGGCCTGACAATGGCGCCAATGAGTCTGTTTATAAGAGGAAGATTCCCGCGATCGACATCGTGCGCAAGGGAACGGTCGCCATACCTCCCTCGGCGCAAAAAATGGTCTCCTTGCTCGACCAACACTCTCCGAAGAACACTTCGGATCCGAACTCGTTGAAATAGTTTCAGCAGGACCCGCTGGACTGGCGCCATGCCTATTCAGCCGGCGGTAGCGGGTCGGTTTGAATTTTCTTGACCCTGACCTAAGGGGTCAAAATTCAAGCTGACCTACTACCTATCTGCCTGCTGAAATTGTCATATTGCCGGCGTCGGATATAATCGTTTCGCTGGAATCACCCGCAACTCGATTCCTTTGATCCTGGAAAATGCCAGAGCGGCCCACATGTGCGATTTGCGCCAAGCGCCGGCCGGAGCGATTCTGCCCGGCTAAGGGCGAAAAGATCTGCGCCGTCTGTTGCGGCAGAGAACGCGAGGTGACCCTCGATTGCCCGCCCGACTGCACTTATCTCATTGCGGCGCATCGCTACGAGCAGGAACATCGCAAGCCTTTAGCTGAAAGCGAAATCGTTTTTCCTGGGGTGGAGTTTTCTCCCAACCTCATTTATGAACGGGAACCTTTTGTCTCCGGACTGGCGTTTACCATCTCCCAATTTGCCGCCAGTCATCCCGACCTGACCGATCAGCAGGCGCTTACCGCGATCCAGACGCTTGCCGAGACTTACCGCACTCTCGTCTCCGGCATTTATTATGAGAAGCCGCCGGCGATGCAGCCGGCCGCCGCGCTCTATGGAGAGCTGGCCAGCTTCATCCAGGACTACAAGAAGAAGGAAACCGAGCGGCTGGGGTTCTCTACTCTCAAGGATTCCGAGGTATTTCACCTGCTCGTTTTCCTGGCTCGCCTGGTGCGCAATTGGACCAACGGGCGTCCCCGCGCGAGGGTCTATCTACACTTTTTGCGGGGGCAATTTCCCCAGGCTGAATCCCGGCCCGAAGCTTCGCGCATCATCGCCCCCTAGGCTTCATAACCCTAACTCTAATAAACTGAACCTGACCCGCTAAAGCGCCAGTGAAAGTTGTTCGCCCGCCTGTTTGGCCGCCTGCTGCGGCGGCTCTGGCCTTGTCTCGAGCTTGTATTTGCGGCGCAAATCGGCGAATCGCTCGGCGATTTCGGCGCGATAGGACTCCGGCGCATAGCCCGATCGCCCATACCACTCTTCATAGCGGCGAACCAGCCGCGGAAATTTTTCCGCCAGAAAAGGGAAGAACTGTTTGCGCGAAGCGGGCATGAGAAACAAGACATTCGCCGCGAACCAGCATGCCCCGGCATCGCTCGCCGCACGAGCGAGATTTTCCAGGTCGGCAGGACGATCCGTCAGCCCCGGCAGCATCGGCATGGCCAGGACTCCCGCGGCGATTCCGTTCTGCCGCAGCGTGCGAACCGCTCCCATCCGCAGATCGGGCCGCGGCGCTCTCGGTTCCAGCAGCCTCGCCAGGCCCGGGCGCAGCGTGGTGATGGATAGATTGACGCTGATTCTCGAATGCTCGTTGATGCGCTTGAGCAGATCCAGGTCCCGCAACACCTGGTCCGACTTCGTCGTGATCGAGATGCTGAGTCCCTCGAGTTCCGCCATCTCTTCGAGGATCGCGCGCGTCGCGCCGAATTCGCGCTCGGCCGGCTGATACGGATCGGTGGCCGTGCCAATCGCGATATGCTCGCCGCGCACAGGGTTGAAACGCAGGTCCCGAGCCGCTAAGGGCCCGGCATCCTGCTTCACGAAAATCTTGCGCTCGAACTCTCCGCCGTCCAGGTCCATGTATTCGTGCGTGTAGCGGGCGTAGCAGTATTTGCAGCCGAATTCGCACCCGCGGTATGGATTGACCGTCCAGGTGAATGGCACGCGGTCGGAGTCGCATCGATTCAGTATGGAGCGCGACGGCAAAAGGAAATATTCCGCTCCGCGTTTCACGTCGGCCAGCGGAGAGGAGGCGGCGAGGCGTGCAATGCCAACTCGGCCGGCGGCCGGGTCCGGTGGCGACGGAGCCTGGCCTTCGGTGTCCCGGTGGCTCGGGACGGGGGGAAAAAGAGGCAGGGATTCGTTGGCATTCCGAACCGGCTCCTCGGAGTCGGCGAAAGGGCGAATCGTGGCCCGAATTATAGGAAGAGTGGCCATTGCACGCCTGCCAGATAAGGCCATGGTATTCGCCTAGTATTCGCCTGTCAAGCCATTTGCTTCGCCTAATATTCGCCACGCGATTTTCCCTCCCTCAGTAATGGCCTGCATTGCCTTATCCGCCGCTCGGCCCAAACCATCTCCATCGCAGCACCAATTCCGGGGGCTATACTTTATTTCCAGCCCTCTTCCTCTAGAGAGCAGGAATTCATGGAGAATATTGGCATTCTCATAATTGACGACGACGTTGCCAGCCAGGCGGCCCTGCGCCAGGTGCTCGGCGTCGAAGGCTGGTTCGTCGAGGCTACTGGGTCGCCGAGCCAGGCTTTTCAGGAGCTTGCTACGGGCAAATGGAGCCTGGTGCTGGCGAACGTCGAGACCACAGGCGTTATCGGCGCTCTCTTCACCACGCTGCGTGAACTGGCGCAAGCGCAAGCCCCGGCCGACAGCGCCGACAGCGCCGGCAAGGCGCAGGTACGCGTTCTGTTCCTGGTGCCGGAATCGGCCGCGGCGAAAGCCAAGCCGCTGCTGGAACAGGCGCATCTGCCTTACGTGCCCAAGCCACTGAGCTTTAACGATCTGCTCGAGCGCGTGAGCGATCTGCTCGTCGAGGCCAAGGTGATCGGATCGCCCATTCGGCAGGTGCGCGAACGCTTCGGATCGGCGCGCAAGTCGCGCGATGTGGGGCGCGACGCGGGCCGGAACACCGGGATGTTTGCCAGGAATGAAGACTACCAGTGGTCGGAGGAAGAACTCCTCGAGTACGACCGGCAGGAAGTGGAAGCGCGAAAGAAGAAGAAAAAGACGCAGACGACTCTTGGCTGAACGAATTGCCTGAACGATTTCGGAAAACTCCTCGCTGAAAACCCAGTTTTAAATTAGAGAGATATTTGTACCCTTTTTATCGTTCGCCGAGGCGATTGTCGCTGGCGCGACGGGCTCATTTCAGTAGCTTTATTTGAGTGGCTTCACTTGGCTATTTGGCTGCGCGTGGCCGCGTGCCAGAGCCGCACTTCGCCGCGGTCCGGCGCTTCCGCGAGAAGCTCGGCGACGCTCTTGCGCAGGACAGGATGCCGAAATCCGGGGGCGATCTCCGCGAGCGGCACCAGGACGAAGCGCCGCTCCGCGAGGCGCGGATGGGGCACCTGGAGTTCCGGGCCGCGAATCACGCTCGAGGCGTAAAACAGAATATCGAGATCGATGGTGCGGGGGCCATGCGGCGCGATGCGGCGGCGTCCCAGTTCGTGCTCGATCTTCATGAGCGCGTGCAGCAATTGCAGCGGCAGGAGCGAAGTTTCCGCTTCGGCGACGGCGTTCAGGAAACTGGCCTGGCCCGGCGCGTCTACCGGCTCGGTAAGGTAGAGGGAGGATTGCCGGGTCACGCGAATGCCGGCGGAATTCATGGCCTCGACGGCGCGCGCGAGCGTCGCGGAGCGATCTCCCAGATTCGATCCCAGCGCGATGTAAACGAGTTTCTCAGGCACCGAATCAACCTCGCGACCAAAAGCAGATCCCTCACGAAAATCGTTCGGGATGACAGCCGAACGGAGGGCCGCGGTTAGAAAAGCGCGTGCTGAGCGCGCGGCGGCTCCAAGCCGAAATGCTTGTAGGCCAGCGGAGTGGCCATGCGGCCGCGCTGGGTGCGGTCAAGCAGGCCCAGCTGCATCAAATACGGCTCGTAGATCTCTTCGATGGCGTCCTCTTCTTCGCTGAGCGATGCGGCGATGGTGTTCAGGCCGACGGGACCTCCGGCAAATTTCTGAATGATGGTGAGCATGAGGTTGCGGTCGACCTCGTCGAGGCCGTGTTCATCGACGCCCAGGCGATCGAGGGCTTCGCGGGCGACTTCGGGGGTGACGCGGCCCTGCGCGCGGACCTCGGCAAAATCGCGCACGCGGCGAAGCAGGCGATTGGCAACGCGCGGAGTACCGCGGGCGCGGCGAGCCACTTCCTCGGCGCCGCCCGAGTCGAGCGCGATGGAGAGGATTTGCGCGGAACGGCGCAGAATCTCGACCAGATCCTCGGGGCGGTAGTACTCGAGGCGGTGCACGATGCCGAAGCGAGAACGCAGCGGCGCGGTGATCAGGCCGGCGCGCGTGGTGGCGCCGACGAGCGTGAAATGATTCAAGTTGAAGGGATGAATGCGCGCGCCCGGTCCCTGACCGATCACCAGATCGATCCGATAGTCTTCCATGGCCGGATAGAGAATCTCCTCGATGGCGGGCAGCAAACGATGGATCTCATCGAGGAAGAATAGCTCGCGCGTTTCGAGCGAAGTGAGAATGGCGGTGAGGTCGCCCTTGCGCTCGAGGAGCGGGCCGGAACTGGTCTTGATGGAAACGCCGAGCTCGTTGGCGATGATCTGGGCGAGAGAGGTTTTGCCCAGGCCGGGCGGGCCGTAGAGCAAGACGTGATCGAGCGAATCGCCGCGGCTGCGAGCGGCTTCGATGGCGATGGAGATGTTTTCCTTTACGCGCGCCTGGCCGATGAAGTCGGCCATGGTCTTGGGGCGCACGCTGGCATCGAGGCGCGCGTCTTCGTCGAAGGCGCGGCCGGAAACGATGCGTTTTGGCGGTGTCTCTGTCATATGCAGATGTTCGTTTCGCGAATCTAAAAATCATTCCTTTGGCGCAATCCCATCGCAAATTCCCCAGGGCCCCGCCAAACTGCGGCGGGCGCCCTGGGCTACAAATTCGCGCCAAGACGCGTGCGTTCGACAACACGATTACGATTTGCCCGCGCCCGAGGGCGCTGATTGTTTCGCCGGGTGGCTCAACTGCTGGAGCGCGGCGCGCAGCAGAGTCTCAAAGCTCTCGGCCGGATCTGCAGCGCTTTCTCTGCGGCGGTCTTTTCTCCGCTGCTTTTCTGCGCGCCAGTCTTTTTCGCGCCACTGCTTTCCGGGCCAGCGGCAACGCGGCGAGCATCGCCGCCATTCCCAACGACATCCTCCAAGGCCTTTTCGGCCGCACGGCGATCATAGCCAAGATTGAGCAGCGCGGAAACCACGTCTGACTCCAGTTGCGTGCGCCCGGCGGCCGGGACTTGTTCCGGCTCCGGGGGCGCCATGGCGGCGAGCTTATCGCGCAATTCGACGACGATGCGCTCGGCGGTCTTGCGGCCAACGCCGGGGATGCGGGTGAGGCGGACGAGATCGCCGGAGCGAATGGCGGGCAGCAGCTCGTCCACACTCATGCCGGAAAGAATTTTCAGGGCCAGCGAAGGGCCGACCCCGGAAGCGGAGATGAGCAGCTCGAAGAAATGCTTTTCGCGAGAGGTGAGGAATCCGTAGAGGGTGATGGAGTCCTCGCGCAAGTGGGTATGGATCAGCAGCACCACGTTTTCGCGGAGTTCGCCAAGGGCGTAGAAGCTGGAGAGCGGGATGGAGACCTGGTAGCCGACGCCGTTCACGTCCACCAGAACCTGGTTGGGGCGCTTATCGACGAGCTGTCCGCGTAGGAGTCCGATCATTTGGCTGAACCACCAGGGAGGGCTGAGCCAGCGGGGATCGACGCCGGGCGAGTTTGGCAATGAAGCTTCCGGGATACCCCCCACCCCCCCCTTTTTTTGTAAACGATGTGATTCCAAAGAAGTTGCGACGGGGCGTTGGTAAACGTTGTGATTCTAAAGGGGTTACTGGAACCATGCGAAAACTCGCTTAACCCACACATTATGAGTCGGTTATCGCGAATTGCGGTGTTTGCGGAGCGTTTTCTGATGGTCGCCGCTGTAAACGTTATCATTACAAAGGGGTTACTCGTCGGCACGCCGAACCGATGGGATCGCAAGCGGATTGTGAGCGGTGGAGAAGAATTGCGAGTTGCGGCGGGGAAGAGATTGATCGGAGGCGCAGTCGTGCCGAGCACGCCTGGGCGAAAGGAACTAATTTCAAGCATGTTCTATTTTAACCGATGTGTAAAGGGACGGCGCTTTGCGGAGCTCCAGTTTCTGAAAATCCCGGTGTTGTCGTCAACTGGAGGCGGCGTTTCCCACATTATTTGCCCGCTTGATAGTAGGCCACACTGCTGTCCGGAGAAACTTTCGCAGTGAGCGTGCAAGTATTGTAGATTCAGTTTGATGCATGCGTTTGGGCGTTAAAACAATTTGAAACACAAAAGGCGTTAAAAGTGTACTTGGCAGCCCTCTGGGGAGCAGTGACAATGCGGGATGAACCCTGGCCGCACCGTGTTTGCCCAATTGATCGAGCATCTTCCCCACAAGGAGTTTCAGAAATGCGTGGCCCGCTATCGTGGAGACCGCTACGCGAAGAACTTCTCCTGCTGGGATCAGTATCTGGCGATGGCCTTCGCCCAACTCACCTATCGCGAGAGTCTGCGCGACATCGAAGACCTGCCTGCGTGCGGTCGGTGGCAAGCTGTACCACATGGGTTTCCGCGGCAAGGTGGCGCGCTCGACGCTGGCCGATGCCAACGAATCGCGCGACTGGCGCATCTACGCCGACTTCGCGCAGGTGTTGATTGCGATCGCGCGCCAGCTGTATGCCGCGCGATCCGTTCGGCGTCGATCTGGATCAGAGTCTGTATGCTCTGGATTCCACGACCATCGATCTGTGTCTGTCGCTGTTTCCGTGGGCGAAGTTTCGCCGGCACAAGGCCGCCGTCAAGATGCACACGCTGCTGGACCTGCGCGGCAATATTCCCGCGTTTATCCGCATCACCAGCGGCAAAGTGCACGATGTGAACCTGCTCGACCAGATCCTGCCCGAGGCGGGCGCCTTCTACGTGATGGACCGTGGCTACATCGATTTTGAGCGGCTCTTCGTCTTCACGCTCAGCTCGGCCTTCTTCGTCGTGCGCACCAAGTCGAACGTGCTTCTCCAGCGGCGCTACTCGCATCCGGTGGACAAGAGCACGGGCGTGCGCTCCGATCAGACCGTCATTCTGACATCCTTCGAATCGGCCTCGGTGTATCCGGACCCGCTGCGGCGCGTGAGTTACTTCGACGCCGAAACCAACAAGCGGCTGATGTTCCTGACCAACAATTTTGCGCTTCCCGCACTGACCATCGCCAAATCTACAAGTGCCGCTGGCAGGTGGAACTGTTCTTCAAATGGATCAAGCAGCACCTGCGCATCAAGGCCTTCTACGGCACCAGCGAGAACGCGGTGAAGACGCAAATCTGGATCGCGGTGTCGGTCTACGTGCTGGTGGCGATCGTGCGCAAGCGGCTGGGGCTGGAGGCCAGTCTTTACCAAATTCTACAGATTCTCAGCATCACGCTTTTCGAGAAAACGCCCATTTTATGCACCCTTCAGGCCATCGATGCGGACGCCAATTTCGCCGAAAACGTCAACCAACTGATTCTCTTCGACTTTTAACCGGACAGTAGGTGAGTGGCCAAGTCCCCAAAAAACGGGATAAGTGGCTTGCTGCCGTGGTCATATTCCGATAGTTCTATTGGCACTCGACGTGAGGGATGCCCGAGGGAAGGAGGATGACCCCGAGTCCCGAGAAACGCATTATAAAAGGGCGCCCCTTGGAGTAGGTTTTGATCGTTCGCATCAACGCCTACAGGAAGGAGCACCCTCATGAATGACGCCAAGTATATTGGGCTGGATGTTCATCAGGCAACGATCTCGGCGGCGGTTCTGGATTCCAACGGCAAGTTGATGATGGAGTCGATCCTGGAAACGAAAGCGGCAACCATTCTGCAGTTTATTCACGGACTGCGCGGAAGCTTGTACGTGACTTTCGAAGAAGGAACGTGCGCCGCCTGGCTGCACGACCTGCTCAAGCCACATGTCACGCAAGGTGCTGGTCTGTGATCCGCGGAAAAATCCCTGCTGAAAGCCGGCAACAAGAACGACCGAATCGATGCCCGCAAGCTGGCCGAACTTCTGCGGACCGGGCTTCTCTCACCGGTCTACCACGGGGAGAACGGCATACGAACTCTGAGGGAACTGGCCCGCAGCTATCTGGCGGTCACGCAGGATCTCACGCGGGTGATGAATCGCCTGAAGGCTCTGTATCGAAGCTGGGCGATTCCCTGTGCTGGCCAGCAAGTGTACGCACCACGCCATCGGCCGGAATGGCTGGCGCAAGATCACCGAAGCCGGCGTGCGCCGCCGAGCGGAACTCTACTATCAGCAACTCGATGCGCTGCCGGCTCTGCGCCAGCAAGTGCGGCGTGATCTGTTGGCCGAGAGCCGGAAGCACAGGCCACGAAGTTGCTGCGCCAGATTCCTTCGATCGGCCCGATCCGAGCGGCTCTGCTGATCGCTCTGATTCAGACGCCACATCGCTTTCGCACCAAGCGGCAACTCTGGGCCTACAGCGGTTTGGCTTTGAAGACCTCCGCCAGCGGCGAATACCGTTTTGTCGAGGGGCAACTCCAGCGATCCAAAAGGCTCCTGGCCATTCGCGGGCTCAACATCAATCACAATCACGATCTGAAAAATATCTTCAAGGGTGCGGCCATCCGAGCTGCTGGCGTACCGCGGGCCGTTTCAGGAGTTCTACGCCGCTTTAGTGGCCAGAGGAATGAAGCCGTCGATGGCACGACTCACCCTGGCGCGCAAGATCGCGGCGATCACTTTGCTGGTTTGGAAGAAAGGAGTCCGTTTCGACGCCGAACATCTGAAACAACAAGCAGCTTGAGCGTCTGTGGAGACCGTCCATCCCTAGATTCATCTCGGGCGATGGCCGGTTGGTTCTCCAGACGCTCTGGTTCGAGGGTGAGTATCCATGAAGGCCGTTAGGCGAGCATGTGCTTCGCGCACCGAGTCTCTTCGAGAAACCCTATGCCCCCTCGGACAACCAGAAAAAGCTATAGGCCACGAGTCTCAGATAGTCAGAATGGAACGACCGACTCCGATTCGGGGCGTGGGTTATGCTGCGAATCGGAAGACCAGCAGTACAGAGCCACAAGCGAAAGGAGTCGGTCTATGGAGAGAGTAAAGTTTGTCGGTTTGGATGTCCATGCCGAGACGATTGCGGTCGCAGTAGCGGAGCAAGGCGGGGAGGTACGGTCGCTGGGAGTAATCCCGAATCGCGAAGAGTCCGTTCGGAAACTGGTAAGAAAACTGGGTCCTGTGGAGCTGTTGAGGTTTTGTTATGAGGCAGGTCCAACAGGCTACGCGCTGTACTGGCAACTGACTAAGATGGGGGCCAAGTGTGAAGTGGTGGCGCCCACCTTGGTGCCGGTGAAAGCCGGGGATCGCGTGAAAACGGATCGGCGGGATGCGTTGAAACTGGCACGGAATTATCGTGCCGGAGAGCTCACGCCGGTGTGGGTACCGGATGCGGCTCACGAAGCGTTGCGAGATCTGGTTCGCGCCCGAGAAGCGGCCAAGAAGGATCAACTTCGAGCGCGACATCGGTTGAATAAATTTCTGTTGCGGCATGGCAGGCGACCACCGATGGGAGTCAAGCCTTGGACGATGAAGTACCTGGAATGGGTGAAACGGGAAGTACATTTCGAGCAGCTAGCTCAGGAAGCCACGTTGCTTGATTACCTCCACGAAGTAGAACACGCAGGAGCACGTATCGCCCGGCTCGATGGTGCCATTGAAGAAGCCGTGAAGTTGGCGCCGCCCCCGATGCGCGCCGTGATCGAGGCATTACAGGCGCTACGAGGAATCGCGCACGTTTCGGCAGTGACCATCGTAGCCGAACTGGGAGAGATGTCCCGATTTGCAGGAGCCAAGCAGTTAATGGGTTACGGAGGAATCGTAGCTAGTGAAGACTCAAGCGGAGAGTGTAGGCGCCGAGGGCAGATCACTAAGACGGGGAATGCGCACCTACGGCGGGTAGTGGTGGAGGCTGCCTGGGCCTACCGACACCGACCGGCCGTGGAAAGAACCTTGCGCAAGCGGCAAGAGCATGTCAGCGAAGAGGTCAAAGAGATCGCTTGGAAAGCGCAACAGCGGTTACATCAGCGCTATCGGAAGTTGCTGGCCAGAGGCAAGAACAAGGGAGTCGTGGTCACGGCGATCGGCCGCGAGTTGCTAGGTTTTATCTGGGCCATCGGCATAAAAGCAGAAACAACGCAGAAGGAGTCCCTGCAGCGGGCTGCTTAGAGTGGATTTAGGCTGAGTGAAAAGGTCAGAGAGGCAGTGTGGGTAGTGGTCGAGGTGGTCCACGGAAAGGAGAATCCTCGATGGTTCTATGCGGTAGGTCTTCGGACCGAACCCGCGCCGATAGTCCGAGGCAGCTCCCGACGGATCACGA
>CAWGNM010000028.1:0-6747 GCA_963823935.1 uncultured Acidobacteriota bacterium
CTCGAACGCAGGCTCGAACGAGCCGAGGGAGAAACACGGCGGCGAAATCGTTCTGCTGCACGACGGCAATTTCCGCCAGCAGGGAGCCCAGCGTGAACACGTGCTTGCCGCCCTCGAACACTGGCTGCCCGCTGGCGCGACGCCGGTTTCGAGTTTGTTACAATGAGCCAGCTCACCGAGCCGCGCGAGAGCGCCCGGAGCTGACATCGCAACAGGAATCGCGCGGCAGGAATTTCGAGCGTGCCGGGCGGGAGCCAGGACTAAATGGACGAGCGACAGTTTTACATCGAGCGCCAGGAGACGAAGAATCTGACCCTGGTGTGCCCGCATTGCCGCCAGGAAGGTTCCTATCCCATTCGCTGGATGGTGCGCACCAAGAAGAAGGAGCTGCCGCGCGGCGCGGGCGAGGAGGACCGCCGGCGCTTCGCCAACGCGCGCTCCTATATGGTGCGCGTCGACGAGATGGTCGCCTGCCGCAATATCCGCTGCCGCAAGCGCTTTGAACTCACCGGCCAGAGCGTTGTCCTAACCTCGGACGCGGGCGGCGCACAGCCCGGCCCCGACTTCGACCCGGAAAATTTCGGCAACCGCTGAACGCTTTTTTCTGATCCCTTCTTATCCCATGGTCTCTTCTTATTACTGGCGTACACTAGGACGCCATGAAAAAACCCTCGCACAAACGACGGCATCGCGACTCCAGGCACGGCGCGAAGCAACCTGAAGTCTTCAATCCGGCCCGCGCGGCGCTCCTCGATAGCCCAGACCGATTCGATTATCTGCCGCCGGAGCGCATCTTCGCGCATCTCGATCCGCCGCAAGGCGGGCTGGTGGTCGATTTCGGCGCGGGCACGGGAAGATTTTCGATTGAACTGGCTCAGCGCCGTCCGGACCTGAAGGTAATCGCCCTCGACGAGCAGCCGGAGATGCTCGAGCTGCTGAAAGCCAAGCCGGCGGCGCAACAGTTGACCAACGTTCAGCCCATGCTCGTGGACGAAATCGATTCCCTGGAAGGCGCCGCGGATCGAATTTTGGCCATGAACGTCTTGCATGAAGTGGGAGACGCGACGCTGCGCGGGATGTCGCGCTTGCTCAAGCCGCAAGGATGGCTTTTGATCGTCGATTGGAATAGCGCCGTCGATCGCCCCATCGGGCCGCCAAAGGACCACACCCATACTGCGGAGGAAGCGCTCGCGCGTCTCGGCAAGTCAGGGTTCGAGGCTATCTCTCTCGAGCCGCTGCGCTACCACTTCGTTCTGCGCGCGGAGCGCAAAAGAGCCAAGCGCCAGGCAGGGCAAAAGAAGTCCCGGCCTAAGAAACGGCAACCGAAGAAGCGAAAGCGGCAGGCTGGCAAGAAGTAACGGCGCAGGGCAATCGCAATTGCAACCCGAAAGGCACTGCCGCAGCCTCGTCAGGACCGCGAGTTGACACAGTTCACTCTAATGGGCTCTCGTTCACACGCTTCGCTCTAGTTGACAACACTTCGCTCCAGGTGGTAGTTTCCCGCCACCTCTTAGAGGGCTATTAATCGGCGGGTTACGAACCGGGTCGTTACGAGGTTCGTATGGCGGCAGCCAGGAAGTCCGTCCGGGCCCCAGCTAGGACACCTGCCTATCCCCTGGTACGCAGGCGTTTCCCGCGGGCGCGGGTCCGCGCCATGGCGAGATGGCTGGCGCTGATCGCCATCACACAGCAAGTGGCCTGCGGCGGAAAAACCACAACAAGCGCCGCTCTTGCGGATCCCCCACCAGTCGCCAGCGTCACGATCTCTCCCTCCTCAGCCCAACTTTCGGTGGGAGGAAACGTCCAGTTCGTTGTGACCGTGGAAAATACATCGAATCCGGCGGTCACTTGGCAGGTGAATGGGATCCCCGGCGGCAACTCCGCCGTCGGCACCATCGTGCCCGCGGGTGCGGCCACGGCGTCCTATCTGGCTCCCGCGAGCGTGGCGGCTACGGTGACGTTTACGGTCTCCGCCGTTCTGCAAGCGGATGGCGCGACCAATGGCTCCGCCACGGTCACAGTCAGCCCGCCATCCTCCGCACAGATCAGCATTACTCCAACAAACGCGAATGTCGCTGAGGGAACATCGCTGCAGTTCAGTGCCGCCGTTCAAAACGGGCCGCAGGCCGTGATCTGGGAGGTGAACAACATTGATGGCGGAAACTCCACGTTCGGGACGGTGAGCTCATCGGGCTTCTATACCGCGCCCAGCCGCATTCCCAATCCTTCCGTGGCGACGATCACCGCGCTGCTGGCTACCAATTCGGCGATATCGGGAAGCGCGAGCGTAACGATCGTCCCTCCTTCGGTGAGCATAAGCATCTCTCCCAGCACGGCAAATTTGACCACCAACCAAGTGCTGCAATTTGCCGCCACGGTGCAGAACTCCAGCGCGGGCGTGGTCTGGCAAGTGAACGCTCCCCCCGACGACAGCAATGAGGCCATCGGGACGATCACTTCTTCGGGAAGCTATACCGCGCCGGGAAATGTTCCCAGCGACCCAAACGTAACTGTCACCGCCGTGCTGCAAACCAGCCCTCCCGTAACGGCGTCGGCGGGCGTGACGATCGTCGCGCCAGGCTCCTTTACCGGCGTGTATTCGTGGAGAAATGACGGCAGCCTCACGGGGCAGAACACGCAGGAAGCTACTCTTACGGTATCGAGCGTGAGCGGCGGGCAATTTAGAAAATTGTACGGCTGCCCCGTTGACGGACAGATCTATGCCCAGCCCCTGTATGTCTCCAGTGTGGCGATTCCCAATCAGGGAACTTTCGATGTGGCCTACGTCGCTACCGAAAACGACAGCGTGTATGCCTTCGACGCCGACGCGGGCTCGTGCGACGATTCTGTGGCAGGCGAGCTTTATCGATCCGGCCGCGGGCGTGACCGCGGTGCCGTCCTCCGATCTCGGCCAGCAGCAGGACATTGTCCCGGAGATCGGGATTACCGGGACGCCGGTGATCGACCCGGCGACGGCAACGCTCTACGTGGTGGCCAAGACGGAGGAAAACGGCGCGTACGTGCAGAGGGTGCACGCGCTCGATCTGGCCACGGGCGCGGAGAAGTTCGGCGCGCCGGTGGCAATCCAAGCGAAAGTAAGCGGCAGCGGAGACGGCACGCAATCCGGCCAAATCTCTTTCGATGCGCTGCACGAGAATCAACGCTCGGCGCTGCTGCTGGCGGGCGGGAAGGTTTATGTGGCCTTCGATTCTTACGAGGACACCGACCCGGTCCATGGCTGGCTATTGGCCTACAATGCCGCGAATCTGGCCGAGGCTCCTGCGGCTGTTTTCAATAGCACGCCCAATGGCTCCCGCGGCGGAATCGGGGAGAGCGGCGCCGCGCCCTCGTACGACGACAACGGAAATGTTTTTGTCGCCACGTCGGATGGCACGTTTGACGCCGGAACGGGTGGCAGCGACACTGCCGAAAGCCTGCTCCGCCTGAACGCGAGCTCGGGCTTAACGGCGGCGGATCGCTTCACGCCGCCGGCCCCCGGCATACAGCTTCTCGGGACCGATGGCGTGCTGCTTTTGCCGGCCGCGGCCGGCAGCGCGGCGCATCCGAATCTGGCCATCGGCGGAAGCCAGGCGGGCAGCCTCTATTTGCTGGATCGAGATAATTTGGCTAGAGACGGCGCCCTGGGGACGATTTGTTTCGGCGCATCGGCTTCGCTTACGGGCACGCCTGCGTATTGGAATAGCAACGGCACACCGACCATCTATGTGGCCGCGGCGGGCGGCACGCTGGCGGCATTTCCCGTGGTGAACGGCAGCTTCAGCTCGCCGTCCTGCCCAGGGCCAAGCTCGCAATCGTCCGAGGTATTCAACACCTATGGCGCCTCGCCGGCGATCTCGTCGATGGGAACCTCGAATGGCATCGTCTGGGCGCTCGACAATAGCGGATATGCCGGCGCGGCGGGCGCATCCTCGCCCGCGATTTTGCACGCTTACGACGCCACGAATTTAGGCAGCGAGCTGTTCGCCAGTCCCGCGAGCGGCAGCGGCGCGGCTGGGCTGGCGGTGAAGTTTGCAGTGCCCACGGTGGCCAACGGGATGGTGTTCGTGGGAACGCAAAACGAGCTTTCGGTTTTCGGGATGCTTCCCTGAAGAGCCCGAGAGGGATTTACCGCGCTACATGCCTTCGTAGTTGGGCCCGCCGCCGCCCTCGGGGGGCACCCAATCGATGATCTGATACGGGTCGGCGATGTCGCAGGTCTTGCAGTGAACGCAATTCGAGAAATTGATCTTCAGCCGCCGCCCGCCTTTGTCTTCCACCATTTCGTAGACGGCCGCGGGACAAAAATATTGGCAAGGATTGCCGTATTCGGTGACGCAGCGGCCCACGCAGATGCTGGGATCAAGGACGTGCAGATGGCAGGGCTGGTCCTCTTCGTGGCGAGTCCCGGAATGATAGACGTCGGTCAGGCGATCGAAGGTGAGCACGCCGTCGCCCTGAAAACGCGGGGGCGCCGGGCTTGCGCCGTCAGGGGCGCCGTCGAGCTTGTGATACTCCGTGTAACCGGCCGGCATGCGCATGGGATCGATCAAGCCGCGGCCGCCGGTGACAAATTGCACTGCGGTGTGCGCGAGACCAATCCAAAGGCCGTGCTGAAACGATTGATGGAAATTGCGCACGGCGCGCAGTTCGCTCGCGATCCAGCTCTCGTCCAGTTTGCGGCGAAAAGCGGATAGCTTGGCGGCGGAAGTATCTCCCGCGCGCAAGGCGTCCAGAATCGTCTCGGCGGCGAGCATGCCGCTCTTGATGGCCATGTGAATGCCCTTCAGGCGCTGGGCATTGAGCAGGCTGGCGGAATCGCCGACGATCAGGCAGCCATCCAAATACGTCTTCGGGATGGAGTACCAGCCGCCCACCGGCACGGTCTTCGCGCCATAGCGCACCAGCTTGCCTCCTTCGAGAATGCGGCGCACGAAGGGATGCGTCTTGAAGAGCTGGAAGGCTTCGTGAGGATCGAATCGCGGATTGTGGTATTCGAGGCCGGTGACCAAGCCGAGCGAGACGCGGTTCTCGCGCATGCCATAGACCCAGCCGCCGCCGTACATGCTGGAATCGAGCGGCCAGCCCAGCGTGTGGGCGACCCAGCCCGCGCTGATGCGGCCCGGCGGAACTTCCCAAAGCTCCTTCACGCCGATGCTGTAAACCTGCGGATTCAGGCCGTCGAGATTTTTCTCAGCAACAAGCTTTTTGGTTAGCGACCCGCGCGGCCCTTCCGCGAGCACGGTGACCTTGGCGCGCAGTTCGTATCCCGGCGTGAAATTGTCTTTGGGCTTGCCGTCTTTGTCGCGGCCTTTGTCTTCGGTGATCACTCCGGCGACCGCATCGCCCTCGTAGATCAGCTCGGCGCCGGCGAACTGCGTGAAGACGTTGACGCCGGCCTGCTCGACAAGCCCGCCGAGCCACTTCACCAGCTTATTCAGCGAAATAACGTAGTTGCCGTGGTTGCGCAAAGGCGGCGGCGTGATGGGGAGCTTCCAGGCGCGGCTCGCGGTGAGAAAGTAAGCCGCGTCGTCTGTGACCGGCGTATCCAGCGGCGCGCTCGTGGCGAAGTCCGGAACCAGTTCCGCCAGCGCGCGCGGATCGAGCACGGCGCCGGAAAGCTGGTGCGCGCCGATTTCGCGGGCTTTTTCGAGGACGTAGATGCCTTCGGCGGAAAGCTCGGGTTTGGCGCCCGATTCGTTATGCTGGCGGATCAATCGAGCCAGATGCAGGGCGCAAGCAAGTCCGGCGGGCCCGGCGCCGACGATCAGCACGTCCGCGTCCAGCCGCTCGCGTTCGGGGCTCACGGTTCGATTCTAGCAAGAAAGCGTGCGGCAGAAGTGAGGTGCGCTGGATGGGGTTTCGAAGTCTAGCGGATGCGCCAGAATCGCTGTGGCGATTCGAGAAATCGAGTGAGCTTGGCCTAGGGCGTCACAACCACGGTTACTGTATTTGACTTCGCGAAAACTCCACCTTCATCCCGATCTTTAACGATTTGTATGCTGTACTTTCCGGGCTTAGTCATGTCGTAGAGTGAGGTAACCAACAAAGACTGAGTAAACGATTTGCCCGCTTTCAACGTGAACGGAAACGGCCCCCTCGTCCCCATGAGTTCTTCCGGGGTGAATCCCAAGCGATCCCAATCTTTAGGGTCAACATGGCCGTTCCGGAAGAGGCCAAACCTGGTATCGGGTGGAAGATTGTTCTTGTCGTCACGCACGTTGACCCGATAGGTGCCCTCGGCTCCCACTGCGGATAACCAAACGTCAACATTCTGGTCCAGCCGGTTCGTCAGAGTAACCACGAGCTTCACAGGGGAGCCGGATTTAACCGTGTTCTGCACTGCATTGATGACGAGCAAAATTCCCGGCGTTGGACTGGGAATATTCGCGGGACTTACTGATTGAGCAGCTGAGTTGCTCACGAATGATGAAAGTATCGTAAGCAGCACCACGGCGAATGAGAGCGACATTGGTCCCTCCTCATAGCGTCAGCTAATCGGCGCTAGGCACGCACGATTTCGGTGCTGTCAGCCGGAAGGCTAAGACCCTTTTCCTTATATTCGGCGGCGATCATTTCAAAAACTTCGGCTAGTTCGGCGAGGGCGCCCTCTCGAGTTTGCATCAAAGCATAGCAGCCGGGAAGCGAGGGTATTTCAGCGGCCCATGACCCGTCGTCCTGGCGATATAACACGATTTTGTAGTCCTCGAAGTCCATCGTTGGTTGTCAGTTTAGCACGGGAAATACGGC
>CAWGNM010000029.1:0-44127 GCA_963823935.1 uncultured Acidobacteriota bacterium
TGAGCCCGACGAGCTACCAGACTGCTCCACCCCGCGAACTCATCTTAGCGAAATCGCTATGCAGCATGGAACCAGCGCGTAGGCGGTATTGGGTTGGCCTATGCTCGAACCCTGCATTCAGAAACTTACAATTGACGCAAAGAATCAAAGGGTAGGAGAATAGGCCCCCCAAGGGGCGCATCCGATGCGCGCAAAATTAGGAATATTCGTTACGCTGGCTGCCACAATTCTGGTTTTCTCGGTTTCGACGTTCGCGCATCACGGCAACGCTGCGTACGATACCGGCACTTCGCTTACGGTGAAGGGCACGGTCACGGATTTCCGTTTCATCAATCCTCACTGCCAGATCTATTTCGATGCCAAGAATGACAAGGGCGAAGTGGAACACTGGCAGGGCGAACTACCGCGCCCAACAAACTGGGCAGAGCGGGTTGGACCAACACAGCCTGAACCCCGGCGATCAGATCACGGTAACCGGATTTGCCGGGAAAGACGCCGCGCATTGATTTGGATCCGGAAACTCATCGGTCCAGACGGCCAGGCCCTGCCGCTCTCGGAAGACTAGTCTCTCGCACGGCGAACCTAATAGCGGCACCTTAGGAAGTGAAAATGAGAAGAATCGTTGGAATTCGATATTGCTTGTGGCTGGGCTGCTGGCAATTTCCGGCGCCTTGCACGCTCAATACGGTACGGGCAAGGCGATTACGCCGCAGAAGAATAACGCGCCGGCCGCAAAGTCCGATATTGCGCCGCCCCGGCGCCGGTTCACGATTTGAGCGGCGTATGGATGATGCGCAATCCGCCGGGATCCGATCGCGGATACATAAATTTACGTACACCGATACCCAAGACGAGCCCGCCCTCAATGACTGCCTGGGGCGAGGAGAAATTCAAGGAAGCCAAAGACTCCAATGGAGGCGCGTACACGCTGGATCAAACCAACGATCCGGTCCTCACCCGGTGCTATCCGCCGGGCACGCCGCGGGTTTACTTTCATCCCTACCCATTCGAATTCGTGCAGGCAAAGAAATTCATGCTCATGGTATTCGAATACGACCATACCATCCGGCGCATTTACACGGACGGACGGGCGCTTCCCGACGATCCGGACCCCAGCTGGATGGGCTACTCCGTGGGCCATTGGGATGGAAACACCACGTTTGTCGTGGACACCGTGGGTTTTAACGAGAAAACCTGGCTGGATCGGCTGGGGCACGCTCACAGCGAACAGCTGCATGTAACCGAGCGATTCCGCCGGGTCGATCGCGATCATCTCGAGCTGGATATAACCATGACCGATCCCAAGGCGCTGGCGAAGCCCTGGACCACCACGTTCTACTATCAGAACCGGCCGGACTGGGAACTTGGGGAGATCTCTGCTCGGGAGACTACCTGGATTTCAGCAAGTTCGAAAGCTTCAGCTTCAAAGATAAAGACGGTAAAGACGCAACGGCGCCCAAATAAGACGGATCTATTGGCGCCGTGGGGTAAGTCGCTCAGAAACCGCAGCGGTCCCACCATCACGGTTCAGAGTGCCGATTCCTCGAGATGGATCGCGGAGGGCTAGCCGCGAGTAGGGCTGTCTTGGTTAAATTCGGCCTAAAGGCTCGGTGTTTGCTTGTTACCCACCACAGCCAAGCTGTTTCGGGTTGACGCTAGAGCTCTATAGACTTATGCTCTCGGTTCAGGAAACGGTTCAACGTCGCAAATTCCGGTTTATAGGGTGCGCCATGAACTCCCAGCGGATAGGCCGACCATCGAAGCGAACTTGTCTGTCAGCCGTGGCACTGATGGCCATGCTCTGGACTCTTCCGGCGCTGGCTCAAGTCGACCTCACGGGTTCGTGGCGTCCACTTCCACGCAACCAGGACGGCAGCGGCATGGTCAGCGATATCGCCGGCGTGCCCGTCGATGACGGCGACCGCTTGAGGGTGCAAACCTGGTCCCCGGAAGATTTCGACATCACCGAGTGGAGTTGCCGCCCCCACCCCTGGGACTATTCGCTCGAGGGCGAGCGGTCCCCGATAAGGTTCTGGGCCGATGCTGATCCACACACGCAAAAGATCATCGCTTACCATGGCCACATCAATATGGAGGAGCAGGAGGTGACCATCTGGATGGATGGCCGCCCGCATCCTCCCGAGAATAGTCTGCACACCTGGAGCGGATTTTCCACCGGGGAGTGGGAAGGTGACGTCCTGGTGGTGACCACCACACACCTGAAAGAAGGATACGAGCGCCGCGATGGACTCATGCGCAGCGATCGGTCGGTGATACGCACTCGCTGGCGTCGAATCGGCAATTACCTGCAAGCAACGGTCATTCTTTACGATCCCGTTTATATGACAGAGCCCTACATTCGAAGCAGCATGATGTGGGTCCTCGATCCCACGATGCAGATGCCTCCCTACCCGTGCGAGGAGGCGACCGATACTGCCGTCCCCCGGGGCGTCGTGCCGCAGTTCCTTCCGGGAAAGAGTCCTTTGCCCGCGCTGAACAAGGATTTGACGGATAAGTTCGGAACGCCCTATGAGCCGAGGCTGGGCGGAGCGGAGACAATGTATCCCGAGTACATCAAGAAGATGAAAACTATGCCCCGGCCTCCGAAGCTTGTCGGAGCGGCGGCACCCGAAGGGCAGCGATGAGCCGATCAAACGTGGTCGCCGCCGCGGCATCTATCGTTTTGCTGGGAGCGGCCGGCCTTTGCGCGCAGACGAAGCCGAACCGCGTACCGTGGCCGCCGAAATTTAGCGCTCCCGCGCCTGGGGAAATTCAGGTTCTTCCGGTGCAGGGCAATGTGTGGGTGCTGATCGGGGCAGGCGCCAACATCACCGTGCAGGCGGGCAACGAGGGCATCCTGGTGGTGGACACGGGAACGGCCGCCATGAGCGACAAGGTGCTGGCAGCCATCGCGACCATCTCCAAGCGTACGCTGCGCTATATCGTCAACACGACCGAGGCCGAAGATCATACGGGCGGCAATGAAAAGATCGCGGCTACCGGCGAAATCATTCCGTACGACGAGGGCGATGCCGCCAAGATTCAGAACACGCTCAACACCCACAAGGCTGCGGTGATCTCCTATCTCAGCGTATTTGACAGGATGACGGGGGAGGACGGCAAATTCCCGGCGCGGCCGGAGAGCGCCTGGCCAGACGACACGTATTCCTCGCCGCAAAAAAGACTGTACTTCAACGATGAAGCCGTCATGATCATGCATTTGCCCGCGAATACGGACGGCAATAGCATCGTCTTTTTCCGCAAGTCGGATGTGGTGAGCGCGGGGGATCTGTTTGACCTTACCCAGTATCCGATCATCGATTTGAAAGCCGGCGGAAGTCTGCAAGCGATCGTGGAGAGCCTGAACAAACTCCTCGACGTCACCGTGCCCAGCTCGTACGCGCAAGGCGGCACCCTGGTTATCCCGGCGCATGGGCGCATCTCGGACCACGGCGACGTGGTGTACTACCGCAACATGCTGGCCATCATCCGCGACCGCATCCAGGACATGATCAAGCGGGGCATGACGCTGGAGCAGGTAAAGGCGGCGCAGCCGACGCGCGATTACGATGCGCGATATGGCAAAAAGACTGGTTCGTGGACCACGGATATGTTTATAGAGGCGGCGTACCGCAGCCTCAGCAAATAGGTCGAAAGGAGAATCTCATGAAACGCAGGATTTTCATGCTCGCGGCCGTCGTTCTTCTGGTTGGAGCCGGCCGGGCTTGGGCGCACCACTCGTTTAATGCGGAGTACGACGGGACACAGAAGGTCCAGGTCGAGGGCAGCGTCACGGAGTTCGCCTGGCGGAATCCGCACTCCTTCATGAAGATCGATGTGGTGGGCAAAGACGGAACGACCGAGAGCTGGACGCTGGAGTGGGGCTCGGCGACCCAGTTGGCGAATTCGCAGATCACCAGGACCACGCTCAAGCCCGGCGACAAAGTCGTCGTGAATGGCCGAGCTTCTCGCGATCCCTCCGCCCATCGAATGCTGCTTACGGACGTGAAGCGGGCCAGCGACGGATGGGAGTGGCACGGGCAGGCCAGGTAGGCGAGTAAAAGTTTCTATGGACCTCAGAGGCAATGTGAAGAGCCGGGCTCGAATGGTGCACAAAAACGCGCGGTGGATCCGTATGCCGATGGTCGCGCTCCTCGTGGGTTTGCATTGTTTCGCCACGCTCGTGGGTTTCGCGACGCTGTTGAGTATCACAACACTTGACGCGCACGCTCAGGGAGGCGGAGCGGCGCAGGCGGCCGCGCCGCAAAAAACGGCTCGCGCGTCCGCGCAGAAAGACTTCACCGGCTACTGGGTCTCGGTGGTCACCGAGCAGTGGCATCTGCGAATGCTGATGCCGCCCAAGGGCGAATTCACGCTGCTGCCGCTGAATGCCGAGGCGCGGGCCGCCGCGAACATGTGGACCCCGGCGCAGGATGCCGGCAATGAGTGCCGCGCCTATGGCGCCCCGGTGATCATGCGCGTGCCCGGACGGCTGCACATTCATTGGGCGGATGACAACACCCTGGAAGTGGATACGGATGCGGGCAAACAGACCCGCCTGTTTCATTTCGGAGCCTCGGCGCGGCCAGCGGACGCGCAGCCAACTTGGCAGGGCTATTCCGTTGCCACATGGGCGGGCACTCCCATCAGTCGCACCGCAAAAGTGCCGGGGCCCGAGGGCGATATCAGGGTGGTAACCACAGAGCTGAAAGCGGGGTACCTGCGGAAGAACGGAGCGCCCTACAGCGAAAAAACCACCGTCGACGAGTACTACGACACCTTTACCGAGCCCGACAATAACTCCTGGCTCGTGGTTACCTCCATCGTCACCGACCCGCAGTACCTGACCGATCCCTATACGTACACCGTTCACTTCAAGAAGATTCCCGATGGCCAAGGCTGGGATCCGGCGCCCTGCGTGGCCGACGAAGTCCGCTAAAGGTCAATCCGCGACACAGCTTCCGCTGACAGGGCTGTTAAGCGGTGCCGTGTTCGGATGCGTTCCCTTCCCGCCGAAATCTAATTTACCTTGGGCTTGTCGAACTTCGATGCATCCGCAGGAAGATTCAACTGCACTTGGGTCAGATCTGCGGTCGACTTTCCATCGGTCCAGGTCATCACCCAGTGGAAGGGCTCCTTTACGCCGGAAACGTCTCGATAATCCGAGTAATCCACTTGGGTGGGTATGAAGCCGACCGCTGTCGGCCTGTAGCGCACCTCGCGCACCAGCAGGCCGGATTGCGCATCGAAATATAGTTTTATGGGAGTTTTGCTGGCCGTCATTCCCTCAACGACTTGCACCGGGCGATCGTCGATCTCCGTGCTTGGGAAGGCGCTCCGCCAGTCAGTCAGGTCTTGCTTGATGCTCCCGGGAAAAAAGAGGCTGGCATCGAATTTTGCGCCGTCCAAATCGCCTCCGCTCAGCGGCAAGAGCGGGTAGAGGCCGTGAACCTGAGCGTTCCATCCGGAGCGGCCGTCGAAGGTCTTGATCACGTCTCCGAGTTTGGCATGAATGATGATCGTGCTCTGGCTGGGAGCTTTGGCATAAACTTCCAGCGGCACCTTCTCATCGCTGGTATCGAATCCCTCGTAACTCCCTTTCGCCGCATAGCTGGTGATACCTGCTAATTTCTGCGCGCCGCCCAGCGCCTTGATGTATTTGTCGAAAATTTGATCCGGCGTCGGTAACCCGGGGGTGGGATTGGTCTCGAGTTCCACCTCGTTCGGATCGTCGATCGGAGTGTTGTACTGCTCAACCAGGCTCACGATGTTCTTGGGCTTGGAGCTAGTGCGATGGCAGGTATAGCAGGTCACCACGGGCTTTGCGCCGAAATAGTTCTGATTGATGGCCCTGACCATGAGGACCATTCTGCGTGCGGACTGTTTGAGCGGCGTGTCGGTGGCATACTGGCTCAAGTCGTCGATGGCGTCGGCGGTATGGCACTCCGTGCAGTTCAAGCTCAGTGCGGCGGCAAAGAATCCCATGGTGCCCATGAATTCGTCTACCGGAATCCCTTTGAGCACCTGCACGTTCTTGAACACCTGATCCGACATCAGCGGCTTCTCCTGAGTCGCGGCTTGGCCGCTGGCCAGCACGGCACAGAACAAGCACATTGCTGTAGCTACGATGAACCGAGCGAGGGTGTGGCCGATTCCCAACTTCATGTTGTCTCCTTGGCGCTTTCTTTCGCGGCGCAAACCTCAAATATTTTCACAAAATCGTTACGGCCTTGGACAAGCCCGCAAGCGCGGTCCGCCTACTTCTTTCGCATCATGACCTGAAAATCCACCAGTTCGGGATGATCTGGAACCCAACTGATGGACGTAAACGTTTCGCCATCGGCCGACGCGGTATAAATCGCCCATTCAGTAGCTTTGCCGTTCGTGGTCGCCAGCCGCATGATCACATAAGGCGAGAGCCGCCAATGGGTCAGCGTCCGTTTCTGATCGTTGCTCCGAGCGCGCGGATCCGGATACTCCTTACCATCCAATTTGGCGGTGTAGGAGTAATTCGGCGGCTTTGCGGGATCATTGATGAGAGTGTTTCGAACTCCGTCGTCGCCTTCCGGCGCCAATATCCGCATGTGCTGCGTTGTGAAAGTTGGCTGTTCGTCGAGGCGCTTGCTGTACGACTTGCTCATGTCCATCACCCAGGTTCCGAAAATGGGATCGGTGGGTTTGGCCTCTTGTCCGAAGGCCCCAAAATGCACGAACAAGAGCGGCATCGCCAGCGTTACAATGAGGCCCGCGCCGTAAGCGTATTTGCGCATAAGTCTATCCTCCGGGTGACTGTTTAGTGCACGGCATTATACGACTATTGAGAATTGGAGAAAATAAATTACAGGCATTGCCCGCCGGGGCCGGCGGTTCTAATATTCCACCCGCAGCGGACACTGAGGGCTGCGAGGGAGACTGGGCCTAGGAAGCTAGTGCTTTAAGTTTTCGTCTTCTGGTATATTTGGGCGCACAAGGGAGACAAGATTATGGATCGAGTGCTCGCTTATAGCGGCGTTAGAAGTGCAGGAACCCTGCTCGTGATTTTGGGAATGGCTTTGATGCCCGCCCTCGCTCAGAACAACAAGCGAGAGCTCCCGCAACGGATACACGCCGAGCCACCCGGCGGAGCTCCGCCCCGGGCAGCGGATGGGCATCCGGATCTCTCCGGAGTTTGGTTTCCCAATGGCGCCGGAATGGATTTAGAGGCCGTGGCGCCGAACGACACCGCCATACCGGGCGCTCCCACGGCCGACCCGGACGCACGCAGGCAGTTCGATGCCAAAGTAACGCCCGAAGAAAAACCGCCCTTTCAGCCGTGGGCGGCCGCAAAAATCAAGGCCATGACTCCGGCCGAGCGTGAATTAGGGAAGTCCTCGGTAAAGTGCGCGCCGCGCGGCGTTCCGGGCATGTTCATGGCCACGCCCTATCCCATCCAGTTGGTGCAAACGCCGGGACTAATGGTCCAGCTCATGGAGTTGAACAACAACTTTCGCGTGATACACACCGACGGCCGCGCCCATGCCAAGGACCCGGAACCGGGGTTCTACGGCGATGAGACCGCCCACTGGGACGGCGATACGCTGGTGATTGATACCATCGCGCTGGATGAAAACACCTGGAACGATCTCAATGCCTGGTTTCACAGCGATCAGGAACACGTGGTGGAGCGCCTCAGCCGGCCCTCCATGAATTACCTCATCTATCAAGTCACCATCGAAGATCCCAAGGTGCTGACGAAGCCCTGGACTTCCGCCCCTCGCCGTTGGACGCTGGGCCACGAAGACCTGGAAGAATACTTCTGCACGAATAACGAGGAGCAGGAGCAGTATCAGCTGTTGGAGGAAAAAGAAAAGCAATCAAAGAATTGAAACGAGAGCCGGCTGCAAATCAGGAATGAAACACAGTGCCGGCGAAGCGGCGCTACACAAGCTTGAAAAGCGCAGGGACGTATCGTAAGCTTTCTGCGGCGCGTTCAAGGCGATTGTTATTCCCGTTGGGCGATTCTAGGAGACACACGATGAGGTTCAAACCCGCTGTTCTGGTGGCAGGCATGGCTGCGCTTATTGGGGCGGCGCCTGCGTTTGCGCACCACGGATTCGCTGTCGAGTTCGACGGAAGTAAGTGCATGGACGTCGCGGGTACGCTGACGGCTATCGATTGGCAGAACCCCCACGCGTATTTCCACATGGATATCAAGAATGCCGACGGCAAAACGGAGTCCTGGACGTTTGAGATGTTGTCGGTGGTAGCCATGAGGCGAGCGGGAACCGATAAACAGGATTTCCTGGATAACATCGGTAAGCCCATCACCGCGCGGATCTGTCCCTCGAAGAATGGCTCGGTAAATAGAGGCGCTGCGGAGACCCTGAAGCTACCCGATGGCCGAGTGCGAGTGGTTGGCCAATATGTGGAAGGCGGCAGGCCCGGCGGCGGTGCACCCCCCGCCCAGTAAGGCTGGCTTTGCTCGCTCCGCCAGTAAACATCCCCTCCGCCGGCTATGTTGGAGCTGGCGCCGCACGCTGAAACTAGCGTTTACCTGGCCTCAGACGAAGATAGATCCCGCACGATTACCACATGAATTCCGGCGCTGCGACCGCCAAGCGGCCGGAACACTTCGCGTCTAGAAGAGGAATTTCAGCCCGAGTTGAATCTTGCGCGGTCCTCCCGTTCCGATCACCGGGCTGTTGTTACCGACGTCCGGCGTTGCCAGAGACTCACCCAAGCTGCCGGGCGAATTAAGGCTGGTTTGGGGAAGATTGTACTCAGTCGAGTTGATCACGTTGTAGATTTCGGCGCGGAACTGGGTAGTAAGACGTTCCGTTAACTTCCAACCTTTTATTATGGAAAGATCCCACTCGGAGAAGCCCTTGCCGTAGAGCTCATAGCGGTTCATCGTTCCGAAAGTTCCCTGAGCGGGGGGAACCATCACCGAATTGCCCACCATGTAACAGCCTATGCTGTTGAGGGACGCCGTCCCGGTCTGTCCTTGCGGACCCACTTGTTCAGCGGCCGCTGCGTTGAGGCACGCTTGAGGAAGTCCGATCGTGCATCCCGAACCTGCAAATTTGCCGGCTGCTGCGGAGTAACACGGGATCGGGGTGGACCCGCCAAAACCCCAAAGGTCCTGAGCGTTGCCCGCCAGCGTCCAGCGGTCTTGTCCTTCACCGGTTCCGCTCAAATCATCACCTGCATCGATCACGTTATAGGGCCGGCCGGAAGATATCGTAAAGGCCGAGGCGAGCTCCCAACCCTCGAGCATTTGGGCGAAGGACTTCTTTCCAGGAATCTGATATACGGGCGTAAACGTGAAACGATGGCGAAGATCGTCGAGGCTATTTCCATACTCGGCAAACGGATTAAGGTTGTTTTGCGGAACAACCATCCCTGTTTCCACCGAGCCATCGTCGAGAGAATGAGAATAGGTATATCCTGCACTAAAGCTGAGTCCGTGGGCGGCCCGGGCTGTCAGAACCGCCTGTAAGGCGTTGTAATTGGAGACAGCGCCAAAGGACCCTAGCCAGAACACTTTCTGAAACCATGGGAATTGTCCTAGACCATTCGCCGAGAAGGGACGCCTTAGCTGTTCCTGAGCGGGCGCATTCGTTCCAGGGGTGGGCGCGTTAAGATCGCTATAAGCAAACAGGTGCTGTCCGTGATTGCCAACGTAATTCACGTCCAAGGTAAGGTTACGCGTGAGCGCTCGCTGTATGCCGAAGTTCCAATTGAGAACCATGGGATATTCGAGGTGCTGCGCCACGCCACCGATCGAACAGGTGGTGACATTGGTGCAAGACGCTGAAGCGTTGAGGTAGTTGGAGAAGATCGGCGTGTTGAGAGCCCAGGGCAGAGGAGAAGTTGGCGGAGTGATCGCGTAACTTGCCAGATTGATCGTTCCACCAGGTGTCGTCGCCGTCTTAGTACACGTGGCGAGACCTGAAGCGGTGCATCCAGCTCCCATGGTCAATCCGGTGGGCATCGTTTGGATCTGCGAGCCGGGGGTAAAGAAGATCTGGGTAACGGGGTTTTGATACATGATGTTGAACCCAGCACGGACGACAGTTGTGCTCTTACCGGTCACGTCCCAAGCCAGTCCAATGCGTGGCCCTATAGCCCAGGGATCCAGCTTGTACAAGGGACTGCCGTTGCCTTGCTGGACCATGCCAGAGGCGGAGGCGGGGGAGAAATCGCCAAATAGGCCGTTGGCCTCGTTGATCGTGGTCGTGAACTCGTATCGAAGGCCAAGGTTCAGAGTGAGCTGTGGAAGGATGCGCCAGTCATCCTGCGCATAGCCGGCGTATGATTTGTACGTAAAATTCCGGGGAACAGTCCCAACCTGCATGGTTCCTGAGGTGGGGAGCCCGTCCAGGAAATTTTCAAGAACGGTCGAGCCGGTGAATGCGTTCAGAGCTGCTGTCGACGTAGTGGTGAAACTAAGCGTGCCTGCGCTCTTATTCAGATTCAGGCCTACCAGCCCACGGTCAAAAGATATCTCGCCCCCGAACTTGAATATATGGTTGCCGTGGGTGTAGGAGACGCTATCCAGCCATCGGTAAATGCCGCTTCGGGCGGAACTGCCCGACTCTCCGGCGAGAACTGGATTGTTGTTGTTAAATCCGGTAATGGTGACGGCGGGGAATCCGCACATATTCGCGCCGGTCACAAAGCCCAAATTCGCATAATTGGGCGCGTTAGAAGCAGGATTGCAGTCATAAGCATTATAGACAGCCATCAGGGAGTGATCGAAGCCGAACCGGGCGTCGTTCACCCACGAGGAATTCGGTACCCACGTCCAGACGGCCCTGGCGACGTCGCTGTTTACGCCCAGCGGTGTCGACCAGTACGGCTGAGTTACGCTGCTGATCGCGTCAGTGACGAATCCACGACCCGTGAAGATCTCGGCGTTGAGGCTGTTATGGTCATTCAGGTGGTAGTCGAATTTGGCCACACCGTTATTCGTGCCGCCCGTGAGTAAGTAGTCGATCGGAAGCTGGGTGGTCGGAAGATTATTGGAGAATAGACCCGCGTTGGGCGTGCATTTCACCGCTGGTGTCACCACACAGCCCGCCAAATTCAAGCTAAGTTGCTGTCCCGAAGTTACTGCTGCCGGATTGATCACGTGATTTTGGATCAATCCATTGATCGCATCCGGGAGGCTGTTCGTGGGCGACCCCAATGGATTCCCCGCCGTTGCCAGCGATATGGTCGTCGGAACGATTGTGTTCGTGGGATTGCCGATGACCTCGTTCTGCCCCTCGTAACTCAACAAGTAAAAGAGCTTGTCTTGCTTGATGGGGCCGCCAATCGTTGCCCCGTAATCCTCGAACTGTGTCGGCGTTTTGATTGGGAAGAAAGGGTTTCGCGTCATTAGGGCGGTATCACGGCCGATCGCAAAGGCACTTCCATGGATCGTGTTCGTCCCCGATTTCATACCTACGCTGATCTGCGCTCCGGGCCTCCAGCCGTATTCAGCCTTGGGATTTTCCACGATGTTGAATTCCTGCACGGCATCCGGCGGAAGGATCACGGCCTGTTCGGGGGCAGCGGCCGGGTAGCCGACGGCGATGGGCTGCTGCGTGTAATAAGTCATCTGATCGGTCACGCCGTCGAACACATAGACGTTGAATTCAGAGCGCAGCCCGTTGGACCACTGCTGCGGTCCCGCGCCGGAGCCGGGCCTTGTCAACATCCCAGGGTTATAGGTGAGCGCCTGAAGAAAATTGTGCCCCGCGATGGGAAGGTCGGAGAGCATGTTGCCGCTGATCGTACCGCCGAGCTGGGCGTTGGTGGTGGTAATGGTCGGGACGTCAGCCGTGACCGTCACCGCCTGCGTCTGCTCGCCAGGCTGCAAGGTGAGGTCGATGTGAACATCCTGGCCGACACCCACCGAAATGCCTTGGCGCTCCATCGCTTTGAAACCCGTAAATGCCCCGCGCACGCTGTAGGTGCTGGGAATCAGGTTGGGAGCGGAATATGCGCCGGCGGTATCCGTGGTCAAAGTCCGGGTGATGCCCCTCTCCACGTCGGTGACGGTTACAGTGGCGCCCACGACCACGCCGCCACTCGAGTCGTTTACGTTGCCGCTAATCCTGCCCAGGTTTTGAGAGTAAAGAGGCGCGCACAAAAGGAACGGCAAACCCAGCAACAAAAGCCGTAGCACTCTTTTATAACCTGCGCACTTTATAACGCTTTGGAACGTAAGAGCAGCGAGCCTCATGGAAGCACCTCCCGATAGTCGCCCAGAAGTCGTCTAAACGATTCCGCTTAAAATGCCCGGGCACCCGTATGGGCGCAGATGGAAGCATAGAACCGATGCGGTTGTCAACGAGAGAACGCGCACGCCGGCGAGTTTTCTTTTCGAGTTGACCGCCAGGGCGGTATCGAAATGGCGCGACTATTTGGCAGCGGGATCGGCCACCAAACTCCTGTACGCGGCCATCTCCGACGGCGAGCAACGCTGCTCGCCCATGGCGAAGTCGGCTCCCATCAATTTGAAAGTCAATTTGTCCAGGGCCACCCAAGGTTTGGTGTAAAACTTCGGATCGTCGAGCGTGACCGTGAGCTCCAGCGTGTCGTGGTCGACGCGATGGAAACGCTCTTCCACGCGTAGCGCGTCGCTGTGCGGGCGGCCTGCATTATCCACCCAACTTCTGTCATCCATCCCAATCGTTTGCACCACCAGGGTGGTATTGTCCGCCCACTTCGCGGTGGAGTAGCCATCCCATGAGGGATCGGGATCCTTGGGAAGTTCCCGGCCGTCGGTCCAGAGAATGCGCCAGGTCTTGTCGCGCGGATACAGCACGACAACTTGCAATGGCGTCTGAATGATTTGCACTGCCGATACTCGATGTAGATCCTGACGGGGCATTCCCAGCGGTTCGCATCCGTCCGCCGGATCATTTGTTTTCGCCGCGGGGACCGCCGTAACTCCAAATTCCGGCTTATTGGCGTGATAGGCCTGCAAACCCTCCGCGCTGTAAGGCGGTTCATGCTTGGGGTCTCCGTCCGACGGCATCGCCCCGGCCCCAAATACCTGGCCGCCGCCCCGATAACCAAACTCGTCGATCCCCACGGAATTCCAAGTTCCCGAAATGTCGTGCGGCGGAGCGGGAGCCGCCTTCTGCTTATCGGAAGGCCGGGCCACCGCGCGGCCCCAGAAGTCACCAGCGGCGTCACCCCCGCCTTGCGAGTCATCCTCCGCGCCGCCTGACGCGCAGTAATATTGGCCGGCTCCCTGGCAGATGGGAGGGAGCGCCGCTTTCGTTTTATTTCCGACTGGCTTTTCACCCGAGGCCGTTTGGGCGCTCGCAGCCGATGAACACAGCAAGACCGCAACACCGATCAAGGCGCCGGCCATGAAATACTTCTGCATCGGTGAACTCCTTCGTGTGTGAAAATCGGACCCTCTGTTCAATCCGGCAGAGGTGAGATGCTCTTGGTCCGCCCATTCAGCGCGCTGTTCAGCGGCATTTCCGATACTTTGGATGTTACGGTAGTTCCGTGTTTACGATTCGGCCATCGGGAAGCACGAGCCGATGGATGCGTCCGACGGGCTGCTCGTTCTTGGCTGGGATCACTGTAACCGTGACTTTATCTCCGGGCTTCAGTGAGTCTTTGTTCAGGCGAATGCGCGCTTGGTTCGCGCTGGGAGCGCTGCTTTCGACAATCCAATGGACGACGTTTCCCTTATCGTCGGTTACGTCAAATCTCAGAACGGAATGCGGGTTGGCCACCAGCCATTGGGTCACCACCCCCGTCAACGTCACTTCCTTGGTCGTGTCGTATGCCGCGTTCCCGTGGTGCGCGAATAACGTGGCCTGACCGGCCAGCATGCTTGCAGCCAAAAGGAAGATCACCGCCGGCGTATTTCTCACCTCACGCCTCCTTCAACCCGTAGTAAGTGCGTGCAGAGTCAACAGGCATCTACCCAGAGTCGAGCTCCCGCACTGATGAAAATTGGTGGGATCATCGTATCCGCCGAGCCGAATAGTGTCAACACGGTCGCGCTCTGCGCCGCTTCTGGTCGGATGTCCTTCCGTTTTTCGGCGAACATCCCGGCTCTCGCAGATTGCATTCAGGATGCACTCGAGCGGAGGGAACAAAAACAAGATGTATTGACGCCGGAGACACCCAAAGCGTATATTCTGGCGGGTTTGTAGGAGACTCCTACCCCTCGGCAGATATTTGGAGAATAGCGATGAAGAATAGGCTCGCGCTGATGTTCCTGATGATCGGTGTTTTAGCGCCTTCCGCTCCGTTGTCCGCACATCACGGAAACGCGTCGTACGGCCATGCCAAACAAGTCACTTTGAAAGGAACTGTGACGGAATGGGATTGGGGCAATCCCCACACGTTCCTGAAGGTAGATATTAAGGACGACAGCGGCAATGTCGTTAATTGGACGATCGAGTGGAGCGCACCCTCCAGTCTGGTCAACTTTGGCATCAACAGAAAAACCTTTAAGCCCGGCGATGAGGTCACAGTCGTCATGATCACGCCCGACAATGGCGCGGCAGTTGGGCGCCTCCAGCGCGTTCTCCTCGACGGCAAATGGCTGCGCGGGTAGCGGGGAGAGGCTTTTGATAGAACAGCCGCGCCTATTGCGCGGATGCCTGCTTGGCTCCAAAACTGAGATCGCATAGGAAGCAAAGGAGACCCGTATGTTAAAACCCTTTTTGGTCGCCACAATTTTCCTGGCCGCATCGATGGTTTCGCTTCCTGTGCACGCTCAGAATGCCACTCCGTTTCCCGCACCCGATCCAGGCGCGCCAGCGATAGATCGAGGCCAGGAGAAGCATATCGACGGTTGGTATAAAGACGTGCCCATACCCAAGAATCAGAACCCGGCACCGGCCCCTCGCCATGATTTGTCGGGAATTTGGGAGCCGGCGAAGGGATGGCGGGCCGGGGTCCAATTTCTTGGCGCGTTGGAATACCCTTCGGACGGAAAACATGAACTGCCCTTCACGCCTGAAGGAGAGAAAGCTTTTAAGGCCCATAAAGCGGGATTCGGAGCCAATGAGGTTCCCATTGCTCTGAACAACGATCCCTTCGATATCTGCGATCCCATCGGGTTTCCACGCATAGAACTCTTCAACCTGAGGGCCATCCAGGTCCTGCAAACGCCAAAGCAAGTGGTGATCTTCTATCAGAATGACCGGACCTTCCGGAGCATTTGGACCGACGGGCGAGATTTCCCCGACCAGGATATTGCCGAGCCTCGATGGTACGGCTACTCCATTGGCAAGTGGGTGGACGACTACACCCTCGTGGTGGAAACGACGGGCATCGATGAAAGAACCTGGATCGATAATGTCGGCCGGCCTCATAGCGACCAACTGAAAGTGGAAGAGCGCTTTCACCGGGTGAACCACGACATCATGGAGCTTACCCTGACGATCACCGACCCCAAGATGTATACCAAGCCATGGAATGCCCTGGATAAGTTCCCCATGCAGTTGCAATCGGATGCCTTCGATCTGAGAGAGATGCTCTGCTCGCCCTCGGAGCAAGCGTCGTTTGACAAAGAAGTGAGCAAGCCCGCCATAGCGCCGAAGAAGTAGCCTGGCCGGCGTAGAGCCGCGTTTTGCCGAACGCCCCATCGCTCGGGATGAGGTTGCGAAACTCGCGGCGCACTTGACGCCGCACAACACTCTCGTTAGAATCGCCCTCAATTAAACCCTTTGGGCGAAACGCAATTGAAATCGGCTAGCTCATAAGAGCGGGAGGTAGCTCTTGAAACGCAAATTCCTGATCGTTCTTGCCTTTGCTTTTAGTCTCTCGGTTCTTAGCCTTCCACTCGCCGCTCACCACGGCAATGCGGTCTACGATGTCACCAAGCAGATTAACCTCAAGGGAACGGTCACACAGTTCGTGTGGGCCAATCCCCATTGCATCCTTCTCTTCGACGTCAAAGATGACGCTGGCCAAGTGGTGCACTGGATGGCGGAAACCGAAAATCCCGCCAGCATGACGACCATGGGCTGGTCCAGAAGTTCTCTCCGGCCTGGCGATGAGATCACCATACGAGTGATCACCGTCAGGAATGCCAAGCCGATCGGGCGCATCGTGTACGTGCAGCCGGCCACCGGCCCCAAATTGCAGGGGCGCATTAACGACGATTCCAAATGAACAGCGTTTGACGGGCTTCGGAGTGAATCCCTACTGGGATCGAGGCCTGGAAAGGGGTCGTAGCATGCTCAAGAGTCTTGTTCTCCCTATGGCTGCATGCACTCTCTTCCTATTTACGCCGCTTGCGCGCGCTCAGTCGACGGGGCCTCAATCGGAGCCTCAACAGGCTCCGGTGCGCCGTGGTTTTCCGGCGGATAAACGCGTCGACGGTTGGCTGCGGCCCGTTGCTCCGCCGCTGCAGGGCCAGAAGTCGGACCCTGCTCCGAAGCGCGATATTTCAGGAATTTGGGATCCCTGGGATGCGGGGATCCAAGCGCTGGGGCCGTCGGTAATGCCCGACGACGGTAAGCCGCAACATCAGCCGCCCTTCACTCCTCTGGGCTTGCAGATGTTGAACGACACGAAGCCCAGCAACGGAGCGAGAGCAGGCATATCCACGGAATCGAATGATCCCGTCATCTTCGGCGATCCCCAGGGTATTCCTCGCGAAGACCTTTTTGAGATGAGGACTGTACAAATCCTGCAGACACCCGTGCAGGTCTACATGCTTTACGAATTTGGCAGAGTGTGGCGCGTGATCTGGACGGACGGGCGGGAACTACCGAAAACTCTCGAACCGCGTTGGTTCGGCTACTCCCTGGCCAAGTGGGTGGATGATTACACGCTCGTAGTGGAGACCACGGGATTAGACGAAAGAACCTGGATCGATCATGTGGGCCGTCCACATAGCGACAAACTGCGCGTGGAAGAGCGATTCCATCGCGTGGACCACGACCACTTGGAACTCTCGGTCACCATCGACGATCCCGTAATGTATACCAAGCCTTGGCTGGCTCTCGACAAGCTGGTTTTCAACCTCGAGCCGCAAACTTTCGACGTCCGGGAGATGTTTTGGTCCCCGACGGAATTTCAGGGATATAACAAGTTGATTGGCAACTCCGCAGCCGAGGGCGAGAAAGACCAAAAGTAGTCCCTGCAACTCCTTCGGATTTCACGTCCAGCAAATCACGGAAGCCCGAGAGCCGCTGCTCGTCGCCCCGGCGGAAATCATTGCCTTTCCAAACTCTTCGCGAACGACCTCCATGAGGTCCTCCGCCTGGCTGTATCTTTTCCGCGAGGATCGGGGTCTTAGGACGCTCCCTAGCGTCCGCAAAAGATTTCAGCGGGGGCCTTCCCTCAAGCATGCGAATCGCGGTCCGCATTTAAGGTAGGCCCTTTGCTGTGCACTCCGGCTGCGCTAGCTAGAAGATCAGCTTCAATCCCAACTGGATGTCGCGTGCGCCCCCAGCCCCCAGCACGAAGTTGCCTGCCGCGGCATCGGGTGTAACGCAGCCGCAGCCGAACCCTGAACCGCCTGAGGGGTCGTTGTTGTAGTAGGTAGTATACGATCCATACGGATTGGCGAAGTTGGGATGGTTGAGAATATTGAAGAATTCGGCTCGGAACTGGGTGGTGAGCCGTTCCTTGAACTTCCAGTCCTTGACTATCGAAAGATCCCAGTTTCTGAAGCCGCCGTCGCGGAAGATATTGCGGCCCATCGTCCCGAGGCTCCCGTAGGCCGGAGGAGTGATTACGGAATTACCGGACACGTAACAGCCGTTGTTATAGAGCGAGGCCACGGCCAGCGCGCCATTGGCCTGTGCAGCACTCAGACAGACCGCAGGTGGCGTTGGTACGCCGCCGATCATTTGGTAAGGAGTGCAGTTTGCCATGGTGCTTGCTGGATTGGAGAAGCATGGCAAAGGAGTTCGGACCGGAAGTGAAGTCTGCCGGGTTCCCGGTAAAATCCCAGCGCTCCTGAGCGCTGTTCTTATACTCGAGGTTTCCGTAGAAATCGTTATTGGTGTCCATCGTGCCCCAAGGCATGCCGCTCTGCAGCGTCACCACGGAATTGACCACCCACCCTTGCAGCATCTGCCCCGGCGCCTTTCTGCCCGGGAGGTTATAGGTCAGCGAAAAAGTGAAGCGATTTCTCAGGTCATAGTCGCTGCTGCCATAGTCCAACTGCGGGAGCGCAGGATCCTGGAATCCGCCTCTGCCCGGCGGAGCGGAAGAAAATTGGTCCAGGGCGTGCGAGTAAGTGTAGCCAGCGAGGAAATATAGGCCGTGGAGAGGCCTCTCGGTCAGGGTCGCCTGCAAGCCGTTGTAGTTCGAGGGGTCTCTATTTCCAAGCTCGTTTATGAACTGCAGGTAGGGAAAAGCCGCGTTGTACGGCCGGGCCGCAATCTCAGCCGCCGAAGAGACGTTGCAGTCGTTGTAACCTGCAGCAACGCTGGCGGCGCTGAGGCAAGCGATAGACCCGGTCCCGTTCGTTGCCTTCGTTCCAGCGGATTGCGCTGCAGCACTGGTCCAGCCGGCGCCCAACGGCGGGGCGTTAGTGTCGACATTGCCTGGCAGACCAGAGCCGTGGTTGCCGACATAGGCGAGATCGAGGGTCAGCGTATTCGTCACCGCCCTTTGAACGTCCAGATTCCAGTTAAAGATGTGAGGGGTACGTATATTGGGATCTACGAAAGGAGCGTTGCATTGCGCTGCGTCCGAAAATGCTTTCACTGCGTCGCCGCAGGTGAGTCTGCCGGTAGCCGGGAAGACCGGCCCAGCGGTAGTCCAGGTAAGTTGCGCGGCAGTGTACGAGACTGAGCCGCTGCCGGCTTGTGAACCAGGCGTGGTAACGCCTTTAACCATCTGGTCGAATCCAAAGGGGACACCGGTCGCTCCCGTCACGGTCGAGAATATCGCGGTCGGATACATGAGGCTGAAGGCGCTGCGAACGACGGTCTTCCCGTTGCCCTTGACGTCCCACGCCACGCCGATCCGAGGCGAGAAGTCTCTATAGTCTGGATTTATTGTGGGACTTTCCACCAAGCCGGTGCTGGGATTGAAGCCGCCGAACAAGCCGTCGACGTCCGTCATGGGCGAGGCGTATTCCCAGCGCAGGCCGAGATTGATGGTTAGCCGCGTGGTCGCGCGCCAGTCGTCCTGAGCGAAGGCGGCAAAATCCCAATCCCGCTTTCGATATTGAGTATTCCCCTCCACGATACTTCCTCGGGAGGGTACGCCTGAGAGGTAGTTGTCAAGCGTTGAGAACGTTATTTTGCCCTGGGCTCCGTTATAGCTGTTGTCGTCCAAAATTGTTCGGAAGAGATTTACTCCGAACTTGAAGGAGTGCTTGCCGCGTAAATAGGAGACGTTATCGATGAGTTGGTTCAAGCCGCCGGGCCCCCGAGTGTCGGAGAAATTGCCGTGGCCCAAGGCGAAATTGGTAAGACTCGATATCTGCAGATAGGGCATCCCGTAGTAGAGGGGGTTGGTGATGCCCGTATTGATGCCGAAGCCCGAGGGGTAAGGAGACGACTGGTTGATATTGCTGTCTGCGCCAATATTCGTTTCGGTGATTCGGTTGGCGCCGGCTCTGAGTTCATTCACCCAATTGGAACCCGGCGTGTAAGTCCAGCTAAGTCCAGCGTCCCAATTGATTACGGAAACCAGATTTTGCATTTGCGGTGTCAACTGATCGGGCGAGGTAACCCAAACCGCGTTGTGAAGCTGTCCTCTAAAATACGAGGCGCTGAATGAGTTGCGGTCGTTGAGGTGGTAGTCGAATTTCGCTATCCCATTATCGCTGGGGCTGCTGTTGGTTAGGGTCGGCGCAAAGACGGTTGCCCCACCCGGATTGGTACCCGGGTTGAATGGAAACAGGTTTTCAACGGTGGAGGTGGGGCCGGAAACCGCACAAGTCGTCGTATTGAGGCCCGCCAGTTGTGCGCTTAGCGGGTTGATGGCCGTTTTACCTGCGACCAAATCATTACATGCATCGACTATACTAGAAGAGCAATTGCCAATCTTTAGTGTCGTGCATCCAGTCCCCAGGGAGCCTGGCATCGGAACCGACACTGGCGCAGCTCCCACGTATTCGTCCCCCACCGTATAACGCTGTCCCTCGTAGCCCACGAACCAGAAGAGCTTATCTTTCAAAATGGGTCCGCCCGCCGTAGCGCCGAACTGCTCCAACGACACGGGCGTCTTCGGGTTGGCTATCCCACCGGCCAGTGTCGCCGGATTGAAGTAGTTGCGCGCATCCCAGGCATCGTCCCGGCCAAAAGCATAGCCAGTGCCGTGAATCGTGTTGGTGCCGGCCTTCAGCCCGACGTTGGTGATCGCTCCGATCGCCCAGCCGTACTCCGCCTTGGGATTCTCCTGGACATTAAACTCCTGAATGGCATCGATGGGCAGGATCGTCGAAGAGCCTCCAGCCTGGTATCGGTAATTTAGAGCGCCGCCGCCATTCATTGGGGTGTAGTTCAGGAGACCATCCAGCAGGAACACACCCATGTTGGCGGTTTGGCCGTTCGTAGAATCCGCATGATCTCCACCGCCGGGGTAACTCACCACTCCCGGGCGCAGCTGGATCAAGCGCGTGAAGTCACGTCCGTTCAAAGGCAGGTCGTTGATCGTCTGATTGCTGATCGCGCCACCCAAAGTGGCGTTGGTGGTCTCAACGTCCGGAACCTCTCCCGTGACGGTCACCGTCTGGGCCTGCGAACCCGCCTGGAGCGTAAGGTCTACCCGGATATCCTTGCCAACCTCCAACAGTACGTCGGTGTGCTGCGTCGCCTGGAAGCCGTTCGCCTCCGCTCGCACCGTATACGTGCCTGGCTGCAGGTTAGGAGCCGAATATGCTCCCACGCTATCTGCGGTCAATGGTCGCGAGACGCCTCTAGCCACATCCGTGACCGTCACCATGGCGCCCGCGATGGCGCCGCCGCTCTGGTCAAATACGGTGCCGGAAATTCTGCCTTCGTTGCTCTGTGGCATCAGTGGAAGGCAAACGAAGAGGATCGCAACCGCCGCCGCCGCGAATTTCCAACCGCGGCTCAAGCGGGCACGCAACTGCACAAGAACGGTCCCTTTTGCCGAAATCATCGATGGTCACCCCTTGATCCGAGAATCGTCGCAGGCCGAATCTGCGTCGTGATCGTGGGCCGAAATCTGCGCCGGGTAATATCACGGGGCCGCCGGGACCGTCAAGCACAATGTCTTGCGCAGTGGAATTCTTTTGCGCGGCGACCACAAACGGGAGACCGCATGGCGCGCTTGCCCTTCGCTTTCCGCCGAAGATCTCAGCTTGACACTGGATGAGTGACAGCCGTAATGTGCGACCCAGGCATTTGCCGCCATAAGGGAGCGCATATGATCCGCGAAGAAGCAAAGGACATGATGCAGGGACTCGGCTTTCTCGACGCCTTTCGTGGGACCTCGCGCCGGAGCTTTTTGAAGTCCGCCGCGGCTGTAGGGGCCAGCACGCTCTTACCCGCCGGCGCCGCCACCATGTTGATGGGGCAGGCGACCTCGCCGATCAAATCCCCTACCGAGCTTCCCAAGCTGGGCAGGATCGACATCCACGGTCACTTTACCCCGCCAATTCTGATCGAGACGATGGGCGCCGAGGAGTTGGGCGGATTCGCCAAATGGACTCCCGAAAAAGCGCTGGAAGAGATGAATACTTATGGCGTGGCTGCGGCCATGACCTCGATTCCCCCGCATTACGATCCCGCCACGGTAGACAAAATTGCGCGGCCCTCCAACGAATTTGCCGCCAAGCTGGCTACCGACCATCCGGGCAAGTTCGGCATCTTCGCATTTCTGCCCCTGCCGCACATTGACACTACGCTGAAGGAGATCGAGTACGTCTACGACACGCTCAAGCTCGAGGGCGTGGGGATGTACACGAATTACGGCGATAAGTGGCTGGGCGATTCCTACTTCGATCCTGTCTTCGAGGAACTCAATCGCCGCAACGCCATCGTCTTCACCCATCCCATTACCGCCAATTGCTGCAAAGACCTGATCAAAGGCGTTGGCGACGGCACCATCGAGTGGCAGACCGATACGACCCGCGCCATCGCCAACATGTTCTTCAATGGCGCCGCTACCCGCTATCCCAACGTGCGCATGATCTTCTCGCACGGCGGCGGCACCATGCCGTACCTGGTCGAGCGCTTCCGCGCGGCGGCGCGCTCTCCCAAGCAGAAGGCCAATTTTCCCGATGGCTTTGATGCCGCGGCGGGCAAGTATTACTACGATACGGCTTGGACCTCGAATAACGTGGCCCAGTCGGCGCTCTCCAAGGTGATCCCGCTATCGCACATTGTTCTCGGAACCGATTATCCGGCGCGCGCCATCGGCGACCACGTGATGGGGCTGCAGAACTGCGGCATCTATTCGCAGGAGCAACTCCAGCAGATCGAGCGCGAAAACGCGCTCACTCTCTTCCCCAGATTCAAGGCGTCGACTTAGCCACAACCGTCGCAACTAAAAATAGCGCGCCGCTTTCCTCGCTGTTTTTCTTAAGAGGGAACGTTTGCGATGCGCGCGTGGTCCGCCAAAATTCGCGCAATCGAGGCTATTTGCCGACGGCGGGATCGGCAATATCTTTGTTGTATGCCTCGGTCTCCATGGGCGCGCATTCCATCTCGTGAATATCGAAACTGGGCTTCTGCAATCGCTCTCGGAGTCTGAGGGCTTCCCAAGGCTTGGTATACATCTTCGGATCGTCGATGGTAATTGTAATTTCCAGGTGATCGAGGTCGGTGCGGCGGTATCGCTCGATGACGTGCAAGAGATCGCTGTGCGGCCGGCCGGCATTGTCCAGCCAGGTTCGGTCGTCAAATCCATTGGACTCAGCAACAAAAGTATAATCGTCCGCCCATCTGCCCACTGAATACCCCCACCATCTCGATTCCGGAGGATCGGGCGGGCCCCAGGTGGGATTTTGAGAATCTTTGGGCAGTGCGACGTCCGTCGGTCCAGATCACCCGCCATTTCTTATTAAATTCGTAGAGAACAATCACGTTCTCCCCCGTCTGCACGATGCGGCTGGTCCTGAAATTATGCAGGACGATGCGTGGGAATCCCTGCGGATTGCAGGCCGGCACGGGGTCATTTGTGACCGAGGCTTCCACTTGCGTCACGCCGAAAGTCGGCTTGTGGGCCAGGAACGCCTTTCGCCCTTCGGGAGTGTAGGGCAGCTCATGCTCCGGCTTTCCGTCGGCAGGCATGGACTTCGCTCCAGTCGCCGCGACTCCGTCGTTGTACCCCGCGGCCGGTTCCCAGACGCCGGAAATATCGTGCTTGGGAGCCGGTTTCGGCGCCTCATTTTTCCTGTCAAAATCGTAGACGGCTCCCGGCAAGCGCATTTCGTCCTGCTGAGCCACGGCGCAAAGCGCGAATAGAGCTGCAACACTCAAGAGGATCGCGGAAGCCGGAACACGCTTTGGCATCGCCAGACTCCTTTCTCGGTCTTTTATGGCTCAGGGGTTTCGGACGATGGCGGGGCCGGGCTGTTCAACGATCGATTCGCCAAACCGCTCTCGTTAGTCAGTACCTTTCCGTTGGGCAGCGTAACCTGCCTGACGCGCCCGATTGGGCGGCCGTTCTTGACGGTGAGCATGACAACGGTGATTTGGTCGCCAGGCTTCAAAATGTTCTTGGACCAGCCATGTCCAATCATGTCCGGCGGGTTGCTCGTCTCGGCGGCCCAATGCACGACGTTGCCCTTCTCATCCTTCACGTCGAATTTCAGGAAACAATGAGGATTGGCCCAAAGCCAGTCTGTCACCGTCCCCTTGACGCTAACCAGCTTCGACTCGTCGTAAGCGGCGTTGCCGTGGTGTGCCGCGAGCGGCGCGGAAATGCACAGTAGACTAACGATCGCCAAAAACGCATCCAAACGCTTCGACATTCCAGACCTCCTCCGCAGGTTTGGGTTACACAGAACACGTCTTTGCCACTTCCGGTTATCGATTTTCAAACGGGCAGCGTCATGAGCACGCCGGCGCCACGAATGGGGAGTATTAGAGCACAAACGGCCCGCTGTGGACGAGCGCACCAACGCAAAAGCTCGCCGGGGGTATTAAAGACTGCTGACGCAGTTTCGGCGCACAGCGAAATTCAATTGTCCGGGGTCTTCAGGCCCAGCTGAATCCGCTATTTTTCAGCGGCAGCGAGCGAACTCGTTTGCCCGTCGCCGCAAAAATCGCGTTGGCTAATGCCGGCAAGACCGGCGGCAAGGCAGGTTCGCCCAGACCGGTCGGCGGGTTGTTGGTCTTCAGGAAGTGCACTTCGATTTCCGGCGGCGCCTGTGTCAGTGCGCACCGGCGGATAGTGATCGAAGTTGCTCTGCACCGCCCGGCCGTGTTCAATCGTGATTTCATAGCCCATGGCATGGCTCAGCCCGTCGATGACCGAGCCCTGCGCCTGATTCAGGGCATTGCTGGGATTGATGATCTGGCTGCCGATATCGGCCGCCACCCAGACCTTGTGGACCTTTACTTTGTTGTTCGCGTCCACGCTCGCGTCCGCTACTTCGGCGAAGTAGCCGCGGTGCGCGAACTGGAAGGCGACGCCCATGGCCCTGCCATTCGGCAGTCTTGCGAGCGGCCCAGCCCGATTTCTCGGCCACCAGTTGCAGCACGCCCCTCATGCGATCCGCGTCCACGTCGAGTTCGCCTGGCACCGGCTTCGCGGCCGGCATGCGCGGCAGCCCCAGCAACGTTCAGCCGGAACTCCACCGGATCCTTGCCCGCCGCGTGGGCCAGTTCGTCGATGAACGATTGGAAGACGAAGGAGAAAGCATTGCTGCGCGGCGCGCGCATGGCGCCCGTGGGCACGCCGAGCGGCATGAGCGACGCCTGGAAATTGAAATTCGGCACGAAAGTTCCGGGGAACTCGTTCGACGGTATGTTGGCCGAATTGGCGAACTGCGTGTCCCTCGCCGTAGCTGACGAAGTGATTCTGCCAGGCGACGAGCTTGCCCGAGCGCGTCCACTCCCGCCCTTCAGGAAATGGAAGCCGCCGGGCCGGTAGAAGTCGTGCGTCATGTCGTCTTCGCGCGTCCAGAGCAGCTTCACCGGCACGCCGACGACCTTCGCGATCCACGCCGCCTCCACCATGTAGTCGTTGGTCAGCCGCCGGCCGAAGCCGCCGCCGGTGCGCATCAGGTGAATGGTGATGTCGCTCGCCGGGATGCCCAGCGTCCTGGCCACCAGCTGGCGGCCCGCTTCGGGCGTCTGGCTTGGCGCCCAGAGCTCGAGCTTGCCGTCCTTGAAATGCGCGGTGCAGTTCTGCGGCTCGAGCGGCGCGTGGGAGATGAACGGATAGGAGTACGCCGCTTCGACCACTTTTGCCGCGCCCTGGAACGCCGCGTCGGTGTTGCCGTCGATGCGCAGCGGGATCACGGGCTTCTGTTTGGAGAGCTCCTCGGCCTGCCGCGCAAAGCCCTCGCTGCTCTGCTGCGCCGTCGGACCTTCGTCCCACATCACTTGCAGCTTCTGGCGCGCCGTGCGCGCCTGCCACCAGGTGTCGGCGACGATGGCGACGCCCGGAAGCAGGCCGGTCAGATTCGGTGCCGCCCTCGACGACGAACGCGTGGCGCACGCCGGGCATCGCCTTGATCTCGTCGACATTGGCGCTGACGACCTTGCCGCCAAACACCGGGCACTTCTGGTACACCGCCCACAGCATGCCGGGAAGCTTGAAGTCGATGCTGTAGATCGGCTTGCCGGTGACGATGGACGGAACGTCGACGCCATGGTTCGGCTGGCCGATGATCTTGTAATCCTTCGGATCCTTCAGCTTCACGGTCTTGAGATCGGGCGGCGTCAGCGTGGCGGCCTTGGCCGCCAGCGCGCCGTAACCGAGCATGCGCCCGCTCGCCGGATGCATCACTTTGCCCGAGGCGGTCAGGCACTCGGATTCCGGCACGTTCCAGGTCTGCGCGGCCGCGGTCACAAACATCTGCCGGCACGGCCGCGCCCACCTGCCGCAGCGGATCCCAGTTCATCGGCGTCGCCGTGCTGCCGCCCGCGTTCTGCGGTCCGTATTTCGATTGATCGAGGTCGGCCTGCTGGATCTTCACGTCCTTCCAGTCCACGTCCAGCTCGTCGGCGATAATCATGGGCAGATGGTCTTCACGCCCTGCCCGATCTCGGGATTCTTCGCCGTGATCGTGACGGTGCCGTCCGCATCCACGCGCACGAACGCCGTGGCTACGAATGCGGGCGCGGTCCCTGGTCCCGCCGGCCCCTGCGCGAATAAATTGCTAATCGGATCGACGTACAATCCCAGCAGCATGCCGCCGCCGGCCAGGGCGGTGACGCGAAGAAAGGAGCGACGCCCAATCATGGTATCCATGGTCCCTCCTCGCTACTTTACCGGACCCGGTGTTGGCGGCGGCCTCGGTGAGCCGTGTGCTGGCCAGGGCCGCAGCTTTGTGAATCGCTTCGCGGATGCGCAGGTAGGTTCCGCAGCGGCAAAGGTTGCCGTTCATCGCCGCGTCGATATCCTGATCGGTCGGCTTCGGCTTCGTCGCCAGCAGCGCCGCCGCGGACATGATCTGTCCGGCCTGGCAGTAGCCGCACTGCGGAACGTCAATCTCCTGCCACGCGAGCTGCAGCGGGTGCGTCCCATCCGGCGAGAGCCCTTCGAGAGTGGTGATCTTCGCGCCGGCGGCTACAGACACCTGCGTCTGGCAGGAGCGCACCGCTCGCCCGTTGAGGTGCACGGTGCAAGCGCCGCACTGGCCAATGCCGCAGCCATATTTCGTGCCATGAAGGTTCAGCACGTCCCGGATCACCCACAAAAGGGGCATGTCTGCTGGCACGTCCACGTTCGTAGACTGCCCATTCACTGTCAATTTGTAGGGCATAACACGACTCCCAACAGAAGAGTTGTCCTCATACAGGCTGGCAGCAAAACGATAGGAAAGCCGCAGTGCATCGCAAGCACCCGCTTTCTGGATTCCTAGAGCCTAGCACCAGCCCTCAACCAGCGTCAATCAAGGTTATTTGCTGGCAGGCCAATGCTTACTCGGCGAGCCTCAGCCGGGCGGCCGGACGAAACCGCCCGGCCGCCCATTTCATTTCCCATCCGCCGTTATTGGCCGAGCGAGGCGCGGCTGGATGTGGTGCCCACCGGCATGAACTTCTGAATTCGCTTGGCCTCTTCCACCTCGCCCGTGTAGATGTTCCCCTTTGAGTCCATTCCGATGGCGTTGATCCAGTGGAACTGGCCCGCGTACTTCCCGTTTCCGCCGAACGAGCCCAGCGTCTTGCCCGTCTTGCGGTCGAGAATCCACACCACGTCGTCGGTCCCGTCGGCCACGTAGATGAACTTTTGCTGCGGGTCTCTCGAGAAGACCATCTTATAAGTGGTTCCGCACGGAGGCATCTTCGTGTTGGGAGGAAGCCCGCCGCAGTCCGGCCCGCGCGAAGGGGTGCTTGGCGATACGGAGATGTCCTGTTTCCACTCGCCCTGCTTGGTGTAAACCGAAATGCGATCCTGGCCGCGCTCGCCCACATACACCAGCCCGTCCTTGGAAATCTCCGCGAAGTGCAGGTCGGGCACGAAGTTCTTCTCTTCCGGCGGAGGAGCGCCGGTCCACTTGTAGGGTGGAATGGGATCGTTGGTGATCTCGCTCAGCGGCATGCCGTGGCCGCCCCATCCTCGCTTGAACGCGCCCGTATCCATGTCGTAGACGAGAACGCGCTTCCAGTTGACCAGGTAAATTTCATGGGCGTCCTCGTCCAGCGTGAACCGGCCCTTGGATACCAAAACATCCGTCTGCTGGTTGTTTTCCTTGAGCGGCCCGGAATCCTTCGGAGGACGATGGCCGAAATCCCAAAGCAGCTTCCCATCGCGCGAGAATTTCAGGATGCTGTCCTGCGCCGCCGTGCCGGCCACCCACACGTTCCCTTCCCGGTCCACGAAAATGGTCTGCAACGCCGTCGGCCATTGGGGAATGTATCCCGGACCTCCCCACGAGTTCACCACATTGCCCTCGGGATCGAGTTCGATCACCTCGGGTCCCCGCACGCAGCAGACAATCCGCGGCGGATCGCCACCGCCGCCGATCTCGTCGCCGTCGGCCGCCGCCCCGCGATTCAGGAACCACACGTGGTCGTTCTTCGCCTCCACGGTCAGGCCGGTCACCTGCTGCATGCTCCATCGATTCGGTAACCGCTTCGGCCAGAAGGGGTCCACGCGGTACACCGGTACTTTCTGCGCGTCCTCGGATTTCGCCGCGGCTCTTGCCTGCAAGTGCCCGTGCATCGTCGCGGCCAGCGCCACAAAACAGATCGCGGAAGCCGCCACCAGAGAACCTATGTTTCGCTTCGTGTTCACAGGATTGCCCTCCTTGCCTAGTCGTTGAAACTTTGAAGCTCCTGCGCAGCGGCAGCGGCGCCGCGCGCAGCCGTACCTCCTGCCAGGTTTACCTGCCGACGGCCGACATCGGCATTCTGTCCCACACCACGTGTCCGCTGTCGCCGCCGGAATTGAACGTCGTCCAAACGAGCGTCTTCCCATCCGGACTTACGCGATAAAGTACTCGCTCATCGACCACTCCCTTGGTGGCGCGTTCACGAAACATGGTGTTGCGATCGACGAGCCACATGCCTACCGTTTGTCCCAAACCATTCGGCCCCTGCGGATTCTCGTAAATATTCTTGCCGTCGAGCTTCCAGAAAAACTCCCGCCCGTCGTCCGTAAAAGTGGTTTTATAGCTGTCGTTCTTCGGAGGGTAAAAAAGGAACACCTCCTGTTTAATGCCGCCGTTAACAGCCGAGTAGATGGCCGTTCCTGTCTCCTTGAAGCGACCCTGGGCTTTATTGGCTGGATCGGATCGATCGAAATTGATCCGCCAGGCCCCAATGATGGGAAGCTTCGATGGGTCCATTTTGTCGGCGGCAACTCGGTAGCTCCCGAAGAAGCCGATCGCAGGCGCTTCGGGAAACTTCGGGCGCGCTTGTTTGCTTTGGCCGCCGCCCTCCCCGCCCTGGCCGAAAATGCGCAGCCCGGAGACAAACACTAAAACCAGCCCCGCCAAAACGACCGCGGAATAACGTCCCTTATTGCTCATGGGTTCACCTTCCGGCCCTTCTTGTCCACGGCCATGCCGTGGCCTCGATTGCTTCGATACACTACAACAATTCGTCAGGAAATCAATCCATCCGTTTTAGGTTAGAGGGGGACCCGCCTTCGGCGTGAACCAGTCCCGATGCAGAAGGTTGCGCTTGAAAGATTGCTTTTAGTGCCGTGGCTTTATAAACCGCCGCTTTACAACTGCGGACGCCTCGAGCTTGCTCGCCACGCTCGCTAGTGCTCAACGTCCTCGTGAATCGTCTTCAGCCGTACCAACTCGAACTCTTTTACTCCTGCCGGAGTCTGCACCTGCACCTCGTCGCCCTCGCGCCTGCCTAGCAGCGCGCGGCCGATCGGCGACGTCGTCGAGATCAACCCCTGGGCCGCGTCCGCTTCTTCGCTGGTCACCAGCTTGTATTCGATCTCGGAGGCCTTGGCCATATCCTTCAGCCATACGCGCGAGCCGTATCCTGCGCGATCGTGCGGAATATTATTCAAATTCAGCATCCCCAGATCGCCCATGCGTTTCTTGAGCTGCCCCAGCCGCGCCGAAACGAAACCCTGGCGCTCCTTGGCGTACTTGTATTCCGCGTTTTCGGAAAGGTCCCCGTGCGCCCGCGCCTTCATCAACTCCTTCGGCAACTCCAGGTTCAGCTCGTGCTCGAGCGCGTCGATCTCGGCCTGGAGTTTGTGTTTGATTTTCGAGAGTGCGTCCTCGTTCATGATCGTCCTGTTTTCGCCCCCGCCTGGCGCGGGTCCCGTTTCCGTTTGTGCTTCTGTAATCAAATTGGAGAAGGATTCTGAATTCTCTCGCAGTTCCCTGCAGTGGCGCGGCTCTAATTCTATTCCACTAAGGCCTCAGCGCAAGAAGTCCGACGAACCCGATGACGCTAGCTGAGAGCAGGATTCTATGATGCTGTGAGGACTTGCCAAATACCGCTACTGCGCGCCCTCTCGGAACTAAGGTTACAGCGGCCTCCGCCTATTTCAAATTTTATTTTTGCAAGATCGGCACGCCCTCGGGAGCCTCGGCTTGCGAGCCCTCGAGGATCGCTCGCCCTCCGCTTGCCATTCGTTTACCACTTGATTATATTAGGCCCCGGTTTACTCGACCGGGCCATGGACAAGGCAGCGGCGCGCAGACGCCGGAACTCTTTCTATCTGTTGTATCTCGGCTACGCGGCGGTCGTAACGCTGGGCTTGCTAGCCGCATTAGGTCTGCTGTGATCGACCAATTCCACCGGAGGCCAGCTCACCGTGAACGTTTTCAATGCGCGCATCGGCTACGAACCGCAGCGGGGCGATGGCGCCCTGTGTATCTCCTTCAAGGATAAGCAAGAGGCCATATTTTTCGCCGAGGCCATCTTGCACGAGGTTCAGAGCATTGAAAATGACGGCTTGTCCGTCTCCGAATGCGCGCTCGTCACCATCAGTTTCGGCACGGATGGGAAAGAAGAGCGGCTCCAATCCTTGCGCCAGGCCTTCCCTGGACAGGATCTTAACGTCCTCGTCACCGTTCCCGACCGCAATTGACGCCCGGCCTTCCTGGCGCCGCTCCGCTCTCCGGCACCGATCTATTAACATTATGTTGACGTACATCATTAGATAACTTATAAACCTCCCGTCCCCACCCGAGCGGCGCCGCCGGCCGCTCTTCCGTTCTTTGCGCGGGCGCGATCGTCAAGCGCCTTCCGTTTCATTTTGAGGAACCCTATGAAGCTCGAACGCCGTGCTGCTACGCGCTATAACTTCGGAGCCATCGCTGAAGTCATTGACCTGGATGATCCGGACGAATTGGTTTCGCTCACTCGCGACCTGAGCTCCTCCGGTTGTTTTGTAGTGACCACCACTCCTTTTCCCAAGGGAACGCGAGTTCGGGTGCGCATCATGCGCTCTGGCGGCGAGGTCACAGCGATAGGAAGCGTCACGTCCAACGTGACGCCGGCCGGCATGGGCATTGCCTTTACACACCTCGATTCCGGCGATCGAATCCTTCTCGAGAGATGGTTAGCCGAAGAGTCTAGCCTTTGACTGAATCCCGCCTTCGCCCCGTGGCGGGCGAAATCGCCGGCGGAGAGGGATCGATGGTCGCGATTTGCCTTGGAACCGCATTCGACGGACTGTACAACTCGACGGGTCTTACGAGACAAATTCGCAATCGCAATGCCGCGCTGCCAGGATGAGCAAGTTTGCAGAGACCATGGAAGTGGCGGCAGCGATTTTGGCGGAGGCTGAGAATCGCTTCGACAGGATGGGTTTGATGATCGCAGTCCACATCGCGTACAACTTCGCGGTGGGGTGCAAGCCGTCTTCGACGAATAGATCGCGCGGCAGATTGCCGTGCGCGTCGAACATCGGCGTGGCCACGTCGATGTATTGCACGCGCTCCTGCTTGCTCGCAAAATCTTGAATCAGCGCATTGGCCTGTTTCATCTTAGGCCAGGCGTTCCACCGCAACACGGAGGGCTTGATGGAAATAACATAAATCCAACTCTCCGGCAGCTTGGCGTGCACAATCTGCACGAATTTCTGCACGTCGCCCAGGACGCTCTCCGGCGTCTTGGGGCTACCCTCGGCGAGATCGTTGTCTCCGGCATATACCACGACAATCTTGGGACGATAGGCTACAACGATGCGCTCCGCGTATTGATTGACGTCGGTATACTGCGAGCCGCCAAAGCCTCGATTGACCACTGGCAGTGGCTTCATATCCTCTACTAGCGACGCCCACCGCGCAATACTCGACGAACCGGTGAAGACAATCCCTCCCAGCGGTACCGGTTGCGCCTTATCGTGCTGTTCAAAGGCCCTGATGGTCGGTTCCCAATTCTGCGCGAACGCCGTTGAGGAGCACACGCCGCCCAAGCCGGCAGCGAGAACCAACAAGCCGATCGCCTGCCAGTTCAACCGTCCTCGTCTCATGGAATCCATCTCTCAGGATTACTGCGCGGCCAGTTCCGAAGCAATCGACACGCTCAGCAGGTCCGGCGTAAAGCCAACGCCGGGTTCCACCGGGCGATCCTCGAGATACGTACGCACCGCGTCGGCATAGGCCAATACAGCCTTCATGTAGTACTTATCGCGGTCGGTTTCGTAATGGCCGCCGTAGTAGGCATAGACCGCGCGCTTCTGATGATCCACGTTGTTATCCCAGCCGTGCAGGACCAGATAATGCGCGACGCTCAGAATGGCGTCTTCGGGATCGAAAAGGTCAATCCTGCCGTCTCCGTTACCATCCACCGCGATATCAAATACGGACGGTTCGAATTGCACCAGGCCAATCGCGCCCGTGGATGAGCCGGGAATCTCGAATAGGTCCCAGCTATTTTCTTTTGCCGCCGTGAGCAAATCGACCAGCTGAGTTTCCGCAAAGTGCTGGCGCTGAATAAAGCGAGCGGAGGAGCGCAGAGCGGCGGGTCTCCGAACATAGAGCGAGAGGAGACGGTCGATTGCCGGGAAAGTCCCCAAAGGGTATGGCGTAAGCGGCGTGACGATGCCGAAGTCGGTTTCGATGCGCAGATGCCCGCAGATCACCTCGCGAGGCACGCCATAGAGTCTCTGCGCGGCGTCGAAGGCCAAGGCGTGGGCCGCGATGAACGAGCGGCAGCGCTCCAGGGACTCCGGCGAGAGCAAGCCGAAGCGGGCGGTCAGATATGGGTTCGGCTGGCGAACCCTTGATCGCGGCGCCTCGGTGCCGGGCTGCGGCGTAGGCGCCGGAGGCTGATAGATGGTCAGGCGCGCATCCGTAAAGATGGAATCGACGTAGCTGCAACTCAGGCGCGTGGAGGCACAAAGGCGCTTATGCAAGGCGTTCAGACGTTGCACTTCCTGACGTGTCATCTCGGCCGGGGAGTTGGCCGCGGCTGCAAACGCCACGACCTGGCTGGAAATTACGCACGCAATTACGCACGAACTTATGCGAAGGACTAGGCCGAGAATGCGCCTTGTAGCCGCGCGCAACCGCATTTCTCTCTGAGACATGGTCGCCCCGCGAACGAATTTGCGGGCAAGTATACTACCGATGTCAACGCATCCGCGAAGTCCAAGATGGGGCCGCGTTCCTGGAACGCTACTGCCAATTTCGCTAAGAGAATGGGCATTCGCGCTATCGGTCCTGGGAAACCACATAGCACCCTCGCCAGAATTTGAAATCGAAGTGCCTGAAAAATAGTCCGGAGCTAGGACCAAACCACTTTGGTCTAGTTCAGTAGGTTAGATTGGCCGGGTGGGCGTAGAGGTCAGACCTAATCGAAGACGACAATGCCAGCCTCACCGCACGAGGACCAACCGGGGTACGAATTACATCAGTTCGATTTTACCGGTGTTTTAAATCGCTGGCGGAGAGGGGGGGATTCGAACCCCCGTCACCCTTTTGGGGTGAAACTGCTTAGCAGGCAGCCCTGTTCGGCCACTCCAGCACCTCTCCGCAGTTGTTAGGAGACTCAGTTTACGTCACTTGTCCGCAATTTTCCATTCGTCGCCGAAGCGGCTTCCAATCCCCCTTGCGCGGAATGCGCCCCGAGACTCCACATCAGGCTCGCCAATCAGCTGGCGGAGGGGTTAGCCGGAATGGCCCCGTCGCCTACTCCTTGCAGACCAATCTCCTTGTCCGTTCGCTCTTGCCGGTCTTCCAGCGGGCGCAGCGCCTTGCCGCCGCTCACCCACGCGCGGAAGCGATCCATATAGAGATAGACCACAGGAGTCGTATAAAGCGTGAGCATCTGGCTCACCATCAACCCTCCTACGATCGCGATGCCCAGCGGGCGGCGAAGTTCCGATCCGTTTCCTCGCCCCAGCGCGATGGGCAGGCCGCCAAACATCGCCGCCATCGTGGTCATCATGATGGGCCTGAACCGCAGCAGGCACGCCTGATATATGGAATGCTCGGGACTATTCCCCGGTTTTCGTTCGGCATCGATGGCGAAGTCGATCATGAGGATGGCGTTCTTCTTCACAATCCCGATCAGCAGAATGATCCCGATCAGCGCGATGATGCTGAGTTCCGTCCGAAAGATCAGCAGTGCCAGCAGCGCGCCGACGCCTGCCGAGGGAAGCGTGGAGAGAATCGTGATGGGGTGAACGTAGTTCTCATACAGGATTCCTAAGACGATATAAACGGTAACCAGCGCCGCCAGGATCAGATAAGGCTCGGTGGCCAGCGAGTCCTGGAAAGCTTGGGCCGTGCCTTGAAAACCGGGATGAATCGTGGCCGGAACGACCATCGTGCTTACCACTTTCTGAACGGCGGCCACCGCGTCTCCCAGCGGCACATTCGGGGCGAGATTGAACGAGAAAGTGATCGCCGGGAATTGCCCTTGATGCGCCACCGCCAGCGAGGTCAGCGACGACTCATAATGCGTGAACGCGCTGAGCGGAATCTGCTGTCCTGCGGTGGAACGCACGTAGAGATTCCTAAGCCCGTCGGGACTCTGCTGGAACTGTTGCGCCACCTCCATGACCACGTGATATTGGTTGATCCCCTTGTACATCGTGGAGACCTGCCGCTGGCCAAACGCGTCGTACAATGCGTTGTCGATCATCTGAGGAGTAAGCCCCAGCCGGGCCGCTGTATTCCGGTCGATCACCAAGTCGGCTTCCAAGGCACGGCTCTGCAAATCGCTATTCACATCCTGAACTTCCGGGATCGCCCGCAGTTTCTGTTCCACCAAGGGCGCCCATGCCAGCAGGTCCCGCAAGTTGTCGCCTTGCAGCGTGTACTGGAATTGCGCGTTGCCCGCGCGCCCGCCGATCTGAACGTCCTGCTGCGGCTGCATGAAGAAGTTCGCGCCGGGAACCCGGGCGACCTTTGGCCTGAGCCGATTCATGACGTCGAAAACGCTCACCTTGCGCTCGGATAACGGCTTCAGCTGGATACTGAATCCAGCGGTATTGGCCCGGAAGATGGAGCCGGAGACGGCTTCGACCGCAGGATCGGCTTTCACAATGTTCATATAATCGAGCAGCTTCTGCCGCATGGTCTGAAAGGAAGTGTCCTCGCTGGCCCGGGCATTGGCATTGAGGCGGCCGGTGTCCTGCTGTGGAAAAAATCCCTTGGGAACTATGATGTAGAGATAAATCGCCAGGCAAACTGTTCCCAGCGTAAGGCCCAGCACCAACGGTTGGTGTCGTAATACCCAGCGCAGGCTCCTGGCGTACCCCTCGAAAACCCGTTGGAACGCTCGCTCGCTCGCGCGGCCCAGCCAGTTGTGCTTGCGGTCTTTTTCCGGCTTCAGGAGCTTTGCGCACATGGCCGGCGTTGTGGTCAGCGATATGATCATGGAGAAAGCCACGGCCACGCTCAGGGTAACGGCGAACTCCCGAAAAATGCGGCCGAGAATGCCGCCCATCAGCAAAATGGGAATGAAGACGGCAATCAATGACGTGCTCATGGAGAGAACCGTGAATCCAATCTCGCGCGCTCCGCGCAAGGCGGCGTCATGAGCGGACAATCCCTGTTCGAGATACCGGGAGATGTTCTCAATCACCACGATGGCGTCGTCAACGACAAAGCCGGTGGAGATCGTGAGAGCCATGAGCGAGAGGTTATCAATCGAGTAGCCCGCGAGGTACATCACTCCGAAGGTGCCGACCAAGGAGAGTGGCACGACCAGCGTGGGTATGGAAGTGGCCCATATGCTGCGCAGAAAAAAGAACACCACTAGGACGACCAGGAGGACGGATATAACCAGAGTCACTTCGACGTCCGTCACGGAAGCGCGGATCATCCGGGTGCTGTCCTCCGTCACGCGCAACTGCATGGAGGGCGGGATCGATGCTTCCAACATCGGCAGAACAGCGCGAACACGGTCAGCGACCTCAATGATGTTGGCCTGCGGTTGGCGGAACAGATCGAGAGTGACCCCGGGGTTGCTGTTCACGTATCCGGCATTGCGAATGTTCTCTTGGCTATCGACGACGGTCGCGACGTCGGACAACCTGACCGGCGCTCCGTTACGATAGGCAACGATCAACTGAGCATATTGTCGGGCAAGGAAAAGCTGGTCATTGCTGTTGAGCAGGGCCATTCTTCTATCATCCGCGAGCGCGCCTTTGGGAACGTCTGCATTTGCGGCATTCAGGGCCGCGCGGACCTGATCGAGGCCAATACCGAGCTTGCTCAGCAAAAGCGGATTCACTTCGGCGCGGACGCCAGGCCGCGAACTGCCGCCAATATTCACCTGGCCCATGCCAGGAATCTGTAAAAGCTTCTGCGCGACGATGGACTCCGCGGCATCGTAGAGTTGCGCCGTGGTGGCTGTGGCCGAAGTTACGGCCAAATTCATGAAATCGGAATCGGCGGGGTTGGTCTTGCGCCAAGTTGGATTGGTCGGCAGGTTCGCCGGCAATTGCCCGCGCGCCGCGTTAATGGCTGCTTGTACGTCACGACCGGCAGCGTCCGCGCTGCGATCGAGGTCAAACTGCATCGTGACGTTCGTGTTGCCCAATTGGCTGGTGGAAGTCATCTGCGTTATGCCGGCGATCCGGCCAAACATGCGCTCGAGTGGAGTCGCAACCGCCGTGGCCATGGTTTCGGGGCTCGCGCCCGGCAGGTTTGCGAACACTGTAATCGTCGGGTATTCGACTTCAGGCAGGCGTGCCAAAGGAAGAAACGGGTAGGCTAATCCCCCAAACAGAAGCAAACCCATGCTCAGCAGCGACGTCGCCACGGGCCTGTTAATGAATGGCGCCGATATATTCATGTTGGGCTGCCGCTTACAGGCCGGGCTCTGGCTCCTCGTTCATCTTGTCTCGTACACAAGTATCTCCGGGCTCTGCTCGCCCTCGCGACGCGCCGAAACAAAGAGTATTCCCCACTCAGGCACGAAAAAAACGGCCCCAGTGTCGATCCTAAAAGGCCGCCTAAGTACTTGCGCCAAAAGGCTTCTTTAACATTTGACGAATTATGGCCGAGCAGTCCTTAAGCACCATCGCGACGATTGGAACCGCATTTGCGCCAGGTTTGTCTTCAGCTTAGGAACTAGAACCTGAAAACTGGCTGAAGTCATCCCCCGTACTCGAACACAAGCCACCGACAACCAACAGGGTCAAGCCATTCACGCTGGATGATATCAGGCTCGTCTACGGCAGCATCTGGAAGGAGCGCCACAAAGCGCCGCGATTACACATCGCAGTTATGGGTTTCACCAAGCTTGGCGACGACTACGGGCTGGGCCACCCATGCCCTTCGCCATTGGCCCGAGCGCTCACCCTGGCGGGTCGAGTAACCCGAAATACAACTGAGGCCTGATGAACTGTCTGGGTGAGCTTTCCAAGCGAACTGCTCGAGCAAACGGCCCTTATCGCACTGCTCCCTAGCGCACTGGAGGATCGGAGCTGGTGGCCTCGCGATTTTCTTTTGTGGCTCGCAGCACCCCGCTGATGTCCACATAGAAATTGCGATATCCGTAATTGCCGGCGCGCGCCTCGAGCGAGTAGTTATGGATGGTTCCGTCGCCCTCGGTCGGTCCCGGCGTGTATTCGAGCTGATAACCGTCGCTTTGCGCCATTTGCGCCGCCTGTCGCACGTCCGGCCCCAGTTCCTCCAGCTTGGAAGGATAGGCGCCGCCCCGCGCTTCGGCATAAGAGCGCAATTCCGCGCTAACGTCGTTGAGCGCGATCATGGCCCTCGCTTCCGCCTCCGCGGTTACGTTGCCGGTGCGCGGCGACACCACGAACCACAGAAAGCTCCACATCGCCGCCAGCAACACGCCCATCAGCATTCCCCAGCGCAGCAGGATCTTCCCCAGCGTCGGCTTCTTTACCGGCGTGGAGAGTTCCGCGGGAAGGCTGGTGAGGTCCGCTCCGCAATGCGGGCAGATTTCCGTGGCCTGGTTGATTTCAGATTCGCATTCGCGGCAGGTGACCATAGGAAGAGCGAGGTAACTCGCTATCAGATTATAGCGGAATCAGGCGGGTCTCAAATTGGTTGGCGGAAAACGGGGATCATCAAGAAACCGGGATCATCGGCAAACCGGGGTCATCGACAAACGGGGACAGGAAAGCTTCCCTCCAGCGCTGCGACTCAGGGCGCGCCCTCGGTGGACATAACCAGCGCGGCTCTGGGCACAATCTGGGTCGCGTAATTGATTCCGGATTCGTCGATCAGCCACACAGGGTCGTAGCTCTGCCCATTGACGCGGATCGCGATGGCCGCCTCCGGCTTACCCGAATCGCAAAACACTTTGTCGAGGCGCGCTTCCCGCGTGGCGTCCAGGTGGAAGGCGTAGATTTGCGAGTGCGGAATGGGCAGCGCCTGGTCATCCGAATAGGGCGTCATCAAGCAGCCCGTCGGGTTCGATACGTCGATGCGATATTTCCATCGGGACTTGTGCACGGCATCGGCCGTCTGGTTCCCCTGCGGCGCCACTTGCGGCGCGGTTCGCTCCATTGACGGCACGCCGCCGTCTCTTCGGCCAAATCCAGCGGGCCATAAAATCCCATCTGAACATGATCGACATCGTCAGTTGGTGTTGTGAGGGCGTCGCCTTTAATCAGCGAGGATCCCGCCACCCCGAACGCTTCGCTGACGAGATCGGGAGAGAACGCCAGGCGTCCTCCCTCGCAGGTGCGCGGCAGAAATCGGGTGACCTCGGAATAAGCCGTCATGGATTTCCAGGTGCGAATGCCTCGTGCGCCGTTCGCGGCAATTCCCAGGTAGGTCAGGCCACGCTCGGCGGCCTGCAATCTCGTTCGGTCTCGCGGGAATCGGTGCCCCGACGCTGCGTACCGGTCGAGGCCGGAGCGGACGGCGGAAATCTCCGAGGTCAGGCTCGCCGCAGGCGCCCGCTCGAGTTCGGCATGGAGCTCTGCCAGCGATTGCTGCACATCACGCCAAGCCGACATATCGGACCGGTAACGCCGATAGCCGGTCATATCCACGGCGATGAGGGCGATCAGAGCGAATGCCAGATAAACGCGGGCGGAATGCACCGGCGCCTCCGCGGGCCGGGCGGAAGGTTCTTATCTGGTTGGATGACGGAGAAGCCCGCCAGGGGTTGGCAAATTCATGCCGGCGTGGTTGTGGGGTTCGGAACGCTCGGCTATGCTTTTCGGCTGATGGTCGATATCCATTGCCACATTCTTCCCGCGCTCGACGATGGCGCGAAGTCCCTCGACGAATCCGTGGAGATGGCCGAAATGGCCATCTCCGAAGGCATCACGCATGTGGTGGCCACGCCGCACGCCGATGGCAACTTCCACTTTGACTTCGATCTGGTCCAAAAACGGCGCGCCGAATTGCAGGCGCGGGTGGGCAACCGCCTCCAACTGGCCACGGGTTGCGACTTTCACCTCAACGTGGAGAACCTGCGGGATATTCGCCCCAATCCCTCGAAATACTCGCTCAATCAGAAGCGCTATCTGCTCGTGGAGTTTGCCGACTTCGCCATTCCCCCAACCGTGGAGGAGGCTTTACACCAGCTTCAGCTCCTGGGACTTTCCTTGATCGTCACTCACCCGGAGCGCAATGCCCTGATTCGCTTGCAACCGCAGCGGCTGCTGCGCTGGATCGAGCAAGGCTGTTACGTTCAGGTGACCGCGCAATCGCTGCTTGGAAAATGGGGAGACGGCGCGAAACAGAAAGTGGAGGAGTGGCTAGACCAGCAGATGGTGCATTTTTTTGCCAGCGACGCGCACAACATAGACCGGCGCCCGCTGCGCCTCAAGGAAGCCCGCGACATCGTTGCCGAACGCTGGGGAGAGAGTTTGGCGCAGTCGTTGTTCCAGGATAACCCGCTCGCGGCATTCGAGGGGCGTGATCTTCCTTACCAGCCACGGCCCGCTCCGCCGACGGCGGGCTGGCGCAGACGCGCCCCCGCCGCAAGCGTTTCATCTTCTTCTAGCGCTCCCGTATCCGTTCGCCAAGCCAGCCCGCGCTTGGTGCTGCGAACTAGCGGTCTTAACGGCCGCCAGCCGCAGTCAGAGCCGAATCGGCCGAGAAGACCTTCACTTCTACTCGGCGGTTCTTGGCGTGTGCGGCTGCCGTCTTGCCAGGATCCACCGGATTGTTTTCGCCCAGCCCGATGGTGCGAATCTGGTAGAAGGGCACGTTTTTCTGCGCCGACAGGTAAAGCACGACGGCGTCAGCCCGGCGCTTGCTCAATTGCAGGTTATAGTCGGCGGTCCCAATCGTATCCGTGTAACCCTCGACAGCGATGAAGTAGCGCTTCATCGAACCGGCATTGGAAGCCAGTTGATCGAGCTGCTGCTTATCGTCGTCTGAAAGCACGGCGCTGTTGAATTTGAAGAGCACAGTGGCCTGATTGGCGACTTTGTAATCGTCCAGATTGGAGATGACTCCGCGAAGCGCGGTGATGTCGCGATCCTCCTTCTGAGCCCCTGACTGCGCCGCATCATTGGCTTGATTGGCGCGATTCATGGCATCGCCCGCGCGCCGGTCGGCGGTGGTCGCCTTCTCATCGGTGGCGCTGATGGCCTGGGTGTTCTTTTGCACGTCCTGCTGGGTCTTCTGCAGATCAGCATCCGTCTTATTGGCCTGGTCGCTGACTTTGTTCAGTTTGTCCTGCACGGGTGTCACGTTTTGGCGAACATACCCTTTTGTGGCGCAGCCGGTGATGAGTGCGGTGGCGCCGACAATTACCAACAAAAACTTGTGCGTCATGAAAGTTCCTCCACAGGAGCGTTATAGAACGGGATCTGTGCTTCCACCTTTAGGAGAGCGCTAGGCTTTCACACTCTATCAAACTAGAGCTAAATTCACCATACGCCGGTAATCGGGGAAATCATGTAAATAGCTCCAGGACTTCCTCGTATCTCTTGAAGGGAGGGATCAAATAGGCCCCGGCCAGCTCGGTGCGGGCCCAGGAGAGCATGCGCCGGGCCAGGGCGAAACCCCGGTCCCGTGCCCCGGTTCCCGCCGATTCCATCTCTTTCAATACCGGCTCGGGTATGAAGATTCCGGGAACCTCATTATTTAGCCTCAATGCCTGCTTATAGCTGGTGAGGGGCCAGATGCCGGCAATAATCGGGATGGGGGAACGGCCGCCGATGCGCTTCAGGAAATTGTGCCAGTGCTCGGGATCGAAGAGCGGCTGGGTCATGGCGAAATGCGCCCCGGCCTCCACCTTGGCGAAGAAGCGCTGGATTTCGTAGTCGAGGTCCTCGGCGGTGGGGTTCACGGCGACACCTACGGTGTAGTTCGTGGCGCCGCCCAGCGCCTTCCCTGCCCAGTCGGTGCCCTGATTCAGGCGCGAGGCCACTTTCACGAGTCCTATGGAGTCGATTTCATAGACCCCGCTCGTCTCGCCCGCCGAAGGCGGATCGCCGGTAATCGCCAGGAAGTTGCGCACCCCGCCGATGCTCCAGGCGCCGAGGAGCGCGGCCTGCAGACCGATGAGATTCTGGTCCCGCGTGGTGACGTGAGGAACCGTTTCCACTCCGCGCGCTTGCAAGGCTCCCGCCAGCATGAGCGCGTCCATGCCCACGCGCGCCAGCGTGCCGCTATTGACGTCGATGGTATCCACGCAGCCGCTGGCGACGATCTTATCCACCTGCTCGAAGATGCGCTCGAGCGAAATGCCCTTGGGAGGATCGATCTCCACCGAAACGCAAAATTCGCCCGCCTTGAGCTTGCGCCATAAACCGCTCTCGGGATCTCGCGTTACCACGCGCGCGCGCTCGGGCTGCGCGGCAACGGATACGGAAGCGGCTTGCACCGCCTGCGCCGGCTTCAGGCCGCGAACCGCGCCGGCCATGGCGCGAACGTGCTCCGGCGTGGTGCCGCAGCAGCCGCCCACCACACGCGCGCCCAGGGCCGCCGCATCGCGCGCAAAAAGCGCGAAATATTCCGGCGACGAACGCGGATAGATGGTGCGGTCTCCCACGCGCTGCGGAAAGCCCACGTTGGGCATGGCGGAAAGCGCGCGGTTCCCTCCCGCGAATCCTTCCAGCACGGAGAGCAGCGACTGCGGCCCCAGCGTGCAATTCACGCCGATCACCTGCACATTTTTCTGCGCGAGGCGCGCCGCGGCGTCGGATGGGCGCGTGCCTTCCAGCGTGGTGCCCTCTTCGGAAAACGTCAGCTGGGCGACGATGGGCAGCGCGGAAAACGAGCGCACCGCGTCAATCGCGGCAAGCATCATCTCCATATTGGAAAAAGTCTCCAATACGAAGAGATCCACGCCGCGTTCCTCCAGCGCCTGGGCCTGCTCGCGATAGATTTCCAGCATCTCCTCGCGCGGCGTCTCGCGCATCTCCGGAGCGATGGCCAGCGGCCCGATCGAACCGGCGATCAACACCTCATGAGGCGCGGCTTCCCGCGCTTCGCGGGCAATCTTTACGCCGCGATGGTTGATCTTGGTGACTTGATCGGCGAGGCCCAGCGCCGCGAGCTTGGAGCGGTTGGCGCCGAAGGTATTCGTCTCAATGATCTGCGCGCCGGCCTGAATGTACGCTTGATGAACGCGAAACACCGCTTCGGGCTGGGTGGCGTTCAGTTCCTCGAAGCTCCGCTGCGGCCCGACGGCCTCGAACAGCATGGAGCCCATGGCGCCGTCGGCGACGAGTACAGCCGCTTCGATGCGCTGCTCGAAATCTGCAATTTTCATAGTGTGGGCAGTCCTTGCCCGAGTGCCTTGGGCATGAGATTTGTGCTTGCGGGAGCTAGCATACGTTCTTCGTTGGCTTCTGGCCTGCGGGGACTGCCGGAAGGATGGCGAAAGGAGACGAATGGCACGAAAAGTGCGCCATACCCCCCTCCCCCCACCTTTTTTTACAAGAGTATCATTCCACAGGAGTTGCTGGCCGCAATTTACAAGAATATCATTCCAAAGGAGTTGTTTTTTGACACTATGCAAGAGTATCATTTCATGAGGTTTAACTTTGACCCCATGCAGGGACTTACTTCGAGCTGGCGGCGTGACTGATTGCCGGACGTCGATATTCGGCTCCGCCTGGCGGCGAGGCGAACAGCGGGTCCAGTCTTCAGGGGCTTTGAGCGCACACAACGCCCCGCTACATGATTCGAGCATCCTTCTATTTTACCGCACGAGTAAAGGGCGGAATAGCTTCCCGCTCTCCGAGGGGCCGTTTCTCAGGATCTGGCTGATGCCGATTCGCAAACTCACAATGAGCTGCATGAAGACCCCTGCCATAAGAAAAGGCCGAACCCACATGGTTTCGGCCTTAGTTGACCGCGTCAGTTATCGATTCCGATCAGGTTCAGACAGCTAAACCCTTAGGTCGTAGAGACTGTTTCCGCAAAGTTGCCAAACCAAGGCAAAATAGTCCAACGCCAAGCAGGAGCAGAGTCGACGGCTCAGGGGCGTTCACGACGAGGAATTCCTGACTGGCATTCAGGTTCGGAGAGGGAGTATAGACGGTTACGTCGCTTCCGACATATCCCTTCGTCACAACGTTATAGAAGGCGTTCGCAATGAGGCCTTGTGCGCCCCCATCGGGATCGGTGGTTTGACCATCCATGATGTCCCAGATGGCGAAGGAATAGTTCGTCTGGGCAGTCGAATTTGTGACGTTCCCGGGCAAAAGGAGCATATTGGCCAGCCAAGCGACGGCGTCGTAATTCTGCTGAACGGTGTAGCCTGACAGCGAGATTTGGAACTTTTCATTTCCGTTCAACGCGCCCGCATTCGTGACCACCGCGGTCCACGGATCGTTCAAATAAGACTCCGTATTGAAATCGTCGCAAATCACGAACCCGTTGAAAATCTGGGTATGGGTAACATTGTCCGTGATGGTTCCCTGATATGGGCTGACGTAGACGCCGGCCGCATTGGCACCGTCGCCAACGCCAGTGAGTTCCATGGTGAACGTATCCGCGTGAGCGGGGGGCGCAGCCTGCATCAGGCAGAACAGGCCCAATAATCCAATCGTCAAGACGTATCGCGGTTTAAGATTCATAGCGCCTTCAGTCCGATTCCGGCGGGGACACGTCGGAAGGTGATTTTGAGAGACATAAGGAAAAGAGCACTTCCAGGACCTTCGCACAGAGCCGCTACTCAAGAAATTAAGTGCTGATGCTGCAGGAACTTCTGCGGGGTACTGCGAGTTTCTCCCTTTGACAAAAGTACCTGGAGGACTCTAAAAGTCTTCCCGAAATTGGCAATT
>CAWGNM010000030.1:0-22469 GCA_963823935.1 uncultured Acidobacteriota bacterium
CCGGCCCTTTTTTTTGAAATCCACATACAGGAATCGCTGTAACGCAGAATTAACATGATTGTTACAAACAGGTTACTTCCAACGCATAGCTTTGCGGCGGGTTAATTTGCGCATGTCGGGGCGTTCTGCGCAGTCGGAGTCTTCGCGTCAGCCTTTCCCGGCCGACCTAGCGCTCATATTCTGACGGAGGAACGAATGCGATTATTTTTGGGGTGTTTGCTAGCCGTTGCCTTGGCCGTCTCGCCGGCGAGTGGCAGGAACAAACGATTCACGATCGGGCGGAGACGCTACCGTCGCCGATGCCAGTTCGAGTAGCACAGTTCGGGGACCGCTGCAAATCCGGCTCGCTTCCGCCGAACCTGCCGCCAGCGCGGAAGCTCCCTCAGCGCTGCCGGCGTCGGCTTCGTCAGGAACCGCCTCAGCCACGGCGCGCGTATCCCGGCCGCGCCCGCGGCAGCACCCCAGGCTGGTGGCGCTCCCATTCCCAGAGTCGCCGCTTCAGTTCCGCCTCGGGAGTCTGCTTTCATCACGCCGATCGGATTCATGGATTTCACCGGCGTATTCCGCAATCAGAACTCGGGAGGCGGCATCGGGTCGAACTTCGGATCCATTCCCTACGAGTTCCCCGCCTCTCGGCGACGGCCATCAACCTTTTGAATCACGTGAGTGAAGCTCGGTTCAGCATGCAGAACTCCCGCATCGGCTTCCGCGTGGACGCCTTGGTCAAGGGCGCCCACGTATCGGCTACATGGAAGCTGACTTCCTGGGCAACTAACCCGAGGCAACGTCGCCGTCAGCAGCAACAGCAACACGCTGCGTTCGCGCTTGTACTGGGTGGACGTGCAAGGGCAAGTGGGAAATCCTCGGCGGACAAACCTGGAGCTTGATCACTCCGGGCCGCACCGGCATCTCGCCCCTGCCCGGAAACATCTTCTACTCGCAAGACATTGACGTGAACTACCAGGCGGGCTTGGTCTGGGGCCGCATCCCGGAGTTCCGCTTCGTCTACCATCCCAACGAGCAAGGCGGCCATCGCGTTCGCCCTGGACAACAGGAACAATACTTCGGCGGCTCCGCTGGCGGCGCGAAGCCATTACTTCCGACTATCCGGGCGCTCCCACGGCTTACCCGTACAGTAGTGAATGGCGTTGCGGGATTGCCCGGCACGCAATTGAATGACGGCACCACCACAGTAAACGCTCCCGCGCTCTTTCCCGATATGATCGTCAAGGTCGCCTTCGATCCTTCGCCTAAGTTTCACTTTGAGTTCGGCGGAGTCGAGCGCCAGTTCCGCGTCGCCGTCAACATTGCACAGCCGCCGCGCACTGCCCTCTGCCCCTCTGTCCATCAGAGCCTGACCGGCGGCGGCGGATTCCTGAACCTGAATGTTCAGTTGTTCACCGGCTTCCGCTTTCTGACCAACAATTTCTGGAGCCAGGGCGGGGGCCGTTATATCTTCGGCCAGGCCCCGGACCTGATCGTCAATCCCGACGGCAGCCTCTCCGCCATCAGGGCTGCTTCGACAGTCACGGGCTTCGAATACACACACAAGAACACGCTGCTGTACGTGTACTACGGCGGCATCTACATTGCCGCGACATTGGAACCGTCAACGGGGCGGAGTACGGCTACGGCGTCGACCGACCGGCGCCGGCTCCACTACGGACGGCCATTGCCAAAACCGCACATCCAGGAAATCACGTTCGGCTTCAACCAGACTCTATGGCGGGATGCCAAGTACGGCGCATTGAACCTCATGGGCCAGTATTCCTATCTGTTGCGCAACCCATGGTCGGTGGCCCCCGGCCACCCAACCAACGCCAACTGAACATCGCCTTCATCAACCTGCGCTACACCTTGCCGGGCGCCGCTCCTTCGGCGGCTGAATTGAAGTAGAAGGAACAGTTCACGGAGGGAGCGGCAGGTCAGGGCGGGGGCCCGGGCTAACGCAAAATTCACTGCCTAATGAACACGGATTGACCGCCCCCCGTTAAGTGTGGAGTGCAGAAGCAGGAACCGAGAAGGCCCTGAAATTCATAGATCTGTAACGAAAAATGTAACCAGACCGTAACATGGAAGTAAATGAGAAAAGCATTCTGGAGGAAGGAGGAAACATGAAAATGCGTAGGTATATCGGTTTAGCGTTAGTGGCACTGCTGGCCACAGTGCACGGTGGGCGCAGAATATCAACGGGGCGGGCGCGACATTCCCGTATCCCATTTATTCGAAATGGTTCGACGAGTACCACAAGCTGCACCCGACATCCAGATCAACTATCAGTCCATCGGTTCCGGCGGCGGCATCCGCCAGCTCACCGCCGAGACCGTGGATTTCGGCGCCTCCGACGGGCCGATGACCGACGAGCAGCTGAAGTCAGGCCGGCTTCAAGATCCTCCACTTCCCGACGGTCTCGGGCGCGGACGTGCCCACCTACAATATCCCCGGCGTCACGGCCGAACTGAAATTCACTCCCGAAGCGCTGGCCGGAATTTTCCTCGGCAAGATCACCAAGTGGAATGATCCCGCCATTACCGGAGCCAATCCGGGCGTGAAGCTCCCTGCCGAACGATATCGTGGTCGTCCACCGCTCCGACGGCAGCGGCACGACCTACATCTGGACCGATTATCTCTCCAAGGTCAGCGCGGAATGGAAGAGCAAGGTCGGCACGAAACTTCCGTCAACTGGCCGGTCGGCCTCGGCGGCAAAGGCAACGAAGGCGTGGCCGGTCTGGTCAAGCAGACGCCCGGTTCCCTCGGATACGTCGAATTGATCTACGCCATCCAGAACAAGATGCCCTATGGCGGGTGAAGAATGCCTCCGGCGAATTCGTCAAGGCCGAGCTTGGCGAGCGTTTCGGCCGCAGCGGCGGGCGCGGCCAAATCCATGCCCGAGATTTTCGCGTTTCCATCACCAATGCCCCGGGAAAGACGCCTATCCTATCTCCAGCTTCACTGGCTGCTGATTCCCGCACAAATTCAGGACGCGGCCAAGGCGAGCCATCAAGGGTTTCCTCAAGTGGATGCTGACCGACGGACAGCAATACTGCGAACCGCTCTCCTACGCGAAGCTGCCCAAAGAGGTGGTCGCCAAAGAACAGAAAGCGATCGACATGATCCAGTAATGCGAGACAGATGGCCACCGTTCACACAACTCGATGACCGCGGGCCCGCCGGGGCCCGCGGTCTCTTGTCCGCCGGCTTCGCAGTGGCGACGAGATCGCGCGCTCATGTCACCTTGCTGTTTCGCCGCTCACCATCGTCCTGATCACCGGTCTGCTCGTCTATCAGCTCTGGATCAATTCCGCTCTGCCGCGGCAGAATTTGGTTTGCGCTTTCTTTGTTACCCCAGTCTGGGACCCCGTCCTCGGCGAATTCGGCGCTCTGCCCTTTATCTACGGCACGCTGGTCACTTCGGCGCTTGGCCTTATTGATTGCGGTGCCGCTCGGCATCGGCGCCGCCATTTTTCTTGCCGAACTCGCGCCCCCGCGCATCTCCGACACTTTGACATTCCTGATTGATCTGCTGGCGGCCGTTCCCAGCGTGATCTACGGCCTGCTGGGAATCTTCATCCTCGTTCCGCTCATGCGCACGTGATCAACCCGTTCTTGAAGCGCACGCTGGGCTTCTTCCGCTTTTCAAGGCCGGCCTACGGATTGGGTTTCTCACGGCGGGCCTGGTCTTGGCCATCATGATCGTGCCCTTCATCATTTCGGTTTCGCGCGAAGTGCTGCTGGCGGTGCCGGGGGATCAGCGGGAGGCGCTCTGGCGCTGGTGCCACTCGCTGGGAGGCCACCTGGAAAGTCGTGGTTCCCTATGCGCGCACGGGCATTGGGCTCCATCTTTCTGGCGCTGGCGCGCGCCCTGGGCGAAACCATGGCCGTGACCATGGTGATCGGCAACAACCCCCGCATCAGCGCCTCGCTCTTTGCCCCCGGCTATTCCATCGCCGCGGTCATCGCCAATGAGTTCAGCGAAGCGACCGGCGATCTGTACTAGCGCTCTGATCGAGCTGGGGCTTGGTGCTGTTCCTGCTGACCTTCTGATCAACGGCCTGGCGCGTCTGCTGATCATGGTCACGACGAGCGCGGGAAGCGGGGTGGCGCAATGAGCTGAAGCTGGCTTGGCGAAAGATCGTGAACGTGGTGATGCTCAGCCTGACGGGCGTGTGCGCGCTGTTTTCCGTCGCGTGCTTTTTTTCATTCTCGGCTATCTGGTCTAGCACGGGGGCAAGTCGTGAACTGGGCATTCTTCACTAAGCTGCCGGCGCCGGTGGCGAGACCGGCGGCGGCATGGCCAATGCCATCGTTGGCACGGGCAAGCTGCTTCTGCTGGCGGCTTGGTGGCGTTCCTGTCGGCCTTCTGGGCGGCGTCTACCTGGCGGAATTCGGCGGCCGCTCGGTGCCTTTCGTGGTGCGCTACACGGCCGACATGCTCAACGGCGTGCCGTCGATCGTCATCGGAATCTTCGCCTACGCCCTCGTCGTCTGCCGTGAAACACTTCTCGCTTTTGCCGGCGGCGTCGCGCTGGGCATCATGATGATTCCCATCGCCCTGCGCAGCACCGAGGAGTTTCTGCGGGCGGTGCCCGGTCCTGCGGGAAGGCGCTATGGCTCTTGGGAGCAAGCAAGTGGAGAACGATCGCGACCGTCGTGGTGCCCGCGGCCTCTCGCGGCATCATCACCGGTGTCTATGCTGGCGCTCGCGCGCGTGGCCGGGGAAACCGCGCCCCTGCTCTTCACGGCTTTCGGCAATCGCTACTGGAGCGGGCTGGAATCAGCCCACCGCTTCCTTGCCGGTGATGATCTACACCTACGCGGTCGCGCCCTATGACGATTGGCATCGGCAGGCCTGGGCGGCGGGATTGGTGCTGCTGGCCTGGTTCTGGTCGCCAATATCGTGGTCCGGATTGTGGTCGCGGAATTTCTGCGCCAGAGGTCTAGCCATGCCAGTCTTTCAGTGTACCTCCTCTCAACAAGACTCGATCCCCCAGAGAATCCGGTGAGGGAAATGGACACATTTAAACCCCTGCCGGCTCCCAGCAGCCGGAGGCCCGCTGCGGATGTCCGCATGGATTTCTATTACGGGAAGCCCATGCGCTGTACGGCGTCAATCTGCAGGTGCCACGAACAGGGTCACGGCGCTCATCGGCCCTTCCGGCTGCGGCAAATCCACCTTCCTGCGCACTTTCAACCGCATGCACGAAACCGTGCGCGGCACGCGCCTCGAAGGCGAAATCCTGCTGGACGGCGAAGACATCTTTGCCCAGGACGTCACGCACTTGCGCCGCCGCGTCGGCATGGTGTTTCAAAGCCCCAATCCTTTCCCCAAGTCCATCTTCGACAATATCGCTTATGGACTGCGCATCAATGGCATGGCGGGCGGCCACCGCGGGGGCCTCTCCGAGGCCGTGGAACAAAGCTTGCACCGCGCCGCCCTGTGGGACGAGGTCAAGGATCAACTGCACAAGTCGGCTTACGCGCTTTCCGGCGGACAGCAGCAGCGGCTGTGCATCGCGCGGGCCCTGGCCGTGGAACCCGAGGTGCTGCTTTGGATGAGCCCTGCTCGGCGCTCGATCCGGTGGACACCGCCAAAATCGAAGAGTTGCTTTTCCACTTGAAGGAGAACTGCACCATGGTCATTGTCACCCACAATATGCAGCAGGCCGCGCGCGTCAGCGATGCCACTGCGTTCATGCTCAATGGCGACCTGATCGAATTCAGTCCCACGCCTCAGCTCTTTACCACCCCTTCCGATCCCCGTACCGAGGCTTACATCACCGGCCGTTTCGGATGAGAATGGCTCCGCGGCGGAACCAGCACGCACTTAAGAGGGGCACCCGATGGAACGACACTTTGAAATTGAGCTGAACGGTTTGAAGGAGAGGCTTCTGTGGATGGGCAGCCTGGCGGAACGCGCCGTTCACCAGGCCATCCACTCCGTCCTGGATGTCGACGCGTCTTGGCCGAAACGGTCCTCGAGGAAGAGCCGGCCATCAACGAATTGCAGATGGAGATTGACGACCGCGTCACGCAGCTGCTCGCGCTGCATCAGTTCATGGCCGCCGATCTGCGCTTCGTGCTGGCCGTCTCGCGCATCAACAACGATCTGGAGCGCATCGGCGACCAGGCCGTCAACATCGCGCAATCGTCGCAGCGCATCCTGCGCCATCCGCGCGTCAAGCCCTACGTGGACCTGCCGCGCATGAGCGAGCTGGCCGAAGGCATGGTTCGCGACAGCTTGAACGCCGTGGTCCGGCGCGACCTGGCGCTGGCCCGCTCCGTTCTGGTGCGCGACGATCTGGTCGATAATCTGCGCGACCAGATCTTCCGCGAGCTACTCAGCTATATGATGGGCGATTCGGCCGTCGTGTTTCAGGCCTTCGAGCTGATCCTGGTGGCCAAAAATCTGGAGCGCGTCGCCGATCACGCCACCAACATCGCCGAAGACGTGATCTACATGGTGGACGGTCACGACGTCCGCCACGCCGCCGCCGACCGCCGCTAAACCCCGGCCCCGAACGACAATCCAAATTTTGTCATCCAGGTCACTCTCGGTAAACCTTCCCGAAGTGCGTTCTTCCTGCCGACGGGTTAAGAAGAACGTTAAATTGACGCGTCGCAAGAGCCTATTCCTCAGCGCCTCAACTTGGTGTACATTGACGCGCTGCCCTGAAGGCTTAAACTGGGGCAAGGACAATGAATCCAGTCGAACCAGCACCCAAACGACACTTCGCGAGGCTAATCGCATGACCCGGGACTCCCTCACCGTTACCGACAATCGTAGCGGCAAGACCTACGAATTGCCCATTACCCGCGACACGATCCGCGCGCTCGATCTTCGCCAGATCAAGGTGGAACAGCCCGATTTCGGCATGATGAGCTACGATCCCGCGTTCAATAACACCGCGCTCTGCAAGAGCAAGATCACCTTCATCGACGGCGACGCGGGAATTTTGCGGTATCGCGGCTATCCCATCGAGGAGCTGGCGGAACGCAGCACCTATCTCGAGACCGCCTATCTCATCGTCTTTGGCGAGCTGCCCACTCGCAAGCAGTTGGAGGACTGGATTACCACGTCACGCACCACACCTTCATCCACGAGAGCATCAAGAAATTTCTCGATGGCTTTCACTACGACGCCCATCCCATGGGCATGATGATCTCCACCATCGCCGCGCTCTCCACGTTCTATCCGGACGCGAAAAATATCTTCGACGCGGAGTCTCGCCGCAAGCAGACCTACCGGTTGATCGGCAAGATGCCCACGCTGGCGGCCTTCGCCTATCGCCACAGCCTGGGGATGCCCTATTCCTATCCGGATAACGAGCTGAGTTACCCGGGCAATTTCCTCAACATGCTTTTCAAGACCACGGAATTGAAATACCGGCCCAATCCCACGCTCGAGCGCGCTCTGGACATTCTCTTCATCCTGCACGCCGACCACGAGCAGAATTGTTCCGCCAACGCCATGCGTTGCGTGGGCAGCTCGCACGTCGATCCTTACTCCGCCTGCGCCGCCGCCACGGCGGCTCTCTATGGCCCGCTGCACGGCGGCGCTAACGAAGAAGTTCTGCGCATGCTCATGGATATCGGCTCCATCGCCAATGTCCCGGCTTACATCAAGCGCGTAAAATCCGGCGAGAAGCGCCTGATGGGCTTTGGCCACCGCATCTATAAGAACTACGATCCTCGCGCCCGCATCATCAAGCGCATTGCCGACCAGGTTTTCGACGTCATGGGCCGCAATCCGCTGCTGGATATCGCGCTGGAGGTCGAGCGGATCGCCCTGCAGGACGATTACTTCGTCACCCGCAAGCTCTATCCCAACGTCGATTTCTACACCGGCTTGATCTACCAATCCATGGGCTTCCCGGTAACGATGTTTCCGGTGCTCTTCGCCATTCCGCGCACCAGCGGATGGATCGCCCAGTGGGAAGAGATGCTGCTCGATTCCGAACAGAAGATCGCGCGGCCTCGCCAGATCTACATCGGCAAGGAACAGCGGTCCTATGTGGTGATGCGATCAGCGCTAAAAGCGCTGTAACGCTTTTGTGGTGATGATCAGCGCTGATAGCGCTGTAATACGATCGATCAGCGCTCCTAGCGCGCCGTCGCGCGCTGGGCGATCGTTGCCGTCGCCGGCCTCGCCGTCACAGGCCGTGACACGTTACATATCCACAGCATCCTGAGTCATTGCGCTTGACCCGTCTCTCCGCGGCGTTAGAATCACGATGTTCTCGCAGTACTAGGCGTGCAGGAACGCCCCTCCTTCCTCTTGCCATTAGGGCCCGTTTGCGGCCCCGTTTTTCATCCCAACGCGATCTAAGCCCCTGCGGCACAGGAGCGCAATGGCGAGCCAACCACTGCAGATTCTTTTGGTCGAAAGCGATCCCGTTGATGCGCGCCGCCTGGCGGAGATGCTGCACGTCGCCGGCGCCGGCAAGTTCCGGCTGCGCCGCGCCCACCAGCTGCGGCAGGCCATGCTCCATCTGCAAAATGGCCGCGCCGACGTGGCCCTCGTTAATCTGTTTCTCTCCGACGCCAAGGGGCTGGACGTGCTCGCGGAAGCCCAATGCGCGGCCCCCAGCGTGACTTTTCTCGCTCTCCATGGATCGGCCGATGAATCGCTGGCCGCTCAGGTTCTGCAGCTGGGCGCGCAGGATTTTCTGGTCAAGTCCGAACTCACTCCCGGCCGGCTCGAACGCGCTCTCTCCTATGCCATCGCCCGCCAGCGCGTCCGCCTGCACTTGCTGAGCCTCTCGCTCATGGACGAGCTCACCGGATTGCATAATCGCCGCGGCTTCGTCAGTCTGGCCGAGCAGCGCCTCAAGCTGACTTCCCGCCAGGGCGTGCGCTCCAGCCTGATCTTCATCGACGTCGATAATCTCAAATACATCAACGACACCTTTGGGCATCGTGAAGGCGATGGCGCGCTCCAGCAAATCGCCGCCCTGCTCCGGGAGTGCTTTCGCGAGACGGACATCATCGGGCGCCTCGGCGGAGACGAATTCTGCGTCCTGCTCTCCCAAACCTCCGCGGCCGGAGACCTGCAGATACGCAAGCGCCTGGTCCAGCTCATCGATCGGAGCAATGAGAATGGCAAGCGCGGCTACAGGCTCTCGGCAAGCATCGGGGCGGTCGATATTTCAGGTCCGGAGGAGCTCGAGCAGCAGATTGGCCGCGCGGACGCCCTCATGTACGAGCACAAGCGCGCCAAGCAGGTGGGCGCGGAACGTTTCGCCCGCCAGCGCGAAATGGTCTAGAGCGCTTTCGCTGCGTTCGTGCGCTGCTTGCCGGGCGCATTCTTGTGTTGCTTACTGCGTTGCCCACATCGCCCCCGCTTCTATCTCGCGTCCCCAGCGCCAGGATCGTTTCCGGTGCGCGCGCCTGTCTGCCTGAGGCCGGCATAGCGGCGTAGCAAGCTCTCGCGGTGACGGCGGAGATTCGCCGGCTTGGGGTTCTGCGGAAACGCGACGTCATCGCCCATCAACCCGGCCCAGAGAATGCGGTTGAAGCGCGGCGTATCGATGCGGTCTTCCGCGGAAAAATCCATGCCTTCGGTTTTGGCCGCCCAATAGGCCGCGTCGTGAAGCGGCCGCGCGTAGCGGCCCTCGTCTGTACCTGTCTTCGGCGCTTCCTCCGCCGTAGTCGAGGGCAGCGGCAATTTCGTGGTCCTCAGCACGGCGGGAACGATGGCCTGGTAGTCCCAAGCCTCTGCGGCGCGATCGAAAACCGCCGTCATGGGTTCCACCGAGCTGTCGTTCAATCCCAGGGGCTCGATGCCCAGGATGTCCTCGATGGTCTTGAGCACGTGAACGGACGTGTATCGCTCGGATACCAACGCCCGCTGCCGCACATAAGCTCCGGCCACGAACGCCAGGGTCCTGTGCGCCTCCACGTGATCCGGCCCGTCTTGCGCGTCGTCCTCCACCACGAAGACCAGCGTGTCGTTCTTATACGGGCTGTGCGCGATTTTTTCGATCACCAGCCCCAGCGCGTAGTCGTTGGCGGCCATCTGCGTTTCCACGGTGTTCACGCCGTCGATGGCCCGCGCGAAGTCGCCAAAATGATCTCCGCCCAACCGCATGAGTTCGAGAGCCGGCAGGTTGCCATTGCGCGCGTAATCGTCGAATTCGTGTTCCCACTCCTTGAACCGCCAGTAGTCCGGAAGCCGCTCGTCGAACCCGGGGTAATAAGGATCGGTGAGCGGCGCCAGCTCCGCATTGGTGGCGAACGCCACCGTGGTTCCCACGGCGCGAGCGTCGCGCATGGGCGCCAGATATCCCGGCGCCACCTCGGGAACGCGGTAGCGGAAGAGGTCGATGAAGAAGCCATAATTGCGCACGCTGAGCTTGGCCCGCAGCGCACCGTCCCACAGATAGCCCGCGCCGGCGGAATTGTCGTCGTCATCCGCCGCGTCCGGCGCGCTGACATCCGCCGTTCCCGGCAGCAGGTCGGGATCGCTGGGCGTGAGCGGATTGGCCTGCTGGCGTCCCGCTACCGAAGCGATCCCGGTGTTGATATTGCGGCCGCCGCCCTCGTAGGTGTAGTCGAGCCCATGCCCGGCATACTCCACGGGCAGAGTTTTCTCCACCGAATCCGTCGCTCGCGCCGCCGTGCTCCAATTCCAACCGTCGCCGCTCACCTCGCCGCTGGCGTAAAAATTATCGAGGGTCACAAAGCGGCGCGCGAGTTCATGGTGATTGGGCGTGATAGGCTCGGGCAGGGAAGTCAGCGACGGATCGCCATTGCCGCGTTCCAGATCGCCGAGCACCTGGTCGTAGCTGCGGTTCTCCTTGATGATGTAGATCACGTGGTGAATCTTGCCGCGCAGGAATTGCACCATCTCCTGGTCCTTGGCGCCGACGGCGCGGAAATGATCGTTTTGCGCCACCTGCTGCGTTAGGCTCGCCAGGTCCCGCTCCGATGGCGCCGGCAACGTCAGAAATCCCGCCCGGCTGCGCTGGAAAATAAACGAATTGTTCGCGTGGCAAGCGGCGGGTGAAGGCGTGTACCCGCAACCCATCGGTATCGGCCCTTCCGGGCCTTTGCCATTGACGATATACAATCGGCTGCCGTCGCGGCTGAGGCTTACGGAATTCGGATACCAACCGGTGGGGATCAGCCCGGCAACGCGCCCGGCATCCTGATCCAATTGGATCTCCGCCACGGCGTTCGTTCCGCCCTCGGTGACGTACAGCGTACGCTCGTCTGGCGAGAGCGCCAGGCCATTGGGATTGCTTCCCTTGAACCCGCGCGGGTTCAGGAATACGTCCTTCGGCGCGGTGACCGGAAACTGCGCCAGCAGCCGATCGCTCTCCGTATCCACGATGGCCACCGAGTCGCTGTTATCGCAGGCCACGTACAGGCGCGAGCCGCTGCGGTTGAGGATCATCTTGTTGGGCGTGCCGCGCACGGCGATGCGCGAGACGACACGCGGCGCCTCGCTCGGCGGCTGCCCCAGCGCCACGACCACGATCTCTCTGTCGCGAATGCTGGAGACGTAGGCCTTGTCATTGCCTTTAACCGCCACCCAAAACGGATATTCGCCGCCCGGCGTGCCCCTTTTGGAGGGATCCCTCCTCCCGGGTCTCAGATCGAGTTCCGCAATCTTCGCGCGCGATCCCAGATCCACCACGCTGATCGAGTCGTTTTCATAGTTTGCCGCCACGAGTCGCGTCCCGGCCGCATTCACGGCGATTCCCGCCACTTCCGGAGGCACCCCCAGCCCCAGCCCCGCCGAATGGCCCAGGCGCACCGGCGCTCCCAGTTCGCGCCAGACGGCGCCCTGGCGGCCGAACGCATGCACCACGTCTTGCTCGCCTCCGGAAACGTAGAACTCGTTCCCGTTTGGATTCCACGCCAGGCCATTGAACGCGCGCGGCACCTGCACGACCTGCGTCTTCTTGGGCGGCTGCGCGGTGATGTCGTAAACGAAGACGTATTCGCCGGAATCCTGGGGAATCAGATTGCCGCGCTCGTCGTAACGAACGTTGTACCCGCTGGTAAGGATCAGCAGCGTGCCGCCGTCGGGGCTGACGGCCGTGGTGACGGCCTGGCCCGCCGTGAAGCCGGGCGCGTCGGGCAAGTCCGGATTCAGCGTCGAAAAGCGGGCGCCCGGCGCCGCGGTCGTAGTGATGCGCATGCCCGTAGGCAGATCGGCCGGCTTGGCGGCGCTGGCGTTCGCGTCGTCATCGTCGTCCGGAAGTCCGCGCGCCTCGATTCGCGGGAAAATTCCAGCCAAAGCCAGAAAGAGAAACGCGGATGCAATCAAAGCGGCCAAGCGTGTTCGCATAGGCTTTTTTACTCCAAATGCTCCGTTTTGCACCATGGGGACTTATAAGCTGTCTCGCACGAGAACACAGGAGGCATTGAGCTCACATAACGGGACAATTACAGCTTTGCTAAGGGACCGAAAAGCACGTCAAAAGCCGCGTAAGGGAAACTCCGGACTTGCCTAAGCTACTTTGATTCTGTTACTTGCAGATTAACGCTTCGGCTCGCGCCCATCGACAAAATCCGCTAATTATGCTATCTTGGTTTTGCGTTTGTTGCTCTTGACATTCCTTTTGACTCGTTCAACAGGGCTGCAGGACCAAACTTGCAGCCTATTTTTGTGCGGGTTAGAGGCGCCGGCTGATCTTCCTTTAGTTTCGGCCGGAAAAGGCGAGGCACCAAACAGCTCATTTTTCGAAAAGAAGAGGTAAGACAGCAGTGAAGGAACAAGGAACTGTGAAGTGGTTCAACGCCAGCAAGGGTTACGGCTTTATCCAGCGTCAGACGGGCGAGGACGTGTTTGTGCACTACTCGGCCATTCAGGCGGATGGGTACCGTAGCTTGAATGAGGGCCAGGCAGTGGAGTTCGAAGTCCGCAAGGGCCCCAAGGGCTTGCAGGCGGAGAACGTCGTAGGCCTCTAACCCAGTAGTGGGGGCCCGACCGGGGTCGGGCCCCAACCTCCTTCGCGGTTCTGCGGCGAGCTGAGCGGCACCGGTTTTCGCCTCGTGTAACGGCTCGTTGTAACCAAGGGATCGCGGGAAGCAAGTCCTGGAAGTGGCACTCGACTCCAAGGAGGCATTGTGCAAGTTCTCTCGAACGGTCAGCAAGTCAAGCACCAGCAGTATGGCCTCGGGATTGTCACCGAATCCGACGCCGAACGCACCGCGATCGATTTTGACGACCACGGCCGGAAGCTTTTCGTCACCAGCCTGATGTCCGCCGAACTCATTGGCGATGCCCCGGTGAATCCCACGCGCACCAAGCGGCGCGCCCGCAAGTCCGCCCGCAAAAGCTAGCGATCCGACCAGGATCGTCATCCCGAGCGAATAGCATGAGTGAGGGATCTCTCCTCACCCTTCGTTCCGGGATTCTTTGCGCTTTTCGCAGGTGACAAAGTCATCCCGCTAAGGACTAAACCAACCGGGACATCAAGAGTTTCATGCCCTCACGCCTCAGGAGGAACTGCGGCCTCTGTATGCTGGTCTGAGCAGAAGAGATTTCATACGTCATCTGCCAACCTTCATTTTGCTCAATGTCGAACCTGGCGTCCCTGAATGGCTGCTTCGTGTTAATCCCATCGACCATCAAGCGATGGTCGCTAGATTCCCAGAAGTATAGAAGCTCAAACTGCCTGCCGGTTCCGGGGTTGATGTCGTGAGCCGTGGACGGGTCTACGATGATATCAGCCATGTGCGCGAGCCGAACCATGTACGGGAAATCGGCCCGGGCACCAAAATATGCAGATCTCGGCAGCGGTTCAATCTCGATGAGCCTGACTTCGACGTTGTGTCCTGATTCCGTTCCAGCGTTGTAAATCTCCATTCGAAAATGAGTTTCGCCGTGAGCTGTTTCAACAAAAGGTCGCAGTGCTTCTCCCGGTGCGGGGTGAATTTCTAACACAATTGGTTCTAATTTCGTTCTGCTCTGTACCTGCGTTCTATAGGCAAGATACTGAGCGACAATGAGGACGGTAATTCCGGTCGTGACGCTGAGCCACAACGGCGGCAGAAACCAGAAATGGAATATTCGCTCAGCGATGTCAAGGAGTCCAAGAATGCTTTCGACGATAAGCAGCCAACGCTGCCAGACAACCGCTTTGATATAGGTCCAGACGAGACTTAGTTCATCCGCCATGACAGGAGTATATAAGGGAACGCAGGAGCCGGGTGACCAACGCTTGATGGGTAGGGAGGTTTTGCGGGTGCCGCTCCCTTCGGTCTAAAGGCTACCGGCCGTGATCTTATTTGAGCCTTGTCCTAGACTCTGGTATTGGCCCGGCGACCTGTTGATGCTCGGCAGTATACTAGGCCGCTAGGAGGAACCAATGGCAAAAGCCATGTCGATGCGGTCCGACAATAAGGGGCTGACGGTCAGAATCAATCTTTTCGCTATGGAACAATACCTGTCCGAACTCGACTCGGCACAAGCGCGTGGATGGATCATAGGCCAGATAACGAATGCTGAAACAAGGGAGAAGAAAATGTTCCACGATGCCGGAGAACTCATCAGCGCCCTCGGCAAATGGAACGCTGCCAAGTTCAAGCAGCTTAGGAAGGCTAAACAGTCAGAGTAAAGCGAAGGTGACGTATGGCTGAAAACGTCCTTTGTTGCTGCCAAGGTACTTGCGGGCGTCACGAAGGGGTTTGTGGAGAGCCGGTCAAGCAGTCGCACGAGAGAGCCTTCGTGGGCGGTGAGAAAGTCGGGCCGTGGTACAGAACAGGCTTATGTGAGGAATGCTGGAAGGCAATCGAAGCGAAGAAGTAGAGCTGAGTCCGTGAAAAAGCCCAAACAACCTGTTCGCACGTATTTCGGCCACATGTTCTCCGGATACCGGGCCGACGGAACAGTGTACTGTAACAGAGACGATGAGAAATGCCAAGCGAGTTGTCGTTTACTGCGGCGGTGGATACGTCTACGACCACGCTCGGAACGTTTGGATTAAGGTACGGCATCCCCGAAGCCGCCCCTGAAACCGGACTACAAACGGACGTACAGTCACGTTATTCTGCGCATTCCTGTAGTCTATGCCCATCTCCCAGCAAGACCCGCTTTCCTCCTATATCCGCCCGGCGTATTCTTGTTCGATAGTTAGGCGGGAGGTGCACCCATGAAACGGCCCATCCTGATTCTTTTCGCTCTTTTACTCGTGGCGGGAGTCGCCGCGGCCGACGAGGGCATGTGGCTTTACAACTTTCCTCCCACGGCGCAGCTCAAAGCCAAGTACAAGTTCGATCTCACGCCGGCCTGGCTCGACCACACCCGCCTCTCCTCGGTGCGCTTCAATAATGGCGGCTCGGGCTCTTTCGTCTCCGCCAACGGACTCACCTTCACCAATCATCACGTGGGCTCGGAGTGCATCCAGCAGCTTTCCACCGGCGGCAAGGATTTCCTGAAGACCGGCTTCTACGCCAAGACGCAAGCCGAAGAGGCCAAGTGCCCGAATCTCGAGCTGAACGTGCTGGAAGGAATCGAAGACGTCACCGCCAAGGTAAACGCCGCCGCGAAACCCAACATGTCGGTGGCCGATCAGGCGCAGGCGCAGCGAGCCGAAATGTCCGCCATCGAACAGCAATGCGCCACCGAGACCAAGCTGCGCTGCGACGTGATCACGCTCTACTCCGGCGCGATGTACAACCTTTACAAATACAAGAAGTACACCGACGTGCGCCTGGTCTTCGCGCCCGAATTCGATGCCGCATTTTTCGGCGGCGACCCCGACAATTTCGAGTATCCCCGCTACGATCTGGACGTCTGCTTCTTCCGCGTCTACGAGAACGATAAGCCCGCGCATCTCGACAACTACCTCAAGTGGGCCACCTCCGGCGTCAAGGATGGCGACCTCATTTTCGTTTCCGGCAATCCCGGATCCACGGGCCGCCTGAACACCATGTCGCAACTCAACTTGCTCCGCGACGTCGCCTATCCGCTGGTTCTCGATTCGCTGGCCCGCCGCGATACGGTGCTCAAGAAGTTCAGCGCCGAATCCGCGGAAAACGACAAGATCGCGCACGAAGATCTTTTCGGCGTGGAAAATTCGCTCAAGGCCATCCGCGGCTATGAGTCCGGCCTCAAAGACGAATCGCTCATGGCCAAAAAGTCCGCCGAAGAAAACCAATTGCGCATGGCGTTCGCTGCCAATCCGGCGGAGAAGGCTGAATATGGCGATCCTTGGGCCGAGATATCCAACGCCATGGATATCGAAGAGGGATCTATCTCCCGCTGAGTTATTTCGAGCGCCGCGGCGGCTTTCGCGGCGAACTCGCGGCCTATGCCCGCATCCTGGTGCGCGCCTCGGAAGAATTGCCCAAGCCCAATGGCGAGCGCCTGCGCGAATATCGCGATTCCGGGCTGCCTTCTCTCGAACAGGATCTTTTTTCCACCGCGCCGATCTATAAGTCTCTCGAGCGGCTGACGCTGGCCGATTCTTTGGCGGAAATGCAGGAAAAGATGCCCACGAATCCGCTCGTGGCCAAGATTCTGAATGGGCAGACGCCTGCCGACGTGGCCAAGTATTTGATCGACAACACCAAACTAAGCGATGTTGCCGTGCGCAAGGAGCTTTACAAAGGCGGAAAAGCGGCCATCGACGCCAGCAGCGATCCGCTGATCAAGGTCATGCTCGAAGTCGAGCCCGAGGCGCTTTCGGTTCGCAAGCAATTTGACGACAAGATCGACGCAGTCGTTCGCCGCGATGGCGGCGCCATTGCCAAGATTCGCTTTGCCAAGGAAGGCACCGCGAGCTATCCCGACGCCACGTTCACGCTGCGCCTCAGCTATGGCACGGCCCGCGGCTACACGGAAAATGGCGAGGGCACCACGCCGAAGGGCACCAAGCTTCCTTACTTCACCACCATCGGCGGCGCGTTTGACCACGCCGTCCAGCACGGAGCCGTGCCTCCCTACAACTTGCCCGACAGCTGGGTCAAGGCTCGGCCAAAGCTCAAGCTCAATACGCCGATCAACGTCGTGGAAACCGCGGACATCATCGGCGGCAATTCGGGGAGTCCCGTGCTGAACCGCACCGGCGAACTGGTGGGCATCATCTTCGACGGCAACATTCAATCGCTGCCCTGGAATTTCGTATATGACGACACCATCGGCCGCTCCATCCAGGTCGATTCGCGCGGCATTCTGGAGGCGCTGCGGGATATTTACGGCGCGAACTCAATGGCGGATGAATTGATGGGCAAGGCGCTGGAATCGGAGCAGTCGCAACAACCGGGCACGAACGGATCGAAGCTGCGCAAGAGCCCGCCTTCGTCTTCTTATTGAAGCGGGAGACACGAGCGGTAAGCGAGAAGAGACGAGACCAGGCGCACTTCCGAGCAGGTTCAAACTGCGGGGCAGGGAATCGGTGACTTAGTGGCTGTCTTCGTCTTCGGGGCCAAGTTCGGGGTGCAGCTTCAGCCAGCAAATTCCCGCTACGAAGAAAAACCCGAGGGCATCTGCGCCGCAGCGTCCCATGAAGTCCCATCCGGAATTGGAAAAGTCCGTAAGAATCAGCATTCGGAATCCTACCGCCGCGGCAACAAAGCCTCCTACCATCGGAAGAATAACGCTGAGCCAATTTCGCCACACAAGCCAAACCTGTTTATTCACTCGGCCTCCCAAGAATTTAGAACGAGGTAAAAAGAGGAATCGCTAATATCGCCTTATTTTATCAAAAGGGCAAGCCGAAAATTCACGCAAGCTCAAAATTCGGGCGCGCCCGTACAGCCCGATCGGCGCGAGCGCTCAGCATTCTCGGAGAGTTAACCCAGACGCCGTACTGGCGGCGAAGACGGTTGTATACTCAGGGCGTCTCACGTGAAGCTGAAAGAGCTCTTCTACCTGCTCGAAGTCAAACCGCGGCCCCAGACCTATGGGTATGAGGTCGGCAACTTTGCGCTGCCCAAGGACGGAAATATCCAGTACGCGCAATGGCTCCATCCGCGTGAAACCGGCAAGCGCATAACCCAGGAGTCGGTGGATGAGTTGCGCCGCTTTCTCTCGCCTGGCGACGTGGCCATCGACATCGGAGCTCACACCGGAGATTCCACCATCCCCATCGCGCTGGCCGTAGGCAAAACAGGATGCGTTCTGGCGCTCGAGCCCAACAAATACGTTTTTCCCGTGCTCGAAAAAAACTCCCAGCTCAATCCCGAGAAAACCAATATCATCCCGCTGATGTTTGCCGCGACGCCGGAAGACGCCGAATTGAAATTTCAATACTCCGACGCGGGCTTTTGCAATGGCGGGCGGTTCGAGGGAGTCAGCCGCTGGCGGCACGCGCATTCCTTCGAGCTGGCCGTGCAGGGCAGAAACCTGCAATCGTTTCTGCGCGAGAATTATCCGCAGCTGATTTCCCGGATTCGCTATATCAAGATCGACGCCGAAGGATACGATTCCGTAATTCTACAATCCCTGCACGATCTGATCTCCGGGCAAAAGCCGTTCCTGAAAGTCGAAGTCTATAAGGGGCTCTCTGCCGAGCAGCGCCGCGATCTCTATCGATGGATCGCGCGGCACGGATACAAAGTGCATCGAGTGGTCGACGAATCGAACTACCTCGGCGAAGTCCTTCGGGAGTCCGACCTGAGCAACTGGCCTCACTTTGACGTATTTTGCCTTCCCACTTGACCGCCATGCGCAGGGAGCCTGAACCATCCACGCATCGCCAGGGAGTTCGATTGCCGTGAATTCCAACCGGCAAGAAGCAGACAATCCTTCATCCGTCCTGCCGGATCTGCCTTTGGGCGCCGAAATTCTGGTCATTCGCTTGCGCTCCATCGGCGACGTCGTTTTGACTCTGCCAGCGATTGAAGCCCTGCACGAGTGGTGTCCTGATTTCAGAATTTCGTTCCTGGTGCAGCCGTTCTGCGCGGCGCTCGTCGAGGGTCATCCTGCGATCTCCCATGTTTTGCTGCTGACGGATTTTTGGCCCACGGTAAGGATGCTGCGGCGGCGCAGGTTCGCCGCTGTCTTCAATCTGCACGCGGGACCCACGAGCGCGCTGCTGACCGGCTTTTCCGGCGCGCCGCTGCGGGTTTGCTGGGCGCGGCGCCAATATTCGTTCGTTTACAACGTCGAGGTTCCCTCCAGCTTTCCTGTCGAAGGCCGTGTTCCACGCCACGCCGCGGAGCATCGCGCCCAGCAATTTCTGTGGGCGGGAATGCCCGCGGGAAACATTCCGCCGGCGAGGGTGTATCCGCAGGCCGACGCGATCGCCGCGGTGGAACGCATTCTGACGGACAAAGGTTTGCCTCGCGGCCAACGGTACGCGGTGCTGCGTCCAGGCGCGGGCGACGTCTCCAAGCGCTGGCCCGTGGAGAACTTTGCCGCGATCGCGCGCTGGCTGCGGGAGAGATACGCGCTGACGCCGGTGGTGAACCTCGGTCCCGGCGACGAGGCGATCGCCGCCGAGGTCAGAGAGCGCCTCGCGCCGCTGGGCGTGATCGTCGATTCGCTGGACCTGCGGCAACTGATGGCGTTGCTCGGCGGGGCGAGCTTATTTGTCGGGAACGATACCGGGCCGACGCACATCGCGGCCGCGCTGCAAAAGAGATGCGTGGCGATTTTTGGGACGAGCGATTCCGCCGCTTGGTACCCGTGGAAAACCGAACACCGCGTGGTGGAAAACAAATTCCCCTGCGAACGCTGCCCGCGAGGAGGCTGTGCAAGTTCGCGGGAGTCGCTGTGCATTCGCACCGTCAGCGTGGAACAAGTGCGCGAAGCCTGCGAAGCACTGCTCAGTCAAGGCCAAGAATCGAGACTGCAATCCGGCGAGTCGACGCAAAAGCGAAAAGCAGATTCCTCGCTCCGCTCGGAATGACAGCGTATTAGTCATCGCACGAGAGTCGGATATAACTTCGTGGCGATGGCCGCAAGGATCACGAAGATCACGGCTATCACGCCGAAATTCGTCGCCACGCTGTGCGAGCTTTGGCTTCCGGCAATCATCAGCGAGCGCAGCGCGTCCACCAGATAGGTCAGCGGATTCAGAAACGCCACCACCCGCAGCCAGCGCGGCATGATGGAGATGGGGTAGATGGCGTTGCTGGCGAAAAACAGCGGCATGGTCATCAGCTGGCCGATGCCCATGAAGCGTTCGCGCGATTTCACCAGGCAGGCGACGATGAAAGACAACGTCGCGAAGATGGCCGAGCCGAGCATGGCGCCGAGAAGAACGCCCAGGATCGAGAGCAGGGTCCAGCGAATCTGGATGTGCATCAGGAAAGCGACGATGTAAATGATCGTGGCCTGGATCCGCCGCGAAATCCCGCGGAGGTGGCCTTGCCGTAGACGAGCGCGGAACGCTGCGCGGGGCTGACCAGCAGCTTGTGCACGATGCCCAGGTCGCGTTCCCAGATCACGGCGATGCCGTAGAAGATGGCGGTGAACAGAACGCTCTGCGCCAGGATGCCGGGAGTCATGAAGGCGAGATAGCTGACATTGCCGGTGGGAATGCCGCGCACGCGGCTGAAGACGCTTCCGAAGATCACGATCCACAGAACCGGCTGCACGGCGCGAGCCAGAACTTCGGTGGGATCGCGAAGGAGCTTCTTCAGCTCGATTTCGGCGATGGCCGCGGTCTGCTGGAAAAAAGCAAAAACCGCGGACGGCTCGGGCTCAGCCGAGACGGCTAGCTGTGCGCCGTGTGGACGGACGTCACGATAGCTTCCCTCCTCCTGAATGGTGCCGCCGCTGTAATGAACGAAGACGTCGTCGAGCGTGGCGTCCGGTCCGACGCTGGTTTTCAGATCGGCAGGAGTGCCGATGGCGGCGACTTTGCCGAGATGCATGATGGCGAGAGAATCGCAGAGCTCGTCGGCTTCGTCCATGCCATGGGTGGTGATCAGAACGGTCATCCGATACGTGCCGCGCAGCTCGAGCAGGCGTTCCCAGACGGAACGGCGCGCGACGGGATCGAGCCCGACGGTGGGCTCGTCGAGAAAGAGCACGGCGGGGCGGTGCAGCATGGCTTGGGCGATTTCCAGACGGCGGATCATGCCGCCGGAGTAGGTCTTGACGAGCTTGCGGCGAAATCGGTGAGCCCCATGAACTGCAGGGCGTCTTCGATGCGGCGCTTGCGCTCGGCGCGAGGGATGCCGTAGAGCTTGGCGGAGAGATCGAGGTTTTCCCAGCCGGTAAGGCCGCCGTCGGCGGAAAGCATTTGCGGCACGTAGCCGATTCGGCGGCGGACCTGCGCGGGAGCCTGGACGATATCGAAGCCGGCCACCGAGGCGGTTCCCTCGGAAGGCTCGAGCATGGTGGTGAGCATCTTGATCGTGGTGGTTTTGCCGGCGCCGTTCGGTCCCAAGAGGCCGAAGATCGCGCCGTAGGGCACGTGCAGGGTGACGTGATTGGCGGCGATCAGGTCGCCGAAGGTGCGCGTGAGCCCGAAAGTCTCGATCGCGAACGATTCGCCGCCGGGATCGAGGGCGTCGCCGTTGTTCACGGTGGGGGAGTTGGTGATCGCGCTATCGGACGTCGGCATGGTTAAGGGACCGGTTGCTCTCGTTTAGATGAGGCAGGGGCGAAATGTCACACAAGGACATTTGGCACGTAAGATGCGCGGGACACCCCCTCCCCCCTACTTTTTTTGTTAAGAATATCATTCCAGGGCGGTTAGGTGCGCTATTTGTGCAAGGATATGATTCTAAGGACTTTGCATTTTTCAGAAGCCATTGAACAAGAGGAGCGGGGGATACCCCCCGGGGGTCTATTTTGTAAGTGCGGATTCTAAAGGGCTTTAAGTCGTTTGTTTCGCAAGTGCGCATTCTAAGGGAGTTAGCTGGGAAACTTTTGTAAGTGCGCATTCCGTTCAGGTTAGCCGAAAAATGGGGTCCTGGGTAGTCATGAGCGGCAGGCGTCGCGTGAATTGCAGGGGAGGAGCAAAGCCTGAAAGGGCGTGAGCCGATGCAAGCGCAAGAGGTGGGTTCGGGGTGCGGCTGCGCTTGGGTCCGATTCGGGTTTGTCTCGGCCAAGAACAAAGCGTAGACTACCACATAATCAGTTGGTTAGCAAGAGGGATTCTCTTAGTACCTAGGTAGTATTCGGACGGGTTTGGTAAGTATCCCCGCTAGACACGGCAATAGAAGAACTGGCATATTCTGACCGTCAATGCACGTGTATACGGATTGATGGTATGGCTTGGGCAACCAGACAATACAGCAAAGGACGGATTGACCGGGCGGGTGCCACCTTAATTCAAAAAGACCCTCCTGATCTTGATGCAGCCCTAGTCATCATTAATAACTGGCGTGCGTGCCACAGCTACCCATTACAAGCCGTTAAAATGACTCTCCGTGGGCGTGCATATAAGATCAGTTCAAAAGCACTCATCGCTCAAAGATTGAAGCGCTTACCGTCCATTGCTCTTAAACTCACACACAACCCAGATATGAAATTGTCACAGATGCAGGACATTGGCGGCTGTCGCGCGATCATGCCGTCTCTTAGAGACGCGCAAAAGCTAATTAAGCGATACGAA